>CAVTOL010000001.1:0-21191 GCA_963736375.1 uncultured Actinomycetota bacterium
CGCCGCACCGCACCCGCTCACCGGCGAGTCGGTGCCGATCACGCTCGGGCACGAGTTCGCAGGCGTTGTCGCGGAGCTCGGCGAGGGTGTCGGGAGCGTGCGGGTCGGGGACCGCGTCGTGGTCGAGCCGTACATCATCTGCGGGAAGTGCGACGCCTGTGTCAGCGGCCGCTACAACGTCTGCCAGACGTTGGGTTTCGTGGGGCTCTCGGGCTACGGAGGCGGCTTCTCACAGTTCGTCGTGGCCCAGGAGCGCTGGATCCACCCCCTCGGCGAGCTCGGGACCGACGTCGGTGCGCTCATCGAGCCCCTCGCAGTGGCCTACCACGCGGTGCGGTTGTCCGGCGTGAAACCCGCGCAAACGGCCCTGGTCTTCGGCGCGGGCCCGATCGGCCTGGTCACGACGGCCGCGCTCAAGGCCGCGGGCGTCGAGGAAGTGATCGTCGTCGAACCGGCTGAGGTGCGCAAAGCCAAGGCTCTGATCGCGGGGGCCGACCACGTCCTGGATCCGACGAAGACCGACGTGGTCGCCGAAGTCCGCGAGCTCACCAAGGGCCGCGGCGCGGACGTCTCCTTCGAGTGCGCGGGCATCGACGCCGTGCTGAAGTCGGCGATCCTCTCGACCCGCGCAGGCGGCACCGTCGTCAACGTGGCGATCTGGGGTCACGAGGCCTCGGTGGCGATGAACGACCTCGTGTTCCACGAGGTGAACATCCTCGGCTCACTCGCCTACGCCGACGACCACCCCGCCACGATCGAGATGGTGGCGAGCGGCAAGGTCGACCCCTTTCAGTTCATCACCGGGCGGGTCGAACTCGACGAGATCGTGCCAAGGGGCTTCGACGAACTGATCAACAACAAGGAAGAGAACGTCAAGATCCTCGTCAAGCCCTGACAGCCGGGCCGGAGTGAACCCCGAGCCGGGCCATCACCGGCCTGCCGCGGGTTCGCTCCGCAGCCCCGACGACCAGCGCTCCTCGACCCGGCCGAATCGCCACACCGCCAGCGCGACCAGCCAGGCGAGCACGAACAGGGCGACGATGCCGTAACCGGCGTAGTCCAACGGGATGCCTGCGATGTAGGCCAGTGGTCCTGAGACGATCCCTGCCTGGTCGACTACCACCCCGACCAGTTCGATCGTGCCGATGATCAGCGCCACGGCGACCGAAATCGCGGTGATGGTGATGTTGTAGAACACCTTGCGCACCGGCTTGGCGAACGCCCACCCGTAGGCGAAGTTCATGAACACCCCGTCGATGGTGTCCATAAGGCACATCCCGGCCGCGAACAGGATCGGCAACACCAGGATGGCGTAGAAGGGCAGGTTGAACGCGGCGGCGCCACCGGCGAGGACCAGCAGCCCGACCTCGGTGGCGGTGTCGAACCCGAGCCCGAACAGCACGCCCACGGGGTAGATCTGCCACGGCTTGGTGATCGCCTTGGTCAACCCGCCGAGGAACCGGTTCATGAACCCGCGGTTACCCAGCTGGGCCTCCAGCTCGGCCTCGTCGAACTGGCCGCGCCGCATCCGGCGGAAGATCCCGATGATGCCGATCAGCACCACCAGGTTGACGATGCCCAGGATCCACAGGAACACCCCGGACACCGACGCGCCGATGATCCCGGTGATCGAGTGCAGCTCCGAGCCGTCGTCCTCCACCTGACCGGCCAGGGCCTTCACCCCGATCGACAGCAGGAAGGTCAGCAAGAACACGATCGTCGAGTGCCCGAGGGAGAACCAGAACCCGACCGACAGCGGCCGCCGCTCACCCTCGGCGCGGTCGGTGAGCAGCTTGCGGGTGGTGTTGTCGACGGCGGCGATGTGGTCGGCGTCGAACGCGTGCCGCAGCCCGAAGGTGTAGGCCAGGATCCCGATGCCAACCGTGTAGATGCCCGTCTCGCCCAGGTTGTAGCGCTCGGGCACCACCAATGTGAACAGCACGCCGAACCCGACCACGTGCAGCAGCACGATGAACCCGGCCATCCCGGCGATGGACCGCCGGTCCTGTGGAGTCAAGGTGGCCTGCATCCGGGACCGGACCGAACCGGGCGCCGCACTCGACGTCGCTGTCACGCCATCCACCCCGCATCCCGCACAGTCCGATCATCTGGCGCTCGACACGGTATGCACCCTGAGATGGCCATTGCAAGTTATTGGCGACAGCCTCCTGCCCATCCTGGTAGTCGCCGCTGCGGTACGACAGGTACGACACGGGCCGGCCGTGCCCTCACGCGAGCGACAGGAACAGCTTCTCCAGTTCGGCCCGATCCGGTCCGCCTGCATCGCCGGAGCTGATGCAGTGCTCCAGCCCGGCGGCGACGATGGCGAAGCCCGCCTTGTCCAGCGCGCGGGCCGCGGCGGCGAGTTGGGTGATGACGTCCTTGCAGTCGCGGCCCTCCTGCAGCATGCGGATCACGCCGCCGATCTGGCCCTCGGCCCGGCGCAGCCGGTTGACCACTGCACCGATGACGTCCTCGTCGATCTGCATCGCACCTGCTCAGGTGATGGGGTGGAAGTCGTTCGCGACGGCGAGGTCGTGCGGCTCGCCGCCCTGCGCCGTGGCCCACGCGGTGTAACCACCGAGCAGGTCGGACACATCGCGCCTGCCTGCGCGACGCAGCAGGCTCGCGGCCACGCTGGAGCGGTAGCCGCCCGCGCAGTACGCGACGATCGGCTGCTCCGACGGGATCTCCGCAAGCCGCCGCGGCAGCTCGGCGAGCGGGACGTGACGGGCGTGGAAGATCGTGCCTGCGGCCAACTCGCCCGCGTTGCGCACGTCGACCACGATGGGCGGCGTCGGGCCCTTCATCGCGGAGGCCAACTCCAGGTGGGTGAGGCGGCTGGCGCGATCGACGCGACCGGGCGCGGTGAGGAAGGCGGCCTCGGGCTCGCGCAGGTAGCCCGCGACCCGGTCGAAACCGATGCGCGCCAGGCGCACGGTCAGCTCCTCTTCCCGATCCTGGGGCGCGACCAGCACGATCTCCTGCTCCGGGGCCACGACCATGCCCGCCGTCTCGGCGAAGCGCCCGTCGGCGGGTACGTTGAGCGACCCGCGCAGGTGCCCGGCTGCGAACTCGTGCGGTTCGCGCGCGTCCAGCACCGCCGCACCCGCCGTCTGACGGGCGAGGGCCTCGTCGAGGCTCAGCGGGGTCGGGGCGGTGTGGAGCACGGGGTGGTCGCGGCGGTTGAGCACGGCGTCATAGGCGAAGTACCCCGGTGCCGCAGGCTGGCCTGCGGTGACGAGTGCGACGAAGTCGTCCTCGCTCATCGGCCTGCAGGCGTAGTTGGTGAGCCGTTGCTCGCCGATGGTGGACTGCCGCTCGGTGGAGAGGTTCTTGCCGCACGCGGACCCGGCGCCGTGGGCGGGGAAGACCCGCACGGCGTCCGGTAAGGTCATGAGCCTGCCGATCGAGCGGTACAGCATCCGGCCGAGCTCATCGGCGGTCACGCCCAGCGAGGAGAGCAGGTCGGGCCTGCCCACGTCACCGATGAACAACGCGTCCCCCGTGAGCACCCCATAGGGGACGGGGTCGGCGGCGTGCTCGTGCACCAGCACGCTGATCGACTCCGGGGTGTGGCCCGGCGTCTCCCAGATCTCCAGCGCCACCTCGCCGAGCGTGATCCGCTCACCGTCGGTCAGGCGGCGGATCGGGTAGTCGGCCTCGGCACGGCGGCCGTACCCGATCCAGGCCCCCGTGGCGGCGGCGAGCTCCAGATGGCCTGCCAGGAAGTCGGCGTGGAAATGGGTGTTCAGCACACCGATGATCGTCAGCCCCTGCGCGGCGGCGTCGGCGAGGTACTCGGCCACATCGCGGCGCGGGTCGACGACGACGGCCTGTCCTGTGGTCTCGTCGCCGATCAGGTAGGACGCCTGCGACAGGCAGTCGAGGTAGTACTGGGCGAAACGCATGCGGTCCTCCTGGCGCGTCGATCCCTTGGTGACGATTCCTTCTTAAACCCCCCGGGGTATCTTGACCAGGGGTCGAAGGGCCCGAACGCGACCGGTTGGGCGACTTGCATGTGCAGACTGGGGCGTCGCCGCACCGGGTTGAGGTGGGTAGCGTGGTGTCGTGAGGCGAGCCGCGCCGCAGGTCAGGTGATCCGCTGATGTGCAGGCTGTTGGGCATGAACGCGGGCGCACGACCGGTGGTTGCCACGTTCTGGCTGTTGGACGCGCCCGACAGCTTGGCGGAGCAGAGCCATCGCAACCCCGACGGCAGCGGTATCGGCGTGTTCGGGCCGGACGGAACGCCGCTGGTGGTGAAACAGCCCATCGCGGCCTGGGACGACATCGCCTTCGCGACCGCAGCCAGGGAGCTGACCGGCACGACGTTCGTGGCGCATGTCCGGCACGCCAGCACAGGAGGTCACACGCTGGTCAACACCCATCCGTTCGAGCAACGTGGGCGGCTGTTCGCGCACAACGGGGTCGTCGAGGGCCTCGACCGGCTCGACGCCCGGCTGGCCGAACTCGGTGTCGCGGACCTGGTCCTCGGAGACACCGACAGTGAGCGTGTGTTCGCCTTGGTCACCGCGGAGATCGCCGCGCACGGCGAGGACGTGGGTGCGGGCGTGTTCGCCGCGATCGGCTGGATCGCCGGGCATCTGCCCGTCTACTCCGCCAACTTCGTGCTGACGACGGCGACGGATCTGTGGGCGTTGCGCTATCCGGCCGCCAACCAGCTGTGGCTACTGCCACGGCGCGCCGGTGGCACGGCCGGTCGGGGCGCCCTCGACGCCCGCACCGACCGCATCCATGTCGGGTCCGCGGCGTTGGCGGATCGGCCCAGCGTGGTCGTCGCGAGCGAGCCGATGGACGACGACCCGGGTTGGCGCCCGCTGGCCGACGGCGAGTTGATCCACATTGATGCCGACCTGACCGCGCACTGCCGACTCGCGTTCCCAGACCCGCCGAAGCACCCGCTGAACCTCGCCGATCTGCAGCCGGAGAAGGCGCGGTCGCAGACGGCAGGCGCCCGCACACGGAAATGAGCTATCCGGCGGTGAGATAGTTGTGCACTTCGTACATCTGCACCTCGGGCGGCTTCATGCCGACCTCCTGGGCGAATGGCCCGATCTGGCCATCGGCGAAGCGCTGGAACTGCTCAGCGGACTGCCAGACGTCGACGACCCGAATGCCGCCGTCGGTTTTCGTCACCCAGTGAAAGATGCCGCCGGGAGCGCCTGCTCCGCCCGGATGGAAACCCATCTTCGCGATCACCTGGTCGTACTGGTCCAGGGTCGCATCCGGGAAGTTGAGCTCTACTGCAATTGCCACTTGACCCACCTCCAGTCCCTTCTCTGGCCGGTGCGCAGCGCCGACCGGAGAAGATCCGCTTTGTCGCGGACCCACCCCAGCACTCGGCAGTTATGTGATCTGCGTTACGTCGGGCGCCGCGCGTCCGTGCGTGTTTCGGTCGTTGCTGCCACGAGGATGACGGGGTGAGCACTCGTGAGCACGACATCGTCCTGCATGGCGCCACCGGGTTCGTCGGGGCGCTGGTAGCCGCTCATCTCGCCGAGCATGCGCCGTCGGATGTGCGGATCGGGATGTCGGGCCGGTCGCGGGGGAAGCTGGAGCGGGCCCGCGCCGCGTTGCCGCCTTCCGCGCACAGTTGGCCATTGATCACGGCCGACGCAGGCGACCCGACGGCGCTCGCGGCACTGGCCGCGTCCTCGCGCGTTGTCGTCTCAACGGTCGGGCCTTATCTGCGCTACGGCCTGCCGCTGGTGGAGGCGTGTGCGCGGGCGGGCACGCACTACGCGGATCTGACCGGCGAGGTGCTGTTCGTCCGTGCGGCGATCGACCGCTGTGACGCGCCTGCGCGCGAGTCCGGCGCCCGGATCGTGCATTCGTGTGGGTACGACTCCATCCCGTCCGACCTTGGCGTGCTGCTGCTGCACGACGCTGCGGGCGAGCTGGCGGACGTCCGGCTGGTCGCGACGATGAAGGGCGGCGTCAGCGGTGGCACGGTGGCGTCGATGCGCGCCCAGATCGAGGCCATGCGCCACGATCCGGGCGCCCGCCGCCTCGCAGGTGATCCGCACGCGCTCAGTCCCGACCGCACGGTCGAGCCTGCTCCCCTCCAACCACCGGACGTCGCGGCGCCGGGTCGGATGCCGGACGGCACGTGGACGGCGCCGTTCGTCATGGCCGGGTACAACACGCGGATCGTGCGGCGCAGCAACGCGCTCACCGATTGGTCTTACGGGCGCGGCCTGCGCTACGGCGAGGTGATGGGGTGCGGCAAAGGGCTCACGGGCGCGGCCGTGGCGGGCGGCGTAGCGGTCGGGTTGATCGCGGCACTCGGCGGCATGAGCGCTGCCATGACGACGGCGCCGACCCGTGCCTTGCTGGACCGTGTGCTGCCCGCCCCTGGCACGGGCCCGAGCACGGCGGCCCGCGCCGCAGGCTGGTTCCGCTCGGAGCTGCACGCGACCGCGAGCGGCGGCCGCCGGTTCCGTGCCGTCGTCGCGGGCAAGGGCGACCCGGGCTATGCCGCCACCGCGGTCATGCTGGGGCAGAGCGCGTTGTGCCTGGCCCAGGACGCGCTGCCGGACCGCGCGGGCTCGCTGACGCCCGCGGTCGCGATGGGGTCGGCGCTGGTCGAGCGTCTGCGCAAGGCGGGCCACACCTACCAGGTGAGAGCACTGGGAGAAGCCTGACGGCGGCGACTGCGCGGCGCGCCGCCTGGAGACGGGACCTGTTCGAGGGTCAGAGCTCGTCGACGAGGTCCGCGATTGACGCCACCACCCGGTGCGGGCGGTAGGGGAAGCGGTCGACGTCCTCGGCTTGCGTGATGCCGGTGAGCACGAGCACCGTGCGCATGCCTGCCTCGAGGCCTGCGACGATGTCGGTGTCCATCCGATCTCCGATCATGGCCGTCGTCTCTGAGTGCGCCTGCAGGCGGTTGAGGGCCGCGCGCATCATGAGCGGGTTGGGTTTGCCGACGAAGTAGGGGGCGACGCCGGTCGCCCGGGTCATCAGCGCGGCAACGGCGCCGGTCGCGGGGAGGATGCCGTCGTCGGACGGGCCGGTTGCGTCCGGGTTGGTTGCCACGAAGCGGGCTCCTGCTGTGATCAGCCGGATCGCCGTCGTCACTGCCTCGAAGCTATAGGTCCGAGTTTCGCCGAGCACCACGTAGTCCGGGTTGGTCGTGGTGAGGATGTACCCGATCTCGTGCAGTGCCGTAGTCAGACCGGCCTCGCCGATGACGTAAGCGCTGCCTTCGGGACGCTGGTCAGCGAGGAAGGTGGCGGTTGCCAGCGCCGATGTCCATATCGCCTCGACCGGCACGTCGAGGCCGCTGTGGCGAAGCCGGAACTGCAGGTCGCGCGGTGTGTAGATCGAATTGTTGGTGAGCACAAGGAATGGCCGGTCCGTCGCACGCAGCCGCGTGAGGAACACGTCGGCGCCGGGGACCATCCGACCCTCGTGCACCAGTACGCCGTCCATATCGGTCATCCAGCAATCGATCGGCTTCGGGTGAGACACGAGCCGACCCTAGTGATACCCCGACCGGGGTCCGCTGCGGCAAAGGCATACCGCTAGAGTGACCCGTCCGCAACAGAGCGCGACGAGCCGCTCCGGGCATTGCTCACGCTATAGAGGACGTGGCACCAAAGGAGGGTCATATCGATGAAGACATTCGCATGCGGTGCAGTGGTTGCCGGTTGCACGGCGTCGTTCGCGGCCGAGACCGAGGAAGAGATCCTCGAGCAGGTCGCCCAGCACGCCCGCGACGACCACGGCATGCCCGTTGTTCCCGATGACCTCGCCCGCCAGGTCCGGGACAACCTCCGTTGACATGATCCACGATGCCGCGGTTCAGGCCTGGCGCGCGCCCGGCATGCTGCGGATGGATTTCCAGCCGATCGTCGATACCGACCGCGGCACGGTTGTCGGCTACGAGTCGCTGGCCCGCTTCAGCGGTCCGCCGAACGCAGGCCCCGACTGCTGGTTCGCGCTCGCCCGCGCCGCGGGCGTCGGTGCCGAACTGGAGGCGCACGCTCTACGAATCGCGCTCGACGCCCGGTCCGCGCTGCCTGCGAACTGCTTTCTTTCCGTCAACGTCGGCCCGCAGGCACTGCTATCCGCGCCGGTCGCGGCAGTGTTCGCGGCCGCGGGCGATCTCCGCGGCGTCGTCGTGGAGATCACCGAGCAGACCGCGGTGGACAACTACTGCGCCCTGTCCGACGCGATCGCACCGGTCCGGGCAGCAGGGGCATTGCTCGCTGTCGACGACGCCGGTGCCGGTTTCGCCTCGCTCAAGCACATCACGGTGCTGCGACCGGACTTCGTGAAGGTTGACCGCGGCCTGATCGCAGGCATCGATGCGGACGAAACCAAGGCCGCAGTGGTGGAAGCGCTCGGGATGTTCACCTCGCGGCTCGACTCCTGGCTCGTCGGCGAGGGCGTCGAGACCATCGCCGAACTCGATCGTCTGCTGTCGCTCCGGGTGCCGCTCGCTCAGGGCTACGGGCTCGGCCGACCTGCACCTGCGATGGGACCCGCCAATCCCGATGCGGTCGCGCTCTGCCGACAACGCCGGTCCGTCGCAGGCTACGGGGGACTCTTCGACCTCGCCGAGCACGCCCCCCGGGTCACCGCGGCCGAGAGCGCGCTTGGCGCATTCGCCGCCGACCCGACGATCACCTGGGTCGCGATCGTCGATGAACACGACCGCGCTGTCGGGCTCATCGACCGCCGCGGCGACGTGCATCGGCCGCTCAACGTGCTGCCTGCCGAGCGCCTGGCCGACGTGGCGCGGCGCATCGCGTCTCGCCTGGCGGCCGAGCGCCACACACCGGTCGTGCTCTGCGACGAACGCGCGCGGCTCCTCGGGCTCGTAACCCTCGAGCGGGTGCTCGGTCGGCTCGCGGACACCATCGACCCCCACTCCACGACCCCGCTGACGCCGTGTGACGAGGTCAGTGCCGGGTCGGGGCGAGGGTGACGTCAATCGGCGACGCCGGGCGCCTCCAGGCGGTAGCCGTGGCCGCGGAGCGTGACGATGGTCGGCACACGTGCCGGGGTGCCGTCGGCCGCATCGGCCAGCTTGCGGCGCAATGCGGCGACGTGCACGTCGAGCGTCTTCGTGGACCCGAACCAGTGCTCGTCCCATACCTCGGACATGAGGGTTTCTCGGCTGACGGCCCGCCCTGGCTCGGCGGCCAGGCGGGCCAGCAGGTCGAACTCCTTGGCGCGCATCGCCAGCTCCGCGCCCGCGACGGTGACCCGTCGGGCGGCGGGGTCGACGAGCAGGTCACCGATGGGGGTGGCCTGTTCGTCTTCGGGGACGGCCGCGTCGCGGCGTAGGTGGGCGCGGATGCGGGCGTGCAGCTCGGCAAGGCGGATCGGCTTGGTCAAGTAGTCGTCGGCGCCCGCCTCCAGCCCGACGACGACGTCCATCTCTTCCGTCCGCGCGGTGAGGATCACCAAGACCGCTGACGGCAGGCGCCCGCGCAGCTGGCGGCAGACCTCGACACCGTCGAGGTCGGGGAGGCCCAAGTCGAGCAGGACGAGATCGGGAGGCGGACCGCTGAGACCGCCGCGTCCGGTGCGCTCCCACCGCACCTCGTGGCCGTGCGCGTGCAGGCTGGTGCGCAGCGCGTCGCCGATCGTCTCGTCGTCCTCGACCACCAGGATCTGTGCCACACCCTGACCCTACGGAGCCCGACGTTGATGCCCTCGCGCTGGCCGAGCCTGGCCACTAGGCGTTCGTTGCAGGGCCGCCGCCGTCCTGAGAAGGGAAGCTCAGCGCGGCGACGCCTGCGGCAAGCGCGACGAGCAGGATGGGGGTGATAGGACCGGTTCCCAGGTCGAGGCCTCCGCGTACAGGCGGCACGGCGATCCAGTCGGCGAACGAGGCTCCGAGCGGCCGCGTCAGCACGTAGGCGATCCAGAAGGACACGACGGCGTCCAGGCGCAGGTGGCGGTGAGCGAGCGCAGGCACCGCGATCGCGATGGCGAACAGCACCCCGGAGGCGAGGTACCCGAGGCCTAACGTTGAGGCGGTCAAGTCGCCCGCGGCGGTGCCCAGCGCGAACGTGGCGCAGACGGTGGCCCAGTAGAACAGCTCGCGGCGGGTGGTGGTGATGCTGTGGATCGCAGGCGTTCCTTCACACCGACCAGATGATCAGCAGGGCGGCGACGCACAGGCCGAAGCCGAGCGTGGACACAACATAGGGCACCCGCAGCACGACATGCGTGACGTCGGCGGCCATCGTGCCGAACACGCTGACCATCGCAACGGCGCCCCAGTACAGCCACGGGCGGTATGCCCTCGCGAGCAGTTGGGCGAGCAGGAGCGCGCCGAGCACCGTGCCGCTGCCCAGGACGGCGACGACGGAGTCGATGGCGCGGGCGAGCCAGTCCGACGCGGTCTCGTGCTCGCGAGCTGAGCCTGCTGATCGGCGAGACGGACGTTTCCGGGGTTCAATCACCGCCAACGTCGCTATGGCGGCGATCATGATGGCGACCGGAACCCGTGAAGGCGAATTGATCTTTCGACGGTCGTGGCGCCGGGCGTGCCGGGTCGGGTGTCGCCACTCATACCGCGCGCAACACGGCGTAGCCGTCGCCGGACGCGACGGTCGTGTAGCGCGGGCCCAGGACCCGGGTCGCGGTCGCCACGTCGGTGGCACAGCCGAACACCTCCACGACGGGGGTCGCCGCTTCGGCCGCGGACGCAGCCGGGGTGGATGCCACCAGGCCCGGGTTGAGGTCGGGTCGCCGCACAACCACGGATGTCTCCTGCAGCGCGGCGCGCCGCTGACCGAGCGGGAGCATGCGGGCAACGTCGAACCATTTGAGCGCCGGGATGCCGATCGACGGCAGCCCGGGAGCGCAGCCGCCGTCGGCCGGAAGGGCGAGGGTGGTGACCGCCGCCGTGGCGGGGACGGCGTTGTCGATGGCGGCGAAGGCCCGCTGCAACGACGCGTCGGCAGATCGCCACGCCACCCCGTGCAGCGCGAGCGTGGCGAGCACGACGCCGACGACCGCGGCGCCCACCCGTGGCCGCAGCGGCCGCCACGGCAAGGCCGCGAGCAACAGCAGCACCGCCGGGAACAACAACCGCTGGTCGGGCTTGGTCAGGCTGTTGACGTTGCCGATGGGGTCGATCACCGCCACCACGGCCACTGCGAGCGCGGCCAGTGCCTGCGGAGTGGCCCGCACCGCCCGCCACCGGACGTTGCAGGCGATGACGACGGCCAGCGCCACGGTGGCGAGCAGTTCCGCGACCAAGGTCGGGACGACCCCGGGGTAGGGGTCGAGCCGCAGGAACAGCTG
This sequence comes from uncultured Actinomycetota bacterium, assembly GCA_963736375.1. Classification (GTDB taxonomy): domain Bacteria; phylum Actinomycetota; class Actinomycetes; order Mycobacteriales; family Pseudonocardiaceae; genus Pseudonocardia. Next base: position 11,295 of record CAVTOL010000001.1, read on the forward strand.
CAGCGTCTCGGCGAGCGCCAACCCCTTGTCCCGCAACGACCCGTACCAAACGACGTGCCCGGCGTCCGGGGTCGCGATCGTGTACCAGACGAGCAGGAGCGCCGACGGTGCCGCCGTCGCAGCAAGCCGCAAGGCGGCCCCCCGCCGTCCGTCGCGGTACAGCGCTATGGCGTAGCAGGCCGTCGCCAGGGCCAGCACGCCCCAGGCCACCAGGTGAGCCAGGAACGCGAGCACCTGCAGCGCCGTCAACCGGACGATCCGCGTGCCGTCGCGATGCATGATCCCGATCCCGACGAACGCGATGGGCAGCGCGAACAGGTAGCCGACGTAGCCGCGTTGGAGGAAGTAGCCGAACGCGAACACCACGCCGGTGAGTTCCAGCGGGGTCGCCCGGCCCTGCCAGCGGCGGACGAGGAACGCGTAACCGGCCGCGAAACCCAGCACACCCACGACGAGGAAGACCCGGCCTGCCACCTCGATCGGAAAGACGAACCTCAGTAGCGCAATCCCCGCGGGCGCCGCGAGGTTGGGCACCGGCACGGGCCGCAGCGCGTAGAGCTGGGCGACCGGCTCGCCGTCCACCGTCGCGCCGACCCACAAGTCGTGCACGATCTGACCCTGCAGGAGCCACTCGAGGTAGTCGTAGAGCGGCAGGAACCGTGGTGTCAGCAGCACGACGACGACGGCGGCGGCGATCAACAGCCACGCAGCGGCCCGCGCGCCCGGTCGCGCTCGGACCGTCATTCCCTCCATCAGGCTCGCCATCGTCGGTCACGTTAGGCAGCGGCCTCGCCACTTTCCGTTAGACAAAGGTTAACGCAGGGCTAAACGGTCAGTGGCGAAGGCGTGAACGGCTGTCACTGTCGGTCCTCCAGCCCGCAGGGACCACGACGTCGCGTGGCGTCGACGCGCGGTAAAGGAGGGCCAGCAGCCCGCTGATCGGAAGCGGCTCGAACAGGGCCCGCATGGGTGGGATGCCAACGCCACCCGCGATCAGCAGCACCGACGGTTGCGTACGGCGGCGGGCGGTCAGCGCACCCGAGTGGACCGCGTCGAGGACCCAGATGCACCGATCGGCGCTCGGGCGGGAACGAGCGGGAGCAGCAGGGTGAAGGTGGTCGGTTCCCGGCTGCTCAACACGAGCCTGCCGCCTTCGGCTTCGGCCAGGCTGCGGGCCAACGCGAGGCCGATGCCATGGCCTGAGGCGCTGGGCGCGCGGCGCACGAACAGTTGGTCGGGTGCGTCGATCCGGCCTTCGTCCGCGACGTCGACGGCAATGGCCTGCGCCGCTTCACGCGCGGTGAGGGTGACCGTGCCATGGCCGTGTCGCAGGGCATTGTCCAGCAGCACGCCGAGGATCTGACGCGTTGCCTGCCGGGAGGCGGCCGCGGCGGGCAGATCGGAGTGGGCCAGAACGCTCAGGCGCCGCCCGGCGGCGGCAAGGCTGCCGTGGTGGTCGCGGCGGAGCTCGTCGATCAGTGCGGGCACGGGCAGCTCCCGCTCGCCCACCAGCGTGTCGCGGGACAACTCCAGCATGTCGGTGATCGTCCGTTCGAGGCGATCGGCCGCCCCGATCGCCGTGCCTATCGCGTGCCGCAGCTTGGCGTCCGGACCTTCGAGCGCGGTTTCCAACTGCAGCCGCAGGCCTGCGAGCGGGGTGCGCAGTTGGTGGGACGCGTCGGCGGAGAACGCGCGTTCGCGTGCGAGCGTGCGTTCCACGCGATGGACGGACTGGGAGAGGCTGGTCGCGACGTCGTCGATCTCCGGGACCCCCGATGGACGGGGAGTCTCCAGTTGCCCGCGTCCGATGCCTGCCGCGACGGCCGAGAGCCGCTCCAGCGGGGCGGCCAGCCGGGCCGCTTGGCGGCGGGCGACGAACCAGACCGTGCCCAGCGTGACACCCGCGAAGGCCATCATGACCAGCCATGCAGTCAGGATCGCCAGCCACGCCCCGACGCGTGAGCTGGTGGCGCGCACCGCGCCTGCCACCGCACCGTCGTCGCTGACCGGAACGTCCACCGTGAAATCGCCGCCGGGGTCGCCGTCGGTCACGCGGTTGCCTGCCAGCGCTGCTTGGACGCCGGTGTCGGCGATGGCCGGACCACCGCCGAGGATCCTTCTGCCTGCACGGTCGTAGAAGGTCAGGATGATGTCCGCTTCGGTAGGAGGCAGGAGCGTCGGCTGGCGACCGCGGGCGAGGTCGGCGGTGACGCTGAGCGCGGTGATGTCGGCGGCGTGGGTGAGCTCGGACCGTTCGTCGTCGATCAGGTACTTGGCCACGAGGACCGCCAGCGGGAGCGCAAAGAGCCCGACGGCGAGGACCGCGGTCACGACCATGACGGCAACGATCTTCCTGCGCACCCTCTGCACCTCCCAACGGGCAACCTGACAGTCGGAGGAACCGGATTCCGGGTCCGGACTGGCTGCGGCATCCGACACGGCGTGTGGGCGATCGCAGGGTAGCGAGGTGGGCATGTGACGGGATCGACGGTCGTCGTCGGCTGGAGTCTCGGGTTGGCGTTGTTGGTCCTCATCGCACTCGGGACGACGGTGACGCTTGTCGGCGGGCTCGGCATTCCCGTCGGGCGTGGCGTCGTGACGGCCGCGGGGCGTGCGGTCATGCAGCTCGGAGTGGTCAGCGCGACCATCGTCGCGGTCGTCCGGTCGCTGTGGCTGTCGGCGGCTTTTCGTGCTGGTCATGCTGCTGGTCGCGAGCGTGACGTCGGCGCGGCGCACGACCGGTGATCGCTCCGGACTGCTGGCCGTCGTGCCGATCGCGAGCGGAGCGGCGGTGGTGCCGGCGACGTCAAGGTCGCGGGCCCAGGGCCCCCCGGCGCGGCGATCTCTACCGGCCGTCGACGTGGTGTGGGATCTCGCGAACCTCGTGCTCCGCGTAGCGGTACGCCTCGGCGACCAGCGCACGCAGGTGGTCGCTCGTGAGGCTGTACAGCATCCGTCGGCCGTCGCGCTGCGCTCGCACCATGCCGACGAGGCGCAGCCTGCCGAGGTGCTGTGAGACCGACGATCGCGAGGCGTCGACGCGCGCGGTGAGGCTGCTGACATCCAGCGGTTCGGCGGCGAGTAGCCAGAGCAGGTGCAGGCGGGTCGGATCCGCCAGCTGTCGGAGGACATCCGCCGCGCGGGCGAGAAGCCTGCCTTCGACGTGCTCTGGCCACGTATGTGCACCTGCCATATCGTCGTGCGCGCGCATGGTTGCATAATGGCGCTGATCAGCTCATTCTGGCAATCGTGAACAGGGATCCGCGCCATGGCCACGGGCACGGGCACGGTTCCACGCGCTGGCGGGACACCGTGATGTCGGTCCTCCGGCCGCACAGCCACGACGCCGCGGACTCGATCGACTCCGGCTTGGCGGCCAGCGCCGCAGGCATTCGCGCCGTGAAGATCAGCTTTGCGGTGCTCCTGGCCACCGCCGTGGCACAGGCCATCGTCGTGCTGGTCACCGGGTCGGTCGCGCTGCTCGCTGACACCGTGCACAACTTTGCCGATGCGTTGACCGCGGTCCCGCTGTTCATCGCCCTCGTGCTCAGCAGGCGACCTCCCACGCGGCGCTACACCTATGGTTATGGCCGCAGCGAGGACCTCGCGGGCGTCTTCATCGTCGCGATGATCGGCTTTTCCGCGGTGGTCGCGGCGTACGAGTCGGTGCTTCGCCTGCTCGATCCGCGGCCGTTGGCCGACGTGCCGGTACTGATCGTCGCCGGTCTCGTCGGGTTCCTCGGCAACGAACTGGTCGCGCTCTACCGCATCCGGGTGGGACGATGGATCGGGTCGGCGGCACTCGTTGCCGACGGGATCCACGCGCGGACCGACGGGTTCACGTCGTTGGCCGTGGTCGCAGGAGCCGTAGGGGTCGCAATGGGATTTCCGCTGGCCGACCCGATCGTCGGTCTGGTGATCACCCTTGCCATTCTCGTCGTGCTCAAGGGCGCGGGCGTCAGCATCTACCGGCGTCTCATGGACGCCGTCGACCCCGCTCTTGTCGACGCGGCCGAGGACGCGGTCCGTGCCGTGCAGGGCGTCACCGACGTGGACGCCCTCCGGCTGCGCTGGATCGGTCACCGGCTCCACGCCGAGATCGACGTCGTCGTCGACCGCGGTATGTCCGTGATCGACGGCCATGCCGTCGCCACCGCTGCGCACCACGAACTCCTGCACCGGGTGCCACACGTCAGCACTGCCACGGTGCACGTCGGCCCCGCCGGGCCGGAGAACCTGACGCACCACCAGCGGCTCGCGCACCACCGGTAACCGCCCGGGCGCCCCGGTCGGCGGGTGGTCGGCGGGTGTCAAGGCAAGTGCGGCGAAGCAGCGGCGGCCGTACGTGACGATCTTGGATTCCGGGCACTCAACGGGCATACGCTGCGGAGGGTTGTTCGTGACGCAAACACTCGCGTTCGTGCTCGCAGGCGGCCACACGTCGTCGGGCGGCGGGATCGGCGGACTTCTGGTGATCTTGCTGATCCTCTGGCTGGTGTTCCGCTGAACCGCGGTGCGACGCGGTAGCGACGTCGTGCCACCATCAGGTCCGCACGCCGTGGATCTCGGCGAGCGCACCACCCGGTGCCGACGCTTACGCTCACCGCGCTAATTACGCCTCTGTAATTCGTCTCCGCACCGTCGACCTCCTGCCACCGGCGGGCGAACTACTCGCGTGTAATTGTCAGTCGATCGAGGAGCCGTTTCCGGCTGTCCTACTCTTCTCCTCGGCCCCGACGGTCCGAAGAACGAGCTGGGAGGACGATTGATGTCTGAGGTCATGACGCTGCTCGCCGACGATTTCTCGCGAGCGGAAGCCGCTTCGGATACGCCAATCTTCCATGCGCTCGCCGCCACGACATCGCTATTCTCCGCTTCGATAGGTTCTCGCGATGCAGCCCGTCGTTCGCCGACCCACGGCGAGCCTGCGCCGCTCGCGCGCACCTGCCTCGTGCCGCGCAGCCCAGCGGGCGTACGGCACCGGCGTTCGCTGACGCTCAGCGAGCCCGCGCTCCGCACCGGTCGACACCACCGGCCGAGCCCGAGCTGCGCCTGAGCCCCCCAAGCCCGGTCGCGGCGAGATGCAGCCCTCGCCGCGGCCGACAGCCCTCCATTGTCGGTGCTTTCGAGACGGATCACGACGGATAGCCGTAATAGATCGGCCAAGGCCGAAAAGGTCGCGTTGCGGTGGTGAGTTAAAATGGTTCACCCCCAGCGACCGGAGGAAAGCCGTGGCGGAGCGCCTCGTCAAATTCAGTGACTTGACCAACACAATGATCGAGCCGGGAGCGTCGTATGCGCGCGTGGTCATCGAGCGACACTCCGAGCTGCCGCCCGGCCGCAGGGTGACGCTCGACTGCCTGCCGTCAGAGCTCAAGGGCATCGCCGACGTCGAGATCGACATTGTTATGCTGACGATCTACGAGGACGGCCGGGAGCCACGCAAGGTGGCCATGCAGCGCGAGGACTTCGACGTGCTCGCCCAGGGCGATGACGACATGGCGACGCTCATCGCCAACGGCATGCGCGAGGTGAAGCCCGCACCGGAGCGGGCGCGCTCGCGCACCGAGCGGGTCGACTACGGCTCGGTGGAGCACGCCGGACGGCCGCACCGCGGCGTCACAACGGACGCGGAGAAAGAGACCGTTCGCGCGCATCTGGATGCCATCAACGAGCGGCTCGCGCGTGAAGGACATCGACGAATCGACCTCGACGACGCCGCGCTCGTCGAGCGGTACGGCTTGGAGGACCTGCGGGCTGCGGGCTCCGCCGGGCCCCGCTGATACCACTTGGCTTCCCACTTCGGCGTGATGTCCCGGCCCGGTCGGGCTCTTAGCGTCGGCCATCCGCGGTGACCGCGGCAGGCAGAGCGAAAAGAGGCGGCCATGCACATCTTGATCGCGGGCGCGACCGGCGTCGTCGGCAGGCGGATCGTCCCGCTGCTCGTCGCTGACGGCCATCAGGTGACCGGTGTGACCCGCAGCCCCGGCCGTGCCGCGGCGTTGCGGGCGCTCGGTGCGGGGTCGGTCGTTGCCGATGTCGTCGACCGAGAAGGGCTGGTCGCGGCCGTACGGGCCGCCGCGCCCGACGTCGTCGTGCACCAGCTCACCGATCTCGCCGAGGCGGATCTCGGGGCGAACGCCCGCCTGCGTGTGGTCGGCACCCGGAACTTGGTCGACGCGGCGCACGCGGCCGGGGTGCGTCGCATCGTCGCGCAGAGCATCGCTTTCGGCTACGCGGATGGCACAGGGCCTGCAACCGAGGACACACCGCTACGACCGGACCTGCGCGGAGTGCCCGAGCTGGAGTCCGCCGTGGCAGAGCTGGCGGAGTGGGTGGTGCTGCGCTACGGCTTGTTCTACGGACCCGACACCTGGTACGCGCCGAACGGGATGATGGCTGACCGCGCCCGCGCGGGGGAACTGGTCGCCGATGATGGCGTCGCCAGCTTCGTCCACGTCGACGACGCCGCGACCGCCGCGGTCGACGCGCTCGCCTGGCCGTCCGGACCCGTCAACGTGTGTGACGACGAGCCCGCAGCAGGCCGGGACTGGGTCCCCGCCTTCTGTGCCGCGGTCGGCGCGCCTTCGCCACCGCGGGCCACGTCCCGGACAGCAGGTGCCCGCGGAGCTGACAACCGCCGCGCCCGGCAGCTCGGCTGGAGCCCGCGTCACCCGTCATGGCGGGACGGCTTCGCCGCACTTGCCGTCGCGCGCGGGCCGCTCCCCGACTTCGTCGGTGCGCACCGAAATCAAGGGCAGACCGAGGTCGCGGATCTTGGCTAACAGACCGTGCAGCGCGGCCTGGTCGGCGACCGGTCCAAGGATGACGCTCTCGTCGGGCCCGTCGCTGTCGACCTGCATTCCCACGAACCACGCCGACCAGCCGGGGTCCAGCACACCGCGCACCCGGATTGCGTAGACGGTCGGTGGCTCAGACACACGCTCTCTCCTTGCTCAGTGCGGGCGGTTGCTCATTGCGGGCGGCTGCCGCGGTCGACATGCACGTCGACGCTAGGAGCCGGGCGAGGGCTGCCCATCGCGCCAAGGTGGTATCGCCGGTGGGAACCGCGGAGCGGATTTTCCGTGCTGCGGATCGCCCGCGGAGTGGGAGGATCCGACCAGCACAGCGGTCGGGAGCGGGTCGGGATGGTCGACGTGGAGGCGCCGGGTCTCGAGCGTGACCTGCTCCTGGCCACGAAGATGACCATCCCGCGATTGCGCGAAGGCCGTGTGGCGCGCCCCCGGCTGCTGGAACGGCTGCGTGCCGCGACGGGACGCGAGTTCGTGCTGGTCTGCGCGCCCGCCGGATTCGGGAAGTCGACCCTGCTGGCCGAGTGGGTGCGCAGTGACCGGCGGGGGGTTGCATGGCTCTCGCTGGATGCGGGCGACAACGACCCTGCGCGGTTCTGGCGGCACGTCGCCGCGGCCGTGGATGGAGCCCGACCTGGCGTCGCCGAGCGGGCGAGCCTCCTCATCGGCGGCCCCGCGTGGTCCTCGTTCATCCCCGCCGTGACGGCGCTGGTCAACGACCTGGCCGAGTCCACGGAGGACGTCGTACTGGTGGTGGACGACTACCACCTGATCCACGCGCAGCACGTGCATCGGTCCTTCGAGTTCCTTCTGGACCACCTGCCAAGGTCGCTCCGGTTGGTGGTGGCCACCCGCAGCGACCCGCCTCTGCCGTTGGCCAGACTGCGCGCCCGCGGTCAGCTGGCCGAGCTGCGCGCCGCCGATCTTCGGTTCACGTTCGGCGAGACGGCTCAGCTCATGGCGGCGTCGACGGGGCACGACCTGCCCGAGGATCTCGTCATGGCGTTGGGCGAGCGCACCGAGGGCTGGGTAGCCGGGCTGCAACTGGCCGCGCTGTCGTTGCAGGGGCGTCGCGACGTCGTCGGGTTCGTCGAGGAGTTCTCGGGCAGCCACCGCTACGTCTTGGACTACCTGACAGAGGAGGTACTGGACCGGCAACCCGGGGACGTCCGGACCTTCCTGCTGGAGAGCTCGGTGCTCAACCGGCTGTCCGGTTCGCTGTGCGATGCGGTCCTCGGGCGCCGTGACAGCCAACTGCTGCTGGAGTCCGTCGAGCGGGCGAACCTGTTCCTGCTGCCGCTCGACGGCGAGCGCCGGTGGTGGCGCTACCACCACCTGTTCGCCGACCTGCTGCGGTCCCGACTGGTACGCGAGGACCCTGCCAGGGCCGCTGCGCTGCACCGCGCAGCTGCCGACTGGTACGAGCAGCAGCAACTGCCCGACGACGCTCTCGGACACGCGCTTGCCGGTGGCGACGACGAGCGGGCGGCTCGGATCGTTGAGACGCATCTAGAGGGCCAGCTGATGCGGCGCAACGAGGGCGCAACCCTAGATCGGTGGCTCACCGCCCTTCCGCAGGAGGTGCGCCACCGTCGTCCCCGGCTCGCGCTGGGCCAGGCGATCATGGCCGTGCTGAGCGGGAGGTTGGACGACGTCGATGCGCTGCTGGCGGTCGTCGAAGAGTCGATTTCGCGCGCGGAAGGTCGGCCTTACCTGCCATCGGTCGGTCGTCGGGCCTGCATCATGACCAACCTCCGCGCGTGCGTGGCGCTGTGCCGCGCCGACCTCGCCCGTGCGCGCGGTGACCCGGCACGCGAGGTGGGGTTCGCGAGTGCGGCACTGGCGCAGGCGAGTGAAGCGGATGCTCTGTTGCGCTCGATGGCCCGCTATCACCTGGCCGAGACCGACTGGCTGGCCGGAAAGCTCGTCGACGCCGAGCGGGCGATGTCTGCGGTTCTCGCCCAATGGGCAACCTCCGACGAATGGCTCGTGCTGTTGCGCGTCGGGTTCGACCTCGGTGCTGTCCAACAGGCTCAGGGGAGGCTGAGCGCAGCCCTTCGCACCTACCGCGCGCTGGAAGCCAAGGCGGACCCCGCGGCGCCTGCGCTCGCAGGCATTTCGCAGGTGGGCGCGGCGATGGTGCTCTACGAGCGCAACGAGCTGACGGAGGCAGCCGCACAGTGTGCGGCGGGCGTCGAACGGTGCCGCAGGCTGACCTACGGGGCGCCGCTCGTCACGGGTCTGATCACGCTGGCGAAGATTCGGCTGGCCACGGGCGACCGAACCGGGGCGCTGGCTGCGATCGCGGAGGCCGAGACGGTCATGCCGGAGACCGGCGACCGGCGCATACCCTTGGGGCCGCGGCGGGCCGAGCTCGCGCTTGCGATGGGCGACGTCGCCCAAGCCGCCGAGTGGGTTCGCGACCGCGGTGTCGCGGTCGACGACGAGCCTGCCTACCCGTGGGACAGGGCCTACACCGTGCTCGCCAGGGTGCTGATCGCCCAGGGGGATCCCGATTCGGCAGTCCGGATGCTGCAGCGTTGGCGGGCACTGGCCATGGCACAGGGCCGCTTCGGCCATGTGCTCGCTGTGCGGGTCCTCGAGGCGGTGGCCCATGCAGCCGTCCCGGACGAGTCCGCCGCTCTCGCGGCGCTGGCCGAGGCGCTTACGCTTGCCGCTCCGGAGGGCTACCTCCGGTTCTTCCTCAACGAGGGCGCCCCGATGGCGGACCTCCTGCGGACGCTGCTGGTCGGTCGTCGGCTGGAGGACCTGGTGGGGCCGGACGCGGTGCCGCGCGAGTTCCTGACCCGGCTGGCCGCAGCCTTCGAGCGGCAGGGCACCCCCGTCCTCCCCGCGGCGCGGCCGGGCGCGCTGGCGGTGCCCGGGTTGGTCGAGCCGCTGAGCGGACGGGAGAGTGAGGTGCTCGGGCTCCTCGCAGTCGGCAAGCCGAACCGGGCGATCGCCGAGGAGCTGTTCATCGGTCTGGACACCGTCAAGCGGCACGTCAGCCACATCTTCATCAAGTTGGGTGTCGCCAACCGCACCGAGGCCGTCGCCCGTGCCCGTGCGCTCGGCCTGCTCGGTT
>CAVTOL010000002.1:0-660395 GCA_963736375.1 uncultured Actinomycetota bacterium
AGCAAGCTTCAGCGCTGACCGGCAGGTGCCCAGAGCGGCGGGATCACACACGTTGACCTCGGCGATGCTGTCCGACGAGACAGCCCGAACCAGCCGGGTGACTCGCATCTGCGCCCATCCGCGGCGGCATCGTCGACGACGACCCGAGCTGACCATGACCGCGACCGCGACACACCAGGCGACCGCCGAGCTGGAAGGCCGAGCGGCTGCGATCATGGCGGCAGTCCACACCGTCGACGCGACAGCCGCGCCGGAAACAGTCGAGTCAAAGTGGCGCCCACGCCGCACGGGTGCGCCGAACCACGCGTCGATCTGGCTGCGGCCCGACGCCGACCCCGACGGGAGGCTGCGCGGCGCGGTCACCGACGAGGCGACCCGGCTCTTCGCGCCCGGTGGCGGCCGTTCGATGTGATGCGGTCCGCGAGGATCCGCAGCACACACTCACGCCGGTTGACAGGGGCGGCCGGGATACGTTCCGAGCCGCTGTGCGCTCGACCGCTTGACCGGTCCGCTGTCCGTACCGGATGGTCGGCGCGGCCGGAGTCGGTGGATGGTCACTACCGGGTTGGCCGTGCTTGCCGTGGACGTGACGGCCCAGTCACGGCACGCGGCGAGGAAGTCGCGGGCCGGTGGCCGTGCCTGGTCGGCGATCCAGATCTCGCCCGTGCTCCCGACGAGCCGGGGAAGCAGGGCGCAGAGGGCGTCGAGGTCGGAGTGCCGGTAGAGCACGTCGGCCGCCAGGACGACGTCCCATGGGGCGCCCGCCACCGCCGCCACCGGGTCGGTCCAGTCGCAGGGCGCCACGTCGAGAGGGATGTGGTTGCGCCGGGCGTTGAAGTCCGCGAAGGCCAGCGCGCCCGGGGCTTGGTCGGTGGCCAGCACGTGCGAGCCACCGAGTGCGGCCGCCATGCTCGGCAACGCCAGCCCACAGCCGAGCTCGAGCACCCGCGACCCGGCCGGTACCGCCCCGGCCACGGCGCGGGCGAGCTCCACCCCGCAGGGCCAGGGTTTGGCCCAGTAGGGTGGTTCCTCCCCGTCTGCTCCGAAGTTCAGCTCGTAGAAGACCTTCACGACGTCGCGGGGATGGGCGATGTCGATCCGGCCGATGGCGAGGTCGATCGAGCTGTGCTCCACGCCGTCGACGCCCGCGGGAACCGGGAGCGCGCCGGTACCAGTCGTTGTTCGAACGATGCTCACGCCCCGGCCCGCCCGGGCCGGGTGGGCGGGACGGCGGAGTCAGGGGGCGACGACACGTCGGACCTCGGTATTCCCCGGGCAGACGGCCCGGTGTCGGTGCCCAACACCATTGATCGGCGGCGGGATGCCGCGGCGGGGAGCTGGGCGAAGTGCGCCGAACTCAGCGGGCGGTGCGGCCCGTGGTGCCAGCCTTGATCCGCGACCGGGACAGCAAGTTCACCACCGCGTTCGACGCCGTCTTCACCGGCGACGATATCCGCATCATCCGCACCCCGATCCGGGCACCCCGCGCGAACGCGATCGCGGAACGCTTCATCGGGACCCCGCGCCGAGAATGCCTCGACCACCTCCTGATCACCGGACCCCGCCTCCTCGCGGTCGTGATGCAGAGTATCTCGCGCACTACAACACCGACCGCCCACACCGATCACTCGATCAACGCCCACCCGCTGGCCGCACTATCCGCCCTCTGGCGCGACCAGATGGCCGCTACGACGAGACCGTCTCGGCGGCCTCATTCACGAGTACGTGCAGGTCGCGTGACATGACAGGGTTCTCGGCACCCACAGGTGACCCGGCTGCTCGGCGGCCGACGTCGCGGCGGGAGCGAGCCGACGCCGCATGCCCCGGTCAATGACCAGGGGTCATGCTCGTCGACCGAGGAAGGCGACGAGCTTCTCGAGTGGCGTCGCCGTCGGCTGCGGGGTGATCTCGGGACCGAACATGCCGGGCGCCCGCATCGCGTCGCTGACCATGGCCCGCGCGACGCCGTCGGCAATGATGACCGCCTCCGCGTCGATGCCCACCGGTCGCCCGAGCGCCGTGCACAGGTCCCATCCGTGGACGACCTGTTCCAGGACGAGGAATCCGACCAGGTGAGCGCCCCGGGCGAGCCCCCACGGCATGGCGTAGTCGGCGTCGAGCCTGCCAGGGACCGACCACGCGGCCACCGCGGCGTGCCCCGCGGCCAGGTACGCGGGCGCCGCCTCGGCACGCTCGATCGACGGCTCGGCGAAGCCGCGAGCAGGACGACCCTCCGCCGCGCCGGTGATGTCCTGCAGTCCGCCGACGAGATGCTCGACCAGCCGGTGGACGTCGAAGTCGGGGCAGGGCGTCGGCGCTGCCCAGGCGGCGGCATCGAGGCCGTCGAGCTGCGCACCGATCTCGGCGACGAGGCGGTCCAGGATGATCAGCATCGGGGTGTTGTCAACAGCGGTCGAGGTCGTCATGGACCCAACCCAGCACGGTGACGAACCCGCACCCAGAGGCTTTGGCCCTTGCCCGCCCGTGGCCGTCGGTCGCGGTCGAGCAGAGCGCGTGGTGGCCCCGGGTGGGTCGTCTGGGCCCGCATCCGCGGTGGGGACCAACGGCCCTGTCCGGCTCGACGCAGCGCCGGTCACGCTGTCGTCCTCAACATTCGAGGGAGCCCGAGATGAGCAAGTCGGTCGACATCGTCGGCGCGGGAATCGCTGGTCTTTCGGTCGGCTGCTATCTGCAGATGAACGGCTACCGCACCCAGATCTTCGAGCGGCATGAGCTGCCCGGCGGCCTGTGCACGTCCTGGAAACGCGCGGGCTACACCTTCGACAACTGCGTCCAATGGTTGCTGGGCTCGGCTCCAGGCGTGCGTCTTCACGACGCCTGGCAGGAACTGGGCGCCCTCCCCGGGCCGCGGATCGTCGACCATGAGGAGTTCTTGCGTGTAGTCGGAGCCGACGGCGCGACGCTGGTCCTCTACACGAATGTGGACCGATTGGAACGGCATCTGCACGAGCTGGCCCCCGAAGACGGCCGCCCCATCCGCGAGCTGACGAACTTGATCCGCAGGCAGGTCGGGTTCGACTTCCCCCTCGGCAAGCCGCGCGAGCTCATGACTCCGCTCGACCGGCTCAAAGTGGCAGTCCTGATGCTGCCGTCCACCTGGTCATTCGTGCGGTACGGCCGCGTCTCACTCCGGGAGTTCGCCTCCCGGTTCCGCAGCCCGTTCCTGCGCGAGGCCTTGACGAAGCTGTTCGACCTGCCGGACTTCCCGCTTTTCGGGCTCACCATGCCCCTCGCGTGGATGCACAAGCATGTGGCGGGATACCCGGTCGGTGGATCCCTCGAGTTCATCCAGGGTGTCGAACAGCGCTACTGCGACCTCGGCGGCCGGATCCACTTCCGCGCCCCGGTTACCGAGATCCTCGTTGAACCCTCGGACCGCGGCCGGTCGCGGGCCGCGGGCGTGCGGCTCGCGGACGGCTCTGAAGACCGCGCGGACTACGTCATCTCTGCCGCGGATGGCCACAGCACTTTGTACGGAATGCTCCATGGGAAGTTCATGGACGAACAACTTCGCGCGGTGTACGACAAGGGCCAGGTCTTCCCGCCGATCGTGCGCGTGTCGTTCGGCATGGCCTGCGACCTTTCCACCGAACCACACGACGTCGTCCAGATCCTGCACACGCCGCTCCCGCTCGGCGGCGTCGACGTGGAGACGGTCGAGATCCGGCACTACGGATACGACCCGACGATGGCGGAGCCGCGCAAGTCGTCGGTCGCCGTGCTCCTCAAGGCGGACTACGACTTCTGGGACGCGCTCGCCGGAAATCCGGAGGCCTACGCGTCCGAGAAACAGCGCATTCTCGCCGCGGTGACCGACGTCGTTCTCGCGCGCTTCCCGAAGGCCAAGGGCCGAATCGAGGTCGTGGACGTCGCCACTCCGCTGACCTTCCAGCGCTACACCGGCAACTGGCGCGGGTCCACCGAAGGGATCCTCATCAGGACCGGGAACCTCACACGGCAGATCAGCAAGACGCTGCCCGGCCTGGACGACTTCTACCAGGTCGGGCAGTGGGTCCAGCCCGGCGGTGGCCTACCCTCGGGCGTGATGACCGGCCGCGAGGTCGCGCAGTCGATCTGTGCTCGCGACCGGCACACCTTCCGGACAACCAAGGCCGCCCGGGCTCGATCAGCCGTATAGGGACACAGCGGTCAGGCCGGGACGACGAAGGGGAAGTCCTTCTGCCTGAGGTGCTCGGCGACCGCGGGCTTGAGCCCGGACGGCACGGCCGTTCCGGCGGCCATCGAGAGCATGACCTCGGGGGCGTTGTCGGTGAGGCCGCGTCCGTTGCGGGTGGCAAAGCCGAACGTCGCGGGCGTCCGGATAGGTGAACCGGCTGCCGTCGGGCCAGAAGATCGGCCACATCATCGGGTAGCCTGTGCGGTTGATCTGCCGCCAGCCGCCCACGTCGGTAGCGAGCTTCGTGGCGCACCAGACACCGATGCGGGCTCCGGCCGGAGGACCGGCTGCTGGGGTGTGACTTGCACCGCGACCGGCTGACGGGAGGCCTCGACGGACCAGATCGCGCGTCCGGGCCTCAAGAGACCACCGACGGCGCCGGTTCGGGGCCGCGCCGTCGCCGATGTCGTCACGGTCGAGAAGGCCCGACCCGCGGGTTCCGCCCGGGTCGACAAGCAGAGCGATGCGTAGCCGCGGGGTCGTCGCGGGCTGAGACGATCATGCACAAGTTCGAGGCCTGAATCCCGGCAGCGTGCGCAACGGCACCGCGCCCGATTCGTCAGCCTGGACGGCCCGACCGGCTGCCGACCTCCGGGAGAGGGAACCTCATGAGCGAGATCCCCATGGCTGAAGGTCGGGGCGGCTCCCCGGACGTGCTTGCTGGTGCTGGCCAGGCGGCGTGTCAGCAGGGGGTTTGGCGTGTTGGCAAGCCGGATCGACGCGTTCGGCGGCCCGATGTATCGCCGACGAGGATCACTGCATGCGCCGCCACTTGCGGTACGCCCCCACGATCCGCACTACAGCGAGAGCTGCCGCACCCATCAGTGGGAGCCACACGAACGCCCACACCGAGACGGCGACGTCTCGCCGGATGGACGCCGCGCTCTCGGCGATGCTCTCCAGCGACGCGGCCGTCTGCTGCTCCAGAACCTCAGACATCGTGTCGGTTCCTCCCTCCGCCCGCGTGGAGCTCAGCTTCGCGACGCCTCGCGCGCCGCGGTATGCACCGCTCTCGCAACGCGCATCGCGGCACGGCATGTCTCGGTGGTGGCGGAGGCCCCCGGACTGCCCGCTGCCACGTCGGCGACGGCGTCGAGCAGGTCGGCGAGCGGTCCGGCCAGCGACGGCTCGACCACGTTCGCGTGCAGGTGCCGAGCCGAAGCGGGCACCGGACCAGGCACCAGGCGCTCGAACGTCGTGAGCGGATCCGCCTCCGGGTCCGCCTGCCACGCCGCCGGGCCGGGAGCCGCTCGCCGGTCGGGCCCCCGTGCGGCGCCGTGCTGCGGTCCGCCTTCGGATTGCGGGTCGCCGAGGAGCCCCGTCGGGTCGGGGTCGGCCCATCGCCACGGCCCCTGTGGGTGCTCGCGACCTACGGAGCGGAGCAGATCGGCGGCCTGACGCAGCGTGGCCATGACCGCACCCGCATCCTGGGCACCGTTGTCGGTCACGGCTGGTCCTCGCGCTCGCTGGCCGCCGCGACGCCCACGGACTCTGCCTGCGCCGTGCCCGGTTCCAACCCGGACCGCGGTCGCGCGGCCGCGTCCGGCCCGGCGGTGAGCAGCAGCCATTCCTGGATCATGGAACGGCGCGATGAGCGCCGGTAGAACGCAGGGAGCTGTGTCTCGATCTCCGTGACGGGCACGATCCGCGGGTCGGCCACCTGGTAGCGCTCCCCGTCGACCTGCAACCAGGCACGGCCTGCGGCCTCGACGTTGCGCAGCCAGTCCACGTGCCTGCCGTATGGCAGCGGCACGGCGAACCCGCCCGCCACCGGCTTCGCCACGACCGGGGTCGCGTACACCCGACCGGAACGCCGTCCGAGGTGCTCGAGTCGAGCCGCGTACCAATGGGGGCGTCCCGCCAGCCGCAGCATCGCCGGGTTCAGCCACCTCCGGTTGAACCGACGGACGGCATCGCGGCACCGTTGGTCGCCGAACACCTTCGGCACCACCCACCGCAGAATCCCGTACACCGCAAGCGTCCCCACGACCCACAGCGGAAACCGCCGTTCCGTCATCGCCCTACCGACCCTTCATCCCCGGTTCCGCGAACCTTCGTTCCGAGTCTCCGGTGCGGACGAGACGACGGGCAGAGGCTTACGACCCGGCAAGGGCCCACGGGCTCGCCTGCGACGGTCGCATCCGGACGGCCGATGCGTGTCCACGAGCCAGCCCTGCACCCGTCGGACGACATCGGCGAGCGTGGCCCGCGACCCCCCGCGACCCGTCGACCGCGCCGGTGAGATCCGCGCCGACGTCGGTTGCGACGGCCCAGCCGCGCTCGGCGCGGGCGGCAGGGAACGCGGTGAACGCGAGCGGATCCCGGAGGTCGGGCATGCCGACTTTCCCTGGTGGTTGTGACGCATCACCGCGACCTTCGTCGGCTCCGACGACACCCACCGCGACACACCAGGCTACGTTTTCGTACTCGGGAAGCTGACCGTCCGGCCCCGCTGCCCGCGGCAGCGCCAGGATCAGCCCAGGGCACGGTTGACCGCCCAGCGGCCCGTCCCGGCCATTTGACTAACCGCTACGCGACGCGGACCGCAGGGGCGACCGCGGAGTTCATCTGACGCGAACCGCGGCGAACCGCGTCCAACTGCGCTGGACGTACACAGAAGTCTGGAGCTGACCGTTGACAACATTTCGTCCCCGGCCGCCATGCTCCAGATTTGCTCCCAGTATCAGTGCGCAGCGCGTGAATAGTCGATCATGATAAGATCGACAACAGATGATCGATGCTGGTCCTGACCTGCTAGGACTCGTTGAAGGTTCGCAGAGCCGCGAGAGTGGAGCTGAGGGGATTCGAACCCCTGACCCTTTGATGCCAGCAGGCCCGGCAAGGCCCCTGAGCTGGGAAAACAGACTTCACGCAGGTCGCGGCGATGCAGTTCGACGCAGTTCAGGCCTGTTCGGGCCCGTTGAGGTCAGACGCGTGCTCCACATTTGCCCCACACCCGTCGGTCAAAGAGTATTAGCCTGCTGTGAACACCAAGTGCAGGGGCAGGAACGCGGCGGGCACCGGTCCGTCGTGCGATCGCCAGTCCTGCATGGGATCCCCGACCAGCCTGGTGAGCACGCCTGCTTCGCGCCCGGCGGCACGCAGCCGGGTGGGGTACCGCTGCCGGCCCTGCGGGTCGCGGCCGGGTCGTACGCGGGCTGGCAGGCGGTGAGCAACGGCTTGGGGATGCCGGCACGCCGCAGCCGGGCATGCATTCCCAGCAACAGGTCGTCCCAGGCCGGCACGAACCGGTGATGGGAGTCGAGCAGGAGCGTGAACGGTTCGCCTGCCCACGCCTGCTGCCCGAGCTGCCGAGCCCAGTTGCAGCCGCGGCTGGCACGTCGCGATGGTCTGGCACACCCAGCCCGTGGTGGGATGAATCGTGGTGGGATGGTCGAAGCTGCGGCGCAGGACACGGCCGGGTATCGGCCGCGGCGGGAGCGCAGGCCTGACCGTCGTCGCGCCCGGTCCACGAGTGGTGGGAGTGTCTGATGCGATTCACGCGGGGATTTCACAGAAGGTCCGGCCCGGACGCGGACCCGGCGCGGGTGCCACCCGGGCAGTACGTCACCAACGATTTCCCGGTGTTGTCGGCGGGTCCGACACCGCACATCCGGCTCGCGGACTGGACCTTCACGCTCCGCGGGTTGCTCGACACGCCGATCTCCTGGACGTGGGACCAGCTGCGGGCGCTGCCGAACGAGACCGTGACGGTCGACATCCACTGCGTGACGAAGTGGTCAAAACTCGGAACAGCCTGGACCGGCGTCTCGCTCGACACGCTGCTCGACGGCGTCGAGACGGCGGCGGACTACGCGCTCGCCTTCAGCGACGGCGGGTACACCACCAACGTCCCGCTGGCGGACCTCACCGGCGGCAAGGCCTGGGTCGCCTACGAATACGACGGCGAGCCGCTCGATCCGGTGCACGGCGGGCCCGCCCGACTGCTGGTGCCCCACCTGTACTTCTGGAAGAGCGCGAAATGGGTGCGCGGGCTCGAGCTCAGCGACGACGAGGTGCCCGGCTTCTGGGAGGGGTACGGCTACCATATTTACGGAGACCCATGGAAAGAGCAGCGGTACGCTGGCGATTGAACTGGCAAATCGGCACCGTGGTGGAACTCGTCACCGAGACACCGCGGACACGCAGCATCGCCCTGGACGTGCCGGGTTGGGCCCGGCACCGGGCGGGCCAGCATGTTGACATACGCCTGACGGGCGAAGATGGGTATCAGGCCCAGCGCAGCTACTCGATCGCCTCGGCACCCGAGGATGACCGCGTCATTCTCACCGTCGAGCGACTCGACGACGGGGAGGTCTCACCCTTCCTCGTCGACGAGCTGCGCACCAGCGACGAGCTGGAGCTGCGCGGCCCGGTCGGCGGCTACTTCGTCTGGGAGGCGGCCTGCGGCGGCCCGCTGCTCCTTATCGCAGGCGGGTCGGGGGTGGTGCCGTTCCGGGCGATGCTGCGTCACCATTGCGCGAGCGGCAGCGCCGCGCCGGTGCGGATGTTGTACTCGGCCCGCTCGCTGGACGATGTGATCTACCGCGACGAGCTGATGCGGCTCGCCGAGAACGGTGAGATCGATGTCCGCTTCACACTGACCCGCGAGCAGCCGGCGGGCTGGCGTGGATACCGACGCCGGATCGATCAGGAACTCCTGGCCGATATCGCCTGGCCACCGACACAACGACCTCTCGTTTACGTTTGCGGCCCCACGAATTTCGTCGAGACCGCCGCAACGGCCCTGGTCACACTGGGACACGAACCCGGTCGAATCCGGCTCGAACGCTTCGGCGGGACAGGAGGCTCGGCATGACACGCCTCGACGGCAACGCGATCGCGGGCGAGCTCTTCGACATCTTCGGAGAGGACATGACCGCAGCGACAGGCACCTGCTCGAGCTGCGGGTCTACCCGTCCCCTCGGTGAGCTTGCGGTCTACACGCAGGCACCAGGTGTGGTCGCCCGGTGCAGCAGCTGCGACAACGTGATGATGGTGATCGTGGAGATCCGCGGAGTCCGATGCGTCGACCTGCAGGGCATCGCGGCGCTCAGGAGAACCTGAACACTCGAGATCGACGCCGTATTCACCGCGATCGACGTCTGGATCATCAACACGCCGGTGCGGGCGCCGCGGGCCAACTTGATCGCAAACCCCTGGACACACGTTCGAACCGTGTTCGAACGGACGACCAGCAGAGATGCAGATGGAGGCACGTACACGGCGCCCGGCGGCCAGCGATCACACCTACGGCCCGCCGACATGCCGTTCACTGTGCTGACCTGCGACGAGAGCATCGCGACCACAATTCCGCATGGCCGATCACGGACACGCCGTGTCGATTTTCCCAAGACGCGTGCGTCTCGCGTAGCGTGCCGTCCGAACGTATCCAGGTCGTCGAGCAGCTCGTCAGATCTTCGATCGCACGAGTGCCCTCACCAGGGAGAACAGCGCTCCGACCTGCGGAGATGCTGGCTCCTGGATACACGCCTGCCTGTCGGCCATCACGCGTTTCTGCAGCTCAACCGCCCATTTCCGTGTCCAGACGACCAGGCAGCTGCGGAACCCGGGTTCGTCGGCGGCATCCGCCGCGAAGTCCTCGACCACATCCGGATCTTCAACCTGCGGCACGCGGCTGCCGTGCTTCAGCAGTACGAGCGGCCCTACCACGACCATCGTCCACACTGCGCGCTTGGCCAGGCCGCTTCCCTACGACCCGTTTCCCGCGCCACAACCGAGATCCACGATGTCCGACGATGCGACCGGCTGGGCGGCCTGATGCACGAGTATCAGCAGGTCGCATCAAGTGCGCAGAGTTCCTGGCACCCACAGCCGACTACTTTCCGCACCCGACCTGCTGCACACTTGACAGCGGGAGTCGAGCGCGGTCGCCACGCTGGGGAGCGGTGGGGACAATGGCGCGCCTCCCGGGGCCGTCCGCGGCGCTGCGGCCCGTCCCGGCGCCGCGGGCGGTGCTCCGGCGACCACCCACCCACCGCGTACTGGCGGCAAGTCGTCGTGCTACCGCCGCTCGGCAGTTGCCGACCAGCGCAGCGGGCGCGCCGCCAATCCCACCCGACCCGCCGGGCTCCTAACTCGATCATCGAACTACGCGACGCTGCCGTGACGCTCCCCAGCGCGCAGGCGACCAGGCGCCCCGCGGTACCAGTGAGGTGACGGTACCGTGGGGTTCGCCCACGGTAGAAACCACGAGCCATACGGGCAAGTCTCCAACGCCACCAAAGGCCGATGGCTGGCGCGTGCCTTTCTTGCGCTCGCAACGGGCTATAGGACGTAATGGGCGGTCGATATCGTAGTGGCTCTGATCGCAAAGTCGGCCATGGCGGTGGCGTCCTGGCGCACGGAGGTCAGGTCGACGAATGAGAGGCGGGCGATGCGGCTGTCGTCGTAGCCGACGATGGAGACCTGGGCTGGAACGGTGGTCCCGGCGCGGACGAGGGTGTGCAGCAGGCCCGCGGCGCAGCGGTCGTTGGCGGCGAACACCGCGGTCGGCAGCGGGCCTTCGTCGAGCAGGGTGCGTGCGGCGCGGGCGCCGGATTCTTCGGTGTAGTCGCCGGGCAGCACCCGGATGTGGTCGACGAGTCCGTGGCGGCGCAGGGCGGCGGTGGGCGCGACGGCGGTCGGCTGCCCCGGGCTGCGTTCCACCGTCGATGTGGGCGATGTCGCGGTGCCCGCGTTCGACGAGGTGGTCGACGGCGAGGCGGCCGCCGCGTTCGTCGGCCGAGCGGACCGCGTCGACGCCGGTGCCGCGCAAGTGGCGGCCGATTTCGACGAGGGGTAGCCGGACGGCGAGTTCGGTGAGCTGGTCGTGGTCGTCGGTTGGGGCGATCAGGATGATCGCTTCGGCCCGGGAACCCAGCAGTTCGTCGACGGCTTCGCGTTGGTCGCGGTCGCGGGTCAGCGCGCCGAGCACGAGGTAGTAGCCGTGGCGAAGCGCGGCGGGGCTGCTGCATGGCGAACAGCACCCGTAGGGCCCGGACGCCGACGCCGGGCTGACGCATCGTGGGACGGCGGAGGAGATCGCTGATCAGCGGCTGCGCATGCTCACTCCGTTCGGGTCAGCCTGTGCGTTCGGGCGTCGGGCGTCGGGTCTGAGGCGACGTTCGCGATGATCCCAGGTCCGAACGCTCGAGGTGGTACAACATCGGACGCAGACATTCCAGGGCAACGATGACCAGAGGCCACCGATGAACCGCAGGAAGTTCCTTCAATGGGGAAGCCTGGCATCCGCGTCGCTGGTGCTTGGGTGTCAATCACCATCGCCCCGCGGCCCATCGGCCATCCCGTGGAACGATCTCGCGAGCGGTCTGGACGGGAAGGTCGTGCTGCCGGGGAGCGGTGAATACGAGTCGTCCTATCCGACCTTCATCAAGCGATTCGACCACATCCGACCGGCCGGTGTCGTCATCGCCGAGAACGAGGCCGATGTCGTCGAGGCCGTGCGCTTCGCGAAGCGGTATGGAATTCACGCGGTCGCGCGCTCAGGTGGGCATAGCTTCGGTGGATACTCAACCACAGGGGGAATGGTCGTCGACCTCAGGCGGCTCGCCGCCGTGCAGGTGGCGGACCAGCGCGCCTCGATCGGGGGCGGTGCGCTGATCATCGATGCGCAAGCGGCGTTGAACGAGCACGGTCTTGGCCTGCCGACCGGCTCGTGCCCTACTGTCGGATTGGCGGGTCTGGCGCTCGGCGGCGGCCTCGGTGACACAGGACGCCGATACGGGCTGACTTCGGACCGGCTCACGGGCGCGCGAGTCGTCCTCGCCGACGGCAGCGTCGTCGAAACTGACAGCCGGCGTGAGCCGGAGTTGTTCTGGGCCCTTCGCGGTGCGGGGGGTGGAAACTTCGGGATCGTCACACGCATGGACTTTCTCGCTCACCCGGTGACCGACGTGACCGTCTTCTCGGTTCAGTGGCCGTGGTCCGCAGCTGCCGCCGTGATCGACGCGTGGCAGCGGTGGGCGCCACACGGGCCCGACGAACTCACGAGCGGCCTGGATCTCAGTGCTGACGACAGCCTCGAGAACGCGCCGGTCGCGCTGGTCGGCGGACAGGTCCTGGGGGATCGTGCCGAAACGGAGCGCCTCATCAGCCTCCTCGAGTCAATGGTCGGCAGGGAACCGTCGGACGTCGCTGAAATCGCAACGATGCCCTATCACGCGGCCGTGATGTATGGGGCCGGCTGTTCAGACCGCACCGTCTCCGCGTGTCATGTGGGCGGCGAGACTCCGGACGGCATACTCTCGCGTTACGAATATCGCCTGACCAAGTCTCAGCTGTTCAACCGACCATTGCCGCAGGCAGGGGTGGACAGTGTCATCGGCGAGCTGCTGGCCGAACGGGTACCGGGATACGACCGGGATCTGGAGTTCGCGTCACTGGGTGGTGCGTACAACCGCATCGCGCCGGATGCAACGGCGTTCGTCCACCGTGATTGTCTTTTCAACATCAAGTACGCCACGAACATAGACATGACCGCGGCGGAATCTGTCAAAGAGTCCGGAACGCGCTGGATCGAGCGCATCGCCGCCGCCATGGCGCCGTGGGCTTCAGGGCGGTCGTACCAGAACTACATCGATCCGAGCCTCGCCAACTGGCAGGAGGCGTACTACGGACCGAATTATGGGCGGCTGCAGCAGGTCAAACGACGGTACGACCCGGATCGGTTCTTCAGCTTTGCGCAAGCCGTCGGCGAGTAGGCGCAGCCGTGATGATCGCCGTGACGACAGTTTGGAAGCGAAATTCGGACGGCGCCCGATAGTCGCATGGCCCCCTGATACCTCTGCAGTCGCATACGTCGATACGGATGGAACTACCAACAGCCCTCCTGCAACGACGCAGCCCTGCAGCATGTGGATCTTGACGGTCCAGCAGCAGCCGCGTCCGGCGCGGTTGGCCCGGCCACGGTGCGGGTGTGGGACCTGGCCCGGTTGGCCGGGATGCAACGCCGAGAGCGACGGCCGAGCGGCACCGGGCCCCGTACCGCAGTACTGGGGGGCCTGACGTACCGGAGCCCTCCCAGCGCTTCTGGGTGGCATGTGAGATGGGAGGACTGCGCGAACAAGGCGCCTGGGGATAGCAGAGCCGCACCCAGGGTCATGTCGTGATGCGCGACGTCGCCGCGGATGGCTCCGTCGCGGCGCTGACCGCGGTGGCGATGCTGCGGACTTTAGCGACTTGGGCGCCCGGCCGGGCACACATCGCACCGCGCGCCCGACGCGCCGCGCCACCGTGTCGTACAGCACTGCCCACACTTGTCAGTGGAGTGTCGCGGACGTCACGGAGCGCTCGTGGCCGCCGCGGCCGTGTCCGCGGAAGCGTGTGGGTGCCGAGAATGGTGTCACGGTCTTTGATCAGCGCCTTCACGGGCTGGGCAACCTGAACATCACCTTCCAGAACCGGCGCAGCATGATCGCCCGCTGTCGCCTTCCGATTCGTCGATCTGATGCTCGCCCGTGTGCCGAGCAGGCCGGCGCTGCTCACCCGCTCCGATGCCGCCCAGGACGTCGAGATCCTGATGCTCCGTCACGAGGTCACGGTACTGCGCCACGATGTCACGGTGCTGCGCCACGATGGCACGGTGCTGCGCCGCAACAACCCCCACCCGAAGTTGACCTGGTTCGACCGCGCCGTGCTCAGCGCGCTGAGCAGGCTGCTGCCCACCCCGCTGCGCACAGTTGCGGCTGGTGGCCCCGCGCTCTGGCTCAACAAGTCGATACACGGGTAGCCGAGCGCGCGTCGCGCGGCCTCGAGATCGTCGACCTGCTGCGGGAGGCCGTACCCGGCCAGGTCGACACCCTCGTTCGTGAGCGCCGCGCGCAGCCGCGCAGGGCGTCACCGCAGCCGCGGCCGCCAAGACCCGTTCACGAGCAACGAGCAGACCGCGTACGTCCACAGCTGGACACGAGCCTTCGCCAACGCCGTCGCACGGCACGAGGCCTTGATCCGCCGAGGTGGCGAACGCGGGCCCGGCTGGACCAACCCGGCCCGATACCTCCTGCCAGCCACCGACGTCGACGCCCTCAACCGCCGCGACCGGGCCCGCCGCCCACCGCTGCGCCTCTACCCATACCCGGACAGCATCCGGCCCTCACGGCCTGCAGACGCAGACGCCGCCATTTCCCCAGCAGAGCCTGGCGCGGCGCCGGGTCGCGACAGCACAGAAAGGCCCGCACCAACCCCTCCGAGCCCTTCCGACGATACGCGGTCAGCTTTCGGCGGTCGCCTTCTTGCGGGTGCGACGCTTCGGCTTGGCCTCAGGCTCGACAACAGCCTCAACCGCGGACTCGGCGACGAACGCGGCGGCCGGCGCTTTGGACACGGCAGCAGCAGCAGACGCGTTCCCGCGGTTCTCGTACGTCTCGAGAACGATGGACGAGATGCGACCGCGCGCCGACACCACCAGGCCGTTGGCGCTGGCCCACTCACGGATCGCGGCCGTGTCCGCACGCGACCGACCCGCCCGCATCGACATCCGCTGCCGGGTCGCCACGCTCGTGCCGGTGCCCGCCCGGCGGGCGCTGCTGATGAACGGAGCGAAAGCGTCCCGTAACGCGGCCGCGTGCTTGTCACTCAGGTCGATCTCATAGGACTTTCCGTCCAGGCTGAACGCCAGCGACTCGGCCGCTTCGCCGCCGTCGAGGTCATCAACCAGCTTGACGTGCGTGATCTGTGCCATCCGCAGCGTTGATGAACCCGATCGCAGGCCCGCGGACTCCGGACCGGCGATCCTTCGCCTCGTCCGAGTCGGACACAGGCTCGGGACTCACCCGACCCCAACAAACGGTTGACAACTTCGACGCACGACGGACGGCGTTGCGAGGGGGCCGGGGGCCGACCACCCGAGCGGGGCGAGGTCCGTTGCCGTCGAAGCTGCGACAATCGTCGTCTCCAACGAATTCCTGCTCCAAGGGTGGCGCACATGACCACGCAGAGGCCCTCCCGATCGCCGTCGAGCCACGGGGAACGCAAACCCGTTTGGATGAACGCGTACACGGACTTCGCCCTAGCGATCCTGCTCGTCCTCGGTTTGTGGCAAGTCCTGGCCGGGCTCACGGCCGTGGTGGGTGGCGGCGGCCTGTACGTGACCCCACCCGGGTACACCTACTCGTTCAGCGTCGCCGGGTGGGGTTGGGTGATCCTGCTGCTCGGGGTCCTCATCGCCGGAGCTGGCGTCGCCGTTGTGCTGGGTCGGCGTTGGGGCGACACCGCTGCGATCGTGCTGGCGTCCCTCAGCATGATCGTCAACTTCCTCATGATCCCCTTCTACCCGATCTGGTCGTTGGCGATCATCGCCCTGAACGTGACACTCATCTGGGCGCTGACGACCCGCAGCCGAAACGTGACATGACGCAAAACCGACGTCCGGGACCACCAGGCGGCACGCGACCACCGTCGCGTCGCGCCGCCCAGGCTGAGTGAACCGCCGACTTGTATGGAATGCACGGAACGCGCGGGTAGGTGATTTAGCGTTCCGCCGGAGCATCGACCGGCTTGGCTCGTGAACCGCCTGCCGCCTTCGGGTTGGCTCTCCCGGGGTTTGCCGCGTCGGTCGATGTTCCGGGCCGCGGCCTGACTCAACAGAGGTGTGCGCCGAGCGGTGCTGGAAGTCGGCATGTCGCCCGCGGTCCCGCTCCCCATCGTGTGTCGGACCGGAGGTCATGCGTGGTCATCATCGGAATCGATCCGCACAAGCGGACTCACACCGCCAGCGCGCTCGAGCCGGGCACCCATCGGGTACTGGCCACGCTGCAGATCGAGGCCACGCTGGCCGGCTATCGAGGGCTGCTGCGCTGGGCGGCCCGGTTCGAGGTCCGGCGGTGGGCGGTGGAGAACGCCCGCGGCCTGGGTGCGCATCTGGCGCAGTGGCTGGCCGCCCGGGGCGAGCGAGTCGACGATGTGCCGTGCACCGCCACCGCCCGGGTGCGGGAGCTGTCCCGCGGTGGCCGGCGTAAGAACGATGTCATCGATGCGGCCGCGGCGGCCAGCGTGGCCGCGCTGGCCGGGGACGCCACCCCGGTCCTGGTCGAGGACTCCTCAACAGTGTTCGCGTTGCTGGATGAGCGGCGCGCCAACCTGGTCGCGCATCGCACCCGGCTGGTCAACCAGCTGCACGCGCTGCTGCGCGAGCTGATCCCCGGCGGCGCCGACACCGACCTGACCGCCGACCGGGCCGCCCGGGCGTTGGCCACGGTGCGGCCAGTCGGGCCGGCCGAAACGGTCCGCAAGCAGATCGGGCGCGACTTGATCGCCGAGATCCGGGATCTCGACGCCCGGCTGGCCAAGCTGTCGGCCCAGATGACCCAGGTCATCGCCGAGCACGGCAGCCGGCTGACCGACGTCGACGGGATCGGCCCGGTCGTGGCCACCCGACTACTCGGCCGCACCGGCCGGGCCAGCCGGTTCCCCTCCTCCTCGGCGTTCGCCAGCTACGCCGGCGTCGCCCCGGTCGAGGTGGCCAGTGCCGACCGCGCCCGGCACCGCCTGCCCCGCGGCGGAGATCGCCAGCTCAACCTGGCCCTGCACATCGCCGCGCTCACCCAGGTCCGCATGCGCGCCAGCACCGGCCGCGCCTACTACGACCGCAAGATCAGCGAGGGCAAGACGCACAACGAGGCCATGCGCTGCCTCAAACGGCGCCTCGCCGACCACGTCTGGCGGATCATGATCGCCGACGAACGAAGCAAGGCGGCGGGCCCGGGAGGACACCCGGGGGCGACTCTGACATCCAGCGCGGCTGGCTCAACCCCTACCGCCAGCTCTTCGGACAAGTCACTGCCCGGGCCCGCCAGTCCGAAGTCTACGACCTCGGATCCGGCCGCTTGACAAACACAGAGGAACCCCGGGTCTGATGGAGGCTCCACACTGGTTATCGCAGGCCACGGACCGTTTCGTGCCCTGCTTGCCCCGGTCGACCGGGCTGCGCCCGGCCACCTCACCCCCGCACGGGGACTTGGTGATCGATCCGTCGACCGACAGATCGTCGAGGTCCAAACCGATCATCTGGTCATAGCCGGCCAGCGCGGTCCGCAGCACCGCCTCGCCGACCCCGGCGTCGGCCCAGTCGTCGAGTCGGCGGCGGATGGTGCGGTCGGAGCAGCCGGGTGTGGCGATGCGTTCGTAGCCGCTGCCGTGCACCAGCGCCGCGATCACATGGTCGAACACGACCCGGTCGGGGATGCGGCGGCGGTGACACCCCCAGGGGTGGGTCGGGTCGAACTCGGGCCGGTGGAGAATCGATCAGGGCAGCGAACTCGACCCACAGGGGCTCGGTCAGGGATGCTGGTAGCAGAGGCACGGACTCTCCAGGCGATCATCAGGACTACAGCAATCCCATGATCACTTGTAGGTCCGTGCCTCTACCTGCAACGACACGCCGTCGCCTCTACTGCCGGTCGGAGTAAGACGTACCCGCGTGACGTGCGGGAGCGGGCAGTAGCGCCTCACGGATCAACGGATCAACGACGAACCTCATCCAGGACTGGACAGGACGCCCTCCGCGCCACGCTATGTTCAGCAGCACGTCCATGCTCCTGCGCCGGGCTTCGACAGCCAGCAGTCGCCCGAGCCGCTTGATCCGCGCTTCGTCCCAGGTGGCCAGCGCGATCGGCGAGGGGATGTTGGCCGAGGGGTCGCGTTCGTCCGCGCGATCGCCGTGCAGCCCGATGTGCTGCTTGATGGACGAGCCGTGCTCAGCGCTCGACCCGATCTCCATGCTCGCCGTCGAGGATCTGATCAACGAGCTGAAAGACGAGTACACGATCGTCATCGTCACCCACAACATGCAGCAGGCGGCCCGGGCGAGCGAGTCACCGTCGCCAGAGGACGGCGATGACAAGGCCCTGCACCGCGCAGCCACGTCACGTCCGGCAGGCCGCCGGCCAGCACGGATCGCCGGATACATCGAGCACACGCCGGTGGGCTTGGCTGATCCTCGTTGCGCCGCAACGATCCGCCGTGCAGGATCTCGCCGCTCGGGACCTAGGTCCCCCGAACACCCGTCCGTCCGGTCCTAGTGCCGAGAGCGATACCTGCCTACCTTCGTCGGGCCACGAGAGAGGGGTAAGAAATGGCACTGTCAGACGCGCTGGCGAAGATGTCCGCGCAGGCCAAAGAGGCCGAGGACAAGTTCCACGCCGCACAGACCACCCAGCGGGCCAAGCTCGAGGAGGAGGTCGACAAGGCGCGGACCGCGGCTCAGGAGCGCAACACCGAGTTCCGGGCACGGGCCGGCCAAACCAAGTCCGAAGTCTCGTCGCGGTGGCACGACGTCCAGGAGCACTGGGACACGCACGTCCAACAAATGCGGTCCGACATGAAGCAGAGGCGCCAGGAGCTCGACGCCTCGGGCGCGGAGATGCACGCCGAGATGGCCGAGGCCGACGCCGATTTCGCGATCGCCTTCGCCACGGCCGCCATCGAGGACGCCGAGTACGCCGCGCTCGAAGCGGTCCTCGCCCGAGAGAAGGCGAACAAAATGTAAGCAATCAGGGCCACGGCTGACACCTGGGCGCCCCAGACGCCGCCGTCGAGCGCCTGCGCGTTTTCGCCGTGTACAGCGATGACCCCGAATACCCGAACATCCCTCGCGGGCGTGCTCCGCGACGCCGTCAGGGCCCCAGGAAGCCGAGCGATGGCGCGTCCGCCGCCAGTCACTAGCAGGAACTCATCGCACGCCATCCGGAGGCATTCGCCCACCACGTGACCGTCGCCCACGCCGACCAGCGCACAAACAACCCGGCCCGAGCCAGCGCGAAATATCTTCACGACAACCTGTGACGAAGGAGATCGTCCGGTTCTCTGACGCGAGCCCACACGGGCTCCGATAGCTGTCACGACGATTGGAGTGTGTCATGGATACGAACGTCAGGTCCGTCGCCAATGCGGTGTGGTGGCTCGTCCTTCTGCGCGGCATCTTCATGGTCATCTTCGGCATCATCGCGCTGGTGTCACCGGGCATCGCCCTGCTGACCCTGGTCTGGGTCTTCGGTTTCTACGCCATCCTCGATGGCATTTCCGCCGTCGTGATCGGTATCCGGGCCCGCGGTGAGCCGAACTGGGTCTGGACGATCATCCAGGGTGTCGTGTCGGTGCTCGCCGGTCTCATCGCGCTGTTCTGGCCCGGTGTCACGGCGCTCGCGCTGTTGTTCGTGATCGCCTTCTGGGCGATCCTGCTGGGGATCAGCGAAATTGTCGGTGCCTTCGCGTCCCGCAGGAGTGGATCGAACGCCTGGGGCTGGACGCTGGGCGCCGGAGTCCTGAACGTCGTCTTCGGCATCGTGCTGTTGATCTGGCCTGCAAGTGGCATCCTCGTCCTGGTCTGGCTTGTCGGGATCTTCATGCTGGCGGGTGGCATAGCGCTGATCCTGCTGGCGTTTCGGGTGCGGTCGGTGGCGAAGTCCGTCGACGACGCGTCCCAGGCTGCCTGACCCGGCGAGCATCCCCGCCCGATTGATGTGCCGACCTTGATCCCGTTGTTACGCAACGTGTTCAGCGCCCCCGGCCGCGCCGGGAAGCACCGCCACCGGCCCCGGGCTCGGCCACGGCGTTCCACGCCCGCGCCGGGGTGCGGTGCTGACCGACGCCGTCGCCGACCGGCTGGTGATCGCGCGCGGCCGGGTGACCGGCGTGCGGCTGCGGACGGCGGACGGGGCCGCACGAGGTCGGCGTCGACGAGGTGGTGCTGTCCGCGGGCGCGATCGGCAGCCCGACCATCCTGCTGACTGCGCTCCGGGGTCGGCCCCGACAACGAGCTGCGCCGTCGCGGGGGACGGCCGCCGTCGCCGCCCCCGATGTCGGGCGCAGCCTGCCGAACACCCGGTGCTCTGCTGGTGCATGCAGCCGGACGAGGGGCGTGGGACTGGTTGGGTGAGCGGTCATGACGCGCAAACGTCCCCCCGAACGGGATCGGCCGACCCGGTTGCGGGTGACGGTGGCCGGAACGGCCGGGCTGGTGGTGGCCATCGTGGTGGGCACAGCGGTGGGATGGCCGTATGCGGCCGCCGCCGGTTGGACGTTCGCCGCGGCCGTCTTCACGGGTTGGACATGGCGGGTGATCGGCGGGCTGGGCCCACAAGAAACCGCGGCCCACGCCACCCGAGAGGACCCGGCCCGTCCGGTGACCGACTTGATCACGTTGAACGCCTGCATCGCCAGCCTGGGCGGGGTGGTGTATCTGCTGGCCGCCGGGTCGAGCGGCGGCGGGACGGTCGAGGCGCTGGCCGCCGCGTTGGGCATCGCCAGCGTGGTCGGCGCCTGGCTTGTGGTGCACACCGTCTACACCACCCGGTATGCACTGTTGTACTACTCGCACGATCGCGGCGGGATCGACTTCAACCAGGCTGAACCACCGGCGTACGTCGATTTCGCCTACCTGGCCTTCACGTTGGGAATGACCTATCAGGTGTCCGACACCGATCTACAGACCCGACCGATCCGGGCCACCGCGCTGCGGCACGCCTTGCTGTCGTATCTGCTGGGCGCGGTCGTGTTGGCCACCGTGATCAATCTCGTCGCGGGTCTGGGGAGCAACAGCCACTGATGACGTGACCCTCGAGCAGCGACGCACCCACAGGTTCCGCGAGGACTCTCGGGCCCAACGGTGTGGGTGCCGAGAACCGAGTCACGGCCTCTGATCAGCGTGTTCGCAGTCAACCACCCTCACGTCACACGCCACGTCCAGGCCAGCATGATCGCCTGCTGCGGCCTTCCAACTCGCCTGCCTGATGCTCGCTCGCGTGCTGAGTTGGCTGGCGCTGCTCGCCCGCTCCGATGCAGCGAAAGATATCGAGATCCTCGTGCTGCGTCACGAAGTCGCCGTGCTGCGGCGAAACAACCCTCGCCCGAGGATGTCGTGGCTTGATCGCGCCGTGCTCACAGCACTGAGCAAGCTGCTCCCTCCCCCACTGCGCCAGCTGCGGCTGGTGTCTCCTCGAACGCTGCTGCGTTGGCACGCCCGCCTCGTCGCCCGCCGCTGGACCTACCCGCACCGACGATCCGGCCGCCCACCCACCGCAACGCCGATCCGGGCCCTCGTCCCTGCGGATGGCCCGGGAGAATCCCTGCTGGGGCTATAGACGGATTCGGGGCGAGTTGGTCGGACTCGGCCATCCGATCGCCGCATCGACCGTGTGGGCGATTCTGAAGGCCGCGGGAACTGTTCGATCTCCGGGGCGAGGCGTTCGGGTCGGGCGATGAGTTCGAGGTGGCCGCCGCGGTAGACGTGCAGCCGGGAGCGGCGGATCAGCGCGGCGAGCAGGTGCCCGTTGACCACCGGGATGATCGGGTCGTCGTCGCCGGTGAGGACCAGGGTCGGCTGCCGCAACAAGGGCAGGACGCGGATGCCGGAGGCGGGCGGGGATGTCCGGGTCGTGGCGGGCGGTGCCACCGTAGATGTGCGGCGAGACGCGACGGAGGAAATCGGAGTCGGTGTAGCGGCGCGGGGTGGCCATGTGCGCGAGGCCCCGGGGACGGCCGGGCACCATCAGCGTGCCGGGGCTGGTCGCGACCAGCATGAGCCTGCGGCAGCGCTCGCGGGCGGTCCACGCGAACTGTTGCGTCAGTGCGCCACCCCAGGAGACGCCGAGGACGTCCACGCGGTCGTGGCCGAGCACATCCAGCAGCGCGAGCATGGTGCGGGCGAGCCCGGGAAGTCGGTAGGGCTTGCTCGGAACGGGCGAACCGCCCGCGCCGGGCGCGTCGAAACGGATCACGTGCGCCGCGGGTCGAGGACGTCGACGAGGGGGTCGAACGATGCGAGGCCCGCCCCGACGCCGTTGACCAGCAGCAGCGCGGTGCGGCGCGGGTCGCCCGGTCGGACGTGGATGCGCAGCCGCTGCCCGCCGACGTCGACCAGCGAGGTGTCGTCGCTGTTCATCGGTCGAGGACATAGCCGCCGGGCGCCGCGTCCAGCGGCACCAGCCCGGCTCCGCCCAGCCCGTCGGGCGCGTCCCGGTCCGGTCCGCTGCGCGCGGACAGCCAGGTGAGGTAGTCGGGCCACCAGGAGCCCGTGGTCATGGGGGTGGCGCCTTGCCAGGTCGTGGCGTCGACGCCGAGGTCGGTGGAGACCTGGTGGGTCGCCCTGGCGTTGGTGGGCGGGTTGACGATCGCGGCGATGTGCCCGCTGGTGGATAGGACGAAGCGGGTGTCGCCGCCGAAGAGCTGCGCGCTGCGGTAGCACGCCTCCCACGGGGAGATGTGGTCGGCGACACCGGCGACGACGTACGCGTCCGTGGTGATCGACGACAGGTCCACCGGCTCGCCGAGCATGCTCGCCGCCCCGGGCCGGACCAAAGCGTTGCGCAAAGCGAGGTCGAGGAACCCGTGGTGCAGTGCCGCGCTCATGCGAGTGGTGTCGGCGTTCCAGAACAGGATGTCGAACGCCGCCGGGTCCTTGCCCTGCAGGTAGTTGTTGACCCAGTAGTTCCAGATCAGGTCGTTCGGGCGCAGCCAGGCGAAGAGCTCGGCCAGGGTGCGCCCGTCCAGGTAGCCGCGGGCGGCGGACGCGGCGGACGCGGCCTTGGCGGTGGTGTCGTCGAGCAGCGCGCCCGCCACCCCTGCCTGCGCCTGGTCGAGCACGCACACCGCCAGGGCGAACCCGGCCACCTTGGCGTCCAGCTGGCCGCGCTGCTGCAGCGCGGCCAGCGCCATCGACTGCAGCGTGCCGCCCGAGCAGCAGCCCAGCAGGGTGGCGGCGTCGGCGCCGGTGACGGCGAGTGCGGCGTCGAGCGCGTCGAGGATCGCCTGCCCGTAGACGTCGAGACCCCAGTCGCGGTGGCCTGCGTCGGGATTGCGCCAGGAGATCATGAACACCTGCTGGCCGCCCTGCACGAGGTACTCCACGAGGGACCGCCCGGGTGCGAGATCGGCGACGTAGTACTTGTTGATCACCGGGGGGACGATGATCAGCGGGCGGGTCCGCACCGTCGGTGTCTGCGGGGTGTACTGGATGAGCTCGAACGTTGCGGTCCGCAGCACCACCGCGCCCGGGGTGACGGCGAGGTCGACGCCGACCGCGAACGCGTCGGGCGGGACCATCGTCGGTACGCGGGGGGCAGTGGCCAGGTCGGCGACCAGGTTGCGCAGGCCCTTGAGCACGCTCAGGCCGCCCGAGTCGATCAGCGCTTTCCCTGCGGTCGGGCTGATGAGCGGGTTGTTGCTCGGGGCGAGGGCGGCGACGAGGTTGTCGACGGCGAACTCGAGGCGGGCGCGGTCGCGCCAGTCGAGGTGGGCGTCGGCGAGCAACGCGCGGACCGTGCCCCCGGCCGCCAGGTAGGCCTGCAGGATCCGCCGCAGCATCGGGTTGGTGCGCCAGGCGTCGTCGCGGAAGCGGCGGTCCCGTTCGTCGGGCGCGCCCGCGGATCGGCCGATCGCGATCTCCCCCAGCTCGCCGGAGAAGTCCCGCAGGCGTTGGACGACCGTCTCCGGGCGGTGGGCGAGGGCAACACCCCAGCGCAGCCCGGGCCCGGTGGGCGCGAAGCGCCGCAGCAAGCCGCGTTCGCCATCGGCCAGCAGGTCCAACGGAGCGGCGGCGTCGGTCCCGCTCGGCACCGCTTCGGGCTGGGAGACCGCGGTCGCGGCGGCGCCGGTGGGAAGGGAGGAACGGTGGCTGATCATGACGGGTCCTCCGGAGCGGCGGGTGTGGCGGCCACCGCGGACGCCGACAGCTCCGTCACAGCCGACGCGGGCCTGAGCGGAGTCAGGTCGTTGAGAAGCGGTGCGAGCGCGGGGGCGGTGCGCTGGACGGTGCTGTCGGGCCGGACGAGGGCGGCGCGGGTACGGCCACGGCGCAGCCATCGGTGCAGATCGGAACCGGGGCAGGCGGTGATGACGACGGCCCCGCGGCGCTCGATCTCGCACTGCTGGGCCGGGGTCGGCGCGATCGTCGTGACCAGGGCGAAACGCCCGGCGGCGAGGTCGTCGAACCGGTGGGTGGCGTCGACGGCGGTGTTGGGGCATAGCTGCCCAGCCGATGTTCGACGCAGGCGGGGTCGGGCGACCAGTGCGGTGCGCCGCAGCGGTGGTGTGCGGCTGTCCAGGACGTGGTCCTTGACGCCGGGGAGGTGCTGCAGGCGGGGCGCGACCAGCCTGCGCGCCAGCTTCCCGAGCTCGCCGCCGCCGGTCATGACGGTTCCGATCAGCTTCGCAAGCCGGATCATGGCGCGGGCGTGCGGCTTGCGTTCGGCCTCGTAGGTGTCCAGGTAGATGTCCGCGAGGTGGTCGGGGAGGTAGCCGGAAAGGACGGCGGCGAGCTTCCAGGCGAGGTTGGCGGCATCGCGCAGTCCGGCGCCCATGCCCTGGCCGATGAACGGTGGGGTGAGGTGCGCGGCGTCGCCGAGCAGGAAGATCCGCCGATCCCGCCACCGGTCGGCGATCTGGGCGCGGAAGGTGTACTCGGCCACGCGCACGATGTGCAGCTGGTCGAGCGGTGTCGACTTGGTCCACCCGGCGATGAGCGGGTGCAGGTGGGTGATGTCGCGGTAGTCGTCGGCGGTCTCGGTGGCGCCCAGTCGGAACTCCCACCGGTAGCGGGTGTCGCCGATGCGCATGTAGGTCCCGGCGCGGCGGGCGTCGCACACCTGGTGCACGCCTTCCCACTCCCCCAGTTCGGCCGCGGTGTCGACGTCGACGACGAGCCAGCGCTGGTCGAACGTCAGGTCGACCATGTGGGTGTCGATCGCGGTGCGGGCGATGCTGTTGGCGCCGTCGCAGCCGAGCACGTAGGCGGCCAGCAGCGTCACCGACGTGCCGTGGACCCGATCGGTCACGTCGACGTGCACCGGCCCGTCCCCGTCTTGGGTCAAGGCGGTGACCTCCAGGCCGCCGCGCAACGTGGCGGACGGGTACCGGGCCAGGTTGGCCCGCAGGAGGGCTTCCAACTGCGGCTGCTCGAACATGTTGGCCTGGGGGTAGCCGTGGCGCCCCGTGCCGGTGTCGCGGTGCAGCTCGGCGAGCATGGTCATGTCCGACTCGAGGAGCCGCAACCCGTGGCAGGGCCGGGAGATCGCGGCGAACTCGTCGCGGATCCCGAGGCCGGCCAGGATGCGGTAGACCTCGTCGTCGAGGTGGACCGCTCGGGGTTGCGGGTAGACGGCGTCCCAGCGGTCCAGGACCAGGCATGGGATGTCGTACCGGGCGAGCAGGGTGGCGGCGGTCAGCCCGGTGGGGCCTGCGCCGATGATGACGACGGGGATGACGGGCGCGCTCATGCTCGGGCTCCCAGCAGGACGACGAGGTAGACGGCGACGAGCAGGCCTGCCAGCAGCGCAGGCGCGAGCAGCCGGGGGTTGTCGCCGTTGCGCAGGTGGGCGACGACCGCGCCCGCGAGCAGGAGCAGCAGCCC
Source organism: uncultured Actinomycetota bacterium (assembly GCA_963736375.1). Classification (GTDB taxonomy): domain Bacteria; phylum Actinomycetota; class Actinomycetes; order Mycobacteriales; family Pseudonocardiaceae; genus Pseudonocardia. The sequence goes on from CAVTOL010000002.1 coordinate 25,563, forward strand.
CACGGCGGCGAGGGCACCCAGCTGCGGCACCGCCAGGCCGAGCAGCACGCCTGCCGCGCCTGCGATCTCCAGCGCGCCGATCGCCCGGTAGGCGTCGGTGGAGAACCCGAGGTGGGCGGCGCGGGCGCGCAGGGGGGCCAGCGCGAGGACCTTGGCGGAGCCGAGGGCGAAGAACGTGGCCGCGACGAGCACCGCCGCGGCGAGTAGGGGCAGGGCGGGCATGGTGTTACTCCTTGGTGGAAGTCATGGCGGTGGGAGCGGCGACCGCCAGCTCCCAGGTGATGGCGTAGCGGCCCAGGAGCGCCCCGACGGCGTCCAGGTCGGTCCCGGGTCCGACGGTGACGGCGACGACCGGGTCGCCGTCCTCGATCCGGGTGTCGACCGTGACGTGCGCGTCGATCCCGCGCAGGGCGTCCAGGACGGCGCGGCGGGTGGCGTCGGCGCGCAGCGGCAGCTTGTAGGGCTTGCCGACCTCGGTGACCGGGATCGCGTCGAGCACGGTGACGGCCTTGGGCGCCGCGGCGGGTTCGGCGACCCGCTCGCCCGCCCAGGCGCACAGCTCGTCCTCGCCGACGCTCGCGCCGGGCGCGAGGGTTACGTAGGCGACGGGTACCTCACCGGCGTGCGGGTCGGGCCTGCCGACGGCCGCGGCCGCGAGGACCTGGGGGTGTTCGAGCAGCGTGTCTTGGATGACGGCGGGGTCGATGTTGTGCCCGCCGCGGATGATGAGGTCCTTGGCCCGGCCGGACAGGTGGACGAAGCCGTCGGCGTCGACCCGGGCCAGGTCACCGGTGTCCAGCCAGCCGTCGACCAGCTTGCCGCGCCCGTCCAGGACGTAGCCGTTCTCGTCGCGTCCGGTGACGTAACCGGGGAACGCGGTGGGCCCGCTGATGGCCAGCACGCCCGGCTGGCCGGGGGGCAGGTCCGCCCAGGTGCCGTCGGCGCCGATGTGGACGGCTTTCATCCGCTGGTAGGGCAGCCGCTGGCCGACCGAACCCGGCCGGGGTGCATCGGGGAACGCGCGGGCGCTCGCGCAGGTGGCCTCGGTCAACCCGTAGCCTTCCATCAACGTGACGCCGGTGTGGGCGCGGAAGCCGTCGCGGACCGCGGTGGGCAGCGGGGACGCGCCGACGACGGGCAGGCGCAGGCTGGAGACGTCGGCGTCCACCGGGTGCTGGGTCAACGCCGCGTACACGGTGGGCACGGCGCTCATCGAGGCGATGCGGTAGTGCTGCACCAGCTGCCAGAACCGCGCGTACAGGCCGAGGTCGCGGTAGCCCAGCGGACCGGCCCACACCACCTCCTGGCCTTTGAACAGCGGCATCAGCAGCGTGACGACGAGGGCGTTGACGTGGAACAGCGGCAGCGCGGCGAAGACCGTCGATTCGGGCGTGAACCCGGCGTAGGCGGCCAACATCCAGGCGTCGGCCACCTCCATGGCGTGGGTGTGCGCGGCCAGCTTCGGCGCACCGGTGGTGCCGCCGGTGTGGAACAGCGCCGCGAGGTCCGCCGAATGGGGGGCGGTGCCGACGAAGCGGGAAGGGTCGGCGTGCTGGGCGGCCTCGTCGAGGTAACCGACGGTGACCCCGGGCAGGAGCGGCAACGGCTCCGCTGCGGCCGGGGCCGCCGTGGGCCGCACGACCAGGACGGTGTCGAGCATGCCGTCCGCGGCGAGCGCGCGGGCGGTGCGCCAGGTGGCTTCCGCGAGCTCGGGCCCGGCCGTGATGAGCACGCGAGCTCCGGAACGGTCCAGCAGCTCGCCGAGGTGGGCGGTGGCGAGCGCGCCGTTGAGCGGGGCGGCGATGCCCGCCAGCTGCGCCGCCAGGGTCGCGGTGATCAGCTCGGCGCAGTTGGGGGCCAGCAGCGCGACCGCGTCGGTGCGCCGCACGCCCAACTCGTGTAGCAGGTTCGCGTAACGGTGGACGTCGGCGAGCAGCTGCGCGTAGGTCCGCCGTACTGGCTCCTGCCAGCGTTCCGCGTCGGGCAGGACGGAGACCGCGACCCGGTCGGGCCACAGCGTCGCCGCGCGGTGCAGCAGCGCGTAGGTGGTCTCGGGCAGGCCGCGGGCCTGCAGCGGCACGGACTCGATCGCGGCCAGGTCGGAGGGGGTGGCGTACTCGGGCCACAGCAGCTCGGTGGTCGGATTGGTGCTCATCGGGCCCACCGCACGGTGGTGCGCTGTGCGCCGAGGTCGAGCACGCCGTCGTCGGTGCCGACCGCGGCCTCGATGACGTCGCCGTCCTGCAGGTAGCGCGGGTTGTTGCGCTGGCGGCCGAGGAAGATCTTCCACTTGCGCGCGGGCGGCAGCAGCGAGCTGAGGAACGCGACCGGCTTGGCCGGAGCCGACAGCGCGGTACCGACCGGGGTGCCGGTGAGCAAGAGGTCGCCCGGGTCGAGGTGTTGGAAGCGGGCCAGCGACTGCAGGGCCCGCACCGGCGGGTAGATCATGTCGCCGCCCACGCAGGCGTCCTGGCGCACCTGTCCGTTGACCCACAGCCGCAGCCGCAGGTCGCTGAACCGCTTGAGCTCGTCGGCCTCCAGCAGCACGAGGGCGGGCCCGACCGGGGTGAAGGTGGGGTAGGACTTGGCCTCGTAGAACTGGGTCTGGGGCAGTTGCACGTCGCGGGCGGACACGTCGTTGGTCACGACCAGGCCCGCGACGTACTCGGCGAGGTTGTCCTCGGTGATCGCGGTGCCGACCGGCACCGCGCGGCCGATCACGAGGCCGATCTCGACCTCGTAGTCCAGCAGGTGCACGTGGGCGGGCCGCACGACGTCGGCGCGGGGGCCGCTGATCGATCCGGACGCCTTGCGGAAGAACGTCAGCGGGATGGTGGCCGGGTCCATGCCGGAGTCCCGGACGTGGGAGGCGTAGTTGGTCATCTGGGCCACCACGCGGCAGGGCGCGGTGACCGGCGAGACCAGGGGGAGGCTCTCGACCGGGACGGTGTCGGTGGCCGCCGCGGCCGCGGTGATCGCGTCTCGGTCGGCCAGCAGTCCGGCGGTGGTCGTGGCGCCGGTGTCGATCCGGGTGGCGCCCGCGGCGGTGTGGACGTACCAGGCGTCGGCGGTGCGCAGGACGGAGATGCTCATGATGTCGCCACCTTCAGCAGGCCCCGCAGCCGGAGCAGGTCGAATTCGGTGTCGCCGCGCAGCGCGCGGGCGATCCCGCGCAGCTCATGCAGGGACTCGCGGCCGGGGGTGATGCCCAGGAAGTCCTTGGTGGCGGGCGGCCCCCACTGGGCCAGCCCGGAGGCGGTCATCGGGGCCCAGCCGGGTTCGAGGGTGTTGTCGAACAGGTCGCCGTCGCTGAAGTGCTCGACGAGGAACCCGTCGGGGTCGCGCCAGTAGTCGAAGATCTGGCTGCCCTGGATGTGCCGCCCAACGCCCCAGGACCGCTGGTAGCCGTGCTCGCGCAGGTACTCCCCGCCCGCGGCGAGCGCGTCGAGGTCCGACACCTGGTAGGCGGAGTGCACGTAGCGGTTGGTCGGGCCCAGCGCCATGGCCAGCGTGTGGTGGTCGGTCGGGGTGGGCCCGCGGTCGCAGCGGATGAAGCTCATCACCGGCCCGCGCTCGCGCTGTCCGGCGTAGTACAGGAAGTCGCTGACGATCAGGCCGAGGTGGCGCAGGTACCAGTCCAGCGTCTGCACGTACCGGTTGGACTGCAACACCACGTGCCCCAGCCGCTGCACCAGCGCGGGGGCCCGCGGCGGTCGCTGCGTGGCGTTGGTTCGCGTGGCCGCGTGGCCGACGTTCCAGGACAGCGGCTCCTGGCCGGGCAGCGTGGGCAGCTCGTCCGGGTCGGCGACGACCCGCACGGTGGCCCCACTCGGATCGACCAGGTCCACGCCGACCCCGCCCAGGCTCTCGGGCAGCGGCGCGACCTTCCGCCCGGTGGCGTCGGCCAGGCGCAGCACGTCGGACGGATCCGCCGCGCGGAACGCCGTGCCGACGAACCGCGATCGCGTGCCCTTGCGGATCAGCACGCACGGCGCCCCGGCGTCGGTGCCCCGCAGCTGCAGCTCGTGCACGGTGCGCGACACCGTCGTGAATCCGAACGCGCGGGCGAACAACTCCGCCCGCTCCAGGTCCGGCTTCTCGAACTCCAACCACGCCAGGTCGTGCACCTTCACCACCGGGTTCGGCACCCGACCCGGGTGCTCCCCCGCCAGTGCGCCCTGCGTGCTGTGCAGACCCGTGTGCGGGTCTCGCTGCTCTACCATCGACGGTCCCTCCGCTTGAAACATGATGCCATCATCAGTTATGAGGGTAGCATCAGTCAAGTACTTCTGAGGATTTCGTCAACACTGATTTCGTCTGGTACCTTCGTGCTGATCACGAGCGAGAGGTGAGAGCGGTGACCCCACCCGACAGTGCGTCGCGTAGCCGTCAGCAGCGACGCAAGGAACGGACACGCACGGCGCTGGTCCGCGCGGCGCAGGCGCTGCTCGCCGCGGGGCGGACCGACGTGCCGATCGCGGAGATCACCCAGGCCGCCGACGTGGGGATGGGCTCGTTCTACAACCACTTCGACGGCAAGGAGCAGCTGTTCCAGACCGCGGTCGAGGACGCGCTCGACACCCACGGCGCCTTGCTCGAACGGCTCACCGCCCGCCTCGACGACCCCGCCGAGGTCTTCGCGTGCCGCTTCCGGCTCACCGGCAGGCTGCACCGCCGCGAACCGGAGCTCAGCAAGGTCCTGCTGCACAACGCCCTCGCCCTGGCCCGGTCGGACAAGGGACTCGCTCCCCGCGCCCGCCGCGACCTCGAAGCCGCCGCCAAGGCAGGCCGGTTCGCCGTCGGCGACCCGGAGCTCGCCATGACCGTCGTCGCGGGCGCAACGCTCTGCCTCGGTCAACTCCTGCACGACCAGCCCGACCGCGACGACGCCCACGCCACCGACCTGGTCACCGAAGACCTGCTGCGCATGCTCGGCGTGCCCGCCGACGAGGCGCGCCAGATCTGCCGGAGACCCCTACCCGATCCCGACGATCCGGCCTATCGGGACCGACAACGCGAACTTCGATCAGAGCTGATAGGTTCGTCAGAGTAGCGTCTTGGTCATCTTCCGGAGGGAGTTGGGTCGCCGTGGACAGATCGGCAGAGCCTCGGAGTGCCGCGTTGACGGTGGCGGGTGCGGAGCCCCCATCCGCGGAAGCCCCGCTCTCCCGGGCCGAGCGGCGCAAGGCCCTGACCCGCCAGAAGCTGATCGACGCCGCACGGGCGATGCTCGCGGACGGCGCCGCCGCGGACGCGAGCATCCAGCAGATCACCGAACGCGCCGACGTCGGGTTCGGCTCCTTCTACAACCACTTCGCCAGCAAGGCCGAGCTGTTCGAAGCGGCGGTCACCGACGTGCTGGAGGAACTGGGCGCGCTGTTCGACCAGCTGAGCGTGGACGTCGAGGACGAAGCCCTTGCCTACGCCCAGTCGACCCGGCTCATACCTGCGACTGTGCCGCAGCCGCCCGGAGGTGGCCGCGGTGCTCGTCCGGCACGGGATGCACTACATGGAAGCCGAGCGCGGCGTGGCCCCCCGCCTGCTGCGCGACCTGCAGGCCGGGATGGCGTCGGGCCGGTTCCGCCCCGCCGAGCCACGGTTGGTCCGAGCCGCTCTCTCGGGGGCGGTGCTGGCCACGCTGCAGATGGCGCTGACGCATCCCGAGCTCGTCGACGACGCGGCCTGTGACCAGCTCGTCGAGCAGTTGCTGCGCATGTTGGGCGTGCCGTTCGACGAGGCGCGGGAGCTGGCGCACGCCCCGCTGCCGGACGCGGAGCTGTCCGAACCCGCCTGACTCGGCAGGCCCCGCCTCGGCCGACGGAGACACCGACCACAGACCCGACCCGGTCCTCGACTCGGGCTGGACAGGGTGGTCGTGTGCACCTCTACAGTGATGAAATCATCATCACTGATGAAGTAATCAAGACGTGAACCTACACGCCGAGAGGACCCACCGATGACCACAGCCGTCTCTCCCGGACCGGCCAGGACCACGACCGGCGCCCCGCTGCCGCTGGTCGCTCTGCCGCAGGGCGAGCTCCTGACCGTCAACATCAACCAGATCCCGCTGCTCAAGGACCTCGTCGCGCCGGGCGTCCACATCCAGCCGCTGCGCCTTGACCTCGAGAAGGGCGAGTGGGTCTTCCTGGCTACCCTGGCGCCCGGCTGCGAGCTGCCGCTGCACTACCACACCGGCACGGCCCAGGTCTGGACGATCCAGGGCCGCTGGGAGTACCGCGAGTACCCCGGCCAGCCGCAGGTGGCGGGCTCCTACCTGCACGAGCCCGGTGGTTCGGTCCACACGTTCTTCTGCCCCGAAGACAACACCGAGGACACCATCGCCCTGGCCTGGATCGAGGGCGCGCAGGTGAGCTTCAACGAGGACGGCAGCTTCCACTCGATCTTCGACGCGGTGACCGTCCAGTACCTCGCTGAGGCCGCGGCGGCGGAGCAGGGCCTCGGCCCGGTGCCCTACATCCGCGGCGGTGCCAACGGCGTCAACAACGCCTGAGCGGCGCTTCCGAAGCTCCCCCGGCGGGCGAACCTCACGGGGGAGCTTCGGCTCCGCACAGCGATCGAGGAGGAGGAACAACGATGCAGGCCTTCGAGGGCGTCCGGGTCCTGGAACTGGGCCAGATCTACAACGGCCCGTACTGCGGGCTGCTTTTCGCACAGCTCGGCGCCGACGTCATCAAGATCGAGCCACCGGGTGGGGAGCCGTTGCGGTTCCGCTCGCACGAGCCGGTCGAGTCGCACGAGTTCGTGATGCTCAACTCCAACAAGCGCAGCGTGGTGCTCGACCTGAAGACCGATGCGGGCCGCAACGCGCTCCTCGACCTGGTCGAGACCGCCGACGTGCTCATCGAGAACTTCGCCCCCGGCACCATGCAACGACTGCAGCTCAGCCCGGAGCGGCTCCTGGCCCACAACCAGCGTCTGGTCGTCGCCTCCGGCAAGGGATACGGGTCGACGGGGCCCTACGCACACATGTCCGCGATGGACATCACCGTGCAGGCGATGTCCGGCGCCGCCTCGGCCACCGGGGAGCCCGACGGACCCCCGACCAAGGGCGGCGCCGCATTCGTGGACTTCTCCGGGGGCATCCACCTGTTCGCGGCGATCAGCGCGGCGCTGTTCCAGCGGGAACGCACGGGACGCGGGCAGATCGTCGAGGTGTCGATGCACGACACGATCTACCCGATGCTGGCCTCGAGTCTGGGCGCGCTGCACAACACCCCCGAGCGGGAGCTCCCCGAACGCACCGGGAACCGGCACTCGGGCATGGCGGTCGCGCCGTACAACATCTACCCGGCCAGAGACGGCTGGCTGGCGATCATCTGCATCGCCGAGCGGCACTGGCACGGCGTCGCCACCACGATCGGCAGACCCGAGCTGATCGACGATCCCCGGTTCCGCACGACGAAGGACCGGGCCGCGAACATCGACGCCGTGGACGAGGCGGTCGCAGCGTTCACCCGCACCCGGACACGCGCCGAGCTGGCCCGGGACCTGCAGGCCGCCGGGGTGCCCTGCGCTCCCGTCAAGTCGATCCGTGAAGTGGACACCGACGAGCACCTGATCCAACGCGGCATGATCCAGTACGTCGAGCACCCCGGCCGCGGACGGGTGCCGGTCCCGGGATGTCCGCTGCGGCTCGGCGACTCCCCCGTGGCACCCCTGCGGGCCGCCCCGGAGCTCGGCCGGTCGACCGGGGAGATCCTCGCCGAACTGCGTCGCACCGCCGAGGCGGACGGCCCCAATGAGGGGCAGCGACATGTCGTTCACGCCTGAACCCGGTACTCCGCTCGCGACCTACTACGCGCAGACCAAGCCGCTGGTCGGGGCCGTGCTCGCGCGGCGCAGCCTCGGCACGCTCGACGCGGTGACGATCGGCCGCTACGCCATGACCATCGGCGCCACTGACCCGAGCCACTACGACCCGGCCGCGGCACGAGCGGCGGGCTACGCCGACGTGACGGCGCCCCCGAACCTGCTCGCCGCGATCGTGGAATGGGGTATCGGCACCCCCGAGGCCCGGCTCCAGCCCGACGGGACACCCCACGACGGGGAAACGCCGCTCGGGGACGCCGACCTGCGGCTGCGCGTGATGGGCGCGGGCGAGGAAATGGAGCTGGTCGCGGCGGTGACCGCAGGCACGGAGCTGGTGCTCGAAACGACCCTCGAGGCGGTCACGCCGAAGCAGACCCGCTCTGGCCCCTGCGTGTTCGTCACCACCCGCAACACGTTCACCTCCGCCGACGGCGCCGTGCTCAACCGCAACCGGCGCACCGTCGTGCTCCGCAACCCCTCCGAGGACTCGTGATGTCCAACACCTTCCGGGTCGGCGACCTGCTGCCACCCCTGCGCCACACCGCGACGACCTTCCAGCTGTTCCGCTACAGCGCGGTCACCTGGAACCCGCACCGCATCCACTTCGACCAGGCCCATGCCCGTGCGGAAGGTCACCGCGGGCTCGCGCTGCACTCCCACCTGCGCGCGGCGCTGGCCCTGCGCTGCGTCACCGAGGGCCTCGGCCCGGGGTGGCAGCTCACGCAGGTCTCCTACCGCCTGCGCAGGCCGGTCTACGCGCCCGCCGACCTCCTCTACACCGGCCGCGTCACCGCGGTGGACGGCGACAGCGTGACCCTCGAGCTCATCGAGGAGAACCCCTCCGGCGAGGTGGGGTTCGAGGGGTCCGCGCGAGCCAGCAAGATCGCGGCAGACGCCACCGACGGCCTGCTCGTGTCGACCGCGGGGGTGGCGTCATGACCACAACTGCCGCACGCGGACCGCGTCGCATCCGCATCGGGAACTGCTCGGGCTTCTACGGCGACCGCGCCACCGCGATGGCCGACATGGCCAGGGACGGCGGCATCGACGTCCTCACCGGTGACTACCTGGCCGAGGTCACGATGCTGATCCTCGGCAAGGCGCGCGCCAAGGACGGCAGCAAGGGGTACGCGACCACGTTCCTGCGGCACCTCGAAGCGGCGCTCGAGCACCTCGTCGCGAACGGGATCCGGCTCGTCGTCAACGCCGGGGGCCTCAACCCGGCCGGGCTGGCCGCGGCCACCCGGGAGCTGGTCGCGCGCCGCGGGTACGACCTGCGGGTCGCGCACGTCGATGGCGACGACGTCTACGGCCGCCTCGACGCGCTGCAGGAGGCAGGCCACTCCTTCCCCCACCTGAGCAGCGGCGAGCCCCTCGCGTCCTGGCCGCAGCGACCGCTGACCGCCAACGCCTACCTGGGCGGCTTCGGCATCGCGCGAGCCCTGCAGGCCGGCGCCGACGTCGTCATCACCGGGCGGGTCGCGGACGCCTCGCTGGTCGTGGGGGCCGCCGCCTGGTGGTGGAGCTGGTCGCCGAACGACTACGACGCCCTCGCGGGCGCCGTGTGCGCGGGCCACGTCATCGAATGCGGGCCGCAGGCCACCGGCGGCAACTTCTCCGGCTTCCGCGCCATTCCCGACCTCGTCGAGCCCGGGTTCCCGATCGCGGAGATCGCCGCCGACGGCTCGTCGCTGATCACCAAGAACCCCGGTACCGGTGGCGCGGTCACCACTGACACGGTCACGGCCCAGCTGGTCTACGAGATCGGCGAGCACGCCTACCTCAACCCGGACGTGATCACGCACCTCGACACGGCCCGGCTGACCGACCTCGGCGATGACCGCGTGGAGATCCGCGGGGTGCGCGGCTCGGCGCCGCCTGCGACGACCAAGGTCGCGATCACCGCGGTCGGCGGGTGGGAGAACAGCGTGATCTTCGCGTTGACCGGGATCGATCTCGATGCGAAGGCCGCGCTCGTCGAGCGATCCGTTCACGGCGACATGGCGGCCATCGCCGGGCTGACCACGGTGGCGATCGACCGGATCGGGCACGCGCAGCATGATCCCGACAGTCAGAATGCCGGAACCGAGCTGCTCAGGATCGCGGTGCAGGGAACCCCGGAGGCCGCTGGGCGTGCCTTCTCCGCACGCATGGTCGAGCTGGCGCTGTCCAGCTATCCGGGGCTGTACGCGCTCGGCCCGCCGCAACCCGGATCCGCCTTCGGCGTCTACTGGCCCGCACTGCTCGACCAGGCGGTGCTCGAACACGTCGTCCACCACCATGACGGCACCACCGAGACCATCACACCCTGCAGCCCACGCGGTACCGGGCGCGCGGTCGGGCCGGCCGCCGAACCGGTCGCGCCGCCGACATGGACGGCCGACGAGCTCGTCGTCGCCCCGCTCGGCGACGTCGTGCACGCCCGCTCCGGCGACAAGGGCGGCGATGCGAACGTCGGCGTCTGGGTACGCGACCGGCGTGCATGGGACTGGCTCCGGACCACCCTCACCGTCGAGGAACTCCGACGACTCCTCCCGGAAGCCCGCGACCTGGTGATATCACGGTACGAGCTCCCGAACCTCGGCGCGGTGAACTTCGTCCTGCACGGACTTCTCGGGAGCGGCGCCACCTCGTCGCTGCGACTGGACGCGCAGGCAAAGGCGCTCGGCGAATGGCTGCGCGCGCGCAACACCAAGGTGCCAGGCTCGCTGGTCAAGGCCGCAGCAATCGACGCACCGACCGATATTCGGTGAGGGAGGGCGCACTAGCTCACGAGACCAGGGCCCGGGTCACTTGCTGCTCAAGCTGCCACCAAGTTGATCGCGGTCGCCGCGATGCCCGTACCGAACACGTAGGACAGGAGGCTGTGCCGCAGGACCCATGCCGGATCTCCCGGCTCGTGATCGCAGTATCCCGCCATCGGGGCCCTTGTAGTACAGGTGGGCGTATCGCAACGTGAAGATCGTGCGGACCATCGCCCACGAGAGAACGACCGAGGCGAGGCCCAGCCCGACGCGCCACACCTCCGCGGCCCCGTTGAGCGGGGCCGCACCGACCAGGACCGATCCAGCGGTTGGCGATGGTGCATCTCGTGTACGCGGCAGGCGGAAACTCGCACCACGGGTGATTCCATGCGCGCCTTTTGATGCGTGGTGGGAGGTATGGCGATGATCATTATGGGCGCCCCAACGAGACCCCTTGCGCTGGTGACATCGTGGCCGAAGGGGGCGCCGCAAGCGGTTCGCCTGCGGCGGCAACCGCGTAGACGATGCTGTCCGGACGGACGGCCATCGCCGTAAGGCCCCGGGAGCGCATCCAGTCCCGCAACTGATTCTCGACGTCCACGACCGCAGCGTGCCCGGGGTCGGAGCCCGCGGCGCGGAGCTGGAGGACCTGCACGCCTGCCCGGCGCCATTGATCGAGCTCTGCGCGACCGTCTGCGGCCCCGGTGTAGAGCACCGCCCATGCGGTGTGGCCGAGGGCGTCGTCGAGCCGGGCGCGCCGGCCACGCTGGTCGAGGACCCAGGGCTGGGGGATGTGTGTGCCGATCGCGTGGCGCGCGCCCCGCGGTCGGCGCAGCGGCGGGGTGGCGAGCAGACCGCTGTGGTAGGCGGTGACCGGGAACCAGCGCAGGTCGCGCAGGTAGGAGCCGAGCCCGGGAACCCGTCGGGCGAGGCGGAACAGCGGGTCACGGACGGCGGTGACCGCCGGGCGGCGCTCGGTGATGACCCGGCCGAAGAACACCGCGGCCTTGGTGAGGGCCCGCACGTGCGGTTTTCGCTCGGTCTCATAGGAGGCGAGCAGCCTCTCGATGAGATCGGGGGGCTGGCGGCCGTCGAGGGCGGCGGCGAGCTTCCAACACAGGTTGTCCACGTCGCGCACGCCCGATGCCATGCCCTGCCCGATCCAGGGCGGCATGACGTGCGCGGCGTCGCCTGCCAGGAAGACGCGCCCGATTCGCCAGCGGTCGGCGAAGCGGACGTGGTGGTTGTAGATGACGGCGCGCAGCACCTCGACGTCTTCCGCGCTGATACCCTGACCGGCCAGCAGGTCCAGCACCCCCTGCGGCCTCACCAGTGCCTCGGCGTCGTCGCCTGGCAGCACGGGGAACTCCCAGCGGTGATGGCCCAGCGGGGTGGGGCAGTCCACGGCGGGGCGGGCGGGGTTGCAGTGGAACCGCAGCCGGTCGACCTCGGGCCAGGGCTTCTTGACCTTTGTGTCGATGACGACCCAGCGGTCGTCGTAGGTGCGTCCCTCGAAGCTGACGTTCAGGCGTGCGCGGGTGGGGCTGGACCCGCCGTCGGCGGCGATGACGTAGGTGGCGCGGATCAGCCGGGCGTCGTTGTCCGCTCCGGTGCGTCGGATGGTCAGCTCGACGCCGTCGGCGTCCTGGTCGAGCCCGGTGCACTCGTGCCCGGGCAGTACCTCGACGTTCGGGTAGCGGGTGACTCCCTCCCTGAGCGTCCGCTCGAGCGCCGGCTGGTAGATGAACTGCTGGGTGGGGTGACCGTTGCCCCAGGTTTGCGGGGTGAAGGACAGGAACGTGCGGCCGTCGGCGTCGACGAAGGTGATGGCGCGGTCCGCGAGCATGTCGGCGGTGAGCTGGTCTGCCAGGCCGATCCGTTGCCAGATCCGCATGACCTCCTCGTCGGTGGAGATGGCGCGGGCGCGGGCGTACACGTCCGCGTCGCGCTCGACGACCAGCACACGTAGGTTCATCTGTCCGAGCAGATTGGCCGCGGTGACCCCGACGGGTCCGTAGCCGATCACAGCGACGTCGTAGGTGTTCTCGTTCATCGGTGGGCTCCCTTCGGGATGGTGGACAGCGCCGGGACGGTCTCCTCGCGCTCGCGCAGGGAGTGGACCGCCGCTTGGAACTTGCTCATCACGGTGGCGACGTTCTCGCCGACCACGGTGTGGCCCCACAGAGAGATGCCCTGGTAGTGGCTGGGCTCCCAGGTGGCCTCGAGCTCGGGGGTGATGACGACGGGGTTCCAGCCGACCTCGAGCTCGAAGCCGGACGGGGTGACGCAGTAGTAGGACAGTTCCCGGTCGTTGGTGTGCTGGCCCACGGACCAGGCCATGGCGAACCCGAGATCGGTGACGCGGTGGAAGCTCGCCAGCAGGTCGTCGAGCCGGGCGACCTCGAGGTTGAGGTGCTGCACTGCGGTGCGGATCGGGTCGATCCGCAGGCCCGCGACGTTGGCGAGCGCGATCGAGTGGTGCCGCTCCCCGCTGCGGAGGAACCGGATCTGCAGCTTGGCCGGTCCGATCCGTTCTGTGATGCGATCGGACAGACGCAGGTCGAGCAGGTTGTTCCAGTAGGTGTGCAGCTGCTCCGGCCGCGTCGTGGTGATGGCGAGGTGACCCATGCCCGAGCGCCCGGTGACGAAGGCGGTGTTCTGCATCCGCAACGGGCTGTTGGTGGTGTGGGCCCGGGTGAAGACCTCGGTGGCGACGCCCTTCGGGCCGGGGAACCGCCACAGCCGCTCGACGCCCCGCAGCGCTGCCTCGTCCGACCTACCCTCGATGACGGGCAGCCCTGCCGCGCGGACGCGGCCGAGGACCGCGTCGAACGTTTGGTGGTCGTCGATCTCCCAGCCGACTACGGTCACGTCCTCGGCAGGACCGCGCCGGATCAGCAGCCTGCACTCGCGGTCGTCGAGGCGGAATCGCAGCGCGTCGCGGGTCAGCTCGTCCACGTGCAGGCCGATGGCGTCGGCTCCGAAGCGGTGCCAGTCGGTCAGCCGCTGCGACTCGATCACGACGTATCCGAGCCTGCTGGCGCCGAAGATGTCCGGGCGGACCGGGGCGCCCCGCTCCGCCAGCACCGCGGTCATGCCGCACCCTCCAACCAGGCCAGGACGAGATTGTTGAAGCGGTCGGCCTGCTCATACTGCGCCCAGTGCCCGGTGCGGGCGAACAGGTGCAGGTCGCAGTCGGGCATCGTGCGGGCCAGCCAAGGACCGCCGGAGGGACGGTTGACCTTGTCCGCGGTCCCCCAGATCACCAGGGTCGGCACCGCGCAGCGCGCGACGCGGGCCCGGTCGCGGGTGAAGTCCATGCGCAGCAGCGTCCGCAGTGCGCCGCGGCCGCTCGGCCTGCCCAAGGGCGGGTTCGCCATCACGTCGGGATCGATGCTCGCCTGGTAGCGCAGCTCGAGCAGCTCCTCCGGCAGCTGCGCGGCGTCGAAGACGAGGTAGTCGCGGATAAACGAGCGCAGCTTCTCCCGCGACGGGCCTTCGCCGGTGTAGTAGCTCATCAGCTCGGTGAGGCCCTTCGTCGGGAGGGCCCGCGTGGTGCCGATCCCACCGGGCCCCATCAGCACCAGCCGTGCGACCCGGTCCGGACGGTCGAGCGCCAGCCGCAGCGCGGCCGCTCCACCGAGGGAGTTGCCCACCAGTTGGGCCTTGTCGATCCCGCTCGTGTCCAGCAGACCTCGAACGACCAGCGCGAGATCGCCGAAGGGGTCGGCATGGTCGAGTTCCTTCGACGACCGCCCGTAACCGGGCAGGTCCGGGACCAGGACGCGGTAGCCCGCGCTCGCGAAGGCGTCGATGTTGCGCGCGTAGTTCGACGCGCCGGTCGCCCCCGGGCCGCCGCCGTGCAGCAGCACCAGCGGCATCTCCCGCGTCATTCCTTCGGCAGGAGCGGCCTCGGTCAGGAAGACCGTCCGGGCGCCCACGCGCACGGCGCTCTCCGTCCGCACCACCTCCCCCCGCGTGTCCAGTCGTTGTGCCGTCGTCGTTGTCACGCCTGCCACCTCCGTCGAGAACGTAGACCCGGAGCGCTCGTGTTCTGTAGCGATCGCTCCAATTGGAATATCTGCTACAGTAAGCCGATCCGAGGATGGCGTCAAGGGAGTGGGAGCATGAACGAGGGACGCGGTGGCCGCCGCAGGCGAGCGGACGGGGAGCAGTCGCGACGACGGATCCTCGACGCCGCCGCCGAGATCGCGGGTGAGCGCGGCTACGAGGGCACCACCATCGCCACGGTGAGCGCGCGCAGCGGGCTTCCTGCCAGCTCGATCTACTGGTACTTCGCGGACAAGGACGCGCTCATCGCGGCGGTCATCGAGCGCAGCTTCGACCGCTGGCTGGCGGCCTTGGCGCTGCCCGGCCCCGAGGCGGGATCCCCCCGTGAGCGGATGACCGCCATGGCTGTCGCGGTGGCGAAGGCGCTGCTGGACACGCCCGACTTCCTGCGCCTGGGACTGATGCTCGCCCTCGAGCGCCGCCCGACCGAACCCACTGCGCGGGCCAAGTTCCTGCAGGTGCGCCAGATCGCCTTCCAGCGGGTCGCCGAAGCCTGCCGCGAACTGGCCCCCGAGCTGTCCGAGGCATCGGTCCGGCACCTGAGCACCTATGCCCTCGCAGGGGCCGACGGGCTGTTCATCGCCCGCGAGATCGGCGGCGACGACGTCGATCTGATCGCCCTATTCGACCTGCACGCACGATCGCTGATGGACATCGTCGCGTCGGAGCTAGCCCAACATCAGGCCATGTAGCCAATACCCGGAACGAGATCTTCGCCGCCTTCACGGTGCGCCAGGCCGGCCGAGAGGCGGAGCGCCTGCTCAACTGATCGACGCCCGCTTCGGCCATGACAACGGCCCTCCGTGCGCGAGGGCATCTCCGCCTGCTACTCCTGCATCCCAAAGGACGTCAGCCGGGATGCAGGGGCAGCGCACGCGGTGGCCATGACGCATGTTGCGGCCCCAGCGGGCGGACGACCCGATTCCGGTTGCGCAACACCGCTGCCTGCCTGCGCTCACACGCCACACAGCCTTGGCTGCGGCCCGCGCACCAGGGCCGGGCCATGGCGTTCCCGGAACGCCTGGACGCGACGGCCTGGCGAGTTGGGGAAATGGGCCGAACGGGGAGCTGGTCGACCTGTTGGCCTGCCAGCTCGGGCGGGTCGAGGCGACGGCGCGCTCTCAGCCACCGACCCGCCCTTCCGGCCATGGTTGGTGACTGGAACGCCGCGCCTGCTGCGGCGGCCCGTTGACGGGCCCATCGGGGCGTCGGCTGCCCATCGTCGGCGCCCCACATGGTCGGCCTGACGGCGACCTGGTACTCACCGGTTGCTGTGCCTGCTCGGCGTGCCGTCCGACGAGGCGCGCGCGCTGGCGCACGCGCCGCTGCCGGACACGGAGCTGCCGGAAACCCGCTGACGCGGGCGGCCTCCCACCCTTCCCCTTGACCCGCGGCTCCCTGGCCGCGGCGGCGCCCGCCTGCGCCGATCGCGCAGGCTCTTCCCATTTCGGGTCTGGACGCCGGCCTTGATGCACTCTACAGTTCTGATAATTTCATCAATCTAGATGAGCCGATCAATCTTGATCGGAGCTGCCGGACATGTGTCGAGGAGGACCTATGCCTACGGAGGGCACACCGGTCGGTCGGGTCGCGGGCAAGGTCGTCGTCATCACGGGAGCCGCCCGCGGCCAAGGCGCCGCGGAAGCGCGCGCGCTGGCCGCCGAAGGGGCGGTCGTGGTGGCCACGGACGTCCTCGCCGCGGAGGAGGTCGCGCCGGGCGAGCTCGACCCGCGCAACGCGGCGCTGCTCTACCGGCAGCTCGACGTGACCGACCCCGCCGCCTGGGCCCGCCTGGCCGCCGAGCTCCGGACGCGGTTCGGGCAGGTGCACGGGCTGGTCAACAACGCCGGCTGCACGCACCTCGCGCGGCTGCTGGACGTCGAGCTGGCCGACTGGGAGCGCGTGCTGCGCGTCAACACCACCGGCCCGCTGCTGGGCATCCAGGCCCTGGTTCCGCTGATGCCACCCGGCGCTTCCCTCGTCACGATCGGCAGCGTCGCGGCGCTCACGCCCAACTTCACGGCCGCGTACACCGCGTCGAAGTGGGCCGTCCGCGGCCTGGCGAAGGTGGCGAGCCTGGAGCTGGGGCCGTTGGGCATCCGCTCCAACCTGGTGCACCCCGGTTACATCGAGACCCCGATGGTCGCGGGCGCGCCGCCCGCGTTCCGGCGGGCGCAGCTCGCGGCGAACCCGCTGGGCGTGCTCGGGGAGCCGGAGGACGTGGCGCACCTGGTGGTGTACCTGATCAGCGACGAATCCCGGTACCTCTCCGGCGCGGAGATCGCGGTGGACGGCGGCTTCACCGGCCAGGCCGGGGCCAAGCCGCTCTTCGATGCCGTGCGCGCGATGGACCCCGCCGACGGCGAGACCTCCACGGCGCCCGCGCTCAACGGCAGGGCCGCTCGATGAGCGTCATCGCCGTCACCTACCGCTACACCGACGACGTCGCCACCCGCGACCGCGTCCTCCCCGAGCACCGCCGCTACCTGCGCGGACTCGCCGAGCAGGGCCTCCTCCTGGTCGCCGGACCGCACTCGCAGGGCGAACCGCGCGGCGCGCTGCTGCTCTTCCACGCGGACAAGGCGCAGGTGAAAGCCCTGATCGAGAACGACCCCTTCACCGCCTCCGCCGTGATCGCCTCGAGCGAGGTCGTCGCGTGGGAACCGGTGATCGGCCCCGTAGCCGCCGCCCTGTCTTCCTCGGACGGCGCGGCACCCAACCGAAAGGAACTCCCATGACTGATCCTCGCGGCGACGTCGGCGTGGCGCTCGCGACCATGCGGGCCCGATGCGTGATCCGAGGGATCGACCTCTCCGACTACGAGCGGCTGTCGGAGAAGGTCACCACCTGGAACGACTGGTGGGACCAGTGGACGGCGCTGGGCGAGCACTACCTGGAGCTGGCCGACCGCCACCAGGCGGCGGGCTGGCCGACGAGCGCGGGCGACGCGCGGGTGCGCGCGGGCGTCGCGTTCCACTTCGGCAAGGCCCTGGCCGTCGAGGACGACGCCCGCTACCGGGACCTGACCCTGCGCAGCGTGGAGGCCGTCGCCGCGGGCCTGCGGCTCGCCGACCCGACGTTCGAACGGATCGAGGTCCCGTTCGACGGGCACTACGTCGTCGGCAACCTCCGCCGACCCCGGGGAACCAGCCGGGCGCCGCTCGCCCTGCTCGTCCCCGGCACCGAGTCGGTCAAGGAGGAGTTCCCCCGATGGGAAGAGGAGTTCCTCACCCGCGGGATGGCCACCCTCACCATGGACGGCCCCGGCCAGGGTGAGGTCGGATTCGCGCTGCGGATCCGGCACGACTACGAGACCGCGGTATCCCCGCTGCTCGACGCCCTGGCCGGGCGCGACGACCTCGACCTCACCCGGGTCGCGGCCGCGGGCGTCAGCCTCGGCGGCTACTACGCCCTGCGCACCGCCGCGTTCGAGCCGCGCATCAAGGCCGTGCTGGCCAACTGCGGACCGTGGAGCCTCGGCGCCGAGTGGTCCCGCATCCCGCCCCTCTACCGGGCGAAGTACGTCTGGAACCTGGGCGGCGGCAGCGAGGAGACGGCCCGCCACCGCGCCCAGGCCCTCACCCTCGACGGCGTGGCCGAGCGGGTGCACGCGCCCGCCCTGGTGATCTTCGGCCGGGCCGACGGGCTCATGGACGCCGCCGAGCACGGCCGCCGCACCGCCGACGCGCTGCCCCAGGGCGAGCTCTGGATGTTCGAGCAGGGCAATCACGGCGTCACCAACTTCGCCGCCGAGCACCTCGGCCCGGGCGCCGACTGGCTGCTCACCCACCTGTAAGCCCACCCGACGACGAAACCGGACCGGTCATGGAAGGCATCCGCACCCAGCTACGAGGCAACGCCTCGTGGATCACCCTCGACAACCCCGACGCGAACGCGCTCCACCCCGCACTGGTGACCAGCCTGCTCGAAGCGCTACACGCCGCAGACACGCATCCCGACATCAAGGCCGTCGTCTTGACCGGGGCAGGCGACGTGTTCTGCGGCGGCGTCGACGCCGCGCGCCTGCGCCAAGGCGACCCGGCCGAGTTCGCTGCTGGGATGGTCGCGCTGTTCAAGACCCTGCCGACGCTGGGCGTCGCCGTGCTCGCCGCGGTCAACGGCGACGCCCTCATGTCCGGGTTCTCCCTCGTGTGCGCGTGCGACATCGTTGTCGCCGCCGAGGGCGCGCGGCTGGGCACGACCGAGTCCAGCCACGGCATGTGGCCGATGGTCGCCTCCGTCCCCGTCCTGCACACCCTCGGCCGCCAGCACGCCTTCCAAAACCTGCTCACCGGCGACCCGTTCCCGGCGCGGCGGGCCTACGAGATCGGCGTCGTCAACGAGGTGGTGCCCGCCGACGGGCTGGTCGCCGCCACCGACGCCTG
This sequence comes from uncultured Actinomycetota bacterium, assembly GCA_963736375.1. Taxonomy (GTDB): domain Bacteria; phylum Actinomycetota; class Actinomycetes; order Mycobacteriales; family Pseudonocardiaceae; genus Pseudonocardia. Next base: position 44,593 of record CAVTOL010000002.1, read on the forward strand.
GGCCGCCCGGGCCACGCGGTCGGGCGTGCTGGCCCTGGGCCGCCGCAACGCCGAGCGCTTCCTCGCCCTGCCCTACGCAGAGGCACTGGACGCCGCGCTGACGGAGTTCACCAACCTGTTCACCAGGAGCGCGCCATGAGCCACACCGAAGTGGACGTCGTCATCGTCGGATACGGGCCGGTCGGGCAGTATCTGTCCTTCAAGCTGGGACGCCTGGGCTGGACCTCGATTTGCATCGAGCGGTTTCCGCACGCCTACGCCTTTCCCCGCGCAGTCCATTTCGACGACGAGATCGCCCGGCTGTTCCAGAGCGTCGGCCTCGACCCCGAGGCCAACCTCGCCACCCACCAGTTCGACCAGCTCTACCGCTGGCGCAATGCGGACAAGGAGATCCTGCTCGAGCTGGACTGGCGGGGCCTCGGGCCCTCCGGGTGGCTCCGCAACCACTTCTTCTACCAGCCCGACCTCGAGCGTGAGATCAACGCGATCGTCGCCATGGAACCGAGGGCTCGCGTCCTCCGCGGCTGGGAGGCCGTCGACATCGCCCAGGACGACGATGGTGCCACCGTGCTGGCCCGCCCGTTCGAGGCGGCCCCGAAGGTCGAGACGCGCACCTTCCGGTGCCGGTATGTCGTCGGGGCCGACGGCGCGAACTCCTTCGTGCGCAGCCGGATGGACGTGTCGACGACCGACCTCGGGTTCCAGTACGACTGGCTCATCGTCGACATGCTGCTGCAGGAGCCGCTGGAGGTCGAAGCGCGTGCCTGGCAGTGGTGCCGGCCCGAGCGGCCGACCACGATCAACCCCGGCGGTGCCCCGCATCGCCAGCGGTGGGAGTTCATGCGGCTGCCCGGGGAGACGATCGAAGAGCTCAACTCGGCGGAGACGGCGTGGCGCCTGGTCGGCGAGTTCGGGGTCACCCGGGAGAACGCGGTCCTCGAACGGCACGTGGTGTACACCTTCCGCGCGCGCTGGTGCGACCGGTGGCGCGACGGGCGGCTGTTCCTCGCGGGCGACGCCGCGCACCTCATGCCGCCCTTCGCAGGCCAGGGCATGTGCGCGGGTCTGCGCGACGGCGAGAACCTGGCCTGGAAGCTCGACGCCGTGCTCCGGGGCAAGGCCCTGGACTCCCTGCTCGACACCTACGGTTCGGAGCGCATCGGGCACGTCCGGCACTTCATCGACCTGTCCGTGGGCCTCGGCCGGGTCATCTGTGTGACCGATCCGGTGGCGGCGGCCGCCCGCGACGCCCAGATGAAGGCCGCGCTCGACGACCCCGAGCTCGGTATGCCGCTTCCGCCGCCACCGCACCTCGGGGCAGGCCTCACCGGGGGTCATCCGCAGGCTGGCTACCTGTCGCGCCAGGGGCAGGTGACCGCCGACGGGGTCAGCGGCCGGTTCGACGACGTCCTCGGCCACGGCTGGACCGTGCTGGGCCTGCCCGGCGCCTTCGCCGCTCTCCCGGACGCGACTCGGGCGTGGGCGGAGGACTACGGCGTGCGCTTCGTCGAGGTCGGCGAGGGTGCGGCGGTGTCCGACGACGCGGGCACGTACACGGCCTGGTTCGAGGAGTTGGACGCCGACGCGGTCGTCGTCCGCCCGGACTTCTACGTGTACGACGCCTGCGCCGCCCCGGGGTTGGACGCCGTGCTGCGCCGCCTGCGCTCGTCCCTGCTCTCCGACGTCGTGGTGGGCTGAGCGATGCCACTACTGGAGGCGCGCGGCCTCACCAAACGCTTCGGCGGCGTGACCGCCCTGGACGGTCTGGACCTCGCGATCGAGCCGGACGATGTCATCGGCGTGATGGGGCCCAACGGCGCCGGGAAGAGCACGCTGCTCAAGACACTGCTCGGGGAGATCCGGCCCGACTCCGGTGACATCCTGCTCGACGGTCACTCTGTGCTCGGCTGGCCCACCCATCGCATCGCACGATCGGGCGTCGCGCTGGCCAACCAGCTGCCGCGACCGTTCCTGCGGCTGACCGTCGCCGAGAACGTGCGGGTGGGCGCGCTAGCCCGCGGGGACCGGATGCGTGACGTGGACGTCCTGGAGCTTTGCGGTCTGGGCGACAAGGCCAACCGCCCGGCCGGAACACTCGGCCTGCTCGACCTCAAGCGCCTGGAGATGGCCCGCGCACTCTCGCTGCACCCGCGCGTGCTGTTCCTCGACGAGGTCGGTGCCGGACTCGTCGCGCACGAGACCGAGCAGATGATCGACATCGTCCGCAAGGTGCACGCCGAGGGTGTCGCGCTCATGATCGTCGAGCACGTCGAGGCGGTCATCCGGGAGCTGGCCCAGCGGATCATCGTCATCGACTGGGGCAAGGTCGTCGCCCACGGCACGCCCGAGGAGGTGGCCGCCGACCCCACCGTGCGGAGCATCTACCTCGGCGAGGGCACCACGCCGGTCCGCAGCCAGGACGGGCAGGAGCGGGAGGCCGCAGAGTCGCCGCTGCTCGAGCTGGACGGGGCCGTCGCGAGGTACGGCAAGGCGGTGGCCCTCGACGGCGTCAGCCTGCGGGTGCAGCCAGCGTGAAGTCGTTTCGGTGCTGGGGGCCAACGGCGCCGGGAAGACGACGATGACCCGTGTCATCACCGGCCTGCTGCCCGTGGCCGCGGGCGAGGTGCGGATGTCGGGCACCGTGCTTAACGCGCTGCCGCCGCACCGCAGGCTCACCCACGGGGTCGCCTGCTGCCCCGAGGGACGCCGGATCTTCGGTGAGCTCACGGTGCACGAGAACATGATGCTCGGCGGCTTCACCCTCGGGAGCGCCGAGCGCGCCGCCCGCGCCGAAGAGCTGTGCGCGCTGTTTCCCGTGCTGGCGCAGCGGCGCACCCAACCCGCAGGCACGCTCAGCGGCGGCCAGCAGCAGTTGCTGGCCATGGCGCGGGCACTCATGTCCAAGCCCCGGCTGCTCATCCTCGACGAGGCCTCACTTGGCCTGTCCCCGGTGGCGGTGGACACCGTCTTCCAAGCGATCGCCGACATTCGGGACGCAGGCACGTCCGTGCTGCTCATCGAGCAGAACGCGCACCGCAGCCTGGCCATCGCCGACCACGCCTACGTGCTCGACCGCGGCCGCATCACCTATGACGGACCCGCGCGCGAGCTCGACGACCCAGACCGGCTTTCCGAGGCGTATTTCGGGGCGCGCCGGTAGCTCAGCGCGTCCGTCCCGCGTCCATTTCCGATGAGAAAGGTCCGACGGCCATGTTCTGTAGGAGAAGTCTTCTTACCGCCGCGGTGGGGGCGAGCCTCGCGCTCACCCTCGCCGCGTGCGGCAGCTCGGGCGGTGGTGGCAGTGGCCCGATCGTGTTGGGCACGACGCTGCCGCTCACCGGCCCCCTCGGCGTGTTCGGCCCGGTCATCGAGGCCGCGTACGAACAGGCCGTCACGGACATCAACGCGTCAGGCGGCGTCAAGGTCGGCGGCACCAGTCGCCCGTTGAAGCTGGTGGTCAAGGACAACAAGTCCGACCCGACCGAGGTGACCTCGACCGCCCGCACGCTGGTCATCGACAACGCCGTCGCTCTGCTCGGCTCGGTCACCCCGCCGCTCACCGTTCCGTTGTCGGTCGTCGCGGAGCGGGAACAGATCCCGGCTCTGGTCTCCCTCACGCCCACCCGGGCGTGGTTGGCCGCGAACCCGAACGGCTGGAAGTACGCCTACGACGTCTACACCGACGAGGTCGAGCAGACCGCGGTCAACTTCCGGGCCTCCGACCTGGTCCCCACCAACAAGCGGGTCGCCCTGTTCACCGACACCGAAGAGGACGGCACAGCGATGGGGGCCCTGTGGACGAGCCAAGCGCCCCGCTACGGGTACACGATCGCCTACCACGCGCAGTTCCCCGTCGGGACCATCGACTTCAGCCAGTTCATCCAGCAGGCGAAGGACGCCGGCACCGACGTCATGATCGCCCAGGTGACCCCACCTGACGCGGCCGCGCTCTGGAAGCAGATGAAGGCTCTGGGTTACTCCCCCCGGACGGCGTGGGCGGAGAAGGGCGGCAGCGTCGGCTTCTCGAACGCCGTCGGCCCGCTGGCCGAGGGCGCGTCGGTGTTCGGGTACTGGACCCCGCACAACGGCAACGTCGGCGGTCAGGCGCTGTACGACGCCAACAAGGCGCGGTTCGGCGAGGGACAGGCCACGCACGGCTTCATCGTCTGCTACGCGATGGTGCAGATCATGGCCGACGCCATCACGCGGGCCGCAAGCACCGAGCCGGAGGCCATCAACAAGGCACTGGGCGAGACCCGGGACCTGCCCACGGTGCTCGCGAGGATCACTGTCGGCAGTGATCACCGGGGGGTGATCCCGGTCAGCGCGTTGCAGTGGCAGGGCGACAAGCAGTTGACGGTGTGGCCGCCTGCACAGGCGACCGGCAAGTTCGAGGCGCCGGTCCCCGGACTGGCCGGGTGATCGATCATGTTTCTTGCGGCACTGCTGAACGGGGCGTTGCTCGGAGGTCTCTACGCCCTGGTCGCCCTCGGCCTGTCGTTGGTCTTCGGGATCATGCGTGTGGTCAATCTGGCACACGGAATCCTCGTACTCGCAGGCGCCTACCTCGCCATCGTGATCACCCGGTGGGTGCCGGTCGATCCGCTGCTCACCTTTCTCCTGGTGGGGCCTGCGGTGTTCGTCATCGCCGCGCTGACCCAGCGGCTGCTGCTGCAGCGCCTGCTCGGTCACTCGCTCGAGGCACCGCTCGTCGCGACCTTCGGCCTGCTGCTGATCGGGCAGGGGCTGTTCACCTTCGGCTTCGGCACCAGCCCGCTGTCGCTGTCCGCGCCGTGGGGGCGCAGCGGGCTGACCGTCGCCGGGCTGACCGTCCAGACGGTCAACGTCGTCGCCTTCCTGCTGGCCCTTGTCGTCGTCACCGCCGTCCACCTCGCCCTCACCCGCACGCGGCTCGGCACGGCGCTGCGCGCGGCCGCCGCCGACCCGGCGACCGCCAGCACGCTCGGCATCAACATCAGCCTCATGCACGCGCTGACCTTCGGCGCCGCCGCGGCCATCGCGGCCCTCGCCGGGATCGTCTACGGCACCGCCTTCTCGGTGAACCCAGACGCGGGGCTGCCGTTGCTGGTCCTCGGCTTCACCGTCGTGGTCATCGGCGGGGTCGGATCGGTTCCCGGCACCCTCGTGGGCGGCGTGCTGGTCGGCGTCATCGCCGCGGCGGTCGGTGGACTGGTCGCGCCGGTCTACTCCTCGATCGCGGTGAACCTGCTCCTGCTCGTCCTGCTCCTGGTCCGGCCACGCGGGCTTTCGATCCCGCGTCTGCGGAGGAAGGCCTCGGCATGATCACTTTTACCCGACGTACCTGGCTCGGCCTCGCGGGCTGGGTCGTCCTGCTGGCCGTCCTGCTCCTGCTACCGGGAAACGTGCCCCGCGGGACCCAGGAGATCCTGCTCAACCTGCTGCTCTGGGTCGGTATCGCCCAGGCGTGGAACCTCATCGGCGGCATCGGGGGCCAACTGTCGCTCGGCCACTCCGTCTTCATCGGCGCAGGCGGCTACACGCTGGCGATGTCCGTCCTGAAGGCGGGGATGCCGTGGCCGGCCGCGCTCCTGTTCGGTGGGGTGCTGTCCGGTGTGCTCGCCTGGCTGCTGTCCTATCCGTTGCTGCGCCTGTCCGGGGTCTACTTCACCATCGGCTCCTCCGCGGTGGCGTTGATCGCCCAGGCCTGGATGGTCACCTGGACGTGGACCGGCCAAAGCCGGGGTGTCATCATCCCGCTCGACGCCCTCCCCAGCTTGACGACCACGTTCCGGATCATCGCCGTGCTCGCCGTCGGGGCGTGCCTGGTCACCTACCTGGTGCTGCGCTCGACCTTCGGGCTGCGGTTGATGGCGGTGCGCGACAACGAGCAGGCCGCCGCGGCGCTTGGGGTGTCCACCCGCACGGTCAAGCGGCAGGCCCTGGTGCTCAGCGCGATTCTCACCGGCCTGCTGGGCGGCGCCATCGCCGTCAATCAAGCCTTCATCGAGCCGAACTCGTTGTTCAGCCTGAACTGGGTGGTGACCGCGTTGGTCATGGTCGTCGTCGGTGGCATGGGCACGGTCGCGGGCCCGATCGTCGGCGCGTTTGTCATCTACTACCTCGTCGACCGCGCGTTGGAGAGCCAGCCGGTGCTGCAGGCGCTGCTCAGCGGGGTGCTCGTCATCGTCGTCATCGAAGTTGCACCCAACGGGCTCGTCGGCGTTCTGCGGGCCGCGATCGACGCCGCCGCCAACCGGCTCTTCCGCGCTCGGCGCGGCCCCGCCGCCGCCCCATCGGTCGGACTCGACCCGCAAGTCCTCGTCCCCCGCGCCGGTCGGTCCGCCGAGGGCCGGGTGGCTACCCGCCCGCAGGAAAGCAGGAACCCATGAAGAGGATTGAGACCTTCGACGGCAGAGTCGCCGTCGTCACCGGCGGCGCCTCCGGCATCGGCCGGGGGATCGCGGAGAACCTGGTGGCCGCAGGCGCCACCGTGGTCGTAGCCGACGTCGACGCCGCGGCCGCCGACCGGACGGCCCGCGTCATCGGTGCGATCGCCGAGGTGGTCGACGTTACCGACGCCACCAGCGTCGAGGCGCTGGCCGACCGGGTCGTGCAGCGCTACGGCCGCGTCGACGTCGTGGTGAACAACGCCGGGGTCGGCCCGCTCGCCACCTTCCACGACTTGCTGCCCGCCGACTTCCAGTGGGTCATGGACGTCAACTTCTGGGGCGTGGTCCATGGCCTCAAGAGCTTCCTGCCCCGGCTGCAGGCCAACCCCGAAGGCGGCTACATCGTCAACACGGCGTCCGTCGCCGCCGTCGTGGCCGCGCCCGGCACGGCGGCGTACGCGGCGTCCAAGGCCGCGGTGGTCGCGGTCAGCGAGGTGCTCGCCGCCGAGCTGGGCGACGCGGGGCAGGTCGGTGTCTCGATCCTGCTGCCCGGGCTGGTCCGCACGAACATCAACGCCAACGCCGTGAAGCGCCCCGGCCACTGCGAGGACGGCCCGCGCACCGAGGACTTCCTGCCCACGATGACGGTGTTGGAGCCCACGAAGGTGGGCGCCATGGTGGTGGACGCCATCCGCGAGGGCCGCCTCTACGTGTTCACGCACCCGGAGACCGCGCCCATGGTCACCGCGCGCAGCGCGGCGATCGCGGCGGCCTTCGGGCGGCCCCATGGCTCCCGGGACGAGGTGAAGCCGCATGCGGTTCGTCCATGACGTCCCCGGGTCGAGGGTGGTGTTCGGGGTCGGCAGGCGGCAGGAGATCGCAGGCGAGCTGCAGCGGCTGGGATTGACCCGACCGCTGCTGGTCACCGACCCCTACCTGAAGGCCGGAGAGGAGCTCTCCGAGCTCCTCACACCGCTGCTCGTCGGTCGCTTCGACGAGATCGTCATGCACGTCCCGGCCGAGGTCGCGGCGCGCGCCGTCGCCGCGGCCCGCGCGGCCGAAGCGGACGCCGTCGTGGTGGTCGGCGGCGGCTCGGCGATCGGGACCGCGAAAGTGGTCGCGCGGGACACCCATCTGCCGATCCTCGCCGTGCCGACCACCTACGCCGGGTCGGAGATGACGCCCATCTGGGGCCTCACCGAGAACCGGCGGAAGACGACCGGCCGCGACCTCCACGTCCTGCCCCGGGTCGTCGTCTACGACCCAGAGCTCACCGTGTCCCTCCCACCCGGACTCACGGCCGCGAGCGGCATGAACGCTCTGGCGCACCTCGCCGAGGGGCTCTACGCGCCCGAAGTGTCCCCGCTGGCCCTGCTCACCGCGCAGGACGGCATCCGGGCGCTCGCGACCGGCCTGCCCACGGTGGTGGCCGACCCGGCGGACATCGAGGCCCGAACCGAGGTGACCTACGGCGCCTGGCTGGCAGGCTGGACGCTCGGCGCCACCGGGATGGGCATCCACCACAAGGTCTGCCACACCCTCGGAGGCACCTACGATCTGCCGCACGCCCCGTCGCACTCCGCCGTTCTTCCGTACGCCCTGGCCGTCAACGCCGACGCCGCACCGGTAGCGATGGCGGCGGTCGAGACGGCACTCCGGACGGCAGGCCGTTCGGTGGACCACGCGGCGGGTGCGATCTGGGACCTCCGGCGCGAGATCGGTGCCCCGCAGTCCCTGTCCGCGCTCGGCTTCCCGGCCGAGGAGATCGACCCGGCCGCCGACGTCGTCGTGCGCGGCCTGCCCGTCAACCCCCGGCCGGTCGATCGCGCCTGCGCCCGCGCGGTCCTGGCCGCCGCTTACGTCGGTGACCGACCGGCCCGATTCCTTTCCTAAACAGAGAGACGACCATGCACAAGACGACCGAAGACGAGCTGACCGATCAGGTCGTGTCCCGACTCCAGCCGACGCCCGACGCCCGACTGCTCCAGGTGATGTCCGCCCTCGTCCGGCACCTGCACGCCTTCGCCAAGGAGGTGCGGCTCACCGACCAGGAGTGGCTGGCAGGGATCCGCTTCCTGACCGCGACCGGCCACATCACCGACGACGTACGGCAGGAGTTCATCCTGCTGTCCGACACCCTGGGCCTCTCCTCGCTGGTCGACCTGATCAACCACTCCGACGTCGAGTCGCTCGCGACCGAGCCCACCATCCTCGGCCCGTTCTACGTCCCGGCCTCGCCGCACCGGGACTACGGCGCCTCCATGGTCGAATACGACGACGGCGGGCAACCCGCCATCCTGCACGGAACGGTGCGCGACGAGGACGGACAGCCCATCCCCGGCGCGAGCCTCGACGTGTGGCAGAACGCAGCCACCGGCTTCTACGCCGTCCAGCAGCCCGACGTGCAACCGCCGACCAACCTGCGCGGCGTCTACCGCACCGACGACCGAGGCCGCTACAAGATCACCACCGTCCGGCCGGTGCCCTACCCGATCCCCGCCGACGGCCCCGTCGGCAAGCTGCTCACCGACACCGGACGCCACCCCTGGCGGGCAGCCCACATCCACGCCAAGGTGTCAGCCCCGGGCTATGAGCCGCTGACCACCCACCTGTTCGACCGCGACAGCGACTACCTGGACTCCGACGCCGTCTTCGGCGTCAAGGACTCACTGATCCGCGACTTCGTAGCGAGCGAGGACGGCGTCCTGCGGTGCGAAAGCGACTTCGTCCTGCGCCGAGCAGGAACGTCCTGAGCGGCGGATGATCATGACGCTGTTTCTCTCCCCGCCGTCGCTGATGTGTGAGCTCGCCGACGCCGTAGCCCTGGTCCCGGACCGGGCGACGGTGATGGTCGGCGGCTTTGGCCTCGTTGGGTCTCCGTTGACACTGATCGACGGACTGATCACGCACACCGCCGCCTCCGGGCTGACCGTGATCAGCAACAACCTCGGCGAGCCCGGGCGCGGACTGGGTCGGCTGCTGCTGGAGGGGCGGGTCCGCAAAGCTGTGGGCTCCTACTTCACCAGCAACCCAGACGTCGTCGCCGCACACCTGGCAGGTCGGCTGGAGATCGAGCTGCTGCCGCAGGGCACACTGGCCGAGGCGATCCGCGCCGGTGGTGCGGGGATCGGCGGCTTCTACACCCGCACTGGCTGGGGCACCGCGCTGGGCGAGGGCCGCGAGGAGCGCACGATCCGCGGCCAGGCGCACGTCTACCAGGAGAGCCTGCGCGCCGACGTGGCATTGATCCGCGCGCGAGCCGCCGACGAGCTGGGCAACCTCGTTTACGCCAAGACCGCGCGGAACTTCAACCCCGACATGGCGACCGCGGCCGATCTCGTGATCGCCGAAGTGGACCAGGTGCTCCCGGTCGGTGCGCTGGACCCGGAGGAGATCGTCACCCCGCACCTGTTCGTCGACGCCCTCGTGCTTTCCCGGAGCCCCCGATGACCAAGTCATCAACACAAAGCAGCCTGCAACAGCGCATTGCCGCACGGGTCGTGCCACACCTTCCCCCCGGCGCCGTGGTCAACCTCGGCATCGGGATCCCGACACTGGTCGCCGACCATCTACCATCGCACGCGGCGCACCTGCAGACCGAGAACGGGCTGCTCGGCGTGGGCCCCACCCCGGGGCTTGGGGAGGTCGACCCCGACCTCGTACACGCGGGCAAGCAGCCCGTCACCGCCCGGCCCGGCGCGTCCTACTTCGCCAGCTCTACGTCCTTCGGGATGATCCGCGGTGGCCACGTCCAGGTCGCGGTGCTCGGTGCCCTGCAGATCGACGCGCACGGCCGGATCGCGAACTGGGCCATCCCCGGCAAGCCGGTCCTCGGCGTCGGTGGGGCGATGGACCTGCTGGTCGGCGCCCGCACCGTCGTCGTAGCCACCACTCACACCGCCAAAGACGGCACTCCCAAGATCGTTGCCGAGTGCTCGTTCCCGCTCACCGCACAACGGCCCGTCGACGTCGTCGTCACCGAGGCCGCCACCTTCCGGGTGCAGGACCACGCCCTGGTGCTCGTCGAGATCGCCGACGGCTTCGACCTGGACTGGGTCCGGGAACACACTTCCGCCGATTTCCGGCTCGCGCACCGAGAGGCGGTGGCCGGTGCCTGACACCCTCCGCACCGCGGTGATCTGCGAGCCGCTGCGCACACCCGTCGGCGCCTTCGGCGGCGCGCTGCGCACCGTGCCCGCCCATACCCTCGGCGCCACCGTCGTCCGGGCGGTCCTCTCCCGCAGCGGGTTACCGCCCGACGCGGTCGAGGAGCTTGTGCTCGGCCAGAGCTACCCGACGATGGACGCCCCGGCGGTCGGCCGGGTCGTCGCGCTCGACGCCGGGCTTCCGGTCACCGTCACCGGCCAGCAGATCGACCGTCGCTGCGGCTCCGGACTGCAGGCGGTGCTGACTGCCGCGATGCAGGTGCAGACCGGGATCCACGATGTCGTCCTCGCGGGCGGGGTCGAGTCCATGTCGTCCGCGCCGTTCTACTCGACCCTGATGCGCTGGGGCGCGAAGGCGGGCCCCGGTGTGCTGCTGCACGACGCCCTGGCCCGCGGCCGGATCACCGCGGGCGGCCGTCGCTTCCCCGTGCCGGGGGGCATGCTCGAAACCGCCGAGAACCTCCGCCGCGACTACCGGATCAGCCGCGAAGAACAAGACGAGCTCGCGCTGCGCTCCCACCAGCGGGCCGCCGCCGCCCAAGCCGAAGGCCGGTTCGCGGAGGAGATCGTCCCGGTCACCGTGCCCGGACGCCGCAGCGACACCGTCGTGGAGCGCGACGAACACCTCCGCCCCGACACCAGCCTCGCGGCCCTCGCCCGCCTGCGGCCCGTGCTCCACCAGGACGATCCCGAGGCCACCGTCACCCCCGGCAACGCCTCCGGCCAGAACGACGGCGCCGCGATCTGCATCGTCACTACTCCCGAGCGCGCCGAACAGCTCGGCCTGCGGCCCCTGCTGCGGATCGTGTCCTGGGCGGTCGCAGGCGTGCCTCCTGCCACCATGGGCCTCGGACCCGTACCCGCCACCACGACCGCGCTGCACCGCGCCGGACTGAAGCTGGGCCAGGTCGATCTCATCGAGCTCAACGAAGCCTTCGCCGCCCAGGTCCTGGCCGTCACCCGGGAATGGGGCCTCGTCGAGGCGGACTGGGAGCGGATCAACGTCAACGGCTCGGGCATCTCGCTGGGCCACCCTGTCGGCGCCACCGGCGCCCGGATCCTCACCACCCTCTCCCGGGAGATGCTCCGCCGCGGTGTGCGCTACGGCTTGGAGACGATGTGCATCGGCGGTGGGCAAGGGCTGGCCGTCGTCGTCGAGCGGATTGCGTAAAAGCCCACCGGCGACGGCTCCTGCCGACAACGCCCCGGACGGGCCTGCGAAAGCACGCCGGGGTTAGAACCCGGGCACAGGGGCGACCTAGGGCGAGATCGCCGCAGCGCTGCAGGTGAGTCGTCAAACAGTCCGGGCCACTTCCCGATCATCCAACGACCGAGCAGACCACAGCTTGCATGGACCGGAAGCAAGCTCCATCAGCATTGATAAAATCATCAGGAACTACTTGACTGATGTATCGCTCATAGTTGATTATATGGTCAGAACTTTGCAGGAAAATCGTCGCCCGCGTCGGACCTCGGAGACCGTCATGACCAGCACAGACACCCTCAGCGGACGCGACCGGGCGATTCTGCGCGCCGTGGCCGCAGGCGGCGCGGAGCTCCAGTTGGGCACCGAGCCGGATCTGTTCCTGGATGGTCGCTGCTGCTGCGACCAGTCCGCCGCTCATCACCTGGTCCACGCGGGTCTGATCGCAGCCACGACACTCAAGCCGATCGGTCAGCGCGTCGCCGCCGCGCTCACCCCTGCCGGTCAACAGGCCCTAGCCATTCCCGCCTTCGCCGCCTAACCACGCGGCGCCTCCCCGCCGGCTCCCTAAGCTTAAAGCCGTGTAGTTAGGGCTTGCAGATCATCAACTCGACCAAGAACGGCGGCAGGGTGATGGTGCCGGCGGATTCGACGGTCTTGGGTGGTCCGAGGGCCAGCCCGCGGCTGGATTCGTGCAGGGTGCCCAGGCCGGGGTCGATCACGATGACACCGCTGCCGGCACCGTTATCGGCGCCGGTGTCGAGGTGGGTGTGGATGCGCTGCAGCCCGGTAAGCTCGCCCCAGCGAGCCCCGGTCCAGGCGGCGGCCACGATCAGGACAGGGGCGACTACAGAATCCAGCGCGACCGGCTCAACCCCTACCGCCGGCTCTTCGGACAAGTCACAGCCCGGACCCGCCAGCACCGAGGCTACAACCCATCGACCAAGATCTACTTGACACAGAGAGGTGCCGTTGTTTTTACAGTCCCTCTCCGACAGGGTCTTCTAGACCGATGCGGGGTCCTGGTCGGCGACGGTGTCGGGCGGCGCCTGTGTTGTCTCCGCGCTAGGCACGGGCTCGCGCCCGTGTTCGTCGACCGGTGCGGCGGTGGTCTCTTCAGGGCGGCGTTGCAGCAGCTCCAGCATCCAGGTGACGAGCAGGGCGACGATGATGACGAGAACGATGTCGCCGAAGGAGAGTGGTCGCAGGAGCAGGAGCCACACGACCGCGAGCGCGACGACGAGCGCGCGGACGAGGACCCGGTACCTGTCCAGCCACCGGCCGAACCCGCCGGTGTTGAGGCCCCGCTCCGCCAGGCCGCGCCGGGCGCTGCTGTTGAGACCGCCGACGACGGTGCGCAGCCTGCGCGCCGCCGACCAGTCGCCGAGCGTCCAGCCCAGGATCGCGATGAAGACGCCGAGCACGGCGGCGACGAGGGCGGTGTGCTGCATCTGGTCGGTCAGCGTTTGGTAGATGACATTCAGCGCCGAGGGCGAGACCTTCAACTGATCGGCGGCGACCGACACCGCGACCGATCCCGCCGAGAACAGGGCAATGAGTATCGCTGCACTGAGCGCGATCGCGACGCCCAACCCGAGCACCGCCACACTTCGCCTGCGGGCCAGCAGCACACCGACCGCGAACAGGGCGAGCGTGACCAGCGGGAGCAACCACCCGGCCGTCACCGCGATCCAGTACACGACCCGCGCCGTGGCGGCGGCGTCACCCGTGCCGATGATGATCACGCGGTTGACGCTCGGGATGAGCGAGGCCGCCCCCACACCTTGCGCGGTCAGTCGCTGCTTCACCTGGTCGACGATGGGTCCGAGCTGGATGCCCAGCCCGTCGCCGGTCAGGACCACCACTCCGCTCCCGTTCGACGTCGCGACGTTCGTGAGCGCGCGGTGGAAGTCCCGGACAGCGCCCGTCCAGACGTCGACGAACGCGTCGGATTGGACGAACTTGGTGACCCCTCCGTGGACGAGGTTGCGCAGTCCGTCGGCCGCAGGCTGGCGTGAGCAGACCGAGCGCGTTGACCGCGCGCGGCGGCAGCCCCAGCCCGGCGATCCCGTCGATCACATTGCCGGTGATCTGATCGTAGTTGACCTTTTCGTCGATCGCGGCCACCGTCTGGTCGATGACGAGGCCCTGGACCTGCGGATCGTGCGCGAGCGGGGCAAGGGTCGCGACGAACTGGCTCTCGTCAACGAGTTGGGTGCGTGACCAAGCCGCGACGATGGACACCGGCAGGAGAACGGCAGCGAGCACGATACAGATGGCGGACAGGAGCGCTCGCCACCATCCGCCCCGGCGGCCGGCACGCCCGGCCGCCGTGCCCCCGCCTGCGGCGTCAGATTCTGCGGCCAGCCGCGCGTTCTCCGCTTCGAGCTCGCGCACCCGCCGCTCCAGTTGGGCGGACTTGTCGAATTCGATGTCGGTCACGACATCCACCTCTCGATCTGCTGATGTCCCACTTTGACCCGACCGGCTTCGCCACTACCATCCCCGCAACCTGCCGCACCGCACCCTCCGGGTCGGGCACAAGTGGTCATTGCCATCGCGGGCCTTATCCTACCGCTGTGATGATCTTGGGTTGGAGGTCTGCGAGCCATCCCGGTCCGGCCCCGACATCCGCAGCTATGGAGCGGCTGTCAGAGGCTGGCGGCGACATCCCGGTCATAGACGCACAGCGCCCAGATCACGAAGACATTCAACACGATGATCAGTAGGGACCATATCGGGTAGTAGGGGATGAACCCGAAGTTGGCGAGCATGGTCAGCAGTGCGATCGTGATGCCGACCACGCGGCCCCAGAGCTGTCCCGTAATCACCCCGAAGCCTGCGGCCAGGACGATGATTCCGAGGATGATTTGGATCCAACCCCACGTCGTCAGGTCGAAGGCGAAGATGTACCGGGGGGTGGCGGCGTAGACCTCGTTGCGGGCCAGCGCGACGACTCCCTCCATCGCGTTGAACACGCCCGTAATGATCATCATGATGCCTGCGAACAGGCTCAGTCCGACAACCCAACCCGCCGGGCGATCCCCATGAGCGGGCGGGGACGGTGGAGAGCTGTCGTCCGGGCGTGTTGCCTTTCCGGGTGCGGACATTCCGGACCTCCTGGGCGATACGGGTTCTTCTCTCGCCGAGGATCGTTGCGCCGTCAGGGCAACTCCTCCTCATCCGCCAGAGGTGAGTCTGCGATGCTGGTGTCGTCCGGCGGTCGAGACCGACCCACACCCTTGCGCAACGCTCCCCAACCGCGGCTCACAACCTCCGACGACACGAGCGGCTCGGCGGACTGCTCCACGAGAATCAGCAGGTCGCGTGAGGCGCGCGGAGAATTTCTGGCACCCACACCGCGGCGCCCGTCGGCCGGACGCTCACTGCGGCAGGCGATGCAGGTACACCGCGCCCCGCCAGCGCCGGTGCGCGGCGCCGATGAGGTAGCGGATGCCGCCCGGCAGCTCCACCGCCCGCGGGTCATCGGGCACCCGGCGCATCCCGAACAGATCCAGGGCCGGCACCGCAGCCCGGTCGGGGGCGGTCACCGTCGGGCCGTCAGGGCCCCACGTCAAGACGATCTCCCCGGTGGTTTCCGCGGGGGCAACAGGGGGCATGCTCACCGTTGTGTGCGTCCTATCGGTCGTCGTGATGGGAGGCCGCGGACGTAATGGTGGGTGACCGGTCCGCCACCTCACCGGGTGACACGCTGCGGTGTCGCAATCGTGACCACGCCACCGCACGCGTGCGCGCCCGCGGTGCGACGCCGTGCGGCAACGCGACAATCACGACACCGTCTTGCTGGCCCGGCCTGGCCCGTGACACCGGCCCGGGCGCCGACTCCGATCGTTGCATGTCCCACGAGTACCACTTTTCACATAATCCTCAATAACAACACGGGTCGACCGCTCCCCGCCGCGGTTGTCCACATTCCGCGACGACGTATCCACAGGCCTGTTGATAAATTTGCACCGGGCGAGTTCGACGTCACGATCCGGTCACGTCCACATCGGGGGCATTGGTGACTCGAGCCGCCGCCACGTACAATTACGCACACGTTGTCCGCTCCCCGGCCATACTTATTATCGCCATTCTCGCCGCGCCCGCCTGCTGCCGTGACGTCTCCGTTGGGCAGGCCTTCTTCCTGTGAGGTAGAGGTGAATCACACGCTGATCCTCCCGGAATTCGATCCGGAACTGCAGCCCATCGGCTACACCCTCGCTCTCGAGTTTCTCGGCGATGCCGCGACGGGTGCGAATGCGGACTCGCCGGGCAGGCGTTTACTTGGCACCTCCACCCCGGTATGCGATCGATTCGGGTGGGAATTCCACACCGCGGCATGACCGCCGCGATCCCGGGGACGGGCCGGTTTCCCGCGCCGGCCCAGCGCCGGGCGATCGCGAGGTAAGCGTCTTGGGTGTGCTCGTCGAACTGACCGATCGGGCCGTGATCGTCCGGTTCACCGGCATCGACCGGTGGTACGCGTTCTCGTCCGGGATCGCGCTGCCTAACCGGCGCGTGTTGGGGGCGCGGGTGCTCTCGCGATCGGCCGCGATCGCGGCCTGTCCCGCCCGGGAACTGCCCGGGCTGGGCTGGCCCGAGGTGCTGCGAGCGGGCCACTACGGGATCGGGCAAGACCGCCAGCTGTGGCTGGTCCACCGCGCCCGATCGGTACTGGCCATCTACCTGCGCGGCGAGCCCTACCACCGCATCGTGGTCGAGGTCGCGGACCCCGAGAGCCTCAGCAGGAACATCAACAACGCGGTCCGCCCGGCCGCGGCTCCCCCGGAATCATCGCCACCTGCCCCCTGACCGGCAATACGCTCGCGCCGCGCCGCGGCCCGCTCACGGTCGGCGTGCGGTACATCCGGCACCCCGACCACCTCGGAAGCGCCGCGAAGTGGACCGGCCCAGATGCGCGCCGACACGCCCACCAGTTCCCCGGTATCGGTCCCGACCGCCCGGAAACTACCCGGTCGACCTTGGCTGTCGATGTGGTCGAACCGATCTTTGCCGCGATCGGGTCGGTCGCGTCCAAGACGCCCGCGACACACGACACCGCCACCGACGACGCAGCGAAGAACAGGAGAACAACTGGCCGGCGCCCGTGGCGGCAATCTTCCACCACAAGGTCACCAACGACGAGCGAGTCCTGGCCATCGTGCTCTACCAACGCGCGCTGTGCACCCAACTCCCTCCCCGAACTCTCCACGTCAGCCGACGAGCCATCCACAATTAGAGAGCGAATCGGCGCCGACCGATGCCGGATGCCTGTGGGTGCCAGGAACCCGGTCACCTCATGCGACAGTGATACTCACAGATCAGGCCGCGAGGCGGTCGCGCCGTCGGACGTTGTGGATCTCGGTTGTTGTGTGGTCGGGGAAAGGGTCGTGGGGGAGCGGTCTGGCCGAGGGCATGACCGCGTTGACCCGCGGAGCTCGTACCGGTGTCTTGATGATCTGGATGTCGGTCGCGGGACCAGCCGGGAGCGCACCGTAATCAGCCGCATGACCAGCACCGACCAGCGGTTCAGCGCCCTGGCCAGCCGGTTCGGCCGTCCCGTCCCGGTACATCCGTCGCAGAAGCCGGGCATGCCCTCCGCGCGGCACAACCGTTTGCGCCCGCGCCGGACGAATCCGTCGACTCATCGGCGCCGCCGCTTCAGCGGGACGGCAGGACGACGGCGTTCCACCTGTCGAGGATCCTGTCCACCCCGCTGCGGCACTCGGCCACCCGCGTGCGTGCGGCCAGTGTGTCCTTCTGCCGCTGCGCCTGGCGGGCCTCGACGAGCTCCAGCCGCGCCAGGTCGAACTCGAGCTGGAGGCGCTCTTCACAGTCGGTGTCGAGCAGTTTCTGCGAGCGGGTGGCGAGGGCGTCCATCATGACCTCCGAAGCGAATGTGCCGGTGGTTGAACTGTCCCGTGCCTCCGTGCCGCGATCCCACGGGCGCAAGCACTTCGGCCGAGGGACCAGAGCCCTTGGTGTTCGGGACCAGTGGCGCCACGGCCGCACGGAAAGGCGAACCTGCGGCCCTGCCCCGCAGGCGCCCGCCCGCGCACCAGGCGGACAGCTTCCTCACGTAGGACCCTTCGGTCCGGCGGCGGGCCCCTCAGCCACTGGTTGCCGCCCGGAGCCTGGACAAGCGTGGGACAGGACCGAGGAGGGGACGTGCGATGGGTGCACGGCAAGGCGCTGTTGTCGTCGGCGTCCAGGACGATCCAGACGCCCGGCGCGCGCTGCTGTGGGCGGTGGACGAGGCCGAGCGGCGGCAACCGCCGCTGCACCTGTTGCACGCCCTCGTGCGGGGTCACCCCGAAGTCCCGCCGCGGATCGGCGAGCAGCGATGGCTGCGGGCCAAGCCGACCGGCCGATCGCCGAGGCGACCGAGGCCGCCAGTCGGTGCGGCGTCATCCCGCTGAGCACCGAGATCGTCGAATCCGCCGCCGAACCCGCACTCGTGCCGCATCAGGGCAGGCCCTGATGGTCGTGGTCGAAGCGCGTGGACACTCCCTCGGCTACCACGGGCTCGTCGGCTCGGTCAGCGTGCACCTGGCGCACTACGCGGAGGCGCCGACGGTCACGGTTCGCGAGCACCCCCGACCCGACCAGCCGACAGATCGTGGTGGCATCGACGGCCCGCGGATTCCGCCGCTGCGCTGCGCCTTCGCCTTCGAGTCCGCCGCGGCGCACCACCCCGCCCCTACGTTCTCGTGGTGGTCGAGCACGGCCGCCGCCACGTGCACATCGCCCGGATCACCGCCCTGTGGGTGCCCGGCACACCCCGTCCACGGATCAGTTGGAGCGACCGGGCCGTGATCGCCGTCCTCGCCCGACTTCTACCCGCTCATCGCGCACTGCTGGTAACCCCGGCCACCATCCTGCGCTGGCATCGGCAACTCGTCCGCCGCCGCTGGACCACCCCGACACACGCGGCCGGGTCGACCCGCCATCCCCGCCGGTGTCCGCGCCCTGATCGTGCGCTTGGCCACCGAGAATCCCACCTGGGGGTATCGGCGCGTCCACGGCGAGCTCGCCGGACTCGGCTACCGGCCTCGACGACGCACACCGGCACTTCCGGTTCCTCATCCGCGACCGCGACGGCAAGTTCACCGCCGCCTTCGATGCCGTGTTCACCGCCATCGACGTCAGAATCATCACCACCCCGGTGCGGGCGCCGCGGGCGAACGCTTCGTCAGCACCGTCCGCCGCGAACTCCT
Source organism: uncultured Actinomycetota bacterium (assembly GCA_963736375.1). GTDB lineage: Bacteria > Actinomycetota > Actinomycetes > Mycobacteriales > Pseudonocardiaceae > Pseudonocardia. The sequence continues at coordinate 63,554 of CAVTOL010000002.1, forward strand.
CGACCGCCTCCTGATCACCAACCAACGACACGCCGCTGCCGTGCTAAGCGAGTTTGAGCGCTACTACAACGATCATCGACCGCACCCCACCCTCGGCCAGGCAGCCCCCTCGCGTCCGCTCCCCCGTCGTACAACAACCGAGATCCCCAAGATCAAACGACGCGACCGCCTCGGCGGACTCCTCCATGAATATCAGCAGGCCGCCTGATGTGCGCCGTCTTTCTGGCACCCACGGGTCGTATGCGACCTGGCGAGGCAGAGGTCTCGAGCTGTTCGGGGGCGTCCGCGACACCCGCGAAGGCGTGAGCCGATCCAAAGCGCCGTCTTGGATGTCGACCCGGCGGCCAAGAGCGCCGGCCGCGAGCTGCCCGGCCAGCGCCATAACCCACCGTCCGCGCGACGGTCGTGGTAACCGCCGGACGAAGACCGACGGTTCGAGCCGTCAGGGTCGCACCCCACACCGGCCACACGCGACTTAGAACGTCCGGCAATTGATGGTCGGCGTGAGCGACGGGTGTGTGGGTGGCAGAGATGCGGTCCGTCGGTGTCGGACGATGCTCGACAGGAACCTCAGCGGGGTTTCAGCGCGGTGAAACCCCGCTGGTGTTCCGTTCGAGCGCACTGACGTTTCGTCGGCCGCGCGGCGACGCCGAGGGGGCGCAGCGGGGCCAGACCGATCACCCCTACCTGCGGCTGGCCCGCACCATCATTTGCCGGTCGCTCTTAGCAGGGCCAGAGGGTCCGACCACGGTGCCCGCCGTCCGGTTCGATCATTCAGGCGCTGCTCTGGGTGTCTGCGCCGGCGGTGTTGGCCAAGTCTCGCGGGCGACCACGTGGAACCGGCGGCCGCTGATGTCGTCGGGCACCACCCGCACGAACCGTGGCTTGGCTGCCCCATGCCAGGGGAACAGGGGGAGATCGGCCGTGTCGAGGAGCTCGTGCCCGCGCGAGACCTCCTCCCCGCGACCCTTCATGACGACGCTCCACGCCTCGCCCGTATCGGGCTCATAGCCGTCCGCCTCGAAGGCGACATCGCGGTCGACGGCGCCTGCAAGCTTGGTGCCCTCGGCGGTCCGGAAGACGACCGTGCCGTGGTCCACGACGTAGTTGACGGGAAAGATGTCGGGCCGGTCCGCGATCGAGACCGCCAGCCGCCCGACTTCCTGGGAGCGCAGCAAGTCCCAACACGCGTTCGCCGCGAGGTCCGTCACCCCGGAGCCGGGCTCGTCCACGGCCATGTCCGCAGACTAGGACGCCCGCGACAGAGGTCGGTAGGGGCTGATGGCCCACGGATCGCCTGCTGAGACTCCCCAACGCGTCCACGAAGGAGCACGCTTCCGGTGAAGCGGGAGGAGCGTGCCATGGAAGCGATGCCGTCCGACGATCGTCAGGGAGTCATCGAGCACCTCCGTCAGTACGCGGTGAAGCGGATGACGCCCGAAGAGGCTCGGCTCTTCCTGCCGCTCGCCGAGCAGTACTACGAACGGGTAGCGGCCGAAGACCTCGTCGCCCGTGCCGTGCCCGACCTGTTCGGCGCGGCGCTCGCGCACTTGCGCCTCGCACGGTACCGGGCGCCGGGCGAGTCCCAGGTCACGGTGTTCTCGCCGACGTTCGACGAGCACGGGTTCGCCTCACCGCACACCGTGGTGCAGGTCGTGACAGACGATATGCCGTTCCTCCCCGATTCCCTCACCACCGAGCTGTCCCGCCACGAGTTCGGCCTGCACATCGCGATCCACCCGGTGTTCGTCGTCGAGCGGAGCGCGGACGGCGAGTTGCTCGCCGTGCTCGACGACGACACGCCCGCGGGGAAGACCACCATCCAGGAGTCGTTTCACCACATCGAGATCGACCGGCAGGCCGACCCCGCCGTGCTCGAGCAGCTCCGCCGCGACCTGGTCCGGGTGCTCGGCGACGTCCGCGCCGCGAACAAGGACCAGGCCGCGATGCGCGAGCGAGCGAACGCAATCGCCGACAGCCTCGCGGCCGATGCCGTAACGATCCCTGTCGACGACCGGGACGAGGCCGGGCAGTTCCTGCGCTGGCTCGCCGACGGCCACTTCACCTTCCTCGGCTACCGCGAGTACGAGGTGGTAGCGGGGCCGCGCGAACAGATGCTGCAGCCGGTCACGGGGTCCGGACTGGGCATCCTGCGGAACACCGCCGGGAAGGCGGTGGCGCACGCGCTCTCGTCGCTGCCGCCCGACGTGCGTCGGAAGAAGAACCTCGGGCCCGGTCTGCTCAACCTGACAAAGGCCAACTCTCGGGCGACCGTGCAGCGCGGAAGCTATCTCGACTACGTCGGCATCCGCCGGTTCGATGCGCACGGCAGGCCGACCGGTGAGCGCCGTTTCCTCGGGCTGTACCCAAAGAACGTGGCCAAGCAGTCGCTGTTCGACATCCCGATCGTGCGGCAGAAGATGCGCGCCGTGCTGGACCGCGCCGCCGACCCGCGACACGGCTACGAGGCCCAGGTGCTCGTCGACATCTTGGACAGCTACCCGCGGGACGAGCTGCTGCAGTCCGAGGTCGATGACCTGTACAGCGACGCCATCGCGATCCTGGAGCTGCAACACCGGCAGCGGTTGCGACTGCGGGTGCGCCGCGACGGCTTCGGGCGGTTCTTTTCCTGCTTCGTCGACCTGCCGCTCGGCAGGCTTACCGAGGCGGTCCGCGTGCGCGTCCGCGAGACCCTGATGGCCGCGTTTCACGGCGTGCACGCCGAGGAGTCGACGCTGGTCACCGACGCGTCCGTGGCGCGGCTGCACTTCGTGATCTACACCCCGCCGGGCGGCGTTCCCGACCACGACACGGCGATGATCGAGGCGTGGCTCGCGTCCGCGCTGCGGACCTGGACCGACGATCTCGCCGACGCACTTGTCGAGGGTTTCGGCGAGGAACGGGGTCTGCTGCTGTACCACCGCTACGCGAACGCGATGCCGTCCGGCTACCAGGACGATCACACGGCCCGCACGGCGGTGAGCGACATCCGCAGGCTCGAGACGCTCTTGTCCGACGCGGCGGGTGACGGCCTCGCGCTGCAGCTCTACCGGCCGCATGAGGCCATCGACCCGGCACCCCGGCTGAAGCTGTACCGCAGCGGTGAACCGCTGACGCTTTCGGACGTCCTTCCCCTTCTCGAGAATATGGGGACGAAGGTCATCGACGAGCGCCCTTACGAGATTCGGCCCGCGTACGCCGATCCGGTGTGGATCTACGACTTCGGGCTGGACCGCGAGGCCCTGGCGGGCTTCGACGTCGCCGACGTGCGAGAGCGATTCGAGGAAACCTTCGCGGCCGTGTGGCGTGGCGAGATCGAGAACGACCGCTTCAACCGGCTCGTGTTGTGTGCGGGTCTGCGCGGCCGCGAGGCCACCGTGATCCGCGCGTATGTCAAATACCTCCGGCAGATCGGCGCGGCCTTCGGCCGCGACTTCATGGCCGCGACGATCGTGGGCAACCCGAAGATCGCGAGCCTGCTCGTCGCGCTGTTCGCTATCCGCTTCGACCCGGACTTCGACGGCCATGCCGACCGCGGCCTGCTCGCCAAACAAGCGATCACCGACATCGAGGGACGCATCGACCAGGTCGAGAGCCTGAACGAGGACCGCGTACTCCGCAGTCTTCTGCGGTTGGCGACGGCCACGCTGCGCACCAACTACTACCAGGACCACGCCGGGGACGGCGGGATCCCCCGGCTCGCGCTGAAACTCGACCCGCGCAGCATCCCGGACCTGCCGCAACCGCGGCCCATGTTCGAGATCTTCGTGTACTCCCCCCGGGTGGAGGGCGTGCATTTGCGCGGCGGCACCGTGGCCCGCGGAGGGCTGCGCTGGTCAGACCGTCCGGAGGATTTCCGCACCGAGGTCCTCGGGCTGGCCAAGGCACAGACCGTCAAGAACGCCGTCATCGTGCCGGTGGGCGCCAAGGGCGGCTTCGTGGTGAAGGCACCGCCGCCCGGCCGGGACGCGCTGTACGCCGAGGTCGCGTCCTGCTACCGGGCGTTCGTGCGCGGCCTACTGGACGTGACCGACAACATGGTCGACGGCCGGGTCATACCGCCCGACCGCGTCGTCCGCCACGACGGAGACGACCCCTACCTCGTGGTCGCCGCCGACAAGGGCACCGCGACGTTCTCCGACATGGCCAACTCGATCTCGGCCGAGTACGCGTTCTGGCTCGGGGACGCCTTCGCCTCCGGCGGCTCGAAGGGCTACGACCACAAGGCGATGGGGATCACCGCCCGCGGCGCGTGGGTGTCGGTCCGGCGGCACTTCCGGGCGCTCGGGGTAGACGTGCAGAACGAGGACTTCACCGTGGTGGGCGTCGGGGACATGTCCGGTGACGTCTTCGGCAACGGCATGCTGCTGTCTCGGCATATTCGGCTGGTCGCCGCGTTCGACCACCGGCACGTCTTCCTCGACCCGGACCCCGATGCGGCCCGCGGCTTCGAGGAGCGGGAGCGGCTGTTCGCGCTGCCTCGCTCGTCATGGGCGGACTACGACCCCGCGGCGATCTCCCCCGGGGGCGGCGTGTTCCTCCGGACGGCCAAGTCGGTGCCGCTCTCCGACGAGATCCGCCGGGCTCTCGCCGTGGACGCGGAAGCACTCCCACCGGACGATCTCATCCGCGCGATCCTGCGGGCGCCGGTGGATTTGCTGTGGAACGGCGGAGTCGGGACCTACGTCAAAGCGACGACCGAGACGAACGCCGACGTCGGCGACAAGAACAACGACGCGGTCCGGATCGACGCGACCAATCTGCGGTGCCGGGTCGTCGGCGAGGGCGGAAACCTCGGTCTCACCCAGCGCGGCCGCATCGAGTTCGTCCGCGGCGGCGGGCACATCAACACCGACGCGATCGACAACGCGGCCGGGGTGAACTGCTCCGACCACGAGGTCAACATCAAGGTCCTGCTCGACCGTGTCGTGCGGGACGGCGACCTCACCGCCAAGCAGCGTGACGCCCTGCTCGCCTCGATGACCGACGAGGTCGCAGACCAGGTCCTCGCCGACAACGACGGCCAAACCCGCGCGCTCTACATCGCCGCCGCGCAGGCCAACGCGATGTGCGACGTCCACGTCCGCTATCTCGAGACGCTCGAGCGCACCAAGGGCCTCGACCGCGCGCTCGAACAGCTGCCCACCGGCGACGAGCTTCGGGAACGGGCGCCGACCGGCGGCGGGCTGACCATGCCAGAGTTCGCGGTCGTCCTCGCCTACAGCAAGATCGCGCTGTTCGGCGCGCTCCTCGACTCCGACCTGCCCGAGGACCCGTTCTTCGCCCGAGAGCTCGAGCAGTACTTCCCCGAGGTGCTGCGCCGCCGCTACGCCGAGCAGATCCGGGAGCACCCGCTGCGTCGCGAGATCATCGCCACGGGCGTCACGAACCGCATCGTCGACCGGGCGGGCACCACGTTCATCTTCCGTCTGAGCGAGGAGACGGGAATGGGAGCCCCCGAGGTCGCGCGGGCTCAGACGGCGGCCCGCGAGATCTTCGGGCTGCCTGCGCTGTGGGACCAGATCACGGAGCTCGACGACCTCGTCGGCACCGCCACCCAGATCAGCCTCCTGCTCGAGGCGCGACGGCTGGCCGAGCGGGCGACTCGATGGCTCCTGCGCAACCGCAGCCAACCCATGGACGTCGCCGCGACCATCGCGTTCTTCCAGCCCGGCGCGCGCGATCTCGCGCTCCTGGTTCCCGATCTGGTCACCGAGGACCGGCGACGGACGCTCCAGCACACCGTCGACACCTTCATCGGCGACGGCGTCCCCGAGGCGCTCGCACGGGCGGTCGGCACGCTGCCCGACCTCGTCGCGGCGCTGGACATCGCAGCGGTCGCCCGCTCCACCGGGCGCCCGGTCGCGGCGGTGGCCGAGGTCTACTTCGCCCTCGACGAGTACCTGAAGCTCGACTGGCTGCGGGGTCGGATCCTCGAACTGCCGCGCGACGACCGATGGCAAGCCCTAGCCCGAGCCGCCCTCCGCGAGGACCTGCACGCCGTGCACTCAGCCCTCACCGCCGAGGTGGTGCGGTCAAGCCCGCCGGACTCGCGCGGCAAGGAGGACGTACACCGCTGGGTTGAGACCGTCGACGCCGCCGCGATCCGGTGTTTGCGCCTCCTAGGCGACATCATCGCCAGCGGACGTTTCGACCTCGCGACGCTATCGGTCGCGCTCCGCGAGATCCGGTCCCTCATACAAGCAAGCACCTCGTAAAGCCGTCACATGCAACGCGGCGTTGCTGGCCAAAGCCAACGAGGCGAGGCTGCTGCGCACCACGCCGTTGCGAGCCGACACCACAGTCGTGGACGCCGATGTGGGTTATCCGGCTCTCCGATCTTGACCGGGCAACCACGGTCCGGCGCGCCTGAACGAGGGCGGCCCGTGACGTAGCGGCGGCGGAGTTGTTTCCAGGTGATCCGGCGGTGTTTGCGGCGCAACCATCTCCGATGACCCGGGCCCAGGTGTGGGCGCTCAGGTAGGCGACGGCGCCTCGATCGCCGAGCTGGCCCGCTGGCTGTCCGACTCCGGTGGCCTGGTAGGCGAACTTGCGGGCCAGCCAGTCCGGCGAGTAGCACAGCACCACCTCGATCCCGACCCCGGCGACCAGGTCGCGCAGTCGCCCCAGCGCGGGCCGGACCAGGGTGGCGCCGGAGTGGCCCTCGTCTCCGAACACCCACTCCTCGGGCACGTCAAGCCCCAGTTGCTCGGCGTGCGCGCAGCGCCGCGGTCTGCGAGCCGATCGTCTGGTCCTTATTCTGCCGGGCCGAGGACACCCGCGCGTAGATCGCCGCGCCGGTCATGCTGCTGGACATGGTGCTGGTCATGCTGGGGTTGTCCCTCCTGGCCGGTCCGCACGCGGGCCGCCGTGGTGGCACGAGGATGGCGTAGGCCACCGACATATCCGTGGCCGCGCGGCGGTCGAACACGAACTGTGTCTCGACCACCCGGTCGTTCACCGGCGGTGCGGGCCCCGGTCGCTCAGGTGACCCCGCGCCAAGAACTCGGTCAATGCCTACACGACCAGGGCGGAGATCGTGCTGCCCGACGGACCGACCCGATCGCGGACAAGGAACCGGAACCGAGCGACGTGTTCGCCGAGGTCAATCAGCATGTTGCGGGCCTGCTGGTTGGTCCACGGTCCGTCGGGATGCGCGGTCACGCCCAGGACATGCACATATAGCGGTCGCCGACCTCGAGTGCGAACAGCACGTAGAGCCGCCGCAGCGTCACCGCGCAGTCGACGTGGAAGAATTCGACCGCCAGCATGCTGGCGACCTGTATGCGGAACTGCCGCCAACTCGTATCGGTCTGTCGCGACGGAGCGGTGGGATCCGGTGGCGCCTCAGGATCCGCCGGATCGTCGAGGCACCGACGCGGTGGCCGAGCTTGAGCAACTCGCCCTCGATCCGCATGTACCCCCAACGCGGGTTCTCCCGCGCCATCCGCACCACCAAGGCGACGAGGAAATCCTCGATCGGCGGCCGTCCGGGCCGATTCGGGTACGTCCATCGTCGGCGGACGAGGCGGCGATGCCAGCGCAGGATCGTGTCGGGGGTGACCAGGCGATGACAACGCAGCGCGCGGGGCAACCTCCGGACGAGGGCGGCGAATACGGCCCGGTCCGCCCAGTCCATGCGCGGTCGTGGGTTGATGCGACGCAAGACGGCGACCTGGTGCCGCAGCACGAGGAGCTCAACGTCCTTGGCGGCGGACGTGCGCCCCAACAGCAGGACCAGCCCGAGCACCTGCCGGAAGATCAAGTACAGCAACCGCAGCGACACGTTGGGATCATGCCCAACTCTCGATTACCGCTGGTCAGCGACCCAGGACCGACTTCTGGCACCCACAGGACCTCTGACCCAAGGCCCGATCGAAGGGCCGTCGAGGCGGTTGGGGCCTGCCGTATTACCCGGGATAATGCACCGAATCCCGGGTAACCGTCGCTACGCTGCCCGCGGCGGCGATCCTGATCGCTGCCCGGCTGGGCTTGCGGGTCCGGTGATTCAGGCGGGTCTGATGGTGGGGTGGCCTCGTCTGAGGGCACATGCCCGCCGCGCCTCATCGGTGGCGGGTGTGCCCGGGCGCGTCGCAGTCTCGCCGGGCAGTCTGCGCAGTGACACGACCTCGAGACCCATCGCCATGCACAGCGCCAGGAGATCGCCGAGGTCGGACGGCTCGGCTATCTCGCCGACCATGATCGTCTGCGCCGGTACCGACGTGACGTCCACGGCGGGGAACGCGCCGCGGGCACGCTCGGACAGCCTGCCGTTCACCCGGACCTCGTAGCGGGCGTGGACCACCGCGCTCACCTCCTCCGGCACCCGGACCCTGGCTGCAGACGCTGCACCGTCGGCGCCATCCCGGCGTCGCCCGATCAGGATGAGCCGACCCGCCAACCGCCGTGACGGCGGTCACACCCAGACTTCCTCGCCTGTTCGACCCCGCTGTCTTTGGTCCATGGACACCGCCACCTGCCAGCACTAGCCTCAATGATCGCAAAGCCCCAAACCATATATGTCGCGATCGGTTCCCCAGACCCCGGGGCGGACGAGCAGCTGGAGCTTGATGTCGATGGTGCTCGTCCCGCAGGTCAAGATCACGGTGCCGGGGCTGCCGGCCCAGTTCGTGACACGCGCGAACCTGCGCGCCGACCTGGACGCGGGCGCGGCCGCCGACGTCGCACTGGTCTGCGCGCCGCCCGGCTACGGGAAGACGCTGCTGCTCGCGGACTGGGCGCAGACCAGCACCGCGATGGACGCGGCGTGGGTCGGCCTCGACCCTGGCGACAACGATCCGAGGCGGTTGTGGTCCGCGGTGGTGGCCGCGGTGGCCCGCTGCCCGTCCGTGCCGGGTGCCGGCATGCGGCAACCCCCTCAGGCCTGGCGGCCCGCTACCCAGTCGGAGTTCATCGCGCAGTTCGCCGCGGCCCTGGCCGGTTTGCCACAGCCGATCCGGCTGATCCTCGACGACGTGCACAACCTGGTCGACCCGCACGCGCTGGACAGCCTCCGCACCTTCATCCGGGTCAAGCCCGCGACCGTCCGGCTGGTGCTGGCCAGCCGGCTTGATCCACCGCTGGCGCTGCCCCGGCTACGGCTGGCCGGACGGCTGTGGGAGCTGCGCGCCACGCAATTGTCGTTCACACCGCCCCAGACGGCGGCGCTGCTGGAGAACACGGGGCTACAACTGTCACCACAGCAGGTGCAGGTCCTGCACCGGCGCACCGGGGGGTGGGCGGCCGGGTTGCGGCTGGCCGCCCTCGGCCTGGCCACGTCTGGTGACCACGAGGCGTTCCTCACCCAGTTCTCCGGTGATGACCGCTCGGTGGCCGACTACCTGGTCGGTGAAATCCTCTCCGGGCTGCCCACCGACCTGCAGGACTTCCTGCGCGTGACCAGCATCTGTGACCCCATGCCCGCCGCACTCGCCGCGGAGCTGAGCGGACGCGAGGACGCAGGCAGTGTGCTGGACCGACTCGAACACGAGACCTCGCTGGTGACCGCGACCGGGCCGCGCCGCGAGGATTACCGCGTCCAGGAACTGCTGCGCACCCATCTGGCCGCGGACCTACAGCGCCACGGCGTGCGACGGGTGGCCGGGCTGCACGCCGTGACCGCCCGCTGGTGGGCCGCCCAGGACCAGCCGCTACCAGCCCTCGAACACGCCACCCGCAGCGGCGACGAAGCGCTGCTCATCGACCTGCTGCACCGGTTCACCGTCCGGCTGCTCCTGACCGGGGACCACGACCCGGCGCGGCGCGCGCTGGCCGGTGTCGGTGCACAAACCGCGGCGGCCGATCCCTGGCTGTGTCTGGCCGGCGCGCTCACCCACCTGGCGGCGGGTGAGCGTTCGGCCGCGCAGGCCGACCTGCGCCACGCCCAACAGGTGTGGCCTGCGCACGCCGGCGTGGACCTCGCGGTACTGCGCGCCGTCGCCGAGCAGTTCGGTGCAGGCCCGACCGACCCCACCGCGTTCGCCATCGCAGACACCGACCAAATGCCCCCCGAACCGGAACTGGAAGCGCTGACCCGCCTGAGCCGGGGCCACACCCATCTCGCGCACGACGATCGCGCGGGCGCCCGCGCGGAATGGGGCGCCGCGCTGGCGCTGAGTCGCCGACACGGGTTCGACTACCTGAGGATGCAGTGCCTGACGCTGCTGGGCGTCGTCGCCGGCCTCTCCGGTGAGCTGCGCACCATGCGGACGGTCAGCGATGAGGCCCTGACCATCGGGGCCGAGCACGGCTGGCCGGGCTCGCCGTGGTCGCAGGCCGCGGCGGCGATGTCGGGCTACGGCGACCTCCTGCGGCACCTGCCCGCCGACGCCGAACGCCGCACCGCCGACGCCCTCGCCACGCTCCCGGCCCCGCCATCGGCCCCGCCATCGGCCGCGGCCGCCTCATCACCGGCGTCGCGGTTCGCCCTGCACGCCGTGCACGGGGCCGCCCGGTTCGACCTGGGACACCGGGCCGAGGGGCTGGCCGAGCTGCAACAGGCCCGCTCAGACTTCGGCGACAACCAGACCAGCCCACAACACTGCGCCGCGGCGGCCATGCTGGAGTTCCGCGTCGCGCTGCAGCTCGGGCACGCCGCCGCGGCCCGCACCGTCCTGGGCTGGCTGACCGAACGGACCGGCAACAACGCCGAGAACAACACCGAAGACAACGCCGAACTCGTCGCGATGCGTGCCTGGACCGAGGCCGCGGCGGGGCACCACGAGCGTGCCCGCACCCTGATCCGCCCGGTGCTGGACGGCTCCACGCCCGCGCTGCTCCCGCACACCGTGGTGGAGGGCTGGTTGCTGGAGACCTCGATCGCCGCCGCCGCCGACGAACGGCCCGCCGCCCGCCACGCCCTACAAACCGCTTTGGCCCTCGCCCAGCCGCTCGACGCCCTGCGCCCGTTCATCCAGGCCGGGCCGCACGTGCGTGAGCTGCTGATACACCAGCGCGGCAGCTTCGGCGCAGCGGAGCCGTTCGCGAACCGCGTGCTCGCCACCGGTGCCGGTCCGCAGCGGCAGACAGCGATGTTGAGCGAGCGGGAAATCACCGTGCTCGCGCTGCTGCCCTCCATGCTGTCACTCGAGGAGATCGCCCTCGACCTCACCGTGTCGGTCAACACCGTCAAGAGCCACCTCCGGTCCATCTACACGAAGTTGGGCGTGAGCAGCCGCCGACTCGCCGTGCTCGCCGCCCACGAGCACGGGCTCCTCCGCAGCCACGTGCGCTGACCCGGCGGCGATCCACAGCGTGACCGGGCGATCCCGGTCTCGGCGGGCAACGTACAGCCCAGCGCGGTGAGGGACCCCTGCGTCGCGGTCGGCGGGGTCCGCTCCAACGTGGCGACCAGCACGTCCTCACCTGATCGAGTCGGATCCACCAACCTGTGGGTGCCGAGAACCGAGTCACGGCCTCTGATCAGCGTGTTCGCAGTCAACCACCCTCACGTCACACGCCACGTCCAGGCCAGCATGATCGCCTGCTGTGGCCTTCCAACTCGCCTACCTGATGCTCGCTCGCGTGCTGAGCTGGCTGGCGCTGTTCGCCCGCTCCGATGCAGCGAAAGACGTCGAGATCGTATGAGATCCTCGTGCGTCGAGGGGATCCGTAGCCGGACCTGGACGTGCCAGCCAGTGACTTGTGGCAGCCGGGTCGTCGACGGACCGACGCTGGCGGAGCAACGCCGGGCCAGATGTTCACCGACCTCAACCCAGACCCCCGACTCCGGGGCCGCGGGTCTGCCGGGCGAGCAGCGTCAATCTCCGCGATCAGCACGCGATCGGCGGCGCGGACTACGGGCATGTCGAATCCTTGCGGACTCTCCGGATTCGATGGTTCAGATGACACTCCGCGCGCCTGAGCGTTCTGCAGGTCGGCGTTGTAACAAAGCCCGTGTCCGCGCCTACGTCACGTCCACCCGGGTTTCCGAATACGTTCCGGCTGTGCGCACGGCTATGCGGCAGACTGCCGCTCGTACCACGAGGTGCGGATTCGGTCGTGTCCGGCCGCGCCGGGCGTCGCACGGGGCTCCGGGGCGCCCCGGGATCGGCGAGGGTGTCGAGTATCAGCTGGCACCATGTGGTGGCCGCGTTTACCGCGAGGTGCGCGGGGCGCGGGCGGAGCCCGACGCGCGCTTCGGCGGCGCCGTACCGGTCCGGTGTCCGGTTGCGGCCACCGACGGCTCAGCGGTGCTCGGGTGGAGTGAGCAGGGCCTCGGCGAAGTGGCGCTGCTGGTCGATCAGCGCGTCGACGAACCGGCGCTGGCCGGCGAGGAGTTGGGCGAACAGGTCGTAGCCGCCGCTGATCGCGGCACGGGCCGGCGCGACACCGAACGGGCTGGGCCGACGCACCGTCTCGGTCCACATCCCCACCAGGGCAAGGGTGGCGTCCTGGCCGTGACGGACCACGCCGAGCACAAGGTCCTGGAGTTGGTGGGTGTTCTCCACGGCCGTCTCACGGGCCTGCTCGGTGAGGGCCGCGGTGAGGTCGGTGGCGGAGCCGTTGGTGTCGCGGTGCCGGTGTCGCGGTGCTCGGTGTCGCGGAGGTCGGTGTCGCGGAGGTCGTCGTGGTCGTGGGCGCTGCGCGCCCGGCCCTTGATCTGGCTGGTCATGCTCAGGTACTCCCGGGGTCTGGGGGAGAGTTCGTTCGGACCCTGCGACCCTCGACGGCCCGTCCGTGCGATGCAACCGCCAACCGGTGTCTCACCCGAATGTCGCACAGAGTTTCACGGGGGTGACCGTTGGTCGCCGCGGCGGTCCGCCGAGCGTGTGCTCGGCGGACGGGCTGTTTTGGGCCGGATGTGGTGAGCGGTAGGTGAGGCGGGAGAATCCGCGCTACGGTCGGTGTGCACGGTGCTACCGTGTGGATCTACGGACCGCAGCCCCGGACTCCGGCGACGGGCGTCCCCACCGGTGATCGCGCCGGGTGAGGAGCTGGCCATGTCGGCGCCGGCATCGTCGATGCCTGTGTCGGCGAGGCGAGACGATCCCGACGCCGACCGCGGTGCCCCGCCGGTGCCGGGCCCCTGCCGCCCGAGGTACGTCACGGACGCCGCTGTGCGGCCCGGGTGGCGACGAGGACCTGGTGGTCGGGTTCGCGTCGGCGGTGGCCGCCGCGTTCGTCGAGCGTGGTATCGCCGTCGCGACCCTTAACCCGGACGGGCCGGGTGGGGACGGACCGGGCCCCGGGTCCGGTGCGTCAGACCGAACTCCCGGCCCCACGATCCCAGGCCCGCGCACCTGCTCGCTGATCAAGGACCACCCGCTGGCACCCCCGTCGAAGGCCATCGGCCCCACCGCCGGGGTCGGTCTGTGCTGGTCATGCAAGGCATCGTCATCAAGGGGGCGAACATCCAGGTGCTCACCTGCACCGGATGGATGGCCGCTGTGGACCTCGCCGGTACGCCCGGGGCCGCCGGCCCGACACCACGTGTGCCCGCGCCCAGGACGGCCTGCTCGACGCGCGCTGACCGACTGGACCGGCGCGCAGGCCACGCCGTGCTCGCTGTCGCCGACCTGGGCTATGAGGTCGAGAACATCCGGCCGACGTGCCGGATCAGCGGCTGGCGTCAGGTGTCCCGGTTCCGCCGGGACTTGATCAACAAAAACTGCGAAACACGAGCGCTCTACTTATGCGACTGCTTCCCGGTCTTGCTATCGAGTAGCTCCGCCCAGCCCTGGGTCTCCCGTGCCTCGACGGAGTTCACGACCTCCATTATCTTCCGGTCACGCAGGGACGGATCGTTGTATGGCGGTTCCCCGACGTCGTAGCGACGGCGCTCCTGCTTGAGCGTCTGATAGGCCCACGCGAACCGCACGTAGTTCTCCTGCCAGTGGAAGACCTGGCGAAGGCCCGTAAGGACCACGACGATGCCGCCAAGTAGCGCGGCTGGCACGCCGTTGCCAGGCCACGCGAGCGCAGCAACTGAGATTGACGCGCCGACGATCAGCAGAGCGACCTCAAGAACCCGGTAGCGATCCCGGGCGCGGGCGGCGTACTTCCCATACCAAGCGATGAGGTCTTCGCACACGCCAACAGCAGATGACGGGGTGGCCGTAGCAGTCGTAACAGGCTCGCGGTTGATCGACACTGCACCTCCCTTCGTACTCTTACGCTCCCCGCGGTCGAAAGAGTGGCTTCGACTTGTACGTCTTACTGACTTGGCTCAACTTAGTGCGCTGCACCGGTTGGTGGATGTTCGCCGACACGTGGGGAGGTCGATGTCGCCACCCGGTGGCCCACCGTACGTGCGGTTCTCCCGCACACGGCTCACCGACGTTCTTCACCGGCGGTGTTCGGCTTGACCCGCCAGGCCCGATTGGGCCTGGGTGCGACGACGATCCCATTGAGCGAGATCAGATCGAGCTGGTTGGGTGATCGGTAGAGCTGATAGGAGCCCCAGGCTGTCGCGCTGGTGACGCTTGCCCAGGAACAGGGCCAGTCGCATCAGCGCGTAGTTTCTGATCTTGTCGCGGCCGCGCAAGCTCCCAGCAGACACGACGAACGAGGGAATGCGGACTTCTATCGGCCATCACGCGGACCTCTACATGGCCACCACCGCGGACTTTGTCATGGCCACGGACACGCAGCGTGGCTGTCAGGAAGTCGCCCAGGCCGGAGTCGCCCCAGAAATCGGGGTGCTGCGTTGCCGATGGCCGCGGACCTGGCTGGCACGCAAGCCCGCGATGGCAAAGTAGACCCCGAACGAGACGCTCGATGCCACGTCTCGCGCGCTGATCCTGTTCTCCGTCCGGGCCGTATTGGCGGCCGACGGGCGCGGGAGGATCACGAGGTGACCACCACTTCACCCATGCATGGCTTGCCCGCGGCGAGGCGTCGTCGGCTCATCGGCTTCGGGTTGCTGCGAGCCGCGGCTGCCACTTCCGCTCTTGTCGCGGCGTACTACCTGTTGCCGCTGGGCACCCTGGCCGGTGTTCCGCTGGCCGTGTCCCTCGCGGTGGGATTGCTCGTGTTCGCGGGCATGGCGGCCTACCAGGTAAGAGCGATCATCATAGCCCCGTACCCGGCGATTCGGGCGATCGAAGCACTGGCAGCGACCGCGCCGCTGTTCCTGCTTCTGTTCGCAGCCACCTACTTTGTGATGGCTCACGCCGACCTCGGTAGCTTCAACGTGCATTCGCTCACCCGGACAGATGCGCTGTACTTCACGGTCACCGTCTTCGCCACGGTCGGCTTCGGAGACATCGTCGCGACCACTGAAGCGGCCCGCCTCGCCGTCACCGTGCAGATGATCCTCGACCTGGGCGTCCTCGGCCTGGGGATCCGCGTGTTCCTCGGGGCAGTCCAGCGTGGCCGCCAACAACATGCCGAGCAACAGGAGACAGAGTCCTCTTGAGCGCTTCATGGGCAGACATCAGTGGGGCGCGATCGGGCATGTTGGCCCGGGCCGGACGCGGCCCCCGCTCGTCGAACGAGCCGAGCCCGGTTGGGCCTGGCTTGAGATTCCCCCGGACAGAGCGGGAGACCAACCAGGGGGGTTCCAGAACGCGGCACACGCTGCTGACCAGCGGTGATCGGTAGTCGTCGACGGTTCGACATGATCGCCGACATGTCGCTGCGGTTAGGTCGGGCACGGGCGCGGTGTCCGGGTTGCCCCGGGTCCGTTTCCCGTGCCCGCCCGCCGAACCGGTTATGTTGATCTTCACATAACCGGTTGTATGTCCAGTCGCTGGTTATGTTGAGGACGCGCCTGGCGGGTCGAGATTCTCCCTGTGCCACAGCGGATTCGGCGGCGACCCGCTCAACATAATCAGAGGTCTTCGAGGAAGGCAAGGAGTGCATCGGAGGGTCGGTATCTGCCGGGTTTGATGCCGAGCGGTGCGGTCCGGGCGATCGCTTCCTCCTTGAGCGCCGGGTCGGCGTGTTCGTAGATGTGGGTCGTCTGGATGCTCTCGTGTCCAAGCAGCAGTGCGATCGTGGCGATGTCGACGCCTTTGGCCCGCCAGAGCATCGCCGCGGTATGACGGAGCACGTGCGGAGTGACGCGCTTGGCCTTCAGGGACGGGTAGGCCGCTGCCGCCTGGTCGGCGTACTTGCCGACCAGTAGTCCGACCGTGTAGCGGCTCAGTGGTCGACCCTGGCGGGTCGGGAACAGCGGATCTTCGGGCCCACCGCCGCGTTCGACGATCCATCGGTGCAGCAGGGCGGCGACCTCGCCGGTCAGCGGTGTCGCGCGCTTCTTGCGTCCCTTGCCAGGACCCGGATGTGGTGGCCGGTGCCGAGGTGAACGTCGCGGAGACGTAGGCCGACTAGTTCCGAGACGCGCGCCCCGGTCTGGATCGTCAGTGCCAGCAGTGCACGGTCGCGGCGGCCGAGCCAGGTGTCGCGGTCGGGCGCGGCGAGCAGCGTGGTGATCTCGGTGAGGTCGAGGTAGCAGACGGTGCTGCGTTCGTGCCGCTTGGTCGGGATCGCCATCACCCGCGCGATCGTGTGCGCGTGTTCGGGGTGTTCGAGCGCGGCGAAACGGTAGAAGGAGTGGATGGCGCCGAGGCGTGCGTTGCGGGTGCGGGCACTGTTGCCGCGGTCGCGTTCGAGGTGGGTGAGGAACGCGCCGATCAGCGGCGCGTCAAGGTCATCGACGTCCAGGTCGAACGTGTGGGTGCCCGAAACGACGCACACTGACGCTGACCAGGTGATTCACCGCCGAGGGTGTCAGAGCATGATCCGCCGATGGCGACGAAGCTGATCTACCAGCTGCCTGTGAAGCTGCTGAGCTGGATCGTGCTGCGCGCCCGCTCCGACACCACGAAAGAGATCGAGATCCTCGTCCTACGGCATCAACTCGCCGTGCTGCAGCGACGCACACCCCGGCCCCGGATCAGCTGGAGCGACCGCGCCGTAATCGCCGCTCTCGCCCGGCTACTACTTGTTCGTCGCCGTCACGGATTCCTGGTCACCCCAGCCACGATCCTGAGCCGGCACCGCAAGCTCGTCCGACGCCGCTGGACCACCCCGGGCAGCCGGCCGGGCCGACCAGCCATCCCCACCGGCGCCCGTGCCCTGACCGTGCGCCTGGCCATCGAAAATCCCACCCGGGGGTATCGGCGCGTGCACGGCGAACTCGTCGCAGCCAATCCGCGGCAGGATCCGGCGGCGGCCCATCCTCGGCGGCCTGATAAACGAGTACTAGGCAGCGGCCTGAAACCGCTGGTCATCGCCATGGCTGACTTCTGGCACCCGACAGGGTAGTAACTGGTCAGGTTCCGAAGATCGCGCGACTCGGTGTCAGGCGGTTTCGGGCAGCCAGGGACGGCCCTCGGCCAGCATGGTGAGGGCCTGGAAGAAGTGGATGCCGTGTTTGGCTGCCGTGGCGAGATAGCTGCGGATGGCACAGAACTGCTCGGCGCCGATGAGCGTGCGCAGGCATCCGGACACCTTCTGCCGCAGCTTGATCATCCGTATCTCGCGTTCGGCGGCGTTGTTGTCGAAGGGCACCCGCGGATCGACGGTGAACCGCAGGTAGTCGTCCTGACGGTCGATCAGGCGCCGGGCCAGGGCGTGGTGCTTGCTCATCACCTTGTTCTCGCGGGCGCGGGTGGCCTTGATGCCGAGCAGCGCCGCGCTGCGGTAGCGATGGATCGCGTCGGCGAGAGCGGCCGGGTCGATGTCGTCGAGGGTGTCGCTGATGGCGAGGGCGGCGTTGACCCGTTCGTTGAGCTCGCGCAGAGCGTCACCGGCCTGGGTGGCCCAGCACCACCGGCCAGCGTCGGTGTTGGGTTCGGTGTCGGCGAGGTCGGTGACGGCGTGGAGCTCGCGCAGGACGTGCGCCCCGCAGAGGGCGTGGGTGACGGCCCGGTAGGTGTCATAGGGCGCCCACGCGTCGTGCACGGCGATCCCGGTGAACACGGGCAATACCCCGGCGGCGTCCATGCCCTTGACCCCGCGCCGGTCGTGCACGGTGATTAACGAGTACTTGCCGGTGGAGGCGGAGTGCACCCACCGCAGCTTGCCCTCGACCCGCAGCCCGGTCTCGTCGAAGTTGACCACTTCGGCGGCGGCCAGGTTCGCGCGCACCCACTCGGTGAACCCGCCCAGCCCGCCGGCTGCGCGGCTGGTCATCGCCGCGACCGTGCCCGGGGAGACCGGGGTGCCGAATAGCTCGGCCAACGCCGCTGCGGCGCGCTGGCGGGACAGGAACTGTCCGACGTAGAGGTAGACGACGATTGCGGTGATCCGCGTCCCGTACTGCACCGGCGCGGTCACGCCCGCGGGCGGGGGCGCGCTGGTCACCGTCCCGCACTCACACCGGCGCTTGAGCATCTGGTGCTCGGTCACTTGCACGCTGATCGGCGGGATGTCGAACACCTGCCGGTGTTCGCGACCCACCTCCGGCGCCCCCGAAAGATCGTGCCCGCATGCTCGGCAGCAGCCCGGCTCGTGCGGGACAACCTCGTTGGGCACTGCGACCGGGGTCAACGTCGACCCCGGATGGCCGTCCTGGCCGCCGGGCTTGCGGGCCCCACGCTTACGCAGCGACCGCGGCGCCGGCTTGGCCAACCCGTCCGAGCTGGGTGGCTTGGAGGAGTTGCGCGAGTTCTGCCCCAACTGCCGCCGCAACTCCGCGATCTCAGCTGCCGCAGCGGCCAACTCCGCCCGCAGCTCCCCGATCACCGCGTCGCGCCGTGCCAGCGCGCCGAGCACCACCGCAAGCTGCTCACGCAACTCGGCAACGACCGCGGACTCATCGGACACCACGCCATCGTCAACATCATCAGCTCAAGATCAAGTCACCACGCCGCAGGAGACCTGACCAGTTACACAGGGTATTGGGTATTGAGACGGGAGCGAGTCATCCCCGCTGGCCGCAGATCGTCTCGGCGGTGCCGGACGGCATCAACGACCGAAGCTGCACTCCAACTCGGACACAAGATCGGCCGTCAGCGTGATCGTGGTGGGGGAGGTACAAGGACCGCCGTGATGGTGTCGATGGCCTCTGCACCCCGGCGCGTCCCGTCCTCATTATCGGAGGTCCATCGCTGGCCTAGGGTAGAAAATGACCTACGATCACGCTGCTGGGAACCTCGCCGCCGTTCGTCAGCTCAACGAGGAAACGATGCATCGTCTGCGCAACCTGCCCGCGCTCACAGAGGATCAAGTCAAATGGATCGAGGAAGTTCTACAAACTCAGGAATGCGCAAGCGAACGGCAATCACGCGTGTCCGCTCATCGAACGACCGGCAGGTGACCGACTCTTTGTCATTGTCCGATCCCAGACCTCCGCTGGCGGGTCTGCATCACATATGCATCCCATGCGCTAATCCGTCCGGCGCGGCGGACTGGTTCGAGCAACATTTCGGATTCATGTGCACTCTGGTGGAAGAAGACGCGGATGCGGTTGTTACGACGGTACTAGTACATAGCTCCGGTTTCGTCCTCCACTTGCGTAGGGCGCCAGACCAAGCGGCACGCCTGCGCGGATTTCCGCTCGTCAGCCTGTCTGTCGCGGACCGAGGCACCTTGGACGAATGGGGCATGCGACTTGCCTCGGGGGGAGTCGCCTGCTCCAATGTTCGCCCAGCTCACCTTGGCTGGGAGCGGACGGTTGAAGGACCTGATGGCATCTGCGTTCAGCTACAAACCGCCGAGCAGCTGAGCGGAACAGACAGCTGAGGCAACGAGCCGACGATGGAAGTCATAGCCGTCCTCATTGCGGCCTCGCCCCTGCTGGTCTGCATGGGCTGGCTGACCATCACTGCGATCCGCGTGCCTAATGGGCAATCCCATCAACAGTCGGCCGGAACTTCCGCGCTAGAAGTTGAAGATGAACTCACCCGCAGGCTAGTGGCGCATGAGATCGACGGCGCAACCTACCGAGAACAATTGGAGACTCTTGTGAGAGAGTGCCCGACCGGCGAATGTGATTGACGGACGGCGACCGGCCGCGGCCGTCCGCTCGTCCACTGCCAGCCTGGAGCCGAAGGTCTCCCCCTGGTCCTCCTCCCAGTGAGGCTCCGCCTCTGACCGCCAAGGCGCGTGTCACCGTCCGGAGCGGATGATCACATATATTTTGGCCAAGCTCACGCAGGGACCTGCGGTTATGATCGACAGACCGCCGCCACCCGCTGTGCCGAAGTCCGGTCACCAGCGTGACCGGCCGTGCCACTCCAAAGTGGCTGGTCATCCCTGTGTCTGCAGAAGTTGGAGCGGGCAGGCGCAACAGTAGAGTCGTCACAGGCCCTGGCGCGCGAGATGGGCTCGGCGCTGGCGCGGGCGTCGTAGGATCGACCTTGCTGCCGGTGGCATGTTCCTCGACGACGCGATCAAGGCGACCTGACACCATGCCGAAGATCGCAGGTGTCGACCAGTCTGGTTCCACAACTCGGCCCAGGGTCTGATCAGCGGTTTCAGGCTGCAGGTGCGTAGCAAGCATCAACCCACCGAAACGTGTGCCTACACTTTCGGGCACCACAAACGAGGCCGCACGGCGCTGACCAGGACCTACTCCCGGCAGACCCCGTCATGCGCCCATCAACTGCGGAACGCGGGTTCAAGCAAGATCGACTACACGCACGTCGTTGACCAGCGACACGACGTCCCCAATAGATGATCTAGCCTTGGAGTAATGGCCGGTCACGGGGGCCGCCGCCCGGCGGCGTCTTGGTACCCTGAGCTTTGACAGGGCTTCGGGATCAAGAGACGACGGGCGTGGCGCGGAGGCCGGTGCCAAGGGCGCGGCCGGACAGGATTCGGCAAACATGGCGCAGACCGTCCACCCGATGCACTCGGTGCGGCGCCACCACTTGTCGGCGTGCAGGTCGTCGACGAGTGCGAGCAGGCGGGCGGTCTCGGTCTTCGCCAGGGCCATGGCCTCGTCTTGTTCCCCGGGGGGATGGCTTCCACCGCCACCGCGGCATCCATGGTCATCCTCCTGGTCGTTCCTCTCTCCGGCCGGGTCGAGAATCTTCCGGCGGGTTCACTTTCGACGCCGCAGGCGCCGATCAGCGGCTGTACCTGACACCGTCAGGGGCTGTGGACTTCGTCAGGAACGGCGTCAAACGGCGAGGCAGTTCCGGCCCACATGTTGTCGTGGGGGATGGCGGCGGTGACACGAGCAGCGGCCAGGCGACGCGGAACCCTTTCCCAGGGCTCCGCCCTCGACGCACTGGATGGTCCGCCCGACCTCGAGGCGTTCTGGGCCGCCACGATTGCGCAGCTCAGCGAGATCCGCCTCGACCTGCGCCGGTCCCCGCGTTCCGCGCCCGGCGGCCGCACCGTCGCCCACGACCTGGCGTTCCGGTCCTGGGGCGGACAGCTGATCCGCGGCTACGCGATCACCTGGGACGACGGCGTGCCCCGCCCGTTCGTGGTCCACGCGCACGGATACCAGTCGCAGGCCGTGCCGCGGGTGGAATGGGTCCGCGCGGGCTGTCACGTGTTGGGTTTCGACATACGCGGGTTCGGCCGCTCGGCAGCGGCGGTGCCGACGCCGTCCCCCGCGGGCTGGCTGCTGACCGGCGCGCACCGGCCCGAGACGTCCGTGCTGCGCGGCGCGGTCTGCGACTACGTGCGCGCCACCGAGGTCGCCGCGGCACTGGGCGTGCCGACGCTGCGGGCGGTCAGCCACGGCGTGAGCCTCGCAGGCGGGTTGGCGCTGATGGCCGAGGCGGTGGCGCCGCACGCCGACCTGCTCGTACTGGGAGTGCCGACCTTCGGGTGGGCGGAGGGCCGCCGCCTGCTCGTCGAGCACGGCTCGGGCGCCGAGGTCGCCGCCTTCCTCAAGCGGCATCCACAGTATCCCGAAGACGACCTTCAGACGGTGCTGTCCTATTTCGACACGGCGGCGCTCGCCTCGGCGATCGACTGTCCCACGGCGATCGGCATAGGCGTGGTCGACCGCGTGGTGCCCTTCCCCAGCGTGCAGGCGATCGTCCGACGGCTGCGGGCGCCGTTGGAGGTGATGACGTTCCCGGTCAGCCACGACGCCGGCCCCGCCATGCGGGCCTGGGACCGGTTCGACGAGCGCTGGCTCACGCTGGCCCTCCACGGCTTGCCCGCCGGATTCGGCCGTCAGCGCAGCGCCGCCGCCTCCCGCACCCAGGCGCGGTAACGCGGCGTCAGGTCGTCGTTGACGAAACGCGCCAACTGGTCACGGTCGGCCGGGTCGGCGACCACGTCGGACAGGCGGAAGGGCTCGGCGACGACGGCGCCGAGCACGGCGCGGCTGAGCCGCTGGTCGAAGTTGGCCACCGCGACCGGGACGATCAGCGGTTCCGGGTCGAGCCGGGCGGCGAGTTGGAAGGCGCCGAGGCGCAGCCGCGACGGCGAGCCCGCGGTGGGGCCGGTGCGCCCTTCGGGGCAGATGACCATGTCATAGCCCTGCTGCAGCACGGACGAGGCCTCCTTCTCGAACCGCTCGGCCCGCTCGACCCGCGCGGCCGCGGGCAGCGGGCCGACCTCGGACGAGGGAACCATCACGTAGCCCAGACGCGCGTAGTACCTCGCGTGCCCCGCCTCGTGCCAGTGCGCCTCGCGGACCACGCGCACCGGCGCGCGGCCGTAAGTCCGGTAGAGGATCATCGAAGAGACGAAGTGCGTGTCCAGGATCAGCGTGAACCCGTTTGGCAGCCGGTTGCCGGGGTGGCTGGCCAGGTGGTTGCACAGCACGACGCTGCCCGGCGTCCGCGGCAGATGGTGAAGGCCCACGATGCGGTGCTGGGTGTGGGCGAACAGGTCCATCAGCGCGCGGCACGACCGGGCACGGACCTCCGCGGGTTCGACGTCCTGCGCTCCGGCGACAGCTTCGTAGGCGCGCTGTAGCCCCTGGTACACCCGCAGCTCCCGGCGGACACCGACGAGCACGTCCAGCACCTCCCTGGCGATCTCGGCCTCGACGGCGTCGGCGCCGTCGCGTATCGCCTCGAGCGCTCGGAACGCGTCGCCGACCGTCGCCCGTGACCGCAGGTAGGCCGGGATGCGGTGCAGTGCCGAGGTCACCCTCAGGTCGTCGATCCGGGACGCGATGAGGTCGGCGACCGCGTCCGTCTCGTCGTCGTAGCGACCGGTCACCAAGCGGATGTGCTGACGCCGCAGCTGCCCGCCCGCGAGCCACAGCAGCAGCTGGTGCAAGCGCGCCGCGAAGGTCGCATCCGTGGCGCAGCGGTCGTCGATCACCGAGCGCGGCACCCGCAGTAGCCGCGCGGGGGCGACCGCGACCGCGTCCCAGCGGTGCCGCTGCGGCCACACCACGCCGTCCCAGCCCACCGGATAACCCGGCGTGCTGATCGCCTGCCGAACCACGCCGTCGACCGCGCCGCCTGTAGGCCCGAGGACGATCTCGCCCTCGACCAGGAACCACAGCGCCGAGCCGTCCTGCCCTTCGGCGTGCAAGCGCTCGCCTGCCCCTATCCGCACCCACGTCGCGTTCTCGGCGAACAGATCGAGGTCGACGGCGTCGAGCTGATCGAGCAGGGCCAGGCCCGCGAACCAGCGGCGGACCGCGGGGGCGTCACGCATCGTCGGCGTCCTCCCCTCCGCGCCGAGCGCCCGACCACCGCATCTGCAGGTCCCGCGTGCGATCCGCCAAGGCGCCCGCCACCACCGCGCACAGCGCCGCCGTCCACCGAGGCGGGCCGTCCAGAACGGGCGCGAGCGGGACGGTCACGATCCGACAGTCGGCGTCCGCGCGGACGGTGGCGGCGGCCCGTCCCGGCGCGTGCAGGCCTGACCAGCCGAATACGCGCCCGGGCTCCTCCGTTGTCTCGACCACCAGTTCGCCGATGCCCGTGAAGTCGACCAGGGTCGCGACCCGCCCGGAGACGAGGACGACCAGATCCTCGACTACGGCCCGCCTGCGCAGCAAGACGGTGCCCGCGGCCACGTCATGGACCGTGGCACGCTCCTCGACGAGCCGCACAAGGGCGGCGGGCAGGGCGGACGCGCCCGGCAGCCAGTCGGCGGATGAAGGCCCCACATCCATGCCACGATCCTCGGGCCAAGGCAGGCGGCGAGGGCAGGGACTTTCGGCCCTGCAACCGCTCCCACACGTCCGCGACACTACCCTTCACGACAGCCGAGACGGCGCCGTCGGGCAAGCGCGGCGGACCACGAGCCCGAAGGACCACGATGTCCGAAACCGAGATCGCGCTGGCTGCTCTCACCCCGGACGAGTGCCGCGCGCTACTCGTCACGTGCCAGCCACGGCTCGGCCGTCTGGCCTTCCTCGCGGGCGAGTGGCCGCTCATTCTGCCGATGAACTTCGCCCTCGACGGTGACAACGTGTACTTCCGCTCCGCGACCGGCAGCAAGCTCGACGCCGCCCTCCGCCACGACCCCGTGAGCTTCCAAGTCGACCACATCGACGAGGTATGGGAGGAAGGGTGGAGCCTGCTGGCATTCGGTCACCTCCACGTCGTCGAGGACGCGGACGAACTCGCGCGGGTCCGGTCCCTCCCGCTGCGGCCTTGGGCGAGCGGCGACAAGCCCCACTACCTGCGTCTGGACATCCTCTCCCTGTCCGGGCGGCGCATCGCCTTCCCGACGTGAGCGGGTGAATGAATGAGGTAGGTTCGATGGCCGTCCCCGGATCGGACGGGCAGACGGTGCCGGCGGCGCTGCGACTGGCCGTCCGAGCGCCGTCGGTCCACAACTGCCGGCCGTGGCGCTGGCTGGTCGGACCGGGGACAGTGCATCTGTACTTGGACGGTTCCGGCAGCTCCCGGCGACCGATCAGCACAGCAGCGATCTGTTGATCAGCTGCGGTGCGGCCCTTCACCACCTGCTCGTCGCGCTGGCGAGCCTGGGGCGGGGCACGGTCGGGTCGCGTCGGACGACGGCAATGTCCAGCGTCCGGATGGATACGGGCTCGACGGCCTCGGTGGCCTGGCCGATGACGGCCGGGTGGCTCAGCGTCCGGCGCAGCGGATGGTGGTTCCGCCCGCGTGGCGTCGATCGCCAGGTGATCGGTGAGCGCGCGGATGAGTGTACCGTGCCAAAACCTTGAGGCCGCGCCCATGACCTGCGTGTTCGCCCTAGAGCAGCCCCGGCGATGATCATGCCGTGGCCGCACGCCTGCTCTACTTGACCTTGACCCGGATGCTTTCGTGGCTCGCGCCGCTTTGCCGCCGAAGAAGCACACTGATCGCCGAAACGCTGACGCTGCGACACGAGGTCACGGTGCTCCGCCGCCAACTCGGCCCAGCCCGCCCATCCTGGTCCGACCGAGCCCTCCGTCCGCCCTGGCCAGGCTCCTGCCCCGCGAACTGCGCCGCCGCCTCGTCACCCCCGCCACTCCCCTGGCCTGGCACCGGCGCTTGATCACCAAGAAATGGACCTACCCGAGCCGGCCTGGCCGCCCCTCGCATCGACAGCGAACTCCGCGAGCTCGTCATCCGCCTCGCACGGCAGAACCCGCGCTGGGGGCACCGCCGCATCCAGGGCGAGCTCACCCGCCTCGGACTCCATATCGGCGCCGGCACCATCCGCCGCATCCTGACCGCGTCACGCCTGGGGCCGGCACCGCGCGGAATCGACATGCACTGGCGCACCTTCATCCGGGCCCAAGCCGCCGGATTGCTGGCCACCGACTTCTTCCACGTCGACACCATCGGGCTGCGCCGTCTTTACGTGCTGTTCGTCATGGAGATTGCTAGTCGTCGCGTCCACATCCTGGGCGTTACCGCACACCCGACGATGGCGTGGACCACGCAGGCCGCCCGCAATCTCATGGCCGACCTCGACGACCGAATCTCCGCCTTCCGGTTCCTCATCCGCGATCGGGACACCAAGTACGGCGCGTCCTTCGATGCCGTGTTCGCCTCCGAGGGCATCACGACAGTCAAGACTCCACCGCAGACGCCACGAGCCAACTGCTACGCCGAACGGTTCATCCGTAGCGTCCGGTCCGAGTGCACCGACAGAATTCTCATCTACAACGAACGCCATGCCGCGGCAGTCCTCGACGAGTACACCCGACACTTCAACAACCACCGGCCATACCAGGGCCGCAGGCACCGCCCGCCCAACCCCGACCCAGCGACCGTCATCCCACTCGACGCTCCGATCCACCGGCGGCAAGTCCTCAGCGGCGTGATCAACGAATACCGGCGAATCGCCTGAGCTGCACCAGATACCAGGTCACACGGGCTCAACGACAGTTTTGGCACGGTACAGGGCACTACTACGGCAACATCGCAGGCCCCGCCCAGAGCCACGGCGGCTTCTACGCCTCGGAGAGGATGGGGTCGCCAACATCCAGCGCTGGTTCGTCTATCGCGGCTGCGTGCCGAACGTCCCGGCCAACCGGTGGGCCACCACCACCTGGGCAGATGGAAAGTGGGAGAACGAAACGGACACCGCGTGCGTGACCTGGCACGACCGGTTCTCTCCGAACCGGCCATCCTCCCACCGCATCTACCACGACGACTACGACCGGCTTGTTGCGCTCCAACCTTGATATTCAGGCCGGCTCGGTATTCAGGCTGGCTCCCGCAGTTCGCGGGCAGTCAGGATGACCACACGAACACCGTCCCTCCGGGCGATCAGCGGCTGAGGACCCGCACCATCCACTCTGGATCACCGCGAAGCCGCGCTGGTCGGTGAGTTTTGCGCACGACAAGCACGTTCATGGGGTCAGGTCACAGCTGTCGTTTGGTCTGAGCTCAGTCGCGGTCTTCCGGGTCGGGAGGCCTGGATATGGAAACGACCGCTCCACTTTCCGGATACCAGGTGATCTCCCCGAATTCGAAGCGGCTTTGTCGGCCGCGTCCATCGGGTGTCGGTTCTTCGGAGGAGAGCGGGTAGCCCAGCTCGCCGCTCTCGGCGCCCATCTGCAGCCATCGGTCGCGAATCTGTCCGTGCACGACGTGCGCACCCGTCCGGGCGCTCCAGGAGATTGTGGACTCGACGACTTCCCCGGCTTGGGCTGGTCGGTTGCACGAGACCATCCGGGTGGGGCTCGTGGCCGCCGAGGTCCCATGTGCCGGACCATGTATCGAGCCGGCATAGTGGCGACGCCTACCGGGGGATCGAGCGCCGGTCGTCGCCTCTTCATCACCGGCCGGGAGTCCGAGCACACCGGCAGCTCCACCGTAGGCCAGATAGACCGAGTTGATCGGGTTCGCGGGTTCAGGGGTGGCGTCAGAGCCGGTCATTTCACACCTTCACCCCATAGACGACAACTTTGCCCGGCCCGATATACGAGTTGTCTTGCGCGTTCGGGGCGAACGTCGGTCGAAATACCTTACCGGCGGCCACGGTGGGCGGACAGAACTTTGCGTACAGGACCGGGCTCGCGTCCCGCCACAGCTCGGTCAGCGTACGGCCGTCAGGCCCTCCCGGGGTCGCGGAATAGCCGACAAGATAGCCTGGGGCTTTCTGCCACTGCCCGTCGAGCTGCGGATAGGAAACCCAGACGATGCCGTCCTGATTCCCGTTCGACGACACCGAGGCCGCTCCTCCGGGCATCCCAAAATTCGGGGCCTCAGTGCTGTGCGCGAAGGGCAGTACCGCCCGCGTTATCGGATCAGACTCGATCTCATACGTGATCCGCCGCAACCCCGGATCATACTTGAAGGCCTTCAGGTGATCCTTCTCCGCCATGTGGTAGATGCAGCCGGTTCCCGGCCAGTACACGGGATTTCCGTGGATGTTGCAGCCCCAGTGTTCTCCGCTGGCATAGTTGTCCAGGGCGCGTGGCGTCCGCGGATCGGTGTCCATGTGTTGGTTGTAGAACGCTTGAAAGCCCTCGCCGATGTGGGCGGGGTTCACGCCCGCGAGTGCCCAGTCGGGTGGCTGCTGCTCGCCGGGTGCGCTTTTGTCCTGTCGCAGCGTCATCGTCGGTGCGTCCAGGACGTAGATCCGCCCCTGCTTACCGCCCATGATCAAGGTGTTTCCGGGCAGTAATGTCGGGCCGCCGGAGCCGAGGTCGGTGTCCCCCGGCTGTTCGGGGGTGCCGTAGCCGTCCCGCAGGAACGCGGCGTTCTGGGGGGTGAAGTACCCGGCCAGGCGCAGGCCGGGCCATCCGGCGGTGGCTTGCAGCCGAACGATGCTGTCGCCCAGGTTGCCGAGATCCCCCGCGGGAGGACTTCCCGGCAGGAGTCCATCGTTGCCGGTGGCACCTCACATCCCCTGCGGGGTGGCGGGGTGTCCCCCGCCATCGCAAGGGCACACCGACACGACCTCCGACTCGCTACCCAAAGCTGGCGGGAGGGTGGCGGGAGGGTGGCGGTCACCGGTAGGCGACCGCGCATCGAGAATCCCACTCCACACGGTGATCGGGAATGCGTGTGCTGGTGACGGCGGCGACGGGAAACGGATCGACCGGGGAGATCGCGCGGGCGATCGGCGCGCGGGCCAACCGGCCCGGGGAGTCAGGCCCCCCGGCGCTGCCAGCGGCAGCCGGTGAGCACACATCCTGAGCCTATGAACTCCGCGGCGATGACGATCCCGTCACCTGAGCCCTACCCGATTCGGGTCGAGGCCCGCCGTGATGCGCACCTGTCGCGTGCGCTGTGGCTGGTGAAATGGCTGCTGCCGACGCCGCACCTCTCGATCGAATCTCAATGCAGGCGTTGAGCGGTAGCCCGCTGGCCCGGCTCGTCGGTGATTCGTCTTGCAGCCGGCCTGCTCCGGATGTCCGCCGCCGCCGCGCGCTCAGACTGCTCGAGGCGGAACCCGGCAGGCAATGCGACGCCGTGGACACCTGGCGATCGACACATGTCAACGGGTCAGCGAGCACCCGCGGTCGCGTGGTCGTGTGCCCGGCCCGGGGACCGAGACCCGCAACCCCGAGCCCGCACCGGACCACTTCCTGTTCGGGCACGTAAGCACGGCAGCCGGCTGGCTCATGCCGGGCCCAGGGGAACGAGCAGAACGCACTACCGCACAGGAAGGTGATGGATGATGACCGATCCGGACGCCCATCGGCGATCGATCCGCGAGCGGCCGCCGCTGCCCGCCGCACCGCCGCCGCCGCGCTGGCCCGCTGTGCCGCCGTCACGGCCGCGTTGCTCGCACGTCGCCGTATCCACCTCCCCGCGGGACATGTGGGGATGTGGTTGCGGTTCGCCGACGGTTCCAGCAGCCGCGTCTACCGGGAGACCGTCGCCGATCCCGGCGTCGCACAAGATCCATGCCTGCTCGTGGTGGAGTTCCGGCTACGGCTCGTGCGCGGCCGCGGGCATGCGGCGTTCCGGATGGAGAGCCTGCTCAACACGCCGCTGTTCGTCGGCTTCCCGGGGCTTGTGTCCAAGCTGTGGATGGCCCACGACCACAACGGCGTCTACCGCGGCGTCTACGAGTGGGACGGCCCGGGCCGCGCCGAGTTCTACGTCCGCGCACTGTGGCACGTACTGGCGCTGGTCAGCGCGCCCGGGTCGATCCACTACACGATCGTGGCGGGGCTGCGCCGCGACGAGATACTCGCCGACCCGCGCTGCCTCGCCGGGCCCGACGCGCCCACCGGTGCCGCCGGTTGGTGGCGGCCGGTCGCGGTCGGATGACGCCGGGGTCTGAGGCCCTGGTGGTCGGCGCCGGCCCGACCGGTCTCACGCTGGCTCTGCAGGCCCACGACCACGGCGCGCGGGTCCGGGTCGTGGAACGCCGCCCCGAGGCCTTCCGGCCCTCCCACGCCCTGATCGTGCACCCGCGGACGCTGGAGATGCTCCGCCCCCTCGGCGTCGTGGACGCGCTGCTGGCGCGCGCGGACACCTCCCCCGCCGCCCGCCTGCACCTGGGCTCTCACATCGTCCCGGCGCGCCTGGGCGGGCTGGCCCTGCCGGACACCCACTATCCACACCTGACGCTGCTGCGCCAGATGGACCTCGAGACCGTCCTGGCCGCCGCGCTCGCCGAGCGCGGGGTACCGATACGCCGCGGTACCGAACTGGTCGGGCTCGGCTCCGCGGACGCGGGCGAGGCCCGGGTGACGCTGCGCTCGGCGGCGGGCACCGAGGAGGCGACGTTCGGCACGGTCGCCGCCTGCGACGGCGCGAACAGCACCGCGCGGACGCTGTCAGGCATCGGATGGCGCGGCGGCCCGTACCGTCAAGAGGTCGTGCTCGCCGACGTCGAACTCGACGACGACCTCACCCCGGGTGTCGCCCACGTCGTCGCGGGCCGCCACGGGCTGCTGTTCCTCTTCGCGATCGGGGAGCGGGCGACCTGGCGGCTGCTCGCGACCAGACCGGACGCCGGCCCACCGCCACCGTTCGGGAACCCCGGCCCACCCGTCCCCGCCGAGGAGTTGCAGACGCTGCTCGGCGACTCCGGTCTGGGTGTGCGGATCACCGGTCTCGCCTGGTCCGGCCGGGTGCGGGTGCAGCACCGGCTCGCCGACCGCTACCGCCGCGGCCCGCTGTTCCTCCTCGGCGACGCCGCCCACACCCACTCCCCGGCCGGCGGGCAGGGGATGAACACCGGGATCCAGGACGCGATGAACCTCGGCTGGAAACTCGCGTTCGCGGCCTCGGCGTCGTGCCCCGACACCCTGCTGGACACCTACGAGATCGAGCGCCGCCCGGTGGCGCGCCGGGTCATCGCACTCACCGACCTGGTGTTCTGGGCCGAGGCCTCGACCGACCCGGTCGCGTCGTTCGTGCGCGCGGTACTGGCCCCGCTCGCCGCCCCCGCTCTGCCACTCGTGCTGGGACGCCCCCGGCTGGTCGCCGCGGGCATCCGCATCGTGTCACAACTGCGCGGGGGCTACCGCGACAGCCCACTCTCCGTGGACGCGGCACCCGGGCTACCCGGACGGCCCCGGGCAGGTGACCGGCTACCCGACGCCACGGTCACCTGCGGCGGCCGACAGGTCCGCCTGCACGAACTCACCGCCACCCCCGGCATCCACGTCCTGCTGCCCGCTGACGCACACCCCCACCTCGCCGAGGGCCGGCTCGTGCACGTCCACCCACTGTCAAGCATGCCCGGGCACGATGTCATCACCGTGCGCCCGGACGGCCACATCGGCTACCACGGCAACTCCCCCGACGACACCGGGCTCCGCGCCTGGCTCTCACGCACCGGCGCCGCCTGATCGACCACATCCTCCACTGTCCATCACGAGTCTGGGCCGCTGCCCGGCGCGGCGGCGAGCGTCGCGGGCGCCCACGAGACGAGCTGGGCACCGAACGGCGACGACCAGGCGGCCACGCAGCGGGAACGGGCGCCCGACCACCGGCCGCCGCTGCTCGACGAGCGGGTACCGGCACACCGCACCCGGGCGCTGAACCCAGTCCTCGGCGGCGGAGGCCATCCGGCACGGGGGGTGCAGGCCCCCTGGCGCTGCCGGCAGCGGCCGGTGGGCACACATCCTGGGGTTATGACTTCCTCGGCGAGGACGATCCCGTCAGCTGCGCCCTACCCGGTTCGGGTCCAGGCCTGCCGTGATGCGCCACTGTCGCGTGGGCTGTGGCTGGTGAAATGGCTGCTGCTGGTGCCGCACCTGGTCGTGTTGGCCTTCTTGTGGGTCGCGTTCTGGGTACTGACTGTCATCGCCTGGTTCGCCATCCTGGTCACCGGGCGCTACCCGCGGGGGATCTTCGAGTTCAACGTCGGTGTGCTGCGCTGGTCGTGGCGGGTGGCGTACTACGGCTATGGCGCGCTGGGCACCGACCGCTATCCGCCCTTTACGCTTGCCGACGACGCGGACTATCCCGCCAGGCTGGACATCTCCTACCCGCAGCGGCTGTCGCGGGGTCTCGCGCTGGTCAAGTGGTGGCTGCTGGCCGTGCCGCACTATCTGGTCATCGGCATCTTCCTGGGCGGCGCGGACACCGTCGCCTGGCGCGACGGCCAGGCCGTGGTCACCAGCGGCGTGGGCCTGCTCGGACTGCTGGTGTTCTTCGCCGGCGTCGCGTTGCTGTTCACCGGCCGCTACCCGGCCGGCCTCTTCGACGCCGCGGTCGGGATCAACCGATGGGTGCTGCGGGTGGTCGCCTATGCCGCGCTAATGACCGATGCCTATCCGCCGTTCCGGCTCGACCAGGGCGGCATGGAAACCGATCCGGTTCCGCCACCGCCGCACCCGACCGACACCCCCGCCGCAACCGTCGGCGAAACGCCAGCGGCGACGCCGCCGGCCGCGACCACCGCCGCCGCGCCCTGATGAGCGGGCGCGCCGGTCGGGGTAGTCCCCGAGAGCCTGTTCGACAACACCTGGCAGGTGGCCGAAGCGGTCTCCGCGGGTGTCGGATCGGGGTACCGCCGCGCGTGCAGCGCCGGGCGATAGTGGCGGCTGTCGCGGCGCGGCGCGCCCGGCCGCGGTGGCCGAGTCGGTGAGCGCCGCCCGGGCGTCGTCCGGCGCGATAATGGGTCTGCTCAGGCGGCGTGAGGTGTGGTGGTCGGCGTGGGTGGTGACCGCGCTGCTGCTCCTCGGGGCGCTGGATCCCCTCGTGTACGGGCTGGTCGTGCCGCTGTCCGCGCTCGCACTGGCCGCGACGCCCGGGGCGCTGCCGGGCTGGCGTCGCCGGTTCGATCGGACCGACCTGCTCGTGGTCGGGGGCCTGTACGCCGGGGTGGTCGTGCTGTTCCGCCTCGCGTTCACCGTGTTCACGGTGGGCTCGGTCACCGGGCTGTTCCTGTGCTTCGCCGCCGGGATGCTCCTGGGCGTGGTCGGGCCGGTGGTCTACACCGTCCTGATCCGGGGCCGGGCGCTGCGTTCCCTCGGGTTGCGGTCCGACCGGCTGGGCCGCACCGCGCTGCTGGCGGTCATCTTCGCCGGGGTCCAGTTCCTGCTGACCCTCTACGGGCACCCGCTCCCGGCGCCGGTGGACTGGGTTCCGCTGCTGGTCATGGCGCTCACCGTGGGGTTGTTCGAGGCGGTGTTCTTCCGCGGCTTCGTACAAACCCGGCTCGAGGCGGCGTTCGGGCCGGTGCCCGGCGCGGCAGGCGCCGCGGCCCTCTACGCGCTCTACCATCTCGGCTACGGGATGGGCCCACGTGAGATGGTCTTCCTGTTCGGGCTCGGTGTCGTATACGCCGCCGCCTTCGCACAGGTCCGCAACGTGTTGGTGCTGTGGCCGCTGCTCACCCCGATCGGGGGGTTCTACGCCAACCTCACCTCCGGCGAGATCCATCTGCCCTGGATATCGATCCTCGGCTTCGTCGACGTCCTCGCGGTGATGATCGCCGCCGTGATCCTGGTGGCCCTCCACGCCCGCCGTCGTGCCACCATCGCGCCGCCGCCCTCGTGACCGACGAAGCGACATCCCGACTACCTCTCACCGCCGGTCTCACCTCCGGCCCCTCGCCTCCGGTGCGCCGCATCAGGCGACCCGGTTCCAGCGATGAGCCGCCAACCCGGCCGAACACCCGCTTCAATGACCAGTCCACGCGGTGGCGGAGCTGCGGTGAACCGGTCGGTCGCCGGCTGCTCCTGGCCAGCATCAACCACGCGACGAGATCAGCGTGGCCTCGGGAGTGTCAAGGGAACAAGCACACGCGCTCCTGGACGACGGCCGGTCGTCGAGCCCGATAGCTTCCTCGGCGGGATCCCCCACCGCACAGCCAGCGCGCGACCGTCCCGCAACCCCGTGTCCTCGAGACACCCCGTCTCGCAACCCCACCAGTTCCGGACACGGGTATGCGGCAGCACTGCCGGCTCGTCTCAGTAACGATCGTTACAGAGACGCCTGCTCATCGGGCTGGCTGGTAGCCACGGCATCCTCTGCGGCTTTACAGATGTCCTCGCAGGGTCCAAGGTGCGCTCGTCGGCGCCGCACCGTGTCAGGGCGGAGCGGGGAGGTCGTCGGTCGTCATCTCGGGGATCGACGAACTTTCGCCGAAGCAGAAGACGAGACGCGTCCGTCCCAATAGCAGTTCGTCACGATCATGCAACGCGTGTTTTCCCACGTTGATCGGGTTGCGCGAGAGGTAGGTGCCCGATCTGCTACCCACGTCCCGTACGTACCATTCACCCGCGACGCGCTCGATCCGTGCATGGCGGCTGGTGACAGCCCCGTCGCGGAGGACCAGGTCACACTCCGGACGGCGGCCGATGGTGATCCCCTCGGGGACCAGAGGGACGACTCGGGGGCCCGCCTGCTCCGGCTCCCACACCTCGAGGTAGGGGGTCGACACACCGGCTCCTCCCCCAGGGCCGTTCCGTCCGCGAGAACCGTAACCCAGATCTTCATGGTCCCCCTTCGGGTCTGTCAGAACATCGGCTCTGTCACGGAACACCTCCGCCGCCGCCTCCGGATCGGCGGGCTGGGGACTCGGCCGGACGGGTTCCGACCCTCACGGGCCAGGGGCCGGGGTTGTGGAGGAGGTCGTGGGGGTTGGCGGACCGCCGCCACGGGGACGGCCGTCGTCGGGAACGTCCTCGTGGGGAACGTCGTCGGCGGCGGAGGCGGGACTGAACGGTGTGAGCGTGCTCAGTGCGGAGGCGAGCACGGACAGTTCTTCGTGCAGCGTGGCCGGATCGATCACTTCGCATCCGACGAGCTCGGCGATCATGTCGTGGACCGGGCCATGGATCCGGCCCAGCAGCTGCCGGCCCTCGGAGGTGAGGGCCACCGCCACCACCCGCTTGTTGTCGGGTGGGCGATGGCGCTCGAGCAACCCGCGGGCGGCCAACCGGTCCACCAAAGCGGTGATGCTGCCGGGGGTCAGCCCGGTGACCGCGCCGAGATCGACCCCGCGCAGCGGGCCGCGATCGGCCAACGCGGCCAGCGCGGCCAGCTCGCTGCTGGTCAACCCGTCCCGCTCGTGCACGATCGCGCGGTAATGGTCGACCGCGCGGGTCAGCCGCTGCAACCCCGCCACGACTGCCTCGACCGGATAGTCGACCTCGTCGACCTGGCCAGCACGAGCCCTTACCGCTCGAGACTGTGCCGTTCGGGGTCGTGCCGCTGGCGGTCGTGCGTCGCAACCGGGTACGCCGTCTGTACCCACTTTCCTCCCTGGCCCTGGTCGATGACACCCAACCGTTTGTCGATCAAACATTGGGGGCACCCAGCTGGCCGCCACCCCTCCCATAGGCCTGGTGCCCCGGCAACGAACGGACCAAACGTCATGAGCACCCCCTCCGCCGCTCACCCCGACCCCGCGCCTGAAAGCCCACCCCGGCCGTCACAGGCGCGGATCGCGTTCGCCCGCGTGCTCGCCGCCCGCCCCGACCACCGCGACATCCTGACCCGACTGCGCGCCGGCCACGAACCCGACCAGCACGGCTGGTGCCGGCACGGCGCGCACGCCCACCGCTGGGAACGCTATCCCTGCCCGGTCATCGCGCTGGCCGAACTCATCAACGCTGCCGCCAACCCCGCCACCGACGACGTCAGCGCCGCCGACGACGTTCCTGTCCGGGGCATCCCGGCATTGCGGAGCCCGTCGTGACCGTCGTCCGGCCCGGTGCGGCGCCGCTGAGCATGGACGAACGCGCCCGGCTGCGCGCGGCAGCCCGCCACGCCCGCACGGCATTGCCCACACCGGTCGGCGACACCGTCGCCGAGCACCCGACCGCTTGGGTAGCGTTCGGACAGCCGAGCTACTGGCGGGTGCAGAGCCCGACCTGTTCCTGGACGGGCGCGCTCATGAGGCCGATCCCGGCGCGGGCGTTGACGCCGCCGACGCGACGGCAGAGGGGCTCGGGGGGAGGAGTGGAAGGCGTAGGGGGTCGTCATGGGCGTTCCCAGGGCCAGCGGGTACCGTGGGCGCGCATCTCGGCGACGATCGCAAGTGAGCCGAGGGTGATGGCCTCGATCCAGTCGTGGATGTTCACGCGGCGCTCTGCCCGATGCCCGTCTGTGGCGGCGATACCTCGGCGTAATGGTCGGCGTAAGTGGTGTGCGGGGTGCGCGTGTTCGGCGGCAACGGCCTTAACACTGTCCTGGTGAAGCATCTGCAGAGCGCTGAACGAGTCGACGCGGAAGCTGATCGTGTGGCTGGCCTGGTCGCGTTCGAACCCTCCGATGATGTTGGCGTCGGCTCATTGGGCGATCAGCCACAGCCGGATCCCGGCCTTGCGGGACTCGCCGAACAGGCGGCCGAGCAGCATCCGCGCGCGTTTCTCCAGGTCGCGGTTAGCGGTGCCGAGCAGACGCGCGAGACCGGCGAACTCCTCCAGCGCCGCGATGATGAACGGGTTCTCGACGCTGATCGGCAGGCTGTCGTGGCCTGCGGGGATGCGCTCGATACGCCGGTTCCATCTCGGTGACCAGGCGCTCCAGGACGCGGACGTAGGCACCGAGGTCGCGGGTGCCCAGCGCGAGCCATCCGGGGTTGCCGGGGCGGCACGCCCAAGGTTCGAGCAACTTCGCGGTGATGTCGGAGCCGACGACGAGCACATCCCGGGTCGCAGCGAGTTGGGCGAGCCATCCGTAGGCAGCGGTGCTCTTGCCGGAGTTGGAGCTTCCCTGCACGACCAGCTGCGCCGACGTCGCCAGCTCGGCGGTCACCGGCCGGGCCTGCTCGCTGTAGCCGAGCAGCACGGGTCGCGCGCGGACGTGACCGGATGCGCACGTGCGACGGCGCCGGTCAGCGGGTCGTCGGCGAGCAGCTGCACCGGTACATGCCTGAGGCCGCGTGGCTCACCCTGAGGACAACGGCGCCCAGGTGCGGGGCGGGGCGGGGCGGTGCGGTGCGCAACCCCGCGAACATCAGAGACGAGCTGGCCGGGCATGAGCTCGACGATGAACACGAGCGGCGGGCCGAGGGTGATGTCGACGATGTGCGGCACAGACTCGGTCGGGCCGGTCGCGGTGTTCACGACGGTGCACAGGTCCGGAGCCGATGCAGGCGGAACGCCACGCCCATAGGAGCTCGTCGACTTGGCGTTCGTCGTCCTTGCGGTCGGGGCGGCGGAAGGGCAGCAGATCGAAGACGGTCACGGGTTCTCCCGGAAAACGCCGCGCGGCCCACCTCGGGGGTTTGAGAGGTGGGCCGCGCGGTCTTATCGGACATCGGCCAGACGGCGTTAGCAGGCTTGCCGCATGTCGCAGCGTCGAAGGGGCCTCGTCACCGCTCCCGGAGGCCGCGTCCGCGGAGCTGGTGTACAAGATCGCTCCGTGTGATCTTGGGTGGAGCTTATGCAGTCAGTTCTGTGCTTGTCACCACCGGTTGCGCGCTCGCGTCGGGTTCGGTGTTGACGATGCGGATGCGGGACTTGGCCAGCACGTCGAGGCTCATGTAGCGGCGGCCCTCGGTCCACTCGTCGGATTGCTCGGCGAGTACAGCGCCCACGAGGCGCACGAGGGCGTCGCGGTCGGGGAAGATCCGACGACGTCGGTGCGTCGGCGGGCCAACGCGATGATGTCCGCGCAGGCTGATCAGATCTGTGACGCTGGCTGGGGTGAGCGCAGCCTGTGGGGTTCCAGAAGCCGCGCACGGCCTGTGACCAGCGGTTCAGGCTGCGGCCTCGTACTGGTTGATCAGGCCGCCGAGGATCGGTCGACGCCGGATCCTGCCGTGAACAGGCTCGCGGGCTAGCTACTTCGGGCGTGGTGGATGCAGTTGCAGCGCTCGATGAGGCCGCTGCCGGTTGTAGTGCCCCGAGTAGTGGGCGAGGGAAACCCGGGCCGTCCTGGCAGCCTGGGCCGCCGCCGGAACATGATCAATCGCGGCCACGATGCCGACCAGGATGGAACGAACCATCCATCGCAATGGTGGACCGGTGCGGCCCACCCCCCGCGCCCGGATAGGTAACGTCCGATGGTCGCATTCCGAGCCACAAGCGTGTGAGGCAGATCGCAGTCAACGGCCGATGCGGCGCCTGGTGCCACTCGGCCAGGCTCCCGGCTAGGACACCGTGTGCCGCTGCCCGGTTTGCGGCCGCATCGACAAGCCGAAAACCGCCGAGAACCCTCTCGGCGGCCAGGTCACCGAAGGAGCCACCATGCCCACCGTGATCGGCCACCACGATGTGAAGGACACCAAACACTGGCTGTCCTCGCCGAAACGAGAAGAATTCTTCGGCCCCCTCGGCGTCACCAACATCCGGACCTTCGTCGACCCGCAGAACCCGGTGCACGTGGCCCTGCTCATGGACGTTGCCGACCTCGACGCCCTGATGGCGGCGATGCAGGACCCGCAAGCCGCAGAAGCCATGGACCACGACGGCGTACTGGCCGACACCCTGGTGATCCTCATCGAGGAAACCCCGACCCTCGCTAACTAGATGATCACAAACCGGAGCCCTCTGGCCAGCGACTGTCGGGCCTCGAACTCGATAGCCCACCACATGGCGGACGCGTTGTCCGCGGTGATGTCCCCAACGGACAACAGTCGTCCGCCGCGACGCGCACCGAGCAGCAATTCACCATCCGAAACATAAGTCAGACCGCGCTCGTCGGACGCTCGATTCAGACAGAATCGTCGTTATCGGTCCTGCCCTGCGCCGTTTGCCCCGAGGGCGGCCGCTTTCCAGCGGGGCCTGCTGAGAGCATTTGACTCGCCATCAAATGATCATCCCAGTCGTCGCCCCAGCTGGTGCGCTGCGACGGTTGTGCGCGCAGCTTGACGTTGGAACGGCTGTCGGCCGCACAACAAGGCCTCAAGAAGGCTGTCACCGCGGAGCTGCGCCGCCACGCCCTGCCATCACCGTGTATGAGTCGGATCAGGGGCGCGTCGAGCGCACAGGTCCGGTCGCCGACCCGGACTCACAACGGGCCACCGAACGGATCCTGTCGCTCGACGGCCACGACGACGCCGGGGCGCACACCGAGCTCGCCGAGGCAGGCGGGACGATGTCGATCCACGAAGCACGGTCTCGGGGTGCGTCGATACCCAAGCGCACCCCGAGACCGGCAGACCACACCGATCCTGCTGCGCCTCTCACTCAGCCGATCGGTGCACCCTCGGGCTCAACTCGTCGCCTCGACGGCCTGGAGGATGAGCTGGGTTGCGGCCTCGGGCTGCGACACGAAGGAGACGTGCGAGGCGGGCACCTCCACGATCGTCGCGTTCGCGCGCTCGGCCATGTACCGCTGCAGCGCAGGCGGAATCGCCTTGTCCTCGGTGCCCAGCAGGTACCAGCACGGCAGCGTCTTCCACGCCAGCTGGCCCGACGGCGTGCCCGCGAACGCAGCTGCCGCGTACGGCCGCTGCGCCGCGGCCATCACTGCGGCCGTCTCCGGGTCGACGTCGGCGGCAAAGGCTTCGTGGAACGCGTCGCGGTCGAGGTAGAGGTCAACACCCTCGCTCCCGTCCGCCGCGGTGAACGGCACGGGCCTGATCGAGGGCCCCACGAGGCTGCCCTCGAACTTCTCCAGCAGCTGCTGCTGGCTCTCGCCCTCATCGCACATCCAGCCGTTGAGGTAGACCAACGCCTTGACCTGGTCGACGCTCGCCGCCGCGACGGAGATGACATTGCCGCCGTAGGAGTGCCCGACGAGCACGATCGGACCGGTCAGGCTCCGCAGCGTTTCGACCAGGTACCTCGCGTCGGCCGCGAGATCGCGCAGCGGGTTGGCGAACCCGATCACGGTGAACCCGCGCTCGCGCAGGGCGCGAATCTCGGCGTCGAAGCCGGTCGCGTCGGCCCATGCCCCATGGACCAGGACGATCGTCGGCGTCTCACCGGCCATTCTCGTCACCGCTTCCGCTCGTTCCGCACTGACTCCGGCAGTCCATAGTGATCCTCTTCCTTGAACTCATTGGTGGACGACGGCGAGGGTGCCATCGGGAGGGTGCGTGCGGATCGTCCGCTCTGAACTAATCTCGCCCAACCTCACAACAAATCGGGGGGAGTAGGCCTGGGTCCAGAGCGCCACCTGGAGGGTGACGGACTTGAACCAGGCCGCGAACACCGAGCCCCAACCCAGATCCCGATCACCCCAACCCGGTGTCACCTCAAGACCGTTTGCGTTCCCTTGATACGGACGAGGTGGCGGTGCCAGCGCAGGATGGTGCCCGGGGTGACCAGGCGGTGGCCGCGCAGCGTCGTCGGCAGGCGTCGGATGAGGGCGGCGAAGACGGCTCGGTCGGCCCACTCCAGGCGTGGTTTCGTGTTGGTGTGGCGGAGTACGGCGACCTCATGCCGCAACACGACCAGCTCGACGTCCTTGGCAGAGGAGGTGCGGCCTAGCAGCAGGACCAGTCGGAGTACTTGCTGGAAGATCAGATGCAGCAGCCGCAGCGACACGGCGGCGATCATGCCTGAGCGTAGGAGGCGGCCGATCACCGCTGGTCAGGATCTGTTGCCACGTTCTGGAACCCCACAGGGTTGCCGTGACGAGCCTTGCTCGCCGAGCTCGGAAAGGAGCGCGGCCCGCCTTTCCCCGACGGCGGCGAGCCGAGCACCCAGCTGCTTCAGCTCGCGGTTGATCCGCGCCAGTTCGGTCCGGGCCTGTTGTTCCCGCAGGTAGCGCTCGCCATGCAGGGTCCTGGCCAGATCCTCGACCTCGCGGCGGAGCAGCCGCAGCCACGGGCTCCCGTGCATCGCGGCGGGCCGGTACTGTAGCTTGCCCGCGTCGATCGCCGCGAAGATCTCATCTTGCGTCAGGCCGTACTCCTGGCGAGCCGTCTTGTCGCTCAGCGTCGCGCCCTTGCGTCCCCATTCTCGATCGTGGAGGTCCATGTCCGGCATTATCTTACCGACGGACGAGCTCGCTGAGGCGGGCGCCGATCACGGAGATGCCGGGACGGGGCTCGCGCTCCTAGTGCCAGGACTTTCGCCGACGCACCAGGGCCTCGCCGTGCTCGGCCCAGGTGAAGTTGGGTTATGCGCAGGACCTTCCGGAACACCGCATCGACCGTATTCGAGTGGGCGGCGGCCAGGCCGCGGAACGGCAGGGGCCGATCGTCTCTGACCGCAGGTACCCGCGCAGCACGTTGGTGCACTGCTTGCCGGCCGCGGGAGCCGGGTCGGCGAACAGGTCGCGCAGCATCCCGTACTCGTTATAGAAGTTAAGAACGTCCGGCAATTGATGGTCGGCGTGAGCGGCGGGTGTGGGTGGCAGAGATGCGGTCCGTCGGTGTCGGACGACGCTCGAGAGGAACCTCAGCGGGGTTTCGGCGCGGTGAAACCCCGCTGGTGTTCCGTTCGAGCGCAGGGGACTGACGTTTCGTCGGCCGCGCGGCGACGCCGAGGGGGCGCAGCGGGGCCAGACCGATCACCCGTACCTGCGGCCGCCCCACACCATCATTTGCCGGTCGCTCTAAGCTCGTCGGTCTCGTCGTAGATGATGCCGGTGGCGTCGGCGAGTTCGGGCGGGAACTCGAAGGCGGGCGCGTCCACGCCGGGCAGGTTCTGTGGCCGACGGCGCGCGGGTTGCAGGGCGGCGAGGTCGACCCGGGGCGCCCTGCCGGTGTTTCCAACGGTGGGTTTCCCCGAGCCGCCTCCCGCACCCGCCGTGCCCGTCTCCGAGCAACAGGCGCTCCACAAGCCCCGTTTCTGCTGGTGTGGTCCTCATCCTGTGACCGGCCACGCAGCGGGGATCACTGCGCCCGGTATCGGTAGCGCGTGGTGGGCACCTTCGCCGGGTTGAACAGCACCCGATCGGTTGTGCCCGGCCACCATCCGCCGGCGCAGTAGCGGCGGCGGAGTTGTTTCCAGGTGACCCGGCGGTGTTTGCGGGCGCAACCATCCGATGACCCGGGCCCAGGTGTAGGCGCTCAGGTAGGCGAAGGTTGCGCTGGACACCGGGCCGGAAGTGGGCGCACCAGCCCCGCGTGCGCGACTTCGCCACCCGCGTCATGGCCGTGATCGACACACTCGACTTCGACCAGAAACAAGCCCTGCTCCGCCTCATCGTCGAAGACGTCCACGTCACCGGCTGGCACGTCCAAATCCGGCTACGGATCCCCCTCGACGACAACCAGCTGGCACCACGCAGCTTGAAACCGCAGGTCAGGCACCACGGCCAGCTTTTGGAACCCGACAGGTCGCGCTCGTCCGCGCCGGAGCCACGATCGTCAACGGCAAGCTCATCGAACGACCCGAAGAAA
The DNA here is from genome assembly GCA_963736375.1 of uncultured Actinomycetota bacterium. Classification (GTDB taxonomy): domain Bacteria; phylum Actinomycetota; class Actinomycetes; order Mycobacteriales; family Pseudonocardiaceae; genus Pseudonocardia. The sequence goes on from CAVTOL010000002.1 coordinate 105,398, forward strand.
CCATCCAACCCGAAGCCGCCTAAAGATCTCCATCCACAGGTCTTGACGATTGCTCCCCAGCCCCACCACCCACGGCAGTGTGGAGGCCACCTGGCTCCCACGGCCGTAGCCGCGCGGCGGTGTGCGGTGCGCGATGCAGGCCAGCACGCCGACACGGAGGGACGGGTCACGTACATAGCGCTCGACGTCGATACCGATCCTCCGTCCCCGGCGCCATCCTGGACGCCAGCGGAGCTGAGGGCTGCCGACAGCTGGGCCCATGGCAGCCCATCGTCCGAGGCGAGCAACACGACGTGGCGGCGGCGACGACACCTGCCCGCACTGCCGATGCCGCGTGGGGTCTACTCGGTGTCGGCGTGCACGGGCGGCCCGCCGTTGTGGCCGACCGTCGGGGCGAACACCGCCGGGCTGCGCTCGGCTTGGGCTGCGGCCGTCAGCGCCTCGTCCACGGCGTCCGAGGCCTGTGCAAGGTCCTGCGCTGCCGAGGAGGGCAGGCGCTCGGGATCGGGCACATCCGCGGCGGCGGGCGAGCGCGGCAACGCTTGGCTGAACGCGCGGGTCACCCCGTCGAGCGCGGCGGTGAACTCGCTGGGGATCACCCAGAACGTGTTGCCGGCGCCGTTGGCGAGTTGGGGCAGCATCTGCAGGTACTGATAGGCCAGGACCTTCGGGTCGGGATCGTTGCGATGGACGGCCTGGAAGACCTGGTCGATGGCGCTGGACTGGCCTTGTGCGGCGAGGATGGCCGCGGCCCGCTGCCCTTCGGCGCGCAGGATCGCGCCTTGTTTGTCGCCCTCGGCGGTCAGGATCTGGGATTGCCGCTGTCCTTCGGCGGTCAGTACGGTCGCCCGCTTGTCCCGCTCGGCGCGCATCTGCTTCTCCATCGCATCCGTGATGCTCTTCGGTGGGTCGATGGCCTTGATTTCCACCCGGTTCACCCGCAACCCCCACCGGCCGGTGGCGTCGTCGAGCACCCCGCGAAGCCTGCTGTTGATGTCGTCGCGGGAGGTGAGGGTCTGCTCCAGATCCATCGAACCGACGACGTTGCGCAGGGTGGTGACGGTGAGTTGCTCCACGGCCTGCAGGTAGTTCGCGATCTCGTAGGCGGCCGAGCGGGGATCGGTGACCTGGAAGTACAACACGGTGTCGATCTCGACGACCAGGTTGTCCTCGGTGATCACGGGCCGCGGCTCGAAGGAGACCACCTGCTCGCGCAGTTCCATCATCGGACACACCCGGTCGACGAACGGGACGACGAAGCTCATGCCCGGGTGCAGGGTCCGGTGGTAGCGGCCGAGCCGCTCGACGTTGCGGGCATGTCCCTGTGGCACGATCCGCACCGAGCGCAGGATGGTGATGACGAGGAACAGAACGAGGACCAGTCCGATGACGAGCAACGCATTCATGATCATTCCTTGGGGTAGACGAGGGCGATGACGCCGTTGATCTCCAGCACGTCGACCACCGTGCCGACCGGGATGACCAGGGCTTCGTCGTAGGTGCGTGCGGTCCAGTCCTCTCCGTCGATCCGGACCCGCCCGCTTTCCCCGTGAATCTCGTGGACCACGCGCGCGGTCTTGCCCGCATGAGCCGCGGGGCCGAAGACGTGGACCGAGGGACGCTGCAGGTGCCTGCGCACGACAGGGCGGATAAGCACGACCCCGACCACGGAGGCGACCGCGAAGACGCCGAGCTGAATCGGCACCGGAATCCCGACGGCTGCGGCGATCGAGGCGACCAGCGCGGCCGCGCCCAGAATCCCCAGTACGGCGGTCAGGGTGAGGATCTCGGCGACCCCGAACACGACCGCGAGAATCAACCAGACCAGCCACACGCCCATGCTTCGCCCCCTCCGGGAACGAAAAACCCGACCTACCTCCGAAGCTACGCCGGTTTACCGAGAGGCTCGGCGGAATGCCGCCCGATGGTGTTGTGCTCGGGACTGCCGCGGCTGATCGTCGTCGGTGACATGGACGCGGGCGGTCCGGACGCTGCCGGCGCTGTGCTGGGGGGCGGCGGTAGCGGGGCCGGTCGGTGTCGCAGGTAGATCAATCTGTACGGCGCTGGTCCGCGGAGTGAGGCGCCAGTGCGCGAACATGCGGGGGTATCGCTGGGCGATCTCCTGCAGTTTCGCCAGCGCCTTCCGCTTCGCCGCGAGCCGCTTGTACTTCTTGCGGATCCAGCGCACCAGGTAGGCGTTGATGCGCATCAAAAACGGGATCAGCTCCCAGGGCCGGAAACGGCCGTAGTAGTTGATCCAGCCGGCCACTTTGGGGTTGACCCGGCGGGCCTGTGGGGTTCCAGAATGTCGCGCACGCCCGTGACCAGCGGTCATAGCCGCACTCCACTGCTCGGGCACGATCACCGCCGTGTCGCTACGGCTCTCCTATCTGATCTTCCGGCAGGTGCTCGAGCTGATCCTGCTGCTGGGTCGCTCGTCCTCCACCAAGAACGTCGAGCTCCTCGTGGTGCGGCACGAGGTCGCCGTCTTGCGTCGCAGCAACCCGAGACCACGCATGGACTGGGCGGACCGAGCGATCTTCGCCGCCCTCATCCGGCGGCTGCCCCGAGCAGTGCGTTGCCAACGCCTGGTGACGCCGAGCACGATCCTGCGCTGGCATCGGCGCCTCGTGCGCAGGAGGTGGAACTATCAGAATCGTCCCGGACGGCCGCCGATCGACGACGTCGTCGCCGTGTCGGTGGCACGGATGGCGCGGGAGAACCCGAGCTGGGGATACGTCAGGATCCAGGGTGAGCTGCTCGAGCTCGGCCACCGCATCGGCGCATCGACCATCCGGCGCATCCTCAAACACCACCGGATCCCACCGGCCCCGGTCCGGCACACCGACACCAGCTGGCGGCAGTTCCTGCGCACGCAGGCCACCAGCATGCTCGCGGTCGACTTCTTCCATATCGACTGCGCGGTGACGTCCGGCGGCTCTACGTCCTGTTCGCACTCGAGGTCGGCGTCCGCTACCTACACGTCATGGGTGTGACCGGACATCCCGACGGCCCCTGGACGACGCAGCAGGCCCGCAACCTCGTCATGACCTCGGCGATTGCTGCTCGGTTCCGGTTCCTCGTCCGCGATAGGGCCGGTCAGTTCGCGGCGTCGTTCGACGCGGTCATGGCGGACGCGGGTATCGAGGTGGTCAGGATTCCGCCGCGGTGTCCTCTCGCGAACTGCTTCGCCGAACGCTTCGTGTTGACCGTCCGCACCGAGGCCACCGACCGGATGCTGATCTTCGGCGAGCGGCACCTACGCCGGGTGCTTGCCGTATACGCCGACCACTACAATGCTCGGCGGCCGCACCGTGCGCTGCGGTTGCGGGCCGCCGCGCCCGACATCGCCGGTCCCCGAGCCGATTCATGGCAGGATCCGGCGTCGACCGATCCTCGGCGGCCTGATCAATCAGTACGAGGCTGCGGCCTGAAACCGCTGATCAGACGCCATGGCCGAGTTCTGGCACTCGACACGGTCGCCGGGGTCGGCAATGTGAACGCTGGTCTGCCGGTCCGGCAATGCGTGGAAGGTCTCCACCGACACGGGCATCGGTGCTCCGGAACCTCGCCGGTTGGCGGCTGACGACCATGCGTCCGCTCGCCCGGGTGCCGAGAGTGGAGCATGCTGGGCGTGGGTCCGGTTTCCCTCTCACGGGGTCTGGATCAAGGGGCGGCCCGCGGGGAGTTTGGTCCCCGAGGTCCGCCCCGCCTCCGGAACCCGGGACTGTGGGGCCGACCTGACACGACCGCGAACCAGCGATCCCGACCTGGATCGGGGAGCATGATGGCCGACATGGGCGTCGAGTTCGATGTGTTGGTCGAGATACCTTCTTCCACGTCGACTGCGCGCTGACGCTACGGCGGCTCTACGTCCTCTTCGCGCTCGAGGTCGGCGACCGCTATGTGCATGTCCTGGGCGTGACCGCGCATCCCGACGGGCCTTGGACTACCCAGCAGGCCCGCAACCTCGTCATGGACCTCGGCGAACATGCCGCCCGGTTCCGGTTCCTCGTCCGCGATCGCGCGGGACAGTTCACGGCCTCGTTCGACACCGTGCTGGCCGATGCGGGCATCGAGGTGGTCAAGATCCCGCCACGGTGCCCGCGGGCGCACTGCTTCGCCGAGCGCTTCGCGCTGACCGTCCGCACCGAGCTGACCGACCGCATGCTGATCGTCGGGGAACAGCACCTCCGGCGGGTGCGCGCGGCCTACGCTGCGCACTACAACACGCGGCGGCCGCATCGAGCGTTGCAGCTGCGTCCGCCGCGTCCGGAATCGCCTGTCCCCCGAGCCGGTTGACCGCAGGATCCGGCGTCGACCGATCCTCGTCAGGCTCATCAACCAGTACGAACCCGCAGCCTGAAACCGCAGGTCAGGCACCACGGCCAGCCTGTTGAACCCGACAGCCCTCGCTGCCTACAGACGCAACGCAGTATGTCGCAGTTACCTCGGCAGTGCCTGACGCGGCACCGACACCGGGTCTCAACAGCACGGAGGGGCCCGGACAAACGTCCGAGCCCCTCCGGCAATGCGCGATCAGCTTTCGGCTGTCGCCTTCTTGCGGGTGCGACGCTTCGGCTTGGCCTCAGCCTCGACCACAGCCTCGGCCGCGGGCACGGCGGCCGGTGCTTTGGCCACCGTAGGAGCGGGCGCGTTTCCGCGGTTCTCGTACGCCTCGAGAATGACGGAGGAGATGCGACCGCGTGCCGACACTTCAAGGCCGTTGGCGTTGGCCCACTCACGGATCGCGGCCGTGTCCTCACGGGACCGACCCGCCCGCATCGACATCTTCTGCCGGGTCGCCACCTTCGAGCCGTTGCCTGCGCGGCGTGCACCGCTGATGAACGGAGCGAAAGCATCCCGCAACGCAGCCGCATGCTTGTCGCTCAGATCGATCTCGTAAGACTTTCCGTCCAGGCTGAACGCCACCGACTCGGCCGCTTCGCCGCCGTCGAGGTCATCAACCAGCTTCACCTGCGTGATCTGCGCCATCGTTTCTACTTTCCGTCCTTGCTCGAACCGGAGGGGATGAATCAATCGTAGCGAACCATTCCCGACCACGTTACGAAACCCCGGCGTGGCTACCGGTCGGCGATGGCGGCGAGGCCTCGCGCCGAGGGAGCGGGATCCGCTCGGGCTTCAACCCGCGATACTTTCGCCGTGCACGAGCTGCCCTCACAGCTTTTCCACAGTTTTCGCGACGCTTCCGCCGTTTGCGGGCGAGCGGGTTGAGGAGGTCTCGAACCAGCGGCGAATCCCTACGGCAACCAGGATCATTGACACGTTGCCGTTGGGCGACGGGATGATCGGCACCACCGAGGCATCGGCTTTGGCACCTGCGCGACCGCTGCCCGCGCGTCACCGCGTCGGGTGGCTGGTCCGCGTCAGTGTCCGGCTGCCTGACCGCCGTCGAGGTGCAGCGTCTCCCCCGTCACGAACGAGGCCTGCTCAAGATACAGAACCCCCTCGACGACATCGGCGACCTCACCCACACGACCCAGGGGGTGAAGGCCACCCAGCTCCGCGTACGACAACCGATCATGCCCGGGCGTGTAGACGACGCCGAGCGAAACCGCGTTCACCCGCACTCCGCGCGACGCGTATTCGATGGCCAGCGACCGGGTCACCGCGACGAGCCCACCTTTGGTGAGGGCAACAAGCGCGGCGGGTCTGGTGCGGTCGGCATGCTCGACAAGACTCGTGGAGATGTTCACGATGTGACCGCCGCCCCGGTTGATCATCTGCGGGATCGTCCGCTGGGTCATGTGGAAGAACCCGGTCAGGTTCACCGCGGTAATCGCGAGGTAGTCATCGAGCGTGTAAGCGGTGAAGGGCTTGCCGATGTAGATCCCCGCATTGTTCACCAAGGTATCGATACGACCAAAACGGTCAAGTGCCTGCTCGACCACGCGCTGGGCCACCCAGGCTTCCGTGATGTCCGCCTGGATGCTGAGATAGTCCGGCTCGTCGGAGAGCGGCAGCGAACGGGCGACGCCCACCACGGCGTATCCGGCCTGACGGTAACCGGCCGCGAGCCCGGCACCGATGCCCTGGGAAGCGCCGGTGATGATCGCGACCTTCCGCGGGTCAGGCGCCGCGGTCATCCGACAAGATCGGTCTGGTAGATCACCAGGGCAGGCTAGCGGCTGGCGACGCGGACGAAGACACCTCGTCGACGCCTACACCGTCACCGGGGGCTGCAGGCGGTGGGGATCGTGATCGACACCGTGCGGGCCCCCGGCCGGACCTCGCGGCCTCATACCGCATGAGGTCGCCGACGGCGTGGACCGTCCTTGACGTCGACGTCGCCATACGGAATCGTCCGCTAACCCATCGTGACTTACCCAACCGACAGACGAATCTGTCGCTTCGGGCCGAGAAGTCTTACGCCGCGGCGCCACCCCGCAACGAGGTCGAACCAGGCAGGCCCCGCCCCTCGTGAATCGGCCATATCCGAAATAGTTCGGCGTCCTCGGGCACGGCCGCATCGCGGCGCGATGTTCGGAGAGGCGCTGATGGATCAACCCGACCACGTGAGCAGACACGGAGATGACCATCATGGCAGTCCTGTTCTTGACCGCGCTCGTACCCGCTGTAGTGATGGCAGCCGCACTCGGGCTCGAGCGCCTCGAACACCACTTGCTTCGCCCCATGCCTTCCATCGGGCCCAGCTGCCATCACCCGTAAAATCGTGCTCGTGTTGCTGCGGCGGCTCGGTCCATTTTCGAAATCGTTTGGACCGTGGCCGCCGAAACACATACCCACCTGCAGCCCACGGGAGGTCTGCGCGATCATGAAGAGTTCATGTCTTGACAATATGACACGAAGTCAAATAGTCAGTTCGCCCGCGCGTCCGCGCCGCATCCGAAGCTTGACGCGTTATTGCTTGATTGCCAACCCCCGTACGCCCACCCGCAAGGGGGGACCCGCGGATTTCAGGCGGCGCCCGATAACAAGGACCGGTGGCGATCGCGGCGGTCGTTCGTGTCGGCCGCGACGCGTGACGGTGCGAGGACCCGTGATCGCGACCTCGAGGATCGCCGAGTCGATTCGGCGAGTCCCGCTCGACCGCCGCATTTGAGCGTCCTGCTCAGGCCGGGAAGGTCCGCGACCGAACATGCCCACCCGCGGTGTCACGCTGGCCACGCTTCGGCGATGCGCACCGGTCCGGGCGTTTCGAGCACACTCTCGAGGGCCAATCCGGCGCGGGCCAGAAGCATCTGCAGCCCATCTACAGTGCGCTCGCGACCACCGGAGAGCATCAACATGATCACATCCAGGGTCGCCCGTTCTCGCGTCGATCGGCCCGTCCGGCACGATCGCTTCCACCACCAGCAGCCTCGCACCGGCCGGTGCCGCGCACCGAACCGCGCAGGATCGTGGCGCATGCCGGCTTGAACGCGCAGCCGTTGTGGGCGGCCATCATTGCGCGGCCGGTGGATCAGGCGCCAGCGAGCGGCATCTGCTCCTGTGGTCGCTCCAGCTGGATGGGCAGCGGTCAGCGGGCTATTGGGTCCCAGCCGCGCAGGTGCCTGACGGACTGGCGGTATTCCCACTCGATGGCGTCTTTGAGCAGGTGGGCCAGCCGCCCGCCGGTGGTGATGCCGGCGATGTCGGCAACCCCGCGGCGGGTCCCGACCGACACGACGAACCCCTTGTCATGGAAGGTGAACGCCTCCAGCGGCCTGCCCTCCAGCTCCGCGTCCAGGTTGCGGGCCACCGTCTCGCCCTCCTCCAGCGCCACCTGCGCCAGCGGGGGCAGCACGTGTCCGCTGCGCGGATCCACCACGGAGGCAAGGTCGCCTGCGACGTAGATCTGGGGGTGGTCCAGCACGCGCAGGTACCGGTCGACCTTGACGCGGCCGTTGTGGCCGGTCGGCAACGCCGAATCGACCACTATCTCGGGGGCCTTCACCCCACCCGCCCATACGAACACGCCGCCCTCCACCAGCCGGCCGTCCTTGAGCCGGAAGCCCTCCCCGGTCGCGGCCGCGACCTTCGCGCTGGTGCAGACCTGCACGCCGAGGTCAGAAAGGATCTTTGTGGCCTTGTCGATCAACTGGGGTGTGGAGCCAGCCAGGATGGTGGGGCCCGCCTCGACAAGCCGCACGGCGGGTAGGTCGGACGCCAGGCCGTGGCCGCTTGCCGCCTCGGGCAGCATCTCGGCCAGCTCGCCTGCCAGCTCGACCCCGGTGGCGCCGCCGCCGCCGACGACCACCGTCGCCAGGCAGCGCTGCCGCTCGGGGTCGGTGGCCGCCGCGGCGTCGGCGAGGGCCGTGTTGACCGCCGCCCATACCCGTTCGGCGTCGCTGGCCGAGTACAGCGACAGGGCGCGTTGGGCCAGGCCGGGGATGGCGAAATCGTTGGGCCTGCTACCCAGCGCCAGCACCAGTCGGCTCCAGCTGATCGGCCCGGCCGCGGTGAGCAGCCGCCGGTCGGCCAAGTCGAAACCGCTGATCTCGGTCTGCACGAAGCGGACCCGCTTGGCCAGCACGTCCTGGAGCGGGATGCGCACCGCGTCGGCGGCGCGGGTGCCGCCGGCGACCCGGGGCAGCTCGGTAAGCGCCTGGTGGTAGTCGTGCCGGTCGACCAGGGTCAGCTCCATATCGGGGTTGTTGCGCAGCTTGGCCGTCAGGCGCAAGGCGACATGTAACCCGGCGTAGCCCGCACCGGCGATCACGATCTGACCGCCGCTGCCGGCAGGCGATACATCCACGACGTCCTCCATTGGGCCATTCACGGCGTCCTCCATTGGGCATTGCCCCCTTCCGGCGGAGATGGCGGAGAAGTCAGAGGGACGTGTCGGAGTTGATCGTGACTTCGCCCGCCGCCGTGGCCAGCTCATCCAGCAAGCGGCACCGGCCACCGAGGCTGGCATGTGCGATTACCGCTAATCCTGTCGCATCCGAGGCAACCTGCTGTGCTGCAGGCTCAAGGACTATCGGGCTGGTGGCAGTCATGACAATGCTCCTCACGCGAAGGCTCAGACACGGTAGTACTTCAGCCCCGCAAATCGTGATCTTCGCGGTGGGGTGGACGTAGGACGACCACCCGTGATCATCGTCTGCTGCGCCCGGCCCGCGCCGTCCTCGTCGAGGCTCACGGCAAATGGCAGGTCAGCGACCGCCGCGACCTGTCCGAGGGCTCGATCGCCGCCCTCGTCACCCATCGCCACCAAGAACGGGCGAGGTCCACACCGGCCGCGCGGAGCCGGTCCTTGAGGTCGATCAACGGCGGCGTGGCGGCGAAGTTCAGCTCGACCAGCCCGTCACCCTGCTCGAGATTCCGGCGGATGCGCCAGCCGCCCCACCTGGGCACCCCGGAGCTCGAGCAGCACCCAGTCACCATCCCTGCTGCCGGGCAACACCCGCCCACCAAGGCGCAGCTGCCTGATCAATGGCGCAGCGACGGATACGCCTGTGAGCCCAAGATCGACGGCTGGCGCTTGCCTGGCCTCCCATCGGGTCGCCGGCGAGGTCGCTCTGCAGTCACGCCACCACAAAGCCCTTACCATCTCCGTCCCGGAGATCACCGCCGTGCTCAAGCAGCCCGGACGGTAAGGAAACCCTGTCGGTCGAGGTGGGAAAACGTCCTACCGCGCCGATGGTGCCGGGCCCGCCCGTCACGCACCCTTCCCCGGACAGGCGGCTGACCGGCGGTGCCGCCGCAGCAAGGGAGAGCGGTGGACGTGCAGGAGTTCAACAGCAGCGCATGCCAGCAGGTGACCGAATCGCTCTCCGCGGACCACGCGCTGACGATCACGGGCTTGACCAAAAGGTTCGCGGCCACCGTCGCCGTGGACGCCCTGTCCCTCACGGTGCCGCGAGGGTCGTTCTTCGGGCTCGTTGGCCCCAACGGTGCGGGCAAGACCACTGCCCTGTCGATGGCCGTGGGGCTGCTGCGCCCCGACGAGGGCACGACCCGGATCTTCGGCCGCGACGTGTGGGCCGACCCGGTCCGAGCCAAGGAGCTCGTCGGCGTCCTACCCGACGGGCTCTCCTTGCCCGAGCGCCTCACCGGGCGGGAGCTCTTGACCTACACGGCGCGTCTGCGCGGGCTGGACCGGGTCACGGCCGCCGAACGGGCCGACGAGCTGTTGCGGGTGCTCGAACTGACCGAGGCCGAACGCACCATGGTCATCGACTACTCGGCGGGGATGCGCAAGAAGATCGGCCTGGCGACGGCGCTGATGCACGCTCCGAAGCTGCTCGTGCTCGACGAGCCCCTCGAAGCCGTCGACCCCGTGTCGGCGTCCACGATCCGCACCATCCTGCAGCGGTTCGTCGCGGCAGGCGGGTCGGTCGTGGTGTCCAGCCACGTCATGGCGCTGGTCGAGACCCTGTGCGACCACGTCGCGGTGATCACACGCGGCCAGGTCGTCGCGGCGGGCTCACTGGCCGACGTCCGCGGCGCGGGCAGCCTCGAAGACGCCTTCGTCCACCTCGTGGGCGGGCACGTCGGCGGCGGGGAGGGGCTGTCGTGGTTGGCGTCCTGATCAGCATGAAGCTGCGCGTGCTGCGCAACACGCTGCGCGGGGCGGCTGCCGCGTCGCTGGTCATCGGGGGGTTCGCCGGGCTGGCCGCGGCGGTGGCCACCGTAGCGCTCATCGCCGTCCACCCCGGCGGGACCACCGTCGGCACCGACATCGCGGCGGCGCTGTTCGCCGTCTGGACGCTGGGTTGGCTGTTCGGCCCGATCCTGACCGGCGGCGGGGACGAAACGCTGCGCCCCGAGAACTTCGCCCTGCTGCCGATCCGACCCCACCGCCTCGCCACCGGGCTGCTCGGCGCGTCACTGACGGGCCTGACCTCCGTGGTGTCCCTCGTCGCGTTCAGCGGCCTGCTCGTGGCCGCGATCCCGGCCGGGTTCGCGACCGCGGTCGTGGCCGCGACCGCCGTCGTGGCCCAGCTCGCGCTCGTGGTGCTGCTGTCGCGCGTCGTCACCGCCGGTCTCGGCACCCTGCTCGGATCGCGCCGCGGCAAGGACCTCGGTGTGCTGCTCGGCGCCCTCGTCGGGCTCGGCTACCTACCTGCGCGGGCCGTCTTCGACCAGCTGAGCCCGATCATCGTCGGCCAGACCTCGCCCGCATTCACCGCCGCGCTGCGCGGCCTGCCCAGCGGCTGGGGCCCCAACGCCGTCGCCGCCGCTGCCGACCACCACTGGCTCATGGCCACGGGATGGCTGCTCGCGCTCGCCGCACTCGACGCGCTGCTCCTCCTGGCCTGGTCACGCCTGCTCGTACGCCGCCTGACGACGGCCGGATCCACCACGGGCCCGAGCCGGACCGGACGCCGGGAGGGCCACGCTCCTCGCCGCAGCCTGCTGCCCGACACCCCGCTGGGCGCGGTGATCGGCAAAGAGTTCGCCCTGTGGCGGCGCGACGCCCAGCGACGCACACTGCTCCTCACCTCGATCCTCATCGGACTGCTGCTGCCCGCCTTCAGCCTGACCCAGGACGGCGGGACCGGAGGAATAGCGCTGTCGGCGCTGTGGATCGTGGTCTTCGCGACGACGCAGCTGAGCAACATGTACGGCATCGACGGCTCGGCGGTATGGCAGACGCTGATCACGCCGGGCGCCGCGCGGGCCGACGTCCGCGGCAGGCAGTGGGCATGGACGCTGATCGTCGGCCCGGTCGTGCTGCTCGCGGCGACCATCCTGCCCGCCCTCACCGCAGCCACCCAGATCTACCCCGTCCTGTTCGCGCTGGCCCCGGCCCTGTTGGGCGCCGGAGCGGGCACCCTGCTGCTGGCGTCGGTCCAGTCCCCCTTCCCGACCCCGAGCGGGAAAGGCAGCAACCCCTTCGTCACGGGCCGCAGCGGCGGCGGGCTCTCCAACATCACCCGGCGGCTCACGCTGATGCTGATGCAGTGCGCCGCAGCCATCCCAGCCGTGGTGCTGCTCGTGCTGGGCACGACCGGACTCATGCCCGCCGCGAGCTGGGTAGCGGTCCCGGTCGGGGTCGCCTGCGGCATCGGCACAGCCTGGTGGTGGGGTCGCCGCGCCTACCAGCACCTGGAACTCCGTGGCCCGGAACTACTCACGGCGGTCCGCGTGCCCGTCTGACGACGCCGCTGACGCGAGGGCCCGCCCTGGGATGCGCGCCGCCCGATGTGGCGTCGTCGTCGGGGCGGGCCCCGTTGCAAGCCACCCGCCCCAGACGGCGGAGCTGCTGGAGAACACGGGACTACAACTGTCACCACAGCAGGTGCAGGCCCTGCACCGGCGCACCGGGGGATGGGCGGCCGGGTTGCGGCTGGCCGCCCTCGGCCTGGCCACGTCTGGTGACCACGAGGCGTTCCTCACCCAGTTCTGCGGTGATGACCGCTCGGTGGCCGACTACCTGGTCGGTGAAATCCTCTCCGGGCTGCCCACCGACCTGCAGGACTTCCTGCGCGTGACCAGCATCTGTGACCCCATGCCCGCCGCACTCGCCGCGGAGCTGAGCGGACGCGAGGACGCAGGCAGTGTGCTGGACCGACTCGAACATCAGACCGCGGCGGCCGATCCCTGGCTGTGTCTGGCCGGCGCGCTCACCCACCTGGCGGCGGGTGAGCGTTCGGCCGCGCAGGCCGACCTGCGCCACGCCCAACAGTTGTGGCCTGCGCACGCCGGCGTGGACCTCCCGGTACTGCGCGCCGCCGCCGAGCAGTTCGGTGCAGGCCCGACCGACCCCACCGCGTTCGCCATCGCAGACACCGACCAAATGCCCCCCGAACCGGAACTGGAAGCGCTGACCCGCCTGAGCCGGGGCCACACCCATCTCGCGCACGACGATCGCGCGGGCGCCCGCGCGGAATGGGAGGCCGCGCTCGCCGTGGTCGCAGGCCGAACGCGTCGACGGCCGAGGCGCTCTACAGCGTCAACCTGACACTGGCCGCGATCGCGTTCAGCCTGGTGTGGTTTCGCGCGGTGCACCGCAACCGGCTGGTCGACACCCAACTCACACCCCGTCGGCAGTGGGCGACGCTGGCCCGATTCTCGATGGGAACAATCGTGTACGCCCTCACGATCGCCGTGGCGTTCTTCGCCCCCGCCGTAGCGCTGGCGATCCAGTTCCTCCTCGCGCTGTACTACCTGTACTACCTGTTCGAGCAGGTCCGACCCGCTGGCGTGGATGCGGTGACGGTAGCCGGTTGAACCGCAGCGTGAGCCTCGGGCCGCCAGCCTTCGATTGCAGCTGCTCACCGCCCGCAAGGAGAGCAATAGTCAAGACCTGTGGATGAAGATCTTTAGGCGGCCTCGGGTTGGGGCTGGTCGTTGGGCCGCTCGACGAGCTTGCCGTTGACGAACGTCGCGCCGGCGCGCACGAGCGCGACCAGGTGCGGGCCGTTCACCGCCCGCCAGCGGTCCTGGGCGGCTTCGATGAGCTTGAACGCCATCGCCAAGCCAGCCGCCCGCGAGCCGGGCCCGCGGGTGATCTTCGTGCGGTGCCGGACGGTGGCGAATGTGCTCTCGATCGGGTTCGTAACCGGTATGAAAGACGCACGGCGCCGCCGGTCCCGTCGGTTCCTTCCGCTCCTGGTGTGAGCGGGTGGGGTCGGCTTACGGTGCGACCGTCCGGGACAGGGGCGCCGGGAGTGAAGCAGGGTGGGCAAGCCGGTGTTGTTTTGCTGTGGGCCTCGCGATGATCGTGTCTGCGTCTTTGGTCCATGCGAATGATCGGTCCCGTTCGGACCGAAGCCTGACCGTCGGACGCGGTGTCGGCTACATTCGGCGGGTGTCCGGCCGAGGTGAGGACGCCGCTGCACCGGTGGACCCGCGGGTCGCGGCGGCCGTGGTCGACGTTTTCGTCTACGTCGTCGTGCTGAACCTCTTCGTCGAGTACTTCCCCCAGGTCGTCAGCGAGACGTTCACGCTCTCGCTGCTCACGGCCATCCTGCTCAAGGGCGTGCTCGAGGTCGTCGTCGCCGTCAAGAACCGCGTCAAGGCCCGGTTCCGGGCCGCGTCGACGCAGTTCGGCAAGGTGGTGGTGGCCTTCATGTTGTGGCTGGTGCTCTTCGGCAGCAAGTTCGTCGTGCTGGAGCTCGTCCACCTGGTCTTCAGGGACAGCGTGCGGCTCGGTGGCTTCTTCTCGGTGACGCTGCTGATCATTGTCTTGATGCTCGCCAGGGCCGCTGTGCGCAAGCTGCTGGAGAGCAACGCGGCCGCCGCGGGGGGATCGCCGCGGAGTGCCGGAAGCAGCCGGGCCAGGACGTGATCGAGGTCGCTTGACCTGAAGCCGACTCCAGGTCCTAGCGTGCGTTCATGAGCATGGAGATGGTCGCCTGGCATCAGATGTACCAGGCGGCGCACGGCACCGACGAGCGACGGCCGTTCTCGCGGGCCACGCTGGCCCGGATCGGCCGGTTCGCCCGGCCGCACCGGCGGCGGATCGTCGCGTTCGTCGGGCTCAGCGTGTTCGGTGCCGGGCTGGCGGTAGCGACACCGGTGCTGGCAGGCCGCGTGGTGGACGCGATCGTCCGCGGTGGGCCCGCGTCGTTGGTGATCGGGTTCGCGCTCGCCATCGCGGGCATCGCGGTCGCGGAGGCGGGCGTCGGGATCGTCCAGCGCTGGCTCTCGTCGACGCTCGGCGAAGGCCTGATCCTCGACCTGCGGGCGGCCGTGTTCGATCACGTGCAGCGCCAGCCGGTGGCGTTCTTCACCCGCACCCGAACCGGCGCGCTGGTCAGCCGCCTCAACAACGACGTGATCGGGGCGCAGCGGGCGTTCTCCGACACGCTCTCGGGCGTCGTCGGTAACGTCGTCACGCTGGCGCTCACCCTCATCGTCATGCTCGGCCTGTCGTGGCCGGTCACGGTGCTGGCATTGCTCCTGCTACCGATCTTCGTATTGCCCGCGAAGCGGATGGGCCGCCGCCTCGCTGCGCTCAACCGGGAGGCCGCCGACCACAACGCGGCGATGGGCACGCAGATGACCGAGCGCTTCTCCGCGCCCGGCGCCACGCTCATCAAGCTGTTCGGGCGCCCTGCGGACGAGACGCGCGAGTTCGTCGCCCGCGCGGCGCGGGTGCGCGACATCGGCGTGCGCACCGCGATGGTGCAGTGGGTCTTCGTTTCGGCGCTCACACTGGTGTCCGCGCTCGCGTTGGCGCTGGTCTACGGCCTGGGCGGCTGGTTGGCGCTGGCGGGCTCGCTCGATCCCGGCGACGTCGTCGCGCTCGCCCTGCTGCTCACCCGCCTCTACGCCCCGCTGACGTCGTTGGCCTCGGCCCGCGTCGAGGTGATGAGCGCGCTGGTGAGCTTCGAGCGCGTCTTCGAGGTGCTGGACCTCCCGCCGCTGATCGCCGAGCCCGCGACGCCCCTGCCGCTGCCCGACGGCGCGCTCTCGGTGGAGCTCGACGCGGTGCGGTTCGCCTATCCAGCGGCCGACCGCGTGTCGCTCGCGTCGCTTGAGGAGGTGGCCCGCCTCGACACCCGCGGCGGCGACGAGGTGCTGCACGAGGTGACGTTCCGGGCCGAGCCGGGGCAGATGGTCGCACTGGTCGGCTCGTCGGGCGCGGGCAAGTCGACGATCGCCTCGCTGCTCCCCCGACTCTACGACGTCGACGCGGGCGCGGTACGGATCGGCGGCGTCGACGTGCGGGACCTCGCGTTCGACACGATCCGCGGCGCGCTCGGGCTCGTCACGCAGGACGGGCACCTGTTCCACGAATCGCTGCGCAGAAACCTCCTGCTCGCCCGGCCCGACGCGGAGGAAGCCGAGCTGTGGGACGTGCTGCGCCGCGCCCGCCTGGCCGACCTCGTCGCGACGTTGCCCGACGGGCTCGACACCGTGGTCGGCGAGCGCGGCTACCGCCTCTCCGGCGGCGAGCGCCAACGGTTGACGATCGCCCGCCTGCTGCTGGCCCGGCCGCGCGTCGTCGTGCTGGACGAGGCCACTGCGCACCTCGACTCCACGTCCGAGGCCGCCGTCCAGGAGGCGTTGGGCGAGGCGCTGGCCGGGCGCACCGCGATCGTGATCGCCCACCGGCTGTCGACGATCCGCGCGGCCGACCAGATCCTCGTCGTCGAGGCAGGCCGCGTCGTCGAGCGCGGCACCCACCTGGAGCTGCTGGCCAGGGCAGGCCGCTACGCCGAGCTCTACCGCACCCAGTTCGCCGACGTGGCCGCCTAAGCGAGGATCTCGTCGATCTGCCCCATCGCGGCCTTCATGCCCTCGTCCATGCCCATGGCCAGGAGCTGCTCCATCGCCTCGACCGTTGCGAACGTCGAGGTGATCTCCATGCGGGTGCCGCCGTCGTCGCGATCGTCGAGGGTGACGCAGATGACGGTGACGGGCATGTCGGGGTTCGGGCGTCCCGTGTCGTCGGAGAAGCCGTCCTCGAACTCCAGGCGCCGCGGTGGCGCGACGGCGGTCACCCGCCACCAGCCCGCGTGCTTGTCGCCCTCAGGGCCGGTCATGAAGTAGTTGATCGTTCCGCCCTCGGCGAGGTCGTGATCGACGACGGTGGCGGGATAGGTCGGCGGGCCCCACCAGCGCTCCAGCTGGCGCGGATCGGCCCAGATCTGCCAGACGCGCTCGACGGGCGCGCCGAACTCGGCGGTGATGGTCATCGTGCGGCGCTCGGGGTCCTTCGCGACGTTGGTGACGGTCATGGTGCTGTCCCTTCCGAGAGGATCTGGTCGATGCGGTCGATGCGTGCCCGCCACACGGACTCGAGCTGGTCGAGCAGGCGGCGCGCCTCCCGCAGAGCATCGGGGACACCCCGCACCCGCTGCTCACGGCCGTGCCTGCGCTTCACCACCAGCCCCGCCCGCTCCAGTACCGCCACGTGCTTCTGCACGGCGGCGAAGCTCATCGGGTAGCGGTGGGCGAGCTCCGTGACCGACCGCTCCTCGGCCAGCACCACCGCGACGATGTCCCGACGGGTGGCGTCGGCGAGCGCGTGGAACAGGTCGTCCGCGGCCACGTACAACCACATGGTTGTACGTTAGTCGCTCACCGCAGGACCGGCAAGGGCGACATCGCCGAGCGGCCGGTGGCGGCTTCGATGAGCGCGACGGGATCGGCGAGATCGGCGAGCAGGTGGGCGGTCTCGCGGAGCGCCTCGGCGGGAACGTCCGGCGCGCGGCCGAGCCCGTCGAGGACGTCGAGCAGGTGCACCACGGACTCCAACAACACGATGCGGACCGCCTCGGCCCAGGTCGTCACCCCGGCCGCGGGCCAGAGCACGAGGCCGTCGGCGGCCCGGTGGCGAAGCGCGGCGATCCCGCGCGGCCCGCCGTCGGCGAAGAACGCGACCAGGCCGGGCCGTCCCACCTGGGCGGCGAGGGTCACGGCGCCGTCCGCGACCTGATCGGCCATCGCGTGTGCGACCCCGCTCGGGGCGTTGAACCCGCGCAGGATGTCGACGGCGGTGACCGGATCGCCGCCGTGGGCCTGCGGCGGGTCGAGCACGGCGTGCGCGAACGGGCCGACGTGCGCGAAGAGCGCGGCCACGTCCCACCCGGCGCACCGGGACGGCGACGACCACTCGGCGTCGGTGAGGCCGCCGCCGACGTCGGCCCACCGCCGCCACACGGCCTCCAACGCGTCGAGCCGCTGTCGATGCATCGCTAGCGAAGCCTTTCGATCACGGGCGCGAACGCCTCCCGGAACGGCCCGTGGACGGTGTAGTAGCTGAAGCCGTAGCGCTCACGGTTGCGCCGCATCTGGTCCGCCATCTCCGTGACCGTGCCGAGGAGGACGAACGGGGTGGCGAGGATCTCCGCGGCCGACATGACGTTCCCGAAACGCTCGGCCAGGCCGGAGGCCGCGGCCTCGCGGTCGTCGGCGGGCACGACGGCCTGGACGAGGACGTGCCACTCGACGTCACGGTCACCGACGCACGCGCGGGCGAAGCGCACCCGCTCGTCGGTCTCGACGTCGGTGGCGATCCGCATCGTGCCCGGCGGCATGCCCTTCAACTGGAGCGCGCCCGCCACGGCGACGATGTCGGCGAACTCGCCCGCCACCCGCAGCACCCGTTCGCCGGTGCCGCCGACGATCAGCGGCGGGCCGAGGCCCCCGAAACCGGTGCGCTGCACCGGACGTAGCGGGGCCACGCCGAACTGTTCTCGCAGCGCCTCCTGTTGCGGGTAGCCCTCGGCCGCGAACTCGCCGCGCAACCGCTCGATCATCGAGCGCAACCCGGCGACCCTGGCCCCGAACGGCTCCCACCGGATCCCGGCCTCGTCGAACTCCCACTTCATGTGCCCGGCGCCGAGGCCGATCTCCAGCCTGCCGTCGGTGAGCACATCGGTGGTGG
Source organism: uncultured Actinomycetota bacterium (assembly GCA_963736375.1). Classification (GTDB taxonomy): domain Bacteria; phylum Actinomycetota; class Actinomycetes; order Mycobacteriales; family Pseudonocardiaceae; genus Pseudonocardia. The sequence continues at coordinate 123,651 of CAVTOL010000002.1, forward strand.
CGATCTCGCGGGCCAGCAGGCTCGGGTTCCAGAACGGCGTGTTGAGGACGAGGGTGCCCACGCGTAGCCGCTCCGTGGCGGCCGCCGCGGCGACCAAGAGCGGGAAAGGCGCGGGGCTGCCGAGATGATCGGTGGCGAACACCGTGTCGTAGCCCGCGCGCTCGCCGCCGCGGCAGACGTCGAGGAACTCCGCCCGCGTGCCGAGGCCGAAGACGTTGTACGAGAAGCGGAAGTCACGCACGCCGGACACGCTGCCACGATCACCGTTCGGGCGCAGCGGTGTTCGCGCTCGGCGCTAGCCTGCACTGTGATCGAGATCCGGGTCGGGCGGCCGGACGACGCGGCGGCGCTCGCGGCCATCGACGCGGTGACCTGGACAACGGCGAACAGCCCCGCGGGTGTGCCCACCGAAGGCCGGCCGTTCTTCCGCCCCGACGAGGACCCGGGCGACACGATCGTCGCCGTGCTCGATGGTGGCGTCGTCGGCTACGCCAGGCTCCGCAACCCGCTTCCGGTGCCGTCGCACGCGCATGTGCTGGAGATCAACGGCCTGGCCGTCGATCCCGGCGTCGCGGGACAGGGCGTCGGCGGGGCTCTGGTCGAGGCGGCCGTCGCGGAGGCGGAGCGCCGCGGCGCACGCAAGGTCTCGCTGCGGGTGCTCGGCACCAACGCCGTGGCCCGACGGCTCTACTCGCGGTGCGGCTTCGTCGAGGAAGGGGTGCTCCACACGGAGTTCCTGCTCGACGGGCGATATGTCGATGAGGTGCTCATGGCCCGATTCTTGGAATGAGCGGAGCTACGCCGCCGCGAGCGCTCCTTCCCGCCAGAGCACCATCGCCTCCGCACAGTCGGGGCACGGCACCTCGTAACCAACGGGGGCCGCCTCCGGCAGCTCCGCGTCAACCCCGCAGCCGAGGCAGCTCCACCAACCGGTGTTCGTCGTCTCCATGCCCCCACGGTAAATCACAGCACTGTCATTTTCGCGAAGGCGGCGGCGCGCCGACTCGTCGGTAACGATTCGGAAGCGACCGGCGAGTGGACTGCCGGGGAACGGGCGACGACGCGGGAATCCCGGAAGTGTGTCCGTTCCCGGCCGGTCAGAACCCCTCCCCCGACCGGCCTCGGGTCCACGTCGGCCGTGCCAGCCGGCGTGGACCCGGCACCGGCGGGCCCCAGAAAGGGCACACTCGGGACATGACAGTCGCGACGCTGATCGTCCTCCTGGTCGTGATCGCGGGAGTGGTGTGGCTGGTCAGACAACGGTCGGTGACCAAAGCCCGTGAGCTCGACGACGCCCGCGCCGACGCCCGCCGCTGGGTCGAGCGGCTCGGCGGTCAGGTGCTCGCGCTCACCGGCACCGACCCCGCATCGAAGCAGGCGCTGGCCGACGCCGCCGAGCGCTACAACGCCGCGGGCGGGCAGATGGATCAGGTGCAGAGCGTCGCGCAGGCTCGGCAGGTCACCGAGACCGCGTTCGAGGGGCTCTACTACGTGCGAGCCGCCCGCACCACCATGGGCCTCGACCCGGGGCCGGAGCTTCCGTCGCTGCCGGGGCAGGGGCGGGCGGGCGCGGTGAGCGAGGACCGCACCGTCGACGTCGACGGGCACGCCTACAGCGCCTCGCCCAACCCGTCGGGCCGCAACCGCCACTACTACCCGGGCGGAACCGTCGCCGGGCGCCCCGTGCCGCAGGGCTGGTACTCCGAGCCGTGGTGGCGCTCGGCGCTGATCGGCGGCGCGTGGGGCGTCGGGTCCGCGCTGCTGTTCAGCTCGATGTTCTCCGGCATGTCCGGGGTGGCGTACGCCGATGGCTACGCCGACGGCCTCGCGGCCGATGGCTACGCCGATCAGGGCGCCTTCGACCAGGGCGACCCGGGCGGCGCTGATCAGGGTGGCGGCTGGGGCGACCAGGGCGGCGGCGACCAGGGCGGCGGCGACTGGGGCAGCGGCGACTTCGGCGGCGGTGACTGGGGCGGCGGGGGCGGCGGCGACTGGTAGCGCGCACACACTGTCCGGGGCCGCACGCACACGGCGTGTGAGCCGCGGGTCAGGCCGCGGCGGGTTGGCAGGCGGGGCACCAGAAGAGGTTTCGCGCAAGGTGGGTCTCACGGGCCACGGACGTGCCGCAGACGACACACGGCTCCCCCGCCCGCCGGTAGACGTAGACCTTGCGCGCGCACCGCTCACCGGGGCCACACGGCGGCGGGGCGTGCTCGGCCCGCAGCGTCTCGATCTTGCCGCGGCGCACGCCGTCGCGCATCAGCGCCACGAGGTCGGCCCACACCGCATCCCACTGCTCACGGCGCAGACCGCGCCCCGGCAGGAGCGGGTCGAGCCCGTGGCGGAACAGCACCTCGGCCCGGTAGACGTTGCCGACGCCCGCGATCACCTTCTGGTCCATCAGCAGGGTGGCCAGCGGCGCGCGGGAGCGGGAGATCCGTGCCCAGGCGCGGTCGGGGTCGGCGTCGGGCCGCAGCGGGTCATCGCCCAACCGGGCGTGGATGGCGGACGCCTCGGCCTCCGTGATCAGCTCGCAGGCGGTGGGGCCACGGAGGTCGCCGTAGTGCGTCGGGCCCACGATCCGCATGCGGACGAGCCCGCGCGGCGGATCGACCGGCAGCGCGACGTCGGAGAACTTCCCGTACAGCCCCAGGTGGACGTGCACGACGAGATCGGGACCGTAGTGATGGAACAGGTGCTTGCCGTGCGCCTCGGCGCGTCGCAGCACCAGCCCGTCCACGATTTCGGCGCTGGTGGCGAACCGGCCTTGCGGGCTTGTCACCGACACCTCCTTGCCTGCGAAGCGCGTGCGGTGCCGCCGCGCCAGCCGGTGCAGGGTGTGGCCTTCAGGCATCCGGCAGCGCGGGCGGCTCGTGCGTCTTCTCGTACTCGTCGAGGATGGCGATGCGCCGCTCGTGGCGCGGGTCCTCGCTGAACGGCTCCGCGACGAAGGCCTCGGCGAGCGCCGCCGCGTCCTCCGGCGAATGCTGCCGGGCTCCGATCGCGACGACCTGGGCGTTGTTGTGCTGGCGCGCCAGCTTCGCGGTGTCCAGGTTCCAGGCCAGCGCGGCGCGGATGCCGGGCACCTTGTTGGCGGCGATCTGCTCGCCGTTGCCCGAGCCACCGATGACGATGCCGAGGCTCCCGGGATCGGCGAGCACCGCGAGGCCCGTGGCGATGCAGTACGGCGGGTAGTCGTCGCCCGCGTTGTAGGTGGCGGGGCCGACGTCGACGACGTCGTGGCCCAGACTGGCCAGGTGGCCGATGAGGTGGGACTTCAACTCGAAGCCTGCGTGGTCGGACCCGATGTGGACGCGCACGCCACAAGATCCTGCCCTATCGCGGGCGTGGACGGGGTGCCGGGCGGCTGGGTGATCGCCGTCGTGTCGGATGCCGGGGTGCGGTGGTCGGTGCAGCCCGACGCGGCGGCGGTGCTCGCGGCGACCCGGCACTGCGCGGCCGTCGGCGTCGACATCCCGCTCGGGCTGCCTGCTGGTCGCGCCCGTCGCGCCTGCGACACGCTCACCGCGGCTCGGCTGGGCCGCGCCCGTTCGTCGGTGTTCCCGGCGCCACCGCGCGAGGTGCTCGCCGCGCCGGACTACGCACAGGCGTGCGCGGTGGCGCGCACGCTCACCGGCCGGGCGATCAGCCTGCAGACGTTCCACATCGTGCCGAAGATCGCCGAATGGGACGCGGTCGCGCTACCCGACCGGGTCGTCGAGGTGCATCCCGAGCTCGCGCTGCGCACGCTCGCGCCCGCGACGGACTTCGCGCCGAAGAAGTCCGCCCGCGGCGCCGGACAGCGGATCGCGGCGCTCGCCCGGTGGGTGGACCCGGCGGTGGCGCTGGGCGACCTGCCCCCGGTCGCCCGCCTCGACGACGTGCTGGACGCGCTGGCCGTCGCGTGGTCGGCGGCGCGGTGGGCGCGCGGTGCGGCCGAGGTGCTCGGCGACGAGCGCGACGCCCGCGGCCGCCCGATGCGCGTGGTGGTCTAGGCGCGTGGTGGTCCCGGCGCGTGGTGGTCCAGGCGCGTGGTAGTCTAGCGCGTGGTGGTCCAGGCGCGTGGTGGTCTAGCGGCGAGTGCCGCCGCCCAGCAGGCCGCCCAGGATCGAACCGAGGTCAGGCCCGCCCTGCTGCTGCGCCGGAGCGCCGCCGCCGCCGAGCACTCCGCTCAGCACTCCGCCCAGGAGGCCGCCGAGGCCGCCGTCGGCGCCTGCGCCCGGGCCGACGTTCGACGTGGCGCCGGTGAGCTGCTTGGCCAGGTAGGCCATCACGATCGGGGCGAGGATCGGCAGCAGCTTCTGGATCAGTCCCGAACCGCCGACGCCGCCCAGGCCGCCGAGCTGCTGGACGACCTGGTCCTGCTGGGCGCCGAAGACGTGGTTGACGATCTTCTGCCCGTCCTGGGGGTCGACCTCGTTCAGGTCCACGCCGCCCTCGACCAACGACGCGTCGTGCTGCTGCACGGCCTGGGCGAACGACGCCGCGCCACCAGGGTCTTCGGTGTTGGCCTGGATACCGCCCAGCAACGCGGGGAGCGTGGCGCGCGCCGCCTGCTCGGCCTGCTGCTCATTGACGCCGAGCTGGCCCGCCAGCTGGTCCAGCGGGATCTGGGCGAGGATGTCCTCGACAGCACTCATGGCGCGGAGCCTAGCTCCGGATCGGGATCCACGGTGGACTCGGGCTCGGGCACGGTCCGCACGTCGATCTGTTCGCCGAGGTAGCGCAGCACCACGGCGGCCGCCGCGGTCACCGGCACGGCGAGGAACGCGCCCGCGATGCCGTAGAGCGTGCTGCCCGCGGTGATCGCGAGCAGCACGACCGCAGCGTGCAGCCCGAGCCCGCGCGACTGCAGCACGGGCTGCAGCACGTTGCCCTCGATCTGCTGCACCGCCACGACGATCACCAGCACGGTCACGCCCGCCGAGAACCCGTTGTTCACCAACGCGACGAGCACCGCGACCGCGCCCGCCACGAACGCTCCGATGATCGGGATGAACCCGCCGAGGAACGTCAGTACGGCCAGCGGGAGCGCTAGGGGCACGCCCACGATGACGAGGCCGAGGCCGATGAGCACCGCGTCAACGAGGCTGACGACGGCCTGCTGCCGGATGAACGACCCGACCGTGACCCAGATCCGGCGCAGCACCTCCGCGAGGTGCCCACCCGCGCTCGGGCCCGCGACGGTGCTCACCCACGGCAGGAACCGCGGGCCGTCCTTGACGAACAGGAACGTGAGGATGAGCACCAGGACGACCGTGATCACCCCGGACGCGATCGAGCCGACGCCCGCGAGCACACCCGCGGCAATCGTCGACACGCTCTCCTGGATGCGCGTCGTCACCTGCTGGACCAGCGCGTTGAGCTGGCTTTCGGCGAGGTTGAGCGGCGGGCCCGCGAACCAGTCCCGTACGGTCTGGACGCCCGTGATGACGCTGCGGACGATCTGCGGCATGGCGCTCGACACGGCCGAGCCGACGAGGGCCATCAGCAGCCCGATCACGACGATCCCGACGATCACGACGACGGCCGCGGCGAGCGCGGGCGGGAAGCGGTGGCGGCGCAGGAACGCAGCGGGTGGCCAGAGCACCGTGGCCAGCACGACGGCGAGCAGCGTGGGGAAGACGACCGTCCACAGCTGGCCGACGACGAAGCCCAGCAGCCAGATCCCGGCCGCGACGAGCAGCGCGCGGGCACTCCAGCGGGCCGCCCACGTCAGGCCGACACCGATCACGCCGCCACGTCCTGGGCTGGTCACGCGGCCAGGCTAGCGGCTGATCAATCAGCGGCCGCGCCGACGAAGATCTTTTCCGAGCAGGTGAAGCCGTACGGCGGGGGCATGACGTCGGTCGGGCGGCCGGAGGCGGGCAGGACGACGCCGCGGCCGGGAACGACGACGAGCCGGGTGCCGCGGCCGTCCTCGATCTCGGTGGCCCCGTCGCCGAGGTCGCGCACGACCTTCGCGTCGCGGAACCGCTCGGCCTCCACCGCGGTGATGCCGAGCTGCGCGGCGTGCTGCTTGCAGGTCTCCTCCTGGGCGCGGAAGAACACGAGCGGATCCTGTGCGGGCGCGGCGGACGGGTTCGGCGCCGCGGTGGGCGGAGCCGCGGTCGGCGGGGCGGGCGCGGCGGACGACGACGGTGCGGCGGTGGGCGGAGCGGGCGTCGGGGTGGTGCATCCGGCGAGCAGCGCCGCTCCCACCAACCACACGAATCGGATCAAGGGGTCGGGCCCCGCCCCGACCAGGTCCACGGATAACCGGTGTCCTCACTCGCCCGACCGCCCTCGCCGATCTCCAGCGGGCGGAACGTGTCGACCATGACGGCGAGCTCGTCGAAGAACTCCGCGCCCAGCGCCCGCTCGACCGCGCCGGGCTGCGGACCGTGGGTGTGCCCGCCGGGGTGCAAGCTGATCGAGCCCTGGCCGATGCCGGAACCCTTGCGCGCCTCGTAGTTCCCGCCGCAGTAGAACATCACCTCGTCGGAGTCCACATTGGAATGGTAATAGGGCACCGGAATGGCAAGCGGGTGGTAGTCGACCTTGCGCGGCACGAAGTTGCAGACCACGAAGTTCTGGCCCTCGAACACCTGGTGCACCGGCGGCGGCTGGTGCACCCGGCCCGTGATCGGCTCGAAGTCGGCCACGTTGAACGTGTACGGGTAGAGGCATCCGTCCCAGCCGACCACGTCGAACGGGTGGGTCGGCAGCACGTAGCGGGTGCCGGTGATCCCCCGTGCGCCCCGGTGCTTGACCAGCAGCTCCACGTCCTCACCTTCGACCAGGAACGGTTCCGCGGGACCGTGCAGGTCGCGTTCGCAGTACGGGGAGTGCTCGAGGAACTGACCGAACCGGGAGAGGTAGCGCTTCGGCGGGGCGATGTGCGAGTTGGCCTCGATCACGTAGAGCCGCAGCGGTTCGGGGTTGTCGCCGCCTGCGGGCACCCAGCGATGTGCCGTGGCGCGGGGCAGCAGCACGTAGTCGCCCTGGCGGGCGGCGAGCGTGCCGAAGACGGTCTCGACGGTCGCGGTGCCTGCCTCGACGTACACGCACTCGTCGCCGATCGCGTTGCGGTAGAGCGGGCTCGCCTCGCCCGCGACGACGTAGGAGATCCGTACGTCGCCGTTGCCCAGCACGAGCCGCCGCCCGGTGACGGCGTCGAGCGCCTTCCAGTCTTCACCGGGGAAGAGCTCGTGCAACTTGAGGTGCCGCGGCAGCAGCGGGCGGTTCTCGGTGGTGGCCTGGTCGGGCAGCTCCCACGGGGTGGCGTCGACGACCGCGGACGGCAGGCCGAGGTGGTAGAGCAGCGAGGAGTCCGAGGAGAACCCCTCCTCGCCCATCAGCTCCTCGGCGTAGAGGCGGCCGTCGGGGCGGCGGTGCTGGGTGTGGCGCTTCGGGGGGATGTCACCGCAGCGGCGGTAGTACGGCACGGTCGTTCTCCTTCCGATGGGTGGCCGAGAGCACGGCGCAGTGCGGTGGTGAGCTGGGCTGCCGGGACGACGGCGGCGACGTGCGCGTCTGGCCGCAGCACCCACGCCTCGCCGGGGCGGGCGCCGAGGGCGGTTGTGACGGCGGGATCGAGCGCGGCCATCGCCGCCACCCGGACCGGTGCGGCGACGGCCCTGGCGGCGGCCTCCGCAGCGAGGTGGTCGGCGCCGTCGGCGAGCAGGACGAGGAAGCCCTCCCGGGCGAGCTCGCGCAGCCTGTCGGGGTGGCGCCCGATCGCGGCAGGGCGCCCCCGCCGCGACTGGGTTGCAGGAGTGTCACCCTGCTGCCACTCAACGACAGGAGGGTCACCCTGCTGCAACGAGGGGGGCGCGCACCGCACCGGCACGTCCGGGACCAGCACGCCGGGGCCGGGGGGCGGGACCGCGCCGCGGGGCGGACGGCCGCCGAACGGCCGGGTCGCGTCCGGGGTGGTCAGCGGGGAGTCGGTGTACCAGAACGGCTCGGCGAGCCTGCCGGAGTCGACGAGCGCGCGGGCGGCGGGATCGTCGACGGCGCGGGCGAGGACGTCGGCGCGAAACGCGGCCCGGTCGGCGTCGGGCGGGACGAGGAAGTCCATCGTCGCCGTCGTCACCGCGACGTTCTCGACGGCCGCGGCGTGCCGCTCGGCGTGGTAGGTCGAAAGCAGCTCCTCGGGTGCCCAGCCGTGGCCGACGTGCGCGATCTTCCAGGCGGCGTTCTCGGCGTCGGCCACCCCGGAGTTGAGCCCCCGCGCGCCGAACGGCGACACGACGTGCGCCGCGTCGCCCGCGAGCAGCACGCGCCCCACCCGGAGCCGGTTCGCGACCCGGGAGTGGAACCGGTACACCGACATCCAGACGATCTCGTACGCGCGTTCCCCGATGATCGCCCGGATGCGCCGGTCCAAGGCACCCGTCGCGACCTCGGCGTCGAGGTCGTACTCGGGCGGCACCTGCCAGTCGATGCGGAACGTCGAGTCGGGGCACGCATGCACGAGTACCTGACGGCCCGGGTTCCACTCCGGGTCGAAGAAGAAGCGCCGCTCCGTCGCCCAGCTCGGCAGGTCGGTGCGGATGTCGCAGATGAGGAAGCGGTCGTCGAACGACACCCCGTCGAACGTGACGCCGAGGGTGCCCCGCAGCGCCCCGGCGGCACCGGTGCAGAGCACGGTGAACGGGGCCGCGTGCGCGGCGAGGTCCGTGACCTCGCAACCCCACCGCACGTCGACCAGCGGCTCGGCGGCGATCCGCGCGTCGAGGATCTCTTCGGTGCGCGACTGGGAGAGGTTCACGAACGGCGGGAACGGCGAGCGGCCCGCGTCGGCGAACGTGTGCGCGAACAGCTCACGGTCGCGGTGGAACGTGCGCGCAGTCGTCCACGTGACGCCCTCTGCCGCGATCTGCTCGCCCGCCCCGACCGACGCCCAGATGTCGAGCACGTCGCGCTGCTGGCAGATGGCCTTGGAGCCGACGAGGTCCCGTTGGGGTCGGCGGTCCAGCACGACCGAGGGCACGCCCCAGCGCGCGAGCAGCAGCGCCGTCGTCTGCCCGACCGGCCCGGCCCCGACGACGAGCACGGGATCGTGCGGCCAGCCCGTCATGTCTGGAGCTGCGCCCAGACCTCCCGGTCCCGCTCGGCCGTCCAGATGACCGGCCGTTCGATCCCGGACAGCTCGTCCCACAGCCGCGACACGTCGAACGGCAGGCAGTGCTCGAAGATCGGCCACCGCCCGTACTGCTCGGAAAGGGCGGCGTGGCAGGCGTCGAACGCGTCCTTCAACGCGCCGCCGCGGGCCGCCGCGGCCCCGACCTCACGGATCATGACGTCGAGGAAGTGGCGGGTCTGCGCGATCGCCGCATCGACGGCCGCGCGCCCGCGGCTCACCGCGCCCCGCCCGCCGATCAGCGCCTCCGCGCCGATCGCGGCGACGGCATCCAATGTGGACGACGCCCACTCGCGGTGGAACGCGTCGCCCGTGTAGAGCGCGGCCTCGGCCTCGACGAGGTCGCCCGCGAAGAGCACCTTCTGGCGCGGCAGCCAGCCGACGATGTCGCCCTCGGTGTGCCCGCGCCCGCAGTACTGCAGCACGAGATCGCCGCGCTCGCCGCCGAGATCGATCGTCAGACGGTCGGAGAACGTGAGCGTTGGCCAGGTGAGCCCGGGCACGGAGTCGGCCTGCTCGGCGAGGCGGGGCATGCGCGCGAACTCCGACGCCCAGTCCTGCTTGCCGCGCTCGGCGACCAGCTCGCGGGTCTTCTCGTGCGCGACGATCACGTCGGCGTCGAAGGCACTGGCGCCCAGCACACGCACGGCGTGGTAGTGCGAGAGGACGAGGTAGCGCACCGGCTTGTCGGTGTGCTCGCGGAGGACGGCGAGCCATTTCCGGGCCGCGACGGGGGTGGCCATCGCCTCGAAGCAGACGAGGAAGTCCTCGCCCTCGACGGCCCCGACGTTGGGGTCGCCCTCTGCGGTCAGCGCGTAGACGCCGTCGGCGAGCACCTCGAGGGACTGTTGCTTGGCGGCGAGGTCGCCGGACGACGCGAAGGGCTTGACGGCCACCGCGCCGAACCTACGCGTCGGGTCAGCCGCGCACCAGCCGCGGCAGCAACGCCGACGCCCCGGCGATCATCAGCGCGGCCGACCCGACCAGCACCGCGAAGTCCAGCCACAGGCGCGCGGGGGTGCCGATGAGCAGCCCGCGCAGCGCGTCGACCTCGTAGCTCAGCGGGTTGATGTGGTTGATCACTTGCAGCCATCCGGGCATGAGCTCAACGGGGTAAAGCGCGTTGGAGGCGAAGAACAGCGGCATCGTGATCGCCTGCCCGATGCCCATCAGCCGGTCGCGGGACAGCACCAGCCCGGCGATCGAGATCGACAGGCAGCAGAAGAACGCCGCGCCGAGCAGCATCGCCACGACGACGCCCAGCCAGTGCAGCGGGTTGGCGGACAGCCCTACGCCCAGCAGCAGCGCGAGCACCAGCACGATGACGGCCTGCGCGACGGCCCGGATGCCCGCCGCAAAGGCCTTCGCCGCGACGAGCGCGACCCGCGGCGTCGGCGTGACCAGGAGCTTCGCCAGCACGCCCGCGTCGCGCTCCCAGATGATCTGGATGCCGTAGAAGATCGCGATGAACAGCGCGGACTGGGCGAGGATCCCCGGCGCCAGGTAGTCGAGGTAGGGCACGTTGCCGGTCGGGATCGCGTGCAGGCGGGTGAACACGTTGCCGAACACGAGCAGCCACAGCGCGGGCTGGACCGCGCGGGTGATCAGCTCGGTGCGGTCGTGGCGCAGCTTCTGCAGCTCGACGAGGCACATCGTCGCGACCCGGGAGACCGTCGTGGCGACGGTCGTGAACGGTCCGGGCTCAGCGTCGATGATCACTGCGCAAGCTCCGTTCAGCCGAGGCGACCGGCGGTGCGGCGGGCAGCACGGACTTCGCGCATGTCTCCGTGCCCCGGCGGATCTCGTGGATGCGCTCCCACACGCCGTCGCGGGCGATCGGGTCGAGCCCGACCGTCGGCTCGTCGAGTATCAGCACCCGTGGCGCGCTGACCAGGGCCTGCGCCAGCTCCAGGCGGCGGACCATGCCGCCGGAGTAGGTCTTGGCGAGCCGGTCGGCGACGTCGCCGAGGTCGACGGCGTCGAGCACCGCCTGCACCTGGGCGGCGCGTTCCCGGCGGGGCACGTCGAAGAGGCGGGCGAAGAGCGCCACGTTCTCCCGGCCGGTGAGCGTGGCGTCGGCGGACAGCTGTTGGGGCAGGTAGCCGAGCAGGCGCCGCACCGCCATCTTGCGCCGCGCGACGTCCAGCCCGAGCACGGTGATCGCGCCCGGCGGGGCGGGCAGCAGGGTGGTGATGAGCCGGATCGTGGTGGTCTTCCCGGCGCCGTTGGGGCCCAGCAGCCCGAAGACCTCGCCGGTCTCGACCTCCAGATCCAGGCCGTCGACCGCGACGGTCTCCCCGAAGACCTGCCGCAGCCCGACGCAGCGCACGGCCGTGGTGTCGGTCACGGTTCAAGCTCCCTGATGAGGTTCTTCAACGCGGGCAGGGCGGCCTCCACGGCGGCGACGTCGCCGTCGGTCAGCCGGGCCATCGCGTCGGCGACGAGCACGCGCCGCGCCGACCGCCACCGCGCGAGGCGGCCGCACGCCTCGTCGGTGAGCGTGAGGTGTGCGGCGCGCCGGTCGGCCGGGTCGACAGCGCGGCACACCATCCCGGCCGCGACCAGCTGGTTGACCAGCGTGCTTACGGTGTTGCCCGCGAGGTGCAGGCTGCGCGCGGCCGCGGCGACGCCCACCCCCGGCTCGGCCTCCACGAGCTGCAGGAGCTCGACCTGGGCCCCCCGCAGCGCGGGGCCGGGCAGCTCGGCCCGCAGGCGCCTGCGGACCACTCGGCGCAGGCCCGCAGCGAGGCCCATCAGCTCGTCGGCGGTGCTCATGTCGTCACGATAGCTCTGAGTAAGAGTTTTTGCCCGCTCAGCTCGTCCTCAGGACGAACCGCCAGGATCTGCCCATGCCTTCGTTCATCGGCGGTCTTCCCCTGCACCCGCTCGTCGTCCACGCGACGGTCGTGCTGGTGCCGCTCGCCGTCCTCGGATCGCTCCTCGTCGTGGCGTCCGCAGCGGCGCGGCGGCGCTACGGCTCGCTCGTCGTGGTGACATCGGTGGTGGCGACGGTGTGCACGGTCGTCGCCGAGCAGTCAGGCGAGGCGCTGGAGCACGCGCTGCCGCACAGCGCTGCGATCCAGCTGCACGCCTCCGCGGGCGACTACCTCAAGTTCTGGATGGCGCCGCTGATGATCGCGGTGGCGGCCTTCGTGCTGCTGCATCGCCGCGCCGACCGCACGGTCGTGCAGGAGGCGACCGGCAGCACCGCCGCGCTGGCCGTGGCCGGGCGGCAGCGGGTGCTCGCGCTCGGCCTGGCCGTGGTGACGGCGGTGCTCGCGCTCGGCACCGCGGCGACCGTGTACCGGATCGGCGACCTGGGAGCCCAGGCCACCTGGGGCGGGCGCGTCTACCAGGAGCAAACCGGGTCGTGAGCGGAAACGAGTGCTCTAGCCCTCGTTTCCGCTCACGACCAGTTCGCCGTTCGCCTCGGTGACCCGCACCGTCGTGCCTGGCCCGATCTCGCCGGACAACAGCATCCGGGCCAGGCGCCGCTCCACCTCGCGGCTGACCGTGCGCCGCAGCGGGCGCGCGCCCAGCTCCGGCCGCAGGCCGAGCCCGGCCAAGAGGTCGGCGGCCGCGTCGTCCACCACGAGCTCGACGCCGCGGGCACGCAACCGCTCGCGGGTCTCCTCGAGCAGCAGGCCGACGATGCGCCGCAGCTCGGCGCGCGTGAGCCGGGCGAACAGCACGACCTCGTCGACCCGGCCCACCAGCTCGGGCCGCAGTCGGGACCGCGCCTCGGTGAGGACGGCCTCGCGCACGTCCTCCAGCTCTTCGGCGGCCAGGATCCGGTCGGCGCCCACGTTGCTCGTCATGATCACGATGGCGTGCCGGAAGTCGACCGTGCGGCCGTGCGCGTCGGTGAGCCGCCCGGCGTCGAGCACCTGCAGCAGCAGCGCGGCGACCTCGGGGTGCGCCTTCTCGATCTCGTCGAGCAGCACGACGGTGTACGGGTCGCGGCGCACGGCCTCGGTGAGCTGGCCCGCGTCGTCGTAGCCGATGTGGCCGGGCGGGGCGCCGATCATGCGGGTGACAGCCGATCGGTCGGTGTACTCGGAGAGGTCGAGCCGCACGAGCTTGTCGGGCGAGCCGAACAGCGCCTCGGCCAACGCCCGGCCCAGCTCGGTCTTGCCCACGCCGGTGGGGCCGAGGAACAGGAACGACCCGACCGGCCGCCCGGGGTGCCCGAGCCCGGCCCGGCCGCTGCGCACCGCGTCGGCGACGGCCTCGACGGCCTCGTCCTGCCCGACGATGCGCCGGTGCAGCAGCTCCTCAAGGCGCAGCAGCCGGTCGCGCTCGGCCGCGCCCAGCTCGGCGACGGGGATCCCGGTGCGCCGCGCCACGATCTGCGCGATGTCGTCCGCGGTGATCCGCGGCTTCTTGCTCATCGACGGGGCGCCGGTGTCGCTGCCGAGCTTCTCCAGCTCGCGGGTGAGCACCATCGCGCGCTCGTAGTCCTCGGCGTCGACGGCCACGTCGCGGGCGCGGGTGAGCTGCTCGACCTGGGGGGAGACGCCCGCGTCCGGCGCGCGCAGCCCGGCGCGGGCCGCGGCGCGGTCGACCAGGTCGATGGCCTTGTCGGGCAGGAAGCGGTCGCGCACGTAACGGTCGGCCAGCTCGGCCGCGGCCTGCAGCGCCGCGTCGGTGATCGTGACGCCGTGGTGGGTCTCGTAGCGCTCGCGGAGGCCGCGCAGGATTTCCACGGTCTGCTCGACCGTCGGCTCGGGCACCATGACCGGCTCGAACCGGCGCTCCAGCGCGGCGTCCTTCTCGATGTGGCGGCGGTACTCCTCCATCGTGGTGGCGCCGATCAGCCGCAGCTCGCCGCGGGCGAGGGCGGGCTTGAGCATGGTGCCCGCGTCCATCGGCGCGCCCTCGGCGCTGCCCGCCCCGACCACCTGGTGCAGCTCGTCGACGAACACGATCAGCGACGGGCCGGCCGCGGTGATCTCGCGGATCAGCCCGGTGAGCCGTTCCTCGAACTCGCCGCGGTACTTGGTGCCCGCGACCATGCCCGCGAGATCCAACGCCACCAGCCGGACCTCGCGCAGCGCGGCAGGCACCTCGCCGTCGGCGATGCGCCGGGCGATGCCCTCCACGATCGCGGTCTTGCCGACGCCCGGGTCGCCCAGCAGCACCGGGTTGTTCTTGGTGCGGCGGGCGAGCACCTCGATGACCTGGTCGATCTCGTCGTCGCGGCCGATCACGGGGTCGAGCAGTCCGGCGCGGGCGTCGGCCGTCAGGTCGCGGCCGAACCGGTTGAGGCCGTGCGTGCCCCTGGCGCCCGGCGGCGGACGCAGGTCGCCGAGGTCGAGCGAACCGAGGTCGCCCAGCAAGCGGCCGACCAGCGGGCCGAGCGGGCCGAACGCATCACCGAACGGGTCATCGGGCATGTCCCCATGGTGCCTGTTCTCAGCGAGAAATGTCGGGCTCAGCGGCGGTGCCGGTCGAGGCCCATGGCGACGACGCTGACGAGCACCAGCCCGGCGGCCGCCGCCAGCGTCACCCGCGGTGGCACACCCGCCAGGAGTCCGGCGATCGCGGTGCCCGCGGAGGCGGCGGCGATCTTCCAGCCCGCCATGCCCGCGTACACCTCGGCCCGTCGACCCGGCGGGGCGTGGGCCTCGCGCGCGGCGAGCGTCGCGGTGACCCACGGGCCGGTCAGCAGGCCGACCAACGTGCACGCGCCCAGCAGAAGCGCATACCCCGGTGCCACCGCGACGAGCAGATAGGCGACGGCCAGCGCAGCGGACAAGACGAGCGAGGCGCGGACGGGCTCGCCGGTCAGCGGCCGCAGCGCCAGCGCCGAGGACCCGATGAGCGTGCCCAACCCCACGGCGCCGACCAGCCACGCGCCGTCGGCCGGACGACCCGTGACGGGCCCAACGAGCAGGACGGCGAGCACCGCCAACATGCCGCCAGTCGCGGCGCAGACGGCCGTGGTCACCGTGACCCGCCGCAGCGGCCGCACGGTCAGCAGCACGGGCTTCCCCCGGTGGCGCGGCGCCGCAGCGCGCGATGCCCTGGGGACCGGCAGCCATCGGGCGCCGATCGCGGCCAGCGCCACCGCGGCCGCCAGGACGAGCAGGCTCGTCGCGGGCGAGGTCAGGGCGGCCACGCCCGCAACCACCGCGGGTCCGGCGGTCCCCGCGACGCCGTAGGTGAGGGTGTCGATCCCGCGGGCGCGTTCGGGGCTCGCGCCGAGGCCGCTGGTCAACGAGCTGAACCCGCCGGTCAGCAGCGGGCCGCACGCCCCGGCGGCGAGCAGTGCGACGGCGCCGATCCAGGGCGATCCGAGCACGAGCGCGCCGGTGGCCACCACGAGCGCCGCCGCGTAGCCCGCGCATCCCGCCGCCAGCGGACGACGCGGGTCGCGCGCCCGGTCGACGAGGCGGCCGGTCCGCGTGCCCAGCAGGTGCGGCGCGGTGAGCGCCGCGGCGAGGAGGCCGCCCAGCCGCGCCCCGCCGAGCCCGCCCGCGGCGAGCAGGACCACCCCGTCGAGCACCTGACGACGCCGGAGCACCTCGCGCGCTGGCTGGTGGCGGCCGGGCTGCTCGACATCGCGCCCGCCGCGACCGACGCGGACCTCGCCGCCGCACGAGGCCTGCGCGAAGCGCTCTACGCCGTGCTGCGGGCGACGTCGGACGCGCAGCCGCTGCCCACAGACGCCCTCGCCACCGTGCACGCCGCGGCCGCCGGGCCCACGGTCGCCCACACGCTCGACGCCGCGGGCGGCCTCCACCGGGACGGCGACGTCCCGGCGGCGCTGACCGCCATCGCCCGCGCGGCGATCGAGCTGGTCGGCGGCCCCGATCGGCGCCTGTTGCGCTGGTGCGCCGACGCCACCTGCACCCATCCCTTCCTCGACCGTTCCCGCGCCGGACGGCGACGCTGGTGCGGCATGGCGGGATGCGGCGACCGGGCCAAGGCGCGCGCCTACCGAGCCCGCCGTCGCGCCACGTCAGGGACCGGCTAGCGGTAGCGCGACAGGCTCTCCCTGGCCAGCGTGACGGCCTCGGCGGCCGACAGTGCGACGCCGCCCGACGGGGCCTGCTTCAGCGGGGACGGCTTGCCCGCGGCCACCAGTGAGTGGTGCAAGACGGCGGCGTCCCGGTCGGCACCCAGTCGCACGAGCAGCCGCACGACGTAGCGCAGGTTGAGCCACTGCTGGGTCCGGTCGCCGACGCGGTCCCACTGGTCGAGCACGGCCATGTGCGCGGCCGCGGCCTCGGCCGGGTCGCCGTGAACGGCCCTCGTCGCCGCCGCCTCCATCAGCGCGATGCCCTCCCACCAGGAGTTGCGCACCGCCGCCGCGAGCCGCGCGGCCTCGTCCAACAGCCGGAGCGCCTGCTCGGGGTCGGACTTCTTGAGCACCAGCCCCAACGCGTAGTGGCCCATCGACAGCGCCGTCGGGTTGCCGGTCTCGCGCGCCACCGCGAGGGCCTCCTGCGCTGCGGGAACCCCGCGCTCGGGCACCCGGCGCACGGCGTGGCAGATCGCGACGTAGTACAGGGTCCACACCAGCCGGATGCGGTCGCCGTCCCGGCGGGCGCGGGCGAGTTCGGCCGCATAGTGCGTCTCGGCGGCGGCGACATCGCCGCGGAAGAGCGCGACGTCGGCGGCGACGTCGGCGGGGTGACCCGACCGCGCGGCACCCGCGCCGAGGACGAGCCCGGCCGCGCGGTCCGCGAGCGCGACCGCCCGCGCGAAGTCGCCGACCCCCCATGCACCGCGGGCGGCCGCGCCGACCGCCGCCGCGTACAACGGGTGGCTCCGGTCGGCGAGATCGAGAGCGCGTTCGGCCCATTCGTCGGCCTCTGGCATGCCGCGGACGTGCGTCAACTCGGGCAATGCCGCGACGAGGCGCAACGCGAGGTCGGCGTCGCGCTCGGCGAAGAGGAACTCGAACGCGGCCCGAAGGTTGTCCATGTTCGGCGACGTCGCCTCGATCCAGGCGCGCTCGTCGACGCCCTGCACACCGCGGGCGGCCGCCTCCGCGAGCCCGACGAAGTACACGGCGTGACGGCGGCCGATCCCCTCGTCGGCCGCGGATCGTTCGCGTGCGTAGGCCCGCAGGGTCTCCAGCATGCGGTAGCGGGTGGTGCCCGCCTGCTCGACCGCCACGACCATGGACTTGTCCACGAGCGCGGCCAGGTGGTCGAGCGACGTGGACGTCGATGTGCCGGGCTCGCCGCACACGGTGTGCACGGCGGCGAGATCAGCGCCGCCCGCGAACACCGACATCCGGGCGAACAGCCGCTGCTCGGCGGGCGCGAGCAGCCGGTAGGACCAGTCGATCGCGGCGGCGAGGCTCTGGTGGCGGGGTTGCGCGGTGCGCGCGCCGCGGGCGAGCAGGTGTCCGTCGTCGAGCCGCGCGGCGATCTCGGTGACGCTCATCGCCCGCGTACGCGCGGCGGCCAGCTCGATCCCCAGCGGCAACCCGTCGACCCGGCGACAGATCTCGGCGACCGCGGACCCGACCGTGGCGAAGTCGGGCCGGGTGGCCCGCGCACGCAGCACGAACAGCGTCGAGGCGTCCGGGAGCGGCAGCGGCGGCACCGGCCACACCTGCTCGCCGTCCACGCCGAGCGGTTCCCGGCTCGTGGCGAGCACGACGACGCCGGGGCACTGCGCGACGATGCTCTGCGCCAACCGGGCCGCGGCGTCGAGCACGTGCTCGCAGTTGTCGAGCACGAGCAGCAGCGAACGGCCTGCGAGGTACTCGACGACCGTCTGCTCGACCGTCGCGCCGTGCCGCTGCTGCACTCGGAGCGCGGCCGCGACGGCGTGGGCCACGGAGCCGCCGTCGGCGAGGGGGGCCAGCTCGGCGAGCCAGGCGCCGTCGACGAACCGGTCGAGCTCGCGACCCGCCACCTCGACCGCGAGCCGGGTCTTCCCGACACCCCCGACGCCGACGAGCGTGACCAGCGGGGCCGTCCGCAGCGCGGCCGCGACCGCACCGATCGCCGGATCCCGCCCGACGAGCGTCGTACCCCGGCGCGGCAGGTTGGTGGGGCGGGCGCGGTCACCGGGGGCGAGCGTCGGGTCCTGCTCGAGCACCCGACGGTGCAGCGCGCGGGTGGCCTCGGACGGCTCGACGCCCAACTCGTCGACGAGGCGGCGGCGCAACGCCTGGTAGACCGCGAGCGCGTCGGCCTGCCGACCGTCGGCGTAGAGGGCGTGCATGAGCAGGGCGGCCAGGGCTTCGCGGCCGGGGTGGCGCTCGACCAGCGCCTCCAGCTCGGCGAGGACCGCCCGGCCGCGCCCCAGCGCGAGCAGGGCCGCCGCCCGTGCTTCGACGGCGGCGAGGCGGAGGTCGGCGAGGAGCGCGAGCCTGCCGTCCACGTCGATCTCGACGGCGTCGAACTCGCCGAGCGCCTCACCGCGCCACAAGCCGAGGGCGGTGTCGAGCAGGTCGGCGGCGGCGCGGTGGTCGCCTGCCGCCGCACGCTCGCGGGCCAGTTCGGTGAGGCGGCGGAACTCGGCGGCGTCGAGCTCGCCGTCCGCGACGATGAACAGGTAGCCCGGCGCCCGCCACCGCAGCCGATCCGGTAGCAGGACCCGAAGCCGCGACACGTAGGCGCGCAGCGCGCCGACCGCGTCCCGCGGCGGGTTCGCGCCCCACACCGCGGTGACGAGCCGGTCGGTCGACACCACGCCGCCGCCCGCGAGCAGCAGCGTGGCGAGCAGGGCGCGCGGCTTCGGGCCACCGACCGGGACCGGTTTCCCGCGGTCGACGACCTCGAGCGGGCCGAGGATCCGGAATTCCACGCTGTCCTGCAATCGGAATGCAAGTCGAGCCGTCGACAGTAGTGCGAAACGGCTCGAGGAGGACAGATGCTCGCCACCCGGCGGCGCGACGTCGCCGATATCGCGTACGGCTTCATGGCGTCCAAGACGCTGTTCGCCGCACTCGAGATCGGTCTGTTCTCCCTCCTCGCCGACGGCCCGCGCACGGGCGCGGACCTCGCGCGGACGACGGGGGTGGCCGGGCACCGGCTCACCACGCTGCTGCGGGCGCTGGCCGCGCTCGGCCTGGTCATTGCGGACGACGAGGGGTTCCGCAATGCCCCGGCCGCGCAGCGGCACCTGGTGCGCGGCGCCCCCGGCGACATCGGCGAGTACTACCGCCTGCAGATCGGGCGCCAGATCTACCCGGCGCTGGCCCACCTGGACGCCGGGATCGCGGGCGCTGGCGTCGCCTTCGGCGGGTTCGACGAGCTGATGGGCCATTGCGACACCGCGACGACGTTCACCGTCGGCCAGCACACCGGCTCGCTGGAGGTGGCGCGGCGCCTCGCCGAGCGGCTGCCGCTCGCGGAGGCCCGCACGCTGCTCGACGTCGGCGCGGGCAGCGGGGCGTTCGCGATCGCGTTCTGCGAACGCCACCCCGCGCTGCTGGCCACGCTGCTGGACTTCCCGCAGGTGCTCGACATCGCGCGCACCTACCGGGATGCGGCGGGCCTCGCCGAGCGCATCGCGCTCACCCCCGGCGACATCACCCAGGGGGACTGGCCCGGCGAGCAGGACGTCGTGCTGATGTCCTACCTGCTCAGCGCGCTGACCTCGGACCAGGTCGACGCGGCGCTGGCGGCGGCGCACCGGAGCCTGCGCCCCGGCGGGCTGCTGGTCGTCCACGACTTCATGCTCGACGACGACGGGTCCGGCCCCACCACCGCCGCGCTGTGGTTCCTGCAGTACCTGGCGTGGCGGCCGGACGCGTGGTCGTTCACCGGCGCCGAGCTGGGCGCGCGGCTGACCGCGGCGGGCTTCGCGCCCACACCCGCCGCGGAGGTCGTTCCCGAGACCACGAAGGTCGTCACGGCCCGAAAAGTCATGGCCCGAAGAGGAGATGTCCCATGAGCACGCGACCGGTGGCGATCGGCGTCACCCCGATGGAGACCCGCCGCGAGGTTGTGCTGCGGCTCGCCACCCTGGCCGAGGAGCTCGGCTACACCGCATTCGGCGTGGCCGAGGGATGGGGGCTCGACGCGGGCGTGCTGCTCGCCGAGATCGCGACGCGCACGTCGCGGATCGAGCTCGCCACCGGCGTGCTCAACGTGTGGGGCCGCAGCCCGGCGAGCATCGCGATGCTGGCGGCGGGGCTCGCGGAGGTGTCCGGCGGCCGGTTCACGCTCGGCCTCGGCGCGGGCAGCCCGCAGCTCGCCGAGGGCCTGCACGACGTGCCGTTCCGGGAGCCGGTGCGGCGGCTGGGCGCGGTGGCCCGGCAGGTGCGCGCGCTGCTCGCAGGCGAGCGCCTCACGCCGACGGCGGGCGGGCGCGGTCTGCGCCTGGCCGTGCCGACGCCCGTGCCGCTCCAGCTGGCCGCGCTCCGGCCCGCCGCGGTGCGCCTCGCCGGAGAGCTCGCCGACGCCTGGTGCCCGTTCCTCATGCCACTGTCCGGGCTGAAGGCGGGCATGTGCCTGTTGGAGGACGGCGCCGCGCGGGTCGGCCGCCCGCGCCCGCGGGTCACGCCCGCCATCCCGACGGCGATGGGGCAGGAGGTGGCCGCGTGGTGGGTGGTGTTCTACCTGACCAGCATGGGTCCGCTGTACGCGACTGCGCTGCGGGAGCAGGGCTTCGGACCCGCCGTGGACGCGGTGCTGGCGGCGAACGGGCGGGGCGTGCCGCCGACCGTGCCGCCCGCGGCGCAGGTGCTGGTCGACGAGCTGCTCGTCGGCGACGAAGCTGGCCTGGATCGCTGGTACGCGGCGGGCGCCGACATGCCGGTGCTGGTCCTTCCGCCGGGCAGGCCCCCGGCGGAGCTCGAGCAGATCCTCCGCGCCTTCGGGCCCGCGCTTGCGGGGTAGGTGAGCCGCCGGAATTGCAGCAATGTCACATTGCTGCCACTCAACAGCAGCAGTGTCACATTGCTGCAACGGCCAGGCGCGCGTTCGTGGCCGCCAGCCGCGCCGCCGTGCTCGCCCGCAGCACCTCCGCCTGGTCGGGGCGGAGCACGTCGACGAGGCGGTCCCAGTGCACCGCCACCTCGTCGCCCACCGATACGCCGTCACCCTCGACCGGGCCCGCCGTGGGCTCGGCCAGGCCGAGCGCGGCGCCGTCCCAGGTCAGCCGCGGCGACGAGACCGTGAGCGGGTCGAGGCCGACGACCGTGCCCCAGCGGATGCGGCAGCGGTCGAGCACCTCTAGTGGTTGTGGTCCGACCCCGAGCAGGCGCGACCACGGGTAGACGCCGAACACGTGGAAACCGTGGTCGGGGGCGGCCTCGACGAGCAGGTCGGGCGTCAGGTGCGTCCAGTACGCGCCCGCCCGGGGCCCGAGGACGGCGAGCAACTCCCGGCCGAACGCCTCGCGATGCACACCCAGATCCCGGCCCAGCCAATAGGCCTCGACCAGCCGCGCGTCCAGCGGGTCGGCCGTGCCGGTGAGCCGGGCGAGCACCTGGAGGTAGGGCCAGACGCCGGAGAACCGCCGCGCCGACGCCCTGATCTCGGCCTCCGTCGTGCCGATGCCCTCCGGCGGCCCGCAGTAGCCCAGCGCGTTGGGCGCGTCGGCGTAGCGGGCGAAGAGCGCGGTTCCTTCACCCAGAGCGGCCGACAAGCTGCGCCGCCTCCCGGTGCATCCGCCCGAAGTTGTAGTACGCCGCGCACGCCCCCTCCGGCGACACCATGCACGTGCCGATCGGCGTCTCCGGGGTGCACGCGGTGCCGAACACCTTGCACTCCCACGGCTTGAGCACGCCCTTGAGCACCTCGCCGCACTGGCACGCCTTCGGGTCGGCCACCCGCACGCCGGGCATCGACCAGCGCAGCTCGGCGTCGAACTCGGCGTACGCGTCCGACAGCTTGAGCGCGCTCTGCGCGATGAACCCCAGCCCCCGCCACTCGAAGTGCGGCCGCAGCGCGAACACCTGCGCCATCAGGGCGAGCGCGGCGGGGTTGCCCTGCTCGGCGACCACCCGCGAGTACTGGTTCTCCACCTCGCAGCGGCCCTCGCGTAGCTGGGCGAGCAGCATCGCAACCGAGGCGAGGATGTCCAGCGGCTCGAACCCGGCTACCACGATCGGCTTGCCGTAGACCTCCGGCACGAACCGGTAGGGCCGGTTGCCCACCACCGTCGAGACGTGACCAGGGCCGAGGAAGCCGTCGAGGCGCAGGTCGGGCGACTCCAGGATGGCCTTGATCGGCGGCACGATCGTGACGTGGTTGCAGAACACGCTGAAGTTCAGCTGGCCCAGCTCGCGGGCGCGCGCCAGCGTCACCGCCGTGGACGGCGCAGTGGTCTCGAAACCGAGCGCGAAGAACACCACCTGCTTCTCGGGGTGGTTCACGGCGAGCTTCAGCGCGTCGAGCGGCGAGTACACGAACCGGACGTCCGCGCCGCGCGCCTTGGCGTCCAGCAGCGACCCGTTCGAGCCGGGAACGCGCATCATGTCGCCGAAGCACGTGAAGATCACGTCGGGTTGCTCGGCGAGCCACATCGCGTCGTCCACGCGGCCCATCGGGATCACGCAGACCGGGCAGCCGGGGCCGTGGACCAGCTCCACCTGCGACGGCAGCAGGTGCTCGATGCCGTGCCGGTAGATCGTGTGTGTGTGGCCGCCACACACCTCCATGAACTTGTAGTGCCGGTCGGGCTCGACCAGCCGCCCGATCGCGCCGAGCAGGGCGCGGGCGGCGGCGGGGTCGCGGAACTCGTCGACGTATTTCATGCCGTCCCCCGGAACGCGTCCATCTCGTCGGTGTAAGCGGTGCCGAGCTGCTGCACGGCGGCCAGCGTGAGCAGCGCCTCCTTCTCGTCGATCTTGGCCATGGCGAAGCCGACGTGCACGAGCACCCACTCGTCCGGCTCCGGAAGGTCGTCTTCCAGCAGCTTGACGCTGATCGTGCGCTGCACGCCGCTGACGTCCACCTTCGCCAGGCAGTTGGCGGGGTCGGTGATCTCCACGATCCGCCCCGGTATCCCCAGGCACATGACGTCTCCTAACAGATCCTCGGGAGGGGGTCGCCGACCAGCATGTCCACGATCCGGGTGCCGCCGAACGCCGTGCGCAGGACGACGGTGGCCGCGGGCTCGGCGGTGATCTCGCCGATGTCGACGGCGGCCACGCCGAGCGGGTGTGCGCGCAGCGCGGCGAGGCCTGCCACGGCCTCCTCCGGCGCGACGACGGCGAGCACCTTGCCCTCGTTGGCGACGTAGAGGGGGTCGATGCCGAGCATCTCGCAGGCGCCGTTGACCATGGGCGCGACCGGGAGCGACGGCTCGTCCAGCACGACGCCGAGCCCCGTCTCCTTGGCGAGCTCGTTGGCGACCGTGCCGACGCCGCCGCGGGTGGGGTCGCGCAGGAACCGCAGCGACGGGGCGGCCGTCCACAGTGCCTCGACCATGTCGTTGACGGCGGCGGTGTCGGAGGCGATGTCGGCCTCGATGGCGAGGTCGCCGCGGGCGAGCATGACGGCCATGCCGTGATCGCCCATGGTGCCCGAGAGCAGCACCCGGTCGCCGGGCTGCACCGGCGCGAACGCGCGGCCGTCGGGGATGATGCCGACGCCCGCCGTCGTCACGAAGAGGCCGTCAGCGGCGCCGCGCGGCACGACCTTCGTGTCGCCGGTGACCACCCGCACGCCCGCGGCCTCGGCGGCGCTCGCCATGTCGGCGACGATCGCCCGCAGGTCCGCGATGGGGAAGCCCTCCTCCAGTACGAACGCGGCCGAGAGCCAGCGCGGCACGGCGCCCGCCATCGCGAGGTCGTTCACGGTGCCGTGCACGGCAAGGTGGCCGATCGAGCCGCCGGGGAACCGCAGCGGCTGCACCACGAACGAATCGGTGGACATCGCAAGACGCCCGCCCGGCGCGGTGAGCACGGCGCCGTCGCCCAGCTCGTTGCCGAACGCCTCGACGAACACGGCGTCGACGAGCGCGGCCGACGACTTGCCGCCCGCCCCGTGCGCGAGCGTGATGATCTCGTCTTTCAGCCGGGGGCGACGGCGGCGGAAGGCGTCGATCCGGCCGATGACCTCCTCTTCGGAGAAGACCGGTCCGCGCTGTGTGGATGATTCGCTCGCAAGCTCGCTCATGGCGCCGCCCCCAACTGTTCGTGAACGGCGGCCCAGAGCGTGTAACCCACCAGCGCTTGCGCCTCCTGGATCCGGTGGACGCTCTGGCTGCGCACCGTGAAGCAGACGTCCACATCGGACGACGTCGCGAACTCGCCGCCGTCGTAGCCCGCGAACCCGACCGTGTACATCCCGCGGGCGCGGGCTTCGCGGAACCCGGCCATGAGGTCGCGGGAGCTGCCGCTGGTGGACATGGCGACGGCGATGTCGCCCGGCCCGGCGCGGGCGATGAGCTGGCGGGCGAAGACGAGGTCGAAGCCGACGTCGTTGCCCAGCGCGGTGAGGATCGCCTGGTCGGCGGCGAGCGACCAGGCCGGGAGCGGCCCGCGCGCGGGTGGGAGGCCTGGCGAGGAGGGTGGGAGGGCGGGCGAGAAGGGTGGGAGGGCGGGCGAGAAGGGTGGGAGGGCGGGCGGAGAAGGAGGACGGGCGAAGAGGGACACGAGCGTGGCCACGTCGGTGGAACTGCCGCCGTTGCCGAACGCGAACAGCCGCCCGCCCGCGGCGAAGCGGCGCGCCATCTCGACGGCGGCGACCGCGATCAGCTCGCGGTTGGCGTCCACGGTGGACTGGCGCAGCGCCGCGCTCTCCGCGGCCTTGGCGGCGGCCGACGCGGCGAGATCGCGCAGGAGGGCGTCCTGGTCGCGCTCCTCGGCGTCCAGGAAGGGGTAGAGGAAGTTCGTCACGCCGGGACCCTTCCGAT
The DNA here is from genome assembly GCA_963736375.1 of uncultured Actinomycetota bacterium. Classification (GTDB taxonomy): domain Bacteria; phylum Actinomycetota; class Actinomycetes; order Mycobacteriales; family Pseudonocardiaceae; genus Pseudonocardia. The sequence goes on from CAVTOL010000002.1 coordinate 148,558, forward strand.
GGCCGTGCCCGCGTGGACGAGCAGGAGGTCGCCCGGCGCCACGGGGTCGACCAGCATCGTCATGACGTCCTCGACGCCCGACGCGGTGCGCACCCGGCCGGGAGCGACGACCTCGCCGAGCCGCCCTTCGTCGGAGCAGGTGATGCACACCTCGTCCGTACACTCCGGCGCCTCGGTGAGCAGGCCGGGATGCTCGAAGCAGACGTGCGTGAGCTCCCACAGCAGGTGGTAGAGCAGCACGAACCGGCCGGTGGCGGGCACGAGCGGGTCGGGGTCGTCGAGCCACAGCACGTGGTCGGCGGCGCCCGCTTCGGGCCGGGGGCCGCTGCCGATCCAGATCGACGTGGCTCCCCACGCCGGGGCCCTGCGCATGATCGAGCGGACGTCCTGGTCGGCCGCGGCCGCGACGGCGACAATCAGGTCGCCAGGCCGCACCGAGATCCGGGCGGTGGCGACGAGGTCGGGCCCGGTGAGCGCGACCGCGGGCAGCGCCCGCTTGCCGACGATCACCGGGTGCACGAACTCGACCGCGACGTGCTGGGCGTGCGGCTCCCATGACGGCGCGACGCACCACATCGTGGCGCCACCGTGGAAGCGGCGGGCCGTGGCCAGTGCGGTGCTCGCGAGGTCGGCGGCCACGGACTCATCGACGGCGTCATCCATGATCCGGGCCCTCCTCGTCGAGCGCGCGCAGCACCGACACCGCGGCCTGTCCCAGCGCCAGACCCCCATCGTTCGGCGGGACGGTGCGGTGGGTCAACACCGTGAACCCCTCCCGGGTGAGCCGTTCGCGGGTGAGCCGCAGCAGCAGCACGTTCTGGAACACGCCGCCGGTGAGCCCGACGAGCCGCACCGACCCCGCGACCCGCCCGACGACGTCCGCGACGGCGTCGGCCACGGCGACGTGAAACGCCCACGCTAGCGCCCCCGGGTCGACCCCGGCTCGCAGGCCGTCCACGAGTCCCCGCAGGACCGGCCCCGGGTCAAGCACGCCGTCCGGACCGAGCGCGAACCCCGATCGCCACCCCCCCGCAGCAGGGTGACCCTCCTGACGCTCAGTTGCAGCAGGGTGACATTCCTGCAATCCCGGGGCAGCGCCCGGCAGCGCCGGGGCGGGCGCGCACCCGGCGAGCGGCCGCGTGTTCCAGGGCCATCGCCGCCTCGGCCTCGTAGCGGGACTCGTGACGGATGCCCAACAGGCTGGCGACAGCGTCGAAGAGGCGCCCCATGCTCGTGGTCGGCACGCAGGCCGTGCCCGTGGCCAGCTGCGACGCCAGTAGCCGCCGCTCGGCCGCCGGGCACGCGGCGACCGGCGGCAGGTCGGCGTCCCAGGCGATGCCCGCGGTACGAAGGTGCGCCAGCGCCATCCGCCGGGGGTGCCGGACGGCCGCGTCGCCGCCGGGCAGCGGCACCGGGGCCAGGTGCGCGGCGCGGGTGAAGCGGTGGCTGTCGGGGCCGAGGAGCAGGAACTCGCCGCCCCAGATCGTCGCGGCCCCCGTCGTCTCCGCTCCGTAGCCGGTGCCGTCGAACGCGACGCCGACGATCGGCTCCCGCAGCCGCCCGTGCTCGGCGAGCAGAGAAACCACGTGCGCGTGGTGGTGCTGCACGAGGTCCAGCGGCCGCTCCCCGGCGTTCCGCTCGGCCCACGCCCGGGTGAGGTAGGCCGGGTGTAGGTCTGCGGCGAGCCGGGTCGGCGCGCCGCGCAGGGCCGTGAGCTGCCCGGTCGCGCGCTCGAACGCGCGCATCGTCTCCAGGGTGCCCATGTCGCCGACGTGCGCCGAGCAGTGCGCCAGCGCCCCGTCGGTGAGGCAGAACGTGTTCTTCAGCTCGCCGCCGACGGCCAGCACCCGGGGCCCGCGCAGGCCCAGGTCGATCGGGAGCGGCGCAAAGCCGCGGGAGCGCCGGATCGGCAGCTCGCGCCCCTCGACGACCCGGACCACCGAGTCGTCGCACGGCACGTGGATCGGCCGGTCGTGGTCGAGCACGGCGTCGGCGAGCGCGGGCAGCCGCTCGGCCGCGTCGGCCGTGGTGAAGCAGATGGGCTCGTCGGAGCGGTTCGCGCTGGTCATGACGAGCACGCCGCCCGTCTCCAGCAACAGGTGGTGCACCGGGGTGTACGGCAGGAGGATCCCGAGCCAGGGGTTGTCCGGGGCGACGCCGTCGGCCAGCGGCACCCCGGGGCGGCGGCGCAGCAGGACCACCGGCCGGGCGGGCGAGGTGAGCACGGCGGCCTCGGTGTCGTCGATCTCGGCCAACGCCCTGGCCGCGGCCAGGTCACGCACCATCACCGCGAACGGCTTGCCCCCGCGGGCCTTGCGGGCGCGCACGGTGGCGACGGCGGCCTCGGACGCGGCGTCGCAGGCCAGGTGGTAGCCGCCGATGCCCTTGATCGCGACGACCCGGCCCGCGTCAAGCGCCGCCCGCGCGGCGTCCAGCGCGTCCCGTCCCGTTGCAGCAGGGTGCCCCTCCTGACGTTCAGTCGCAGCAGGGTCACCCTGCTGCAACGGCGGGATCGGGCGGAACGTCAGGGTGGGCCCGCAGTCGGGGCAGCACACCGGCTGGGCGTGGAAGCGGCGGTCGGCCGGGTCGTTGTACTCGGCCGCGCACGCCCCGCACATCGGGAAGCCCGCCATCGTGGTGGCGGGACGGTCGTAGGGCAGCCCCGTGATGATCGTGAACCGCGGCCCGCAGTTGGTGCACGTGACGAACGGGTGCCGGAACCGGCGGTCGGCGGGATCGAACAGCTCACGCAGACAGTCCTCGCACAGCGCGACGTCCGGCGGAATCGGGGTGACGCCCTCCCCGTCCCGACTGGCCACGATGGCAAAGCCCGTGCCGGGCTCCGGCGGACGGGCCTCCTCGGCGACCGCCGCGATCCGCGCGAGCGGCGGCGCCTGGGCCACCAGCCGTTCGGCGAACGCGGCGACGGCGGCGCGCCCGCCCTGCACCTCGACGAACACCTCGCCTGCCGCGTTGCCCACGAACCCGGAAAGCCCCAGCTCGGCGGCGATACGGTGGACGAAAGGACGGAACCCGACGCCCTGCACCACCCCGGTCACGGTGTAGCGGCAGCGGACGATGGCCCCGTCCTTCTCCCGCGCCAACCGTGTGCCCATGCGCTCCGCTCTCCTGCCGCTGGTGACCGCGCAACATTAGGCCGAATGCAGGGCGCCGCTAGGTGTTGCGACCACTTACTCCGCCCGGCCCAGAACGCCAGAGTGATCGGCACCACAGCCTGAGGAAGCCCGGGAGCTGCCCCATGTCTGCACCGACCGAGGACCCAGTCGTTCACATCCTGTGGATCAATGCGGGCTTGAGCTGCGACGGCGACTCGGTCGCCCTCACCGCGGCCACCCAGCCCAGCATCGAGGAGATCGCGCTGGGCGCGCTGCCGGGGCTGCCCAAGGTCGCCGTGCATTGGCCGCTGATCGACTTCGACAACGGCCCCGTGGGCAGCAACAACGACTTCATCGAGTACTTCTTCAAAGCCGAGCGCGGCGAGCTGGAACCGTTCGTGCTGGTCGTCGAGGGCTCGATCCCCAACGAGAAGATCAAGCCCGAGGGGTACTGGTGCGGCTTCGGCAACAACCCCGAGACCGGCCAGCCGATGACCACGAGCGAATGGCTGGATCGCCTGGCGCCCAAGGCGTTGGCGATCCTCGCCGTCGGCACCTGCGCCACCTACGGCGGCATCCACGCCATGGCGGGCAACCCGACCGGCGCGATGGGCGTGCCGGACTACCTCGGCTGGTCGTGGAAATCCAAGGCGGGCATTCCGATCGTCTGCGTGCCCGGCTGCCCGACCCACCCCGACAACCTCTCCGAGACCATCCTGTACCTGCTCTACCAGGCCGTCGGCACCGCGCCGATGATCCCGCTCGACGAGGCGCTGCGGCCCAAGTGGCTCTTCGGCCAGACCGTGCACGAGGGCTGCGACCGCGGCGGCTACTACGAGCAGGGCCAGTTCGCCAACGAGTACGGCACCCCGGACTGCCTGGTCAAGCTCGGCTGCTGGGGCCCGGTCGTCAAGTGCAACGTGCCCAAGCGGGGCTGGATCAACGGCGTGGGCGGCTGCCCCAACGTCGGCGGCATCTGCATCGGCTGCACGATGCCCGGCTTTCCTGACAAGTTCCAGCCGTTCATGGACGCGCCACCCGGCTCGCTCGTGTCGGGCGCGGGCAGCAAGGCGCTGGGCGGTGTCATCCGACGCCTGCGCAAGATCACCGAGAAGAAGCTCGACGCGGAGCCGAAGTGGCGCAAGCGGGGCAGCGAGCTGACCACCGGCTACCAGAAGGTGTGGTGAGGCCAGCATGACGACCACCCAGCCCAAGCCCGCGGACGTCTCGGCCGACAAGTCCGGCCTCACCGAGATGGCGTGGGACCCGATCACCCGCATCGTCGGCAGCCTCGGGATCTACACGAAGATCGATTTCTCGCAGAAGAAGGTCGTCGAGTGCCACTCGACGTCGTCGATCTTCCGCGGCTACTCGATCTTCATGAAGGGCAAGGACCCGCGCGACGCCCACTTCATCACGAGCCGGATCTGCGGGATCTGCGGCGACAACCACGCCACCTGCTCGGTCTACAACCAGAACATGGCGTACGGGGTGCGGCCGCCGCATCTCGCTGAGTGGATCATCAACCTCGGCGAGGCCGCCGAGTTCATGTTCGACCACAACATCTTCCAGGAGAACCTGGTCGGGGTGGACTTCTGCGAGAAGATGATCGCGGAGACCAACCCGGGCGTCCTTGAGCAGGCCAACCGCACCGAGGCCCCGCACGCCGCCGACCACGGCTACAAGACCATCGGCGACATCATGCGTGCGCTCAACCCGTTCTCCGGCGACTTCTACCGCGAGGCGCTGCAGGTCAGCCGGTACACGCGCGAGATGTTCTGCCTCATGGAGGGGCGCCACGTGCACCCCTCCACGCTCTACCCCGGCGGCGTCGGCACCGTGGCGACGATCCAGCTGTTCACCGACTACTACACGCGGCTCATGCGCTACGTGGAGTTCATGAAGCGCTGCCTGCCGATGCACGACGACCTCTTCGACTTCATGTACGAGGCCCTGCCCGGCTACGAGGAGGTCGGACGGCGCCGCGTGCTGCTGGGCTGCTGGGGCGCGTTCAACGACCCCGACCACTGCGACTTCCAGTACCGGACCATGACGGGCTGGGGCCGCAAGATGTTCGTGACGCCCGGCGTCGTCGTCGACGGGAAGCTCGTCACCAACGACCTCGTCGAGATCAACCTGGGCCTGCGGATCCTGCTCGGGCACTCGTTCTACCGCGACTGGGAAGACCAGGAGATGTTCGCCCACACGGATCCGTTGGGCAACAAGGTCGACCGGCGCCACCCGTGGAACCAGCACACGATCCCCGCGCCGCAGAAGCGCGACTTCGACGACAAGTACTCGTGGACGATGTCCCCGCGCTGGTTCGACGGCAAGGACCACCTCGCGCTCGACACCGGCGGCGGCCCGCTCGCCCGCCTGTGGGCCACCGCGCTGGCCGGGCTCGTCGACATCGGGTTCGTCAAGGCCACCGGCAGCTCCGTCCAGATCAACCTGCCGAAGACGATCCTGCGGCCCGAGGCGAGCTACGAGTGGAAATGCCCTGTCGACAAGAAGGGCGCGCCGCTCTCCAACGCCATCGAGCGCAACCGCGCCCGCACCTACTTCCAGGCCTACGCGGCCGGGTGCGCGCTGCACTTCATCGAGAAGGCGCTCGCCGAGGTGCGCGGCGGCAACACGAAGACCTGGGAGAAGTTCACGGTGCCCGACGAGGCGATCAGCGTCGGGTTCACCGAGGCCGTGCGCGGCGTGCTCTCCCACCACATGGTCATCCGCGGCGGCAAGATCGCGAACTACCACCCGTACCCGCCGACGCCGTGGAACGGCAGCGTGCGCGACAGCTACGGCACCCCCGGCCCGTACGAGGACGCCGTGCAAAACACCCCGATCTTCGAGGAGAGCCGCAACGAGAACTTCAAGGGCATCGACATCATGCGCGCGGTGCGCAGCTTCGACCCGTGCCTGCCGTGCGGCGTGCACATCTACAAGGGCGACGGCAAGCCGCTGCACATGATCACGTCGCCCGGCATGCTCAACACGGTTTGACGTGGAGAACCAACGGAACGGCCATTCGCAAACGGTGCTCGGGCCTTGGCACGGCAGGAGACGCAGTGGCGAGCACTGATCTGGACGCGGCCGGGCTCGCGAACCGCATCGAAGAGCTCCTCGACGGCATCGCCGAATCCGGCGGGCCCGCCGTGGCGCACGCCGCCGAGGAGCTCGTGCGGGTGCTGATGCGCTTCTACGGCGCGGGCCTCGAGCAGGTGGTGGCGGTCATCCGCGCGGGCGGCGGCGACGCGATGGTGCACCGGCTGTCGGCGGACCCGCTGGTGGCGGGCCTGCTGGCGCTGCACGACCTGCACCCGGTGCCGGTCGCCGAGCGGCTGGAGCACGCCCTGTCGACGGCGCGGCGCCGCCTGGGGTCGCACGGCTCGGGCATCTCCCTCGGCGAGATCGACGCCGACGGCGCCGTGCATGTCCTGCTCGAAGGCGGCGGCTGCGGCTCCGACACGGTCAAGGACGTCGTGGCGGGGGCGATCGGCGAGCTCGCACCCGACGTGGCCGACGTCGTCTTCGACATGGCGCCCGCCGGTCCCGCGCTCCTGCAGATCGGGATCCGCAAAGTGACGTCACTCTTGCCCCTGCGCCGGTTCCTGCGGGAGCCGAGCAACCAGGAGCGGGCCCAGGAGAAGTGCGAGCTGTGCGCCACGCCGGTGCCACCGCAGCACCCGCACCTCGTGCAGGTCGCGGAGCGGCGGATGATCTGCGCCTGCGGCCCGTGCGGGTTCCTCTTCGACAACCCCGGCGCGGGCGGCGGCAGCTACCGGCGCGTGCCCGACCGGTACCTCGTCGACCCGGAGTTCACGGTCAGCGACGCCCAGTGGGACGCCTTGGCCATCCCCGTCAGCATCGCGTTCTTCCTGCACAACACGGCCCAAGGCCGGATCATCGCCTGCTACCCCAGCCCGGCCGGGGCTACGGAGAGCGAGCTGACCCTGGACGCGTGGCGCACCGGCATCGGGGCCGGGCGCCTGGCGCAGCAGTTGGAGCCCGACGTCGAGGCCCTGCTCGTGCGGCGCGGGCACCCGTGCCTGCTCGTGCCGATCGACGCCTGCTACCGGCTCGTCGGCCTGGTCAAGCTGCACTGGCGCGGCTTCGACGGCGGCAGCGAGGCGTGGGCGGCAATCGACGCCTATTTCGGTGAACTGCAGGACGCGGCCCGGCCACTAGGGTTCTGACCCATGCTGCGGTTCGCGTGCACCGGTGCGCGGCCCGAGCCCTTCGCGGCCGGGCCGTCGCTGCTGTTCGACTTGCGGATCAGGAACGACAGCTGGGGCAGCACCGGCCGCCGCGTGCACTCGGTCGCGTTGCGCACCCAGATCCGGATCGAACCCCGCCAGCGCACGTACGCACCGGAGGAGCAGGCGCGGCTGGTGGACCTGTTCGGCGAGCCCGCCCGGTGGGGCGAGACGCTCAACCCGCTGCAGCTCGCCACCGTCGCCACCACCGTCGCGGGGTTCACCGACGAGATCACCGCGACCATCGCCGTGCCGCTGACCTACGACCTGGACATCGCCGCCACCAAGTTCTGCCACGGCGTCGCCGACGGCGAGATCCCGCTGCTCCTGCTGTTCTCCGGCACCGTCTACTACCAGGGCGAGACCGGTGTGCAGGTCGGGCCGGTGCCGTGGAGCGAGGAGGCATCTTATCCGCTGCCGGTGGCCACCTGGCGCGCGGCCATGGACGACCACTACCCCGGCTCCACCTACGTGCGGCTGTCCACCGCCACCCTCGACGCGCTGGCCGCCTACCGGTCGAAGCACGTGATCACGTCGTGGGACGAGACGTTCGAACGGCTGTTGAAGGAAGCTCATCCATGAGCCCGCCCTCCCACCCCCACCCGCTCGACGAGGTCGGCGCCGTCGCCGACGCCGTGCTGTTCGAGGGGTACCTGCTCTACCCCTACCGGGCGTCCGCGCAGAAGAACCGGCTGCGCTGGCAGTTCGGCGTGCTCACCCCCGAGAACGACGGCACCGAGCCCACCCGCAGCCGCACGGAGGTGCTGCTGGAGCCCAAGCCCGGGTGCGTGCTGCGGATCCGGCTGCGGTTCCTGCATCTGCAGTCCCGCACCCCGCTCGTCGACGACCCGCAGTACATCCCGTTCGAGGAGGGCGTGCCGCGGCAGGTCGACGCGACCGTCGCACTGGACGACGCGCTGGCGGGCGAGCAGACGATCCCGATCGAGCTGCCCGCCTCCGCCGAGGACGACGGGCCGTTCCGGCGCGAGTGCCGGCCGCTGCGCGGGCGGGTGCTCGTGTCGGCGGTCGACCTGCCCGGCCCCTACCTGGTGCACCGGCTGCGGTTGGACGTCGTCAACGACGGCGTGTGCCCGCCGGGGGCGCCGCGCGAGGAGGTGCTGCGCACGTCGCTGATCGCCGCGCACACCGTGCTCGCCGCCGAGCCGGGGGCGTGGGTCTCGATGACCGACCCGCCGCGGTGGGCGCAGCCGTTCGTCGACGCGTGCACCTCCGAGCACACCTGGCCGGTGCTCGCCGGGCCCGCCGACCGGTCCGACCTGCTGCTCTCGTCGCCGATCATCCTGCACGACCATCCGCAGCTCGCCCCGGAGAGCACGATCAACCTGTTCGACGGGCTGGAGAACGACGAGATCCTCACCCTGCGCACGCTCACCCTGACCGACGAGGAGAAGGCCGAGGCGCGCGCCACCGACCCCCGCGCCGCCGGGATCATCGACGCCGTCGACGCGATGCCGCCGGAGATCCTGGAGCGCCTGCACGGGGCCATCCGGTCGCTGCGCCCGGTCGGCGCCGACAGCCCCGCCGAGCACCCGCCCGAGCGGCTGCCGTGGTGGGACCCCGGCCGGGACGACACCGTCGACCCGGACACCGACTCGGTCCTGGTGGGTACGACACCGGTCGCCAAGGGCAGCCGGGTGGTGCTGCGGCCCGGCCGCGGCGGCGACGTGCAGGACCAGTTCCTCGACGGCGCGTCGGCCACCGTGCACGCGGTGGTCCACGACGTCGACGGCGGCGTGCACGTCGCGGTGTCGGTGGACGGCGACCCGGCCGCCGAGATGCAGATCGCGCACGGGCGGTTCCGCTACTTCCGGCCCGACGAGCTGGAGGCGACGTGAACCCTCGTGCGCGGAAACGAGTGCCAGAGCACTCGTTTCCGCGCACGAGGGTGCTGGTCGCGGGCATCGGCAACACGTTCCTCTCCGACGACGGCTTCGGCGTCGAGGTGATCGCCCGGCTGCGGGAGCGGGAGCTGCCCGCGCACGTCGAGCTCGTCGACACCGGCATCCGCGGCATGCACCTGGCCTATCAGCTCCTGGACGGGTACGACGTGCTCGTGCTCGTCGACGCCGTGGCCCGCGGCAGCGATCCCGGCACGCTCTACGTCCTCGAGCACGACCTCGACGCACCGCACGAGGGCGCCGCGTTCGACGCGCACGGCATGGACCCGGCGGCCGTGCTCGCCCAGCTCGAGGGACTAGCCTCGGCGATGGGACTGGACCGGCCGGTGGGTCGGGTGCTGGTGGTCGGGTGTGAGCCCGCCTCGCTCGACGAGGGGATGGGGCTCTCCCCCGCCGTCGCGGCCGCCGTCGAGCCCGCCGTCGACACCGTGACCACGCTCGTGACACAACTACCGGAAGGGGTTCGGGGATGAAGACAGTGCTGTTGGTGCTGGTCGCCGCCGCGGTCGCCGTCGTGGCGGCGCTGGCCATGCGGTCGCGCGGATTCCAGCGCTACCGCGACCTGAGCCGGATGTAGCGGATGTGCCTCGGCATCCCCGGTGAGGTCATCGAGCTCTGCGAGCACGAGGACCTCGCCATCGTCGCCGTCGAGGGCACGAAGAGGATGATCAACATCGGGTTGTTGGACGGGCTGCAACCGGGCGAGTGGGTGCTGGTGCATCTGGGGTTCGCGCTCGAACGGGTCGAGGAGAAGGCCGCGAAGGCGTCCCTGGACTTCGTAACCGGCCGCGACGGCGCGTTCGGCTCGGACGTCGGCAGTGCATGAGCTGTCGATCACCCAGAGCGTCGTCCACGCCGTCACCCAGCGGATGGGCGACGCGCGCATCGGCCGTGTGCGGCTGGAGGTGGGCAAGCTCTCGGGTCTGGTGCCCGACGCCGTCCGGTTCTGCTTCGAGATGGTGGCCGCGGGCACCACGTGCGAGGGCGCGTTGGTGGAGATCGACGAGCCGTGCGGGCACGCGCGGTGCCGCGACGTGCGGCAGCGCGTTCGAGACCGCCGACATCCTGCCGCTGTGCGACTGCGGCAGCGTCGACATCGCCGTCGAGGGCGGTCGGGAGCTGCGCATTCGAGAGGTGGAACGCTTCTGAGGGGGGCGCCGCCCGACGCGACGCCCAATCGTCAACGGTCCAAGCGGCCTGGCCGGGGTGGGAGAAACATGTGTGCGACGTGTGGCTGCGGCGGGGCCGATGTGCGGGTGACGCAGCTGGGGGCGGCGCCTGCCCAGCACGGGCACGGCCACGGGCATCGGCATGACCACGATCACGGCGATCACGACCACGGCCGGGTCGTCGACCTCGAACAGGACATCCTGGGCGCCAACGACGCGCTCGCCGACGCCAACCGCCGCGCGCTGGCCGAGCAGGGGGTGCTCGCGATCAACCTCATGAGCTCGCCCGGCTCCGGCAAGACCACGCTGTTGGTCCGGACGCTCACCGACGTGGGCGCCGAGCTGGGGATGTCCGTCGTCGAAGGCGATCAGGAGACGCTGCTCGACGCCGAGCGGATCGGCGCGACCGGCGCCCGCGTGGTGCAGGTCAACACCGGGGCGGGCTGTCACCTCGACGCGACGATGCTGGCCCGCGCGATGGCCACGCTTGCGCCTGCGCCGGGCTCGATGCTGGTCGTTGAGAACGTCGGCAACCTCGTCTGCCCCGCGCTGTTCGACCTCGGCGAGGCCGCGCGGGTGGTCGTCATGTCGGTCACGGAGGGCGCCGACAAGCCGCTCAAGTACCCGCACATGTTCCGTACCGCCGATCTCGTGCTCCTCAACAAGATCGACCTGCTGCCGTACGTGGACTTCGACGTGCCGACGTGCGTCGAGGGCGTGCGGCGGGTCCGGCCGGGGGCCGAGGTGCTCGAGGTGTCGGCGACCCGCGGCGACGGCATGGCCGCCTGGTACTCCTGGCTGCGGGCCGCGCGCTCCTAGGCCCGGCGCGCCTGGGAGTGCATCTGCGCACCCGACGCGCGGCGGGCCGGGAGCGGGTCGCGCCGGTTGGCGACGGACACCTCCGTGAAGCGGTCCAGGAAGTGGTGTAGCACCTCGTGGACGTTCTGCAGCTCGGCGGCCTGGTGGGCCAGCAGCGCGAGCCCGGCAGCGGTGATGTGGTACGTCCGTCGGGCGGGCCCGACGTCGGACGTGCGCCACTCGGAACGGACGAGCCCGTGCTTCTCCAGCCCCCGAAGCGCGCGGTAGACGCCACCGGAGTCGCCCTCGCCGTCGTGCAGCGGGCGCAGGCGGGTGGCGAGCTCGTAACCGTGGTCGGCCCGTTCGGCGAGCAGGAGCAGGAGGCACGGTTGCAGGAAGTTCCGCGGTTCGAGATCGGCCATGCGAGCCCCGCTCCCCTCGTCGCGGACGGCTGATCATCTCATCGTGTGACAGACGACACAAGCCGCTCGGCGTGCGCCACGTCGTGCGGATAGGTGATCTTGAGGTTGTGCTCGTCGCCGGGCACCCAGCGCACCGGGAGATCGGTGAAGCGCTGCACGCACGACGCCGTGTCGGTGCCCACGAAGCCTTCCTGACGGGCGCGGTCGTACGCGGCCAGCAGGGGCGCGGCCCGGAAGCCCTGCGGGGTCTGCACCGCGACGAACGCGTCCGGCCCCGGCGGCCACCGCAGGCAGGCGCCGTCGGGGGTCATGGCGGCGAGATCGTCCCGGAGGAGCCCCGGCACCGCCCCGCCGTCGGCCCGGGCGGCCGCGAGCACCGCGGAGATCAACGCGGCGCTCACCAGGGGCCGGGCGCCGTCGTGGATGAGCACGGTGTCGATCGTGCACGCGGCGATGCGGTCGGCGAGCCGGTGCAGCCCACACCATTCCGAGTCCTGCCGGGTCGCGCCGCCCTCGACGATCTCGACGGGAACGTCCAGCGTCGCCGCTTCCTGCTCGGCCCGCGCGGCGTCCTCCGCCCTGGCGACGAGCACGACCGTCCCGATGGCCGGATGGATCGCGAACGCGCGCAGCGACCAGCCGAGCACCGTTCGCCCGCCGAGCGGCAAGTACACCTTGTTGTGTCCCGCACCGATCCGGGTCCCGCTGCCCCCCGCGAGCACGATCGCCGCCGCTGCGCTCCGCACGGGCGACAGTGCAGCGGGTGCGACCGTTGCGGTCAACCCGGCGACCTCGCCCGATCCGGAGCACCATGGGGCCGGTCGCCGAGGAGGTGCGATGTCGCAGAGCTGGGGAGTTGCCCTCGCGGGGCTGCTGATGGTCGTGGTCGCCGCGACCGTGATCGCCGTTCTCGCGCGGGGGCCGCGGGGCGCTCACGCGCGCAGGCCCCGGCGGCCCCGTGCGCTGATGGTGTCGGGCCTGGTCGTGCTCGCGGGGGCGGCCTTCGCAGGCGCCTGGGCCGCGACTGTGACCTCGGGCCCGCCATCGGCGGGGGGCCAGGGCAGCGGTCCGACCCGGGGCGGCGGCCCCACGCCTGGCGGTGGTGCGCCACGCGTTCCGTCGGCCCAACCCGTCCCGCAAGGGGCACCACCGGTCGTGCCCCCTCCCGAGCCGCAGATCGCGCAGATCAGCGGCGGCCGTGCGGGCGCCCAGGTCCGAGAGGTCATCGCGGCTTCGACGGGCGGGGCTTCCGCGGGTACCGCGGCGGTGCCCGGCGACCAGGTCGAGGCGGCCGCGGGCCCCTCCGGCCACGGGGACGACGGCGCGCGCGCGGACAACCGATCCCGAACCGACGACCGATCCCGAACCGACGACCGATCCCGAACCGACGACCGATCCCGGACCGGCGACCGACAGGAGCGGCAGGCGCCGTCCGACGACACGCCGAGACGACACGCCGCCGCGACCGCCATTGATCCCTCGGCACGGCCCACCACCGAGACGCCCACCACCGAGACGCCCACCACCGAGACGCCCACCACCCCGCCGCCCGGCACGATCCCGCCTACCTCGCAGCCCAGCGGCGCCGAATCGGGGCAACCGACGACCCCGCCATCCACACCGGTACCCACACCGCTACCCGCACCGCCGCCGACCACGCCGTCCACGCCACCGTCCACGCCACCGCGACCCACCCGGACCGCCGAGGCCCACCCTGCGACGACGACCGGCGCACCGCCGCCACCGAGCATCACGCCGATCACGCCAGCAGATGCGGCTCTACAACCCGCCCGGCCCGCCGAGGCTCACCGGGCGACGACCGGCGCACCGCAGACACCGGACATTGCGCCGATCACACCGACGCACACGGCCCGGCAACCCACCCGACCGCCACGGCCGACCCGGCGACGACAACCGGCGCGCCGACCACGCCGAGACACGCGGCCGCACGACCGACGCGGTCCGCCGCGGCCCATCGCGCGACCACGACCGCCGCGGCCCATCGCGACCACGACCGCCGCGGCCCATCGCGCGACCACGACCCCCGGGGCCCATCGCGCGACCACGACCGCCGGGTCCGACGCCGCCGAAGCCGGCCGGACCACCGCGAGATCCAGCCGATCCGCTTCGGGGACCAGTCGGAGCGGACCGAAGACCCACCGAGCCGCTCCGGCGACCACGCAGGCCGGCCGGGGAACACCGAGGAGCGAGCAGGCCGAGCGGACGCGGGCCGCCCGATCCTCCGCATCCACGCGCACCCGAACCCAGCCGTCGACCGAGGGCTGAGCCGCGGCGTCAGACGCGGTCACGCGTGCGCCCGTCTGGACAGGAACCGGACGATCCGTCCCGGATCGGCGAACCGCGGGGCCGTTTGTATCGTCTTCATCCATGAGATCGTCCCGTGACCGTGCAGTCCGCCCGGCCACGCGACCGCGAGGAGGTGGGGGGTGAGGCCCGTGGACGACCGCGACCGCACTCCTCATGGCTCGCTCGGCACATCGCCCGGTCTGCACCGCAGCCCGGCGTGGCCCACGCCCACCGGCAACGGCGCTCGGCCCCACGTGCCGGGCCCCGAGCTGCGTAGCAGCGACACCGGCGGTACACCACGCCCACCGACGGCCGGACGGCCCGTCCGAAGGGTCGAGCCCCCACGCGGCGGCGGGCCCGTGCCACCGCAGGGCCGTCCCCCGCGAGCAGGCTTGCCGCCCCCGTCGCACGAGCCGGACGACCCGCCGACCGAAATCCGCGACACGCCGATCCGGCCCCACGGAACCGGCGATTCCAGATCCGGGCCGCCCGCGGGCGAACGGCGGCCGCCCCGCCCCGCACCCCCGGACGATGCGCGCGCCCGATCGACCGGCGCGCCCCCGCCCCCGAAACGACGGCCGACGCCGTCCCCGCGCACCGGGGCCCCGTCCCCGCCGCCGAACGGGCGGCCCCCCGCACCCGCACAAGACGGCACGGGCGGCCACCGCCACGCCCCGATGAACCCCGTCGGGAAGGACCAACGACCGAACACCCCACAAGGCAACGACCACCGCGGCGACGCCTCGGACGTCCCCAACCGCCCCTCGGGCGCCCGCAGCGGCCGCAACCGCAGGCTCGACCCATCCAGCCGCATCCCCGACGCCCGTGGAAGCGACGGGCGCAGGCTCGACGCGCCCAGCGGCCGCAACCGCATCCCCGACGCCCCCGGCGGCCGCACCGGCACCTCGGACATGCCCAGCGGCCGCAACCGCACCCCCGACGGCGCAGTCGGCCGCAACCGCGCCACGGACGGCCTCGGCGGCCGCGACCGCAGCCCGGACGCCGCAGGCCCCGGCGGGCGTGCGCGAGGAGGAGCAGGCACCGGCGCACGCGAGCCCGAACGAACAGGCACCCGCCCACCCGCAGCCGACACCGCAGGCACCCGCGCACGCAGGCCCGACATCGCAGCCGCCCGACGCGCAACCCCGGACACGGGCGTCCGCGCACGCAGGCCAGCGGATGACGCGCCCACCCGCGTGGCGAGCGCGTCGCCCGTGCCCCGCCGCAGCGTGACCCGCCGCACCAAGGTCACGCGGCACAACCCACGCACGTTCGGCCGTGCGATCGCGGCCACACTGGCGGGCACGGTCATCCCCGGCACCGGCCTGCTCATGATCCGCCGCAAGCGGGCGGGCGGCCTCGTGCTCGGCGTGTTCCTGCTCGCCGTCGTCGCGCTCGTGATCATCGGGCTCACCGCCCACAAGGCAGCGCTGCTGCAGAACCTGCTGTCCAGCCGGGTGCTGCTCGTCGTGATGGTCGGGCTCGTCCTCGCCGCGGTGGCGTGGATGACCCAGATCGTGCGCACCTACGCCCTGGCCCGCCCCCGTGGCCTCGATCCCGCCCGCCGCATCGTCGGCGTGATCGTCGTGGCCGCGCTGTGCCTGCTCGTCGCCAGCCCCTTCGGCTACGCCGCGCAGCTGGTCAACTCCCAGCGCTCCCTGCTGAACACCCTGTTCGGCGGCGGCGGTGGCACGTCGGTGGCGGAGGCCATCAGCAAACCGCGCCTCAACGTGCTGTTGGTCGGCAGCGATGCGGGGCCCGACCGCACCGGCGCCCGCACCGACACGATGATGCTGGCCAGCATCGACACCACCACCGGTCGAACCACGCTCTTCGCGCTCCCGCGCAACATCGGCTACGCCCAGTTCCCCCCGGAGAGCCCGATGGGTGCGAAGTTCCCGAAGGGCTTCCACGACGCGGCCAACTCGCTGTCCGGCGACTACCTGCTCAACGCCGTCTACGCCTGGGGCCTCGACCATCCCCAGGACGCGCCGACCGTCCCCACCGCGAACACGGGCCTCAACCTTCTCCACGAGAGCGTCACGTACATGCTCGGCGTCGACATCGACTATTACGTCGAGGTCAACATGGCGGGCTTCGCCTCGATCATCGACGCGGTCGGTGGCGTCACCGTCGACGTCGGGCCGACACCGCTGCCGATCGGCGGTGTTCTCCCCGACGGCCGTCACGTCAAGCCGAGCGGCTACGTACCGGCGGGCGTGCAGCACCTGGGCGGCGACCAGGCGCTCTGGTTCGCCCGCTCCCGGCGCGACTCCGACGACTACAGCCGCATGGGCCGCCAGCGCTGCCTCCTGCAGAGCCTCCTGCAGCAGAAGAGCCCCACCGACGTCATCACGCACTTCCAGGACATCGCCGCGGCCACGACGAACAGCGTGTCGACCAACATCCCGCAGGAGGTGCTCGGCGCACTCGTCTCGCTGGCGGGCGACAAGCCGCTCGCGCTGCAGAGCATCGCGTTCGACCCCAGCCTGCCCGACCCCAACCAGCCCGACGGGCGGTTCAACCCGAGCCGCGTCGACGTCGACTACATGCGCCAGGTCGTGCAGAACGCGTTCGCCGCGACCGCACCCGCACCCGCGCCGACGCCCACCCCGACGCCCCCGCCGACCTCCTCACGGCGCACAACCACCGCCACCCCCACCGCGGTCCCCACAGCTGCACCCGCATCCCTGGCTTGCGGCGCTTAGCGCCATGATCACCGGTTCGGTGCGAAGACGGGCCAGATCCGGCCGGAAACGCACCCAACTGGCGATCACGGGGGTGGGGCGGCACTCTGGTGATCACGGGTGGGCGGCGGTCACGGGTGGGGCGGTCACGGGGTGGGGGGCGGTCACGGGGTGGCGCGGTACTCCAGCTGCGGGCGCCCGGTGCCGCCGTAGCGCGGCTCGCGCACGGCCAGCCCGGAGTCGACAAGGTGCTCCAGATACCGGCGCGCGGTGACCCTGGACATGCCCAGCGCCGCCCCGACCTCCTGCGCCGTCATCCCCGTGCCAGGGCGCAGCGCCGTGACGACGGCGTCGAGCGTCTCCCTGCTGACGGTCTTGGGCAGCGCATCCGCCCCGACGGGCGCGCGCAGGGCGTCGAACAGGCCGTCCACGTCGTCCTGGGCGATCGGTCGGCCCGCCGCCAGCCGGTCGCGGAACGCCAGGTAGCCCTCCAGCTTCGCGCGCACCGCCCCGGACGTGAACGGCTTCACCAGGTACTGCGTGGCGCCGAACGCGATCGCCGCGCGCACGACGGACAGGTCACGCGCCTGCGTCACCATGATCACGTCGGTGGTGTGCCCCGCCGCACGCATCCGGCGCAGCACCTCCAGGCCGTTGGTGTCGGGCAGGTGGACGTCCAGGAGCACGAGGTCGATGCCGCCCCGCGCCAGCGCCCGCAGTGCGTCAGTCCCGGTCGCGGCCCCTGCGACCACCTCGAAGCCGCGCACCCTCCCGACGTACTCGGCGTGCGCCGCCGCGGCCACCGGGTCGTCCTCGACGACGAGGGTCCGAATCACCCTGTCACACCCGCTCCCGCACCGGGAGGGTCACCACGAACACCGCGCCAGGGTCGCCGCGCTCGACGCCGACCGTGCCGCCCGCCCGGTGCACCGCGCGCCCCACGAGCGCGAGGCCCAGCCCGCGGGGGCGCCCGTCGCGGGCCTCCTTCGTGCTCCAGCCCCGCGTGAACGCCCGTTCGGCGGTGGCCGGGTCCAGGCCGGGCCCGCTGTCGGCGACCCGCAGCACGGCGTGCCCACCGGCGACGCATCCCCCGAGCGACACCCAGCGCGGCGCGGGCGCGCTGCGGGCGGCGTCGACGGCGTTGTCGATGAGGTTACCGACGATCGTGACGAGGTCGCGGGGGTCGGCCAGCCCGTCGGGCACGTGGCTGTCGGGCGCAAGGAGCAGGTCAACGCCCTGCTCACCCGCCTCGGCCACCTTCGCGACGACGAGCGCGGCCAGCTCGGGCACCCCGATCGCGGCCAGTACGGCGTCGGTGAGGTGCTGGGCGACGGTGAGCTCGGCGGTCGCGAACTCCAGCGCCTCGTCCGCGCGGCCCAGCTCGATCAGCGAGACCACGGTGTGCAGCTGGTTGGCGGCCTCGTGGGCCTGGGCGTTCAGCGAGTCGGCGAACCCGCGCACCGTGGCCAGCTCGTTGACCAGCGCCCGCAGCTCGGTGTGGTCGCGCAGGGTGACGACCGTGCCGAGCCGCCGCCCGTCCCACCGCGCCTGCTGCTGGTTGACCACGACGATGCGCTCCGCGGTGAGGTGGATCTCGTCGGACCTGGTCTCGCCGGACGCGAGCGCCTCGCCGAGCGCGGGCGGCAGGCCCAGCGCGTCGACGGGCTTGCCGAGCGGCTCGTCGGGGAGGTCCAGCAGCCGCCGCGCCTCGTCGTTGACGAGTTGCACGCGCCCGTCGCGGTCGAGCAGCACCATCCCCTCGCGGACGGCGTGCAGCACGGCGTCGTAGTACTCGTTGCGCCGGGCGAGCTCGGCGGGCCCGAGGTCGCGGGTGGTGCGCCGCAGCCAGCGGCTCACCAGGAACGAACCGGTCGCCGCCAGCGCGAGCGCCACCGCAACGGCCACCAGCACGATCGCGAGCTGTGGGGTGAGCGCCCTGCTCACCGCCTCGACCGTGCGCCCGACCGCCACCAGCGCGACGACGCGGCCGCCGTCACGCACGGGCACGACCGCGCGCACCGAAGGGCCGAGCGTGCCCGCGTACGTCTCGGTGACCGCCTCGCCGTCCGCGGCGGGCGCGATCGTGCCGAGGAAGTGCTTGCCGATCTGGGTGGGGTCGGGGTGGGTGAAGCGGATGCCATCGACGGTCATCACGACGACGAAGTCGGTGCCGGTGTCGCGGCGCACCGCCTCGGCCAGCGGCTGCAGCGCGGCCGACGGGTCGGGACCCGCCACCGCCTCGCGCACTTCGGGCGTGTCGGCGAACGTGCGGGCGACGGCGAGCATCTGGTCGGCCGTGGTGTCGTGCGCACGCCGGTCGACCTGGAGGTAGGCCGCGACGCCGACGCCGACCAGCACGACGGCGACGACGAGCGCCTGCAGCACGAACAGCTGTCGTGCGAGGCTCCATGCGCGCACGCCGGTCACCCTACGAAATGTACGAAACCGTGAGCACCACCACACGGTGCCGCATCCTCTGGCGCATGTCAGCTGCATCTGCCCCGGCGACTGCCTCAGCGTCCAAGCCGGACCGCACCCACTACCTGTACCTGTCCGTGATCGCCGCCGTCGTGCTCGGCATCATCGTCGGACTGGTCGCGCCCTCGGTCGGCAAGGCCGTCCAACCGCTGGGCACGGCGTTCATCGCCCTCATCAAGATGATGATCTCGCCGATCATCTTCTGCACGATCGTGCTGGGCATCGGCAAGATCCGCAAAGCCGCGCAGGTCGGCAAGGTCGGCGCCATCGCGCTGGGCTACTTCCTGGCGATGTCGACGGTCGCGTTGGCGATCGGGCTGTTGGTCGGCAACATCATCCAGCCGGGCGCGGGACTGCACGTCGCCGGGCTGCCGCACTACGCCGTCCCCGCGGCCAAGGCCGAGGGGGATTTCCTGCTGGGAATCATCCCGACCACCCTCTTCTCGCCGCTCGTCGGCGACAACGTGCTGTCGACGCTGTTCGTCGCCCTGCTGGTCGGCTTCGCGCTGCAGGCGATGGGCCGCGCGGCCGAACCGGTGCTGCGGGCCGTCGGATACGCCGAGAAGGTGGTGTTCCGCGTGCTGGCGATGATCATGTGGGTGGCGCCGATCGGCGCGTTCGGCGCGATCGCGGCCGTGGTCGGCGGCGCGGGCTGGGCCGCGCTCGGCGCGCTGGCCTCGGTCATGCTGGGCTTCTACGTCACCTGCGCGCTGTTCGTGCTCGTCGTGCTCGGGCTCATATTGCGGCTGGTCACCGGCCTCAGCATCGTGCGCCTGCTGCGCTACCTCGGCCGGGAGTTCCTGCTGATCGTGTCGACGTCGTCGTCGGAGTCGGCGCTGCCGCGCCTGATCGCCAAGATGGAGCACGTGGGCGTCTCGCGCCCGGTCGTCGGGATCACGGTGCCCACCGGCTACTCGTTCAACCTCGACGGCACCGCGATCTACCTGACGATGGCGTCCCTGTTCGTGGCCGACGCCATGGGCAAGCCGCTCGCGATCGGCGAGCAGATCGGGCTGCTGGTCTTCATGATCATCGCCTCGAAGGGCGCGGCGGGCGTGAGCGGCGCGGGCCTCGCCACCCTCGCGGGCGGCCTCGCCTCGCACCGCCCCGACCTCGTCGACGGCGTCGGCCTGATCGTCGGCATCGACCGGTTCATGTCCGAGGCGCGCGCGGTCACCAACTTCGCGGGCAACGCCGTCGCGACGCTGGTGATCGGCCAGTGGGTCGGCGAGCTCGACAAGGGCCAGGCCGACCGCGTGCTCGCCGGTGAACTGCCGTTCGACGAGACGACGATGATCGACGAACCCGAGCACGAAGACGCGGAACCGCAGGACCCGACGCCCGCCGCCGTTCCCGCCCAGCGGACCCCCGAGGCGGTTGCGCGTTAGCGATAGAGGGGGGTGCCCGCGTGTTGTCGGGGGTCTCTGCCAGGCTGGGGCCACGAAGATGACCTGCGCGAACACCCGCGCACGGAGAGGAGAACCACCATGGCACTGCCCACGCTCACCCCCGAGCAGCGCGCCGAGGCTCTCAAGAAGGCCGCGGCCGCCCGCACCGCACGCAAGGAGCTGCGCGACGCGATCGCGACAGGCAAAGAGACCATCCCGTCGGTGCTCAGCCGGGCGAAGTCCGACCAGATCGTCGGCAAGACCAAGGTCGCCGACCTGCTGAAGAGCCTCCCCGGCTACGGGCCCGCCAAGGTCAACGCGCTGCTCGCGCAGACCGGCATCGACGCCTCGCGCCGGGCGGCAGGCCTCGGCGACCGGCAGCGCCAGGCCCT
This sequence comes from uncultured Actinomycetota bacterium, assembly GCA_963736375.1. Lineage (GTDB taxonomy): Bacteria > Actinomycetota > Actinomycetes > Mycobacteriales > Pseudonocardiaceae > Pseudonocardia. The sequence goes on from CAVTOL010000002.1 coordinate 169,490, forward strand.
GCTCGACGCGCTCAAGTAACCGCCGGTGCCGCCAGGGGGGCGCGTCTGGTGGACATCCACCAGACGCCCCCCGGGGCCCCGGCAGGTCCGGCCCCCGGCGGGCGGTGGCACGCTGTACGGGTGCCTCGGTTCGTCCGCGCCGCATCCGGCGTCACCCTCTGGGCGCAGACCGTCCAGGGCCCGGCGACCGATCCGGTGCTCCTCGTGGCCGACGCGGGCGCGTCCCTCGCGTTATGGCCGGAGCCGCTCGTCACGGCGCTGGCCGCCCACCACCCGGTGATCTGCTACGACCACCGCGACACCGGCCGTTCCCGCACGAGCGCCGAAACGGGCGAGGTCGCCTACGGGGTCGCCACGCTCGCCGCCGACGCGCTGGCGGTGCTGGATGCCTACGACATCGCACACGCCCATGTGCTCGGCTGGGGCGTCGGCGGGCTCGTCGCCCAACTGCTGCTGCTCGACCACCCCGAGCGCCTCGCCTCGGCCACGCTGGTGGCCACCGGGCCGCTCCCGGCCCCGGGGGCGCCCGCGCTGCCCGGGCCGCCCACCGCGCTGCGGCGGCTGTGGGCCGAGCTGGACGACCCCCGCGACCGCGTAGGCGAGCTGGCCTGGCGGGTCGCGCACGACCAGCTGCTGCACGGCGCCGCGCTGCCCTTCGACGCCGCCGCGTTCCGGGCCCGCCACGAGCGCGCGATGGCCCACGCGGGTACCGAGGAGCCCGTCACGGCGCACACCCACCTCACGGTGCCCGCGCGCGGCGCCGAGCTGGCATCGGTCGCGGTGCCCACGCTGGTGGTCGAGGCGCCCGCCGACCCGGTCAACCCACCGCCGGCCGCCGCCGCGCTCGCCGCCGCACTCGGCCGTGCCCAATTCGTCGGGATCGCCGGGCTGGGCCGGGTCGTCGACGACACGACGGCGGCGCGGCTCGCCGAGTTGGTGGTTGTTCACACGATGTCCATCCCCACATCGGCCTGACTACGCACCGCCCGAATGGGTGTCACCCATCGGCCGAACAGCGGCACTCCCGCTAGGCTAAGCTCGGCGCTTCGCGCTAAGAAAACGCTCTGAACAGCGGAAACGACAAAGCCCGACCTCTCCGTTGCCGGGGAACGGGGCTGTGGCAGGGTTTCACCCGCCGGGGGCGTGCGGAAGGAGCAGGGTGAAGGTCGTCGCGATCATCAACCACAAGGGTGGGGTCGGCAAGACCACTCTCACCGCCAACCTGGGCGCGGGGCTCGCCGCCCGGGGGCAGAGGGTGCTGCTGATCGATCTGGACTCGCAGGCCAGCCTCACGGTCTCGTTCTTCACCCAGAACGAGTGGACCGACGAGCTGCTGCCCACCAAGACGATCAAGCACTGGTACGACGGCCTCGGCTCGGGCGACGCGATGGAGGACCCCACCGCGCTGCTGTCGGCCCCGCCGCGGGTGCTCGGCAAACTGCGCCGCGGATCCGGGCATCTCGACCTCATCGCCGCGCACCGCGACCTCGCCGACGTCGAGACCCGGCTCGCGGCTCAGCTCATCGGCGAGCCCGCGCACTTCGGCACGCTGCACAGCAGGCTGCGCACGGCGCTCACGCACAAGTCGCTCGCCGAGTACGACGTCGTCCTCATCGACTGCGCACCCAACTTCGGGCTGATCGCCAAGAACGCCGTGGCGGCCGCGGACATGCTGCTCATCCCGACCAAGCCCGACTACCTCTCCACCAACGGCATCGACTCGCTCGGCCTGAAGATCCGCGACTTCACCGATGAGTTCAACGAGCACGGCCATGGCCAGATCGCCCGGCCGCCCGCCGCCGTCGTGTTCACGATGGTGCAGAGCCACGACGGCGAGCCGATCGAGGCGCAGCGCACCGTCATCAGCCGCATCGAGGCACGCAGGGTGCCGACGTTCTCGACGACGATCCGCGACAGCAAGTCCGTCTACGGACCGGCGCCCGAGCACGGCGTGCCGGTGATCCTCGGCGGCACCGGCCGGGCCGCCACGCGCGAACTGCGGGACCTGGTCTCGGAGCTGTCGAGCCGGCTGGAGGCCATCGCGGCATGAGCGACCACACCGATCTGGCGCTGCGACGCGCGCTGGCCACGCTGTCCCCCGAGGACCTGTCCGCGGTGGCCGCGGGCCGCGCCCGGCTGGAGGTCCGCTACGTGGCGCTCCAGGCCCGCCGCCGCGCCCCGGCCGCCCCGGTGCCCGAGCGCGACCACGGGGTCGATGTCGCGGCCGCCGTCGAACGCATCAACGCGCTGCGCACCCCGACCGCCGTCGAGGACTACCTCGACGACCCGCGCTTCACAGCGTCGGTGCTCAAGCAGATCGCGCGTGCGCTGGGGCCAACCGTGCTGGCCACCGGACGCACCAAGGCCCAGGTGCGGCGCGACATCGTCGCGGGCACCGTGGGCTTCCGCTCCCGCTCGGCCGCGATGTCCGGCGGCGCCTGGACCTGAGCAGGCCAGGAGAGCACGTTCAGGGGCGGCGCGGCAGCCGCTCGCCCGCCTCGACGGCCACGGTCAGCGTGTTGCCTGCGGGCGGCAGCGGGCAGGTGGCGAAGTCGGTGAACGCGCAGGGCAGGTTGACCACGCGGTTGAGGTCCAGGGTCAGCTCGCCCTCGGCGCCGGGAGCCTCGGTCTTGAGGATGCGCCCGCCCGCGTACGTGGTCACACCCGAGGTCGCGTCGCGGAAGTGCAGCGACAAGCCGCCGTTCGGCACCGCGAGGGCGACGAGGCGCTGCTCCTGCCCTTCGAGGCTGAACGTGATGTCGCCGACGGCCGTCGGGAAGTGCGACAGCCCGTCGACGACCGCGCCGACCGTGATCCTGCGCGGCTCCACGTACGGCTGGTAGTGCGCCTTCACCAACCAACGGTCGTCTACCGGGAACGCGGGCACGCCCGTGAAGGCCGTGCGCGTGAGCGCCGCGGGGTCGCGAACGCGCAGTGCGTGCGCGTCGGTGCGCCGCACCACCTCGATCACCAGGTCGCCGTGCTCGATGAGGGTGCCCGGCTTGCCGTCGACGGGGTGCAGGGTGACGGTGCCCTCGACGAGCCGCGGCTCGGACACGGAGCGCACGACGAGCGCGTCGGCGGGAGCAGCGGTGAGGACCACGCCGTCCGGCGTGGCGCTCCACAGCCCCGGCACGCCGTCGACCGGCGACGGCTCGGGGGTGAGCCACGAGAGCGAGCGCAGCGACAGCCACCCGTGCGGCGCCGCCAGCTCCTCCTCCCGGGCCGAGTGCCAGGCGTCCCATTCGGTCTGGAGGTCGATGACCGTGCGCGTCATGTCCGGCACAACATCGGGGCCGCCGTATTCCATCCCGGACGGGCCCGGCTTGCCGTCGAACTCGTACGCTAAGCAAAGCTTCCACTGGCAGAATCGTCTCGGACGGGGGACAGTGCGAAGTGGGCCGGGCACGCGCGCACCGGGGACGGGGGGCGCGCGTTCCCGGCCGATTCCCAGGGTGTCCTCAGGAGGCTCCCAGGCTCCACAGGCAGGCTTACCCCTATGAGCGACGAGCAGAGGGAGCAGGGCCGGGACGAGGCCCCCGCCGCCTCCCCAACCGACCAGCACCCCGTTCCGTCCTACGCGGGGGCGCCCGCCCCGGACGCGGCCTACACCGCGAACCAGTCGGCGCCACCGCGCGCGCCGTTCGCGCCCGGCCAGCCGTCCTGGTCGCCGTGGGGCACCCCCGGTCCGTCGGCGACGGCCCAGAACCCGTACATCCCCCCGAGTGGCGGTGGCACCGCGCTCCTGGAGAAGCCGGAGAAGCCGCGCGGTCGCACCGGCATCGTCGTCGCCGCCCTGATCGCGGGGCTCATCGGCGGCGGCGCGGGCGGGGTCGGCGCCTACGCCGCCCTCTCCCGCGACGGCGGCGTCGGCTTCCAGCTCACACAGTCGGGCCCGGCGTCGGGCAGCACGGCGGCCGCGTCCGGCAGCATCGCGGCAGCCGCCGCGAAGGCCACCCCCAGCACCGTCGACATCGCGGTGAACCTGGGTCGCGGCACCGGCGAGGGCAGCGGCGTCATCCTCACCGCCGACGGCAACGTGCTCACCAACAACCACGTGGTCGCGGGCGCACAGGGCCCCATCACCGTCACGCTCGCCGACGGCAGCGAGCACCAGGCCACCGTCGTCGGCACCTCGCCGAGCTACGACCTCGCCGTGATCAAGATCCAGGGGGTGTCCGGGCTGACCCCCGCCACGCTCGGCAAGAGCGCGGACCTGCAGGTGGGCCAGCAGGTAGTGGCGATCGGCTCGCCGCAGGGCCTCACCGGCACGGTCACCAACGGCATCGTGAGCGCGTTCAACCGCACGGTCGCGGTGCAGGGCGAGGACGGCTCCACGGTCGTCTACAACGGGATGCAGACCGACGCGCCGATCAACCCCGGCAACTCCGGCGGCCCGCTCGTGAACCTCGACGGGCAGGTCGTCGGCATCAACTCGGCCATCGCCACCGCCAGCTCCACCCAGGGCCAGGGCGGCAGCATCGGGCTGGGCTTCGCGATCCCGATCGACCAGGCCACCCGCGTGGCCCGGGAGGTCATGCAGAACGGCACCGCCACGAAGCCGGTGCTCGGCGTCACGGGCAGCGTGCAGCAGACGGGCGGCAGCGCCACCGGCGGAAGCGGCGCCCAGATCGGCGGGGTGCAGGCGGGCTCGCCCGCGCAGCAGGCCGGGCTGGCCGCGGGTGACGTCGTCACCAAGGTCGGCGACGCCAAGGTCGAGAACTTCGCCGACCTGATCGCCCGCATCGGCTCCTACGCGCCGGGCCAGCAGGTGACGCTCACCGTCCAGAGCGGCGGCGCCTCGAAGACCGTGCCGGTCACGCTGGGCAGCCAGCCCGACAAGGCGGCCACCACCGGCACCGGCGGCGAGAGCCAGAACCCGTTCGGCGGCGGCGGCCCGTTCGGCGGCGGCAACTAGCGCGCACCCCCCTTTGCAGCAGGGTGACATTCCTGACGTTGAGTCGCAGGAATGTCACCCTGCTGCAGGTTCGGGGGCGCGCTGGGCTCGGCGGATAGGTTGGCGCCCAGATGCGAGGGAGGTTGCGTGACCGACACCGAAGTTCTCACCGAACGCGACGGCGCGATCCTGGTGATCACCCTGAACCGTCCGAAGGCCCGCAACGCCGTGAACGGCGCGCTCGCCCGCGGTCTGGCGGCGGCGGCCGACGTGCTCGACGGCGACCCGGAGCTTGCGGTCGGCGTGCTCACCGGCGCGGGTGGGACCTTCTGCTCCGGGATGGACCTGAAGGCGTTCCTGCAGGGCGAGGTGCCGACCGTCGAAAGCCGTGGCTTCGCGGGCATCACGGTCGCGCCGCCGGACAAGCCGGTGATCGCCGCCGTGGAGGGCTACGCGCTGGCGGGCGGCTGCGAGATCGCCCTGGCCTGCGACCTCATCGTGGCCGCGCGCGACGCCAAGTTCGGCCTGCCCGAGACGAAGCGCTCGCTGGTCGCAGGCGCGGGTGGGCTGTTCCGGCTCCCCCAACGGATCCCCCGCGCGATCGCCATGGAGTACGCCCTCACCGGCGAGTTCTTCTCCGCCGAGGACGCCCACACCTGGGGCATGGTCAACCGGCTGACCGACCCGGGAGAGTCCCTCGCGGGCGCGCTCGAGCTGGCTCGCAAGATCACCCAGAGCGGGCCGCTGGCCGTACGGGCGACCAAGAAGATCGTCCGCGACGGGGATGACTGGCCTGCCGAGGAACGCTGGGCGCGCCAGGAGGAGATCATGGGACCGGTCCTGACCTCGGCCGACGCGCGTGAGGGCGCGCTCGCGTTCGCCGAGAAGCGCGCCCCGGTCTGGACCGGGAAGTAGCGCCGCCGTGCCGCTACCGATCACCGACGACCACAAGGCGCTGGCCGGGGTGGCGCGCTCCTTCCTCGCGGGTAGCGCGGGGCCGCGCGGGCGCTGCTGGACGCGCCCGACGAGCCGCTGCCCGCGTTCTGGAAGGAGATCGCCGGGCTGGGCTGGCTGGGGTTGCACGTGCCCGAGGAGCACGGCGAGGGTGCTGGCCTCCCCGAGCTCGCGGTGGTGCTGGAGGAGCTGGGCCGGGTGGTCGCGCCGGGGCCGTTCCTGGTGGCCGAGCGCGAGGTGGCATAGATAAGGGATCAATCGGACATATATCGCAGCAGGCCGGTGTGCTTTACCGAGTCGCAACCGGTGATCACCTTTTCAGCGGATGGCGCACAACGATGTCGCGCGCAGCATGACCGGATTGGTCCACCCGACCGCAAGGAGGTGCGTAGTGTCGGACGTGTCGAAGCCCGCAGCGGACACGAGCGGGTCGACGGGCGGGTTGCGCCGCAACGTCGGCCTGACGTCGTTGATGTTCATCTCGCTCGGCTCGATCATCGGCTCGGGCTGGCTGCTCGGAGCGCTCACGGCCGCGAAAGCCGCGGGCGGGGCGTCGCTGGTTTCCTGGGTGCTGGCGGGCGTGATCATCATCCTGCTGGCGCTCGTGCACGCCGAGCTCGGCGCGGCCTACCCGCTGGCGGGCGGCACCGCGCGCTTCCCGCGCCTGGCGTTCGGATCGATCGCGGGCTTCGCCGCGGGCTGGGTAGCCTGGCTGCAGGCCGTCACCATCGCACCGATCGAGGTCGAGGCGGCCTTGTCCTACCTCGACCACATCTGGCCTGGCATGGTCGACGACAGCGGCGCGCTCGTCGGCCGCGGCCTCGTCGTAGCCGTGGTGCTGATGCTCGTCTTCACGCTCATCAACCTGGCGGGTGTCAGCTGGCTCGCGGAGTCCAACAAGGCCACGGTGATCTGGAAGACCGCGGTGCCGTTGCTCACGATCGTCGTGCTCATCATCGTCTCCTTCCACGGCAGCAACTTCACCGCGGGCGGCGGCTTCGCCCCCTTCGGGGCGCACGGGGTCTTCGCGGCGCTCCCGCTGGGCGTCGTGTTCGCGCTGCAGGGCTTCGAGCAGGCCGTACAGATGGGCGGCGAGGCCCGCAACCCGCAGCGCGACATGCCCCGCGCCATCATGGGCGCAGTGGTGATCGGCACGCTGATCTACCTCGCCCTCGAGATCGCGTTCATCGGCGCGCTCGATCCGGCGAACCTGGCAAACGGCTGGGCGAATCCGATCGGCGAGGGCGATTTCGGGCCGTACGCCACGATCGCCACGTCGCTCGGGCTCGGCTGGCTGGCGGTGATCCTCTACATCGACGCGTTCGTCTCTCCCGCAGGCACCGGCCTGATCTACGTCGGCACCTCCGCGCGACTGTCCTACGCCCTCGGGCACGCGGGCTTCGTGCCAAGGGGCATCAGCAAGATCTCCGCGCGCGGCGTGCCGTGGACCTCGGTGCTGCTCGCATTCGTCGTCGGGCTGATCTGCTTCCTGCCGTTCCCGAGCTGGCAGAGCCTCGTCGGGCTCGTGACGTCGGCCACGGTGATCATGTACGGGTTCGCGCCGATCACGCTCATCGCGCTGCGCCGGTCTGACCCCGACCGGCCCCGGCCCTACCGGCTGCCCGCTCCGGAGATCATGGCGCCCCTCGCCTTCATCGCCGCCAACCTGATCATCTACTGGACCGACTGGGAAGCGGTCAGCAAGCTGGAGCTCGGCATCCTGGCCGGATTCGTGATCTTCGGGCTGTCCTACGCGTTCAAGCATCCGGTGGAGAAGCCTCCGCTGGACCCGAAGGCACTGATCTGGCTGGTGCCGTGGCTCGGCGGGCTCGCCGTGATCTCCTTCCTCGGCCAGTACGGCGGCATCGGTGTGATCCCGGACTGGATCGACCTGCTGGTCGTGGCGGTCTTCAGCCTCGTGATCTTCTACCTCGGGGTCCGGCTGGCGCTGCCGCGCGAGCGTGTGCAAACGGCGTTCGAACAGGACGCGGCGGAGGCGGCGTCGGATCCCGTCCTGGCCGAGACCTGAGCTCTCGCGGGGTGTGGTGTCACTACGTCATCGGCGACGCTCTGATACCACTTTCGTAGATCGCGGCGGGCTCCGGGTGGCCGAGGAAGGTCAACCAGCCCCTGAGCACCCGATGCAGTGCCTCCGCGCCGACGATGGTGTCCGGCGCGGGGAGCACGGACGGGTGGAGCAGGAACCCACGCGATTGCGGGCCGCCCAGCCCGCCGTGCGACCCGACGTGCACCTCGAACGGCGACGCGTCGTCGGTAATCGGGTCGAACCGGCTGTTGATCATGACGTCGGGGCAGTGCGGGAAGCCGTCGACCCTGCGCACGAGATCGGCGGCGTGCGGGCCGTATCGGGAGAGCGGGTCCTCGCCGAGCACCTCACCGGTCGCGAGCCGGTGCACGCCGTCGCGGCCGAACACGACCGGGCCGTACTCGGCGCTGCGCACCAGCGCGAACCCGACGCCCGGATGGTCGACGAGCGCAGGCAGCAGGTCGGGGAACTCCGCCTCGATCGTCTCCAGCTCGACCCGGCCTGCGTGCTCGACGAACGACACCATCGCCACGTGCCCCGACGAGACCGCGACGACGCCCGGCGCCACCCGCGTGACCAGGCCCGGCTCGCCGGTGGCCGTGCGCGGGCGGTCGCGCCGGGTGCGCTGCACCCTGGCCAGCAGCCGCTGCGCCACCGGGCCGCCCGCCTCGGCGAACACCGTGCCGACCTGCCAGGACTCGGTCGGGCGGCGGGCCTCCCGCTTGGTCGAGCGGGCCGCCGGATCACCGCCGCAGAGCCGCCCGACCAGCTCCTCCACCGACTCGCCGAACCGGTGGGTGAACGCCTCGCCCTGGGTCTGCCCGTGGTCGGACAGCGCGACGAGCAGGTAGCGCCGCGGCGCGAGCTCGGTGGCCCGGTAGAGGCGGCCGATCTGCCGGTCGATCTCGCGCAGCACGGCGAGCGCGTCGAACCGCTCGATGCCGGAGTGGTGGGCGACCTCGTCGTAGCCGAGGAAGTCGGCGTAGACGCAGGCGCGACCGGCCAGCATGTCCTCGATGATCGCCGAGACGACGACGTCGCGGGCGATCACGTTGGTGCCCGCGCGGGCGAACGGGTAGAGCCCGCCGCGGTCGATGCGCGGGCGCACCCCCGCTCGCCGCTGGCGGATCGCCGCGCTGATCTCGCGGACGATGTCGGCAACGCTGCTGCCCAGGGTGCGGACGGCGTTGTAGGGGTTGGCGAAGTACGCGTAATAGCCCGCACCGAGGCCGCTTGCGCGCAGGCCGCGCCGTCCGCGCCGGTTCGAGCCCGCGAGCACCGGCACCGCGCTCATCGTGAGGCTGACGTGCGGCGCGTCGCCGGTGAAGAGGTTGCCCCGCGAGGCGCCGTCGACGGCCAGTAGGCCGCGGCCGTCCGCGTGGCGACGCTCGATCTCGGCCGCGTCCTCGGGGTGCGCGCACGCCATGACGTGGTCGCGGTCCTTCTCGTACCAGCGGAAGCCGAGGATGTCGTCGTTGCGGCCGTGCAGGATGCCGCACACGCTCGCCCCGGTCTGGGAGCTCCAGTCGCAGTGCCATCCGGTGAGCGCGTGGCTGCCGCTGCCGAGCCAGCGGGCGAACGTGGGCATGTCGCCGTCGCGGACCGCGCGCCGCACGGTGTCCAAGCCCAGGCCGTCGACCTGCAGGAACAGCACGCCGGGCGGCCGGTCGTCGGGGCCAGCGTCGGGGCTGCGGCGGGCGGCGCGGCGGAAGAAGATCTCGTCCTCGTCAAGGCCCAGCACGCTCGACACGAGGGCGGCGACGGCGGACATCGCCACCACGAGGACCACCGCGGTGCCCAGGCCCGCGATCATGACACCCGGGATCACGAACGACACGGCGAGCAGCGCCGCGCCCATCAGCAGGAACGAGCCGATGCCCAGCGTGTAGACCGCCACCGGCAGCGCGACCCGGACGATCAGCGGCCAGAGCAGCGCCGAGAGCACGCCGAACGCCAGCGCGATCACGGTCGGCTGCCACCATTCGGACATCGCGAACCCGGGGAGCCACGCGTCCAGCAGGCGCAGGGCCAGCACCGACACCAGCCACACCAGCAGCACCCTGGTGACGGCCCGGCCGCCACGGACCATCCGCCCCCTCACGTGCGCTCCTTCCGCAGGCGCCCGACCAGCGCCGAGACGGCCGCGACGACGAGCACGAGCGCGGTGGCCACCAGCGTCGCCGCGAACGGGTCGCCAACGAGCCCCCCGCTGACCACGCCCAGCACCGCGTACGCCACCGCCCACAGCAGGCAGCCGACGACCGCGGCGGGCATGAACCGTCGCCACGGGTAGTCGAGCGCGGCCGCCGCGAGCAGCACCGGGATGCGGCCTGCGGGCAGGAGCCGCCCGATGACGATCAGCCGTCCGCCGTTCGCGGCGAACCGCTCCCGCATGACGGCGAGGCGCTCCGCCGTCTGCCCGCGCGTGACCAGCCGCAGCGCCAGCCCGCTGCCCGCGCGGCCCGCCGCGAACGTGACGACGTCGCCCGCCAGCGCGGCCACCGTGGCCAGCAGGATCACCCCCGGCAGCCAGAGGCGCCCGGTCGTGGTGGCGATCGCGGCCGCCGCGCCGACCACCGCACCCGTCGGCACCACGGGCACGATCGAGCCGAGCAGCACACCCGCGCCGAGCGCCGGGTAGCCGATCGTGGCGGGATCGGTCCAGTCGACGGCGAGCAGGTTCACTTCGGCCCGTCGATCGTCGCAGGGAGACGCACCGCCGCGCCGGGCTCGGTCACGGCGACCTTCGCGCCCGACATCCCGGCGGCGACGGTCGCGGCGAACACCCGCGGCGGGTGCACCAGCAGGCGGCGCATGCGGGCGCCCGGTCCGCCGGGCACGGCCGTGAGCCCCACGAGCGCAAACGACCCCCAGTGCACGGGGACGACCACCTGTGGGCGCAGCCGCTCGACGGCGACCGCCGCGCGGGCGGGGTCCAGGTGGCCGGGCCCGAGCGTCGGGCCCCAGCCCCACACCGGCAGCAGCGCGACGTCGAGCGGCCCGAGCGCGGCCATGTCGTCGAACAGGTCGGTGTCGCCGGACGCGTAGACCCGGGTGCGGCCCGCCTCCAGGACATGCCCCATCGCGCGCGCCTGCGGCCCGGCCGTCGAACGCGGGCCGAACCGGTGACCGCTGTGCGCCGCAGGCACGCCGAGCACCCGCAGCTCGCCGTCGACGAACTCCTCGCCGGGCGCCAGCTCCGCCACCCGCCGGATGCCCTTCGCGCGGAGCCACGTTCCGGCGCCGCGCGGCACCACGACGCGGGCGGACGGCGGCAGGAGCCGCAACGAGGGCAGGTGCAGGTGGTCGCCGTGCAAGTGCGAGATGAGGACGAGGTCGGCGTCGGCCCAGTCCGCCCGCGCTGGGGCAGGGGCCGACCCTGCGCAGCGGCCCGACGCGCCCGGTCAGCAGCGGATCGGTGAGCACGACCCGGCCGCCCATCTCGACCCGCACCGTCGAGTGACCCAGGAACCGCAGGGCGAGATCGCGCACGTCAGCAGTATCGCGCGGCCGTTGCAGCAGGGTGACATTGCTGCTGTTGAGTAGCAGCAGTGTCACCCTGCTGCAATCTAGGCTGCGCGCGTGGGGTGGCTGCTACTGCTGGGCGCCATCGCGGCGGAGGTCGCGGGCACGATGGCCCTGCGTGCGCTGTCCGGGGGCTGGCGGCTGTGGGCCGCCGCGTTGGTGACGGTCGGTTACGCGGTGTCGTTCGTGCTCCTCGCGTTCGCCTTGCGGACCGTTTCCGTGTCGACGGCGTACGCGGTGTGGTCGGGGGTGGGCACGGTCGGCGTGGCCGTGCTCGCGGTGCTGATCTACGGCGAGCGGATCACGCTCGTCGGCGCCACGGGCATCGCACTGGTGATCGCCGGTTGTGTGCTGCTCAACCTGGGCGGCGCGGCCCACTAGATCGATCCCAGCACCCGACGCACGGTGATCTCGATGACGATGCGGCGCGGATTCTCCCGCGGCGGGCGGTAGCGGACGGCGTAACGGGCCTCGGCGTCGGCCACGGCAGCGCGGTCGGCGACGACGACCGCGTCGCCTTCGAGGGTGGACCAACGCCGCCCGTCGACCTGCGAGACGGCGACGACCCCGCGCTCGGCGACGTTGCGCGCCTTCTGCGTGTCCGCGCTGCAGATCACGCGAGCGATCCCGGCGTCGACGTCGAGCGTGACGCCGACCGGCACGACGTGCGGACGGCCATCGGCGCGCAGCGTGACCAGGGTGGCGAGGTGGCGCTCGGTCCAGAAGGCCCGAAACGCGTCCGACGCGGGCACGAGGGGGCGGACCACCAGGCCACGCTAGCCTGCCGCGATGCGGGTGCTGATGCTCACCTGGGAGTACCCGCCGGTCGTGGTGGGTGGGCTCGGCAGGCACGCGCACGCGTTGGCGACCGCGCTGGCGGCGGCGGGCCACGAGGTCGTCGTGCTCGTGCGCAGGCCAACGGGCACGGACGCCGTCACCCACCCGACGCTCGACGCGGTCGTCGAAGGGGTGCGGGTGCTCGCCGTCGCCGAGGATCCGGCGCACCTGGAGTTCGAGCGGGACCTGGTGGCCTGGACGCTCGCTATGGGCCACGCGCTGCTGCGGGCCGCGCTGACCCGGCTCGGCGGATGGCGACCGGACGTCGTGCACGCGCACGACTGGCTCGTGGCGCACCCGGCGATCGCGCTCGCCGACGCGCTCGACGTGCCGCTCGTGGCGACGTTCCACGCCACCGAAGCGGGCCGCTACGCGGGCTGGCTGACGGCGCCGCTCTCCCGCCAGGTGCACTCGGTGGAGTGGTGGCTGGCCAACCGGGCCGATGCGCTGATCACGTGCTCGGGCGCGATGCGCGCCGAAGTGGCCGGGCTGTTCGAGGTGGATCCGGCGGGGATCACGGTGGTGCACAACGGGATCACGCCGCGGGAGTGGCACGTCGGCAGGGCGCGGGTGGCGGCGGTGCGGCTCCGGTACCAGTGCCACGGGGCACCGCTGCTGTTCACGTTCGGGCGCCTGGAGTACGAGAAGGGGATCCAGGACCTCATCGCGGCGCTCCCCCGCATCCGCCGCGCGCATCCGGGCACCCGCCTCGCTGTCGCGGGTACGGGGACGGCGGCGCCGATGCTCGTCGAGAACGCGCGGTCGCATCACGTGCGCCGCAGTGTGACGTTCTTGGGCTACCTGCCCGACGACGACCTGGCCGCGACCTTGGCCGCGGCCGACGCCGTCGTGCTGCCCAGCCGCTACGAGCCGTTCGGGATCGTCGCGCTCGAGGCGGCGGCGGCCGGGGCGCCGCTCGTGGCGTCGACGGCGGGCGGCCTGGCCGAGGTGGTGGTCGACGGGGAGACGGGCGTGTCGTTCGCGCCCGGCGACGTGGCGGCGCTGGCCGGGGCGGTGGGGCGGGTGCTCGCCGACCCCCGTGCTGCGGCGCGGCGGGCGCGGGCGGCGCGGGCGCGGCTGGCGACGGACTTCGACTGGTCGCGCATCGCCGACGAGACCGCGACGGCGTACGCGACGGCGACGCGGCGGGGTCCGGCCGAGCTGGGCCGCCCCAAGATCCCGACGGGCAACGCGTTCGCCTGCCCGGGGTGAGGCCGACCCGGGAAATGCAGCAGGGTGACACTCCTGCTGTTGAGTGGCAGGAGTGTCACCCTGCTGAAATCCGTGGGCCGCGCCGGGGCCCCGCGCACGTCAGGCGGCCTTCATCACCTCGGCCGCAGCATCGGGGTACTCGTCGGCGAGCTTCTGGACGAGATCCATACGGTCCTCCGCGATGGCGTAGTTCACCGCGGCGGTGTACTCCTCGTCGAGTGCCTGCAAGCGGCGGACTGTCTCGTCGGTCATGGGTGAACTCCTCTCGGGGTGATCGTGTCCTACGCTGTGTAGAACGTGCCCGAGGCGCGCATTGTTAGCCGAGTTGATGCAGGTCACATCGATTCAGACGCGCTGAGTCTCGCCTGCACTGCCGCGGCCGTCTTGCGGGCGATGTCGGCCAGCGCGGCACGTTGCGCCGCGGCGGCCCGGTACTCGGCCATGCGGTTGCGCACCACCCGCGCGGGCGCCCCGACCGCGATCGAGTACTCGGGGATGTCGCCGCGGGCCAGGGCGTGCGCGCCGAGCACCGAGCCGCGCCCGATCCGGGTGCCCCGCAGCACCGAGACCTTCGTGCCCAGCCAACAGTCCGGCCCGATGCGCACCGGCGTCTTGACGATGCCCTGGTCCTTGATCGGCACGTGGACGTCGTCGATGCGGTGGTCGAAGTCGGTGACGTACACCCAGTCGGCGACGATCGTGGCCGCGCCGATCTCGACGTCCAGGTAGCAGTTGACCGTGTTGTCCTTGCCGAAGACGACCTTGTCGCCGATCCGCAGCGAACCCTCGTGGCAGCGGATGGAGTTGCCGTCGCCGATGTGCACCCACCGCCCGATCTCCAGCCGCCCGTAGCCAGGCCGGGCGTGCAGCTCCACCCGCTTGCCGAGGAACACCATGCCGCGCAGCACGACGTGCGGGTTGGCCATGCGGAAGCGCAGCAGCCGGGCGTAGCGCACGAGGTACCAGGGTGTGTAGGCCCGGTGGCGGATCACCCACCGTAGGGAGGCGAGGGTGAGGAAGCGCGCCTGGCGGGGGTCTCGGCCGCCCCGCCAGCGGTCGCGCAGGGGAGCGCCCCACATACTCGTCACGGCGGCACCCTAAGCCGCGCTCGCAGCCGCAGCGGACGGGGCGCGGCGTCGCTTCGGCCGCGTCGTGGCCTAGGGTCCTCGGCCGTGGCTCGCATCGTCGTCGTCGGGAGCGTCAACCTGGACCTGGTCGCGCGCGTGCCGCGGCTGCCGGAGCCGGGTGAGACGCTCGCCGCGCACGAGCTGCGCCGGGTGCCCGGCGGCAAGGGGGCCAACCAGGCGCTGGCGGCCCGGCGACTCGGCGCTGAGGTCGCGCTGATCGCCGCGGTGGGCGCCGACCCGGCCGCGGACGAGGCCCTCGCCCTGCTGCGCGCGGACGGCGTCGACCTCAGCGGCGTCACCGCACACCCCGAGCTGCCGACCGGACACGCCCTCGTGACGGTCGACGAAGGGGGCGAGACCACGATCGTCGTCGCGGCGGGCGCGAACGACGTGGTCGCGGCGGGCGAGCTGGGGCAGGCCGACGCCGTGCTCACCGTGCTGGAGGTGCCCGATCTGGCCGTCGCCGCAGCGGCGGCCAGAGCCACGGGCATGTTCGTGCTCAACGCCGCGCCCGCCCGACCCGTGGCGCCCGAGGTGCTGCGTCGGGCCGACCTGGTCGTCGTCAACCGGGCCGAGTTCGCCGCGCTCGACGGTCTCGACACCCTGATCAATCCCGCGGCCGCGGTGGCGGTCACGCTCGGCGGCGACGGGGCCGAGCTGCGCCGCGGTGGACAGGTGGTGGCCAGGGCGGTGCCGCCGCCCACCACGGTCGTCGACGGCACCGGCGCGGGCGACTGCTTCACCGCGGCGCTCACGGTCGCGCTGCTGGCGGGTCGGTCCGACGAGGACGCGCTGCGCTACGCCTGCGCGGCGGGCGCACTGGCCGTCTCCCGGCCCGGCGCCCAGCCCGCGCTGCCCTGGGCCGAGGAACTGTGAGCGGTAACGAGTGCCAGAGCACTCGTTACCGCTCACGGGCGGTCAAGCCCCTGCTCGATCGCGTACCGCACGAGCTGCGTGCGGTTGTGCAGCTGGAGCTTGCGCAGGGTGTTCTGAACGTGGGTCTCCACCGTGCGGTGCGAAAGGCCCAGCCGCGCGCCGATCTGCTTCGCCGTCATCCCCTTGGCCACGAGCCGCAGCACGTCGGTCTCGCGGTCGGTGATCGTGGGGGCGGCGGGCTCCTCCGCGATCCGCCGGTACTCGCCGAGCACCAGCCCGGCCAGGCCCGGCGTGAACACCGGGAAACCGTCGGCGGTGCGCCGCACGGCCGCGAGCAGCTCGTCCGCGCCCGCCGATTTCACCAGGTAGCCGCTGGCCCCGGCCTTGACGGCGGCGAGGACGTCGGCGTGCTCGCCGCTGGCCGACAACACCAGGATCCGCGTGTCCGGATGCCGGGCGAGGATGCCCTCGATGGCCGTGACGCCGGACGTCGCGCCAAGGTTGAGGTCCATGAGCACCACCTGCGGCCGGGTGGCGTGCGCGATGCGGACGGCGGCGTCGGCGTCCGGTGCGGTGGCGACGACCCGAAGGCCCCGCTCGGTGAGGTCGCGCGCCACGCCCTCGCGCCAGATCGGGTGGTCGTCGACGACCATCACCGTGATCTCGCTCATGACCGCTCCAACCTGATGATCCACTCGGTGCCCCGGTCCTTGCCGGTGTCGCACATGATCGTGCCTCCGAGGTCGGCGACGCGACCGCGCAGCGACCGCGCCACCCCCAGCCTGCCGTCGGCGGCGGCCTCGGCGAGCCGCCCGTCAGGGATGCCGGTGCCCTCGTCGCGCACGCTGATCTCGACGGCGCCGTCGACGTCCTCCAGCAGCACCCAGGCGGGCGCGTCCGCGCCGACGTGCACGTCGACGTTCTGCAACGCCGCCCGCACCGCCGCGACCAGCTCGTCGACCGTGTGCGCTGCCAACTCGACGGGATACGCGGGCGTCGCGACCGACACCCGAGACGTGCCGAGCGTCCGCAGGGCCGCGGCCAGGTCGCGCCTGCCGTCGGCGTCGACCGCGGCGGGACCCGTCGTGAGCAACGCGCGCAACGCGTACTCCTGCTCCCCGGCCAGCGCCCCCAGCTCGCCTGCCGGGCCGCCCAGCTCGGCGCCCCGGCGGCGGACGAAGCCGAGCACCTGCAGCACGCCGTCGTGCACCACGCGGGCCAGCCGCTCCCGCTCGCGCACCGCCGCCTCGGACGCGATCGCCCGTCGGGTGCGCTCTGCCGAGCGGCGCAGCACCGTCGAGGCGAACCCGACCGTCAGGCTCACCAGCAGGATGAGCTCGATGTCGTTCAGCTCGGTGGTCACCCGCGCGGACACGGCGAGGTCGGCCGCGGCGAGCGCCAAGCCGCCCACCACCCCGCCGCGCACGCCGAACGCGAGCGCGCACGCCACCGCGGCGCCGGGCGTCCAGATCGAGCCCATCACCGGCGCGTCCGCGGCGATCTGCGCGGGGGTCTGCAGCAGCGGCGTCGTCGCCATCACCGCCACCGTGACCGCGAGATCGACCGCCGCGGCGCCCCGGCGGGCTGCCGCGACCAGGTAGAGGTACGCCGTGGCGGCGGTCCAGATCGTCATCGCGGCGAGGACGACCAGGACGCCGACGGGGTGCGCATAGTCGTGGAGGCGGTAGAGCGCCACCGCGATCGCGCTGGCCAGGGTGAGCCCGCGGTAGACCAGCAGGCCGCGCCACAGCGGCTCCAGCGGCCGGTCGACCGCCCCCACCCACGCGTCGCCCACGCCCGCCATCCTCGCGCGCCGCGCGGCGGCGCGACTCCGTAGGACTACGCGGGCCTGCAGCCCGTGACGACCGCGTTGTAGAACCACGCCCGCGGCACCACGCGGGCCAGGACCCGGGCGTCCAGCCAGGACAGCCGCAGCCAGCTGCGGTAGGCGAACATCGCCCAGCCGAGGCCGAGCCGCTCGGGCGACACGGCGGCCTCGAACGTCCGCACCGGCCAGCCGAGCATCGCGGCCGTGAACTCCTCGGTGACCACGCGCACGTCGGCCGCGCCCGCGCCCCGGGCCAGGGCTTCCAGCTCGGCCGGGTCGAACGTGTGGATGTCGACGATCGCCTCCAGCGCCGCGGCCCGCGACGACTCGGAAAGCTCCGCCTGGGGGCGCCGCCACGACGCCAGCGCGGGCAGCCGGGTGACCGCGGTGGTGGCCTTCCAGACGAGGCCGCCGAGGAAACGGGCGTAGCGGTCGCCGATCCGGGTCGGCTCGCCCGCGAACACGAACCGGCCGCCCGGCTTGAGCACGCGCAGCACCTCGCGGAAGGCCGCATCGAGATCGGGGATGTGGTGCAGCACGGCGTGGCCGACGACGACGTCGAACGTCGCGTCCTCGTAGGGGATCTGCTCGGCGTCGGCGACCCGCCCGTCGACGTCGAGGCCGAGGCTCTCGGCGTTGCGCAGCGCGGCGGCGACCATGCCGGGCGAGAGGTCGGTGACGCTGCCGCGCGCGGTCAGCCCCGCCTGCATGAGGTTGAGCAGGAAGAAGCCGGTGCCGCAGCCCAGCTCCAGCGCGCGGCCGTACGGCCACCGCGCATCGCCCCCATGATCATCGACAGCGCACCGGAAGCGGTCGGCGGCGTAAGCGATGCATCGCTCGTCGTAGGAGATCGACCACTTGGCGTCGTAGCTCGCCGCCTCCCAGTCGTGGTAGAGCACGTTGGCGAGCTTGCGGTCGTACCGGGCGGCCTCCACCTCTTCCGGTGTGGCGTGCGGGCGGGGCAGCGGGTCCGTGCTCACGGAGAGGCAGGGTAGGACGGCGATCGCGGATCGCCCGATCCGGTGCGATTGGCCACCTTGGACGGTCGGACTGTTGCACGACAGCCCGCATCAGGCGCAGGATAGTCGCACAGCGATGACCGTCCGAACACCGAGCGTGAGGGATGCCCCGAATGATCGAGTCGGAGAACCGCGAGTCGGCGCGCTTCCAAACGGTCATCGTCACCTGCACCCAGGACAGCCGCGCCCACGCCGTCCCCGACACCCAACTGGCCACGGCCACGGAGAGCGGTCGGTACAACGCCCTGTGCGGCCACCTCGTCGCCGCCGCCCCCATGACCGAGCCGGACGGGGAGCCCTGCCTGCTCTGCGAGGCGCTGCGCAACCGGACCGTCGAGCGTCCGCGTTCCGGAATCCTGCGGCGCCTGCTCTGAACCCGCCCCGGCCATGATCATCGGTTCGGTGCCGGATCTGGCACGAAGACGCGCCGAAGCGGTGATCATGGAGGCTAGTGGCCGGTGAACTGCGCCTTGCCAGGGCCGCTCTCGACGAACGAGGCCATGCCGATGCGCTGGTCGTCGGTGGCGAAAAGGGCCGCGAACAGGTCGGACTCCAGGTCGAGGCCGGAGCGCAGGTCGGTGTCCAGCCCGCCGTCGACGGCCCGCTTCGCGGCCGCGTAGGCGGCGGCAGGCCCGCGCGCGAACTGCCCCGCGTACTCCATCGCACGGGAGAACACCGCGTCGGCCGGAACGACCTCGTCGACGAGCCCGATCGCGAGCGCCTCGTCGGCGGCCACCATCCGCCCGGTCAGGATGAGGTCCTTCGCCCGCGACGGGCCGATCAGCCGGGCGAGCCGCTGGGTGCCGCCGCCGCCGGGGATGATGCCGAGCAGGATCTCGGGCTGCCCGAGCTTCGCGTTGTCGCCCGCGATGCGCCGGTCGCAGCCCAGCGCCAGCTCCATACCGCCGCCCAGCGCGTAGCCGGTGATGGCAGCGACCGTGGGCTTCGGAATGGTCGCCAGCGCGCCCAACCCCGCGGACACCCGCCGCGCGACCGAGGCGATGTCGGCGTAGGACATGGCCGCCATCTCCTTGACGTCCGCGCCCGCCGCCAGCACCCGCTCGCCGCCGTAGAGGACCACGGCCCGGACGTCGGCCCGGTCGGTGGCCTCGGCCGCCGTCGTGACCAGCTCCTCCTGGACCTGCCTGCTGATCGCGTTCATCGGGGGCCGGTCCAGCCGGATGACCCCGATACCGCCGTCGACCTCGAGCCGCACGAACTCTGCCATGAGGGGCACCCTAGCGGGCCCAGGCCGTATATCGGCCGCGGCGTTTTGCGACGGCCAGCGGCAGCCCGAAGGTCTCGGACAGCGCCGCGTCGGTGAGCACGTCGTCGAGCAGCCCGGACGCGACGATCCGGCCCTCGCGCAGCAGCATCCCGTGCGTGTACCCGACCGGGATCTCCTCGACGTGGTGCGTGACCAGCACCGACGCGGGCGCGTCCGGGTCGAGCGCCAGCCCGGAAAGCCTGCTCACCAGCTCCTCGCGGCCGCCGAGGTCGAGGCCCGCCGCGGGCTCGTCGAGCAGCAGCAGCTCCGGGTCGGTCATCAACGCGCGGGCGATCAGGGTGCGCTTGCGCTCGCCCTCCGAGAGCGTGCCGAACGTGCGGGAGGTGAGCCCGTGCATGCCCAACGCGTCGAGCAGCCGGTCGGCGCGGTCGGTGTCGGTGGCGTCGTAGCGCTCCCGCCACCGGCCGAGCACCCCGTACCCCGCGCTGACGACGACGTCGGCCACCTTCTCGTCGCCGGGCACGCGCAGGCCAAGGTTCGCCGACGACAGCCCGATGCGGGTGCGCAGCTCCATGAGGTTGACCCGACCTATCCGTTCGCCGAGCACCTCAACCATGCCAAGGGTGGGGTGCATCTCAGCTCCTGCGAGGCGCAGCAGCGTGGTCTTGCCCGCCCCGTTGGGGCCGAGCACGACCCAACGTTCGTCCAGCTCAACGGCCCAGTCGATGCCTGCCAGCAGGGTGGAGGTACCGCGCCGCACCCCAACGCCCGCCATGCGGATCACGACGTCGGTCAGGTCGGCGCGAGCGTGAGGTGCGGCCACGCCCTCTATCCTGGCCGATCGTGCCGGTCTTCCCCCTGGGTGCCCACGTCGAGGACGGTGGGGTTCGGTTCGCGGTCGCCTCCACGAGCGCGGACGCGGTCGAGGTGTGCCTCGTCGACGGGCCGGACGACGGACTCGTCGAGCGGCGCATCCGGCTGACCGAGCACACGTTCGGCGTGTGGCACGGCCACGTCCCCGGCGTCGGCGCGGGCCAGCGCTACGGCTACCGGGTGCACGGGCCCTACCGGCCGTGGGCGGGTGTGCGCGCGAACCCGGCCAAGATCCTCGTCGACCCCTACGCGCGGCAGATCGTCGGCCGGATCACCGACCTGGAGGCGGCCCGGGGGTGGGTGGGCGACCCGATGACCGGCGGCGACAGCACGGTGGACTCCCTGGGGCACGTGCCGCTTTCGGTGATACACCCGCCGGACGTGCCCTTCCCCGAGCCGCGACCCGACGTGCCGTGGTCGGAGACGGTGATCCTCGAAGCGCACGTGCGCGGCTGGACCAAGCTGCACCCCGAGGTGCCGGCCGAACACCGCGGCACGTACCTGGGCATGGCGCATCCCGCCGTGATCGAGCACCTGAAGCGGGTCGGCGTGACCGCGGTCGAGCTGCTGCCCGTCACCTCGATCGCCGACGAGCCAGGGCTCCTGCACCGCGGCGTGACCAACTACTGGGGCTACGCCACCCTTGGCTTCCTCGCCCCCCACGCGGGCTACGCCAGCGTGCCGGGCGCGGAGACCACGGAGTTCCGCGCGATGGTGGCGGCCCTGCACGCCGCGGGCATCGAGGTGATCCTGGACGTGGTGCCCAACCACACCGCTGAGGGCGGCGTCGACGGCACCACGCTCTGCTACCGCGGCCTCGACGCCCCGTCCTACTACTCGCTGGGCGGCAACGGCCACGACGCCGACATCACCGGCTGCGGCAACACGCTCGACTCCGGCTCCCCGACGGTGATCCGGCTGGTCTGCGACGCGATGCGGCACTGGGCCACCGTGTACGGGGTCGACGGGTTCCGCATCGACCTCGCGAGCGTGCTGGGCCGCCCGCACTCCCGCTCGTTCGACGCCAACGCGCCGTTGCTCACCGCGATCGCCGTGGACCCGGTGCTGTCCAGGCTGAAGCTCATCGCCGAGCCGTGGGACGCGACCGGCGAGGGCTACCGGGTCGGCGGGTTCGGGGTGGCGTGGTCGGAGTGGAACGGGCGGTTCCGCGACGCCGTCCGCGACTTCTGGCGCGGCCACGGCGGCATCGGCGAGGTCGCGTCCCGGCTGACCGGCAGCTCGGACATCTACGCCGGTTCCGGACGGCGGCCGTGGGCTTCGATCAACTTCATCACCGCACACGATGGCTTCACGCTGCGCGACCTCGTGTCCTACGAGCGCAAGCACAACGAGGCGAACGGCGAGGACAACCGCGACGGCACCGACGACAACCGCTCGCAGAACTTCGGGGTGGAGGGCGAGACCGCGAAGGCGGACGTCGTAGCCGCACGGCTCGGCGCGGCCCGCGCGCTCTTGGGCACGCTGCTGCTCTCGACGGGCACCCCGATGCTGCTCGGCGGCGACGAGCGGTGGCGCACGCAGGGCGGCAACAACAACGCGTACTGCCGCGACGACGACACGTCCTGGGTGGACTGGGCGGCCCTGCCGGAGGCGGAGTCGTTCACGGCGTTCGTGGCGCGGCTGACCGAGATCCGCCGCTCGTCGCCCGACCTGCACCGCGACACCTTCTACCGCGACGGCGAGGTGCTGTGGTGGCACCCGGCGGGACGGCGAATCGGCGGCCACGACTGGCACGACGGCGACCTGCGCACCATCGGGCTGCTGCGCGGCGAGTGGCTGCTGGTGCTTCACGCGGGCGAGGACCCGATGCCGTACGTGCTGCCGCCCGACGGCCCGTTCGTGCCGGAGCTGGACAGCGCCTGCCCGGACGGCATGCCCACCGACCCGAGACCGCGCGACGGTGGCGCGACCGTGCTGCTCGCCGCCCGCTCGCTGCTGCTCCTGCGCACCCCCTAGCAAGTGCGCCCGGCGTCGCGCGTTTCAGCACGGGGAGCGGGGCGGCGGCCGCGGGGTATCCTCGCGGGGTGCCGCGCTATGACTTCCGCTGCCGCGAATGTGCGGAGACCTTCGAGGTCACCCGCCCGATGAGCGCGTCAGGTGAGCCCGCGCCGTGCCCTGCGGGCCACGTCGACACCGTCAAGCTGCTCCCTGCGGTCGCTGTCGGTGGCCGCAGCGCGGGCCGGGGCATGGCCCCGATATCCGGCGGTGGCGGCTGCTGCGGCGGGGCGTGCGGCTGCGGCTGAGGCCGTCGAAACCGGACTCCCGGCGGCAGTTCGCCGCCCGCGACCGCCCGCGATCAACATCGCCGGACCGCGGCCCCTATCCTCCGAAGCGGCCGGACCGGCCGGGCCGGAACGCGGCTCGGTGAGCGTTCGGCGGAGATCGAAGAGGGGGAAGACATGAGCGACACACTCGCGGTGAACCAGAGCCTTTCCGGCGACGAGCGCATCACGTCCGCCAACGGCCGCTTCACGTTCGGCGTGCTGTCCGACGGCAACGTCGCGGTCGGCGCCGAGCACGGGTCGGTCTGGGACCTGGACATCCACGACGCCCCCGGCGCGCGCCTCGACATGCAGGCCGACGGCAACCTGGTGCTCTACAAGACCGACGGCGGCGTGGCGTGGGCCAGCAACACGTCCGGCCAGAACGCCTACGTCAAGATCCAGGACGACCGCAACGTGGTGCTCTACAACGGCGACGGCGCCGTCCTCTGGTCGCCGAACTCCTACGAGAAGGCCTGACCCAGCTGTGAGTGGAAACGAGTGCTTGGGCACTCGTTTCCACTCACGGCACGATCAGGCCAGCACGACCTTGCCCAGCTCCGCGGGCGAGGCGAGCAGCGGGTGGTTGGGCAGCACCCGGACGGTGTAGCCGGTGAGCCCCGCGAACGGCAGCGGGACGACGGCCTCGAACCGCTCCTGCCCCGGCGCGTCGGCCTGCCCGACGTGCTCCATCGGCACGGCCCGCGCGTTGAGCATGTCGTCGGTCTCGTCCACCTGCCCGACCACGGCCTGCACCAACACGTCCGACGGCTCCAGCCCGGCGAGCCGAACGGCCGCCCGCACCGTCATCGGCGCCCCGACGACCGGGGTGTCCGGCAGCCCCGACGCGGCGACGCCGAGCACTTCGACGCGCGTCCACGCCGCGGCGAGCCGCGCACGGAACTCGGCGATCTCCTTCGCCCCCGCGTACCCGTCGGCCGCGACCGCAGCGGCGGCCCGCGCGGCGGGCGCGTACAGCCTGTCCGCGTACTCGCGCACCATCCGCGTGGCCTGCACCTGTGGGCGGAGCGTGGCGAGCGTGTGGCGCACCAGCGCGACCCACCGCAGGGGCACCCGGTCGGTCCGCTCGTAGAACGCGGGCGCCACCTGGGTGCCGAGCAGCTCGTAGAGCGCGTTGGCCTCAAGGTCGTCGCGGCGGTGCGGGTCGGCGATGCCGTCGGCGGTGGGGATCGCCCAGCCGTTGCGGCCGTCGTAGAGCTCGTCCCACCAGCCGTCGCGGATCGACAGGTTGAGCCCACCGTTGAGCGCCGACTTCATCCCGGACGTGCCGCACGCCTCCAGCGGTCGCAGGGGGTTGTTCAGCCAGACGTCGCAGCCCCAGTACAGGTAGCGGGCCATCGACATGTCGTAGTCGGGCAGGAACACGATCCGGTGGCGCACCGCCGGGTCGTCGGCGAACCGGACGATCTCCTGGATGAGCGCCTTGCCCCCGTCGTCGGCGGGGTGCGACTTCCCGGCGACGACGAGCTGCACCGGCCGCTGCGGGTCCAGCAGCAGCTCGCGCAGCCTGCCCTTGTCGCGCAGCATGAGCGTGAGCCGCTTGTAGGTCGGCACGCGACGGGCGAACCCGACGGTGAGCACGTCGGGGTCGAAGACGTGCTCGGTCCAGCCCAGCTCCGGCAGCGACGCGCCGCGCTGCAGCCAGGCCTCGCGCACGCGGCGGCGCACCTCCTCGACCAGCCTGCCGCGCAGGGCGTTGCGGAGGGCCCAGAGCTCGTCGTCGGGCACCTCCTCTTGACGCGGGTGGCCAGGCTCCCCGATCAGCCCGGCCACTTCGCGCGCCTCCCACGTGCTGCCGTGGACACCGTTGGTGACCGAGCCGATCGGCACCTCGTCGGCGTCGAAGCCCTCCCAGAGGCCGCCGAACATTTCGCGGGACACGGCGCCGTGCAGCTTCGAGACGCCGTTGGCGCGCTGGGCGAGGCGCAGGCCCATGTGCGCCATGTTGAACATGTTCGGGTTGTCCTCCGCGCCGAGCGCGAGGACCCGGTTGGTCGGCACCCCTGGCAGCAGGTCAGGCTGGAAGTAGTGGCGCACCATGTCGACCGGGAACCGGTCGATGCCCGCGGGCACCGGCGTATGCGTGGTGAACACGGTGCCTGCGCGCACGGTCGCGAGGGCCTCGTCGAACGCGAGACCCGGGCCCTCGCACAGCTCCCGGATGCGCTCGAGGCCCAGGTAGCCCGCGTGCCCCTCGTTGGTGTGGAAGATCTCGGGCTGCGGGTGGCCGGTGATCGCGCAGTAGGCCCGGACGGCCCGCACCCCGCCGATCCCGACGAGGATCTCCTGGCGGATGCGCTGGTCCTGGTCGCCGCCGTAGAGCCGGTCGGTGACGCCGCGCAGGTCGGGCTCGTTCTCCTCGATGTCCGAGTCGAGCAGCAGCAGCGGTACGCGCCCGACCGCGGCCTGCCAGACGCGCGCCATGAGCCTCTTGTGGCCGGGCATGGCGATCTCGACGAGCACCTGCTCGCCCTCCGCGTCGACCAGCAGCTGCAGCGGAAGGCCCTGGGGGTCGAGCACCGGGTAGGTCTCCAGCTGCCAACCGTCCAGCGACAGCGACTGCCGGAAGTAGCCCGACCGGTACAGCAGCCCGACGCCGATCAGCGGGAGCCCGAGGTCCGAGGACGCCTTGAGGTGGTCGCCCGCGAGCACGCCGAGGCCGCCCGAGTAGTTGGGCAGCACCTCGGAGACGCCGAACTCCATCGAGAAGTAGCCGATCGCCGCGGGCAGGGTCGGGTCGTCCTCGCGCTCACCCTGGTACCAGCGCGGCTCCGCGAGGTACTCGGCGAGGTCGTCGGCGAGCTCGCGGATGGTCACGACGGTCTCGGCGTCGGCGGCCAGCTCGGCGACCTTGGCCACGGGGATTTCCCCGAGCAGCCGCACGGGATCGTGGCTCGCGCGCTCCCACGCCTCAGGGTCGAGCGTGGCGAACAGGTCCAGTGTCGGCGGGTGCCAGCTCCACCGCAGGTTGGTGGCCAGCGTCTGCAGCGGCGCGAGCGCGGGCGGCAGCTGCGCACGGACGGTGAAACGGCGAAGGGCTCTCACGGGGGGAAAGGGTAGATGAATCGATGGCGTGACCGGTCTAGATGCGCGCGTCGGGACTGGACTCACCAGGGTGCGGCAGGCACGCTTGACCCGGCAGACTTCAAGCCGTATCCCGGGCGACACCCGCGACGACCCGTTCCGATCGGGGAAGATCCGGGTAGGTACGTTTGTGACTCACGCGACGGATGTGTCAGACGGGGGTGCGCCGATGACCGGTCGGCTGGGTATCGACGACGTCACACCGGCAGTGGGTGACGGACGCCATCCGGCCAAGGCCGTCGTCGGCGAGGTCATCCCCATCGGGGCCACGGTGTGGCGTGAGGGCCACGACGCCGTCGCGGCCAACGTCGTGTGGCGCAAGGTCGGCACCCGCGGCGCCGCCCACCACGTCCGCATGGAGCAGACCAGCCCCGGCACCGACCGCTTCGAGGCCGTCGTAGCCGCCGACGAGCCAGGGCTGTGGACGTTCCGCGTCGACGCGTGGAGCGACCCGTGGGCCACGTGGCGCAACGCCGTCACGAAGAAGCTCGAGGCCGGGCAGAGCCCCGAGGAGCTCGCCAACGACCTGGAGACCGGCGCACGGCTGCTGCAGCGGGTGGGCCGCCGCCCCGCGGAGCGCCCGAACCGCGACCTGCTGTTCGGCGCGGCCAACGCCCTGCGCGACACGGCCCTGCCGCTGCGCGCCCGCTGCGCGCCCGCGATGTTCCCGGCCGTGCACTCGATCATGACAGAGCGCCCGGTCCGGGAGCTGATCACCCGGGGCCGGTCGCTGCAGGTCTACGTCGACAGGGTGCGCGCCCAGTTCGGCTCCTGGTACGAGTTCTTCCCGCGCTCCACCGGCGGGCGCGACGAGAACGGCCGCGCGGTGCACGGCACGTTCGTCACCGCGGCCAAGGAGCTCGACCGGGTCGCGGCGATGGGCTTCGACGTGGTCTACCTGCCCCCGATCCACCCCGTCGGCACCGCGCACCGCAAGGGTCGCAACAACTCCGTGCACGCGGGGCCAGGCGACGTCGGCTCGCCGTGGGCGATCGGGTCGGCCGAGGGCGGGCACGACGCGATCGACCCCGAACTGGGCACGATGGACGACTTCGACGCGTTCGTCGCGCGCACGCACGACCTCGGCATGGAGGTCGCGCTCGACTTCGCGCTGCAGTGCGCGCCCGACCACCCGTGGGTCAAGACGCACCCGGAGTGGTTCAACGTGCGCCCCGACGGCACGATCGCCTACGCGGAGAACCCGCCGAAGAAGTACCAGGACATCTACCCGGTCAACTTCGACAACGACCCCCAGGGCATCTACAACGAGGTACTGCGGATCGTGCTGCTCTGGGCCGAACACGGGGTGCGGATCTTCCGGGTCGACAACCCGCACACCAAGCCGCCGAACTTCTGGCACTGGCTGATCTGGCAGGTCAAGGCCCGCTATCCGGACGTCCTCTTCCTGGCGGAGGCGTTCACGCGGCCCGCGCGGCTGTTCGGGTTGGCTCGCCTCGGCTTCACCCAGAGCTACACCTACTTCACCTGGCGCACGGCCAAGGCGGAGCTCACCGAGTTCGCGCTCATGCACGCCGAGCGGTGCGACGAGGCCCGACCGAACCTGTTCGTCAACACCCCGGACATCCTCCACGAGTCGCTGCAGCACGGCGGCCGCGGCATGTTCGCGATCCGGGCGGCGCTGGCGTCGACGATGGCGCCCACCTGGGGCGTGTACTCGGGCTTCGAGCTCTACGAGGGCGAGGCGGTCAAGCCGGGCTCCGAGGAGTACATGAACTCGGAGAAGTACGAGCTGCGCCCCCGCGACTTCGCGGCGGCCGCGGCCACGGGCAACTCGCTGGAGCCCTACATCACCCGGCTCAACGAGATCCGCCGCGCCCACCCGGCGTTGCAGCAGCTGCGCAACATCGCGTTCCACCAGGTCAACAACGACCAGATCATCGCCTACTCCAAGACCGATCCGGCGACCGGCGACACGGTCCTCATGGTGATCACCCTCGACCCGTGGAACGCGCAGGAGGGCACCACGGCGCTCGACCTGCCCGCGCTGGGACTCAAGTGGGGCGACCGCTTCACGGTGCAGGACGAGATCACCGGCGGCACATGGCAGTGGGGTCAGTACAACTACGTGCGGCTGGAGCCCTGGCACCACGTGGCCCACATCTTCCGCATCGTGAGGTAGTCCGCCCGCCCCCGGGCCGATCGTCGCCAGCTACTCGCGGACGAGCATCGCGCCAAGCCCTTGTTCGCCTACCGCATCCCCGAGCTTCGCGGGACCGCCCAGGCCGTCGATTTCTGAGTCACGTCTTCGGCCGACCTCGGACGCCGCGCAGACCCCGGTCTGCGCGGCGTCTCTTTTTCACCCGCGCGAGGTGGGCCGACCAGGACCGCTGAACAGCGTTATCGATCAAGTTCGAGGACGGCCCGCGGCGCGTCGACCGATCGAGCGACCGCCCGCCACCCCAACCGGCGGCCCATGATCAGCGCGTGACGACAGCCGCGCGACACGCCGCCGGTCCACTCGCGATCGGCATGGCCGTTCAACTGCGCATCTGCGCCGGTCAGCCCGCGTTCGGTGATCGTCAAGGGGGGCTTCGCATCACCCACCCCGCGTGTCCCAAGTCACGCAGGGGACATACGCTTCGGCCGTTCCCTCTACCACGTCCTGCGGTCGCGCGAAGAGCACGGTAGGACTGGTGAGGTGCGCCCTCCGCCCGTCCCCATCGCCCGGTAGGAACGCGATTCGCCGATGTCGACTGAGACCACCGCAGCACCACCGCGGGTACACCCGCCACCAGCCCCGAAGACCCCGTCGCCGAGGCCAGTGCCGACGACTTCGGCCACGCGCGCACCCTGGAGATCGACCGCGACTGGTACAAGCGCGCGGTCTTCTACGAGGTGCTCGTCCGGGCCTTCAACGACTCCAACCGCGACGGCACGGGTGATCTCAGGGGGCTGACCGAGAAGCTCGACTACCTGCAGTGGCTCGGCGTCGACTGCCTGTGGCTGCCGCCGTTCTACGACTCCCCGCTGCGGGACGGCGGCTACGACATCCGCGACTTCCGCACCGTGCTGCCCGAGTTCGGCACCGTCGAGGACTTCGTCACGCTACTGGACGAGGCGCACAAGCGGGGCATCCGGGTGATCACCGACCTCGTCATGAACCACACCTCGGACACCCACCCGTGGTTCGAGGAGTCCCGCCGCCACCGGGAGGGGCCCTACGGCGACTTCTACATGTGGGAGGACGACGACTCCCGCTACCCCGAGGCGCGGATCATCTTCGTCGACACCGAGCAGTCGAACTGGACCTACGACCCGGTGCGCGGCCAGTTCTACTGGCACCGGTTCTTCGCCCACCAGCCCGACCTCAACTACGACTGCCCCGCCGTGCAGGAGGCGATGCTCGACGTCCTGCGGTTCTGGCTGGACCTCGGCATCGACGGGTTCCGGCTCGACGCCGTGCCCTACCTCTACGCGCGCGACGGCACGAACTGCGAGAACCTCCCCGAGACCCACGCGTTTCTCAGACGCTGCCGGAAAGTGCTCGAGGACGAGTACCCAGGACGCGTGTTGCTCGCCGAGGCCAACCAGTGGCCTTCGGACGTCGTCGAGTACTTCGGCAACCCCGAGGTCGGCGGCGACGAGTGCCACATGGCGTTCCACTTCCCGCTCATGCCGCGCATCTTCATGGCGGTGCGGCGGGAGAACCGCTTCCCGATCTCGGAGATCCTGGCGCAGACGCCCGCGATCCCTTCCGGCGCGCAATGGGGCATCTTCCTGCGCAACCACGACGAGCTGACGCTCGAGATGGTCACCGACGAAGAGCGCGACTACATGTACGCGGAGTACGCGAAGGACCCGCGCATGAAGGCCAACATCGGCATCCGCCGCCGCCTCGCGCCGCTGCTGGAGAACGACCGCAACCAGTTGGAGCTGTTCACGGCGCTGCTGCTGTCGCTGCCCGGCTCGCCCGTTCTGTACTACGGTGACGAGATCGGTATGGGCGACAACATCTGGCTGGGTGACCGCGACGCCGTCCGCAGCCCGATGCAGTGGACGCCGGACCGCAACGCGGGCTTTTCCAGCAGCGACCCCGGCCGGATCTACCTTCCGCCGATCATGGATCCGCTGTACGGCTACCAGGCGGTGAACGTGGAGGCGCAGGTGAACTCCACCACGTCGCTGCTGCATTGGAACCGGCACATGATCGAGATCCGCAAGCGGCACTCGGCGTTCGGCCTCGGCGAATACCACGAGCTGGGCGGCTCCAACCCGTCGGTGTTGGCCTACGTGCGCAGCCACCCAGGAGAAAACGGCACGGCCTCGACCGTGCTCTGCGTCAACAACATGTCGCGCTTCCCCCAGCCGGTGGAGCTGGACCTCTCGGCGTGGCGGGGCAGCCACCCGCACGAGCTGACGGGCGGCGTGCCGTTCCCGAAGATCGGCGAGCTGCCGTACCTCTTGACGTTGCCGGGCCACGGCTTCTACTGGTTCTCGATCACCCCCCCGGAGGACAATTCGTGAATCGACTGGTCGAGGAGCTCCCCGCCCTCCTACCGGAGTGGCTGACGCGCCAGCGTTGGTTCGCCGCGAAGGGCAGACCGGTCCGGGCGCTCACGGTCGCGGCCGTCACGCCGCTCATCACCGACGGCGATCCGCTCCTCGACCACGTCCTGCTGCGGGTCTCGTTCGGCAGCGACGTCGGCGGCAGCGAGCAGTTCTACCAGCTGCTCGTCGGCCGCAGCGCCACACCGCGCGGCGAGCTCGAACACGTCACGTTCGGCGCCATCGACGGGATGGTGACCTACGACGGGCTGTGGGA
Source organism: uncultured Actinomycetota bacterium (assembly GCA_963736375.1). GTDB lineage: Bacteria > Actinomycetota > Actinomycetes > Mycobacteriales > Pseudonocardiaceae > Pseudonocardia. The sequence continues at coordinate 200,083 of CAVTOL010000002.1, forward strand.
CCTGCGCATCACCGAATGGCTGCTGGACGCGATCCGCGACAGCCGCACGATCGGCGGCCTGCGGTTCGTCCCCGAACCCGGCGCGAAGATCGCCGAAGGAGCGGCGGGGCGGGTGCTGGGCGTCGAGCAGTCGAACACGTCGGTGTCGTGGGGCGAGCGCTCGATCCTCAAGCTGTTCCGCCGCGTCCTGCCCGGCCTCAACCCGGACCTGGAAGTGCACCGGGCGCTCCGGTCGGTGCACAGCGCGGAGGTCGCGGCGCTGCAGGGCGCGATCGAAGGCGTGCTCGACGGCGAGCCGCTCACCCTCGCGATGCTGCAGGATTTCGCGGCCAACTCGGCCGACGGCTGGTCCATGGCCTTGGCCAGCGTGCGCGACCTGCTGGCCGAGGCCGACCTGCGGGCCGACGAGGTGGGCGGCGACTTCGCGGGCGAGGCCTCGCGGTTGGGCGAGACCGTCGCCGTCGTGCACGCCGAGCTGCGCAGGGCGTTGGGTGAGAGCGCGCGCGACGCCGACGAGCTCGCCTCGATCTGGCACGCGCGGCTGGGCGCCACCGTGGCCGAGGTGCCCGCGCTCGCTCCGCACGTCGACGCGATCCGCGACACCTACGATGCCGTCGCGGCGCTCGGCGCAGGTATGCCGACCCAGCGGGTGCACGGCGACCTGCACCTCGGCCAGGCCCTCCGCACCCCGCGTGGCTGGCTGCTGATCGACTTCGAGGGTGAGCCCGCCGCCCCCCTCGCCGAGCGGGTGCGGCCGGACTCGGCGCTGCGCGACGTGGCGGGCATGCTGCGCTCGTTCGACTACGCGGCGTTCCACCAGATCCTGGCGCGCGAACCCGCGGCCTTCGACGACGCCGCCCACGACTCCCAGCTCGTGTGGCGGGCCAACGAATGGGCCGAGCGCAACCGTGCGGCGTTCTGCGAGGGCTACGCCGTGCGCTGCGGCATCGACCCCCGCGACCAACGCCAGCTCCTGCGCGCGTTCGAGCTGGACAAGGCGGTCTACGAGCTGCTGTACGAAACCCGCAGCCGCCCGGCATGGGCGCCCATCCCGTTGGCCTCCATCGCCCGCCTCACCGAGGAGTCCGGGGCGGGCCACACGGTCTGATCCCGTATCAGCGACGCGTGACGTCGCCTCTCCACGTTGGGGGCAACGGGAGGGGGAACCGTGCGCGCTATCGCCACGCGGCACGGCTCGTCAGGCAGGCGGAGCTGGGCCACCGAGATCGTCTCGCTGATCGACGAGGGCCGGTACGCACAGGCAGGCAGACTGGTGGAGGTCCTCACCGAGTGCGGACCGGACGCGGCCACGGCACGGGTGCTGCGGCACGCCCGGCAGCAGATCGAGCAGCTCATCACCGCGCCGGGGAACGAAATCGGGCGGCAGGCCACCGCGCGGGCCGCGGTGCACGCGTTGCTGGCCGACGCCGCGCCCGCTCCGGTCGCACGACCGGTGGCGGGCGCCGACCTGGGTGAGCCGCTCGCGAAGTGGCCGCTCGCGATACGGGCGTTCGGCCCGTTGGACGTGTGGGTGCACGGCCGCCGGGTGCCGCAGTGGACGTCGCGGGCCAGCCGGGCGACCCTGCGCATCCTCGCGGTCCACCGGGGCCGTCCGGTGAGCCGCGAGTGGCTGATGGACCAGCTCTGGCCGGACGCGCCCGCGGGTGCGGCGAGCAACAGCCTCAACGTGGCGGTGCACGCCTTGCGCCGGGCGTTGTGCTCCGCCCATCCCGAGCACGCGCGGCTGGATTACGTGTCGTGTCGCGACGGCGCCTACGAGCTCGCGCCAGGGCTCGCCACCTGGGTGGACGTCGAGCAGTTCGACCGGCATCGCGCGCAGGGCCGCGCCGCCCGCCGCGGCGGCGACAAGGCGCTGGCCGCGGCGCATTTCCAGGCGGCCACCGAGATCTACCGGGGTCCGCTGTTCGAGGACGACGGCGCGGACTGGCACCTGGAGCGGCGGCTCGCCCTCCAGGAGAGCTGCTGCGACATGCTGGAGGCGCTTGCCGAGCTGCGGTTCGACCTCGGCCACGTCGAGGGCGCGGAGCAGGCCTGCCGCCGCCTGCTCGCGATCGACCCCTGCTGGGAAGGGGGCCATCGCCAGCTGATGCGCTCCCTCGCGGCGCGCGGCGAGTACGGCCGGGCGGTGCGCCAGTACGGCCGGTGCGCCACGGTGCTCGCGCGCGAGCTCGACGTCACTCCGGATGGGCGGACGAAGGCCCTCTACGCGGCGGTTAAGGCCCGATTAAGCACCGACCGCGACCCTTCTGTTGCGCACGATCCCGGGGGCTACCCCGGCGTGCGCAGGAATCCGACCGTGGTGCCGCTCCGACGGCATCCCGGTCTCACCACAATGGAGGGGAACACCATGCCACAGGCAAACGACGCTGAGATCACCGACGTCTACTCGGCTTCGGTCGCTTTGGACGTCGAGGACAACGAGCCGAACACGCCCGCGCCCGGCGTCACGCCGCCGAACCCGACGTTCGACATCCAGCTAGAAATGGTCGCGGGCAACGTGATCGGGAGCGGCGCGGGGAACTACACGCTGACCATCACCTGCATCGACGAGACAACGGGCCTGCCGAACGGCCCGCTGTCGGTGCCGCCGGTCGTCCAGGAGTTCAAGCTGCCCCTCTGGGTGGCCAGCACTCCCGCAGGGAACTTCTTCAGCAAGCAGAAGTTCACGAAGACCGTGCCCCCTGGCGTCCAGGGCCACGTCTTCCGGTACATCGCCACCCTGGTGAGCGAGAACAACGACGTCGTCTCATTCCGCGAGAGCAACCGCTTCATTCTCGTCTGACCGACCAGCGGGCGCCTCGCCGATTCGGCGGGGCGCCCGTGCGTCCGGCCGCCCGGAAGGGGCCATGATGAACGCCAACGACGCGCGGATCGCGCGGATCTATGTGGCGCGGGTCGGCTGCACCGTCGAGGACCCTGCCCCGAACTCCTATTCCCCGCTGCCCGCCCGCTTCGACCTGATCCTGCAGGCCAAGGCGGGCGGCGTGCTGGGCGGCAGCGGAGCGGACTACACGCTCACCATCGTCGCGATCGACGACGACTGCGCCGCCCCGGTGCCCGAGCTCGCCCCGAAGGGCAGTCCCTTCTGCGAGGAGTGGACCGCGGCCGACGGTTGGCGGCCCACCGGGCGCGAGTACGTCAAGACCAGCCAGGGCGACCAGGACGGGATCTGCCGCTACGAGATCTGCGTGCCGCACGGCCTGACCGGGCAGTTCCACTACAACGTCCGGTTGGTGTCCGCCAACTTCGAGGTTGTGTCCTTCGCCCGGAGCAACCCCTTCCTCCTCGTTCCCGCCGTGCCCTGGCCGCCGCGCCCTGACGACCGCTGACCGCTTTCGTGCCGCCTCGGCCCGTTTCGGAATCGCCCCCAGTGGGTACATTCCGGGGGCGTGGAGAGGACGGCGCCATGGACACACCGGTTGAGCAGCACGAAATGGAACACCGCGGCACGCTCCCGTCCGGCGCGCAGGAGTGGGCCTGCCCCACCTGTGGCCGCCACTTCATCGTGAGCTGGCCACCGGACTACCAGCGGATCGTGCTCGAGGAGGGCGACGCGAACGCCGTCCACGTCGGTAGCCGCGGAGACGTCCGGCTGGAGGGCACGAGCGTTGCGCCGACGCCGACGCCGTCGCCGGAAGCCGAGGATGCCTGGCGCAGCTGGCTGGCCGAGAACGGCATCACCTGGGACGACGGCGGCCAGGTCGCCTGACGTCAGCCCGGCGGGCGCCAGGACACCCCGGCGAAGCGCGAGAAGTCGTTGTCGTAGGAGACGACGGTGCACTGGTGCTCGACGGCGAGCGCGGCCAGGTGGGCGTCGTTCACGAGATTTCCACCTGCTCCCAGCGGCGCCAGCAGGTCACGCACCACGCTTGCGTGCCGGACGGTCGGTTCGACCACGACGGCAGGCGCGGCAGCGATCCAGGCGTCGACCCGGTCCATCGCCTCGCCGACCGTCAGCGGTCTCGGGAACAGGGCGACCTTCGTGGCCAAGCGGACAAAGGCCAGGAGCGCCACCCACGCGAACGCGACCGTATCTGCTCCGGACAGCGCCTCGTCGAGCCAGCGGCGGGACCGCTCGTGATGGGGAGTGTCGACGTTGACGGCATACAGCAGGACGTTCGCGTCGACGAGCTTCACGATCCGACCCGAAGACGTCGTATGAGCTCCTCGTCCTCGAGCTCGCCCGCCACCTGCAGCGCCCTGTCCAGGTTGACCACCGACTCGCCCATCGACGCCGTCTGCGTGCGGAACTCAAGATCCGCACCGCTGGCGCCACGACGGATGAGATCGTTGACGGCCTCCTTGAACGACTGGCCACGCTCCCGCATCCGGCGACGGACGAGTTGCTCCGTATCGGGATCCAGCGTGATCGTCGTCCGCACGTGCGCATCATAGCATCAGGATTGGCGATGCTCTGATGCAGTCCGAGCGTCCTCCTCGATCGGCACCGGGGCGTGGAAGCCCGCGAGCGACGGGTCACGCACGAGATGCGGTCCGTCGATGTCGGACGACGCTCGAGAGGAACCTCAGCGGGATTTCGGCGCGGTGAAACCCCGCTGAGGTTCCATTCGAGCGCAGGGACTGACGTTTCGTTGGCCGCGCGGCGACGCCGAGGGGGCGCAGCGGGGCGCAGCGGGGCCAGACCGATCACCCCTACCTGCGGCCGCCTCGCCGTGCGCAGGTCGATGACCGGCGTCGACCGCGAACTGCTGGCCGAGCGCGCCGCATCGGTCCTCCGCCACCTCGACCGGGTCGCCGCGCACCTGCCCGCCGCCCCCGCCGATCTCACTCCGCTGAGCCCGGCCACCGACACCGTGGTTCTCCACCTGCGGCAGGCCGTTCAGGTGGTGACCGACCTTGCGGTGTCGACGTGCGTCCGACTCGGTCTCGGAAGCCCCCCGACGTACGGGGAGGCCCTCCGGCGACTCGCCGCGGTCGAGGTGCTCGACGACGAGCTGGCGACCAGGCTCGCGGCAGCGGCGGGCTTCCGCAATCTGGTCGTCCACGCGTACGCGGACCTCGATCTGAAGCGAGTGCACGCCATCGCCTCGGCGGGCCCGGCGGATCTGCGAGCTTTCCTGGCCGCGCTGCGCGACCGCGCGTCCTGACTCAGGGGGTCGTGGCCTTCGGTGCGGGCGGCGGCACGGGCGGGCACTGCTTGTCCGACCGGTCGCCCATTACCCGGGGAGGCAGCGCGCCGGTGGCCAGGTAGGCGGCGATGACGTCGTCGGTGCACGCCACGCCGGACAGCGAGCCCGCGTGGGTCGTGCCCCCGACGCCCTCGACGAGCGCCGAACGACCGAACACCCTGCGGGCCTCCAGCGCACCCGAGAACGGCGTGGCGGCGTCGAGCGTCTCGCTGATCAACAGGATCGGCGGCGCGTCCGCGCCCGCGATCGCCACCGGCATGCGGGCGGGCGCCCTCCACGTGGAGCACGGGGCGTTGTACCAGGCGTTTCCCCAGGTCTCGAACGGCGCCCCGCGCGCCACCCGCTCGTTGTCGGCGAGCACCTTGGCGAACGGCTGCGGCCACGGGGTGTCGGTGCACTGGACGGCGAGGTAGATCGCGTAGCCGTTGTCGTCGTCCACGGAGGCCGTGTCGTCGTAGAGCGCCGTCACCGCGGCGGCGTCGCGGTTGTGCACCCACTTCGCGAACGTCGAGGCGATCTTCTCCCAGCTGGAGACGTAGTACCCGGCCTGGAGGAAGATGTCGGTCCACTCCGACGGGCCGATCTTGCCGCCCGCGGGCTCGGCCCGGAGCTGGTCGCGCTCGCCGTAGTACAGCCGCTCGACGTCCTCGCCGGAGTTGCCGAGGTGGTAGACGGCGTCGTTCTTCGCAACCCAGTCGAAGAACACCTGGATCGTCTTCTGGAACGCGACGTCCTGGTCGAGGTTGTCGTCGTACCAGACCCCGCGATGGTCGACCACGCCGTCGAACACCGCGCGCCGCAGGTTCTGCGGGTAGAGCGTGGCGTAGACCTGGCCGAGGTAGGTGCCGTAGGAGAAGCCGAAGAAGTTGATCTGCTTCGCGGCCAGGGCCTTGCGGATCGTGTCCAGGTCCCGTGCGGCGTCTTCGGTGGTCAGGTGGCCGAGGAGCGCGCCGCCCTTGGTCGCGCACGCTGCCGCGTACTGCTCGGCCCGCGCCTGCCACGCCGCGACCACGCCGTCCGCCTTCGTCGGGTCGTACTCGGGGCGGTTGTAGCCGCCGTAGTCGGGGATGCAGGAGAGCGCCGGGGTGCTGGCGCCGACGCCGCGGGGATCGAAGCCGATCCAGTCGTAGGCGTCGCCTGCGTGCCGCGGCACGGCCTTGCCGAGCAGCGAGAGGGCAAGCCCCGACCCGCCCGGGCCGCCCGGATTGACCAGCATCGGACCCTGCGCCTTGGCGTCGGCGACCGTGTGCTGCACCCGGGACACGGCAATCTTGATCTTCTCCCCCGCGGGCTGGGCGTAGTCCAGCGGGGCGGTCACGAAGCCGCACTCGGCCTTGCCCGCCAGCCGCGGATTGGCGCAGGGCCCCCAGGCGACGGGCGGCGGCTGGTAGTCGGCGGTGCGCGCGGCCTGCGCCACGGGCGCACCGAGCGCCGCGAGCCCCAGGGCGACCACTGCCGCCAACGCGGACATCACGGTGCGGCGCACTGTTCCCCCAACCCCCCGAGGCGGACGGAGAGCGAGCGTGCCATCCGAATGCAACGGGTGACAACACCCCGACGGGCGGTCGTCGATCACCATCGGTGCTTGCCCGTCGGCGGTGGCCGGGCGAGGCTGGCGGCCGTGGATCTTCTTGAGGGCGTGCGCTCCTCCTTCGTCGACACCGACCGGATCCGGATGCGCGTGCTCGAGGCAGGCCCAGCCGACGGCGAGCCGGTCGTGTTCGTGCACGGCAACCTCTCGACGTCGCGCTTCTTCGAGCACGTCTTGCCCGAGCTCCCACCGCGCTACCGGGTGATCGCCCCGGACATGCGCGGCTTCGGCGACTCCGACGCCGCCCCGCTCGACGCCACGCGCGGGCTCGCCGACTGGGCCGACGACACCGCCGCCCTGCTGGGCGCGCTGGGCGTCACGCCGCCGCCGCACCTGGTCGGCTGGTCGACCGGCGGTGCGGCGATCGCCCGCTACGCGCAGGATCGGCCGGTGGCGTCGCTGACGTTCCTCGACCCCGTCTCGCCCTACGGCTACGGCGGCACCCACCCCGACGGCAGCCTCTGCTTCCCCGACGGCGCCGGATCGGGCGGCGGCGGGATCAACCCCGAGGTGGTCGAGCGGCTGCGTGCTGGCGACACCTCCGCCGACAGCCCGTTCTCGCCGCGCAGTGTGTTCCGCGCCTTCTACGTCGCGCCCGGGTACCTCGACCCGCGGGAGGACCTCTACGTCGCCGAGATCCTCAAGACGCTCCTCGGCGACGCGAACTACCCCGGGGACGCAACGACGTCCGAGCACTGGCCGGGCTTCGCGCCCGGCACGTCCGGAATCCGGGGCGCGCTCTCGCCCCGGTACTGCCGCTGGGCCGACATCGTCGACCTCGACCCGAAGCCGCCGGTGCTGTGGACGCACGGCAGCCTCGACCTGGTGGTGGCCGACGGGTCGCCGCTGGAGCTGGGCACGCTCGGCGCGTCGGGGGCGGTGCCGGGCTGGCCGGGCGCGGAGGTCTACCCGCCGCAGCCGATGGTCACGCAGATCCGCGCCGTGCTGGAGCGCTACGCCGCGGCGGGCGGGTCGGTGCGCGCCGAGATCCTCGACGGCTCGGGGCACGGGCCGCACCTCGACGCGGCCCCGCGGTGGCTCGCGATCTTCCTCGAGTTCCTTGCAACGATCGGGTGAACGACCGTCGGAGATCGGCGTTGCGGGGCGATGGAGGGACGTGCACGCCAGCGGGAAGGTCCGGCCCGACCCGGGCGCCGCGCTGCTCGAGCTGTACGACGCGGCGCTCCCCCAGGTCTATGGCTATCTGCTGGCGCGCTGCGGACGTCGGGCCCTCGCCGAGGACCTGACGGCCGAGACGTTCCTCGCCGCCGTCTCCGCGTGTCGCCGTGAGCCGCGCCCGACGCCCAGCACCGGCTGGCTGGTCGGCATCGCCCGGCACAAGCTCGTCGATCACTTCAGGGCCGCCGAGCGGGAGGCCCGCGGGCTCGTGGCCGTCGGCGAAACGGACGTGACCGATCCCTGGGACGCGCACCTGGACGCGCTGGTGGCGCATGAGGTGCTGGCCGATCAGTCGGGCCTGCACCGGGCCGTGCTGACGCTGCGCTACCTCGACGGCCTGTCGGTCGCCGAGGTGGCGGGCGTGCTCGGCCGCACCCTGCACGCCACCGAGGCGCTGCTCGTGCGTGCCCGCGCCGCGTTCCGCCGGACCTACGAGGGGAGGACCCGATGACGCATCCGCAGTCCGATCCGTTTGCCGCGCTGCGGGTGGGCGACGGGCCCGTCGATCCCGACCCGGCGTTCGCGGCCGCCCTGCGCGCCCGTGTGGAGCGCGCCCTGCTCACACCCATGGAGGAACCGATGACCAGCACGATCACCGAGCGAACCACCATCGCCCGGCTGCACACGCTCACCCCGCGCCTCACCGTGATCGACGCGCGCAGAGCGGTCGAGTTCTGCGTCGCCGCGTTCGGCGCCATCCGTCGCACCGAGCCCGTGGTGACGCCGGACGGCCGGATCGGGCACGTCGAGGTCGCGCTGGGCGACAGCGTCGTGATGATCACCGAGGAGTGGCCGGAGGACGGGCTGCTGGCGCCGGTACGCCGGGGCGGGCCGAGCCTGTCGCTGCGGTTGGAGACGCCCGACCCGGACGGCGTCGTCGCCGCCGCGCTGACGGCAGGGGCCACGTTGGACCGGCCCGTCACCGACGAGCCCTACGGTCGCGGCGGGGTGGTCGTGGACGCCGATGGGCACCGGTGGATCGTGGCCCGCGGGGTGCCGGCGGCGCGGCCCGGCGACGTGGTCTACGCGTCGCTGTGGGCGCCGGACCCGGACCGCACCCGCAGGTTCTTCGGCACTGTCCTCGGCGACCTCGGCGGCCTCGGCGTGGCCGCGGCCGACGCCGCGACGCTGATGTGCTGCTACGAGGTGCTCGACGTCGACGCGGCCGTCACCCGCGTCCGCGCCGCCGGGGGCACGGCCGACGAGCCGCGCGACGAGCCGCACGGGCGCACGGTGGACTGCGTCGACGATCAGGGCATCCCGTTCGCGCTGCACGCCGGGCCGGGCACGCCGCCGTTGGCCGGTCCGCTGACCTATGTAGACCTCCAGGTGCCGGACGCCACACGGGCGCGGGCCTTCTACGGCACGGTGCTGGGGTGGGGGTTCCAGCCAGGGACCGAGCCGGGCTACTGGCACCCGCAGCGGCCCGACGGGGCATTCACCGAGCCGATGACCGGCTTGCGCGGCGGGGCCGCGGAGGCGCGTGCGGTGCCGATGTTCCGGGCGCCCGATGTCGCCGCCGGGGTCGCGGCCGTCCGGGCCGCGGGTGGGGAGGCCGGGGAGCGTGGCGAAGGCGGGTACGGCGGCGCCCCCTGCGTGGACGACCAGGGCGCCCCGTTCCACCTCCACCCGTGAGCGGGGTGGAATGCGCGACTCACCGTAGAGCGGGTCGGCGGTAGCGTCCACCTGGTGATCGACGACGGGGCCGAGGTGCTCGCCACGGTGGACCGCGGCGGGGTGGTCGAGGCGGTGCACGCGGGGCACGCGGTCGCGCTCGGTGCCGACGGGGCGGCACGGGTGCGTGTGGGCGACCCGGACGGCCCGTTCCTGCCGCGCTCGACGCTCAAGCCGCTGCAGGCCGTCGCGATGCTGCGCGCAGGGCTCGACCTCGAAGGGCCGCTGCTGGCACTGGCCTGCGCGAGCCACGAAGGCGAGCCCGGCCACGTCGAGGGCGTGCGCACGATCCTCGAGAAGGCGGGCCTGACCCCTGCGGACCTGCAGACCCCCGCGACGCTGCCGAACGGGCCCGCCGCCGCCTTCGCCTGGCGCCACGCAGGTCGCGGACCCGAGCCGATCGCCCACATGTGCTCGGGCAAGCACGCAGCGATGCTCGCCACCTGCGTCGCGGCGGGCTGGGACCCCGCGACCTACCGCGACCCGGCCCACCCCCTGCAGGCCAAGGTGCTGGCGACGATCGCCGAGCTGACCGGCGACGAGCCGCTCCCCGTTGTCGTCGACGGGTGCGGCGCGCCCGCGTTCTCGGCCACGGTCACCGGTATGGCCCGCGCCTACGCCCGGATCGCCACCGCGGCCGCAGGCACGGCCGAGCACCGGGTCGCGACGGCCATGCGCGAGCACCCCTGGCACGTCGGCGGCACCGGCACGCTGGTCACCCGGCTCGGGCTCGCCGTGCCCGGCCTGATGGCGAAGAACGGCGCCGAAGGCGGGTTCGCCGCGGCGCTGCCGGACGGGCGCGCGCTGGCCGTCAAGGTCCTCGACGGCTCCCCGCGCGCCCTGCCCGCGCTGGTCGCGGCACTGCTGCGCGCGCTCGACGTCGACGCCCCCGCCCCCGACCCGGTGCTGGGCGGCGCCGAGCCGGTGGGCGAGGTGCGCCCGACGTTCTGAGGCGCTCGTGCGCGGAAACAAGTGCTCCAGCACTCGTTTCCGCGCACAGGCGGCTCAATGCACCGGCGCGTCCCATTCGATGTGGTGGCCGTGCATCCACGTCAGCGACGACCCGACGCTCTTCTCCCCCCGACGGAAGACGATCGGCAGCAGCGCGTCGCGGATCACGCGGCCGATCGGCCCGGCCGCCTTGGCGTTGCTCGACCGCGCACCCGCCTTCACCACCCGCTCCACCCGGTCGCGGCGCAGCCCCTCGAACGTGGTGAACGCAGCACCCACATCCGGCACGTCGCGCAGGCACTGGGCCAGCACCACCGCGTCTTCCAGCGCCATTGCCGCCCCCTGCCCCGCGGCAGGCGACGTCGCGTGCGCCGCGTCCCCGATGATGATCATATTGTCGCGATGCCACCGCCGCACCCGCGGCATGTCGTAGGTCGCCCAGCCCGTCAACGGCCCGGGCGCTGCGGCGATCAGCTCCCGCATCGGGCCCCAATCGTCGCCCAGCAGCGAAAGCAGCCAGGCGCGCCAGTCCGCGTCGGTCATCGCCTCCAGTTCGCCGGGTGCAGGCTCGTGCGGATGGGGCGGGTTCGCGAACCAGCCCGCGCTGCCGTCCGGCGCCGCCGTCCACCCGAAGAAGCAGCGCGTGCCGAACATCATCTGGAACTCGTCGGGCGGCGTGTCCAGCGGGAACTCCGGGATGTAGCCGCCGATGTTGAGCACCGGCACGTAGCGCACGGGCGCAGCGGCCGGGTCGATGATCTCCCTGATCCGCGAGCGGATGCCGTCGCAGCCGATCAGAACGTCACCATCGGCGGTGGTGCCGTCGGCGAACCTCACGGCCACCCTTCGGCCGTCGGACCGCGCCTCGACCAGGCGCTTCCCGTACTGCACCGACGCACCGCGCGCCACGGCCTCGTCGCGCAGGCCCGCGTACAGGTCGCTGCGGCGCAGCATCTGGCTGCCGGTGCCGTCGGGCAGCACCGGGCCGTTGCTCATGGTGCCGAGCACCTTCCCCTTGCCGTTGAAGAAGCGCATCGAGCGCGTCGGGTACCCCAGATCGGCCACGAGCTTGTGGGCCTCCACCGCACGCAGCGCGTCGATCCCGTTGGCCTGCAGCGTGAGCCACGACCCGATCTCGTCGGCGCCGGTCGGGTGCGCCTCGAACACCTCCGCGTGGATTCCGGCCTTCTGCAACGCCATCGCCGCCACCGGACCGGCCACGCCCGCTCCGATCACCACTGCCGTCTTCATGACTACCCCCCGGTAGACTTCACTCGTCGAGACAAGTATCTCGCATATACGAGTATCTTGTTCCGGCGAGTCAAAGTCAAGGAGGCTTCCGTGGACGACGACGCGCTGCGCACCGAGATCACCGACCTGCTGCTGCGCTTCATCGCGGGCGTGGTGCTGCACAGCAACGAGGTGGCCAAGCAGGTCGGGCTGGGCCCGAGCGACTCGCAGTTCCTGGGGCTGCTCCGCCTCGACGGCCCGCTGACGCCGGGAAGGCTCGCCGAGCTCTCCGGGCTCACCACGGGCACGGTGACCGGCGTGCTCGACCGGCTGGAGCGCGGTGGCTTCGTGCGCCGCGAGCGGGATCCGGCCGACCGCCGCAAGGTGGTGGTGACGCCGGTGCCGGAAGGTGTCGCCCGGCTCGCCGCCCACTACAGCGCGCACGGGGCCTACACCGACGGTCTGCTCGCGCGCCGCGACACGGCGGAGCTGCAGGTGCTCCGTGACTTCCTCGGCGACCTGAACGCCTCGCCAGGAACGCTCAGCGACGCCCCGACACAGACCCTGCCGCAGACGCCGACGCAGACGCCGACACCTCGGTAGGCAGATCGACCGGCCGCCGCTGGGCCGGGATGAGCACCGGCGACGGCGTGGAGGAAACCGCCGCGGGCAGGGTCAGCTGGCCGTCGGACGGGCGATCGGGGCTGCGCCGGTGCGAGCGCACCCAGCCCAGGGCCCGCCAATGGCCACGCACGAACGCCATGCACCCATGAAAGCACGCGGCACCGACAGTTCGCGCGCACCGCTAGCCTCCATGAGTGGTCCGCCCCCGCACCGAGCTGCTGTTCCGCATCGCGATGGCGGTCAAGGGCATCGACGGGCTGATCGAGCTGATCGGCGGCATCACGCTGCTGCTCGTGTCGCAGGCCGAGGTGCAGAAGGTGATCGCGGCCGTCGTGACGCACGACCTCCTCGGCCCGCCCGACGGCTCACTGGCCCGCCATTTCGTCGCGGGCACTTCCGAGTTCGCCTCGGGTGACCGCACGTTCGCCGTCCTGTACCTGCTTCTGCACGGTGTGCTCAAGGTGGCGCTGGTCATCGCGCTGCTGCGGCACTGGCTGCCCGCCTACCCGGTGGCGATCGTCGTGCTCGGGCTGTTCGTGGTCTACGAGCTCTACCGGGCCACCCAGACCGGCTCGGTGCTGCTTCCGGTGCTCGCGGTCGTGGACATCGCGGTGATCGTCCTCGTCGTGCGCGAGTACCGCGCGCTGCGCCATGAGCAAAGCGGCACGCGCAGGTCGGTCAAGGACTCCCCTCCCCCTAACCTGGGCTAGTGGTGACGATCGACGAAACGCAGCCCATCGCCCGTGGCCCGCGCAGGCGACGCGCCGTGCTGCGGCTGGCGATCGTCGCCCTGGTGCTGGTGCTGGGCTCGGTCGGCCTGGTCGTCGAGCAGGCGCTCGCCGCGCCCGGCAACGACCCCCCGCCCGCGAAGCTCGCCGAATGGGCCCGCGACAACGGCCTCGGCGGCGTCGTCACCTGGCTGGAGGGCGTCAAGTACGCCGCCGAGCAGCCCGCGGTGGGCGGCACCCCGGCCGGTGGGATCCCGACGGCAGGCGGCGTCGAGAAGCCCGCCCCCGGACGGATCTTCGGTGGCGGCGACGTCCCGCTGGCCCCGGTCGCGAGCGGCACGCCGCTACCCGGCGAAGGGCGCTGGCAGACCGTCGTCACCGCACACGGACGCCCGGCCGTCCAGGTGGCCGAGCTCCGCCCCGACGGCCAGCACACCTCCTATGTCGTCGGCGTGCTCCGCATGGACCCCACGTTGGTGCGCGGCAGGCTGCACCCCGGCACGCGCGACCCCGGCGGCACCTGGAAGGCGTCGTTCGGGCTCACCGCGGCCGAGCAGCGGACGGTCGCGGTCGTCTTCAACAGCGGCTTCCGGCTGAACGACCCGAGCCACAACGGCTACTTCTCCGAGGGCCGCACCGTCACTCCGCTGCGCTCGGGCGCCGCCAGCCTCGTCCTGCGCACCGACGGCACGGCCGACGTCGGCACCTGGAACGGCGAGGTGCGCATGAGCCCGCAGATCGCGAGCGTGCGGCAGAACCTGCAGATGCTCGTCGACAACGGCCAGGTCAACCCCACCTGCTCCACCGGCGGCACGAAGGAGTGGGGCAGCACCGTCGGCCAGGCCGCGTACATCCACCGCTCGGGGTTCGGCGTCACGGCGAGCGGAGCCGAGGTCTACGTCGGCGGGCCCGCGCTGTCGGTCTGCACGCTGGGCCGGATCCTCGCCGACGCGGGCGTCGTGCGCGGCTTGGAGCTTGACATCAACCCGGCGTGGGTCTCCGGCGCCTACTTCCACGACAACCCGGTCGGCCCACCCACCGGATTCGCCCTCTTCCCCGCGGAGAAGGTCGCGCCCGCTCACTACCTCAGCGCGTCCAGCCGCGACTGGTACTCGTGGCTGCTGCGGTAAGCCGACCCTCACCTGCGGCGCCCTTCCTACCGCCCATACCCGGCGGGACCGCCACTCACCGAGCATCGGGGGCGGAAGGGACATTCCGGGTATCACTCGGCGCGTGAACCGGTCGTAGAGGCGTCATCTCTACCCGAACCGAGGTCGTCATGCGCTCCCTGACCTGCATCCTCATCGCCGCCGCCGCGGTCGCCACGGGCTGCGGCTCGTCGGCCAACCACGACGTCAGCGCCACGAGCGTGCCCGCGAACTGCGGCGCCCACGCCAAGCCCGCGGCCAGCGCGCCCGCTCCCCACACCTGCTGGACGTACAGCGGGACGATCACGAGCGACCCGAACAGCGAGCGCGCTGAGCAGGAAGAGCATCGCCGTCGCTCCGGCGAACGAGCGCTGCGCGAAGAGCCGCACGTCGATGAGCGGGGCATCCACCCGTAGGGCGTAGACGACGACGCGGCGAGCAGCCCGGCCCCGCTCGCGATCAGGCCGAGGACGGCCGGCTCGCCGAACCCCGCCGTGCCCGCCCGCGACAGCCCGTAGGTGAGCGCACCGAGCGCGGGTGCGAGCATCGCCAACCCGCGGACGTCGAGGCGCTGGGCGGGCTCGCCGGGCACGGCGGGCACCGCCCGGTGGGCGAGCGCGGCGGCGAGCAGGCACAGCGGCACGTTGAGGAAGAAGCACCAGCGCCAGCTCACCGCCTGGACGACCAGACCGCCGACCAGCAGCCCCGCGATCGGGGCGATCTGAGCGGGGACGGACACCACGGCGGTGACCCGGCCGAGCCTCCGCAGCCCGGCCGCCTGGGTAGAGCAGGTGGCGCCGTCCGGGAGGATCGCTCCGCCCCCGACCCCCTGCAGGACGCGGAACGCGATCAAGCTTCCCACCGACCAGGCCACGCCGGCCAGCGCCGAGCCGACGCCGAAGGCGACGACCGACCCCATCCACACCCGCCGGGTGGCCGAACCGCTCCACCGCCCAGCCGGTCGCCGGGATCACCATCGCCATCGCCATCAGGTAGCCGCTCACCACCCACTGGATCGTGCCGAGGTCGGCGTCGAACCGGCGCCCGAGCGTGTCGAGGGCGACCGCGACGATCGTCGTGTCCAGCGGGGTGCCGCCGAGCCGATCACCACGACGGCGCAGAGCCGCACGAGGGCGGGGTCCAGACGGTCTGGTGCGGCAGCCACGCCGAACCACACTACACCGTGCAGTGTAGTATCGGCACCGTGGCCACCAAGAACGTCCGCGAGGGCGCGCCGTCCAAGACGGGCGGCCATCGAACGCGCGGCGCTCACGCTGTTCCTCCGCGACGGTTTCGCCCGCACCAGCATGGACGCCGTGGCCCGCGAGGCCGGGGTGTCCAAGCGCACCGTGTACGACTACTACGGCGACAAGCAGGCCCTGTTCCTCGACGTGCTGGCCCGCACCCAGGCCGCCCACCAGGACCATCTTCCGCGAGCTGCTCGACCGGACCCTGCCCGCCGACGCCCCCGACCTGGAGGCCGCGCTCACCGCGTTCGGCCGCGCGTTCTCGTCCGGGGTGGCGCAGACACCGACCGTGGGGCCATGGTCCGCCTCATCGTCGCCGAGGCCGCGCACTGCCCCGACCTGCTCGAACGCTTCCGCGGGGTCGGTCCGCAGCAACGGATGCTCGCGGACCGGCTCGCGCAGTTCGCCGACCGCGGCCTGCTCGAGCTGCCCGACCCCGTCGAGGCCGCGGCCTACCTTGGCATCCTGGTGACGGCCAGGGCCAACGACCGCACGCTCTACGGCACGCGTCCGATCCCCGACGACGAGCTGGCCGGGCTCGTGGCGAGCGGGGTCCGCGTCTTCCTGCGCGGCTACCGACCGGTGCCCGGCGACGCCTCCACCACGTAGGCGGTCATGCCGCCCGTCACCGGGCCGGTGCCGAGCAGCGCCGTCATCTCGTCCGCCACGGCCGCGGTCGCCGTCCCGAGGTCGCCGCGGGCCGCGATCTCGGCGCGCAGCGGGGTGCCCGCGCAGTAGCCCGCCGCGAGGTCGGCGGCGGAGGCGGCGGTGCCCTCGAGCGTGACCGCCGTGACAGACCCGCAGCGCAGCCCGCCCGCCGCCACGTCTGCGGCCACGACGTCGACGTCGGCGTAGCCGTGCGGCACCGCGGCCATGAACGTCGGCGGGTCGTGGGGGAACACCCGCTCCAGCGCGACGACCAGCGCGGACTGGAAGACGTGCGTGTCCAGCGGGGCCCAGGTGTTCACCAACAGCCTGCCGCCGGGCGCGAGCACGCGGGCCGCCTCGGCGTACGCCGCGGGCCGGTCCGGGAAGAACATCACGCCGAACTGACACACGACGAGGTCGAACGCCGCGTCGTCGAACGGGAGCCGCGTCGCGTCGGCCTGCCGCCAGCGCGCGGCGGGGACCCGGCGGGCCCCCAGGTCGACCATCGCGTCGTTCAGGTCGGTGGCCGTGACGGTCGTGGCGACCGCGAGGAGCTCACGGGTCAGCACGCCCGTGCCCGCAGCCAGCTCCAGCGCCGCTTCGACGGGGCGCGCCGCCGCCCGCCGGGCCAGATCGACGGCGAACGGCCGGAACACGGTGGGCACGAGCCAGCGGTCGTACGCCGCGGGCATGGTGTCCACCCACGCCCGGTCGGCATCGCCCGCCATGCGCCCGGAGGGTACGCCGCCGGGCGCCGGGCGAGACCCGACCCGGGGGCGCGGCGATCCGGGGTGCGGCCCGACCCGGGGTGCGGCCCGACCCGGGGGCGCGGCCCGCCCGGGGTGCGGACCGACCGGGGTCGCAGCAGGGGCACCTTCCTGCGACTGAGTCGCAGCAGGGGCCCCTTGCTGCAATCCCGGGGGCGCGCTCAGTAGGCGCGCGCCACCACCGCGAGGAGGTCCTTCTCGGCCGGGTCGTCGGGGAGGGAGCCGTCGGGGCGCTGCAGGCAGCGGACGGTGATCCCGCCCTGCGCCAGCCGGGCCTCGCCCTCGACGCCCAGCGCGGCCCAGGTAATACGGGCGAACCCGGCGCGTCCGGCCTCGGCCGCCTCGGCGAGCGTGGCGACGTCGTGCGTGCGGTCGTCGCGGCGCCGGGTCGCGGCGGCCAGCAGGTCGGCCTGCACGGTCGCAAGCAGCCCGGGGACGACGGCGGCGAGCCCGGCGAGCGGCGTCGCCGTCTTCTCCCCCGTGTCCCGGCGGGCCAGCGTGACCTGCCCGTCGGCCAGGTCCCGCGGCCCGAGCTCGACGCGCAGCGGCGCGCCTTTGATCTCCCACTCGGTCACCCTGCGCCCGAACGAGCGCCCTTCCCGCGCGTCCACGCGCACCCGCACCCCGACGCCGCGCAGCTCCTCGGCCACGCCCTCGGCGACCCACATCAGCTCGGCGTCCCGCCGCACGGGAAGCACCGCCACCTGCACGGGCGCGACGGCGGGCGGCAATCGCAGGCCCGCATCGTCGCCGTGAACCATGACGAGGCCGCCGACGAGCCGCGTGGATGTGCCCCACGACGTCGTCCAGGCCAGCGCCCGCGCGCCGTCGGGGCCGAGGAAGTCGATGCCGAACGCCCTCGCGAAGTTCTGCCCCAGCTCGTGGCTGGTGGCCAGTTGCAGGGCCTTGCCGTCGCCCATCATCCCCTCGCAGGTCAGGGTGTTGATCGCGCCCGCGAACCGTTCCCGCTCGGTCTTGATCCCGACGAGGGTGGGGACGGCGAACCGGTCGACGAGGAAACCGCGGTAGACCTCCATGTGGATGCGGCGGGCGTAGGCGGCGGCGTCGGCGCGGGTCCGGTGCGCGGTGTGTCCCTCCTGCCAGAGGAACTCGCTGGTCCGCAGGAACAGCCGCGGCCGCAGCTCCCAGCGCACGACGTTGGCCCACTGGTTGAGCAGCAGCGGCAGGTCCCGGTAGCTCTGCACCCACTTCGCCATGTACTCGCCGATCATGGTCTCGCTGGTGGGGCGCACGACGACGGGCTCGTCCAGCGCTTTCCCGCCGCCGTGGGTGACCACCGCGAGCTCGGGGCTGAACCCCTCGACGTGCGCGGCCTCCCGCGCCAGGTAGTGCTCGGGGATGAGCAGCGGGAAGTAGGCGTTCTCGGCCCCCGCCGCCTTGATCCGCCGGTCCAGGTCGGCCTGGACGAGCTCCCAGATCGCGTAGCCGTACGGCCGGATCACCATGCTGCCGCGCACCGGCCCGTTGTCGGCGAGCTCGGCGGCGGCGAGCACGTCCTGGTACCAGCGGGGGAAGTCGTCGGCCTGACCGGTGAGCATGGACGGCGACGGTAGGCGACCGGGCCGCAGGTGGTCGCGTGGATTTCGTGGCTGGACAGACCAACCGACGACCGCCGAGGCTACACGGTGTGACCACGGAGCGGCCGCCTGCCCAGCGGGCACCGTGGCTGCGGCGGAGCGTGATCCTCGTCGTCGTGCTGGTGGCCGCCTACGCCCGCGCTGTGCCCGACGTCCGCAAGGCCGTGGCGGGGTCGCGGAGATCGCACCTGGCGTGCTGCTCGGCGCGCTGGTCCTGGAGACGGCTTCGCTGGCCTGTTTCTCCGGGCTCACGGTCTCGCTCCTCGGCCGGGCCCGACGGCCGCGGTTCGGCACGCTCCTGCGCATCGACGTGACCGTCTACGGGCTGAGTCGCGTGCTGCCCGCGGCCGCTGCCACCGGTGGTGCGCTGCGGCTGCGGCTGCGGCTGCTGACCGCGGCCGGGGTGAGCCACCCGGACGCGGTGTTCCTGGCGACGATCGAGGGCACCGGCTCCGCCCTGCTGCTCTACGTGATGATGGGCGTGGCGCTGATCATCTCCCTGCCGGTGCACGGCTTCGGCGACCCGCGGCAGATCCTCGCGGCGGTAGCGGGCGTCGTTGTGGTGGCGGTGGCGTCCGCGCTGCTCTCCGCGGTGGCCAGGGACGGAAGGGGACTGCGGCGGCTCATCGCGTGGCTCGCCCGGTGGGTGCCGGGGATGAACGCCGACCACGCGACGGCGACGCTGCACCGGGAGGCCGAGCACCTGCGCGCGCTGGCGGCGGACCCGCCCCGGCTCGTCGCGGCGGTCGCGTGGGGGGCGGCGAACTGGCTGCTCGACGGCGAGCGTGCTGGCCCCGGCCTGCCCCCGCCGCCGCCCGGTCCCGGCCGTGGGGCATCCTGGCTGCCCTCGGCCACACACTCGACCCGCTCACGCTGTTCATCGCCTACGCCGTGGCGAACGTGCTGGGGCTGCTGCCGATCACGCCCGGCGGCGTGGGCGTCGTCGAGGGTGTGCTCGTCCCGTCGCTCGTGGCCGCGGGTGTGCCCGCCCACCTCGCGTTGGTCGCCGTGCTGGCCTGGCGCCTCGTGAGCTTCTGGCTGCCGATCCCGGTCGGCGCGCTGATGTGGCTGACGCTGCGGCACCAAACGCCCTCAGGCGCGGGTGCGCGCGAGCAGCCGCTGCGCGATGACCACCACCAGCAGGAAGGCCCCGCTGATCACGGACTGGACGTTGCTGTCGAGCCCGCCGATCTGGTTGATCACGTTGGACAGCACGTTGCGCAGCAGCACGCCGACGAGCGTGCCCAGCACGCTGCCCGCTCCGCCGGTGAGCAGGGTGCCGCCGATGACCACGGCCGCGATCGCGTCCAGCTCGGTGCCCACCCCGATCACGGTGACGCCCGACTGCAGGTAGGCCGCCATGAGCGTGCCCGCGAACCCGGCCAGCACGCCGCTCGCGGTGTAGACGGCGATCTTGGTGCGGGCCACGGGCAGGCCCATGAGCAGGGCCGACGCCTCGGCGCCGCCGGTGGCGAACACGGTCTCGCCGAACCGGGTGCGCTGCAGCACCACCCCGCCGATTCCTCGACCAGGTCGGCGGGACAGACACCGGACCGCACGTGATGCCAGTCACGACGGCCCGGGTGTCGACCGTTCTACATCGTTGAAACGACGTTGTAAAGCACATTGCGGGGTCGTTACACTCCCGCCGATCACAGTTCTGAGGCGACGGCGAAGGAGCGGGATGGCGGCCACGCTCAAGGACGTCGCCGCGCTGGCGGGCGTGTCGGTGAAGACGGTGTCCAACGTGGTCAACGGCTACGCGTTCGTCGGCGCGGAGAACCGCCGCCGGGTCGAGGAGGCGCTCGCCGCCACCGGCTACCGGCCCAACATCGGCGCCCGCAACCTGCGCCGGGGCCGCACCGGGTTCGTCGCGTTGTTCCTGCCGGACCTCGGCATCCCGTACTTCGGCGAGCTGGCCGCGCTGACCATCACCGCCGCCAGGCGGCACGACTGGAACGTGCTGATCGAGCAGACCCAGGGCAGCCGGGAGGGCGAGCGGGCGAGCCTCGCCACGCTCGGTCCGCACCTGGTCGACGGGGCGATCGTCAGCCCTGAGGCCCTGGCGGCCGAGGACTTCGCCGCCCTTCCGCCCGGTCTGCCGCTGGTGCTGCTCGGCGAGCACGCCGTGGACGTGCCGTTCGACCGGGTCGCGATCGACAACGTGCAGGCCGCCCGCACCGCCGTCGAGCATCTGGTCGGGTTGGGGCGCCGCCGGATCGCCGCAATCGGGGCGCACGCCACCCGCGGCACCGCCGCCCAGCGGCTGGCGGGCTACCGGGCCGCGCTGACCACGGCGGGGCTGCCGGTCTCCGACGCGCTCGTCGCCACGGTCACCGCGTACCACCGCCGCGACGGCGCCGACGCGATGCGCAGCCTGCTCGCCCTGCCAGAGCCGCCGGACGCGGTGTTCTGCTTCAACGACCTGCTCGCGGTCGGGGCGCTGCGCACCGCCGCCGAGCACGGCCTCGCGGTGCCCGGCGACCTCGCCGTCGTCGGGTTCGACGGCTCCGAAGAGGGCGCCTTCACCCGGCCGCCGCTCACCACGATCGCCCCCGACATCGCCGCGATCGCCGAGCAGGCGGTCGCCCTGCTCGCGCGGCCTGCTACGGACCGCGCGCCCACCGAGGTCGTCACGCCGTTTTCGTTGCAGGTACGGGCGAGCACCCAGCCGTAATCACCGTTTTGGCGCAGCAACGGCCGGATCTGGCCGCGATGTGCACCGAAACGGCGATCACGGGGCGAAGATGTCACGATGGCCGACGAGAAGCGCCCGAACCAGCCGCAAGACCTGCTCAACCAGCTCTGGACCACGATGGAGCGCCTCGGCGCGGCCGCAGGCCAAATGCCCGGTGCGACCGCGAAGATGCTGAGGATGCCCGCCGTGCCGCTGCCCGGTGGGCTGGCCGCAGGGCAGATCGCCGCGATCGCGGGCGCAATCCGGGCCCAGCGCAGCGGGATCGCCACGCTGCGCGCCAACCTCGACGCCTACGAGCAGCAGCTCGCCGTCCTGGAGCAGATGCTGGAGCCGCTCGAGGAGATGACCAAGTCGTGGGCGGAGGCCGAGAAGCGGATCACGGGCTGACGCGCGCTGCGCCGCCCGACGACGTTCACCGAGGGAGCCCGGCGGCCGGTCCCGCCCCGCCGTTGCCCCCGCTCCACCCGACGTCGCCCCGCGCCCGACCGCGCCCCTTCGACCGTCCCCGCACCCCGTGGGCCGACTGCGCACCCCAACGACCGACCGCTCACCCCAACGACCGACCGCGCACCCCAACGACCGACCGCGCACCCCAACGACGGGGCGCGCGGTGCCACCAAGGGGTGCGCGGTGGCCGCGATGGGGTACGCGGTGCGCCGCGGCGGGTGAAGAGGGCGGGGCGCGAGCGGCGGGGCCGGGCCGGGGCGAGCGGCCGGGCCGGGCCGGGGCGAGCGGCGGGGGCGGCCGGGGGCGAGCGGCGGGGCGGGCCGGGGCGAGGCGAGCGGCGGGGCCGGGCCGGGGCGAGGGCGGCAAGCGGCGGGCAGGCCTCCTGGGCTGCTGGCGGGCCAAGCCTCCCGGGGCTGCTGGCGGCGGGCAGGCCTCCCGGGGCTGCTGGCGGCGGGCAGGCCTCCCGGGGCTGCTGGCGGGCAGGCCTCCTGGGCGGGGTCCCGGCTGGCGGCGGGGCGAGCCGGGCGGGGCGGCAGCGGCGGCCAGCGGTGGGCGGGCTTCCGGCGGCACGCGCGCGCGGCCCACACCGACTTCGCACCCCTCCGACCGTCCTCGCACCCCGTCGACGGGGTGCGAAGTGCCATCAAGGGGTGCGAAGTGGCGGGTGCGCGGTGCCGTGGTGCGGGGCCGCAGTGCGGGGCCGGTCCTACCGGGGGCCGGGCCTACCGGGGGGCCGTGCCTACCGGGGGCGGGCGGGCCTACCGGGGCGGGCTCGCCTACCTCGGTGCGTGCCAGTCCTGGGGCACGCGGCTGGTCAGCGCGGCCACCACCAGCACCACGACGATCATGAGCGCCGCGACGGCCAGCGCCCACGCGGGCCCCGCCCGCAGCACGAGCAGTGCGCCCAGCGCCGCGCCGACCAGCAACATCAGTACTGCCACCATCCGGCGCAGGAAGCTCGCACGGCCGCCGCCGTGCGCGTCGGCGACGAGCCCGGTGATCACCATGGTGACGACGGTCGTGTTCATGTCCGGGACCTTCAGCCGTCGGACGACCGCGATCTGCATCCCCATCGCGAACGCCAGGATCGCCGCCGCGACGACCGCCCGGACCGAAAGCTCCGGGGCGACCGTCGCGGTCAACGGGACCGTCACCGGGATCGCGACCACCACGAACACCAGCTCCACTGCGAGGGTGCGCAGCAGGAGCCGTCCACGGTGGCCGCCGAAGTGGGTGATCATCTGCCCGCCCGCGTACGCCCCGAGCACGAACATCGCGAGCGCGACCAGCGCGGTCTCGCGCACGATGCCGAGCGTGCCCGCCAACGCCAGCCCGAGCGTGACGATGGTGCCGGTGATGTTGGCGACGAACACCCTGCCCAACGTCAGCAGGCTCACGGCGTCGATCACTCCCGTGACGGCCGTGAGCACGAACAGCAGCCCCGGCAGCGGGCCGTGCACCGGGTCGCGGACGATGCCAGCCCATCTGGTCCGGTCGGTCACCGCCGCATCGTGCCGGCCACGCCGGAGCGCGCGGAAGGGTCAGCTCGGCGGCGGGAACGCCTGCTCCAGCTGCCGGGACAGGAGCGCGACGAACGCGGCCGGTTCGGCCAGCTCGCCACCCTCGGCGAGCAGCGCCATGCCGTACAGCAGGTGGGCGGTGTCGGCGAGACCGGCTTCATCGGGCGTGGCGGCGTGCGCCGCGCGCAGCCCGGTGACCAGCCCGTGCTTCGGGTTGAGCTCCAGGATCCGCTTGACCTTCGGCGGCTCCTGCCCCATCGCCCTGTACATCTTCTCCAACGTGGGCGTGAGGTCGCCCGCCTCGCCGACCAGGCACGCCGCCGAGTCGGTGAGCCGATGCGAGAGCCGCACCTCCTTGACGTCCTCGGCCAGCGCGGTGCCCATCCACGTGAGCAGCTCGGCGAAGCCCTCCTTGGCGTCGTTGGAGACGTCGTCGCCGCCAAGGTCCACCTCGCCCTTGGCCACCGAGACGAAGGACTTCCCCTCGAACGCGGGCACCGCGTCGACCCACACCTCGTCGACGGGGTCGGTGAGCAGCAGCACCTCGTAGCCCTTGGCGCGGAACGCCTCCAGGTGCGGCGAGTGCGAAAGCGCCGAGCGGGACGGGCCGGTGCCGTAGTAGATCGCGTCCTGGCCCTCGGGCATGCGGGCGAGGTAGTCCCGCAGCGTGGTGGGCTGCTCGGCGTCGTGCGTCGAAGGGAAGGAGCAGATCTCCAGGATCGCGTCGCGGTTGTCGTGGTCGGACAGCAGGCCTTCCTTGACCGCGCGACCCATCTCCGTCCAGAACGTCGCGTACTTCTCCGGCTCGTCGGTGAGCAGCGTCTTCACCGTCGAGAGCACCTTCTTGACCAGCCGCTTGCGGATCAGCTGGATCTGCCGGTCCTGCTGGAGGATCTCCCGGGAGATGTTGAGCGAGAGGTCGGCCGCGTCGACGACGCCCTTGACGAAGCGCAGGTACTCCGGGACGAGCGCCTCGCAGTCGTCCATGATGAACACGCGTCGCACGTAGAGCTGAACCCCGCGCCTGCCCTCGCGCATGAACAGGTCGATCGGCGCGTGGCTGGGCAGGAACAGCAGGGCCTGGTACTCGAAGGTGCCCTCGGCGGCGAGCCGGATCGTGGTGAGCGGCTCGCGCCAGTCGTGGCTCACGTGCCGGTAGAACTCGGCGTACTCCTCCTCGGACACGTCCTTCTGCGGCCGCGCCCACAGCGCCTTGCGGGAGTTGACGGTCTCGTCCCCGAGCTTGATCGGCCACGTGATGAAGTCCGAGTAGCGCTTGACGATCGCGCGGACGGTCTCCTGGTTGGTGTAGTCGTGCAGCGCGTCGTCGGTGTCCTCGGGCTTGAGGTGCAGCGTGACCGCGGTGCCCTGCGGCGCGTCCGGCGCGTCCTCGATCGTGTAGGTGCCCTCGCCGTGCGACTCCCACCGCACCCCGGTGGCGCTGCCCGCCTTGCGGGTGATCAGCTCGACCCGGTCGGCGACCATGAAGCTCGCGTAGAAGCCGACGCCGAACTGGCCGATCAGCTCGGCCGCGGCCGCGCCACCCGCCTCGCGCGCCTGCGCGAGCAGCTCGGCGGTGCCGGACTTCGCGATCGTGCCGATCAGCGAGACGACCTCGTCACGGCTCATGCCGATGCCGTTGTCGCGGACGGTCAGCGTGCGCTCGGCCGGGTCGGTCGACAGCGCAATGTGCAGATCGGTCGCATCGACGTCGAGGTCCTTATCGGTGAACGTCGCCATCCGCAGCTTGTCCAGCGCGTCGGAGGCGTTGGAGATGAGCTCGCGGAGGAAGACGTCCTTGGTCGAGTAGATCGAGTGGATCATCAGCTGGAGCAGCTGCCGCGCCTCGGCCTGGAACTCGATGGTCTCGCTGGTCACAGCCGTAAAGTATCAGCGGCCGCGGACGCCGCCTCCTCCCCTTACGCGGACGGCACCGCAACGTACCCATGGAGGAACAATGTCCCCACTCGCCTGTATTGTGCCCCCCGACCTGCTGCACGAGATCGCGCGGACCACCCGCAACGCCGCGCTGCGCCGCTCGGCGCTCGACTCGCTCGCCATCGACGCGGCCATCCGCCTCCGGCGCGCCGAGAGTTCCGCGCGCACGCTGGCCGCCCCGAGCAGGGCCACCGCGGGCAGCGGCACGCCGCAGCGGTTCATCCACGACCAGCACAGCAACTCCGCGCAGACGCCGGGCCCGGTCGTCAGGGCGGAGGGCCAGCCCGCGGTCGAGGACCCCGCGGTCAACCAGGCCTACGACAACTTCGGCGCCACCTACGAGTTCTACTGGGAGGTGCTGCACCGCGACTCGATCGACGACCAGGGCATGCCGATCCACGGCATGGTGCACTTCGACACCGGCTACAACAACGCCTTCTGGGACGGCGAGGGCCACATGTGGTTCGGCGACGGCGACGGCACGATGTTCTCCGACTTCACCAAGAGCCTTGACGTCATCGGGCACGAGCTCACCCACGGCGTCACCCAGTACACGGCGAACCTGGCCTACAGCGGCCAGTCGGGCGCCCTCAACGAGTCGATCTCCGACGTGTTCGGCTCGCTCGTCAAGCAGTACGCGCTCAAGCAGACCGCCGACCAGGCGGACTGGCTGATCGGCGCCGATATCGTCGGGCCGGAGCTCGCGCCCGCACTCCGTTCGATGAAGGCCCCCGGCACCGCCAACCAGTACGACAAGCAGCCCGCGGACATGAGCGGCTTCGTCACCACCAACCGCGACAACGGCGGCGTCCACACCAACTCCGGCATCCCGAACCGTGCGTTCTACCTCGCGGCCACGGCCATCGGCGGCTTCGCATGGGAAACCGCAGGCCGTATCTGGTACGCCGCGATGAACGATGCGAGACTGCGCCCGAACTCCCGGTTCTCGGCGTTCGCCCAGGCCACCATCCGCGCGGCCACGACGATCGGGGGACCCGACGGCGACGCGACGAAGGCAGTGACCGAGGCATGGCGCACGGTGAAGGTGCTCTGAACGCGTCCATCGTCGCGGTCGGGCTGGTGCAGTCGGGCGGCATCGCGGGGCAGGACATGACGGCCACCGTGCGGCTGGCCGACCTGCCCCCAGCCGACGCCGACCGCATACGCGGGCTGGTCGAGCAGGTGCTCGCGGAGCAGCCGCCGCCCGCGTCCGCCCCGATGTACGACGCCTTGGAGTACGAGCTCACCGTCTCGTGCGAGGGCGCACCCGACCGGCAGATCCACACCCGCGACGGCGCGCTGACCCCGGCGCAACGGGAGCTCATCGGGGTGCTGCGGCCCCACCTTCACCCGCACTGACCGGTAACGATCCGACTTCAGACCCCGAGTTCAGCCCGCGAGCCCGGTATCTGTGCGTTGACCATCTCTTCAGGGGGGATCGACATGAGAACGGCATACCGCGTCCTCGCGTTCGTGATCGCGGCCGAGGTCATCATCCAGGCCGCCGCCATCGCGTACGCGATCTTCGGTCTCGGTGCGTGGATCCAGGGCGGCGGGGTGATGGACAAGGCCACGATGGAGAGCGAGGCGTCGATCTTCACGGGCGACGGCGGGTTCGCGTTGCACGGCATCAACGGGCAGATCGTGTTCCCGGTCCTGGTGCTCGTCCTCTTCGTGCTCTCGTTCTTCGCGAAGGTGCCGCGCGGGGTCATGTGGGCGGGCGTGTTGCTCGGCCTCACCGTCCTGCAGATCCTGTTCGCCGAGCTCGGGCGCGGGCTTCCGTTCCTCGGGATGCTGCACGGCGGCAACGCGCTGCTGATCTTCGGCGTGGCGGTGATGGCCGCGATGGCCGCGCGCGGGACGGCCCCGGTCGGCGACCGGACGGCCGCCTCCACCGCGGGCTGAGCCACCGGTGGCGGCCCGGCGGCTTCGAGTCCGCACGCTCGTCGCCGCCGTCGCCGCCGTCGTGATGCTCGGCGTTCCGAGCTGGCTGTGGTGGTCGAGCCTGCTGCCGTCGCGCTACTCCGTGATGGACATGGGCTACGTCGACACCGGCGGCGGCCCCGCCCCCGCGGCGCCCATCGGGATGCTGGGCATGGCGCACGGCCGGAGCGTCGCCGCGCTCACCGACCCGTCGAAAGGGCCCGCGGACGTCCGGGTCACGCTGGTCGCCCGCAAGCAGAAGGCGCGCCTCGCGTCCGGCCAGGAGGTCGACGGCTACACGCTCAACGGCAGCACCCCCGGCCCGCAGATCACCGCGATGGAGGGCCAGCTCGTCGAGGTGCGGCTGGTGAACGAGTCGGTGCCCGCGGGCGTCGCCCTGCACTGGCACGGGGTCGACGTACCCGGCGCCATGGACGGCAGCGCGGGCGTCACCCAGGACGCGGTGGCGCCGGGGGGCGAGTTCGTCTACCGGTTCCGCGCCGACCACGCAGGCACGTTCTGGTACCACTCCCACCAGATCACCCACGAGCAGGTGGAGCGCGGGCTGTTCGGCGCGCTGGTCATCACATCGCGCACACCGACGGCAGGCGTGGACGCGGTCGCGCTCGTGCACCTCTACGACGGCCACCGCACCGTCAACGGCCTGGCGGGCGACGTGCCCGTCACGGCGGCGCCCGGCACCCCCGTGCGGGTGCGGGTGGTGAACACCGACAGCGGCCCGATGCGGGTGTGGCCGACCGGGGCGGAGTTCCGGCTCGTCGCCGTCGACGGCCGCGAGGTGCACGGGCCCACCCCGCTGCGCGACACGTCCGTCGACGTCACCGCGGGTGGACGGGCCGACCTGGAGGTGCTCGCCCCACCGCAGGGGCGTGGCGTGCGCGTCGAGATCGGCGGCAACGCGGCCGTCGTGCTCGGCACCCCGCCCGCGGCAGGCCCCGCCCCCGCCACCACCGTCGACCTGCTGACCTACGGCACGCCCACCCCGCTCGGGTTCGACCCGGCCGCGGCCACCCGCCGGTTCGACTACGCCATCGGGCGCAGCTTCGGCTTCCTCGACGGCCTGCCGGGGCTGTGGTGGACGGTCAACGGTCACCAATACCCGGACGTCCCGATGTTCGTGGTGCGTGAGGGCGACGTCGTCACGATGCACCTCTCCAACACCAGCGGCGAGCTGCACCCGATGCACCTGCACGGCCACCACGCCGTCGTGCTGGCCAGGGGCGGCGTGCCAGCGACCGGGAGCCCGTGGTGGTTCGACTCGCTCACCGTCGGCAACGGCGAGTCCTTCGACGTAGCGTTCGTCGCCGACAACCCCGGCATCTGGATGGATCATTGCCACCAGCTGCAGCACGCCGCCGACGGGCTCGTCGCCCACCTCATGTACGAGGGGATCGACACGCCCTACCTGGTCGGGGGACCCGCGGCCAACGATCCCGAATAAGTGGGCGGCGGATCGGGAACAGGCCTGCTGTGAACGCACAGCTCCCCGCAGGCGGCACACCCATCGCAGGCCGCTACACGCTCGGCCCGGTCCTCGGCGCAGGCGCAGCCGCCGTCGTCCACGCAGGCCGTGACCTGCGGACCGACGAACACGTCGCGATCAAGCTCTACCGGCCCGACGGCGCCGCCATCCGCCTCCAGCAGCAACGGGAGTTGGAGGCGCTGGCCCGATTGGACCATCCTGGGCTGGTCACCCTGCACGGCGGCGGCACCGAGCCCGGCCCCGACGGGCGCACGTACGTCGTCACCGACCTGGTCGAGGGCCCCACGCTGGCCACGCGCATGCAGCACGGGCCGCTGCCCGTCCGCGACATCCGCGCGCTGGGCGCGGCGCTGGCGGCCGCGCTCGCCCACGTCCACGCGCGCGGCTTCGTGCACCGCGACGTGAAGCCCGCCAACATCCTGCTCGACCACGGCCGGGAGCCCCGGCTGGCCGACTTCGGGATTGCCCGCGCCCTCGACGGCACGGTCGCCACCGCGACCGGCGCGGTGGCGGGCACCGCCGCCTACCTCGCCCCCGAGCAGGTGCGCGGCGAGACGGTCGGGCCCGCCGCCGACGTCTACGCCCTCGGCCTCGTCCTCATCGAGGCCAGCACCGGGCGGCGCGAGTACCCCGGCTCGATGGTCGAGTCCGCGACCGCGCGCCTCTACCGCAGGCCTGCCGTGCCGGACGGGCTGCTGCCGCGGAGCCTGGCCGCGCTGCTGTACGCGATGACCGACCCTGACCCGGCCGCCCGCCCGAGCGCGGCCGCCGTCGCCGCCGCGCTCGCCAAACGGCCGCGGGTGCGCAGGTGGCGCGTGGGCCACGCGCTGGCCGCCGCCGGGCTGCTCGCCGTCGTGCTCGGCGGGATCTCCTGGCTCAGCGGCACGCCGGACCCCGCACCGACCCCGGTGGGCGCCGTCGTCCCCGTGCAGATGGAACCCGGTCACTGACGCTCGCACAAGCGGCGCGGTGCTCGCACGGACGTCCGGACACCGGTGCGAGCACGGCGATGCCGGTGCGAGGCCCGCGCCCCCGCCGCCTACGCTGCTCCGCGGAACCGAGGCGGAGGCACGAGGAGGCGGCGGATGGGCGACCGGCTGATCTTTCAGCTCGGCAGCAACAACTGGCAGCGGGGCGGGGAGTTCGCCCCGGGGTCCGGCATCCTGCACGAGGCGCACCACCATGCCTACAACGCGCTGCCGGGCGTGCGCTGCTACTCGATGTACCCGTCGCGGCGCCAGCGCTTCCGCGAAGAGGACGTGCGCGTGTTCGCGCTCGACCACGACATCCCGATCTGCGAGTCGATCTCGCCGGTGTCGAGCTACCGCTGGCACAGCATGAGCGAGGACGAGGTCGCCGCGTACCGCAAGCGGCTCACCGACGAGGTCGCGGGCTGGATCGACGAGATCGAGGCGGCCACCGACGACCGGTTCGGCCTCGCCATCGCCCACCACTGCTTCATGAACACGGTGGTGCTGCGCGACGTGATCCGCCGTCGCGCCGCGGCCGGGCGGGGCAGGATGCCGCTGCTCGCGTTCGCCCACGGCACCGAGCTGAAGATGTACAACAACGAGAAGCGGGGCGACAACCCGGCCGAGTTCCCGCTGCGCTTCCTGCCGTACATGCAGGACGAGAAGATCTTCGACTACGCCGACCCCGACCACGGCGTCGACGTGGCCGCCGCGATCTCGCAGGAGCAGGTCGACGCGCTCGTCGGCGTGTTCCCTGAGTTCCCCCGCGACCGGGTGATCCTCTCGCACAACGGCTACAACCAGGACGTCTTCCAGGTGTTGCCGGACGTCTACGCCGACCGCGCGAAGGTGCTGGCGGGCTTCACGACGCAGCCGCCGGAGGGCAGCGGTCGCGCGCCGGAACCGGTGGCGCCACCGGACGGGTTCGACGCCGTCGTCGCGTTCTGCGGCAAGTTCGCCGACTGGAAGCGGCTCGACGCGCTCCTGCGCGCCGCCGCGACCTACGAGCAGCGGACCGACAAGAAGATCCTCACCCTGGTGGCGGGGTCGGGGCCGCTCGAGGCCCAGGTGCAGATGCACGACCTCGCCGCCGAGCTCGGCCTGCGCCGCACCTACTTCCTCGGCCCGCGCCAGCAGGACGAGCTGACCACGCTGTTCAACTGTGCCGACGTCGGCTGCTTCCCCTCCTACCGCGAGCCGTTCGGCCTGGTGTTCATCGAGTGCATGGCGTGCGGCACCCCGGTGATCGGTGCCGACTCCGGCGGCCCGCGCGATTTCGTCACGCCCGACGTCGGCGTGCTCGTGCCGGAGACCGACGACCGGGCGGAGCTGGCCGCCTCGCTCGCCGCCGCCGTCAACCGGGCGATCGACGAGGACTGGAAAGCCACGATGGGCCCGGTGGCCGAGGCCTATGCGCGGGAGAAGTTCAGCGTTGTGGGGCAGGTCTCCACGCTGTTGGCCGAGGTGGACCGCCTTACCGGGTGAGGATGACCCCGTGCAACGACGCATCATGGAGTTCTGCGAGCGGTACGGGCTGCGGATGCCGATCCTGGAGGCCCCGATGGCGGGCGCCAGCTCGCCGGAGCTGGCGATCGCGGTCGCGGAGGCGGGCGGCATGGGCGCCTGCGGCGTGCTGCTCGACGACCCCGACAAGATCGCCGCGTGGGTGGCCAAGTTCCGGGCCGGTACTCGGGCGCTGGGGACCGTTCCAGCTCAACGTGTGGGTGCCCGACGCGCTCGTCCACGATCCGGGCGGCACGGCGGCGGCCACGGCGTTCCTGCACCGCTTCGGTTCGCCCGGCCCGGCAGGCGGCGGAGATATCCCAGCCCCGGCCTACACCGCGCAGTGCGCAGCGATGCTGGAGGCGGCGCCCACCGCTGTCTCGTCGATCATGGGGTTGTTCGAAGCCGACTACGTGGCACGGCTGCACGAGCGCGGCATCGCCTGGTTCGCCACCGCCACCACCCTCGACGACGCGCTGGCCGCGCAGGAGGCAGGCGCCGACGCCGTGATCGCGCAGGGCATGGAGGCGGGCGGGCACCGCGGGGTCTTCGACCCGAACGTCGCGGAGCGCACGGCCGTCGGGCTCGTCGCGCTCGTGCCGCACCTCGTCGACCACCTGCACGTGCCGGTGATCGCCGCGGGCGGGATCGCCGACGGCCGCGGGGTCGCCGCCGCGCTGGCGCTCGGCGCGTCGGCCGTGCACGTGGGCACCGCCCTGCTGCGCACCCCCGAGGCCGGGATCGACCCCGCATGGTCGGCGAGCCTGGACGGCCTGCGCCCCGAGCAAACCGTGCCGACCCGCGCCTACACCGGCCGCCTCGGCCGGGCCGCCCCCACCCCGTACGTCACGGCCTGGGCCGAACCCGGCGCGCCGACACCGGCGCGCTACCCCACCCAACGACAGTTGGTGGCGCGCTTCCGGCGCGGCGAGTCGCCCGGCGTCGACCGGGCCAACCACTGGGCGGGCCAGGGTGCCTCGCTGGCCACGACCGAGCCCGCGAGCCGGGTCGTCACCCGCATGTGGGACGAGGCGCGCGCCCTCCTCGCCTGATCGGTAGCCTGCGTGCACCTCGAAGGAGATCCGCATGACCGCAGGCACCAGCGCCGATCCCTGGGTGCTCACGACCGCGCCCGGCACCTCGAGCTACACGATGCACCGCGACCCCGACCCCGACACCGATCCACCGGCGCTGGTCTGCACGGTCGGCAAGACCGTGCTGCGCTACCACCTCTCGGCCGTCGAGGACCTGCACGCGTGGCTCGTCGCGCAGGGCGGCTGGGTGCCGCTGGGCGCCGCCGACGAGCAGAAGCCCCCTGCTGCGGGGTCCGTCGAGGCGTGGGGCCGCTCGGCCGACAACCCCGTCGGCGGCTGGTACGGGCTGCGCAAGGGCTACCGGGGTCGGTTCGGCATGTACCTGCCGCCGCTGTTGGAGCAGCTGGGGCTGGCCGAGCTCACCCACAACGCCCGCAACAACCAGGTCCGCGCCCGCTGATCACGGCGTAGCGTCCCGCGCATGACACGACGATCTCGGCACGGCGCTGGGCACCGACTTCTTCCTGGTGCGCGAGCAGTTCACCGACGAGCAGTGGGACCGCTTCGCCACCACCCGCCGGTTCGTCGACGCCGAGGTGCTGCCCGTCGCCGCCGACTACTGGGAACGGGCCGAGCTCGCGTGGCCGCTGATCCGGCGGCTGCCCGAGCTGGGGATCGTCGGCGAGAGCATCAAGGGCTACGGGGCGGCCGGGATGAGCCCCACGGCATGCGGGCTGGCGCACATGGAGCTGCACCGCGGCGACGGCAGCCTCGGCACGTTCCTCGGCGTGCACGCGGGCCTGGCCATGCAGTCGATCGCGATGTGCGGCTCCGAGGAGCAGAAGGCCCGCTGGCTGCCGTCCATGTCGTCGATGGCGAAGATCGGCGCGTTCGCCCTGACCGAGCCCGACCACGGCTCGGACTCGATCGCGCTGGCCACCACCGCCCGCCGCGACGGCGACCACTGGGTGCTCGAAGGGGCCAAGCGTTGGATCGGCAACGGCACGATCGCCGACCTCGTCGTCGTGTGGGCCCGCGACACCGAGGACGGCCAGGTCAAGGGCTTCGTCGTGGAGACGCCAGCGGAGGGCTACCAGGCCACCGTGATCCCCGGCAAGCTGTCGCTGCGCGCGGTGTGGCAGGCCGACATCGCCCTGCGCGGCGTCCGGGTGCCCGAGGACAACCGGCTGGCCGAGGCCCACAGCTTCCGCGACACCGGCCGCGTGCTGGCCACCACCCGCTCCACCAGCGCGTGGATGGCGCTGGGGCACGCGACGGCGGGCTACGACGCCGCGCTGGCCTACGCGAAGCAGCGCACCCAGTTCGGCAAGCCGTTGGTCGCGTTCCAGATCGTGCAGCAGCGCCTGGTGCGGATGCTGGCCGAGCTCACCGGCATGCAGCTCTACTGCATGCAGATCGGCCGCCTCGCCGACCAGGGCAAGCTCAGCCCGACCGTGGCGGGGCTGGCGAAGATGAACAACACGCGCAAGGCGAGGGAGATCCTCGCCGAGGCGCGCGACCTGCTCGGCGGCAACGGGATACTGCAGGAGAACCACGTGATGCGGCACATGGCCGACATCGAGGCCATCCACACGTTCGAGGGCACGGAGACGATGCAGACCCTGATCGTCGGGCGCGACATCACGGGGGTCGGGGCCTTTTCCTGAGACCCTCCACAAGGTACGAACAGCACCATGACGTACGCCCCCGCGCAGGCCCCGACGGGGGCGCGCCGCCACGCGTGGGTCGCCGTCCTCGTGATCGGAGTCGCGCTGTTCATCGCGGTGGAGCGCACACTGGTCGCGACGCAGAACCCCAACTTCGTCCCGTCCGCCATCCTGCTCGGCGCCGCGATCGTCCCGGCGGCGTTCCTGACCTTCCTCTACGGACGCAGGTTGGACTACGACGTCGGCATCCCGATGGTCGCCACCGCCGCGTTCCTCGGCGGCATCATCG
This sequence comes from uncultured Actinomycetota bacterium, assembly GCA_963736375.1. Classification (GTDB taxonomy): domain Bacteria; phylum Actinomycetota; class Actinomycetes; order Mycobacteriales; family Pseudonocardiaceae; genus Pseudonocardia. The sequence continues at coordinate 234,133 of CAVTOL010000002.1, forward strand.
GCACCGTCGTGGCGGGCACGCTGGAGTTCGACGCCCAGCGCGACCTTGGCTTCCTGCCGATGGTGGGCGTCGGGCTGATCGAGGAGACCAGCAAGCTGATCATCCCGTTGGTGGTGCTGATCTTCTTCGCCCGCTACCGCAAGCGGGCCGACGGGCTGCTCATCGGCGTCGCGGCGGGCGCGGGGTTCGCCGCATTGGAGACGATGGGCTACGCGTTCGTCACGCTGATCGAGTCCAAGGGCAGCATCACCGACACCGTCGACGTCCTGCTGCTGCGCGGCATCATGAGCCCCGCAGGGCACATGGCGTGGACCGGCATCTCCGCCACCGCGCTGTACGCCGCGGCCGAGGCGGGCTGGACGGGCCGCCGGATCGGCGCGTTCGTGGGTGCGTTCGTGCTGGCCGTCGCCCTGCACACCGCATGGGACAGCCAGCAGTCGCTGATCGGCACGGCGATCGTCGCGGTGGTCAGCCTCATCGCGCTGGGCTGGACGGCACACCGCATCAGCCACCCCCGGCACGCCGCGGCGCTTAGTCCGCCTGCACCACGGCCGTGCCGCTGCGGGGGCGGCCCAAGAAGTTGCCGAGCGCCACGCCCGCGGCGAGCGCGAGCCCGATGGCCAGCGCGAGCAGCACGGTCACGAGGCCGTCGACCACGCCCTGGACGGCCAGCTCGTAGAAGCCGCGGTAGGCGGTGAGGCCCGGCAGCAGCGGGATGATCCCGGCCAGCACGATGACGTGCGAGTGCACGCCGGTGCCGCGCCGCGCGATCCCGGTGGCGACGCCGACGAACGTCGCCGCGACCCCGGTCGACACCACCGGCCCGAAGTGCGCGTAGACCGTGAGCAGCCCGTACACCGCCCAGCCGATCCCGCCCGCGAGCCCGGCCGCCGTGAGCGACCGCAGCGGCGCGTAGGCGGCGAGGGCGTACATGGCCGCCGCCGTCGCCGCGGCGAACGTCGAGATCCCGAACTGAGCAACGTCCGCGGACACCGGCGCCGCCGGGTCGAGGGTGAGCGAGAACGCGACGCCCACTTTCAGCCCCAGCACCACGCCCGCGAGCAGGCCCGCGGACAGCAGCCCGACCTCAGCGGCCCGGCCCGCCGCGGTGACGTAGTAGCCCGAGATGGCGTCCTGCACGCTGCCGACCACCGACAGGCCCGACAGCAGCACCGTGATGCCCGCCGCGATCACCAGCGACGGCTGGGTGCCTGCGGGCAGCGCGCCCACCCCGAACAGGGCGAGCGTCGCGACCGTGGCGACCATGCCCCCGATGAGCTGCAGGAAGAAGGGCGCGACCCCCAATCGGCTGAGCAGGCGGCCAAGGCGGTCGATGAGCGCGGTGACCGCGAACGCGGTGGCCGCGATGCCCGGCCCCCCGCCGAGCAGCACCGCGATTGCGGCCGCCTGCCCGGCCCACCCGAGGGTCGCCACCCAGCGCGGGTACGGGTGCCGGGCCGTCACGGCATCGGCGAGGGCGTCCTCCGCGGCGTGCACGCCAAGGCCCTCGCGCTCCACCCGCCGGACGATGTGGGTCACCGCGGCCAGCCGGGTGAGGTCGGTGGTGCGGTAGCGAACCAGGCGCATCGTCGTCAGCGGCGCGGCGACCATGCCGCGGTGGCAGCACATGGTGATCGAGTTGAACGTGATGTCGACGTCCACGGTCGGCAGCCCCAACGCCGCCGCCATGCGAAGCATCGTCGCCGACGTCTCCTCCGCGGGCTCCCCGCAGCCCAGCAGCACCTCGCCCACCCGCATGCAGACGTCCAGCACCTGCTGCACGTGCGCGTCGGATGGCACGGCGGGCCCGATGGGGCGCAGCAGCTCGGCTGTCGGCGGGCCGCCCCGCAGGAGGTCCTGAGCCTCCCTGCGCACCGCACCGCGGAACCTGCGCGTCAGCCGACCCATACGGGCAGTGTCGCCGACGGGCCCCGGGTGCGTCAGGCCGCCGAGCGATGACCCGCGGTCGACGCCCTGCACGCGATCGTCGGCGGCCAGGCGCGGTCGGCCCGGTCGAGACGGGGCCCAAGGACGAGGAACACAAGGACGAAGGACACACTCTTCGCCCCTTGACCTCGCCTATCCTCAGGTGTGTTGGCACGCAGTGGGGCGTTCGGGAGGAGTCGCGTGGTGAGCACAGAGGCCCAGGCCGAGAACGGGCGCGTCGAGCTGCCAGAGGGCGGCGAGGTGGTCGGTGTTCCGTCGCTCGGCGAGACGATCGGCGGCCTGGCCGCCGCATTCGGGCACCGCCGCACGGTCACCCGGGAGGCGGCCAAGCTCGGCGGTGAGCTCGTGCGCGTCGCCCTCGGCCGTTCGGAGGTCGGCCCCGCCAAGAACGACCGGCGCTTCTCCGACCCGGCCTGGTCGGGCAACCCCGTCTTCTCGCGGATCGAGCGCGGCTACCTTGCCACCGCGCAGGCCGTGAGCAACCTCGTCGACGAGCTGGGCGAGAGCGCACAGGACAGCCGCCGCGCTGAGCAGGCCCGCTTCGCCACCACGATCCTCGACAGCGCGCTGGCGCCCACCAACTACTTCGCCACCAACCCGGCCGCGATCAAGCGCGCGTTCGACACCGGTGGCATGAGCCTCGTGCGCGGCGTCCGCAACTTCGTCGGCGACCTGCGCAACAACGGCGGCATGCCCTCGATGGTCGAGCGCGACGCGTTCAAGGTGGGCAAGGACCTCGCGCTCTCGCCCGGCGCCGTGGTGCAGCGCGACGAGGTGGGCGAGGTCATGCAGTACCAGCCCACCACCGAGCAGGTGTACCAGCGCCCGTTGGTCCTCATCCCGCCGCCGATCGGCCGCTTCTACTTCCTCGACCTGCGCCCCGGGCGCAGCTTCATCGAGTACGCGACCAGCCAGGGCATCCAGGTGTTCCTGCTCAGCTGGCGCAACCCGTCCGCCGAGGAGGGCGCGTGGGACCTCGACACCTACGCCAGCAGGGTGCTCTCCGCCATCGACGCTGCGCGCGAGATCTCCGGCAGCCCCGACGTCAACATCATGGGCTTCTGCGCGGGCGGCATCATCACCACCACGCTGCTCAACCACCTGGCCGCGATCGGTGACGACCGCGTGCACAGCATGTCGTACGCGGTCACGCTGCTGGACTTCAGCGATCGCGCCCCGATCTCCGCGTTCCAAGGCCCCGAGCCTGCTGCGGTTCGCGAAAGCCCGTTCCCGCCGCGCGGGCATCATCACCAGCAGGCAGATGGGCGCCGCGTTCACCTGGATGCGGCCCGACGACCTGGTCTGGAACTACTGGGTCAACAACTACCTCATGGGCGACAAGCCCCCGGCGTTCGACATCCTGGCCTGGAACGCCGACGGCACCAACCTCCCCGCCGCTCTGCACGGCGAGTTCCTCCACATCTTCGAGGGCAACCTGCTCGCCCAGCCCGGCGGCTTGTCCGTCCTCGGCAGCCCGATGCAGCTCGACGACATCAAGGTGCCGCTGTTCGTCACCGGCGCGGTCGTCGACCACCTCACGCCGTGGCTGGGCTGCTACCGCACCACACAGCTGCTCGGCGGCGATGCCACGTTCGTGCTGAGCTACTCGGGGCACATCGCGAGCCTGGTCAACCCGCCCGGCAACCCGAAGGCGCACTACTGGACCGGCGGGTCGCCGGGGCCCGATCCGCAGAAGTGGCTGGCCGAGGCGACCAAGCACCAGGGCAGCTGGTGGGAGGCCTGGACCGAGTGGTTCAAGCCGTACGGCGGCGAGGAGAAGCGGGCCCCGCGCGCACTCGGCAACAAGTTCCATCCGGTCCTCGACCCGGCACCTGGCCGCTACGTGCGCAGCTGAGGCGTGCCGCTCGTCGCAATCGTCCGGCACGGACAGGCGTCGTTCGGCACCGCCGACTACGACGCCCTGTCCGCGGCCGGGCGGGAGCAGTCCACCGTCGTCGGGGAGGAGCTCGCCCGCCGCGGGCTGCGCGACCCGGAGGTGGTCGCGGGCACCCTGCGGCGCCAGCAGCACACGGCGAGCCTGCTCGTGGAAGCGGCCGGGTACGCAGGGCCGTGCGGCACCGACAAGCGGTGGGACGAGTTCGACCACCTCGCGCTGCTGCGCCGCTACGTCGAGCCGTCGCGCATCGAGCCCGCGCTCAAGGACTCCCGCGCGTTCCAGCGGCTCCTCGACGAGGCGCTTTCGGCGTGGAGCCAGGACGGCGGGTGGGCGGCGTTCTCCGCCGACGCACTGGCGGCCCTGCATAACGTGACCGACCGGCTGCCGAAGGGGCGCGACGCGGTGGTCGTCAGCTCCGGCGGGGTGATCGGCGCGCTCGTCGCGGGCCTGCTCGGGGCGCCCGCCGCCACCGGCATCGCGCTGAACCGGGTCTCCGTGAACGGCGCGATCAGCCTCGTCACGGTGGGCGGCCGGGGCCCGAACCTGCTGTCGTTCAACGACCACGCCCACTTCTCCGGTCCCCGAAGGGCACTGCTGACCTACCGGTAGCGCACTCGTCCCCCAAATCCACGAGATGAACCTGAGCGGGGTTCGGCGGCCCCGGCTCCCCGCTCACGTTCATCTCGGTCAACTCCCGTGCGTAAGGCCCCCCGCAGGGGAGGATGAGGCAAAACTCGGACGCGCGGGACCACCACTTACCCCGACGATCTATGTCATGGCCGTTCTCGCTTACGACACGGGGTTCATCGCCGCCGACGCCGAGCAGGATTTCCGCCGGATGCGCCGTCGGAGCCGCTGGTCGCGGCTCGCCACCGCGCTGCGGCTGATCTGCGGCGAGCGCACCCGGCTGTCGTCGTTCGCCGAGGCCGTGGCGGGGCCGGGCGCCACCGCGCACTACGATCTGGGGCTGCAGTCCGTCGACCTGGACACGATCGTCGGCAGCGTCGGGCGGGTGCACGAGTTCGACCGCGGCTTCCGACCGGGGCGCACGATCAACGAGCGGCGCTGGACGGCGATCGACAGGGCGCTGCGCAACGGGGAATCGCTGCCGCCGGTCACCCTGTACCGCGTCGACGGACGGCACTACGTGCAGGACGGGCACCACCGCGTCTCGGCGTCGCGGGCGGTGGGCCGCCAGAGCATCGACGCGTTCGTCACCGAGGTGCTCACGGCCTGAACGCGGCAGTTGCGGCTGCGCGAGATTGACATGAGCGGGGTTTCGGCAAGATCGAATCCCGCTGGTGTCCCTCTCGGCCTCACCGCGGCACTCTGTCTCAACCTGAGCCGAGATCTTCTCAGTGGCGCGGGCCCGTGGTGGGATCCGCTGGTGTCAATGGCGAATTCGGAGCCGTGCTCGAGCGGGCCCTCCCGGATGACCACCTGGCATCAGGAGTTCTTCGCCGCCGTCGGCAAGTGGCCGTGGCTCGCGAGCCTCAACGACAGCGTCACCGAGGTCGTGCAGCCGGTCTACGACCGGTTCCGCGGCAACCTCGCCGTGGAGCTGCTGCACGGCGGGCGGTGGGCCGGGCACGCGCTGCACCCCGCGCTGTCCGATCTTCCGATCGGCTTCTGGTCGGGCTCGCTGCTGCTCGACATGGTCGGTGGCAACGAGCCCGCCACCGCCAAGGGGAAGCTCGACGCGGCGGGCACGCTCAGCGCGGCGGGGCTCGCGGCGGCGGTGGCCACGGCCGTCACCGGCGTCGCGGACTGGACGGTCAGCGACGGCGAGGACCGCAGGGTCGGGCTCTTCCACGGCCTGCTCAACGGCGCGGCCACCGCGCTGCAAGGGGCCTCGCTGGCCGCGCGCCTTTCCGGGCATCGCGGCTCGGCCCGCACGCTCGGCATGGCCAGCATGGCCGCCACGACGGTCGCGGGCTTCGTCGGCGGACACCTCGTGCAGGGCCGCGGGGCGATGGTCAACCGGGTGGCGAGCCACACCGGGCCCACGCGCTGGGTGAAGACCGTCTCGCTCGACGACCTGCCCGATCACGAAGCCAAGGGCGTCGACGTCGAGGGCCGCAAGGTGCTGCTCTACCGCGACGACGAGACCGTCTACGCGATCGACGACATCTGCAGCCACGCGGGCGCGGTGCTCTCCCGCGGGGCGATCGTCGACTGCGTCGTCACCTGCCCGCTGCACGAGTCGCAGTTCGACGTGCGCGACGGGCACATCGTCCGCGGACCGGCGCACCACCCCCAGCCCGCCCTTCCGTCGCGGGTCCGCAACGGCTGGATCGAGGTCCGCGGCACCCAGCCCGGGCGCAGGCGCGCGAACACGTAGAGGAGATGGGCCATGGCATGGGAAGCGGTCGCGGACACCGACCAGCTCGAAGAGGGCGACATGATGGTCGTCAACCTCGGCGGGGAGCCGATCTGCGTGGTCCGCCTCTCCGACGAGGAGGCCGTCGCGTGCCACAACACCTGCACCCACCAGCAGCAGCCGCTCAACGAGGGCTACCTGCAAGACGACGACACGCTCATCTGCCCTGCCCACAACTCGCGCTTCGACCTGCACACCGGCGAACCGATCGGCATCCCCGCGGTGACCGCGATCCCCGTCTACGCCTGCAAGATCGAGGATGACGCGATCTGGGTGGACTTCGACCAGCAGCTCAACGACGCCCCGATCCCGCACAAGCCGTACCACTAGCGGCGGGCGAGGGCGTAGCCTCGGGCCCTGTCCACGGACATCGACGACGATGGGGGCCGGGCATGACCACCGACCACTACGTGACACCACCCCGCACCGTTGGCCGCGACGCCGTGTTCGTGCGGCACCGGCACAAGAGCCCGCAGGTCGCCGACTCCGCCTACATCGCCCCCACCGCGGTGCTGTGCGGCGACGTCACGGTCGGCCCGCACAGCCGGGTGCTGTTCGGCGCGGTCGTCACGGCGGAGGGCGGCCCGGTGGAGATCGGCGCGCACTGCGTCGTGATGGAGAACGCCGTGGTCCGCGGCGTGCCCCAGCACCCCACACGGCTCGGCGACCACGTGGTCGTCGGCCCGCACGCCTCGCTCACCGGGTGCGTGATCGAAGGCGACACCCGCATCGCCACCGGCGCCGTGGTGTTCAACGGGGCCCGCCTCGACGTGGGGGCGCAGCTCGAGTTCCATGCCGTCGTCTACGTCAACACGGTCGTGCCCGCGGGCGTCGCGGTGCCGATGGGCTGGTTCGCGGGCGGCGACCCTGCCGAGCTCGTGCCGCCGTCGGACCGGGAGCGCATCCGCGAGCTCATGGGCCCGCTCGACTACGCGGGCACGGTGTTCGGGGTGGTGGGCGGCGACGACGTGGTGCCCGACATCGCCCGCCGCTACACCCGGAGCCTCGCGCTGCACCAGCGCGACCAGGTGCTCCCGGCGGGCCAGCACGCCAGGCTGGACGACGGCACGCCCGCCGCGCCCCCGCCGGTTTGGGCCGCCGAGGGCTAGGCCGCGTACCGCGGCCTAGCCGCGCAGCGTGGCGCTCGGCGCGTGGCCGTAGCTGCCCTGGTAGATCGCGGCGAACCGGCCTGCGTGCGCGAAGCCCCAGCGGGCCGCGATCTCGGCGACGGTCCGGCCCCCCGCGGGGTCGGTGACCTCCAGCTCCTTGTGGGCCCGTTCGAGGCGCACCCGGCGCAGGTAGGCCATCGGCGTGGTGTCGAGGTGCCTGCGGAAGGCCTCCTGCACGGTGCGTGACCCGATCCGCGCCGCCGCGGCGATCTCGGTGAGCCCGATCGGCTCGCCCGCGTGGTCGTCGATGAAGGCGACGGCCCGGCGCACCGCGCTGGCGTCGGCGCTGCCGGGACGGGCCGGGTCGACGCCCGTCGTGGTGTTCGGGAAGGTCTCGAGCATGGTCGCCGCCAGCAGCCGCATCGTGTGCGCGTAGATCAGCGGGCTGCCGTAGGCGAGCTCGTTGGTGCAGAAGTCGCGCGTCACGTAGCGCACGAGCTCCTGCCAGTGCCGCACGCGCTCCGCCGAGACCGCCCGCGACAAGCCGAAGCGCACCGGCCGGGCCGGGTCGCCGCCCGCCTCGACGGCCACCCGTTGGACCACGCCGAGATCCAGCTTGACCAGGCCTGCCCGGAACTGGTCCCAGTGGATGCGCATCGGGCGGTCCGGGTCGAGGAGGAACAGCTCCCCGACGGCCGGTGCGAGCTCCTCGTTGCCCGCCTGCAACCGCAGCTTCCCGCTGAGCATCTGGCCTGCCAGCAGATAGCCGAACGGGTCGGTGTCGACGCGGCAGTTCATGGAGTGCTCGTACCGCGCGACGAAGAAGTTGCCGCCGTCGGTGATGTGGTGGCGGAAGCGGAAGGCGTCGCGGTTGCCCGACAGTCGAACCGAGTGCTCGACGTACGTCGACTGCAGGTAGCCGTGCGCCTCTTCGGGATCCTTGGTGTCGATGCTGATGCGCGCGGGCGACTGGGTCGGCACGATCGGCACCTCCTGACTGCGCTTGGTGAGCCACGTGGTCACGCTGGGGAGTGACACGCTCACTCTAGGGCGACGATCCGCGAACGCTGTCCAGTTAGCGCCGGACGGTTATCCTCTATACGCGGACGGTAGCCGCGCGCGTTGTCCGGTCATCACGGTCGGGTTACAAACGTGGCGTGTGTACTGGCAACGGCCGCTCCCCCGCACGGATCGGAGCGGCGTCCGACATCCCGGTTTCCTACCCGAGCGCGCTGACGCGGTCGGTCCCCAGCCTGCCGCCGAACTCGATGCCCTTGGCCTCCCTGCCAACCGCGGTCAAGACGATCACCGCCACGAACACCGGCACGATCGTCACCACCAGCGCGAACGGGTAGCCGTGCGAGGCGGCCAACGCCTGCTGGATCGGCAGGTTGAGCGCTGCGAGGAGGTTGCCGAGCTGGTAGGTCACGCCGGGGTAGAAGCCGCGGATCGTGTCCGGTGACATCTCGGTGAGGTGCGCCGGGATGACCCCCCACGCGCCTTGCACGCAGACCTGCATGAGGAACGATCCGAGCGCGAGCCAGCCCGCCGTCGTCGACAGCGCGAAGATCGGCACGATCGGCAGCGCCAGCACCGCGGCGACGACGATCGTGCGGCGTCGCCCGAAGCGCTCGGACAGCGACCCGAACGCGACACCGCCGATGGTCGCGCCCACGTTGTAGAGCACGGCGATCCAGGTCGCGGCGGCCGACGCCCAGGCAGCCACATCGCGGCGTTTGCCCCCGCGCCCGAGTGCCCCGGCACGAGGGCGCGCGGGCGCCTTGCCCTGCGGCCACCTGGACGCCACGGGCTGGCGGAGCCCTCATTCGCCGGACCCTCTAAAGTCGCCCGGATGTGCTGCGGCGACGCGGAGGTGCTGGACCTGCCGCCTGCCGTGATCGCGATGCTGGCCCGCTACCGGGGCCTGCAGGCCGAGCACGGCTGGGACTGGGGCGACGACCGGATCGACATGTTCCGCTGGGCCCGGTTCGCCCGGCTCGGCGACGTCTTCGCGGCCTACGGCGAGACCGGCGACTGGCCGCAGGCCGTGCGCGAGGTGGTCGGGTCCGCGCCGCCCGCCGGGATCGTCGTGGTGCGGGTCACCGACGGCGGTGTCGATGTCCACTGTGGACCGGCCCGGCCCGTGGTCGCCGGGTCGCCGATGCCGTTGGACGTGGTCGTCGACGCCGCGGTCGACCGCGAGGTGGCCGCCGTCGTCGCAGGCGAGGCGTTCACCGTGGCGGCGCGGGGGGCGGGCATCGCGACCGTCGACGTCGACGCACCCGACGTGCCGGTGACCGTCGACGGCGCGCCCGTTTCGCTCGCCGCCGCGCTCCGCCCCACGGCCGGGGCCCGGCTGCGGTTGCGCGCGGCCCGCTGTGCGCGCTGGTCGGTCACCGACGCCACCGGCGGCGCGTGGTTCCCCGACGGCGTGCTGCACAAGTGGGACGTGCGCGGGCGGCCGTTCTTCCACGCCGACGACATCACGCTCACCGTGCCTGCCACCGCGCTGACCGTCACCTGCGCGCGGGGCCTGGAGTTCGATGTCGTCGCCACCGAGATAACGCCGGACGCGGCGGCGGTCGTCGAGGTCGAGCCGCCGCGGCGCTTCGACCCGGCCGCGGACGGCTGGTACGGCGGCGACCTGCACGTCCACATGAACTACAGCGGCGATCTCGTGTGCACGCCCGCCGACGTGGCCCGGATGCAGCGCGGCGAAGGGCTGCACCTGGCCAACGTGGTGGCGGGCAACTGCCAGACCTCGCTGGTGTACGACCGGGAGCTGCTGGAGGAGTTCGCGGGCGTCGACCTGCCGTGGTCGGATGGCGAGATCGTGGCCCGCGCGGGCGTCGAATACCGCAACGACCTGCTCGGCCACGTCCATGCGCTGGGCCCGGATGCGCCGCCGAGCCGCTATTACACCGGCCACGAGCGGTCCGACCACCCGGAGGACTGGCCGCCGAACCAGGCCGCGTGCGCCGAGCTGCGGAGGCTTTCGGCGACGGTCGGCTACCCGCACCCGGTGTTCGCCCCGTTCGGCGACGACGGTTCCACCGAGGCGTTCTTCGCGAACCCGCGCTCGGTCGAGGCCAGGGAGCTCGTGGTCGACGCCGCGCTGGGGCTCGTCGACGCGATCGACGTGCTCTCCCCCTTCGACGACGAGGCCGCGGTCTACCTCTACCACCGGCTCCTGTCGTGCGGGCTGCGGCTCACGGCGACCGCGGGCACCGACGTGTTCCTCTCGTTCGCCAATGGGCCCGGCGTCGCGTCCAACCCGCCCGGCTGGGCGCGGGTCTACGCCCACCTCGGCGAGCGGCCGCTCTCGGTCGAGGCGTTCAAGCAGGCGATCCGAGACGGCCGCACCGTCGTCACGAACGGGCCGTGGCTGACGTTCACGGCCGCGGGCCGCGGCCCCGGACAGGTGATCGACGCGCACGTAGGCGAGCGGCTGGCCGTCACCGCCGCCGTGGTCGGCGCCGACCGGCTCACGATCGTCGGGCCGGACGGCGTGCTCGCGGAGACCGGCGACGAGCGGCTTTCCTGCACATTCGACGTCGAGGGGCCGACGTGGGTGGCGGCCGTCGCCCGCGGCCCCGCCACCGGTCTCGCGCCGAGCGGGCTGGCGCACACCACGCCCGTCTACGTCGACGTGGACGGCGCACGCGTCGCCCGCGCTGCCGCCGCGGACTGGTGCCTCGGCCTCATCGACGGGCTGCAGCGGCTGATCGTCGAGCACGGCGCGTTCCGCCCCGAGCACCGGGAACGCCGCCTCGCAGACTACGCCGACCTCCTCGACGCAGGCCGCCGGTACTACCGCGGCGTGCGGGCGGCGGCCGTCCGATGAGGGCCGACCCCCGGCTCGATCTCGCCGTCGGGGTGCTCGACCTGCACGGCGGCCGGGTCCGGTTCGTGCATCCCCGCGAGCCGACGGCGCTGCTGGACGACGAGGACGTCGCCGCCGACCAGGCCTACCCGCCGTACTGGGCCGAAGTGTGGGAGAGCGGCGTCGAGCTGGCCCACGCCGTGTCCGCCCGACGCCTGGACCGGGCGGGCGGTGCTGGAGCTGGGGTGCGGGCTCGGGCTGCCGTCGCTGGCGGCCGCGCTCGGCGGTGCCCGCGTGCTGGCCACCGACCGCTCCGCCGACGCGCTCGCCTTCGCGGGCGCGAACGCCGCGCAGAACGGTGTCACCGTGCAGACCGCGGTGTGCGCGTGGGCCGAGCCTGCGCCGCTGCTGGCCAGGGCGCCGTGGGATCTCGTGCTGGCCGCCGACGTGCTCTACGGGCAGCGCAACGTCGACGAGCTCACGGCCCTGCTCCCCCGGCTCGTCGAGGACGGAGGCGAGGTGTGGGTCGCGGACCCTGGCCGCCCGCTCGCCCCTGCGTTCCTCGCGGCGGCGCGGGAGCGGTGGGCCGTCGTCGAGTCGCTGCCCACCCGGCAAGCGGACGTCGAGATCCACCGCCTGGTGGGCCCGCGCCGGTAGGCCCCACCCGCCTCGATCACGGGCGCGTGCAGCGCAGGTCGTCAGCACCGCTGCCGTCGAAGTCGCGGCGGCGGCCCGACGGGCCTGCATCACACAGCGGTTACGATGAGCGGGCCGTGTCCCTGCTGATCGGCCGAGGTCATGTCCCGTTTGCGGTAGTTGTACCGCCAGGGAGGGAGCAAAGCGTGAAGGTCCAATTCTCGCCCACGCGCGGCGCCGACGTCTCTCCGAACGTCACTCCCGTCGGGTGGCGGGCACGACGGCGGGCCCGACGCCGATTGGCCGAGCAGGATCTCCTCGGCGCCCGGCTGGCCGAGCTCGTCCAGATCCGCGAACTCGTCGCGGCCGCCCACGACGTCGTCGCGGCGGGCTGGGTCAAGGACGCCTGGTTCGTCAGCCACGACGCGCAGGGCAAGCCCCGCTCGGTCGACTTCATGGCGGCCCGGCGCATGGGCCACGTCCCGGTCGACAGGGCGTGCCTGGTGGGCGCGATCCTGCACGCCGGGGGCGGCGTGGCCAGCGCCGACACCCAGCTCGTGCAGCGCACGTTCGACCTGACCTGGCACACGATCAACCGCAGGCCGTCGGACCCGGTGCGCTGGTGCCCGGCGCCCCCGATCCGCGCCCAGCAGCTGCGCGACCTGGTCCGGTGGAACGACCGGCCCGACCGCACGGGCGCGGACGTCGAGGCGTTGCTGCGCAGGGTCGAGCACGCGGCTATGCGGGAGGTCGATCACGGCCGCGTTCGGCTCGCCGCCTTCACCGGCCGGGAATAGCGGTCCGTCGCGGCCGGTTGGCGGGCGCATGAGGGCGATTCAGTACCGCCGCTACGGCGGGCCGGAGCAGTTGGAGTGGGCGCAGGCCCCTGACCCGCACGCCGGGCCGGGCCAGATCCGGATCGCGGTGCGCGCGGCGAGCGTGAACCCGATCGACTGGAAGATGCTGTCCGGGGCGTTGACGGAGGACGCCGAGCCGGACGGCCCCGGCTACCTCGGCTACGACGCGGCGGGGGTGGTCGACGAGGTCGGCGAAGGCGTCACCGGTGTTGCGGTGGGCGACGACGTGTTCGGCGGCGGCGTCGGCACCCAGGCCGAGTACGCGGTGCTGAACACGTGGGCGGCCAAGCCCGCCTCCGTCGACTGGGCGGTGGCCGCCGCAGCGGGCGTCGCGGGCGAGACGGCCGAGCGCGGCCTGCGGCTCCTGGGCGTCAAAGCGGGCGAGACGGTGTTCGTGGACGGCGGCGCGGGCGGGGTCGGCGCGGTCGCCGTGCAGATGGCCAAGGCGCTGGGCCTGCGGGTGATCGCCTCGGCGGGCGAGGGCAACCAGGACTACCTGCGTGAGGTGGGCGCCGTCCCGGTGCTCTACGGCGACGGCGTGGCCGACCGGGTGCGAGACGCCGCGGGCGGCCCGGTGGACGCCGTGTACGACGTCGCGGGCAAGACCCCGATCGAGGAGCTCATCGGGTTGGTGTCGACGCCGTCGCAGGTGGTGAGCATCGCCAACTACGGCGCGGGCGCCGCCGGGGCCCGGCTCACCGGTGGCGGCGACGACAGCCGTGGCAGTGCAGCGTTCGCCGAGGTCGCCGATCTGCTGGCGGAGAACAAGCTCGTCATCAAGTTCCAGACATTCCCGTTCAACCGCGCGCGCGAGGCGTACGCCATCAGCGTGGCCGGGCACGTCCGCGGGAAGCTCGTGCTGGTTCCCTGACCGGGAGCGGATCAGCGGACGGCGATCACCGGCAGCTCGCGGGTGCCGAGGATGCCCTGGGGGAAGTGCCGCACCGCGACGGTGTGGTCGACGTCGAGGCGCCGGTAGCGGCGGGTGAGCTCCTCCAGCGCCACGCGGCCCTCCAGCCGGGCCAGCGGCGCGCCGAGGCAGAAGTGCACGCCGTGCCCGAACGCCAGCTGCGCGCCGCCGCCGAGCCCGCGGCGGATGTCGAAGCGGTCCGGGTCGCGGTGGGCGCGGGCATCGCGGTTGGCTGCCAGCAGCCAGGGCAGGACGAGCACGTCGGCGGGGATCTCGACGCCGCTGACCTCGACCGCGTGCCACGTGGAGCGCCCGACCTGCACGAACGGCGAACGGAAGCGCAGCACCTCCTCGACCGCGCCAGGGATGAGGGCGGGGTCGGCGCGCAGCTCGTCCCAGACGCCGGGGTGCTCGTCGAACGTGCGCACCGCGTTGCCGAGCAGCACGGTGGTGGTGACGTGCCCCGCGAGCAGCAGGAGCATCGAGAAGTTGGCGGCCTCCTCGTCGTCGAGGATCCGGCCGTCGACCTCGGTGCTGACCAGTGCGGAGATCAGGTCGCCGCGCCCCGCTGCGCGCCGGGCCACGCAGGCCTCGGTGAGGTACGCGGTGATCTCACTCATCGCCGCCGCCACCTTCGGGCCGAGCTCCGGGTCGTTCGGGTCGCCGACCTGCATGTCGAACAGGCCGTCGGCCCACGTCCGGAACAGCGGCCGATCCTCGGCGGGCAGGCCGAGCAGCTCGGCGATGACGATGACCGGCAGCGGGAACGCCAACGCGTCGACGAGGTCGAAGCGCTCCCCCGCCCGGTCGAGCAGCTCGCCGGTGAGCCCCCGGATGCGTGGCTCCAGCGCGGCGACCGTGCGCGGGGTGAACGTGGCGCTCACCAGCCTGCGCAGCGCGCGGTGCTCCGGCGGGTCGAACTGCGTGAGCATGCCGCGCCGCACCGGGGCCGCGGCGGGCACGAGCCGCGCCGTGTCGGACGAGAACGTCGCCGGGTCGCGCAGGATCGCCTCGACGTCGGCGTGCCGGAACACGTGCCAGATGCCGAAGCGGTCGCGCCAGACGGGGTGCTCGTCGCGCATCGTGGCCAGCCAGGCGAGCAGGGCCTGCTCGTCCTCGGCGGTGGGTGCCCGATCGGTGACGGGGGTGGTCATGATCGCTCCTCGAGGGCAGGGGTGTCCGGCGGGCAACATACGGGCCATCACGAAGAACCCGCGACGGTGGCCGAGAGGCGAGAAGGCGGGGCCGTCGGCGAGGTGCCTCCGTGAGCGCGACGGCCTCCCGCACGCTACTCGGCCCTGTGCGCCGGTCAAGGCGGCCGAGCGCCAGGTGGTGAGGGCAGGGGCGGCGGTGTCAGGCTGCGGCTCGTGATGGCCGCGGTGCGCACGGTGGCGGGGACGGTGCGCGGCCGTTGGGAGGACGGGGTGGCGGCGTTCCGCGGCGTCCCGGTCGCCGCGCCGCCGGTCGGGCGTGACCGCTTCGCCGCACCCCGTCCGGTGGCGCCGTGGGACGACGTCCGCGACGCGGGCCGGTTCGGTCCGCCCGCACCCCAGCCGGGTGTGCGAGCAGGGGGCGCGGAATGGCTGACCGTCGCCGTCTGGACGCCGGATCTCGGCCGGGTCGGCCTGCCGGTGGTGGTGTGGATCAGCGGTGGCGCCTACCTGAACTGCGACACGGCCAACCCGCACCTCACCGGGGCCGCACTGGCCTCAGCCGGGACGGTCGTGGTGAGCGTGAACTACCGCACCGGCGCGGAGGGGTTCGCCCGGCTCGACGGGGCGCCGGACAACCGTGGCCTGCTGGACCAGATCGCCGCCCTGCGCTGGGTGCACGACAACATCGGCGCGTTCGGCGGCGACCCGGACAACGTCACCGTGATGGGCCAGTCCGCGGGCGCCGGTTCGATCGCCGCGCTGCTGGTGATGCCGTCCGCGGCGGGGCTGTTTCGCCGGGCGGTCCTGCAGAGCGTCCCGGGAACCTTCCTCACGCCCGCGCTGGCGGGCGACATCGCCGCGGAGATCGGCGCCGAGCTGAACCGGGCACCCCACGCTGCGGATCTTGCCGACCTCGCCCCCGCCGCTCTGGTCGAGGCGGCCCGATCGGTGACCGCCCGGCTGTCCCGGTACGAGCAGCGGTGGGGATCCGTGGTGCACACGACCACCCCGTTCGCCCCCGTCGTCGACGGCGAGATCCTGCCTGCGTCCCCCTGGTCGGCGCTCGCCGCGGGGGCGGCCCGCGGCGTGGATCTGCTCGTTGGGCACGTCCGCGACGAGTTCAGCCTCTACGCCGCCCGGCTCGGCGATGTCGACGACGCCGGGGTGGACGCACTGCTGGACGGGCTGGAGCCGACCCCGGGCGCGCAGCGCTACCGGACGGCCTACCCGGGCGTCCCACCGAGGCAGCTGCGGGAGACCGCTCTGTCGGACTGGCTGTTCCGGATGCCGTCCCTGCACTTCGCCGAGGCGGCGCACGCGGGCGGGTCTCGGGTGTGGCTCTACGAGCTGGGGTGGGGATTCGGCGCCCAGGGCGCCTCCCACGGCCTGGACACCCTGCTCGTGTTCGGCACGGCCGACATCGAGGGCGAGGTCACCGCGGCAGGCCCGGCCGCGGTGACCACGGCTCGGCAGCTGTCGCGGCTGATGCGCGCCGAACACGTCGCGTTCGCCGCCGCCGGTGACCCGGGCTGGGACCGCTTTCGACCCCCGGGGCGCGCCACCCGCATGTACGCCGCCGCGCCCACCGTCGAGCGGTATCCGGAGGAGCGCTCGCGCCTTCTCTGGCGGGATCAGCGGTTCGGGGTGCTGGACCTCCCCGGCTGACCGGGCACGGCCTCCAGCACGATCGTGGTGCTCGAGCGCGTGAGGGTGAGCGTGTCGTCGTAGAGGGTGTAGTCGGGGTCGTCGGTGAGGAAGGTGGTCAGCCAGCGGTCTTGGGCCTCGCGGTCTTCGGTGCAGACCATGCGGGTGGAGGTGACCTGGTCGTCGACGGTCAGCCGGGTCGCGCCGATCGCCACCCGGAAGCCCATGGCGTTGCAGCCCGCCTGGGCGGTCAGCCGGTCGGGGGCGGTGAACGTGAGCCTGATCGTGGTGTCGGCGACGACGGGCGCGGGCACGACACCGGTCTCGCGCACCGCGACCGCCGCGTAGGTGCGGCCCCATGGCGCCATCGCCTCGAACACGATCTGGGTGTCGCCCGCGGTGAGGGTGAGGGTGCCCCCGGCCACGCCCCAGCCGAGGTTGCCGTTGCCGAGGGACTCGGCGATCCACTCGTCTTGCGCTTCGCGTTCCGGGCTGCAGCCGATCAGCGTGGAGAGGGCCGCCCCGGTGATGAGCCGGTCGGCCTGGACGGTGACCGGGATGCTCAGCATGTTGCAGCCCGCGTCGACGGTGAGCGTGCCGTCGGAGAACGTCGTCCGGATCCGGGTTCCGGGCACGAGCGGCCGCTGCGCCCCGGCCTCGGTGACGGCGGTGGACAGCCAGATCCGGCCCGCCAGCGGACCGGGCGCCGTGCTGCGCTCCTGCCGAATCGGTTCGCCCATGGTCGCTGCCTCCAGCACCCGGCCGCGGCCTTCGCGGTCCCAGGCCAGGAGCAGCCGCGGACCCACCGTGATACATGCGCGTTGTACGGTCACGCCGCCCGCCCTTCGGAAGGAGCACCGTGTCCCGCCCACAGACCGGCATCCTGGCGCTCGGCACCCTGTCGCACGCCTACCTCGAGCTCGACCGCCGCGACGGCAAGGACCCGGCCGCGCTCGTCGCCGCGGCAGCAGGCGTGGTGGCGGCCAGGGCCACGATCGGCGGGGTCAACCTCGTCGTCGGGTTCCGGCCGCAGCTCTGGGCGGCGGCGGCCCCGGCTGCGGCCCCGGCGGGCGTCACCGGCTTCGACGCGCCGGTCGTCGGGCCCGACGGGTTCACGATGCCCGCCACCCAGCACGACCTGGTGCTGTGGCTCGGCGGCCCGCACGACCTCATCTTCGACGCGGTGATCGACGCGACCGCCGCGCTGGCGGACGTCGCCGTCGTCGCCGAGGAGACGATCGGCTGGTCCTACCACCGCGACCGCGACCTCACCGGCTTCATCGACGGCACCGAGAACCCCACGCTCGTGGAGGCGCCCGAGCTGGTGTTCGTGCCGGACGGCGCGCCCGGTGCGGGCGCGTCGATCTTGCTGCTGCAGAAGTGGGAGCACGAGACCGCGACGTGGTTGGCGCTTTCCGCCTGCGCCCAGGAGAATGCGATCGGGCGGACCAAGGCCGACAGCATCGAGCTGGACGACAAGCCCGACACGTCCCATGTCGCACGCACCGACCAGGACACCTACGGGCACATCTTCCGGCGCAACACCCCCTACGGCACCCCCGGCGCGCACGGCACGATGTTCGTCGGGTTCTGCGCCGAGCAGGGCCCGCTGCAGGCGATGCTCGAGAGCATGGCGGGCCTCAACGGGCCCCGCGACGAGCTCACCCGCTACGCCCGCCCGCTGACCGGCGCCTACTACGTGGTGCCTGCGGCGGACGTGCTGCTCGGGCCTACGGCTCGTGCGCGGAAAAGCTCGCTATAGCCACTGTTTCCGCGCACGACCCCGCCGCACCCCGCCGCTACGGTGCCCTCATGACCACCCCTCCAGCGCTGCTCTTCGACCTGGACGGCACGCTCATCGACAGCGTCTACCAGCACGTCCTCGCCTGGCAGGAGGCGCTCACGGCGTTCGGCATCGACCTGGCGGTCTGGAAGATCCACCGCCGGATCGGCATGAGCGGGGGCCTGTTCGTCAACGCCCTGCAGCGGGAGACGAACGGCGCGCTGACCGCGGCGCAGGCCCGTGAGCTTGGACTCGCGCACGCCGAGGCGTTCGGAAGGCGCCGCGACACCGTGCGCGCGCTGCCCGGCGCCCGCGAGCTGCTCGCCACCCTCACCGAGGAGGGTGTGCCGTGGGCCATCGCCACCAGCGGGCTCGCGCTCTCCGCGCGGCCTGCGCTGGGGCTCCTCGGGCTGCCCGACGACACGCCGCTCGTCACCCGCGACCAGGTCCGGCACGCCAAGCCCGACCCCGACCTGTTCCTCGCCGCCGCCGAGCTGATCGGCGTGCCGGTCGGGCACGCGATCGTGGTCGGCGACAGCATCTGGGACCTGCTGGCCGCCCGTCGCGCCGGGGCGCTGGGCGTAGGGCTGCTGTCCGGTGGCTACGGTCGCGAGGAGCTCGAACGGGCGGGCGCGTACCGCGTGTACGCCGACCCCGCCGACCTCCTCGACCACCTCGACGAGGTCGGCGTGCGCCGCAACCTGTTCGACTGAGCAGCCGCTATGACTGCCCGTAGGCGATCGCGGGCGTTCTGTCAAGTGTCCGGTGGGTAAGCAAACCATTCCATACAGCAAGGTGAGGGCTGTCCACCATGGGGAGTGTTGCTGATCATTAACCGGCCGATCCTCTTTGTCGGGGTTCGCGGGGAACCCGGAATAGGGGCAACAGCGATGCGGATTCGGGATCACGAAACGTTGTCAGCCACCGCGGCCAGCACCGCGTCGAGGGCGTCGAGCTGAGCCACCACCGCCAGGGCGGGCCCGCCGAGCGCGACGGCGATGGCGCGCAGCTCCACCACGTCCAGTCGCCGGTCGCCACGCTCGTAGGCCGACACGAACGTCTGCCGCACGCCGAGCCGCTCAGCCAGCACGCGCTGGGTGACACCTGTCCGCGCGCGTAGGCGTTTGAGCCCTTCGCAGAGCCGCTGATGGGCCTCGGTTTCGATCGACCGGTCCACGGCGGCAACTTCCTCTCCAGCCAAAAATCCGATAACTGAGCATGCTAGCCGCACGTCAGCTCGTGGCAATATCGGAAGATTCCGTAACGCCACGGGCGCGCGCAACGGCAGCCGACAATCGCGACCGCACGGTCCCGTACCGACCACCGCGCGTGATCACCCCTCGTCCGCAACGGAAGGCGCAGCGATGTCCGCACCCTCACAGCCTCCGGATCCGCCCGCCTCCGGGCCCGCGCCGGTCGCCCGCGTACGCGCCTGCCGCCGAGCAGGCCTGACACCGGTGATGGCGGGGCTGCCCGCGCCGCTGGCCCAGCTCGTCCCGCGGCTGCGCGACCCGTCCTCGCTCGGCTTCCCACTGGCCACCGACATCGACTTCGGCCCGATCCTGCCGCTGCTGGGCATGCCCGCCATCCAGCTCGGCGACCCACGGCGGAGGGGCGCCGAGACCCGCAACGTCGACGAGCTGGAGCGCCAGGTCATCGAGCGGATGTTGGGGATCTTCAAGGCGCCGCCGGGCTGGTGGGGCTACGTGGGCTCGGGGTCGACGGCGGCGATCCGGCACGCGGTCACGATGGCCGTCAGCCACTTCGGCGAGCTGCCGGTGCTGTACTCGTCGTCGGCGGCGCACACGTGCGTCGCGAAGATCGCCACCGAGCTGCGGCTGCCGCACACGGTCGTGCGGGCCTGCCGCGACGGGGCGATCGACCCGGCTGCGCTGCGGGCCGCCGCCGATCCAGACCGGGCCGCCGTCCTCGTCGTCACCGCGGGCACCACCACCACGGAGGCCGTCGACGACCTCACGGCGTGCCGCGCGGCGTTGCGCGCGGGCGGCATCACCCGGCTGTGGGTGCACACCGACGCCGCGTTGGCCGGTGTGCCGCTTGCGCTCAGCCCGGCGCCGCCGCCCGCGGTGCGGCTGGACATGGCGGGCCGCCCGGACAGCCTGTCGCTCTCCGGGCACAAGTTCCTCGGCACCCTCGCGCCATGCTCGGTCCTCGTGGTGCGGCCGGGCACCACCGCGTCGCAGATGCTGCCGTACACCCACGACGCGGACGTCACGGCGGAGGGCTGCCGTTCCGGCCACTCGGTCATCCGGCTGTGGTGGGTGTTGCACAGGCTGTCCGACCGGGCGCTCGCGGCGCGCGCCGACTCGTGCCGCGAACTGGCCGCGATGGCCACCGAGCGCCTGCGTCGGGCGGGGATACGGGCCTGGCGACATCCGCACGCGATGACCGTGGTGCTGCCCCGGCCGCCGGAGCAGGTGCGGGCCCGCTGGCGGCTGCCGCACGGCGACCCGAGCCGGATCCTCGTGATGCCGGGGCGCGAACCGGCCGCGCTCGTGGCCTGCCTTGACGAGCTGGTGCACGCCGCGGGCGGCCCCGCCCCGCGCACCGAAGGCCGCGTGGGCGCGCTCGCCGCCGCGGTGAACGGGGCCGTCAACGGGGCGGTGAACGGGGCCGTCAACGGCAGCCTGCTGAGGTCGCCCGCCGTCCGGTGCGGCTGACGTCGTGGTCGCGCCGTGGTTGGCCGAGCAGGGCCTCGGCTGGATCGCGCTGGTGCTGCCGATCGTCGGGATGGTCGTGCTCGTCGCCGGGAACATCGACAACATCACCGGCACCTGGGCGGGCCGCTGGGGATCCAGCCTGGCGTCGTGGACGATCTGGGCGGCGCTCGGGTGGGTCGGGTTCGCCGCGCAGCTGCAGCTGGGCGCGACGGTCGGGGCGATGCTCTTGGCCCCGGTGGCTGCCGTGTCCACCGCGGTGGCGGTCGGCGCGCTGCGCGCCCGCCGCTTCGCACCGCCGCCGGACGAGGTGTCGTGGCAGCGCACCGTCGACATCGTCTGCGCGATCGGCGCGGCGCTGGCTCTCGCGGCCCTGGTGACGGCGACCGGCCGCCAGGCGCTGCTCCTCACGATCGTCACCGACGCGATCGCCGCGATCCCCACCTACACGGCGGCCTACCGAGAGCCCGACAGCCTGCCCACGGCCCCGTTCACGGCGGGCGCGGCGTCGGCGGTGCTCACCCTGGCCGCCGCCCCGAGCTGGGGGTTCGACGACGCGGGCTACGCCGTCTACCTCTACGTCATGTGCCGCGGCCTGGTGTGGCTGATCCGCAGGCGCCGCGCCGCGCGGGCGGCCGCGCCCGTCGAGCTGGTGCCGTCGCGCCTGCCCGCCCTCACGACGTCGCTCAGCAGGCCGCTGGAGACCACGCAGATCTGGCAACTGTGGGCCATCACCGCCGCGATCCTGGTCGGCGCCACACTGCTGGGCTCGGCCGTGGCGAGCGGCCTGCTCCCGATGCACGTCACGGTGTCGGGCACGGCCGCCCCCGCGACCTCGCGGGGGCTGGCGGGCTGATCCCCACTAGTGGATGTGCGAGCCACCGTTGACGTCGTACGTGACGCCGGTGATGTAGCCGGACTCCGGACGGCAGAGGTACGTGATCAGTTCGGTCACGTCGGCGACGGTGCCGACGCGCCCCACCGACGTGCCCGCGACGAGCTGGGCCTTGCGCTCGCCATCGAGCGCGCCACCGGTGATGTCGGTGCCGATGAGGCCGGGGGCCACGGCGTTCACGGTGACCCGTGCGGGCCGAGCTCGCGGGCCAGCGCGCGCGTTGCGGATGCCGCGTTCGGGTGATCCCCCACTCGGCCGCCAGCGCGTGCGGGCGCCGACCGTCGGGGGCACACTGCGCGCTGTGGTCACGTCCGGCGAGCAAGACGACCTGCGTCGCGGACCGGTCACCGCGGAGCGGCAGTTCTTCCTCGCACTGGTCGCCAATCTGACCACCGCGGCGGGGGTGCGCGCGCGCCTCGGCGCCTGGCTCACGGCGCACGCCTGGCCACTCGATCAACGGGACGACCTCGTGCTGGCCGTCAGCGAGGCGGTGAGCAACGCCGTCGAGCACGGTTACGGGGTACAGCCCGGCGTCGCGGGAAAGCCGGGCCCTGTGGAGGTGGTCGCCGAGATCGTCACGGCCGACGACGAACGCCGGGCCGAGATCACCGTGCGGGATCACGGGGGCTGGCGCACGGCGCCGCGGATGCGCGCCCACCGTCGCCACGGCACCCCGATCATGAAGGCGTGCGTCGCGGAGTGCGTGATCGACGGCACGGCGTCCGGTACGACCGTCATGCTGCGCAGCCACCCCGTCCCCGCGTGATCGACGCGCTGGTCGCACGGGTCCTGGCCGCCCCGCCGCGCTGCGGCAGCACGAAGCTCGTGTGCGTCGACGGGCCGTCCGCGGCGGGGAAGACGGAGCTGGCCGCCGCGTTGGCGGCGGCGCTCGGGGATCCCCCCATTCTGTCCATGGACGAGCTCTACCCGGGCTGGGATGGCCTGGCCGCGGGCGTGGCCCGGCTGCGCACCGAGGTGGTGGCGCCGCTCGCCGCCGGGCGGCCCGCCGCGTACCGGCGCTGGGACTGGGCGCGCGACACCTACGGCGAGCGCCGCGACCTCGGGATCCCGCCGCTGCTCGTCGTCGAGGGGGTCGGCGCGGGCGCAGCGCCGGGCGCCTCCCTCCTCATCTGGATGGACGCCCCCGAGGAGGTGCGCTACCGGCGCGCGATGGAGCGCGACGGGGCGACGTACGCGCCGTACTGGGCGCGCTGGGCCGCCCAGGAGCGCGCGCACTTCGCGGCCGACCGCACCGCCGACCGCGCGGACGTGCACCTCAGGTCGGGGTGACCGCGGCGAGACCGACGTTTCCGGGCCGCCGACCCCGGAAACGTGCGCCTCACGTCGATGTGACCCTACGCACCAGGTCGGGCTCCAGGTAGATCAGCCGCGCCGCGGGCACGGCCGCGCGTACCCTGGCCTCCGCGTCGTCGATCGCCCTGGCGACGTCCTCGACGGGCAGGCCGGGCGTCAACGCGATCTTGGCCGCCACCAGCAGCTCCTCCGGACCGAGGTACTGCGTGCGCAGGTGGACGACGCTCTGCACGGCACCGCCCTCCAGACCGCCGACGATCGCCGCGAGCACCGGCGGGCGCGCGCCCTCGCCGATGAGCAGGCTCTTCATCTCGACGATGAGCACGATCGCGATGACGCCCAGCAGCATGCCGATGCCGATCGTGCCCAGTGCGTCGAACACCGGGTTGTCGGTGAGCAGCGTGAGCCCCACGCCCAGCAGCGCGAGCGCCAGCCCGATGAGCGCGCCGAAATCCTCCAGCAGCACGACCGGCAGCTCCGGGGTGGTGGCCTGGCGGATGAACTGCCACCAGGACAGCTGCCCCTTGAGGCCGCGCGACTCGTGGATCGCGGTGCGGAACGAGAAGCCCTCCAGCCCGATCGCCACCAGCAAGATGACGATCGCGACGCCCGGCGACGTCAGCTCGCCGGGATGGCCGAGCTTCTCGATCCCCTCGTACAGCGCGAACACCGACCCGAGCGTGAACAGCAGCAGCGCGACCACGAACGCGTAGAAGAAGCGGTCGCGCCCGTAGCCGAAGGGGTGCTCGGGGGTGGCGGCGCGCTTGGCCCGCTTCCCCCCGAGCAGCAGCAGGCCCTGGTTGGCGGTGTCGGCGAGCGAGTGCACCGCCTCCGCCAGCATCGACGACGAGCCCGTGATCACGAAGCCGACGAACTTCGCGATCGCGATGCCCGCGTTGGCCGCCAACGCCGCGATGATCGCGCGCGTTCCCCCACCCGTCGACATGGCCGAACCCTAGACGATCAGGACAAACCGTCACCGGCGAGGAAGAGCTGCGTGGACGGCGTGCGCGGCTCGACCGTCACGCCGGTGTCGGACGCGGCCAGCCACACCGCCGCGCCCTTGCTCAGCGCGAGCTCGGCGCCTTTCGCCGCGATGACGGCGTCCCCGCCCGTGCAGAGCAGGATCCGCGCTCCGCCCTCCGGCACCGCGACCCGGCCGGACGTGGCCGCGCACCGACGCAGCAGGAACTCCTCGGCCGGGGTGTCGTAGCGCACCCAGTCGCCCTCGGGCACGCCGGTGAGGACCGGCGGCGGCCCCGCGTGGAAGTCCAGCACCCGCAGCAGCTCCGGCACGTCGACGTGCTTGGGGGTGAGGCCGCCGCGCAGCACGTTGTCGGAGTTCGCCATCAGCTCGACGCCCGCCCCCGACAGGTACGCGTGCAGGTTGCCAGCGGGCAGGTACACCGCCTCCCCAGGGGCGAGCGTGACCCGGTTGAGCAGCAGCGCGGCGAGCACACCCGCGTCGCCGGGGTAGCGCTCGGCCAGCTCGAGGACCGACCGGGCGACGTCTTGCCACCGGCCCTGGCCCGCGAGCCGGACGGCGCCGTCGGCGACCGCGGGCACCAGCTCGTCGAGCGTGCCCTGCGGAAGCGTGATCCAGGTGGTGAACAGCGCGCGCAACCCGGCCGCGTCCGGCTGGGCCGCCAGCAGCTCGACGTGCGCCGCGATCTCGGGCACGGCAAGGGCGCGGAGCAGCTCGACCGTGTCGGCGGGCGCCCGGAAGCCGACGAGCGCGGCGAACGGGGTGAGCGCGCAGATCAGCTCCGGCTTGTGGTTGGCGTCGCGGTAGTTGCGGTCGGCCGCGTCGCGCGGCAGCCCCGCGGCCTCCTCGGTGACGAACCCGGCGCGGGCCTGCGCGAGGCTCGGGTGCGCCTGCAGGGACAGCGGCTGGTCGGCGGCGAGCACCTTGAGCAGGAACGGCAGCGTCTCGTCCCAGCGGTCGGCGCGTCCGGGGCCGAGCTGGCCTTCCGGGTCCGCCGAGATCGCCTCGACCAGCGACTTCCCGGTGGCCAGGTGCGAGGGGTCGCCGGGGTGCGCCCCCAGCCACAGCTCGGCCTCCGGGTGCGGCGACGGTACCGGCCGTCCCAACAGCTCGGCGATGACAGTGCGCGACCCCCACGCGTACGCGCG
Source organism: uncultured Actinomycetota bacterium (assembly GCA_963736375.1). Classification (GTDB taxonomy): domain Bacteria; phylum Actinomycetota; class Actinomycetes; order Mycobacteriales; family Pseudonocardiaceae; genus Pseudonocardia. The sequence continues at coordinate 259,293 of CAVTOL010000002.1, forward strand.
AACGGGGTTGGTCAGCAGCTCCACGGTCCTCCGGTTGCTCGGCTCGGTGTCGATTCTCGCTTCGCAAGCTTCGCTCGGTGTCGATTCTCGCTTCGCAAGCTTCGCTCGGTGTCGATTCTCGCTTCGCAAGCTTCGCTCGGTGTCGATGCTCGCTCCGCGAGCTTCGCTCAGGCAGGGGTGATGGTCCGGGTGGCCAGGCCCAGGTACACAGCGGCCAGGTCGAACCGGGTGGCGACGAGTCCCGCGCGCAGCAGCGGCGCGTGCCGTACGCCGCGCGCGACCTCGTCGACGGGGTGCAGCAGGTCGGCGGATGAACGGTCGCGCCCGAAGCGGCGCAGCGCGACGTGCAGCGGGTTCTCCTCGGCGGTGCCGATCAGCACGAGCCGGGGCGGCGGCGCCTCGGTGACGGCGTCGTCCGCGAACGGGTCGTGGAAGATGTCGCGCCCGGCGTCGGTGTCGAGGCGCCGGACGAGCGCGGTGGCCGTGGCGGCCTGCGCGATGTCGGCCGCGTGCGCCACGACCCCCGCGTGCGTCGCCAACGCACCCGCGGCGTGCTCCGCGACGGCCGCGGCGAGCGGGTCGGTGCCCCACAGCAGCGGTGTGTGCTCGGCCAGCCGCAGCGCGAGTGACTTCGCCGGGTTGATGAACGCCTCGTTGCCGGGGGCGTTGCGCTCGGCTTCGCCGTCGAGGGTGTCGGCGAGCTCGTCGAGGCCGGGCGACAGCGGTATCGGCAGAAGCTCGAGCGCGGAGATCGCGGTGAGCCCGACGGCGAGGGCGCGAGGCAGGTCCAGGCCCGGCGGCACCGGGATGCGCGGCTCCACGAGCCGCACCCGGCCCGCTCCCGCGGACGCGACGGGCCCCCCGCCCGGCGCGGACAGCACGACCTCCGCGCCCCGGCTCACCGCCAGGGCGACGGAATCGGCCAGGTCCGCGTCGGACGCGTCGGCGGTGTGCGCGACCACGACATCCAGCGGGCCGATCCAGCTCGGCACGGTCTCCGTCAGCACCACCGGCACCGGGCACATCGGGCCGAGCAGCGCGGCGAGCATGACGAACGCGGGCGTCGCGGCACCCGCCCGGCGCAGCAGCACCAACGCGCGGGGGCGATGCCCGGCCAGCTGCGCGACGCGCGCCTCTTGCGCGGCGTGCGCGGTGGAGCGCACCTGGGCGCCCGCGGTGGCCGCCGACCGCAGGACACCCCCGGTGTCAAGGGCCGCGAGGGCCCGTGCGTCGCCGAGAAGCGTGTCGTCGAGCCCGGTCATGGTCCGTCGCTGATCGCCCGGTCGATCAGCAGCACCGGGATGCCGTCCTCCACGGGGTAGCGGCGGCCGCACACCGTGCAGGTGAGGATGTCCGCATCCGCCTCGGCGCGCAGCGGTCCGTGGTCCTCCGCCGGGCAGGCCAGGATGTCCATCAGCTGCGGATCGAGCTCCACGGCCACGGGGCCTCCTTCGTCGGGGGATACCTCTAGACTCTGCCAGGTTCAGGCCCGTGCCGGTGGCCCTCACGCCCGAACGATCGCGAGCACCTCGTCCCGGAGGGCGGCCATCGCGGTGGCGTCGGCCGCCTCGACGTTGAGCCGCAGCAGCGGCTCGGTGTTGGACGCACGCAGGTTGAACCACGAACCGTCACGCAGGCGGGCGGTGAGCCCGTCCAGCTCGTCGAACTCGGCCCTTTCGGCGAACGCGGCGCGCACAGCGGCCGTCGCCGCGGCCTGGTCGGTCACCGTCGAGTTGATCTCGCCGGACGCGCTGTAGCGGTCGTAGTCGGCCATGAGCTGCGAGAGCGGCGCGTCCTGCGTGCCGAGGGCGGCCAGCAGGTGCAGCGCGGCCAGCATGCCGGAGTCGGCGCGCCAGAAGTCGCGGAAGTAGTAATGCGCGGAGTGCTCGCCGCCGAACACGGCGTCGGTCTCGGCCATCGTCTGCTTGATGAACGAGTGCCCGACGCGGGTGCGCACCGCTCGTCCACCGTGTTCGGCGATGATCTCGGGCACCGCGTGGGAGGTGATCAGGTTGTGGATGACGGCGCTGCCGGGGGCCTTGGCCAGCTCGCGCACGGCGACCAGCGCGGTGATCGCGCTCGGGCTCACCGGCTCGCCGCGCTCGTCGACGGCGAAGCAGCGGTCGGCGTCGCCGTCGAAGGCGAGTCCGAGGTCGGCACCCTCGACGACGACCCGCTTCTGCAGGTCGACGAGGTTCGCCGGGTCGAGGGGGTTCGCCTCGTGGTTGGGGAAGGTGCCGTCGAGCTCGAAGTAGAGCGGCACGACGTCGAGAGCGGTGTCGCCGCCGAGTACGGCGGGCACGGTGTAGCCGCCCATGCCGTTGCCCGCGTCGACGACGACCTTGAGCCGTCGGATGGTGGTGACGTCGACGAGACCGCGCAGGTAAGCGGCGTAGTCGGCGAGGAGATCGCGCTCGGTGACGCGGCCGCCGCCCGGCCCGGCGGGCACGCCCTGCTCGACGGCCGCGCGGATCGCGGCGAGGCCGGTGTCCTGGCCGATGGGCGCGGCGCCCGCGCGGCACAGCTTGATCCCGTTGTAGCGGGCCGGGTTGTGGCTCGCGGTGAACATCGCGCCCGGCAGGCCCAGGACGCCCGAGGCGTAGTAGAGCATGTCGGTGCTCGCCAGGCCGATGGAGACGACGTCGAGGCCCTGCCCGTTCACGCCTTCGGCGAACGCGGCCGCGAGGGTGGGGGAGCTGTCGCGCATGTCGTACCCGACGACGACGGCCCCCGTCGCCGGGTCTTCCGCGCGGAGCAGGCGGGCGAGTGCCGCGCCGATGCCGCGCACGACCGCGTCGTCGAGCTCCTCGCCGACGACGCCGCGGACGTCGTAGGCCTTCACGATGCCGGACAGGTCGGTCACAGAAGGGGACCCTATCGGGCGCGCCGGAGCGCGCTCATCTCGGTGACGGCTGCGGGGTCGGCGGGGTCGCGTCGGCCGCCGGCTCGATGATCGCCGTGAGGTCGACGTTCTCGGGGTTCGACGACCGGAAACGACCCTCTCGCTGGGTCAGTCGGCGGGTGGCCCGGGGAGGACGCGCAGGTGGCCGCGGCGGCCGGTGCCCGTGGTGGCGACCGGTTCGACGGGACGGTCGACCCGGCCCGCCTCCCGCACGGCTTCGGCGAGCGCGGTGAGGTCGTCGGCGGTGGGCTGGGGCGGCGCGAACTCCCCCTCGAAGCGCACGACCTCCCAGCCGCGGGGAGCGGTGAGGCGGTGCGCGTGATTGGTGCACAGGTCGTAGGAGTGCGGCTCGGCCTGCGTGGCGAGGGGCCCGACGACCGCGGTCGAGTCGGCGTAGACGTACGTCAGCGTGGCCACCGCGAGCTCGGTGCACCCTGTTCGCGAACACCTCCGCACGCTGAGCACGGGCCCGACCCTAGCGCGCGGCATGCCGGTTCCCGGCCGCGACGCGCGGGCGCGCTTGCGGGCCGACGCGCGGCGTGTCCTGGCGCGAAACGCAGGGCAGGCTCTCGGATCACGGGCGCGCCCTACGATGTGCACGTGACCACCGCACGTCCGGCATTGCGCCACTCCCCCCGCCGACGGGATCGACGGGGCCGGGGGCTGCGCGGGCTGCTCTACCCGACGTCGCTGCCCGCCACCCGCACCCGCGCGGAGAAGTTCGACGCGATGGTGCTCGAAGCGCTGGAGCCGATCGAGCTGCGCTGGGGCTCGGAGCTTTCCGATCTCGACCTGGCCGTCGACGAGGTGCCCGAGGTGGTGGAGACCTCGCCCGACGAGGTCGTGTGGGGCGCGGGCGTGCTCGCCGACATCGGGGTACCGCTCGCCCAGCTCGTGCCCGCGGGACTCGGCCCCGACGGGCAGCCGTCACGCGCCCGCATCGTGCTCTACCGACGGCCGCTGGAAAACCGCGCCCGCGGCGGCGCCGACCTGGCCGACCTGCTGCACGAAGTGCTCGTGGAGCAGGTGGCCGAGTACCTCAACATTGAGCCCGACGCCGTCGATGGCGGCCCGGCGTAGCGGCCGTGCCGTTCCGGCGGCTCATCGGGATCGACCTGACGCCGTCGATGGCGGCCCGGCGTAGCGGACCAGATGAGCGGTCAGATCGCGGGACGACGCAGGCGGCGGCGCTCCCGCTCCGACAGCCCACCCCAGATGCCGAAGCGCTCGTCGTGGGCCAGGGCGTAGTCGAGGCACTCGGCCCGCACATCGCAGCCCGAGCAGATCCGCTTGGCCTCGCGGGTGGAGCCGCCCTTCTCCGGGAAGAACGCCTCGGGATCGGTCTGGGCGCAGAGGGCGCGCTCCTGCCAGTCCGGCTCCTCCCCGACGTCCTGGGAGACGTCCTGACCTCCCTCGATGACGACGAAGGTGTCGACCTGCCCCCCCACCGGCATGCCGTCCATCGTGTCGACCAGGGTCATCGCGTCAGTGATCACCTGCACTCGCCCACCTCCCCACCTACGCGGCGAATGGCTGTCCGCAGAGAATGACAGCCCTGTAAGTACAGCCCTGTAGGCAGGGTCTTGGCAACCCGAAGCTGCCATCCGGGTGATCGGGTCCACCCGGTCGATCGCCCGTTCAGCACAATGGGGAGGTGCATGAGGTGTCGAGCCGTGTCAGCCCGTGGTTTCTGGCCCTCCTGGCCACCACCCTTGTGGGGGGATTTCTCGCCGCATCGGCGACATCGCAGCCGGTCCTGACGACCGGGATCGTGCTACTGGTGCTGGCAGGCTGGGCGGTGTCGCTGTGCCTGCACGAGTTCGGGCACGCCTACACGGCGTATCGGGGCGGCGATCGCTCGGTGCGGGCGAAGGGGTACCTCACCCTCGACATCCGCCGCTACGCCGACCTGGGCCTTTCCCTCGTGCTGCCGGTGTTCTTCCTGCTACTGGGCGGCATCCCGCTGCCCGGCGGCGCGGTGTGGATCGATCAGGGCGCGATTCGGTCACGAATCGTGCGCAGCCTCGTCTCACTGGCCGGGCCCGCGACCAACCTGGTGCTCGGCGCCCTCCTGACGGCGGCGGTCGCGTTCGTGCCGATGTCGGGCGGGCTCGCCGTGGGCCTCTCCGCGTTGGCGCTGATCCAGGTGCTCGCGTTCGTGCTCAACATCCTGCCGGTGCCCGGCCTCGATGGCTTCGCCGTGCTCGAGCCATTCCTGCCGAACTCGGCACGCCGGATGGCCGCGCGGGTCCGGCCGTGGGCGCCGATCGCGCTGTTCGTGCTGATCCTCGGGGTGCCGGGGGTGGCGTCGGCGCTGTTCTCCTTCGGCGCGCTGGTGTTCTCCGCCGTCGGCGGCGACGCGGATCTGGCCGCTACGGGCTACAGCGCGCTGTTCTTCTGGCGGCGCTGACCATCGTGGTCAGCGTGGGCTCGTCGCTCGGCAGGGCGTCCACCGGCCACCAGCGCAAGTCGGCCGATTCGTCGCTGATCCGCGGCTCAGCGCCCGCGGGGGCGCGCACGAGGTAGCGGACGTCCAGGTGGCGGCTCGGCACGCCGAGCGAGCACAACACCGGGTGGACGTCCAGGTGCAGCGGCTCCGCCGAGATCGTCAGGTCGTCGATGCCCGACTCCTCGGTGGCCTCCCGCAGCGCGGCCGCGCGCAGGCTCACGTCCTCGGGCTCGCAGTGCCCGCCCAGCTGCACCCAGCGGTGGAAGCGGCGGTGCAGCGTGAGCAGCGTGTGCTCGCCGGTCGCGTCGAGGACGAGCGCCGAGGCCGTGAGGTGACCGGGCACGCACTCGCGCGTGCAGGCGTCGTCGGGGCGGGCGTCGAGGAAGGCGAGGAAGGCGTGCTTGAGGGCGAGCTGGGCCTCGTCGCCGGGTGCCCATGCGGCCAGCTCGGCCGCGGCCACCGCGGGGGCTACCACTCCAGCAGCCCGTCCGCCCGTGGTCCACGCGGCGGCGACGGCTCCGCGGGCACGCCGACCGCGATGGCCCCGAGCGGCTGCCAGTCCGGAGGAAGGTCGAGGGCGCGGCGCACGACGTCGGCGGCGAAGATCGTCGAGCCGACCCAGCAGGACCCCAGCCCTTCGGCGGCCAGCGCGACCAGCAGCGACTGCACCGCCGCTCCCCCTGCCACCGTGAACATCGTGCGCTCGCCCTGGCGGCGGGCGTCGTCGGGATAGACGTGCATGCCCTCGCCGGTGCGGAACGCGAGCACGAGCTCGGGGGCGCGGCGCAGGAGGTCGCCGCGGCGCATCCGGCGCGCCACCTCGTCGGCGGGGCGCCCGTCGGCCTCGAGGTGCTCCCGCCAACGACGGGCCATGGCGTTCAGGAGCGCGGTGCGGCGCTCGCGGACGAGGGCGAACCGGATCGGTGTGCTGTGGTGCGGCGCGGGCGCGGTGAGCGCCACCCCGACCGCGCGCCGCAGCGCCGCCAGGTCCACCGGCTCGTCGGCGAACGCGCGCACCGACCGGCGCAGCAGCACGGCCTCGCGGCGGCCCTGGGCGAGCGCCTCCTCGGTGCCGAGGCGGAACAGGTCCTCGTCAAGGGGGCGGACGAGATCGCGGGCCGCGGAGCCGTCGTCGGTGGGGCGCAGGCCGCGCACCACGGCGACGGGGAGGCCGCCGAGCTTGCCTTTGACCAGGTCGGCCGCGCCCGCGATCTCGTCGGCGACCGCGACCTCGGTGACCAACAGCTCGTTGCCCTGCCCGTCGACCATGCCGCCGTAGCGGTGGATCACGGCGACGCCCGCGGCGCCGATCGCGACGTCGGTCTGCCCGGTCCGCCACGAGCGGCCCATCGTGTCGGTGACGACGACGCCGACGTCCACGCCGAGGAGCCCGCGCAGGTCGGCGCGCAGCCGGGCGGCGCTGGCGTCGGGGTCGGCGGGGAGGAGGGCGAGCTCGTCCGCCGCGACGTTGGAGCCGTCGACACCTGCGGCGGCCTGCACGATGCCGAGCTTGCCCGCGACGATCAGCGTGCGGCCGCGGCGGGCGATCACCCGCTCGGTCTCGGCGTCGACGAGCTCGCGGCGGAGGCGGTCGCGCTCCTCCGGGTCGGTCGGGGCGGCCACGAGGCGGCCCTCGACCTTGGAGAACACCTTGGACGTGACGACCACGACGTCGCCGTCGACCAGCCAGGGCGCGGCGGCGGCGAGGGCGCCCGCGAGGTCGTCGCCAGGCCGGAACTCGGGCAGGCCCTGGACAGGAAGGACGGTGACGGCCCCCGGGGCGGCGTGGTCGACCGCCGGGACTGCAGCGGGGTGACATTCCTGCAACTGGACGTCAGCAGTGTCACCCTGCCGCAACTCGGGGGCGCGCGACTCCGGGGCGCGCGACTCGGGGGCGCGCGGCTCGGGGGCGCGCGCACCTGCGGGCTCAGACACCGGCCACGTCCAGCGCGGTGCGGGCCATCGCGGCGGTGGCGGCCACGTCGGTCATCAGCAGCGGCACCGCGCGCACGTCGACCCCGGGCACGTCGGCGGCGTCACCGGTGTGCACGAGCCAGCCGTCGAGGAGGCCGCCCTCGGAGCGCGCGCCGAAGTGCCGCCCCACGCCCTCGGCCGAGGTCTCGACGCCGATCGCGTCCAGGCACGCGTCGGCCATGCCGCGCAGCGGGCGGCCACCCACGATCGGCGACAGCCCCACCACCCGGGCCGTGGTGTTGCGCAGCGCGTCCCGCACACCGGGCACGTCGAGGATGGCCCCGACCGACACGACCGGGTTGGACGGCGCGAACAGCACGGCGTCGGCGCCGAGGATGGCGTCGCGGGCCGCGGGCAGCACGCTCGCCTGCTCGGCCCCGACGGACGCGAAGCGGTGCGCGGGCAGCTCGCCCTTGTGCCGGATCCACCACTCCTGGAAGTGGATGGCCTTGCGCGCCTTTGATCCGCTCGTCGAAGGGTCGCTCGCGGGCCCGAGCACCGGCACCGGGTCGTCGACCACGACATGGGTCTCGACGCGGTCGTCGGTGGCGGGCAGCAGGGTGACGCCGGGCTGCCAGCGGTGGCACAGCGCGGCGGTGACGTCGGAGAGCGAATAGCCCGCGCGCAGCATGCGCGTGCGGATGAGGTGGGTGGCGGTGTCGCGATCGCCGAGGCCGAACCAGTCGGGGTCGGCGCCGTAGGCGGCGAGCTCGTCGCGCACGGCCCAGGTCTCCCCGGCCAGGCCCCAGCCGCGCTCGGGGTCGATGCCGCCGCCGAGGGTGTACATGCAGGTGTCGAGGTCGGGGCAGATGCGCAGGCCGTGCAGCCAGATGTCGTCGCCGACGTTGACCACGGCCGTGACCTCGACGCCGGGCAGCTCGCGCACCCCGAGCAGGAAACGGGCTCCGCCGACGCCGCCCACGAGAACGGTGACTTTCATACGGCCTCCGGCCGAGCGACTTTCATACGGCCTCCGGCCGCGCGATCCGCACCCGCCCGAGCCTACGTGCGTCACATCGCGCGGTAGTCCCGCGGGGAGAAGCGTGGGCCGAAGCGCGGGCGGCGGAAGCCCGAGGACTCCACGTACCGCACGGCGCGCTGCCGCTGCGGCGTGTACGGGGCGAGCACCTCGGCGAGCCCGACGTCGTCCAGCGGCCTGCCTGCGAGGGCCCATCCGACGACGGTCGGGATGTGGAAGTCGCCGAAGCTCACGGCGTCGACGTCGCCCCACGCCCGCTGGGCCACCTCGGCGGCGGTCCACACGCCGATGCCCGGCACGAGCCGCAGCAGCGCCCTGCCCTCGGCGCCGCCCAGCTCGACGGCCCGCTCCAACCGGTGCGCGACCGCCGCGGCGGCCAGGATCGCCCGCCGCCGGGCGTGGTCGACGCCCGCCTTGTGCCACTCCCAGTCGGGCACCTCGCGGATCTGCGCGGGCGTCGGCGGCACGCGCATGCCGTCGGGCGCTGGCCCGGGCGCGGCATCGCCGTAGCGGCGCACCAGCTCCCGCCACGACCGCCGCGCCTCGACGCCGGTGACCTTCTGCTCCAGCACCGCAGGGAACAGCTGGTCCCACACCCGGCGGGTGGCGCCGAAGCGCAGGCCACCCATCCGCCGATGGGCGTCGGCGACGAGCGGGTGGTGGGCGACGAAGTCGTCCGGCCGGTCGTCGGCGCCGAGGAGGTCGGGGAGCCCTTCCAACGACCACGCCGCGCCCGGCCCCCACGCCCGCATGACGACCGTGCCGTCGACGCGGCGGGACACCGCGGTCGTCGCCGGGCCGTCCGGGGTGGTCGCGGTGCGCCAGATCGCCCCGCCGTCGGTCACCCGGAAGGTGGGGTCACCCCGCCCGCGGCGGACGACGCCCAGCACCCCCGCGACGTCGACGACGAAATCCGGCCGCCACTCCCGTGAGCGGAAAGGAGTGCTGGAGCACTCGTTTCCGCTCACGACCTACACATCCGGGGAGAAGCGCACCGCGTGTGGCGGCAGCACGATGTCGGGCCACACCCGCATCCCGCGCCGCAGCTCGCAGTGCGCGCCGACGACCGCACGGTCGCCGACCACCGTGTCGCGCAGCGTGGCGCCCTCCTCGATGCGCGCGGCCGCCCCGACGATCGACTGCTCCACGACCGCGCCCGGCGCCACCACCGCGCCGTCGAACAGCATCGAGCCGTCCACCCGCGCGCCCGCGCCGATCGTGACGCCGCGCCCGACGGTCGAGCCGCCGAACACCAGCGCGTCGGCCGCGATCGTGGCGCCGTCGAGGACGAGCGCCTCGCCGTTCGGGCCGGGCAGCGCAGCGGACGGGGCGACGCCGCGCACGAGGTCGGCCGAGCCGTGGACGAGGTCGGCGGGCGTGCCCATGTCGCGCCAGTAGGCGTTGTCGACGTGCCCGGACACCCGAGCGCCCGCCGCCAGCAGCCCCGGGAACGTCTCGCGCTCCACCGACACCGGACGGCCGTCCGGAATGGAGTCGATCACCGACCGGCGGAAGACGTAGCAGCCCGCGTTGATCTGGTCGGTGGGCGGGTCCTCGGTCTTCTCAAGGAACTCCAGTACCTGGCCGGTGGCGTCGGTCGGCACGCAGCCGTACGCGCGCGGGTCGGGCACGCGCACGAGGTGCAGGGTGACGTCGGCCGCGGTCGCGCGGTGGGTGCCGACGACCGCGCGGAGGTCGGTGCCGCACAGCACGTCGCCGTTGAAGACGAGCACGTCGTCGCTGGTGAGGTGCTTGGCGACGTTGCGGATGCCGCCGCCCGTGCCCAGCGGGTGGTCCTCGACGACGTAGACGAGCTCGAGGCCGAGCGCCTCGCCGTCGCCGAACTCCTTGGCGAAGGTCTCGGCCATGTAGGACGTGCCGAGCACGACCCTGCGCACCCCAGCGGCCTGGATGCGGGAGAGCAGATGGGCCAGGAACGGCACCCCGGCGGTGGGCAGCATCGGCTTGGGGGCCGAGAGCGTCAGCGGGCGCAGCCGTGTGCCCTTGCCCCCGACCAGCACCACGGCCTCGACGTCGTGCAGCACGCGTACGTCCTCTCGCACAGGTCTAGCCCCGGCGGGCCAGCGCCATCAGGGTCCGGGCGGGCGCGCGGTAGCGGTCGCGGACGTACCGGCGCCAGCCCTCGCCGCGGCTCTCCTGGCCGCGGACGTCCAGGATGCCCTGCCGCTCGACCGGGTGAACGACCACCTCGGCGTCGGGCACCCCGACGACGAGCCAACCCGCTCTGACGAGGCGGTCGCCGAAGTCGACGTCGGCCGGTTCTGGGGGCGTTCCGGTGCCGATGTGGCGGGAGTCGTAGCCGTCGACGGAGTCCCAGGCGAGGCGGCGAATCAGCACGCAGCGCCCGTCGAGCCATCCCGTCGGGCCGCCGACGGCGGGCTGGGCGAGCACCCGCCCACGCAGCAGAGGTCCCAGCGACGGCCGGGGGCCGCACGAGGGGATCGGCCGCCGGGTCGGATCCCGCAGAAGCGGTCCGAGCAGGCCTGCTCGGGGGGTGGCGGCGGCGCGGAGGCGCTCCAGCGCGGCGGCCCCCCACGCCACCCCGGGGTCGACGACGGCGACCCACCCGACGTCCTCCGGTAGCCCGGCCACGGCCCGGTTCACGACGGCCGGACGGCCCGGCTCCTCCGTGAAACGAAGCTCGGTGGCCACGCCGTCGGGCCCGACGATCCGCGCACCCCGCCGTTCGACCGTGACGACGGCGAGCTCGTCGCCGTAGCAGCGCATCGCCCCCACGCCGCTGAGCATAGGCCCGCGTTGCGGGGCGAAATTCTACATGCAAGTGTGATCGGCGATCGCGCCCGTAGAACGCGACCCTCCGGCGCCGAAGGGACCACAGATGGCCACTGCGAACAAGCTCACCGTCATCCCCTGTGGGGCGATGACCGCCGACCTCACCTGGCTGCTGCTCAAGCCGGGGGTCAGCATCAAGCCGCGCTCCGAGAAGAACGCCCCGATCGACTGGGTGGACGTGCCCACGCACTGCGTCCTCGTCGAGACCGACGAGGGCAAGCTGCTGTGGGACACGAGCTGTCCGAGCGACTGGGAGACCCGGTGGAAGCCGACCGGGCTGCAGGAGTTCTTCCCCTACGACAAGGTCAACGACGACGAGTACCTCGACGCCCGGCTGGGGACCATGGGCGTCGGCCTCGACGAGATCGACTACGTCGTCCTCTCGCACCTGCACTTCGACCACGCAGGCAACGCGCAGATGTTCAAGAACACCAACGCGAAGCTGGTGTGTTCGGCGCCGGAGAAGGACTTCGCGCTGAACTTCGATGGCGACTTCAACGGCGCGCACATCAAGTCCGACTACACGGGCCTGAACTGGGAGACCGTCGACGGCGACGTCGACTTCCTTCCGGGCGTCAAGCTGATCCAGACCCCCGGCCACACCATCGGCTGCATGTCCATGCAGGTCGACCTGCCCGACTCCGGCACGATGATCTTCACATCGGATGCGGTCTACATGGGCGACAGCTACGGGCCGCCCGCCGCGCCCGCGGCCATCGTCAACAACCTGGAGTCGTGGTTCGCCTCGGTCGAGAAGCTGCGCGGGATCCAGGAGCAGACGAACGCCACCATGGTGTTCGGCCACGACGGCCAACAGATCCACGAGCTGCGCACGGCGCCGGAAGGGTCCTACACGTGACGAATCCTGGATTCCCGCGGACCGAGGAGACGATCTTCACCTGGGGCGCGCCGCCGCTGAAGTTCGGCGCGGGCGCCATCGACGAGATCGGCTTCGAGCTGACGGCGTTCGGCGTGAAGCGGGTGCTGATCGTCACCGACCCCGGGGTGAACGCGCTCGGCGCGCCGCAGCGGCTGGCCGACACCCTCAAGCGCTACGAGATCGAGTCCGAGGTCTTCGACGGCGTGCACGTCGAGCCGACCGACGACTCGATGAACAAGGCCACCGAGTACGCCAGGGCGCAGGGGCCGTGGGACGGCTTCGTGGCCGTCGGCGGCGGCTCGGCCATCGACACCGCCAAGGCGATCAACCTGCTCACCAGCTACCCCGGCGAGCTCATGGACTACATCAACAAGCCGATCGGCAACGCCAAGGTGCCGCCGGGGCAGCTCAAGCCGCTCATCGCCGTGCCGACGACGGCGGGCACCGGCTCGGAGTCCACCGCCATGTGCGTGCTGGACATCCTGTCGATGAAGGTCAAGACGGGCATCAGCCACTGGCGGCTGCGCCCGACCCTGGCCGTGATCGACCCGCTGCTGACGATGACGCTGCCGCCCGAGGTCACCGCGGCGGCGGGCATGGACATCACCTGCCACGCGGTGGAGAGCTACACCGCCAAGTGGTACACGAGCTTCGACCGCAAGAAGCCCGAGGAGCGGGTGACCTACTGCGGCTCGAACCCGGTGTCGGACCTGTGGTGCGAGAAGGCGATGGCGCTGCTCGCCAAGTCGTTCCGCACCGCCGTGCAGCGCGGCGCCGACGACGTCGAAGCGCGCTCGGACATGATGATGGCGGCGACGTTCGCAGGCATGGGCTTCGGCAACTCCGGCGTGCACATCCCGCACGCCAACGCCTACCCGATCGCGGGCATGGTCAAGGACTACCGGCCCGCGGGCTACCCGCAGGACGAGCCGATGGTGCCGCACGGGCAGTCGGTGTCGCTGACCGCGCCGGAGGCGTTCCGCTTCTCGTTCGAGTCCGCCCCGGAACGGCACCTGCGGGCGGCGGAGCTGATGGATCCGCGCGCCGACAAGACCAACGACCCGCGCGAGCAGCTGCCCTCGGTGCTCGTGCACCTGATGCGCGACATCGGTATCCCAAACGGGATCGGCGGCGTCGGCTACACCGAGTCCGACGTGCCGGAGCTGGTGCCGGGCACGATGAAGCAGCAACGGCTGCTCGCCACCTGTCCCAAAACGCCCAATGAGGACGACATCGCCGACATCCTCACCAAGTCCGTCGAGAACTGGTGATCGCGGCGATGCCGATCTACGTGTTCCGGTGTGGCTGCGGGGTGCGCTTCGAGCACCTCGCGGCCATGGCCGACACCGCGACGCCGGAGTGCCCGGTGTGCGGCGGGGAGACCCACAAGGTGCCCGCGGGCTTCGCCCTCGGCGGGCAGGCCGACGCGGGCCTTTCCAAGGAGCAGATGCCGCAGACCTGGCGCGGGGTCTACAACGGCAGCTCCGAGTACGTCGACCGGATGCGCCGCACCTGGGACGAGCGGCAGAAGCTGGAGGCGAAGTACCCGGAGATCGCGGGCGACCAGCGGCCGATCCTGGCCCACGAGGGCCGCTACCACAACGCCCCACTGCGCGCCGGGGACATCCCGCTCCGCGGCACCCCGCCGATGCCGGGCGCCGGGCACGGGCACGGGCACGGGCACGGCGGTGGCGCCGACACCAAGCCTGCGAGCTGACGCCGGGCCGGGTCAGGTGCCGTCGTCGGCGGGGTCCACGCCGTCGAGCTCGTTCAGCAGGTCGGACGCCTCCCGATCGCCCCAGCTCGCGGCGGCCTCGAGGAACTCGCGGGCCTCCTCACCGCGCCCGTCGTCGATGAGGAACCGGCCGAGCGTGTACGGCCAGCCCGGCTCGTTGTGCCGCCAGGCCAGGCGGAATTCCTCCTCGGCGGCGGTGGCGTCGCCGTAGGCGGCCAGGAGGAGCTGGCCGTACGCGGTGTGCGCCCGCACCCCGCCCAGCTGGATGGCCCGCAGGTAGGCCTTCTCGGCCGCCTCGGGATTGGCCTCGGCGGCCCGCACGTCGCCGAGCGCAACGACCGTGTCCGGTCGGGACTCGTCGGCGTACTTCTCGGCAGCCTCCGCTGCCGCGATGAGATCGCCTGCCTCCAGGTACAGCGCCACGAGGTTCGCGGGTGCCTGCTCGTCGCCGTCTTCCGCGGCGTGCCGGAGGACGTGCAGGGCCTCGGCCAGGCGGTCGGTGTCGCGCAGCAGGATGGCGAGGTCGTTGGCCGCCACCACCTCGCCGCTGTCCACGGCGAGCCGCAGCGCCTGCTCGGCGTTGTCGAGGTCGCCGAGCTCGACGTAGGCCACCCCGAGGCGGCCCGCGAACTCGGTGTGGCCCTGCGCGACGTGCGGCGCGAGCCACTCGATGCAGCCCAGCCAGTCGCCGCTGTCGAGGTAGGCGCGGGCCAGGAGATCGGCCGAGCCCGGCTCGCCTGCCGCCACGGCGCGCCGGAGCAACTCGACGGCCTCGGCGGGCCGGTCGTCGTCGAGCAGCTCCTTGCCCTCCCGCGAGAGCGGCCCCTCAGGCGGTGGCGCGACCGGCCAGGGCTCGACGGGGCGGGGCGCCGCGGCGGGTTCGGGCATACCGCGCGATCGTGCCAGGTCAGGGTCACCCCCGATAGGTGGCGATGACCTTTCGATACAAAGTCCGGCGCACCCGTTCGGGGACGAGCCGGTAGGCGCCGCGCACGACGACGTTGCGCAGGAACTGGGCCCACGTGGTGAACCCGATCCGGCGGAACCGCCACTGCAGCCGCAGCTCGGCCCGCAGCTGCGCGAGGCCCCCGCGCCGGGCGTACGCGCCTGCGCCCACCCGGTAGCGCACCAGCGGCTCGGCGACGTTCGCCACCCGCGCCCCCGCGACGAGCATCTTCGCCCAGAGCAGGTAGTCCTCCATGAGCGCGAAGTCGGTGTAACCGCCGACGGCGCGCACCATCTCCCGGCGGTAGACGACGGTCGGGTGGTTGAACGGGTCGGCGAACCGGGCCCGCGTGGCGATCGCGGCGGCGTCGGTGGGTGGCGTGCGGGTGCCGACCACGTCCTGCGCGTCCGCACCGAACTCCACCAGGCCCGCGCCGACCAGGTCGTGGCCCGCTTCGATGATCGGCATTTGGACGGCGAAGCGGTTTGGGAGCGAGAGGTCGTCGGCGTCCATGCGGGCCACGACGTCGTGCGTGCACGCCGCGAGCCCGACGTCGAGCGCGGGGCCGAGGCCGATGTTGCGGTCCAGCGCGACGATCTCGACCGGCACCGGGCTCGTCGCCGCCAGCTCCGCGATCGTCGCGGCGAGCGCGGGCGGGACCGGACCGTCACGGACGATGACGACCTGGTCGGGCGGCCGTGTCTGCTCCTGCACGCTGGACGTGAACGCCACGGCGAGGTATTCGGGCTGGTCACCGGCCCAAACAGGCAGCAGCAGCGACAGCTTCTCGGGCACCGACGACGCCTCTCCTTGCTCACCGACAGTGACGCTCGGGCCGACACGCCGGTCACCCGCGACACGCGCTCCCGAGGGTAGTCGGGGGCTTGCCCTGTGATGCACCCTAGACGCCGGGCCGAATCGGAGCGGAGGTGGAGCGGTGCGCACCTTCGATCTCGTCCGTCCACTCACGACCGGCCGCCCGGTGTCGTTGCAGACGGTCGGCCGCAGGCTGCGGATCGGCACGGCGGTCGCGTCGGCCGTCGTGCTCGTGGTCACCGGCGCCGCGTGGGGGCTGTACCGCAACGTCACCGCGGGGATCGTCACCACCGACGTGATCGGGGGCCGCAGCGCGGGCGGCGGGCAGAACATCCTGCTCGTCGGCGTCGACAGCCGGGAGGACGCGCAGGGCAACCCGCTGCCCCAGTCGGTGCTCGACGAACTGCACGGCGGACCCGACACCGGCGTGCTCAACTCCGACACGATCATCGTCCTGCACCTGCCCGCGGGGGGTGGCGCCGCGGTGGCGTTCTCCATCCCGCGCGACTCCTACGTCGACATCCCCGGTTACCGGCGCGACAAGATCAACGCGGCGTACCCGGCCGTGAAGGCGATCGCCGAGCAGGAGCTGGTGGCCGACGGCGCGCAGGACCGTCGGGAGATCAGCGCCGAGGCGGGCGCGCGCGGACGCACCGCGTTGATCGGCGCGGTCGAGGACCTCACAGGGCTCACGATCGACCACTACGCCGAGGTCAACCTCGTCGGCTTCGCCACGCTGACGAAGGCCATCGGCGGCGTGACCGTGTGTCTCGCGGCGCCGACCCGCGACGGGCTGTCCGGCGCGCGCTTCGCCGCGGGCGTGCAGGCGATCGAAGGGGCCACCGCGCTCGCGTTCGTCCGGCAACGCCACGGCCTGCCGCAGGGTGACCTGTCGCGGATCCGCCGCCAGCAGGTGTTCCTCGCCGCCACCGCCGACAAGCTGCTCTCCGCGGGCACGCTGACCGACCCGTCGGCGCTGGGGGCGCTGCTCGCGGTCGCCCAGCAGTCCGTGGTGATCGACTCCGGCTGGGACCTGCTCACCTTTGCCCAGCAGGCGGCCGATATCGCCAAGGGCGACATCGCGTTCGTCACCATCCCGACCGCGGGCCAGGAGACGAACAGCCGCGGCGACGTCGTGCTCGTCGACACCTCGGCCGTGCACGAGTTCGTCGACCAGCGGATCGAGGCGCAGGACGCGGCCGCGGCGGAGGCGGCGAAGCGGGCGGCCCGCACGAAGCCGGGGCCGTACAGCGTGATCCCGTCGCGCTACGTGGTCGACCTGCGCAACGGCTCGAACGCCGACGGCCTCGGCGGCCAGGTGATGGCGCTGATGCGCGGGCAGGGCTTCCTGCGCGGCACGCTGGACACCTCGGGGCGCGTCGACGAATCCGTGGTCAACTACACGGCGAACGACGAGGATGCGGCCGAGCAGCTCGCCGCGCACCTGGGCGGGATCGCGACGGCGCGGGTCGACGAGGGCGTCTCGCCCGGCCATCTCCAGGTGGTGCTCGGCAGCGACTTCGACCGCACCCTGGCGCCCACGACCGCCACCACACCGCCGCCCCCGACCCCTCTGGAGGCGCCGATCACCGCGGCCGGGGTGCCCTGCGTGAACTGAGCTGTGAGTGGAAACGAGTGCTATGGCACTCGTTTCCACTCACAGCTCAGCGGAGGAGGGAGCGGGCCATGACGACGCGCTGGATCTGGTTGGTGCCCTCGTAGATCTGGGTGATCTTCGCGTCCCGCATCATGCGCTCGACCGGGAAGTCTTTGGTGTAGCCTGCCCCGCCGAGGAGTTGCACGGCGTCGGTGGTGACCTGCATGGCCGTGTCGGACGCCAGGCACTTTGCGGCCGACGAGATGAACCCGAGGTCGCGCTCGCCGCGCTCGGCCCGCGACGCGGCGACGTAGACGAGCTGGCGCGCCGCCTCCACCTTCATCGCCATGTCGGCGAGCATGAACTGCAGGCCCTGGAACTCGGCGAGGTACTTGCCGAACTGCTTGCGCTCCTTCACGTACGCGATCGCCGTGTCGAGCGCCCCCTGCGCGATCCCGACGGCCTGCGCCCCGATCGTCGGGCGGGTGTGGTCGAGCGTGGCGAGCGCGGTCTTGAAGCCCGTGCCCTCCGCTCCGATGATCCGGTCGGCGGGGATCGTGCAGTCCTGGAAGTAGATCTCGCGGGTCGGCACGCCCTTGATGCCGAGCTTGCGCTCCTTGGGGCCAACCTCGAAGCCAGGGTCGTCGGCGTGCACCACGAACGCCGAAATGCCGTTGGCCTTCTTCTCCGGGTCGGTGACCGCCATGACGGTGTACCAGCGCGACTCGCCCGCGTTGGTGATCCAGCACTTGGTGCCGTTGAGCACCCAGGTGTCGCCGTCGCGACGGGCGCGCGTGCGCATCGAGGCGGCGTCGGAGCCCGCCTCGCGCTCGCTCAGCGCATAGCTGATCATCTGCTCGCCCGCGGCGATGGACGGCAGCACCTGGCGCTTCAGGTCGTCGGAGGCCGAGAGCAGGATCGGGGTGAGCCCGAGCCCGTTGACCGTAGGGATCAGCGACGACGAGGCGCAGACCCGCGCCACCTCCTCGATCACGATGACGCTCGCGAGCTTGTCGGCGCCTTGGCCGCCGTACTCCTCGGGGATGATCACGGCGTGGAAGCCCGCCTTGACCAGCGCGTCGCGCGCCTCGACCGGGTAGCGGCCCTGCTCGTCCACCTCGGCCGCGTACGGCGCGACCTCCTTCTCCGCAAGGGCCCGCACGGCCTCGCGAAGGGCCTCGTGCTCCTTGTTGAGCCGAAAGGCGTCGAAATCAGGGTTCATGGGGCAAACCTTAATTGCGTGCGCGCATGGCCCGACGGCCCGACGGCGGGCCGCGGTGGTCGGGGCGAGCGTCGCGGCGCACAACGTGGCGCTGCGGGAGTGGCTCACGGCAGGTGTGCCGCACACCCGCACCGGACATGCGTGATCCCCGGGCCGCAGCGAATGCGCACGCCGAGCTGGACTGGCTCGGGCCCGGGGATCACGGGTGACTGTCGGGGATTTGCCGGCACCACATCCGGCTCCACAACCGTCGGAGAATGTCCCGTGGTGCTAGCGGACAGCCACCTCACAAGTCCATGGGCTATTCAACGCTGGACCACCTCCTCTCCTGTGTAACGCCACCCTACGACCGCCCGGAGCCGTCGCGCCACATGCTTTTGAGCGCGGCGTCCTTGGCCAGCACCGAGCCCGCGAGATCGGCCTGGAAGGCGATCATCCGGTCGCGCAACGCCGGATCGGTCGCGGCGAGGATCCGCACGGCGAGCAGGCCCGCGTTGCGCGCGCCGCCGACCGCCACGGTGGCCACCGGCACCCCTGAGGGCATCTGCACGATCGACAGCAGGGAGTCCAGCCCGTCCAGGCGGGCGAGCGGAACCGGCACGCCGATCACGGGCAGCGGCGTGGCCGCAGCGACCATGCCGGGCAGGTGCGCCGCGCCGCCCGCCCCCGCGATGATCACCTGCACTCCCCGGCCCGCGGCCGCGGTGGCGTAGTCGAGCATCCGTTGCGGTGTGCGGTGCGCGGAGTAGACGCCCACCTCGCAGTCGACGTCGAACTCGGCGAGCGCCTCGGCGGCGGCCTGCATCACCGGCCAGTCCGAGTCGCTGCCCATGATCACGCCGACCCGCGGCTCACCCGACATCGTGCACCCCCTCCGCCTGCGCCGCCCCCGTTGCAGGAATGTCACCCTGCTGCCACTGAACAGCAGGAGTGTCACCCTGCTGCACCGTGGGGGCAGGCGCGCCGACGTGCTCCGACCACCCGTCCGCCCACGTCGCCTCGGACAGCCACCGGGCCGCGAGCGCCGCCCGCCGCCGGACCTCGCCCATCTCCGTCCCCAACGCCGTGACGTGCCCGACCTTCCGGGCGGGCCGCTCGGCCTTGCCGTAGAGGTGCACCTTGACGTCGGGGAACCGGGCGAAGAGGTGGTGCAGCCGCTCGTCCATGCTCATTTCCGGGCTCATCGCGACCGGTCGCGCGGCACCCAGCACGTTGGCCATGACGACGACGGGCGCGGTGGGCGTCGTCGCCCCCAGCGGGTAGTCCAGCACCGCACGCAGATGCTGCTCGAACTGCGACGTGCGCGCACCCTCGATCGTCCAGTGGCCCGAGTTGTGCGGGCGCATGGCCAGCTCGTTGACGACGACCTCGCCGGTGGCCAGCTCGAACAGCTCCACCGCGAGCAGCCCGGTCACGCCCAGCTCGTTTGCGATCCGCAGCGCCAGCTCCTGTGCGGCCGCGGCGGGCTCGTCGGCCAGCCCGGGGGCCGGGGCGAGCACCTCGACGCACTGGCCGTCGGCCTGCACGGTCTCGACAACCGGCCACGCCGCCGCCTGCCCGAACGGCGAGCGCGCCACCAGCGCCGCCAGCTCCCTGCGCATCGGCACGCGCTGCTCGGCCATCAGAAGCGTTCCCGCCGCCACGAGCTCGTCGACCAGCTCCGGGGTGGGATCGAGCCACACGCCGCGCCCGTCGTAGCCGCCGCGGACGGCCTTCAGCACCGCGGGCCCGTGGGCGGCGACGAACGCGGCCAGGTCGTCCGGTGTCGTGATCTCAGCGAACCGCGGCCCGGCGATCCCCAGCTCGGCGAGCCGTCGCCGCATCACGAGCTTGTCCTGCGCGTGCCGGAGCGCGTTCGGGCCAGGGTGCACGGCGACGCCGTCGGCGACCAGCGTACGCAGGTGCTCCAGCGGCACCTGCTCGTGGTCGAGGGTGACGGCCGCGCAGCCGCGCGCGAACGCCCGCAACGCCGCGAGGTCGGTCGGCACCCCGTGGCGGACGTCCGGGGTGACCTGCGCCGCGGGGTCGCCCGGCCCGGCCGCGAGCACTCGCAGTGACTGCCCGAGCGCGATCGCGGCCTGATGCGTCATGCGGGCCAGCTGCCCGGCCCCGATCATGCCGACGACGGGCAGCCCCGCCTCGGATCCAGGTGCGTCCACGGTGCGGGGAGCCTACCGGCGCGGCCCGCCGCGGCCCGGTCTGGCACGATCAATGGAGTGAGCGTGGTCGAGACGGTGCTGGGCACCATCCCGCAGCCCTACCGCGACGTGGCGATCCGCCACCGCGAGCTGGTCAAGTTCGCGATCGTCGGCGGCACCACGTGGGTCATCGACACCGCCGTCTTCCTCACCCTCAAGACCACCGTGCTGGAGCCGAAGCCGCTCACCGCCAAGGTGATCGCGGTGCTCCTGGCGACGATCGTGTCGTACGTGCTCAACCGCGAGTGGTCGTTCCGCACCCGGGGCGGCCGCGAGCGCCACCACGAGGCCCTGCTGTTCTTCGTGATCAGCGGCATCGGCGTGGCGGTCTACTCCGCGCCGCTCGCGGTCTCGCGGTACGTGCTCGACCTCAAGGTGCCAGGGGTGTCGCTGTTCACGCAGGAGATGGCCGACTTCGTGAGCGGCCAGATCGTCGGCACGCTCGTCGGGATGGCGTTCCGGTGGTGGGCGTTCCGGCGGTTCGTGTTCCCGCACAAGAACGTGCGCCGCCAGGTACCCCTGGGATAGCTACCGGGGCCCGCGCGAGGGCCGCGGGGAGCCCATCACGTCGTCGGCCCGCGCCGCAGGCAGGAAGATCGTGAACAGTGCCGGGCGCATGCGGGAGAGCTCGAGCCGCCCGCCGTCGGCCTCGACGAGGGCGCGCGCCAGCGCCAGCCCGAGCCCGGTGGACGATCCGCCGGACACGCCCCGGTCGAAGACGTGCGGCACCAGGTCCTCCGGCACCCCGGCCCCGCTGTCGGCGACCTCGATGACCAGGCTGCCCTCCGCGGGACGTGCCGTGAGCGTGACCGCGCCCTCGCCGTGGCGGAGCGCGTTGTCCACGAGGGCGCCGACGGCCTCCCGGATCCGCGCGGGCGTCACCCTGGCCAGCAGCCCGTCGGGCAGGCGGACCTTGAGCGCGCGGCCCTCGGTGCGCAAGGTCGCACGCCACTCCTCGACCACGGGTACCAGCACCTCCCGCAGGTCCAGCAGCTGGGCGCCCGCGGCCCGCGCGGCGCGTGCGGCCTCCAGCAGGTCGTCGAGCACCGCGGAGAGCTTCTCGGTCTGCTCCAACGCGGCCACCGCCTCGCGGCGAGCGTCCGGATCGGGGTGGCTGGCGAGCTCGTCGAGCCGGAGCTGCAGGGCGGTGATCCGGCTGCGCAGCTGGTGGGAGACGTCACCCACCAGCTCACGCTCGCGCTGGACCAGCTCGGAGAGGGCGGCGGCGGACGTGTCGAGCACGTCGGAGACCCGGTCGAGCTCGGGGATGCCGTGCCTGCGGGGCGCGGCGCGGAAATCGCCCGCGCCGAGCCGGGCCGCCCGGTCGGCCACGCCGGAGAGCGGCTCGGCCAGCCGTCGTGCCGTGACCGTGGCGACCACCGTGCCCGCCGCCACCGACAGCAGCACCAGCAGCATCACCACCACGGTCGCCTGGATCTGCTGGGTGAGCATCGCCGACCGCGGCTCCTCCAGCGTGATCACGCCGCCGATGCCGAACGGCAGCGACTCGCTCACCGGGTTCTCGCCGACGTCCACGCCGATCCGCCGCACCGGCTGGCCGGGCTGCTGGAGCACCAGCTGCCCGTTCGACGGCACGGCGAGCTGCAGCTCCGCGTCCGGGATCGTGGTGCCCTCGTCCTCGAGGCGGGCCTCGACGCGTTCGAGGAGCGAGGTGAGGTCGCCGCGGGTGATGTCCTCCACCAGCCGCCACGTGGTGACCGCGAGCGGGGCGCCGAGCACCAGCGCCGTGATCGTCACGACGAGCAGCGTGGACTGCAGGATCCGGCGGCGCACGGCTTAGGGCCCTAATCGTGGTTGAAGCGGAACCCGACACCGCGCACGGTCGCGATCCGGTGCTCGCCGCCGATCTTGCGGCGCAGCCAGGACATGTGCATGTCCAGCGTCTTGGACGTCTTGAGGTCCGGGTCGTTCCAGACCTCGCGCAGGATCTCCTCACGGGTGACGACCTGCCCGGCGCGGAGCAACAGCACCCGCAGCAGCTCGAACTCCTTGTTGGCCAGGCCGACCTCGGCACCGTCGACGAGCACGCGCCGCCCGGACAGCTCCATGCGCACGCCGCCGACCTCGACGGTCTCGGGGGTCAGCCGCCGCAACAGGGCGCGCACCCTGGCCAGCAGCTCGGCGAGGCGGAAGGGTTTGCCGACGTAGTCGTCGGCGCCCGCGTCGAGGCCGACGACGAAATCGACCTCGTCGGTGCGGGCGGTGAGCATGAGGACGGGGAGATCGGGCACCTCGAGCCGGATCCGTCGACAGACCTCCAGGCCGTCCATGCCGGGCAGGCCGAGGTCGAGCACGAGGAGGTCCACCCCGCCCGCGCGGACGTGCTCCAGTGCGACTAGACCGTCGTCGGCCACCGACACCTCGTAGCCTTCGCGCTGCAACGCCCGCGAGAGCGGCTCGGCGATGGCGGCGTCGTCCTCGGCGAGCAGGACCGTAGTCACGTCCGCAGCTTATGCCGGGTCGTCTGTGCTCCCGGTGTGGACGGTGCGGCAGGGTGTGCCCATGGACTCCGCGGATGACCTCGCCGCCGACCTCGCCGCCGACCTCGCGCTCGCGTTGCGGCTGGCCGACGCGGCCGACGCGGTCACGCTCCCCCGGTTCCGGGCCGCGGACCTGCAGGTGACGACCAAGCCCGACCGCAGTCCCGTCACCGACGCCGACACCGCCGCCGAGGAGGTGCTGCGTGCGCTGATCGCCGTCGAACGGCCTGGCGACGCGGTGCTCGGCGAAGAAGGCGGCGGCAACGCCGTGGGGGTGGGGCGGGGCTGGGTGCTCGACCCCATCGACGGCACCAAGAACTTCTCCCGCGGGATGCCCGCGTGGGCCACGTTGATCGCGCTGACGGTCGACGCCACGGCGACGGTCGGCGTCGCGAGCGCACCCGCGCTGGGGCGGCGGTGGTGGGGCGCGATCGGGCAGGGCGCATGGACGTCGGACGCGACAGGTGCGGCGCCCCGGCGGATGGCGGTGTCGCGGGTCGCCGCGCTCGGCGACGCCTATCTGTCCACGACGGACCTGCGCGTCTTCGGACAACAGGGACGCATGGACCGGTGGCTCGCACTCGTCGACGCGGTGTGGGAGACACGCGCGTTCGGCGACTTCTGGCAGCACGTCCTCGTGGCCGAGGGGGTGCTGGACGTAGCCGTCGACCCGGTGGCGAACCCGTGGGACCTGGCCGCGCTCGCCCCGGTCGTCGCCGAGGCGGGCGGCAGGCTGACCGATCTCACCGGCGCCGCGACCTGGGCGGGTGGCGACGCCCTCACCACCAACGGTGTGCTGCACGACGCCGCCCGCGCCGTCATCGGTCGCTGATCCCGAGGTTCCCCTGGCAGGCCGCACGAAGGGTGCGGCCTGCCAGGGCCGTCGGCCTCGTGTCGTGAGTCCCCGGACCCCGCGTGGGGTCCGGGCCGACGATCAGGCCTCGGCAGGAGCCTCGGCGGACTCGGGGGCGTCCTCCACAGCGGCGTCCACAGCGGCCGGGGCCGTCGTGGTGACCGGGATCTGCCGCGCCGTGCTGCCTGCGTAGGCGCCGGTGACGCGGACGGTCAGAACGCCTGCGTCGTACGACGCGGCCACCGCGTCCGCGGTGACGTGCGCCGGGAGGCCGAAGCTGCGGCGGAAGGCGCCGTAGCGGACCTCACGAAGGCTGCGGCCCTCGCGCTCCTCGGCGCGCTCGTCGCGCCGCTCGCCCCGGACGACCAGGGCGTTGTTCTTGATCTCGACGGTGACGTCCTTCTCGACGTCGATGCCCGGCAGCTCCAGCCGGACCACCGCGTCGTCGCCGTCACGGACGATCTCGGCGCTGGGCGTGAACCCGGCCGTCGGACCGAACGCCCGCCGCGCGATCGCGTCGAAATCGGCGAAGGGGTCGCGCCGCGACCATAGGGTGAGAGTGCTCATGTGCTGCTCCTTGATGCTCCGGGCCGGTCCCACCCGGCCTCGTATCCCGTGCAACATGAGTCTTGTCGACTCAATTCCCCTGAGGCGGGTTCGCTCAGCGCGAAGATGGCAGAAGTTACCGCCGACCAGTCCGGAGGGCCCCATGGCCGACACCGTCTCCGTACCCACGATCACCACCGAGGCCGCTCACAGGGCCATCTCCGCCGCCGAGGCCAAGGCGACCGAGATCGGCGTGCCGATGTGCATCGCGATCGCCGACCCCGGCGGCAACCTCAAGGCGTTCTCCCGCATGGACGGGGCCCCCCTGCTGTCCACGCAGGTGGCGCAGGACAAGGCGTACACGGCCGTCGGGTTCGGCATGCCCACGCACGGCTGGCACGACTTCATCAAGGACGATGCCCCGCTCGCCTCCGGCGCGGTCGGCGGCATCAAGCGCCTGGTGATCTTCGGCGGCGGCTACCCGATCACCATCGGCGACGCGATCGTCGGTGCCATCGGCGTGAGCGGCGGGCACTACACCCAAGACCAGACGGTCGCCGAGGCCGGACTGGCCGCGCTCTCGTGACCGCGCTGGCCTTCGAGGACTTCGCTCCTGGCCGGGTGTTCGAGCTCGGCACCACCGTGGTCGACCGCGCCGAGATGGTGGCGTTCGCGCGCCGGTTCGACCCCCAGCCCTTCCACGTCGACGAGGAGGCAGGCCAGAAGTCGATCTTCGGCAAGCTGTCGGCTTCGGGGTGGTTCACCGCGGTGCTGTGGATGCGCCTGTACGTCGACGAGGTGCTCAACAAGGCCGCGTCGCTCGGCTCCCCCGGCGGCGAGGAGCTCGCGTGGCCTGCACCCGTGTTCGCGGGCGACGAGCTGCGGGCCTCGATGGAAGTGCTCGAGGCCCGCCGCTCGCGCAGCCGCCCGGAGTTGGGGCTGGTGAAGCTGCGCGCCCGCCTGCACCGCGGCGACGTGCTGGTGTTCCACAGCACGTTCACCAACATGTTCGGCGCGAGGGAGCAGGCCTGACGCGGGGTTTCGACCGCCCCTCAGGTCCCCTTCGCGACCTCTTGGTAGAGCAGCGCGTGCGCCGACTCCACGCCGGGGATGTCACGGAACTCCAGCGCGTCCTCCGACGGTGACTCGATCACCAGGGTGCCGACCCCCAGCAGTCGCTCCAAGATGCCCTGCCGGAACTCGACGCCGGTGATCCGGCGCATCGGGATGTCCATGCCACGCCGGGTGATCAGGCCCTCGCGGACCAGCACCCGGCGGTTGGTGACGACGAAGTGCGTGGTGCGCCAGCGGATCACCGGCACCAGCGTGCAGCGGACGACCAGCCCGAGCCCGATGACGGCCAGCACGAGCCGCGCCACCGGCGACCAGGACTGCGCACCGATCACCGCCGCGAGATAGCTCACCACCGCGACGACGACGAGCAGCACCAACACGGGAAGGATCAGCATCTTCCAGTGCGGGTGCTTGTGCATGATGATCTCTTCGCCTGGTACGAGCAGCTCGTCCGGGTAGGCCACGCGGTCACCTTAGATCGGATGCTGGCCCGCCGAGCGCAGATGCACGACGTCGCCTGCCGCAACCGCTCGACGGTGTCCCGCCGGGTCGAGCAGGAGCAGCCTGCCGTCGGTGTCGACGTCCTCTGCGATGCCGGTGTGGATCGACCCGCCCGGCAGCTCCACCCGCACCGGCTCCCCGAGCGAGAGGCAGGCCGCCCGGTAGTCGGCGCGCACCCGCGTGGTGTCGGGATCCCCGCGCCCCTCGCGCCACGCCGCTTCGCGCCGGGCCAGCGCCGTCAGCACCGCAATGAGCACTTCGGTCTGCCCGACCTCGACCCCTTCCGCGGCGAGCGAGGTCGCCCCCGGCTGGTCGGCGGGGGCGGCCGCGACGTTCAGCCCGATCCCGACGACCACCGCGGGCCGGTGCGGGTCGGCGACCTCGGCGAGGATGCCCGCGACCTTGCGCTGGGCGGGCCCCAGCAGCAGGTCGTTGGGCCACTTGAGGCCGCAGGGGACGGTGGTGAGCCCGCGCACGGCGTCGTACGTGGCGAGGCCCGCGAGCAGGGTCAGCCAGCCCAGCCTCGAGGGGGAGATGCCCTCGGGCCGCAGCAGCACGCTCACGGTGAGCCCGGAGCCGGGCGGCGAGACCCACGTCCGCGCCAGCCGCCCCCGCCCGGCCTCCTGGTGCTCGGCGACGAGCACGGTGCGATCGGGGGCACCCGCGGCCGCCGCGGCGAGCAGGTCGGCGTTGGTGGAGCCGGTGCGCTCGACGATGTCGACCCGCGTCCACAGTCCGACGAGCGCAGCGCGGACGGCGTCGTGGTCGAGCGGCCGGGCGGTCCGGTTCATGCGCGCGAACGCTACCGCCGTCGGGGTGATCCTGTGGTGACCAACGCGGTTGACCGCGACCAGTGGGCACGCAGCGTCGCCGACCGACGTGACGGAGACCGCCTTCACGCCGTCACCGGCGGGTTTAGGCTCCGCGGCATGACCGCCGCGCCGGAGACCGATGCCAAGACCGATGGGCCCGAGCTGCACACCACCGCAGGCAAGCTGGCCGACCTGCGCAAGCGCAGAGCGGAGTTGGAGACCGACCCGAAGGCGGTCGAGCGCCAGCACGAAAAGGGTCGCCACACCGCCCGCGAGCGCCTGGAGATGCTGCTCGACCCCGGCTCCTTCGTCGAGCTCGACGCGCTCACCCGGCACCGCTCCATCAACTTCGGGATGCAGGAGCGGCGCCCGTACGGCGACGGCGTCGTCACCGGCACCGGCACGATCGACGGCAGGCAGGTCGCCGTGTTCAGCCAGGACGCCACCGTCTTCGGCGGCGCGCTCGGCGCGGTGTACGGCGAGAAGATCGTCAAGGTCATGGACGTCGCCGCCAAGGTCGGTTGCCCGGTGATCGGGATCAACGACGGGGGCGGCGCGCGCATCCAGGAGGGCGTCGTCGCGCTCGGCCTCTACGGCGAGATCTTCGCGCGCAACGTGCGCAGCTCCGGCGTGATCCCGCAGATCTCGCTGGTCATGGGCTCGTCGGCGGGCGGTGCGGTGTACTCCCCCGCGCTCACCGACTTCATCGTGATGGTCGACAACACCAGCCACATGTTCATCACCGGGCCGGATGTGATCAAGACGGTGACCGGCGAGGACGTCGAGATGGAGGACCTCGGCGGCGGCCGGGCGCACAACGCCCGCTCCGGGGTGGCGCACTACCTGGCCACCAACGAGGAAGACGCGATCTCCTACGTCAAGGAGCTGCTGTCGTTCCTGCCGTCCAACAACCTGTCCGACCCGCCCGTCTTTCCCACCGAGTCCTGGAAGGACCCCGTCCCCGAGCTGGACACGATCATCCCGGACTCGCCGAACACCCCGTACGACATGCACGGCGTGATCCAACGGGTGCTCGACGACGGCGAGTTCCTCGAGGTCCATGCCCTGTTCGCGCCGAACATCGTGGTCGGCTTCGGGCGCATCGCGGGCCGGTCGGTCGGCGTGGTGGCCAACCAGCCCACGCAGTTCGCGGGCTGCCTCGACATCGACGCCTCGGAGAAGGCCGCCCGCTTCGTGCGCACGTGCGACACGTTCAACGTGCCCGTGCTGACGTTCGTCGACGTGCCGGGCTTCCTGCCGGGCACCGAGCAGGAGTGGAGCGGGATCATCCGCCGTGGCGCGAAGCTGATCTACGCCTACGCCGAGGCCACCGTCCCGAAGGTCACGGTGATCACCCGCAAGGCCTACGGCGGCGCGTACGTCGTGATGGGGTCCAAGCACCTCGGCGCAGACGTCAACGTCGCCTGGCCCACGGCGCAGATCGCCGTCACCGGGTCCGCGGGAGCGGTGAGCATCCTCTACCGCAAGGAGCTCGCCGGGCTCACCGGCGACGAGCTCGCCGCCCGCCGCCTCGAACTCCAGCAGGAGTACGAGGACCACTTCGCCAACCCTTACATCGCGGCCGACCGCGGCTACATCGACGGCGTGATCGAACCCTCGGACACGCGCAACTACGTCGCCCGTGAGCTGCTGACGCTCGCCACCAAGCGCGAGGCAGGGCCTGCGCGCAAGCACGGGAACATCCCCCTGTGAGCGACCTCCCGCACGAGCCCATGGTCCGCATCGTCCGGGGCGAGCCGGACGACGTGGAAGTGGCCGCGCTCGCCGTCGTGCTGGCGGTGCTCGCGGCGAGCCCACCGCCCACCGACCCGATGCGGGCGGCGAGCCGGTGGGTCGACCGCGCAGGCCACCTGCGGCATCCCTTGCGGGTCGGCCCGCACGCGTGGCGCATGTCGGTCTGGCCCGGCTGATCCACCGACCGGGCCCAGGCCGTTGGCTATGCGTACCGGCACGGGCTGGTGAGCTAGCGCTGGCGGCCGAGCGCCCCGCACCCCCCGGTTGCGGGGCGCTCGGCCGTCAGGCGAGCGCGGCGCGCAGGTCGGCCGCGAACGCGTCCGGCTCGCCCGTCTGCCCGAACTCGCCGCCGAGGAAGCCGTCGTGCCCGCCCGCGAACTCGGTGACCGCGACGCCCACCTCGGCGGCCACCGACCGGCCGCCGCGCGCCGCCATCGTCTCGCCGGACGCCTTGCCGACGCCGATCACCAGCCGGTCACCCATCGCGCGCAGCGCCGCCACGTCGGGCTCGTAGAGCTGGCAGGACGGCATGTTGCGCATCAGCGGGTCGGTGCGGTTGCCGTCGTCCTCGGCCGACATGCCGAACATGGCGGGGTCGGGGGCGGGCCGGTCGAGGTAGTCCGCGGGCAGCACACCGTCGTACATCACCAGCGCGATGAACTTGGCCATCGCGGGCCCCGAGCCCGCGCGCCGGTAGGTCTCCACCATGTCCCGGCACGCCGCCACCACGATGTCGCGGTCGGGCACCCACACGGCCGTGGGCGGCTCGTGCGCGACGAGCCGACGCACGTCGTCGGGGTGGGCGGCCACCAGCGCCAGCGCGTTGACGGCGCCACCGCTGCTCGCGAACAGATCCACCGGGCCCGCGCCGAGCGCCGCGATCACGCGGTGGACGTCCTCGGCGTGCTGCTCGGGCGGCACCGGCGTGGTGTCGGTCGGGTTGCGACCTGCGCCGCGCGGGTCGTAGGTGACAACGGGGCGGTCGGCGAAGTGGCCCGCGAGGGTGCCGAAGCCCGACGCGTCCATCGGCGAGCCGATGATCATCAGCACCGGACGGTCGGGCGCGGCGTCGGCGAGGTTCCCGCGTACGTCGTAGGTGATCGCGTCGGCGCCTTCGCCGACGACGTGGGTGTCGACGGTGCTCTCGGACATCGGGGTTCCTCTCGTCGCGGGCCGCGGTTGCTCTGGTGACTGCCGCCCGTCGGCGAACTCATCGGTGTGGGCAGGATCGGCGTGTGCGTCTCGTGCTCGCCTCCGCCTCCCCTGCCCGGCTCGGTGTGCTGCAGGCCGCCGGGCTCGACCCGCTCGTCGAGGTCGCCGACGTCGACGAACCCGCCCTGCTCGCCGCCACCCCGGACGCCGGCGCAGGCGCCAGGGTCACCGCGCTGGCCGGGGCGAAGGCCACCACGGTCGCCCGCCGGATCGCGGACGCCCACCCGGACGCCGTGGTCGTCGGCTGCGACTCCATGCTGCTGCTCGACGGCAGGCTGCAGGGCAAGCCGGGCGACCCCGAGACGGCCCGGCGGCGCTGGCGGGCGATGGCCGGGCGCACCGGCGAGCTCGTCACCGGCCACACGGTGCTGCGAACGGCCGACGGCGCGATCGACCGCGTGGCCGAGGGGTACGCCGTCACGGCGGTGCGGTTCGCCCGCCCGTCAGAGGCCGAGCTGGAGGCCTATGTCGCCACCGGCGAGCCGCTGTCGGTCGCGGGCGCGTTCACCCTCGACGGGCTCGGCGGCTGGTTCGTCGAGGGCATCGACGGCGACCCTTCCAACGTCATCGGGATCAGCCTTCCGTTGGTGCGACGCCTGCTCGCGGCGGTCGGCGTGAGCGTCACGGACCTGTGGCGGCGCGACTAGGCTGGCGAGCATGACCGCCGCGCAGGACACCGATCCGAAGCTCGCCGCCTACGCCCACCCCGAGCGCCTGGTCACCACCGCATGGCTCGCCGAGCACCTCGGGGACCCCGGCATCGTCGTCGTCGAATCCGACGAGGACGTGCTGCTCTACGACACCGGCCACATCCCGGGCGCGGTGAAGCTCGACTGGCACACGGAGCTCAACGAACCGGTCACCCGCGACTACGTCAACGGCGCCCGGTTCGCCGAGATCTGCGGCGAGCGCGGCATCGGCCGCGACACCACCGTGGTCTTCTACGGCGACAAGAACAACTGGTGGGCCACCTACGCGCTGTGGGTGTTCTCCCTCTTCGGCCACCCCGACGTGCGGATCCTCGACGGCGGCCGGGCCAAGTGGGCGGCCGAGGGTCGCGAGCTCACCACCGAGGCGCCCAAGCCGGAGCCGACGCAGTACCCGGTCGTCGAGCGCGACGACACCACGATCCGGGCCTTCCGAGAGGACGTCCTCGCGCACCTCGGCGGGCCGCTGGTCGACGTCCGCTCGCCCGGCGAGTACTCCGGCGAACTGCTGCACATGCCCGACTACCCGCAGGAAGGCGCGGTGCGCGGCGGCCACATCCCGGGCGCGGCCAGCGTGCCATGGGCCCGGGCGGCCGCCGAAGACGCCACGTTCAAGCCACGCGCCGACCTCGAGGCCATCTACCTCACCGAGCAGGGCCTCTCGCCCGACGACGACGTCATCGCCTACTGCCGCATCGGCGAGCGCTCCAGCCACACCTGGTTCGTGCTCACCCACCTGCTCGGCTTCGGCCACGTCCGCAACTACGACGGCAGCTGGACCGAGTGGGGCAACACCGTGCGGGTGCCGATCGCCCAAGGAACCGAACGGGGATCGGCGTGACGCTGCCCGCGCCGCTCGCGGAGCTCGTCGAGGACTTCGCGGACGTCGGGCCGAAGCAGCGGCTGGAGCTGCTGCTGGAGCTGTCCCGCGAGCTGCCCGAGCTTCCGGCCCGCTACGCCGACGCGGCCGACACGATGGAGCAGGTCCACGAGTGCCAGTCGCCGCTGTTCCTGGCCGTCGAGGTCGAGGACGCGGACGACCACACCGTGCACCTGTACTTCTCCGCACCCCCGGAAGCCCCGACGACCAGGGGTTTTGCCTCGATCATGAGCACCGGACTCGACGGTCAGCCCGCCGCGGACGTGCTCGCCGTGCCCGACGACTTCTACATCGCGCTGGGGCTCGGGCAGGCCGTCAGCCCGCTGCGCCTGCGCGGGATGGCGGCCATGCTGGGCCGCATCAAGAACCAGGTGCGGCGAAACCTCAAGTCTGTGTGAAGAACGTTCCCCTCGTCACAGCTCCGGAGACAGTATGTGACCTGTCTGACAGGAGGTGGCGGAGATGGGCGAAACCTGGGGCATCAGCGGCCCCGCCTTCCTGCTCTTCTACATCGTGCTCGCGGTGGTCGCGCTGATCGCGTCGATCCGGGCGCGGCGCGCGGTCACGCGGACCGGCTCCGCCGAGCCGGTCCTGGCGATCCGCACCCGGCCGCACGACGTCGCCTACCTCAACGGGGGCGCCGAGCTGGCCGTGGTGTCCGCGCTCGCGGCGCTGCGGCTGCGCGGCGCGATCTGGTCGGAGCGGGGCAACGCGCAGGCCGTCCCGCGCACCGATCCCGGGCCGGACGAGCTGGAGCGCGCCGTGCACGCCGCGGTCGCGACGCCGACGCACCGCAAGTGGGTCGCGAACAACACCCGCGTCGCCGCCGCGCTCGGGAGCATCGGGCGGCGGCTGATGGACACGGGCCTGCTGCTCTCCGACGCGCAGCGCCGCCGGATCCGCGGCACCGGCTGGTGGATGGTCGCCGTGGCCGGGCTGGGCCTGGTGCGGCTGCTTGCGGGCATCGCCAACGCCAAGCCGGTCGGCCTGCTCGTGGTCGCGTTGCTCGTCGTGACGATCGTGGCGGTCGTCCTGCTGTCCTCGGCCCCACGGCGCACCCGGCGCGGCGACCGCACGCTCGCCGCCCTTCGCGACGAGAACCACGCCCTTTCGCCCAAGCAGCGACCCGACTGGGCGCTGTACGGGCCGGTCGGGGCCGCGCTCGGGATCGGGCTCTTCGGGATGACGGCGGTGTGGGCGTCGGACCCCGCGATCGCGGGCGAGCTCGCCGTGCAGCGGATGAGCGCAGGTGACGGCGGGTCGAGCTGGTCGGGCGGTGGCGACTCGGGCGGCTCGTCGTGCGGCAGCGGCAGCAGCTGCGGGGGAGGCGGCTGCGGCGGTGGCGGGTGCGGCGGCTGACGTGAACAGTTCGCGGAGCGCCGCACCTGCCCGCGGGACGTCGGCCGGGGGGACCGGCGTCCCGGGCCTCGGGGGGATCGGCGCGGGCTGGCGACCCGAGATCGCGGGCTGGGTCGCCACCGCGCCGGGTCTCGGGTTCTGCGAGATCATCGCCGAGTCGGTCGCTCCAGCAGGTCCACCTCGAGGGGTGGTGGACCTGCTGCAGCGGGGGACTCCGGTGATCCCGCACGGCATCCGGCTCTCGTTGGGCGGTGCCGAGCCGCTCGACCCGGCACGGGTCACCCACCTCGCCGCCTGCGCCGAGGCCCTGGCCGCGCCGCTGGTCAGCGAGCACATCGCCTTCGTGCGCGCCGGGGGACGCGAGGTCGGGCACCTGCTGCCGGTGCCCCGCACGCTGGAGGCGCTCGACGTGCTGGCCGATCACGTTGCCCAGCTGCAGGCCGAGCTGACGGTGCCGGTCGCGCTCGAGGTCATCGCCGCGCTGTTCGACTGGCCCGACGACGAGCTGGCCGAGCCGGAGTTCCTGGCCGCGCTCGTCGAACGGACGGGCGCGCTGCTCCTGCTGGACGTCGCCAACGTCTACGCCAACGCCCGCAACCGCGGCCGGGACCCCCGCGCGGTGCTCGACCGGATCCTCGACCTCGTGCCCGCCGACCGGATCGGCTACGTGCACGTGGCGGGCGGCGGGGTACGCCACGACGAGGCCGACCTCCCCGGTGGCGGGCCCTACCACGACACGCACACCGACCCCGTCCCCGACGCGGTGCTCGGACTGCTTGCGCACCTTGTCGAGCGCGCACCGGGTGTGCCGGTGCTGTTGGAGCGCGACGGTCGCTACCCGCCTGCCGCCGTCCTGACCGGCGAGCTGGCCGCGATCGCGCAGGTGACCCTCCCATGACCATTCGACACGCCGAGCCGGGGTTTTCAGCACGGCCTGACGGCGTTTCCGGCACGGACGGGCTCGCCGCGCGACAGGCCGCGCTCGTCGCCGCCCTCGTCGCGGGCGCCCCCGACCCGCACGGCTTCGACCCCGTCCGGCTCGCCGTCACCCGGCGCGCACTGCTGCGCAAGCGCGCGGGCGAGGCGGCGAAGCACTGGCCGGTGCTCGCCGCGTCGCTGGGCCCCCGTTGGGTGACGACGTTCGCGGCCCACCATGCGGGCCGCGGGCCCGGCGGCGCACTGCGCGAGGGATGGGACCTCGCCCGCGCCCTGCGCCCCCAGTTGACCGCCGCCGCCGCGGCCGAGCTCAGGGAACGCGAGATCCTTTGGCGCTACGACGGCGTCGCGCCACCGCGTCCCCGCTGCCTCGGCCGCCTGCGCCGCGCGGTGAGCCTGCTTCTCGCCGGTGGTGAGCGTCGGCTATCCCACACCCTGGCTAGCCTGTCCCGTGCCTAGACTGCCGGGGAAGTTGTGCCGGGACCCCCGGGCATTCGAGGAGGAGGCCGATCCGTGCCGCGCCTGAGCAAGATCCTCGTTGCGAACCGTGGTGAAATTGCGGTCCGCGTTATCCGCGCCTGTCGCGACGCGGGGCTGACCAGCGTCGCGGTCTACGCCGACCCCGACCGCGACGCCCCGTTCGTGCGGCTCGCCGACGAAGCGTTTGCGCTGGGCGGGTCGACCGCGGCCGAGTCCTATCTCGCCATCGACAAGCTGATCGATGTCGCGCGACGCTCGGGCGCCGACGGCGTCCATCCCGGCTACGGCTTCCTGGCCGAGAACGCCGACTTCGCCCAGGCCGTCATCGACGCGGGACTCACCTGGATCGGGCCGACCCCGCAGGCCATCCGCGACCTCGGCGACAAGGTCACCGCCCGGCACATCGCGGTGCGGGCAGGCGCTCCGCTCGTCCCCGGCACGAGCGAGCCGGTGTCCGGGCCGGACGAGGTGGTGGCGTTCGCGCAGGAATACGGCCTCCCGATCGCGATCAAGGCGGCGTTCGGCGGCGGCGGCCGCGGACTCAAGGTCGCGCGCGAGGAGAAGGAGATCCCGGCGCTGTACGAGTCGGCCGTGCGGGAGGCGGTGTCGGCGTTCGGGCGCGGCGAGTGCTTCGTGGAGCGCTACCTGGACAAGCCCCGCCACGTCGAGGCCCAGGTTCTGGCCGATACGCACGGCAGCGTGGTCGTCGTCGGCACCCGCGACTGCTCGTTGCAGCGGCGCTTCCAGAAGCTCGTCGAGGAGGCGCCCGCGCCGTTCCTCTCCGACGAGCAGCGCGCCACGATCCACGAGTCCGCCAAGGCGATCTGCCGCGAGGCGGGCTACCACGGAGCGGGCACGGTCGAGTTCCTCGTCGGCCAGGACGGGCTGATCTCGTTCCTCGAGGTCAACACCCGGCTGCAGGTGGAGCACCCGGTCTCGGAGGAGACGGCCGGGGTGGACCTCGTGCGCGAGCAGTTCCGCATCGCCGAGGGCGAGCGGCTCCCGTTCACCGAGGATCCGACCCCGCGCGGGCACTCCATCGAGTTCCGGATCAACGGCGAGGACGCCGGGCGGAAGTTCTTCCCTTCGCCGGGCACGATCACCGCGCTCACGCTGCCGTCGGGGCCCGGGGTGCGCGTCGACGCGGGTGTCGAGACGGGCTCGGTGATCGGCGGTCAGTTCGACTCGCTGCTGGCCAAGCTGATCGTCACCGGCACCGACCGGCGGCAGGCGCTGGAGCGCTCGCGCCGCGCATTGGCCGAGTTCCAGGTGGAGGGCATGGCCACCGTGCTGCCGTTCCACCGGCTGGTCGTCGACGACCCGGCATTCGCCACCGACGAGTTCAGCGTGCACACCCGGTGGATCGAGACCGAGTGGAACAACACGGTCAAGCCGTTCGAGGGCGGCGCCGAGGCCGAGGACGCACCGGAGCGGCAGTCCGTCGTCGTCGAGGTCGGAGGGCGGCGGCTGGAGGTGTCACTGCCCGCGGGCCTCGCGCTCGGCGGCGACGCGGAACCCGCGGCCGTGGCGAAGACGTCGCCCCGCAAGCGCCGCGGCGCGCACGCGGCGGCGGCGACGGGCGACGCGGTGAAGGCCCCGATGCAGGGCACGGTCGTCAAGGTCGCGGTGTCCGACGGCGACACGGTGGCCGAAGGCGACCTCGTCGTCGTGCTGGAGGCGATGAAGATGGAGAACCCGGTCAACGCGCACAAGGCGGGCACGGTGACCGGGCTGGCCGCGTCGGCGGGGAGCTCCGTCTCGCAGGGCACGGTGCTCTGCGAGATCAAGGACTAGAGGCGAGATCAAGGACTGGGGCGTCCGACCACGGCACCGGCGACGCCTGCCACGACCGTGATGGCCGCGAGCAGGATCGCCACCAGCCCGAGCCCGCCGACGAGCAGGCCGAGCACCGCCGACGTCGCGCCGACCGCGAGGCCGGTGCGGGCGACCGCAGGCGCGGTCCGGCCACGGGTGATCACGCGCGCCGCGCCCGCGGTGAGCGCGATGGCGAGCAGGCCGGACAACAGCGCGGGGAACGGCAGCAGGAGGTGCAGGGCGTCGTCGGCGAACTGCGCGACGACGGCCCCCGCGACCACGGGCACGACGGGGACCTTCGACGGGGCGGGCACGATGCTCATGCCCTCGATCGTCGGCGTGCTGCGGGGGTCCGGGATCAGGGATGCCCCGGAGGCAACCCCGATTCAGGCTCGCATCAGTCCAGGTCGCCGTGGCGCATCAGCTGTCGGCCCGCCTCGGTGATCGAGCCCGACAGCGAGGGGTAGACCGAGAACGTGTACGCCAGGTCGGCCACCGTGAGCCCGTTCTGCACGGCCAGCGCGATCGGCAGGATCAGCTCGCTGGCCACAGGGGCCACCACCACGCCACCGACGACGACCCCCGTCGCCGGACGGCAGAACAGCTTCACGAACCCGCGCCGCAGGCCCTGCATCTTCGCGCGCGGGTTCGTCGAGAGCGGGAGCATGATCGTCCGCGCGGGCACCTCGCCCGCGTCGATCGCGCGCTGGCTGATGCCCACCGTCGCGATCTCCGGGCGGGTGAACACCGCGGCCGACACCGTCTTGAGCTTGATCGGGGTGACGCCCTCGCCGAGCGCGTGCCACATCGCGATCCGCCCCTGCATCGCCGCGACGGAGGCGAGCATCAGCACGCCGGTGCAATCGCCCCCCGCGTAGACGCCCGGCGCGGACGTGCGCGACACCCGGTCCACCGCGATGAACCCGCCTCGCCCGGTGGTGATGCCGACCTTCTCCAGCGCGAGGTCGCCGGTGTTGGGCACCGACCCGACCGTCATCAGCGCATGCGACCCGCCGATCGTCCGGCCGTCGGCGAGCGTGACGACCACGCCGTCGCCGTCGCGGCGCACCGACTCGGCCCGTGCCTGCGCCAGGATCTCCACGCCGCGCTCGGCGAACACGTCCTGCAGCACCGCCGCAGCATCGGCGTCCTCACCCGGTAGCACCCGGTCGCGGCTGGACACGAGCGTGACCCGCGCGCCCATCTCGACGTACGCCGACACGAACTCCGCGCCCGTCACCCCCGACCCGACGACGACCAGGTGCTCGGGCAGCGCGCTGAGGTCGTAGAGCTGGCGCCAGGTGAGGATGCGCTCGCCGTCGGGCTTGGCGTCGTCGAGGATGCGGGGGGTGGCGCCGGTGGCGACGAGGACGACGTCGGCCGGGAGGATCTCGCTCCCGCCTTCGGGCGTGCGCGCTTCGACAGCGTGCAGCCCGCGCGCGCTCGGCTCGTCGGCGAACGCGGCCGTGCCCCGGATGATCCGCACGCCCTCGCGCTCGACGCGGGCGCGCACGTCGGCCGACTGGGCCCTCGCGAGGCTCACGACGCGCGCGTTGACCCTGGGGAGGTCGACGCCCATCGCGTCGCGGTCGGCGGTGAGGCCAAGGTCCGAGGCGCGGCCGAGCTCAACCCGCACCCCCGCGGAGGCGATGAACGTCTTGGACGGGACGCAGTCGTCGAGCACGCAGGCGCCGCCCATGCCGTCGCGTTCGACGACGGTGACGTCGCCACCGTGCTGGGCGGCCACGAGCGCCGCCTCGTAGCCCGCGGGGCCGCCACCCATGATCACGATGCGGGTCACCGAACGTAGCCTTCCCCTCGTCGCTCGCCGTGTTCCCCGATCACGGTACGCGGCAGGCAGGGCTCTACTCTGGTGCGGTGCCGCTGTACGCCGCGTATGGGTCGAACATGGACCCTGCCCAGATGAAGGAGCGCGCCCCGTTCTCGCCCATGGCCGGAACCGGGTGGCTACAGGGGTGGCGGCTGACGTTCGGCGGCGAGGACTTCGCCTGGGAGGGCGCGCTGTCCACGGTCGTCGAGGAGGAGGGTGAGCAGGTCTTCGTCGTGCTCTACGACGTGCCTGATCACGACGCCGCCCGGCTCGACCGCTGGGAAGGCGGCGAGCTGGGGTTGCACAAGAAGCTGCGGCTGCGCGTGCACACCCTCGAGGGTGACGTGTTGGCGTGGATCTACGTGCTCGACGCCTACGAGGGCGGCGAGCCCAGCGCCCGCTATCTCGGGGTGATCGCCGATGCGGCCGAGCTGGCGGGCGCCCCCGCCGACTACGTGGCGGCCCTGCGCAACCGTCCGAGCCGCAAGTCCGTCTGACCTAACCTAGTGCGCTGATCGCCGCTCTCGGCGTCAGGCGCGGGCGCTCAGGGCGGACAGCGCGGCACGGG
Source organism: uncultured Actinomycetota bacterium (assembly GCA_963736375.1). Lineage (GTDB taxonomy): Bacteria > Actinomycetota > Actinomycetes > Mycobacteriales > Pseudonocardiaceae > Pseudonocardia. Next base: position 297,635 of record CAVTOL010000002.1, read on the forward strand.
TGAGGACGCGCACGCCGAAGGGGAGGGCGCGCTCGTCGAGGTCGAAGGTCGGCGCGTGGATGTCGCGCATCGGCCCGGTGCCCGACCAGACGCCCAGCCGCGCCATGGCGCCCGGCACCTGCTCCAGGTACCAGGCGAAGTCCTCGCCGCCGCTGGACTGCTCGGTGATCGCCGACGCCTCCGGCCCGCCGATGGCGAGGGCGGCCTCGGCCAACATCCCCGAGCTGACGGCCTCGTTCACCACCGGCGGCACACCCCGGACGTGATCGAGGGTGTAGCCGACCCCGAGCGGCGCGAGGATCGCCGCGACGAGCACCCGGACCTTCTGCTCCAGCTCTTCCCAGGTGGCGTGGGCGGCCGTGCGCAGGGTGCCGCGCAGCACGCCGTGCTGCGGGATCGCGTTGGCCGCCTCGCCCGCGTGCACCGCGCCCCACACGAGCACGGTGCCCGACCGCGGGTCCACCTGCCGGGTGAGCAGCAGCGGCAGCTGGGTGATCAGCAGTCCGATGGCCTCGACCAGGTCCGCCGTCAGGTGCGGCCGCGACGTGTGGCCGCCCGGCGAGGTGAGCCGCACCTCCACCACGTCGCACGCCGACGTAATCGGCCCGATCCGGGTGCCCAGCCGTCCGACGCGCAGGCGCGGGTCGCAGTGCAACGCGAAGATCCGCTCGACGCCACCCATCGCCCCGTCGGCGACCACGTCCACCGCCCCGCCGGGTTGGATCTCCTCGGCGGGCTGGAAGATCAGCCGCACGCGGCCGGGCAAAGGGGGCGCCGCGGCGAGCGCGAGCCCGGCGCCGAGGAGCATGGCGGTGTGCGCGTCGTGCCCGCAGGCGTGCATGACGCCCTCGACCGTCGAGGCGAACGGCAGGCCGGTGTCCTCCTGCAGCGGGAGCGCGTCGAGGTCGGCGCGCAGCGCGACACAGCGCTCGCCGAACCCGACGTCGCAGACCAGCCCGGTGCCGCTCGGCAGTGTGCGGGGTTCGAGCCCGGCCGCCATCAGCGCGGCCGCCACGAACGCGGTGGTGCGCCGCTCGGCCCGACCGAGCTCCGGCACCGCGTGCAGCGAGCGCCGCCAACCGACGAGCTCGCCCGCGTGCGCCGCGAGCCAGGCGTCGAGCCAGGCAGGCCCGGTGCCCGCGCCGAGGTCCGGCGCGCCAACGGGCAGGATGTCGTGGTGCTCGTCCAGCACGGTCATCCGACACCTGCAGCCGCAGAGCCCGATGAGCCGGACGCGATCCTGACGTGCATCTGTCCATGGTGCTCACCCGGACGGCGGTGTACCAACCTCAATTCGGCCTCTACGGGATCTCCGCGCCGAGGGGTCGCCCGTCTGCTGCGGACGGACCCCGGCCGACCGACAGGCGGATGGGCGATCCTGCGGCGAACGGGGGAATACGCCGCTCGGCGCAGCACGCGGTTGATCGTCACACCTGTCATGAGTACCGAATACCCGGCGTCGATACCGCGAACCGCACCTCACCGGATGGGGGGCTGCCCACCGAACGTGACCACCGGCTCGTCAGAATGGGCATGTGCCGAGCACCGAGAACGACCAGGAGCGCCGCGTCGGGGGGCGCTACCGGCTGTCTTCGGAGCTGGGCAGCGGGGCGATGGGCACCGTCTGGTCGGGCTATGACGACGTGCTCCAACGCCGGGTGGCGATCAAGGAGCTGAAGGTCCCCCCCGGCGTCCCCGAGCAGGAAGCGCGGGACCTGCGCGAGCGCATCATGCGGGAGGCGCGGGCGTTGGGCGGGCTGTCGCATCCCAACGTCATCACGGTGTTCGACGTCGTGGTCGACGACGGGCAGCCGGTCGTCGTCCTCGAGCTCGTGCCCTCGCGGAACCTCGCCACGATGATCGGCGAGCAAGGCGCGCTCACGGCGGCGCAGGCGGCGGTCGTCGGGTTCGCCACGGCGGGCGGCCTGCGCGCGGCGCACCGCAGCGGCATCACGCACCGCGACGTCAAGCCGGGCAACGTCCTCATCGCCGACGACGGCCGCGTCAAGCTCACCGACTTCGGCATCGCCCGCAACGCCGCGGACGCGCCCATGACCAGCGTCGGCCTCGTCCTCGGCTCGCCCGCGTACATAGCGCCGGAGGTGGCGGCGGGCCAGCCCGTCACGCCCGCGGCCGACCTGTGGGGGCTCGGGGCCACCCTGTTCGCCGCGGTCGAGGGCCGCCCGCCCTACGACGTCCACGGCGACCCGGTCTCGACGATCACCGAGGTCGTCGACGGCGAGGTGCCGCGGCCCCGGGGTTCGGGCCCGGTGGTGGACGTCATCACCGCGCTGATGGTCAAGGACCCGGCGCGCCGGATGCCGCTCGAGGAGGTGCGCCAGCGGCTGCGCCCGCTGATCGACGACCCGGACGACCCCCTCTACCCCGGCTCCCCCGACGCGCCGACGATGGAGGCCGTCGCGATCACGCGCCCGCCCGCGCCGCCGCCACCGCGCCACTCCGCCACCTCCTCCACCCGCCTTCCGGCGGCCGCGTCCCGGCACGCCGCCCCGCTCGCCGCCGACCCCGGACCGCTGCCGGGCCTGCCGCCGCGCCCCCGGACGTACCAACGGCCGCCGACCGGATGGTCGTCCGCAGGCCTCGTGATCGCCGGGGCCGTCGTCGTGCTGGTAGGCACCCTGGGGGGTTGGGCGGTCACGCGGTCGATCGCCGGGCAGTCGCCGTTCACCTTGCAGAACGTCACCACCTCAAGCGCGCCCACCGCGCTCGACCACGACTCCCTCGGCTTCACCATCCCCGTCCCGACCGGCTGGGTGCGCCACCCTTCGGCGACCTCGGTGGCGTTCACCAGCACAAACGGCACGGAGGAGCTGACGGTGGCGCGCGCAGCGAAGACGGACGACGCCGAGACCGTGCCGGGCGTGGAGATCGTGGACGCGCCTGCCCCGTCGGCAGGCAACACCGTGTCGCTTTCCTACCGCACCGACGCGCGCACCTCGTGGCGGCGGATCGTGCCGGGCACCGGCACGGTGTGGGTGATCACGCTGACCGTGCCGCGCACCGCCGCGGGCTCGGCCTCGGCTGACCTGTTCCAGACGCTCGCGGGTGCGTTCTCCCCCACCGCTTAGGCTGCCGCGCATGGACGCCTCCGCCGCGGCAGCCGCCGCCATCTCCGAACGGACCGGTGTCGCCCGGCACGACGTGGCCGTGGTGCTGGGGTCGGGCTGGCGGCCCGCGGCCGACGTCATCGGGGCGCCCGCGCACGAGCTCGCGATGGCCGAGCTGCCGGGCTTCCGGCCCCCGACGGTCGAGGGCCACGGCGGCACGGTCCGCTCGGTGCGCGTCGGCGAGCGCCAGGTGCTGGTGCTGCTGGGTCGCACCCACCTGTACGAGGGGCACGGCGTCGAGCCCGTGGCGCACGGCGTGCGGACGGCAGCGGCGGCGGGGTGCCGCACGGTCGTGCTCACCAACGCGGCGGGCGGGATCCGCGAGGGGCTGTCGGTCGGCGAGCCCGTGGTGATCGCCGACCAGCTCAACCTCACGGCGACGTCCCCGCTCGTCGGCGCCCGTTTCGTCGACCTCACCGACCTCTACTCCCCCGCCCTGCGCGCGAGGGCCCGTGCGATCGACCCGACGCTCGCAGAGGGCGTCTACGCGGGCCTTCCAGGGCCGCACTTCGAGACCCCCGCGGAGATCCGCATGCTGCGCGGGCTGGGCGCCGACCTGGTCGGCATGTCGACCGTGCTGGAGGCCATTGCCGCGCGCGCCGAGGGCCTCGAGGTGTTCGGGCTGTCGCTGGTGACCAACCTCGCCGCCGGGATCACCGGCGCGCCGCTCGACCACCAGGAGGTGCTCGCCGCGGGCGCCGCTTCCGCGGGCCGGATGGGCGCGCTGCTGCGGGAGCTCGTGTCGTGAGCATGAGCGCGCCGGTGGTCGTGCGCGGAAACAAGTGCTCTGGCACCACTTTCCGCTCACGGCCGTGTTGACCCCGGCCCTGCGCGACGCCGCCACGCGCTGGATCGCCGACGACCCCGACCCCGCCACCCGCGACGAGCTCACCCGCGTGCTCGCGGGCGCGATGGCGGGCACCCCCGGCGCCGCCGACGAGCTCGCCGCCCGCATGGCGGGTCCGCTGCAATTCGGCACGGCGGGGCTGCGGGGGCCGGTGCGAGCCGGGCCGTCGGGGATGAACGTCGCCGTCGTCCGCCGCACGACCGCGGGGCTCGCCGCGTGGCTCGTCCGCGGCGAACAACCGGGCGGCCAGCGGGGCACCGTCGTCGTCGGGCGCGACGCCCGCCACGGCTCGTCCGCGTTCGCCGCGGCCGCCGCCGAGGTGTTCGCGGGCGCCGGGTTCACCGTGCACGTGCTGCCGTCCCCGCTGCCCACGCCGGTGCTCGCCTTCGCCGTCCGACACCTCGGCGCGGTGGCGGGCGTCCAGATCACGGCGTCGCACAACCCGGCCGCCGACAACGGCTACAAGGTCTACCTCGCCGACGGCGCCCAGCTCGCGCCGCCGTCCGACGCCGAGATCGAGGCGGCCATCGCGGCGGCACCGCCCGCGCACTCCGTGCCGACCGCGTCCACGGCGACGACGTCCGACGTCACAGAGGACTACCTCGACCGGGTCGGCAGGCTCCCCCGTGGCACCGCCCGCGACCTGCGGATCGCGCTCACCCCGATGCACGGCGTCGGCGGCGCGACGGCCGTGCACGCGCTGCGGCGGGCCGGGTTCACCGACGTCCACGTCGTGCAGGCGCAGGCCGCGCCCGACCCGGCCTTCCCGACGGTCGCGTTCCCCAACCCCGAGGAGCCCGGCGCCACCGACCTGCTGCTCGCGCTGGCCGCCGACGTGGGCGCCGACCTCGCGATCGCGCTCGACCCGGACGCCGACCGTTGCGCACTGGCCGTGCCCGGCCCGTGGCGGATGCTCACCGGCGACGAGACCGGCGTGCTGCTCGGCGACCACCTCCTGCGCAGCGGCGGCTACACCGACCCCTTGGTGGCGACGACGGTCGTCTCGTCGTCCATGCTCCGCGCGGTCGCCGCCGCGTACGGGGCGCGCTACGCCGAGACGCTCACCGGGTTCAAGTGGATCGTCCGCGGCGGCCCCGGGCTCGTCTACGGGTACGAGGAGGCGCTGGGCTACTGCGTCGACCCGGATGCCGTGCGCGACAAGGACGGCATCGCCGCGGCCGTCGTCGCCTGTGATCTCACCGCGACCCTGAAGGCGGCGGGCGCGACCCTCCCCGACCGGCTCGACGCGCTCGCCCGCGCGCACGGCGTCCACGCGACGGCCGGGATCTCGGTGCGGATGGCCCCGACCGAGCGCGACGCCGCCGTCGAACGGCTGCGCGCCGCTCCGCCCGCCGGGTGGACGGTCGAGCGCCCCGCGCCGGACGTGCTGGTGCTGCGCCGCGCCGGGGAACGGCTGGTGGTGCGGCCGTCGGGCACGGAGCCGAAGCTCAAGGCGTACCTGGAGGTCGTCGAACCGCCGGACGACGACGTGCCCGCGGCGCGGGCCCGCGCGGCCGCTCGCATGGCGGCACTGCGCGAGGAGGTGGCGGCCCTGCTGGGCGAAGCTGAGCCTCGCACGGCGCGGCTCCGCTCACTGCGGGCCCTTCTGCGACTCATCGGAGCGGCGCACGTGTGTCTTGGCTCATGACGAGGTTCTTCGGTCCTCGACGTCGTGTTCGGGTACCCTCATCGCCGCGCGAACACCAGGACGCGGCGCGGCGCCGTTCCTCCCGAGCGAGCGAGCGTGCGCCGCGGCGGTACCAGTCCAGAAGCAACGCGTGGCGAGCAACAGGTAGACGATGTCGCCGCCGTAGAACATGAACTGTGCGCCGAGTTCGACGCTCCCGGGAGCTCCTGCGCCGCGCGGCAGCAGATGCGCGTACATCAGCTTCGCCATCAGGTCGTGACACCGCGCCGCCGCGAACAGCACGAGCAGGCGGGTGCGCGTGTGCGGACGAGTCGGCAGCGGATCCCGGCCGATCAGGAACCAGCTGAGCAGACAGCGCGCCAGGAACATGTGGACGTGCACGAACGGGTGCAGCCAACCGACATGCTCGGCGAGCATGTACAGCGGGGTCAGGTAGTAGAGGTACATCGCGCCGATCTCGAGCACCAGCACGACCGGTGCCCACGTGAGGGCGCCGCGACGCCGCTGGACAGGACGGCCAGCAGGTACCGACGCGCCGGAGGCCGGAGGGTGCGCAGTGCCAGGGTCAGCGGTGCGCTGAGCGAAAGGGCCGCGGGCGCGGCCATGGCCACCAGAAGATGGCGGGCGACCTGCAGGGGGAAGGCCGGGCCGGGGACCGGCAAGGGCACGAGCGCCGTCGCCAGGATTCCCAGACCCACGGCCGCCCACCACGTGCGGCGTGGCGGCCAACGGTCGCCGCGTCTCCGCAGTCGAGCCACCGCGGCGACGTAGACCGCCGCGCCGAGCACGACGACGACCAGCGGCAGCAACCACGGCACCATCGGCGCGGAGGCCATACCGTTCACGGGCCTGCCGGGCGGCGCCGGTCGACCACGCCCGACAGGCAGGGACCGACCGGCCCGAGCACGCTCACCGTCCGGCCTGCGCGGCCCTGCGCCGTGTGAGCATCAGCAGCAACAGGCCGAGGACGAACCCGACCCCTCCGGAGATGTTCCACGCCAGGTCGTAGGGCAGCAGGCCCACGCCATAACGGATCTGGTGGAGCCCGAGGACTTGTGCTGGAACAGCGCGTCGTAAACCTGGAAGAAGCCCCACCCGATCAGCGTCCCGGCCCACACCATCCGACCACGTCGCCTGGCGTCGCTGCAGGTCGGCGAAGAGGAACAACCCCGCCACGACGCACAGCCAGCTGCCTGCGTGAAAGAACCCGTCCGAGACCAGCCCCACGTCCAGAACGGCCTGGTCGTAGAAGTGGTGCCAGTGCAGCAGTTGGTGGAAGACCGTTTCATCGAGGAACGCGGCCACCCCCACACCGATCAGCACGCCGGTCCACACCGATCGCGTCGGTTCGTGCGCCACCGGGTATATCGAGCTTGTAGCCACGCGGAACCTCCCCTCACGTGGTGCACCAAGTCAACGCAGCGGGTCGACGTACCGTGTCGACGCAGTGCGTACGCGCACCCCCGCGCTCCAACCACGGGCCAGCGGGGTCCTGGAGCGCAGGCCCGGATGCCAGCCGCCACCTACTCAGCCGCCCCCAGGCAGCGATGGCCTAAGCTTCCGCCGGTAGGAGAACGCCTTCGCGCAACGCGGCGCGGTCGGATGCACGGACCAACCGCTGCGCGTTGTCGCGGAGGTGCCGGCCATCGGCAGCGCGTACCGCGGTGTCCATGCAGGCAACGACGACCCGCGCCGGACACCTCCACTCGTCACAGCACGGAAGAACTCGGGAACAGGCGTTGCTGCTTTCCCGACGTCCAATCGACGATCATCAGAGTCGCGTCATCCTGCAGTTGGCCGCCTGATAGCGCAGAACCGCGGCGGCAAACCGACGCAGGGTTTCCGGAGCTGAAAGTTGGTCGAGCTCGGCTCGCTCCGCGAAGTCGATCAGCCGTTGCTCGCCGAAGAACTCACCCCGAGCGTTTCGGGCCTCGGACACTCCATCGGCAGAGAAGACGACCTGATCACCCGGTACGAGCTGTTCTAGGGATAACACCGGTGCCGCCATCCACTGCTCGACGACGCCCAGCGGCGGACGCGGGCACGGCGAGAGTTCCCTGATCGCCAGACCGCGCCGGATGAGTATCGGTGGCGGATGGCCCGCCACCAGATACTCCAACAAGACGGTATCGCCGTCGAGCCGCGAGAGAACCGCGGTGACGAACCGCAACGGCGCGGGTTGGTCGGTGAGCAGCCGATCGGCGGCCGCGGCGAGCGAGCGCAGGTCACGTACCGGCCGCGGCGGGCGTAGCGCACCGCCGTCAGGGCCAGCGTTGTCGCAAGTCCCGCGGCCATGTCGTGACCGATGCCGTCGAAGACGCGATGTCGACGCGGTCGTCGGTGACCGAGTAGTCATACGCGTGCCCGCTACTCGATCGAAGGGCTAGAGCAGAGCGCTGACCACCACCTTCTCCGTAGCGAACGTCCGCGGCGGCAGGAGGTCCGAAAGGAGTTCCGCGGAGGGGGTCAACTGGCCGCCCGATCTCAGACTCCGCAGCTCGTCACCGTACGAGATCTTCGAGGATGACGAGGTGCTTCATCAGCTCGGCTAACGTCCACAGCCGCTGATGCAGCAACTGGTGGTCTACGGCGCGCGGCGACAGGACCACCACTGCAGTACGCCTACAGATCCGTGCCATCGAGCACCGGAATCCACAACAGCGTCGGCCTGCGTCGTCTGTGCTCTCGATACTCACGAGCTGGTAGCAGCGATGGTTAACGTATTCACTCGATGTGAGTGGTGTTCGAGACGGACTACAGCAGTGCTGTGGCAGATCGACGATGAACAGCTCAACGGTAGACAGGCGCGGAGTGCGATCGACGAGCATCGGAAGCTGCTCGAGTCAACAGATATAGCGCGATCGACACGACGCCGAAGAAGTCCAGGCCCGGAGTCTGCGATGTCACGTCAACACCCGACCGTATAGAAGCGACGATGTGCGGACGAGGGCTCGGCGGCGATCAACAGAGCGCACGACGGCGAAGGCGGGAAGCGCTGGAGAGCGAGGTCGGGCGGGTAGCCGACGGCACACGACGGTACGACACGATACGATAGCAAGAGGCGAGCGACTGCGATAGATCTCGACCAGCAAGAGACCACACGACCAGATGGGGCGACGATCTAGCGAGCTGGCTCAAGAGATGTACGAACGTCCGAGCGGTACGATACGGCAGTCGAAACGAGAGACAGCGAAAGGACATCTATCCGGAGCACTAGACATGGTCTGCAGTACGAGCAGTAGAGTTCGACTAGAGGGGACGTGGACGACACAGGGACGGCGACGGGTAGAGAAGAGCGGAGGGTGAACATCAGGACAACTGCGGAACATCTGGATCATCAGTGAAGTCATCGACGAAGAGGGGTAAGGAAGTCAAGGTTGGGAGAAGATTAAAATGTGTAGTAGAAGAAAGTGATAGAAGGATAGTAAGGTAGAAGAGAAGATAGGTAGAGGTGTGAGAGGTTAGGGTGACAAAAAGGTAAGAAAAGATGAAGACAGAGACTGAAAAGTTTCAAGATGGGAAGGCAGCACAACTGATGGGCTACAGCCTGCGTTACTGCGCGCCCGGACGCTGCAGCAGGGAATGACACTGCTGCCATTCAAGGGGGCGACAGCAATGTCACCCTGCTGCAGCTCCGGCGTCCCACGGGGGGAGCTGTTCGAGCAGGGTATGACACTGATTCACGCCGCCCGCATTGTCGAGCTGCAGGAACAGCTTGACACCGCTAGCGCCCGGATCGCCAAGTTCGCGTCAGAATGTAAAACCTGTGATAGATCTGCTGATGATGAGTGATGATTGTATTGTGTGTTTGTTGTTTAGAAGTAGTTGAGAACGTAGTTAGGTGAGTATTGCGGTGAGTTTAGCTGATAGTGGGTAGAGTTGTTTAGTAGTTGGTGTGATAGGTAATATGTAAATAAGCGAATTGGGATTGGTTTTGTGTGGGAGAGTTCCAGGCCGGCAGCATGACCCTGTGGCCCGGCTCCTGATCGTGCACCACACGCCTTCGCCCGCGACGGCGGAACTGCTCGACGCGGCGGTCACCGGCGCACGCGATCCGGAGATCACCGGCGTGGAGGTGGTGCGGCGCGCCGCCCTGTCCGCCGGGGCCGCGGACGTGCTGGCCGCCGACGCCGTGCTGCTCGGCACCCCGGCCAACATCGGCTACATGTCGGGCGCGCTGAAGCACTTCTTCGACGTCGTCTACTACCCGGTCCTCGACGACACCCGCGGCCTGCCCTACGGCCTCTACGTGCACGGCAACCTGGACACGGCAGGCGCGATCACGGCCGTCGAGACGATCGCGGGCGCCCTGGGTTGGCAGCGGGTGGCACCCCCGGTCGAGGTGCGCGGCCACCCCGACGCCGCGGCCCGCGCGGCCTGCGCCGAGCTCGCCGCCACCCTCGCCGCCACGGTGATGCCCGCCTGAGCGGAGCTGCGGAGCTTGCGGAGCGAACATCGGCACCAGCGGAGCTTGCGGAGCGAACATCGGCACCAGCGGAGCTTGCGGAGCGAACGTCGGCACTGACCCGATCGTGGCCGGAGGGGCCGGGTTAACCTGCCGGCATGGCTCGTCCGAAGGTCCACGACGAGAAGCTGCGCGCCCGCCTTCTCGAGCGGGCGGGGGCGCTCGTCTCGGACGGCGGCCCCGAGGCGCTGAGCCTCCGCACGCTCGCCCGCGACTGCGAAACCTCGACCACCGCCGTCTACGCGCTGTTCGGCGGCAAGAACGGGCTGCTCACGGCGTTGTTCGACGAGGCGTTCGAGCAGCTCGGGCGGCGGATCGGCACGCTGCCGCCGGGCTCCGACGCGCTCGACGACCTCGTGCGCACCGCCCTCGCCTACCGCGACAGCGCGCTCGACGACCCGCACCTGTTCGACCTCATGTTCGCCAGGCCCACGCTGCTGTCGGCCGAGGCGGCCCGCCGCACCGTCGTGGGCACCGCGCTCGGGCCGCTGCGCGCGGCGGTCGAGCGGGCCGTCGAGGAGAAGGCGCTGCGGCCCGACCCCGACACCGCCCTCGTGTCGCTCACCCTGTGGACGACCGTGCACGGCTGGGCGGCGCTGCAGCTGCGCGGGTTCTTGCCGCCCGGCGCGGACGACCAGTGCGAGGACGCCGTGCGCGCCCTGCTCGGCGCCTGGCGTTAGACCGCGCCGAAGAGGCGGTCGCCTGCGTCGCCGAGGCCGGGCACGATGTAGGCCGAGTCGTTGAGCCGCTCGTCGACGGAAGCGGTGACGACCCGCACCGGCAGGCCACTCTCGCGCAGGCGCGCGATGCCTTCGGGGGCGGCGAGCACGCAGATCGCCGTGACGTCGCTCGCCCCGCGCTCGACGAGCAGGCCGATCGTGTGCTGCATCGAGCCGCCTGTGGCGAGCATGGGGTCGAGCACGAATACGGGCCGCCCGGCGAGCGAGTCCGGCAGCGACTCCATGTACGGCATCGGCTGATGGGTCTCCTCGTTGCGCGCGATGCCGACGAAACCGGTCTGGGCCTCGGGCATGAGCGCCTGCGCGGCGTCGACCATGCCCAGCCCGGCCCGCAGCACCGGCACCAGCAACGGCGGGTTGGCCAGCCGGTAGCCGACGGTGCGGGCGACCGGGGTGTGCAGCGGCGCCGTCACCTCGGGCGCGTCGCGGGTGGCCTCGTAGATCAGCATGAGCGTGAGGTCGCGCAGGGCCGCCCGGAAGGTGGCGTTGTCGGTGCGGGCGTCCCGCATGGTCGACAAGCGCGCGCGGGCGAGGGGATGGTCGACGACCCGGACGTCCATGGGTGCGGAGGCTACCGCCCGGGGCGCTGCTCCTAGGGTGATTGTCGTGCGCATCCGCGACGCGCCGCCGCCGTCACTGCAGGGGTAGCGGGGGCTGCCACCACCACGGCTCCTCGGTCGGCTCGATCGCGACCACCCACTTGACCCACCAGAACCCCCGTCGCCCCGGCACGACGAGCCGGGCAGGGCCGCCGTGCCCGTCCGCCAGCGGGGCGCCGCCTGCGTGCGTCGCCAGCAGCACCCCGTCGGGCCCGGGGAGACGGCGCCGGTAGCCCGTCGCCGACACGACGTCCAGCGCCGATCGCGGCAGCCCGAGATCCGCGAGCAGCACCCCGCGCCATTCCTCCTCGACCCACCACCCGCCCGTGCAGTCGATCACCGCGCGGACGGTCGTCTGCGGCGAGGCGGCGAGCGCCGCGAGATCCAGCGCGCGGCCGGGGAGCCGCAGCCGCCACGCCGTCGGGTCCAGCGCGAGCACCGGATCGAACAGCCACTGCGTGACGGGCAGCGCGGCCACCTCGTGCGAGCCGGTGAACCGCCGCTCCCGCCCCGGCGCGACCGCCCGCAACGCCAGCCCGCCCACGGCCACCGTCCCCGCCTGCAGAACCGTGCGCCGGTCGAGGTCGACGCGCCGCACCAGCGGCCACCGCCGATGCCGGTGCGGCAGGACGTGCGCCGCCAGCAACCCGGCGGCGGCGAGCGCGGCGCCCACGTGGATCTGCATCGGCAGCAGCCCGAGCACCGGGACGAACCCGCGCACCGCGTGCAGCAGCCCGCCCGCGAGCGCCACCGCGACCAGCACGGACAATGTCCAGCTGATCACCTTGCGTGATTTTCCCGGCCTGCGCATACCACGGCGGGCGATCCGCGACTTCGCCGGGATGAGGACGAGCAGGCCGAAACCCGACGCTCCGTGCACCACCACCACGACCGTCGCGAGTGGAGCCACGCCGAGCGCGAACGCCAGCCCGCCACTCGCCGCCGCGATCACGAAGAGTGCCAGGAGCGTCGCGTTGACCGACCGTGTCCTCCGATCCATGTGCTCACCGTCTCGACCTCGGCACCTTCGGTGATCAGCGATGATTTTCACCCTGACCCGAACGGGTGGTCTGCCGAGAACAGTGTCACGCCGAAGCCGCCTGCAACGCTGTACTAGTGACCAGGAGGTGATCCGGTGCCGGACTACCCGACTTCTGACGACGCGACGCTCGTCGCCGCCGCCGAGAAGCTCACGCAGTGCGACGGCTATGTCGTGCTCGCCGTCGATCCTCAGACGGGCGAGGTCGACGCGCACGGCCCGTTCGACGGGCTGACCGCCACGATCAAAGCCGACCAACTGCGGCGCGACTTCGACCGCGGCGGGCTGGAAGATGTGACGGTCGGCGTCGTCCGGCTGCACAACTCCACCTGACCGCTCCCCAGACCGCTCCCCCAGGCGCGGCATGATCGCCACGAGCGGCACCGGGTGGCGCTGCGGACCGGCGTGATGTGCCGCCCGCGGCGATCACCGCAGGTAGACTCAGGGGCGTGACCACCACCGTCCCGGCACCGCTCGCGGACGCCGTGCGCGACGAGACGGCGCTGCGCCGCTTCCTTTTCGGGCTGCCCGCCGTCGACGAGGTCGGGCTTGAGCGCCGCTCAGCCGTGCTCGCCACCCGGTCGATCAAGAAAGAAGCCAAGCTGCAGGCCATCGACATGGCCGTCGCCATGATCGACCTGACCACGCTGGAGGGCGCCGACACGCCCGGCAAGATCCGGTCGCTGTGCGCGCAGGCCATGCGGCCCGACCCCGACCACCCCGAGGTCCCGCCGGTCGCCGCCATCTGCGTCTACCCCGACCTCGCCGGGGTGGCGGTCGAGCGGCTGCGCGGCTCCGGCGTCGTCGTCGCGGCGGTGGCCACGGCGTTCCCGTCGGGTCGGTCGTCGTTGCCGGTCAAGCTGGCCGACACCGCGCTCGCCGTCGACGCGGGCGCTGCCGAGATCGACATGGTGATCGACCGCGGCGCCTTCCTCACCGGCCGGTACGGGCAGGTGTACGACGAGATCGTCGCCGTGAAGGAGGCCTGCGGCCCGGCCCACCTCAAGGTCATCCTGGAGACCGGCGAGCTGGCGGGCTACGACGACGTGCGCCGCGCCTCCTGGCTCGCCCTGCTCGCGGGCGCCGACGTGATCAAGACCTCCACCGGCAAGATCTCCCCCGCCGCCACCCCGCCCGTCGTGCAGGTGATGCTGCAGGCCGTGCGCGACTGGCACCGCACCACCGGCGAATACCGCGGTGTCAAGGCGGCGGGCGGCATCCGCACGGCCAAGGACGCGATCCGGCACCTCGTCGCCGTCAACGAGGTCGCCGGGCCGGAGTGGCTCACGCCCGACCTCTTCCGCTTCGGCGCCTCCTCCCTGCTCAACGACCTGCTGCGCCAGCGCCGGGCCCAGACCGAGGGCCACTACTCCGCGGCGCGCTACATCGGGAGCGCCTGATGACCAGCTGGACCTACGCCCCTGCCCCCGAATCCGCGGCCTTGGCCAACCTCCAGCCCGCCTACCGCCCGTTCATCGGGGGGAAGTTCGTCGACGGCGGCGGCGAGGCGCTGAAGACCCTGAACCCGGCCACCGAGGAGGTGCTGGCCGAGGTCGGCACGGCCTCGTCGGACGACGTGGACCGGGCGGTCGCCGCCGCCCGCCGCGCCTACGAGACGACGTGGGGCCCGATGTCCGGCGCCGAGCGGGCCAAGTACGTGTTCCGGATCGCGCGGATCGTCGCCGAACGGGCCCGCGAGCTCGCCGTGCTGGAGACCCTGGACAACGGCAAGCCGATCCGCGAGTCGCGCGACGTCGACGTGCCGACGGCGGCGGCGCACCTCTTCCACCACGCGGGCTGGGCCGACAAGCTGGAGTACGCAGGTGTGGGCCCCGACCCGCGGCCGATCGGGGTGGTCGGCGCGGTGATCCCGTGGAACTTCCCGCTGCTCATGGCCGCGTGGAAGGTGGCGCCCGCGCTCGCAACGGGCAACACGATCGTGCTCAAGCCCGCCGAGACCACCCCCCTCACCGCGCTGGTGCTCGCCGAGATCGCCGCCGAGGCCGGGTTGCCCGACGGTGTGCTCAACGTGCTCCCCGGCGCAGGCGACGTCGGCGCCGCCGTGGTGGCCCATCCCGGCGTGGACAAGGTGGCGTTCACCGGGTCCACCGACGTCGGCAAGCAGATCCAGCGCACGCTCGCGGGCACCGGAAAGCGGCTCACGCTGGAGCTGGGCGGCAAGGCGGCCAACATCGTGTACGCCGACGCCGCGCTGGACCAGGCCGTCGAGGGCATCGTCGAGGGGATCTTCTTCAACCAGGGCCACGTGTGCTGCGCGGGCTCGCGGCTGCTCGCGCAGGAGTCGGTGGCCGACGAGCTGATGGAGCTGCTGCGCGCCCGGATCACCACGCTGCGGGTGGGCGACCCGCTGGACAAGAACACCGACGTCGGCGCGATCAACTCCCGGGCCCAACTGGACAAGATCGTCGATCTGGCGGCCGCGGGCGACGCGGAAGGCGCCCTGCGCTGGACCAGCCCGTGCCCGCTGCCCGAGCGCGGCCTGTTCTTCCCGCCGACGGTGTTCGCAGGCGTCGAGCAGACGATGCGGGTGGCCCGCGAGGAGATCTTCGGGCCGGTGCTGTCGGTGCTGACGTTCCGCACCCCCGCCGAGGCCGTCGCGAAGGCGAACAACACCCCCTACGGCCTGTCCGCCGGGGTGTGGACCGACAAGGGCGCCAAAGCCCTGTGGACCGCACGCCGGCTGCGGGCCGGGGTGGTGTGGACGAACACGTTCAACCGGTTCGACCCGACCAGCCCGTTCGGCGGCATGGGCGAATCCGGCTTCGGCCGGGAGGGCGGTCGCGCGGGCCTGGCCGCCTACCTCGCCGCCTGAAGATCGCCTCGAACGGCACATCACGACGCTCGCGACCGCTGTGGTGTGCCGCTCGCGGCGATCAGCGGTTGAGGCTGATCAGCGCCGCCGCGGGGATCGCGTTCGCATCCGTTCGACCCTCCACCGTCGCGAGCTTGCTCCCGCCCGGCAGTTCGACCACCCGGGTGCTGTTGTTGGGCACGTCGAAGCGCTGCTGCAGGAGGACGCGGCCGCCGCCGTCAAGGGCGGTGACGGTGAAGGACGTGCTCCCCCACGTCGAGCCGAGGGTGACCCAGGCGCGTGCGACCACGATCGAGTCACCACCCGCCTCCGCCATGACGGCCGACCGGAAGGTCCTGTCGGCGGCGACGGTGATCGGGATGACGGCCACGGGGTCGTCCTTTCTGCTCGAGCCTGCGCCACCGACCGGGACGAACTCCCCGGTGAGCTCGTACAACGCGAGCGCGGTCATCTGGTCCGCGTCGACGGGAGTGCCCATGAACTCGTAGTGCATCGAGTCCGCCTTGCCGAGGCGGCCGTTGTCGCTGTAGTTGCCGCCCCACGCGAAGCCGTAGCGGTTCCACAGCAGCGGCATCCACGTGGGCATGTCCGTGCGACGGGGGAACTGGTAGGGGTTGGCCAACGAGTTGATGTCGACGGCAAGGCCCCAGCTGTGGTTGCTCGCCACGGCGGTGCCCGCGATGGCCCGACAGGCGAAGCCCCAGCACTGACCGGGACGCAGGAGGTAGCCGCGGCGCTCCGTCTCGGCGAACAACAGCCCGACCAGCCGGGCGATCCGCCGGTGCACGGTCACCCCGACCCCTGAGCTCGGGGCCGTCACCACCGCGAGCCCGGCGAGCTGCGCGCCGGAGCACGACGGCCAGCCCGCACCCCAGCCGTGCTGCGCGGCGGTGTGCGCGTAGTCGTTCAGGTCGATCATCAGGCGTTGCCTGCGTCGATCGCGGCCTGGTCGCGCGGGGTGGGCTCGAGGCCCCAGGTGGGCGGCGGTACGTCGCGGACGTGCGCCGGGTCGGCGGCGGTGATGCCGGGCACCCTAGGGTCCCCGATCGGGTCGGTGTAGACGTAACCCGTATGCCGTACGGCCGTCCCGACCTCCGCGTCCGAAGGTTGGACGCCCGCCATCGCCACCTCCGTCTCGAGTGACCGATCCGGACAACCGTAGCGCTAGAGGGTGGCGAGGGCCTCACCGAGCGTGTGGTCAAGGCGGGCGAGCTGGTCGCGGGCGCGCTGCTGGATGACGCCGAGCCGGTCGGCCTCGGTGGTGGCCGCCTCGCGCATCGTCCGACCCTCGATCTCGGCCGCCTCGCGCATGCGGGCGGCGTCGGACTGGGCGTCGCGGCGAATGCGGTCGGCATCGCTCAGCGCGGCGGTGCGCAGCCGCTCCGCCTCCGCGCGCCTGCCTTCCAGCTGCGCGGTCATCTCCTGCTCGCGTGCAGCGAAGGCCGCGGTGCGGTCGCGGGCCTGCCGGTCGAGCGCGGTGGAGCGCTCGATGAGCTGCTGCTCGACCTCGTGGCGGTGCGACTCGGCCTCGGCCTGCGCCTTGGCGATCATCGCGGCGACGTCGGCTGCCGCGGCGGCGCGCATCTCCCGCGCCTCCATCTCGGCCAGCCGCAGGAGGCGCTCGGCGCGGACACCGAACCCGCCGACCCCCCCGTCGGCCAGCGCGCGCTCGGCCTTCTCGGCGCGGGCGCGCTCTTGCGCGAGCTCGGCCTCCAGTGCGGCGATACGCTCGGACGCGCTCGTCTGAACGGGCATGATTGTCCTTCCACGGGGGACGATCGGGGAGCGGCCCCCCGGGCTGCTCGCGCGCAGTATGCCGGCTGGCGCAAGCAGCGGGACTACGCTCGTCGACGTGAGCCTCTCCCCGCCGGTCGACGGCCGTCTTGGCGTCGCCAAGACCTACAAGCTCTACGTCGGCGGCGCGTTCCCGCGCTCGGAGTCCGGCCGCAGCTACCCGGTCACCGACGCCAAGGGCAAGCTGCTCGCGCACGCCGCGCTGGCCTCGCGCAAGGACCTGCGCGACGCCGTGAGCGCGGCCCGGTCGGCGCTGCCGGGCTGGTCGGGCGCCACGGCGTACAACCGCGGGCAGGTGCTCTACCGGGTCGCGGAGATGCTGCAGGCCCGCCGTGCGGGGTTCGTGGACGACGTCGTCGCGGCGGAGGGCATCGGCCGCAAGCGGGCGGGCGCGGTCGTGGACGCCGCCGTCGACCGATGGGTCTGGTACGCGGGCTGGACCGACAAGATCGCCACCGTGCTGGGGTCGGTGAACCCCGTCGCGGGCCCGTTCGTCAACTTCTCCACGCCGGTGCCGACGGGCGTGATCGGGGTGCTCGCCCCCGCCGAATCGTCGCTCGCCGGGCTGGTGGACGTGCTGGCGCCGGTGCTCGCGGCCGGGTGCACCGCCGTCGTGGTGGCGTCGACGGAGCGCCCGCTGCCCGCCGTCGAGCTCGGTGAGGTGCTCGCGACGTCCGACGTGCCCGGCGGCGTGGTCAACCTGCTCACCGGCCGGGTCGCCGAGCTGGGGCCGTGGCTCGCCGCGCACTCCGACGTGGACGGGCTCGACCTCGCCGGGGCGCCGGAAGACCTGGCCGTCGAGCTGGAGCGGGCGGCGGCCGAATCCGTCAAACGCGTGCTGCCCGCCGGAGCCACGGGCGATCTGGCCCGGCTACGCGCGTGGACGGAGCTCACGACCGTGTGGCATCCGGTGGGCCGCTGACCGTTACTCTCCGCTCGTGGCCAGCGACATCGTCCCTATCCAGCTCTCCCTCACCGAGGGCGACCTCGTCACGCTGTGGGCCCCGAAGTGGCGGGAGGACGGCGACGAGTGGGAGGCGTTCCTCGGCGACGAGGACGCGCTCTTCGCTTTCCCGAACGTGGCGCAGCTCGCCGCGTTCGTCCGCACGGCGCCCGAGCACGACCTGATCGACCACCCGGCGTGGTCGCTGGTGCCCGACCTGACCGTCGCCGAGCTGACGCCGGAGGAAACCCAGCGTTACGACATCGTCTCGGTGCCGGAGATCGCCGCCGAGGACGTCGACACCTGGACGGTCGGTGAGCTGGCCGAGATCGTCGAGATGGTGCGCTCGATCGCCGACGTGTGCGACCTGGACGTCGTCACCGAGGTGCTGGACTCCGCCCCCGCCTTCGGCCTGTTGCACCAGGGCACGCTGCCGTTCACAGGGCGGGAGGGCGCGCGGCTGTGGAACCAGCTCGTCGAGACGATCGCCGAGCGCTGGGACGACGTCATCGACGCGATCGACGACATGATCGACACCCCGGAGGTGGACGCGACCGCGCTCGCCGCGGCCGAGAAGGAAGCGGCCGTCCTGGAGAACACCGACGACGACGCGGCCGACGACCTCTCCGTCGCCGAGACCGCGGCCGACGACGAGGACGACCTCGAGGAGGACGACGCGTCGGGGTTCTGGAAGGACGTCGGCATCGACCCGATCCGGATCACGACCGACGCGGGCGACGGCGTCACGCTGCGCTGCTTCGTCGACGGCAAGCCGGTGTTCCTCGGCGCGAACGCCACGATCGAGCTGTTCGCGACCGAGCGCGCGCTCACCCGCTGGATCGGGGGCGACGGGGCCGAGGGCCACGACCTCGCGAGCGCCTCGACGTGGCCCGATGTCGTCGCGCGCGCGGAGAGCGACCTGGAGATCGTGGTCGAGGACATGAACCGCTACGTCCTCACCGAGCTGGACCAGGACCTCGCGGAGGGCCCCACGTCGGTCGATCCGGCCCGCCTCGAGCTGGCCAC
This sequence comes from uncultured Actinomycetota bacterium, assembly GCA_963736375.1. Classification (GTDB taxonomy): domain Bacteria; phylum Actinomycetota; class Actinomycetes; order Mycobacteriales; family Pseudonocardiaceae; genus Pseudonocardia. The sequence goes on from CAVTOL010000002.1 coordinate 316,697, forward strand.
GGAGCTGCTGCTGGACGTCGGCGAGTGGGCGGGCGACGACAGGGCACGCGAGGCGCTCGCCCCGTCGCAGCCGCTCGGGTGGCTGGTGTCGTTCATCGTCAAGCCGGACCCGACACGCCTGGCCCCGAGCCCGCCGTTCGACGCGGAGTCGACAGCGTTGCGCGGGCTGCTCGATGGACTGGAGGAGCGGCTCAACCGGCGCTAGCGCTCGTGCGCGCAAACATCGCCAGGGCGACGTTATCCACTCACGAGGGCAGCGAAGCCCGGCTTGATCACGTCGTTGATCAGGGCGAGCCGCTCGTCGAAGCCGATGAAGGCCGACTTCATGGCGTTGACCGTGAACCACTGCAGGTCGGCCCAGTCGTAGCCGAACGTCGCGACGAGCGCGGCGAACTCGTCGGAGAGCGAGACGCCCGACATCAGCCGGTTGTCGGTGTTCACCGTGACCCGGAAGCGCAGCGCGGCGAGCAGGCCGATCGGGTGCTCTGCCAGCGACGGCGCGGCGCCCGTGTGCACATTGGACGTCGGGCACATCTCCAGTGGAATCCGCTTGTCGCGCACGTAGGCGGCGAGGCGGCCGAGCTTGGCGGTGCCGTCGTCGGCGACGGTGATGTCGTCGACGATCCGTACGCCGTGCCCGAGCCGGTCGGCCCCGCACCACTGCAGCGCCTCCCAGATGGACGGCAGCCCGAACGCCTCGCCCGCGTGGATCGTGAAGTGCGCGTTCTGCTGGCGCAGGTACTCGAAGGCGTCGAGGTGCCGGGTGGGCGGGAAGCCCGCCTCCGCGCCCGCGATGTCGAAGCCGACGACCCCGACGTCGCGGTAGCGGATGGCCAGCTCCGCGATCTCGCGGGACCGCGCGGCGTGCCGCATCGCCGTCAGCAGACAGCCGACGCGCACCCGTCGCCCGTGCGCCGCCGCGGCCGCCGTGCCGACCCGGAAGCCTTCCAGCACGGCCTCGACGACGTCCTCCAGCGCGAGGCCCTGCTCGACGTGCAACTCCGGCGCGAAGCGCACCTCGGCGTACACGACCCCGTCGGCTGCGAGGTCCTGTGCGCATTCGGACGCCACCCTGACCAGCGCGTCGGCCGTCTGCAGCACGCCGACGGTGTGCCCGAACGTCTCCAGGTAGCGCACCAACGAGCCCGAGTGCGCCGCGCCGAGGAACCACGCGGCCAGCTCCGTGGGGTCCTCGGTCGGCAACGTCCCGTAGCCGACCTCATCGGCCAGCTCGATGACCGAACGGGCCCGCAGGCCACCGTCGAGGTGATCATGGAGCAGCACCTTCGGGGCGTCGCGGATGGACTCGGCACTCAAGGCGACAGGCACACCTCCACGCTAGAACACCGGCCTGCGTACGAATGATCCACAGGGCTCGATACCCTGAGTGCCACCGTTCCCCCCGCTCTCAGGAAGCTCCCCGCGCCAATGAGCAATGAATCGACTCTTTCGTTCGACCGCATGCGCGGCATGCTCATGCGCGCCGCCGAGATCCGCGACAGCGAGCAGCAGCAGATCTTCGACTCGCTCGACGAGATCCACGCCCGCCTGGCCGCGCTCGACGCGCTGGGCAACATGCGCAAGCGGCTCACCGAGCTGCCCGACCGCACCGAGGTGAGCGTCCTCGCCGAGCGGCTTGACGAGACCGTCGCCAAGCTCGACGCGCAGGACGGCGTGCTCGCGTCGCTGCTCCGTGCGGTGGAGTCGCTGCCCGACAAGCTGGCCAAGCCCTTCGCCCAGTTGGACGGGCGGCTCGACGGCATGGGCGGGCGCATGGAGGGCATCTCCGGACGGATGGACGGCCTTGACGACCGGCTCGGCGGCCTGCACAAGCGCCTCGACGACCTCGACAACCGCCTCGACCGGCACGAGATGCGCCTCGACGCCATGCCGTCGTCGGTGGGCACCCCGATCAAGGAGCGCATCGACGGCGTCGAACGGCAGGTGCGCGAGCAGCTCGCGGCCGCGCTGCGCGGGTTCGAGGAGACCGGCGAGGGCCTGCGCAACCTGCTCGGCGAGACCAGCGTCGGCCTGCACCGCCGCCTCGAGGACCTCGCGGGAAGGCCCGCCGTCGACCCGACCGAGCCGCTCGAAGCCCTCACCAAGCGCCTCGACGGCGTGGCGTCGCGGCTCGACGCGCTGGAGAGCGCGCTCGGCACCCGGCTGGACGAGCAGTTCACCAAGCTCGACGCCGCGCTGGTCGAGCGGCCGGACACGGCGTCGATCAGCAAGTTGGTCACCAGCGCGCACGCGGAGTCGGAGCGGCGCAACGCGGGGCAGCTGGACGAGGCCATGGCCACGTTCGCGGAGCTCATCCTTGGCCGCGGTGCGCAGGTGCAGCCGCCCCCGCCGCCGCCCCGCCCCACCGCCCGGCGGAGCCGCAAGGTCGCGGTGAAGTCGGCCAACGGCGCGAGCGCCGCCGACACCGTGACCGACGACCCCGACGACTGACCGATCAGGCCTTGCGGTAGCGCGCGTCGAAGAAGCAGTAGACGCCGAACGCCACCAGGCCCATCGACAGCGCGACGATCAATGGCGCGCCGTAGGGCTCCGCCGCCAACGCACGGAGTCCGGAGTCCAACGTGGTCGGCGTCGTCGGGTCGTACCTCGTCGCCGCGACGATGAACATCACCCCGGGAAGCCCGTACACCAGCCCCAACGCGATCCAACCGATCTGGCCGAGGCGCACCGCCAGCCGCGCCTGCTGCGCGTGGGCGCCGCTGAGATCGAGCTCCCGCACGAACGCCCGGGTGACGCCGCGGTAGACCGCGTAGCCCGCACCGACGATCAGCCCGAACCCGGCGAGCCCGACCAACAGCGGGCCGCCGGGCAACCCGAACACCACCTCGGCGAACGACTTCGACGGCGCGGAGGACCCGCCGTGCGCGGGCGACCGATCCTGCCGACCAGGCGAGGACGCCGAAGAGCGCGGCCTCGGCCACGTTGATCGCGACGCGGAGCGCGCGCTTGCCGCCGTGCACGGTCCGGTGCCCCCAGATCGCCTCGCCCAGCTGCCACAGGACGAGCGCGACCAACCCGACCGTGACGAACCACAGGGAGGACGAGGCCCGGCGGCGACTCCGCGATCTCCTCCATCGCCCCCTTCTTGTCCGCCCGCTCCTGCTCACCGAACGGGACCTGCACGATCACCGCCGGGCGAGCACGAGGTCACCGCCGTAGGCCAACAGCCCGGCCCGTCCGAGCAGCCGCACCGGCTTGCTCTCGACGACGTCCTGTGCGGATTCCTGCACATCAGACACCAGGGAAGAATGTCGCATCGCGGACAAATCCGCCAACGCTGGTCAGCGGCCGAAGCGCGGCGCCAGAGCGGTGTCGAGGGCCCGCTCGGCGGTGAGGACCTCCTCACGCCCGGCAGCGCGGCGCCGGTGGCGATGCACGATGTGGCGATCCGTTCGACGATCAGCGCTTCCAACGCGTCGCACGCGGGCAGCCGGGATGTTTGCGTGTGCCTGCGCCACCACCATTGGCCGTTGAGGTAGCACATGAGCTCCGCCGCCACCGCCGTCGCGTCGGCGCCCCGCGGCCGGGTGCCACGACGGCGGCGGTCGCCGCGACCAGGTCGAGCGCCTCCAGCGCGTGGGCGAGCATCTTCAGGCAGCCGAACGCGGGAAGGCGCCGGTTGCGGGCGCGCACCGCCGCGAAGGCGAGCGGTTGGCCGAGCGTCGGGGAGACGAAGACCGGAGCGGCGCCGAGGTACACGAGCACCGCGGACGCCGCCGTGGACCCCTCCACCGCGCAGCCGTGCAGCACACCGACGCGTAGTGGCCGTCCGCGACGCCCTCGGACTCGTGCATCACCCGCGCCTGGTCCTCGTCCAGCAGGAGGACGTGCACCGCGAGCTCGGTGTCGCGTGTGGACTCGTCGCCGAACAGCGTGGCGTAGAGGTAGCCCTGCGCGACAGCCCGCCCGCGACCACCTCGAGCCCGGTCAGCCGCGCGGTGAGCACCGGCAGCACCGTCCCTCGGCCAGGCGACCGGTAGCCGTAGTGGTCGAGCTTGAGCGCCAGCGTGGCCGGGTTGCGGTTGCCGCCGTAGGCGAGCACCGGGATGCGGTCCTCGATCGGCGGCAGGCCACGCGCGGCCAGCTCGTCGGCCAACGTCCCCCCGCCCGCCAGCGCGTGCGCCGGGGTCAGGTCGGCTACCTCGTCGTCGACCAGCGCGAACGCCGACGCCGGATGATCGCCGGGATAGAGTCCCCGGATGCTCCGGGCGGCACGCCACGACGATGCCGCCGTTCGTTCGATCACGCCGATGCCCCCTCATCGCCGTCAACGTCCGCGAGCAGCGCGAGGCAGTGCGTGTTGCCCGGATGCTCGGCCAGCCCCGCTCGGCGCTGGCGCGCGCATCGTCGATCCGCCCGGCCAGTACGAGGCTGCGAGCGTACTCGGCGCGGAGCTTCGCCCGCAGCGACGGACTGTCCGCGAGGGTGATCGCCGCCCGGTGCGCCACCTGCGCTTCGGCGGCCTTCCCGGACTCGACCAACACCTTGGCCAGCTCGTTGTGGCCTTGCGGGTACGCGATCCTTGCTGCTGAGCGGTCGCCAGTGCCTCTCCGTAGCAGATCGCCGCGACGGCCCACTCCCCCTGGAGGCGGTGCAGGTTGCCGAGGTTGGCCCACGCGAAGTGCAGGTCGGGGTGCACCTTGACGGCCTTCTTGAACAACTCCTCGGCCCGACGATAGGAGTCGCGGTCCGGGCCGCGCTCGAAGTGGCCTGCCACCGTCATGTGCTGGTAACCCGCGTTGTTGTACAGCACGGCGGGCACCTCGACGTCCACGCCCTCCAACGCGGCGATGGCCCGTTCGTAGAGCGGGATGGCGGCGGCGGCGTCCTCGCGCTTCGCGGTGAGGTGCTGGGCGAACGCCTGCGCGTAGGTCGCGAGCGCCAACCCCTCGGCTGCGGTGCGGCGCAGGTCCGGCGAGGTGCGCCACCGTCCCTTCTTCCGGACGCGCTCGCAGCGGGCCTCGGCCGTGGCCACGGCGATCGCCGCCGCGGTGCGGCTCATCGCGAGCACCTTCGGGCCGTCGTCGCCGAAGCGGTGGTAGAGCTGGCAGTTCGCCAGCGCGAGCCCCGAGAGGATCACGACGACGAGCCCGTCGAGCGAGGCACCGATGCGGTCGGCCGCGGAGTACGCGGTTGCGAAGCGGCGCACGGCCTCGCGGGTCGACCCCGCTTCGTACTGGTTGTAGGACAGCGCGCCGAGCGCGTAGTTGACGACGGGCCCCCACGGGTCGCTCGCCGCGGCGGCGAGCAGTTCGCGACTGCAGGCGGCCATGTCGGTCTCCCCGGCCTCGCGTCGCTTGATCGCGCGGGCGACCTTGGCCCGCACCGGCCATGGCGCCCCGTCGCGCGGATCCAGCACGTCCAGCACGTGCGCGGCGAGCTGCTCAACGACCGTCGGTGCCGGCGCCGCCCGGTCGTCGAGCGCGACGACGGGCAGCCGGGTGGAGCGCCACGGTGAACGGAGCGTCGCGGCCAGGGCCGGTCGGCCGTCGTCAACGACGGAAGCCAGCGCAGCCGAACCGTCCGGGGCCGCAGCGCATCGAGCGGCCGAGCGGACCGGACGGCGAGCGACGCGGCGCCCGCGCGCCAAGCGGCAGCGACACCCTGGCCCCGGCGGTCGACGGCGAGACAGCTGCTGCTGCCGGGCCAGCTCGCTGACCAGCGACGACGCGATCTGCCGGGCCGCGGCGTCGGCGCTCACGCCGATGCGTTGCGCGCTGCGGAAGGCCTGTGCGCGCGGTGGCGCTATGGGCTCGTCCGCAGCGTGGTCGGGGCCGTTGCGGGACCAGCCGTCCGGCCACTTGGTGCGCTCGTCGGCGATCGTCTTGTCGAGCCCTTTGACGTGCGCCAGCGCCACCCGGTCAGGTCCGCGCCCCGCAGGTCGCAGCCGGTGAGCGTGGCCCCACGCAGATCGGCGGCGGTGAGCACGGCGTCGCGAAGGATGCTGCCGGTGAGATCCGCGCCCGCCATGAGACAGCCGCCGCCCCTGACTCGGTGAGGTTGGCGCGGATGAGCGTCGCGTCGCGCAGCCGGGTGCCGGTCAGGTCGGCGCGGACGAGCGCGCGCGGCTGAGGTGGGCGCTGGTGAGGTCGCTGAGGGCGAACGTCGCCTCCTGGGCGAGGACGCCCGTCATACGCGCCCACCGGCCGTTGAGACCGACCAGCCACGCGCCGGTGAGGTACGCCCGCTCCAGCGAGGTTGCCACCATGCTGCTGCGGCTGAGGTCGGCCTGTTCGAGATGGGCGTCGCTGAGGTCGGCGCCGTCGAGGCGGGCCTGGACGAGGCGGGCCCGCTCGAACCGCGCCCCGCGCGCCGTGGCCTCGCGCAGGTCGCAGCCCGCGAGCATGCCGTCGTCGACGGTAGCGCCGTCGAGGTGCGCTTGGCCAGGATGGCCGACCGCAGGTCGGAACCGGTGAGGTTGGTCTTCTGCAGATCGACGCCTGCGAGGTCGGCTGCCGACAACTGCGCCGCGGTCAGGTTCTTGCCACGCAGGAACGCGCCCGCCAGGGACTGGCGCGCCAGGTCGATGCCGTCAGGTCGTTCGTCGAGGTGAGGATGAGCCGCAGGTCGGCGAGCCGGGAGTTCTCCTCGTTGCGGCGGTCGATCGCGTACTGCGCGATCGCGAAGATGAGGCCGACGACCGATCCCCGATGACCGAGCTGCCGACGTCGAGGTAGGTCTGGCGCTCGCCGCCCGGCACCACGATGACGAGACCGATGACCAGCCCCGACAGGGCCAGCAGCAGCACTGGGATCCAGGGACGCGGGGCTTCCGGCGCACGGCAGGCGCAAGCTCTCGGCTGGGCCGACGGTATCCGCGACGGAGGATGGTGGTGGCCACGGCGGCACTCCTCCGGTCTCCGAGCGGAGTATCACATCCGCTCGGCCCGGATCCGGCGCGGCCTCAGCGGACGGCGTCCAGGACCAGCGCTCCACGAGGCGGTGCCGCGTCGGTGACCGTCACGCCGCCCACGAGCGCGGCGCGCGCGCCCGCCACCGCGGCCGGGGTGTCGGTGTGCAGCTCCAGGAGTGGCTGGCCCGCCTCGACCGCGGCGCCGGGATCGACGAGCAGGCGCACCCCGGCTGCCGCCTGCACGGGGTGCTCCTTGCGGGCCCGTCCCGCCCCGAGGCGCCAGGCCGCCGTCCCGACCGCCAGCGCGTCGAACCCGACCACGCCGGACCGGTCGGCCACGACCGGCTCCACATGGGACGCGACGGGCAGCGGCGCCGTCGGGTCGCCGCCCTGCGCCGCGATCATCCGCTCCCACACCGGGTACGCCGCGCCGGACGCCAGCACCGCGGCCGGGTCCGCGTCGATGCCCGCCAGCGCCAGCATCTCCCGCGCGAGCGCGACCGTCAGCTCGACCACGTCGGCCGGTCCGCCACCGCGCAGCACCGCCACCGACTCGGCGACCTCCAACGCGTTCCCCACCGCCCGCCCGAGCGGCACGGACATGTCCGTGAGCAGCGCCGTCGTGGCGAGGCCGTGGTCGGTGCCGAGGCGCACCATCGTCTCCGCCAGCTCCCGCGCCCGGTCTTGCGACTTCATGAACGCGCCCGAGCCGACCTTCACGTCCAGCACCAGCCCGCCCGTCCCCTCGGCGATCTTCTTGCTCATGATCGAGCTGGCGATCAGGGGGATGGCCTCGACGGTGCCCGTGACGTCGCGCAACGCGTACAGCTTGCGGTCGGCCGGGGCGAGGGTGGGGGTGGTCGCGCAGATCACGGCGCCGACGTCGGCCAGCTGCGCCGCGATCTCGTCGACGGTGAGCGCGGCGCGCCAGCCGGGGATCGACTCCAGCTTGTCCAGCGTGCCGCCGGTGTGCCCGAGCCCGCGCCCGGACAGTTGCGGCACCGCCGCCCCGCACGCGGCCACGAGCGGCGCGAGCGGGAGAGTGATCTTGTCGCCGACCCCGCCGGTGGAGTGCTTGTCGACCAGCGGGCGCCCCACGTCACCCAGCGCGAGCACGTCCCCGGAGTCGATCATGGCCTGGGTCCAGCGGCTGATCTCGGTGGCGTCCATCCCGTTCAGCAGGATCGCCATGGCCAGTGCGGACATCTGCTCGTCGGCGACCTCGCCGCGGGTGTAGGCGGCGAGCACCCAGTCGATCTGCTCGTCGGTCAGCCTGCCGCCGTCGCGCTTGGCGACGATCACGTCCACCGCACTGATCACGCCGCGACCGTAATCCCGCGTCGGGCGGGGCGGCGGGTCAGGGCAGGTCGGACGGGCCGAACGCCTCCGGCAGCAGCTCGGCCAGCGGGACCGGGCCGCGGGAGCTGTCGACCAGGCAGGTGGGGCCGCCGAACTCGTAGAGCACCTGCCTGCACCGTCCACACGGCAGGAGCAGGCCGCCGTCGCCCGAGCGGCACGCGACCGCCACGAACCGGCCGCCGCCGGTGAGCCGCAGCTGCCCGGCCAGGGTGCACTCGGCGCACAACGTGAGCCCGTACGAGGCGTTCTCGACGTTGCAGCCCGTGACCACCCGGCCGTCGTCGCACACGGCGGCCGCGCCGACGGACAGCCGCGAGTACGGCGCGTACGCCGACCCGGCCGCCGCGACGGCAGCCGCCCGTAGACCGTCCCAGTCCACCTCGGTCACGGGCCGGGTATAGCACAACGATCAGATGACAACCGCCCGGCGGACGCACCGCGATCCGCCCGCCGGGTTAGCGTTTCGGTTCCCCGAGTCCTCCCTGTTGAAGGAGAAGCGGTCGTGACCGGATCACGTGGCGTGACGATCGGCGTGTGCGCCGTGGCGAGCGCGCTGCTGCTCGCCGCATGCGGCAGCAGGCCTGCTGAGAGCGGTTCCGGGTCCGGCGGTGCCAGCGCCGCCCCCGGCGGCACCGCGTTCAACGCCTGCATGGTGCTCGACACCGGCGGCGTCGACGACAAGTCGTTCAACCAGTCGTCCTGGGCGGGCATGCAGGCCGCGGCCCAGGCCAACCCGAACATCAAGATCTCGTACGTGCCGTCCAACACGGCCAACGACTACACGCCCAACCTCACGGCCGAGGCGAACAAGAAGTGCGACACCACGATCGCCGTCGGCGGCCTGATGGCGGACAACGTCAAGGAGGTGGCGGCGAAGAACCCGTCGCTGAAGTTCGCCGAGGTGGACGCGGCGTCCAGCGGCCCGAACGTCTACGGCATCCAGTTCAACACCGCACAGGGCGCGTTCCTCGGCGGCTACCTGGCCGCGGGCATGTCGCAGAGCGGCAAGGTCGCGACGTGGGGTGGCCTCAACATCCCGCCCGTCTCGATCTACATGGACGGCTTCTACGAGGGCGTGCAGTACTACAACCAGCAGAAGGGCAAGAACGTCCAGGTGCTGGGCTGGAACGAGGCCGACCAGAAGGGCGGCACGTTCGCGGGCTCGTTCACCGACCAGAACAAGGGCCTGCAGATCAGCCAGACGTTCATCCAGCAGGGCGCCGACGTCATCTTCCCGGTCGCGGGCGGCGCGGGCCTCGGCGCGGGTGCGGCGGCGCAGGCGGCGGGCGGCAAGGTCAACCTGCTCTGGGTCGACACCGACGGCTGCGTCTCCGCGTCCCAGTTCTGCCAGTACTTCATCTCCAGCGTGACGAAGAACCTCTCCGGCTCCGTGCAGACGTACGTGACGGCCGCAGCGGGCGGCACGTTCCCCACCGGAAACTACATCGGTGACCTCAAGAACGAGGGCACCGGCCTCGCCCCGTTCAACCAGTTCGACTCCAAGGTCCCCGCGGACCTGAAGAAGGATCTGGACCAGGTCAAGGCCGACATCATCAGCGGCAAGATCACGGTCAAGTCGCCGAGCCAGCCCAAGAGCAGCTGACCGGCACGCGGGAGCCGCCGAGGAGGCTCGGCGGCTCCCGCGGCTGAAGAAAGGCGCAGGAAAGGCCCGACGTGAAGCTCGAGCTCCGCGGCATCACGAAGCGCTTCGGCACGCTCACCGCCAACGACGCCATCGACCTCGTCGTCGAGCCCGGCGAGATCCACGCGCTGCTGGGCGAGAACGGCGCGGGCAAGAGCACCCTGATGAACGTCCTCTACGGGCTCTACGCGCCCGACGAGGGCGAGATCCTCGTCGACGACAAGGCCGTCACGTTCCGCGGCCCCGGCGACGCCATGGCCGCGGGCATCGGCATGGTGCACCAGCACTTCATGCTCATCCCGGTGTTCACGGTGGCCGAGAACGTGATGCTCGGGCACGAGGAAACCCGTCGCATCGGCTTCCTCGACCGCCGCCGCGCCCGTCGCGACGTCGAGGAGATCTCCAAGCGCTACCGGCTCGACGTGCCGCCGGACGCCCTGGTCGCGGACCTGCCGGTGGGGGTGCAGCAGCGCGTCGAGATCATCAAGGCGCTCGGCCGCGACGCCCACGTGCTCATCCTCGACGAGCCGACCGCCGTGCTCACCCCGCAGGAGACCGACGACCTCATCCGCGTCATGCGCGCCCTGCGCGACGGCGGCACGTCGATCGTGTTCATCACGCACAAGCTGCGCGAGGTGCGCGAGGTCGCCGACCGGATCACGGTGATCCGGCGCGGCAAGGTGGTCGGCAGCGCGTTGCCGTCGGCGGCGACCTCCGAGCTCGCGTCACTCATGGTCGGACGGCCGGTGCAGCTCACCGTCGAGAAGGGCCCCGCCACGCCCGGCGACGTGGTGCTCGACGTGGACGGCGTGACCGTGCTCGACGAAACGGGCGTCGTGCTCGTCGACGACGTGTCGTTCCAGGTACGGGCGGGCGAGATCTACGCGCTGGCCGGGGTGCAGGGCAACGGGCAGACCGAGATGACCGAGGCGCTGGTCGGGCTGACGATCCCGACGTCAGGCAAGATCACGATCGCCGGGTCGGACGTCACCACGCTCTCCACCGACTCGGTGCTCGGCCTCGGCGTCGGCTACGTGCCGGAGGACCGGCTGCACGACGGGCTGGTCGGCGCGTTCTCCGTCGCCGAGAACCTCGTGCTGGATCTCTACGACCAGCCGCCGTTCGCGTCGGGGCCCGCGATGAACCTCCAGGCGATCGCGCGCAACGCCACCGAGCGGGTGGACGAGTTCGACGTGCGCACTTCGTCGACGGCGGCCGCGGCGACCACGCTCTCAGGCGGCAACCAGCAGAAGGTGGTGCTGGCGCGCGAGCTGTCGCGGCCGCTGAAGCTGCTGATCGTCGCGCAGCCGACGCGCGGTCTGGACGTCGGGTCGATGGAGTTCGTGCACCGGCGGATCGTGGCCGAGCGGGACCGGGGCGCGGCCGTCGTGCTGATCTCCACCGAGCTGGACGAGGTGCTCGGGCTGGCCGACCGGATCGGCGTGATGTACCGGGGGAAGATCGCAGGCGAAGTCGGCGCCGGGGTGAGCGCCGAGGAGATCGGTTTGCTGATGGCGGGCGACGACGCTCGTGAGCGAAAAACATCGCCAGAGCAACGCTTTCCGCGCACGACCCCGGAGGGCGCGCCGTGACCACCACCGAGGAGCGCACGTCGCCGGTCGGGCGGGCGATCGAGGCGGTGCGCGCGGGCGGCACCGTGGTGATCACGGTGCTGGCGTTCGTGTGCGCGCTGGTCGTCGGGGCGGTGCTGATCATCATCGCCGACGAGGCGACCCGCATGGCGATGGGCTACTTCTTCGCCTACCCGTGGGACGCGTTCGCCGCGGCCTGGCACGCGGTGTCGAGCGCCTATCTCGCGCTGTTCGAGGGCGCGATCCTCGACTTCGGCTCGTTGACAGGCGAGAGCAACGTCCCGCTCTTCGGGCCGATCTCCGACACCCTGTTCAACGCCGCGCCGCTGATCCTCGGCGGCCTGTCGGTGGGGCTTGCGTTCCGGGCAGGCCTGTTCAACATCGGCGGGCAGGGGCAGCTGATCGCCGGGGCGATCTGCGCGGGCTACGTCGGGTTCGCGTGGCACCTGCCGGTGCTGCTGCACCTTCTGGTGGCGATGGTCGCCGGGCTCGTCGGCGGGGCGATCTGGGGCGGCATCGCCGGGTGGCTCAAGGCGGCCACCGGCGCGCACGAGGTCATTTCGACGATCATGCTCAACTACATCGCCCTCTACCTGCTCTTCTACCTGCTCTCGGTGCCCGGCTTCCAGGCGGCGGGGTCCAACCAGGCGATCTCGATCCCGGTCGAGGCGACCGCCCGCTTCCCCCACCTGTTCGGATCGGGGCTCTCGGTCAACGGGAGCCTGATCGTCGCCCTGCTCGCCGCGGTCGGCTACTGGTGGCTGCTGACGCGCTCGACGCTCGGGTTCCGGCTGCGCGCCGTCGGCGCCAACCACTTCGCCGCGCGCACGGCCGGGATGAACGTGGCGGGCAGCTACGTCATCGTCATGCTGATCGCGGGCGCGCTGTCCGGGCTCGCAGGCTCGGCGCAGGCGCTCGGCGGCAACAACGCGGCGCTCACCGGCGACGTCGACGCCAACATCGGCTTCGACGCGATCACCGTCGCGCTGCTGGGCCGCGCGAGCCCCGGCGGCACCGTGCTGGCCGGGATCCTGTTCGGCGCGCTGCGGGCGGGCGCGGTGCGGATGCAGGCCGAGACCGGCACGCCTGCGGAGATCGTGCAGGTCATCCAGTCGGTGATCGTGCTCTTCATCGCGGCGCCCGCACTGATCCGGGCGATCTTCCATCTGCGGGAGTCGCGCGGCGGCGGCGTCACCCTGCTGGCAAAGGGGTGGAACGGATGACAGCGCCGGCTTCAGCCACCGAGGAGGAGCTGGTCGTCGTCCGCCATGTCGTCGACGTGCGCGTGCCGCTGCGGACGCGGCTGATCTCCGGCGGGGCGATCATCCTGGCCGGGCTGGTCTGCATCTTCGCCTGGGGGTTCGGTGCGAACCCCGGCGACGCGGACTTCGGGCTGCGCACCGTCTCCGACGCGATCCCGCTGCCCGACATCACGATCCCCGCCACGGCGACGTCGGTCGTGCTCGGCCTGATCGTGGTCGCGCTCGGGGCCTGGCACGCCGTGCGCGGGTTCTCCCGGCCACGGATGCGGTGGGTGACCGCAGCTGTGCTCGTGTGCTTCGTGGTGGCGTTCCTGTGCTGGGCGAGCACCGGCAGCCCTGGCAACCCGCTGAACGTGCCCGGCCTGCTGCAGAACACGATCCTGCTGGCCACGCCGCTCGTGCTGGGCGCGCTGGCGGGGATCCTGTGCGAGCGGACCGGCGTGATCAACGTCGCGATCGAGGGGCAGTTCCTGGCCGGGGCGTTCGCGGGGGCGCTCGGGGCGTCGGTGTCGCAGAGCCTCGGGGTGGGCCTGGTGTCGGCCTTGATCGCGGGCGGCCTGATGGGAGCGCTGCTGGCGGTCTTCGCGATCCGGTTCCTGGTGAACCAGGTCGTGCTGGGCGTGGTGCTCAACGGGTTCGCGCTCGGGATCACCGGGTTCGGGTTCGACGCGCTGATGGCCTCGGACCCCTCGACTTACAACGAGCCCGGCTTCTTCTCGCCGATCGCGATCCCGCTGCTGTCGGACATCCCGGTGATCGGGCCGGTGCTCTTCAACGTCAACATCATCGTCTACCTGATGTACGTCTTGATCATCGTCATCGACGTGGCGCTGTTCCGCACGCGGTGGGGGCTGCGCACGCGGGCGGTAGGCGAGCACCCGAAGGCGGCCGACACCGTCGGGATCAAGGTGCTGCGGACGCGGTACCGCAACGTGATCATGGGCGGCGTCGTGGCCGGGCTGGGGGGCGCGTTCCTGACGATCGGCGCGATCGGGGGGTTCACGAAGGACATCTCGTCGGGGAAGGGGTTCATCGCGCTCGCCGCGGTGATCTTCGGGAAGTGGAGCCCGCGGGGGGCGGTCGGCGCGGCCCTGCTGTTCGGGTTCGCCGACGCGCTGCAGAGCTTGCTGTCCGTGGCGGGCACGCCGGTGCCGATCCCGTCCGACTTCCTGCTGATGCTGCCCTACCTGGCCACGCTGTTCGCCGTGGCCGGGCTGGTCGGGAAGGTGTCGGCCCCCGCAGCCGACGGTCAGCCGTACACGAAGTCCTGACCCGACCGCGGCCACGTGCAGAAGACGCCACGACGACGTGCCGAGATGCAAGACTCATCACGTGAGGGTGGTCGGCGTCGTCGTGGCACTGCTCGTCGGGCTCGCGATGCCCGTCCTCTCCCCCTCCGTGTCGCACGCCGCCGCGCCCCCCGTCGGGTGTACGGGCCAGCAGGCGCCACCTCCGCCCGCGGCCAAGGAGGAGACGTCCGCGCCGTCGCCGCTGCCCTGGCCGGCCGAACCCGTTGGCGGCGCGGCGCTCGGCGGGTGCGGCGACATCGGGCCGCCTGCGCCGGCCACCGTCACCGCCGTCTCCTACGTCCTCGCCGACCTCGACACCGGCGCCGTTCTGGCCGCACGCGCACCGCACGCCAGGGAACGCCCTGCGTCGTGCTTGAAGATCCTCACTTCCCTGGTGGTGGTCGACCGGCTCAGCCCCGAAGCCGTGGTCGACGGCGCGGCCTCGGACCTGCGGGTCGACGGCAGCAAGGCGGGGATCGGCCCCGGCGGCCGGTACACCGTCCGCCAGCTCATGGCCGGGCTGCTGCTGCCGTCCGGCAACGACGCCGCCGAGGCGCTCGCCCGCGCAATGGGTGGGGACGCCACCACGCTCGCCGCGATGACCGCCATGGCCCACCAACACGGCGCGCTCGACACCCGTCCCGCCACGACGTCCGGCCTCGACGGCCCCGGCATGGCCAGCTCCGCCTACGACCTCGCGGTGCTCTTCCGCGCCGCGATGAGCAAGCCGCTTTTCGCAAGCACGATCGAGACGCGCATCGTCCCGTTCCCCGGCTACGGCGACAAGCCCGGTTTCATGCTCGGCAACAACGACCGCTTCGTCCCGTCGTACAAGGGGGCGATCGCGGCGAAGTCGGGGTTCACGGACGCGGCGCGGCACACGTTGGTCGCCACCGCGCAGCGCGGCAACCGCCGGTTGGTCGTTGCGCTGATGCGCGGCGAGCAGCATCCCGTCACGATGGCCGCGCAGGCCGCCGCGCTGCTGGACATGGGCTTTGCCACGCCGTCGGCTGCCGGGGTGGGCACGCTGGTGGACGGACCGCCCGCGCCGCCGACTGCTGAGCCACCGGCCGCGCCACCGGCCGCCGCCGCGCCGCCCCCACCCGCCGGTCCCAGCTGGCCGATCTTGGCCGGGACGGGCGCGCTGGCGGTGGTGCTGGTCGGCGTGGCGGTGGCCATGGTCGCGCGGCGTCGCGCCCGGCGCTGACCTCAGCGGCGGCGCAGGAGCAGGGCGCCGAGCGCGCCCGCCGCTGCGCCTGCCCCGAGGAGCCCGACCGCGGTGCCGCCGCTCGGCCGAGCCCCGACGACCACCTCCGACTTGATCATCGCGGGCCCCGGCACCTCGACCGGCGCCTCGCTTTCGTTCTCCCGGGACGTCGCCGCCCACGCCGTCACGAACAGCACGAAGCGCGACACGAAATAGGCGAACACGAGCAAGCCGAGGAACGAGCCGAACACCGCGCCGCTCGGCGAGTTCGTGACCACCCCCAGGTAGATCGTCATCACCTGCTTGATCACCTCGAAGCCCACAGCGCCCAGCAGGGCGGCCCGTACGGCGCTGCGCAACGCCACGTCCTCGCGCGGCAGCCGGGCGATCACCCAGAGGAAGATCAGCCAGTTGGCGGCGATGCTGAGCACGAAGCCCAACACCCCGAGCAGCACCTGCGCCCACGCCTGCTCGGACAGGCCGAAGTAGGTGAGCACCGTGCCTGCGAAGCCCGTCGCCAGGCCCGTCACCGCGAACGACACGACCAGCGCGACCCCCAGCCCCAGCAGCGAGAGCAGGTCGACCAGGATTCGGCGGGCCATCGGCGGCGGCTCGGGAACCCGGCCCCACTGTTCGGAGAGGGCGTCGCGCAGGCTCGTCATCCAGCCGATCCCGGAGTAGAGCGCCGCGAGCAGGCCGAAGAAGCCGACCGTGCCCGCCGACTGGATCGACGTGTCGACCACCTTGTTCAAGGTCTCGCCAAGCGAACCCGGCACGGCCTTGGTGATCGAGGCCTGGAGCTCGGCGAGCAGGTCGGGCTGGGCTTGCAGCACGAACCCCGCCACCGCGAACGCGATCATCAGCAGCGGGACGAGCGACAGCACGCTGAAGTAGGTCACCGCGGCGGCGTAGTGGTCACCATGCCGCTCGGTGTAGCGGGCGCCCGCCCGCACGAGGTGATCGAGCCACTCGTGACGCGCGCGCAGCTGCTCGAACTTCGTCTTCTCCTCGGCCACGCGCTCAGCTTGCCGGCGGAAGGAACCCCACGCTGTCGTAGACCGCCTTCAGGGTGCCGCCTGCGACCTCGCGCGCCCGCGCCGCGCCCGCCGCGAGGACGCGGTCGAGCTCGGCAGGGTCGTCGAGGTACGCGCGCACCCGCGCGGCCAGCGGCGCCGTGAACTCGGCAACGACCTCGGCGAGGTCCTTCTTCAGGTCCCCGTACCCCTTGCCCGCGTACTCCCCCTCCAGCTCGCTGATCTTGCGGTCGGTGAGCGCCGCGTAGATCGTCAGGAGGTTGGAGACGCCCGGCTTGCGGTCGGGGTCGTAGCGGATCTCGCGCTCGGCGTCGGTGACGGCCGAGCGGATCTTCTTGGCGCTGACCTTCGGGTCGTCGAGCAGGTTGACGATCCCGGCGGGCGTGGAGCCGGACTTGCTCATCTTCGCGGTGGGGTCGGTCAGATCCTGGATCTTGGCCGCGCCCGGAGGGATGTACGGCTCGGGCACGACGAACACCTTGCCGAAGCGGGTGTTGAACCGCTGCGCGAGATCGCGGGTGAGCTCGACGTGCTGGCGCTGGTCCTCGCCGACGGGCACGCGGTCGGCGTTGTAGAGCAGGATGTCCGCCGCCTGCAGGATCGGGTACGTGAACAGGCCCACCGACACGCGGTCGGCCTGCTGCTTGGCCGCCTTGTCCTTGAACTGCGTCATCCGGCTCGCCTCGCCGAAGCCCGTGATGCACCCCAGCACCCACTGCAGCTGCGAGTGCTCGGGCACGTGCGACTGGACGAACACCGTGCACCGCGCCGGATCCACCCCCAGCGCGAGCAGCTGCGCGACGCCGTTGCGCGTGCGGGCGGCGAGCGTCTTCGGGTCGTGATCGACGGTGAGCGCGTGCAGATCGGGGACGAAGTAGAACGCGTCGTGGTCCTCCTGCAGGGCCACCCATTGCCGCACCGCGCCGAGGTAGTTGCCGAGGTGGAACGAATCCGCGGTGGGCTGGATGCCCGAGAGCACCCGCGGGCGGCGATCGGTGGTCATGCTTCGATTCTCCCAGCCGTGCCCAGGCGTTTTCGGTCGGCCTCCGGCCTCAGGCCACCGTCAGCGGGAGCGCGGGCGGGGCCAGTCGGGTCGGGGCGCCCCCGTAGGTCGTGGTGCGCTGGCGGACCGGGCGGCCCGCGGCGGACGCGATCGCCGTGAGCTCGGCCACGGTGCGCGCGCTGCCGTTCTCCGAGCCCGCCATCCGGCTGATCGTCTCCTCCATCAGGGTGCCGCCCATATCGTCGGCGCCACCGCGGAGGACATCGGCGGCCAGGCGGTCGCCCATCTTCACCCACGACACCTGCACGTGGTCAATCCGGCCGTGCAACGCCAGCCGGGCGAACGCGTGCACCGCGCGGTTGTCGCGCTCCGTTGGGCCCGGCCGCGCGAGGCCCGCCAGGTAGATCGGCGCGTTGTGGTGCACGAACGGCAGCGGCACGAACTCGGTGATCCCGCCCGTCTCGTCCTGCAGCGCGGCGAGGGTGCGCAGGTGGCCGATCCAGTGGCGGGGCTCGTCGACGTGCCCGTACATCATCGTGGACGACGAGGGGATGCCCAGCTCGTGCGCCGTCTTCACGACCTCCAGCCACTGCGCGGCAGGCAGCTTGCCCTTCGTGAGTACCCAGCGCACCTCGTCGTCGAGGATCTCCGCCGCGGTGCCGGGGATCGAGCCCAGACCGGCCGCCTTCAGTTCGGTGAGCCACTCCCGGATCGACACGCCCGCCTTGGCCGCGGCGGACACGATCTCCATGGGGGAGAACGCGTGCACGTGCATGCCCGGCACGGCGGCCCGCACCGCGCGCACGAGCTCGGCGTAGAACGTGACCGGCAGCTGCGGGTCGATGCCGCCCTGCATGCACACCTCGGTGGCGCCCGAGCGCGCCGCCTCCACCGCGCGGGCGGCGACCTCGTCGAGCGAGAGCCGGTAGGCGTCGGCGTCGCGCTCCCGCTGGGCGAACGCGCAGAACCGGCAGCCCACGTAGCAGACGTTCGAGAAGTTGATGTTCCGGTTGACGACGTAGGTGACGTCGTCACCGACCACGTCGCGGCGCACGTCGTCGGCGAGCCGCGCCAGCTCCTCCAAGGCGGGGCCCTCGGCGAGGATCAGCGCCAGTGCGGCGTCGTGGTGGGAGGGGTCGAGCAGCGCCGCCGGGTCGGACGCGGCGAGCGCGAGCCCGGCGCGGACGTCGGCGTCCAGCCGCGCGGGGGTGGTTGCAGGAATGTCACCCTGCTGTCGTTCAGTTGCAGGAGTGTCACCCTGCTGCAACGGGGCGGGCGTGGCGTGGCGCGCGCGTTGGGCGGCCAGCTCGTCGCGCAGGGCGTCCCAGTCGCCGTACACCGACGCGAAGTCGCCGCGGCGGTCTTCCGTACGACCTTCCGTATCGATGGCCGTGTGCAGGTCGATCCGGCCGGACGAGGCGAACCCGCCGTCGGGCTCCTGCCACGGCCGCCCGACCGGCCGCGCGTTCTCGTCGGCCAGACCAGACGGGTCGGCGAGGGCGGCGACGTGCGCGTGCAGCCGCGCGTCGATCCACGGCGAACCCGCGAGCACGTACTTCGGATACGCCGTGAGCCGCTCCCGCAGCGTGAACCCGGCTTCCGCCGAGCGGGCGGCGAGCTCGTCGATGGCGGGCCACGGCCGCTCCGGGTTGACGTGGTCGGCGGTGACCGGCGAGACCCCGCCCCAGTCGTCGATCCCCGCACGCAGCATGAGCGCGAACTCGTCGCCGACGAGGTTGGGCGGCGCCTGCAGCCGCATCTTCGGCCCGAGCACGAGGCGCGCGACGGCGATGGTGGCGGCGAGGTCGTCCAGGTCGGCGTCGGGGTCGTTCGCCATCGCCGTGTCGGGCTTGGCCCGGAAGTTCTGGACGATCACCTCCTGGACGTGCCCGTGCGCCCGCGCCGCCGCGCGGATCGCGAAGAGCGACTCGGCGCGCTCGGTCCGGTTCTCCCCGATCCCGATGAGGATCCCCGTGGTGAACGGCACACCCACCCGGCCTGCGTCGGTGAGCGTGCGCAGCCGGACGGCCGGCTCCTTGTCGGGGCTGCCGTAGTGCGCGCCGCCCGGCTCGCTCCACAGCCGCGTCGCCGTCGTCTCCAGCATCATCCCCATGGACGGCGCGACGGGCTTGAGCCGCGTCAGCTCCTCCCAGCTCATGACGCCCGGGTTCAGGTGCGGCAGCAGCCCGGTCTCCTCGAGCACCGCGATCGCGCAGGCACGGACGTACTCCAATGTGGAGTGGTAGCCGCGGGCCTCCAACCACTCGCGCGCAGCGGGCCAGCGCTCCTCGGGGCGGTCGCCGAGGGTGAACAGCGCCTCCTTGCAGCCCTGCGCGGCGCCTGCGCGGGCGATGGCCAGCACCTCGTCGCGCTCGAGGAACGCGGCGGGCAACCGGTGCGGCACGGTGGCGAACGTGCAGTAGTGGCACCGGTCGCGGCACAGCCGGGTGAGCGGGATGAAGACCTTGCGCGAGTACGTGACGACGCCCGGTCGGCCCGCGTCGACCAGCCCGGCGTCGCGGACGCGGGCGGCGGCGGTGAGCAGCTCGGCCATCTGGTCGCCGCGGGCGGCGAGCAGAACGGCGGCCTCGGTGACGTCGAGGGCGGCGCCGTCGCGAACGCGGCGCAAGGCCCGGCGGATCGCGGAATCGGACGGGGGGAGCTCGGCGGGAAGCACGGCCATGCTCGCCACACTATGTCGCTGATCGGACGAACGTCAGCTCGAACGCCGTCGCCACCGGTTATCGACCATGGCGGTCATCGTCGATCCACCCACGCCGATCGGTGTGGCCCGACCGGAGGGCGGGTAGCACCAGGCATGACGACTACGACTTCACCAGGCCTGTCCGACGCTGCCGTCAACAAGGCGGCGATGCTCGCCTACAAGCCGATCGGGATGGTGTTCAGCATCCTGGGCGGGGTGCTGGCCAACATCGTCTTCGGGCAGGTGTGGAAGCGGATCTCCGACGCCCCGACCCCGCCGAACGCCACCGACGAGGACTACACGACCCGCGAGGTCCTGCTGGCCGCCCTCCTGCAGGGCGCGCTGTTCGGGCTGGTCAAGTCGGCCGTTGACCGCGCGGGCATGCGCGCGGTCAAGCGATTCGTGTGGAAGCCGCGCTGACCGCGCATAACGACCATGGGCGTGGGGTAGGCGACTCAACATGTCGACGACCGAGCACCGCCCAGCCACCACGACCGACGCCGGTGTGCCCGTCGAGAGCGACGAGCACTCCCTCACCATCGGCCCCGGCGGGCCCATCCTGCTGCAGGACAGCTACCTCATCGAGCAGATGGCGCAGTTCAACCGGGAGCGGATCCCGGAGCGCCAGCCGCACGCCAAGGGCAGCGGGGCGCACGGGCACTTCGAGGTGACGAACGACGTCAGCGCCTACACCAAGGCCGCGCTGTTCCAGCCGGGGGCGCGCACGGAGATGGTGGCCCGCTTCTCCACCGTGGCGGGCGAGCGCGGCAGCCCCGACACGTGGCGCGACCCGCGCGGCTTCGCGCTGAAGTTCTACACGCCCGAGGGCAACTACGACATGGTCGGCAACAACACGCCGGTCTTCTTCGTCAAGGACCCGATGAAGTTCCAGCACTTCATCCGCTCCCAGAAGCGCCGCGCGGACAACAACCTGCGCGACCACGACATGCAGTGGGACTTCTGGACGCTCTCGCCCGAGTCGGCGCACCAGGTGACGTGGCTGATGGGTGACCGCGGCATCCCGCGCACGTGGCGGCACATGAACGGCTACACCTCGCACACGTACATGTGGATCAACGCCGCGGGCGAGGAGTTCTGGGTGAAGTACACGTTCAAGACCGACCAGGGCGTCCAGTTCTTCACCCAGGACGAGGCCGACCAGATGGCCGCCGTCGACACCGACTACCACACACGCGACCTGTTCGAGCACATCCGCGACGGCGAATACCCGAGCTGGACGCTGTACGTGCAGGTCATGCCGTTCGACGACGCGAAGACCTACCGGTTCAACCCGTTCGACCTGACCAAGGTGTGGCCGCACAGCGACTACCCGCTGATCGAGGTCGGCCGGATGACGCTGGACCGCAACGCCACCGACAACCACACCGAGATCGAGCAGTTGGCGTTCCAGCCCAACAACCTGGTGCCGGGCATCGGACCCAGCCCCGACCGGATGCTGCTGGCGCGGCTGTTCTCCTACGCCGACGCGCACCGCCACCGCCTCGGCGCCAACTACCAGCAGATCCCCGTGAACGCGCCGCAGTGCCCCGTGCACTCCTACAGCAAGGACGGGGCGATGCGCATCCACGGCGTGACCGACCCGGTGTACGCGCCCAACTCCAAGGGAGGCCCCGCCGCCGACACCGAGCGCTACGGCCGCGTCCCGACCTGGTACGCCGACGGCGACATCATGCGCACGGCCTACGTCGACCACGCCGAGGACGACGACTGGGGCCAGGCGGGCACGCTCGTGCGCGACGTCCTGGACGACGCGGCCCGCGACCGGCTCGTCGACAACGTCGTCGGGCATCTGCTGAACGCGGTGAGCGAGCCGGTGCTGGAGCGCGCGTTCACCTACTGGCGCAACATCGACGACGGCATCGGCGCCCGGATCGAGGAGGGCGTGCGGGCCAAGGCGGACGTCATGGATCCGAAGGCCGACGAGCAGGCCAACCCGGCGCGCAGCAGCATGCAGGCCAAGGCGTAGGGGTCAGACGATCCCCGTCGTGACGACCGCCTCCGCGACCTCCACGAGCTTGGTGTTGGTCTCCTGCGAACGACGGACCAGCAGCGCGAAGGCCTCGTCGGCGGTCGTCCGACGGGCATGCATGATGATCCCTTTCGCCTGCCCGATCAGGTCTCGGCTCTCCAGCGCCCGCTCCAGGTTCGCCTTCGCGCGGGACTCCGAAAGGGTGATGGCCGCCAGCACGGCGAGCACCCGCGCGACGGACTCGGTCACGTCCTTGAAGGCGCGCGGCGTGTCGGCGTAAACGCTCAGCGTGCCGAACGTCGTCGTGTCGATGTGCAGCGGCAGGCACAGCATCGACCCGACGCCCGCGGCGGTGGCGTCGGCCGCGAACGGTGGCCAGCGGTGGTCCGTCCGCACGTCCTCGATCCGGATGACGTCCTGGGAGACCGCGGCGGCCAGGCATGGCCCCGCGCCCTCCCGTTGCTGCAGCTCGTCGAGCCGCTGCGGCACCGGGCTGGTCGCGGCGATGATCTCGAGGTGGCGACGGCCGACGGCGAGGATGACACCCGCGTGCCGGGCCGGGTCGATCAGCTGCACCGCCGCGTCGCACACGGCCGAGACCAGCGCGGGCTCGTCGGCGCTGCGCAGCCGGAACAGGCGAACCAGGTGCTCGACCGCCGCCCACGACGCCCGGTCCTGATCCGACAGCTTGACGCCGCTCTCGTCCATGGGGCCTCCCCTCCCGTCGTCAACGATCGTAGAAGGGCGGGGCCCGTCCGGCTCAGCGGTCGGCGTCGACGACCAGCGCCTCGTGCAGATGCTTCAGGGTGCGCGCCAGGATGCGGGAGACGTGCATCTGGGAGATGCCGATCCGTTGAGCGATCTGTGTCTGGGTCATGTCGCCGAAGAAACGCATGGTGAGGATCGCGCGCTCGCGTTCGGGCAGCGCATCGAGCAGCGGCCGCAGGGCATGCCGGTACTCGACCTTCTCCAGGTTCGCGTCAGGGCCGCCGAACCGATCGATGATGGGGATGCCGAGGACGGGGTCGACGGCGTCGAGCGCTCCCGCGGTCTGGTTGGCCCTGGCGTCGAGTGCCTCGATGACGTCGTCGACCGTGACCCCGAGCCGTGCGGCCAGCTCGCTGGGTCGCGGCGCACGGCCGAGCTCCTGCGCCAGCGGTTCGGCCATCTTGGCGACGTCGGCGCTCAGGTTCTTGAGCCTGCGCGGCACGCGCATCGACCAGGTGCGGTCGCGGAACCAGCGCAGCATCTCCCCTCGCACGCAGGGGATGAGGTAGCCGAGGAACTCGCCGTTGGCGAGCTCAGGGTCCCAGCGGTCGATGGCGGTGATGAGCGCGACGGTGCCGACCTGGGTGAGCTCCTCCTCGCTGGCGCCGCCGCCGCGGGCGTGCCGTCGCGCCAGGTGCTCGACGACCGGCAGGAAGGCGAGGACCAGGTGGTCGCGCAGCGCGGCACGCCGTGGGTCGGCGTGCGGCAGCGCCGCGAACTCGCGCAGGCGGGGCATCTCGGTGGCGTACTCGCTCGGCGCCGCGGGGCTGACGGCCTCCTGCGCGTATGCAGCAGTTGCGGACATGGACATCCTCGGGACGTACATCCGAGGGCGACCGGGTTGGGCCCTGTGGTCGCGCGTCCATCACGACCACATCGCGAACGTACGCCCTTGCGCGGGCGCCCGCGCGGCGAACTGCTCCGAACGAGCCGCAGCGGCTGGTGGTTCAACCGCCGCGGCCGGGCAGACATCCCCCTCCCGGACGGTCCGCCGGTAACGGCGTCCCCATGAGGACGCCCGCCAAACACCCTTCAGGGCCGCCAGATCTCGTCGTCGGGCTGCTTGCACAGCCACCACTCGGGCTCGTCCACCGCGCTGCGGTCGAGGAAGCGCTCGTGTTCGAAGCAGCGCTCGTCGCGGTCCACGACGACGAAGACGCCGGTCAGCTGGTCGGCCGCCGTGCGGTGGTAGCGGTCCCACAGGGGGCGCAGGAAGCCCCACAGCAGCGGGAGGTCGGCGACGTGCGCGACCTGGCGCAGCACGGACACGACGATGCGCAGCTCGATCAGCCGCAGCCCGCCGCCCGGCATCCGCACCATCTGCACGGCACGCAAGCCGACCAGCCGCTTCCCGAGCGTGCGGCCCGATCCGGCCTGTCCGAGGCCGAGGTAGCCGAGCGCGATGACCGCGCAGGCGACGGCCACGACGCCGACCCTCCGGGACCAGGGCGCCGCCGCGCTCCACACGTCGCTCAGGTGCAGCACCTCGCGGACGAACCAGAGGGCCGCGGCCCCGAGAACCGCCGTCAGCGCCGCGACGACGACGAGGTCGACCGCCCAGGCCGCCGCCCGCCGCCGAAACGGGGCGAGCTCGGCGGCCCCGAGCCACGGCTGCCGGGTGCCCGACAGCGCCGTCATCCGTGCAACCCGCCCGCGGCGAGGTGGATGAACGCGGCGCCGACCTGATCGGCCGTCGTGAGGCGCTCGACGTAGCCCTGCACAGGGTCGAGCGCCTTCTGCAGGGCCGCGGCATCCGACCCGTCACCGAAGGTGATCACGGCGAGGCTGACCGGTCGGCGCGGGTCCGCTGCGGCCGTCAACGCGTCCCGGAGCTGGTCGAGGGAGAGCGTGGGGTTGTCGGCCTCGTTGCGGCCGTCGGTGAACACCACGGCGTGCGACGGCGTGCCGTCCCGGTAGGCCACCTGGGCCGACCGGTACGCGGCGAGGATGGTGTCGTGCAGGCCCGTTCCGGTGTCGGTCGGGGTGAGCGCGGTGACGGCGTCGTCGACCGTCTTGCGGCCGTCCCCGCCCAGCGCGCCACCCGGCCGCAGGACGCGGTAGTCGTTGTCGCCTGCGAGGTGGCTGCCGAACGCCCAGAGCGACAGCGTGGCGTCGTCGGGCAGCAGCTGGGCCAGCGTGGTGACGCTGCGCCGGACCAGCGCGATCCGCGGCTCCTTGGTGCCCGGCACCAGCGCCCGCATCGACCCGGAGATGTCGACGGCGACCACGAGGTCGGCGCGCCGGTCCTCGGCGTACGCCGTGGCGAGGACGTGATCGACGTGGTGCGGGCCGAGCACGTCGAAGGGCGGGGCGGCGACGGGCGGCAGCTCGCCGTCGGACGGGCCCTGCGGTCGGGCGCCGTCCGGTCGGCGCAGCCCGGCCTCGGCGAGCGGGCGGTCGGCCGCGGGGCCGCCGAGCGCGGCCCGGAGGGTGTCGAGCGCCTTCGCCCGGCCCGGGTCGGCGGCCGCCGCGGCGGACGGGAACCAGCTGTAGCGCAGCTGCGCCGTGTGGTCCGTCGGGGCGATGACCGTGCGCCCTCCGGTCGGCACCGAGCGCAGCTCCCGCTCGGTGACGATCCCGACCTCGCCCGGGCGGGCCGGGATCGGCGGGGCGTCGGCCGCGACGATGCGCGTGCGGGGGAACGCGACGGACAGCGCGTCCGCCGAGGCGTCCATGCCGTCGTCCAGCCACACCGCCTCGCCGACGGCGCCGAGCGCGAGCAGGCCGTCGCCGCTGCCGCCGGGTTCGTGGGTGACCAGCCGGACCTTCGATCCGGGCGCCGTGACGAGCCGGACAAGCGCGCTCCAGCCGCCGCCTGCCTTGGTGATCTGGGCGGCGGTGCCTGCGTCGGTGACGAGGTAGAGCGGGCTCGTGGCGACGACGGCGCCTGCGCCCGCGGTGGGGGCATCGGCGAGGGCGAGCCCGTCGGGGGCGCCACGCCACGCCGCGTCGTCGGGCATCCACAGGTCGGCGTCGAGCGTGGCCGCCCTGGCCGCCGCGCCGCGCCCGTCGGCGACGGTGACCTGGAGCGGGCCGCACACCGCGGGGGCGAGGGCAGCGAGCACCGGCGCGAACGAGCGCGCCGTCACGACCCGCAAGGCGGGGCAGGCACCGTCGGCGGGTGGCCTGGCGCCGTACACCGTGGTGAGCACGACGGCGGACGACCCGATGAGCAGGAGCGCCGCCACCGCCGGGAGCCATCGCCACCGGGAGTAGGTCTTCCGGGCGCGGTGCTGTGGCATGGCGAGACCTCCGGTCGGGGAACGTCCGGCGTCCGCGGGTCGGGAGCGACCCAGACGCTACCGGGCGCGGTTGGCGTCGGTGACGCCGCCCGCCTAGCCTCGTCCTCGCAGGTCGCAACCTGATCGAACGATGAGAAGGTGCACGCGTGGGAGCATTCAATCCGCCCATCAAGCGGGACAATCCCGATCCGCGTGTCGCGTGCGCCCTTCTTCTCGACACGTCCTACTCGATGAAGGGTGACCGCATCGACCACCTGAACGCCGGATTCGCGGCGTTCTGCGCTTCGATCGCGGAGGACCCACTCGCCCGCAAGCGCACCGACGTCACGGTGATCACCTTCGGGGGCGCGGTCGAGGTCGCCGTGCCGTTCCACGAGGGCCGCGACCTGACGCCGACCACGTTCACGGCACAGGGCGCCACACCGCTGGGCGAGGCGCTCGACACCGGCCTGGATCTGCTCGCCGCCCGCAAGAGCGAGTACAAGGAAGCGGGCCTGGAGTACTTCCGGCCGTGGCTTTTCCTCATCACCGACGGCATGCCCACCGACACGCAGCGCTTCGCCCGCGCGAGCACGCGGGTGCGCGAGGCCGAGGCGGCCAAGGAGGTCACGGTGTTCGCGGTGGGGGCGGGCGAGGCGGATCTCGAAGCGTTGTCGCAGCTCTCGGCGATCCGGGAACCGCTCGCGCTGAACGGCGTCCGGTTCGAGGAGCTCTTCGCCTGGCTGTCCACCAGCATGAGCGTGGTCACCCAGTCCAGCGCCTTCGGCCCGACGGACGCGACGGTCGCGGCCACCGAGGCCGCCGAGCAGGTGCCGCTCCCGTCGCCCGCCGGATGGGCCACGTGGTAGCTGCGCCCGCGGCGGCGTGGCGGCTCGTCGGCGGCTCGGTCACCGGGTCCCAGCACCGCAGGCAGGGTCGGGGCTGCGACGACGCGTTCGGCTGGCACGCCGACGACGCCGTGGTCGTCGCGGTCACGGCCGACGGGGCGGGCTCGCGGCCGGGCACCTCGGCCTTCGGCGCCTACACCGCGGTCGCGGCCGTCGTGGCGGCCGCCGCGGGGAAGCCTCGGGTGGAACCGCTGTTCGAGGCCGCGCTGGGCGCCGTCGTCGAGGCGGCCGACGCGCTGGGCGTCGCGCCCGACCTGCTCGCCACCACGCTGAGCGTCGCCGTCATCGCCTGCGACGAGGTCGTGGTCGGCCAGGTCGGCGACGGGATCGCGGTGCGCGGGGCGGGCGAAACGGTCGAGGCGGTGGCCGTGGCTGACCGCCGTGAGCACGTCAACGAGACGGTCTTCCTGACCTCCCCCGGCGCGCTGACCGACCACCTGCGGACGTTCGCCACCGGCGCCGACGCGGTGGACGCGCTGGCCCTCGCCACGGACGGCCTGCGCTACCAGGTGCTCGACGACGTCGCGACCAACCGGCCGTTCGCGCCGTTCTTCCAGGCCGCCTGGGCGTACGCCCGCCGCGCCGACGCCACGCCGGACGCCGTCACCGCGTTCCTCGACGAGATCAGCGACGACCAGGGCGACCAGAGCGGCGATGACAAGACGCTCGTGCTCGCCGTCCGCGACCCTTCCGGGACGGCCCCCGCGACGACGTGCCTGAGCGCCCGACCCACGGTGTGGGTGCCGGGTTGATGAAGCTCAGCGACCTGGAGATCGGGCCGCCGCTGTCCCAGGGCGGGCAGGGCACGATCCACGTCGTGCTGGACGCGTCCGAGCGGGTGCTCAAGCGCTTCCACGACGCCGAGCTCGCCCGCGCGTCCGATCTCGAGGAACGACTGCGCGCGATGGTCGCCCACCGGCCCGCGGGCTGGCAGGAGACCTCCGGCCACCCGATGCTCGCCTGGCCGTCCGACGTCGTGTTCGACGGGAGCCGGTTCGTCGGGCACGTCATGCCCCGGCTGCGGCTGGCCGAGGTCGTCGAGCTGCACATCCTGGCCAACCCCTCCGACCGGCGGCACCCGCACGCCGCCACGCCGGGCTGGGTCCGCGGCTTCACGTGGCGCCACCTGGTGCGGACGGGCGCGAACCTCGCGCTGGCCACCGACGTCCTGCACCGCAGCGACTACGTGGTGGGCGACTTCAACGAGCGCAACATCCTGGTGGGCAGCGACACCCGCGTGACGTTGGTGGACTGCGACTCGATGCAGGTCCCGAACCCGTGCTCGGGGCCGCCGTTCCTGTGCGGGGTCGGGCGCGCGGAGTTCACCGCGCCCGAGCTGCTGGACGTCGACATCCGGCACACGCCGCGGCGGGCCAGCTCGGACCTGTTCGCGCTCGCGGTGCACATCTTCCAGCTCGTCATGGAGGGCGTGCACCCGTTCGACGGCGTGTGGCACGGCGAGGGCGAGAAGCCGCGGCGCCACCGGCTGGCGCGACAGGGTCGGTTCGCCTACGCGGGCGACCCGCAGCTCAGCCCGCGGCCCACGGCGATGCCGTTCGACCTGCTGCCCGAGGAGATCCGGGCGCTCTTCACGCGCGCGTTCGTCCTCGGGGCGGCCGACCCGGACGTGCGGCCGACCGGCCGGGAATGGCACGACGCGCTCGCCCGCTGCGCCGCGGAGCTGCGGACGTGCACCGCCGACGAGCTCCATGTGTATCCGCCGCACCACATCACCTGCCCGTGGTGCTTGCAGAACAAGCGGGAGGCGCCCCACGAGCCTGCGAGCCCGGCGGTTCGACGGCGGGTGCGCGGCGAGGTCGTGATGGTGGCCCTCGTCGTCGTCAACGTCCTGCTCGCCGCCTTCCTGATCACCCATCGGGCCCCGACGCTCACCGAGGTCGCCGTCGCCCATGTGGCGGGCCCGGTCGCGATGGCCGTCAGCCCGGACGACGACGATCTTTACGTGGCGGGCCCGTGCTGTGACGTGTCGGTGATCGACCCGGCCACGGGGGCGGTCACGGCGATCATCCCGACCGGCCACGGCGCGTCCGGCCTGGCCATCAGCCCGGACGGGACGCGCCTCTACGCCGCCGACCCGACGTCCGACACCGTGTCGGTCATCAACACGGCGGCGCACGCCGTCGTCGCGACGGTCCGGACCGGTCCGGGCCCGCTCAGCGTGGCGGTGACCCCGGACGGGAGCACGGCCTACGTCGCCGAGGACAGCGATCCCGGGGCCGTAGCGGTGATCGACACCGCGACGGCCGCCGTCCGGAAGACGATTCCGGTCGGCGGCAACCCGGCCGCCGTCGCCGTCACGCCCGACGGCCGGGCCGCCTACGTCACCAACGACGCCGCCAACACGGTCACGGTCATCGACACGGCCACCGGCGCCGTGACGGCCACGACCCCGGTGGGCGAGTATCCGGGCGCGGGCCAGTATCCGCAGGCCGTGACCATCACGCCCGACGGCCGGTACGCCTACGTGGCGAGTCCGCAGATCGGCCAGGTGAGCGTGATCGACACGAGCTCGGCCACCCTGGTGAGCCGGATCCCTGCGAGCGGCTTCATGATCGTCCCCACCGGAGGGCGGCACGCTTTCCTCTTCGGCGGCGGCCTATCGGTGGTCGACACGAGCGCCAACACCGTGACCGAGACCGTCCCGTCCGAGCTGCGGCCCAGCTTCGGCACGGCCGGCCGCGACGGGCGTCACCTGTACCTTGCGGACTCAGGAGCCGACACGGTCACGATCGTGGACACCGGCGACCTCTGAGTGGCCCGCAGGTCGGGCCGAGCTATCCGTATGCGTCTCCCCGGTGCGAAATCTTGATCAGGTCGACGATCACCTGGTGCTCGTCGATCCGGTAGATGACGCGGTACTGGCCGCGGCGCGCCGAGTAGTACCCCTCCAGATCGAACCGCAGCCGCTTGCCAACCCGATGGGGGTTGTCGAGCAGCGGGCCGCTCACGAACCGCCATACTGCTGCGGCCACATTCTCCGGCAATGCCTCGGCCAACGCTCTTCGCGCCGCCCTGGACAGCCGCAGCTCATATGTCACGCCGCGCCGCGGCCCAGCCTCTTCGCCATGATCGCCGCCATCTCCTGACCCGTTGTCAGCTTGCCCGTCCCGGACCTGTCCTCGGCGATCGCCGCCATCGCCTCCGGATCGGAGAGGATCTCCAACGTCTCGGTGAGGCTCTCGAGGTCTTCGACCGCCATCAGCACTGCCACCGGTTTGCCGTTCTTGGTGATCGTCACGCGTTCCCAGGTGCCTTGCACCGCGCTGACCAGCTCACTCAACCGGTTCTTGGCATCAGCCAACGAGGTGGTCTCCATGGCCATAATCATAGCCAATCGGGAGCCGGCATGACACCAGGTCGGCGTCGATCAATCAACGTCAGCGGGTTCGCCGCCGGTCACCTTCACGAGCTCGGCGAACGTGGTGGGAAAGACGGAATGGGCGATCCCGCCCGCGGCCCAGACCTCGTCAAACTCCGCGAGTGCGCGGTCGACCAGCGTCCGGATGGGTGCCGGGTGCCCCACCGGCGCCACCCCGCCGATCACCTGGCCCGTGGCCGCGCGCACGAACTCGGGAGATGCCCGGCGAACCCGCTCCGCGCCGATGATCGCGGCGACCTTCCCGGTGTCGACCCGGTGCGCGCCCGAGGTCAGCACGAGCAGCGGCGCGCCGTCCGCTTCGAAGATCAGCGAGTTGGCGATCTGCCCCACCTCGATGCCCAGCGCGGCGGCCGCGGCGGCGGCGGTCGTCACGGCGTCGGGCAGCACCTGCAGCCGGGCGACCCGCGCGGGGTCGGCCCCGCGGGCGGTCAGATCGGTGACGACGAGCTCGACGTTGCGGTGCACGGCAGCACCCTGCCACGCCACCCCCGGCGGCCGCGCGCGGATTAGGTCGTGGGCTTGGCGATCCGCGAGCCCGTGATCTGCGTGCCGTCGGCGGCGTAGAGCGCGCACAGGACAGACCGGGTGCTGAACGACGACGTCGGCGAGGAGCGGTACGCGAACGCGGCGGGCGACGGCGCGAGCGCGGCCACCCGCAGCCGGGCCTTGTCCGCCCCGACGATCCTTCCCGAGCCGAAGACGAGCGCGCAGGCGGGCCCGGCCCCGGCGGTGACGGCCTCGCGGCCCGGGTAGGGCTCGTTCAGCTGCGTGTCGAACAGGTCGAGGGAGTCGAAGACCTCGACGTCGTGCGGGTCGTCGCAGGACGTGCTGCTGGTGTACTGCCGCCCGACGGCGAGCTGGCCTTGCAGGCAGCTGGTGCTGAGCGTGGGGACCGTGGGGATGTCGCCGCCGTCGCCGTAGGTGAACACCGCGGGGCCTGCCGCTGTGCGTGGCCACAGCAGCCCCGCGCCGAGGCCCGCCGCCAGGCTGAGCAGCGCCACCGCCACGAGCGCGGGCCACCGGCGCTGGACGGGCGCGGCACGGTGGCCGGGAGCGGTGACCGCGCGGGTTACCAGGCCCGTCGGCGGGGTGGGCGGTTCGCCGGAGAGCAGCGCGGCGGCCTGGACACCGGTGAGCCGGGCCCGGGGATCCCGCTGCAGCAGACCGGCGATGACCGCGCCCAGCGGGCCGCGGGTGCGCGTCGTCGGCACGTCGGCGTTGATCACGGCGGCGATCGTGGCTGCCGTGGTGTCACGGGAGAACGGGCCGCGCCCCTGCACGGCGTACCAGAGCGTGGCGCCGAGGCTCCACAGGTCCGACGCCGGGTCGGCGTGGCCGCCGTCGAGCCGTTCCGGCGCCAGGTAGCCGGGCGAGCCGACGAGGGAGCCGGTGGTGGTGAGGCGGGGGTCGTCGGCGGCCTGCGCGATGCCGAAGTCGGTGAGGGTGACCCGCCCGTCGGCGCTGAGCATCACGTTGGACGGCTTGACGTCCCGGTGCACCACGCCGCGCTCGTGGGCGGTGCGCAGCGCGCCGAGCAGCCGCCGCGCCACCTCCATGGCCGCCGCCTCCGACAAGGGCCCTGAGCGCGCCACGACGTCGGAAAGGGTCGGCGCCTCGATGAGCTCCATGACGATGTGGTCGACGCCCCCGTCGCTGACGACGTCGTACACCGTGACGATCGCGGGGTCGTTCAGCCGCCCGGCGGTGCGGGCCTCGCGCAGCAGCCGCTCGCGGAAGAGCCGCCGGTCGTCGGGGCCGAGCCCCTCGGCGAGGTGCAGCTCCTTGACCGCGACGTGCCGCCCCATCATGCGGTCTTCGGCGCGCCAGACGATGCCCATGCCGCCGCGGCCGAGCTCGGCGAGCACCACGTAGCGTCCGCCGATGACCCGCGTCGGCGTCACGGCACTCATGGGGGTCCTCCACACCCTCACCTGCGGTGAGGACATCAGCGTCCCATCAGGTGCAGGTACTGCCCGGCACCGGGGTCAAGAGGTTGTCCAGAACCCAGGTGCCGTCCGCCAACTGGCGGAAGCCATTCGTCACGATCGGTGTGGCTACGACGGTCTGCCCACGCGAGAGCTTCTGCACCGACGGCGACGACGCCGTAGCGCCGGTTCGCACGTTGACCGCATCAGCGTTGACGGTGAAGGAGCACGTGGTGGCGGGCGCGGGCGCGGCGGGCTTCGTGGACCCTCCGCTGTCGATCATCGAGAGGATCGCGAGAAACAGGCCGATGACGATGACGAAGGCCCAGCTGCGGAAGTCGACACGGAGCTTGCCGCCCCCCGTCTCCTTGAGGATGAAGTACTTCCGCCTGGCCAATGTCACTCCCTGAAACGGTGTGACCGCAGGATAGTCGCACCGCAGCGTCGGGGGTGGGAGATAGCGTGTCTTCCGAGCAGGTCCACGAGGCGATAAGGCGGCGAGATGAAGGTCATCTACACGTACACCGACGAGGCACCCGCGCTGGCGACGCACTCGCTCCTGCCGGTGATCGAGGCGTTCGCCACCGCGGCCGGGTTCGGGGTCGAGACCCGGGACATCTCGCTGGCCGGGCGCATCCTCGCCGCGTTCGGCCTCGTGCCCGATGCGCTGGCCGAGCTCGGCGCACTGGCCACCACCCCCGAGGCCAACATCATCAAGCTGCCGAACGTCAGCGCGTCGCTCCCGCAGCTCAAGGCGGCGATCGCGGAGCTGCAGGCGGCGGGCCACGCGGTGCCCGACTACCCGGAGAACCCGCAAAGCCAACAAGAGATTGCGGCGCGGGCGGCCTACGACGCCGTGAAGGGCAGCGCGGTCAACCCGGTGCTGCGCGAGGGCAACTCCGATCGGCGCGCCCCCGCGTCGGTGAAGCAGTTCGCCCGCAGCCACCCGCAGTCGATGGGCGCGTGGTCGCCCGACTCCGCCTCGCACGTCGCGACCATGGGCACGGGCGACTTCCGCCATTCCGAGACCTCATTCACGGCGGACGCGGCCACCACCCTGCGCATCGAGCACGTCGCCGCCGACGGCACGGTCACCGTGCTGAAGCCGTCGCTGCCGGTGTTGGAAGGCGAGATCGTCGACGCCGCGGTGATGCGCCGCGCCGCGCTGGACGCGTTCCTCACCGAGCAGATCGCCGACGCCAAGGAGCGCGGCGTGCTGTTCTCGGTGCACCTCAAGGCCACGATGATGAAGGTGAGCGACCCGATCATGTTCGGACGGGCCGTGGTCGCCTACTTCGCCGACGTGTTCGCGCAGTACGGCGACGAGCTCGCGAGCGTCGGCGCCGACCCCAACGACGGGCTGGCCAGCGTCCTCACCGCGTTGGGGAAGCTGCCCGACGACAAGCGGGAGGCCATCGAGAAGGCCATCACCGCGACCTACGAGTCCGGGCCTGCGGTGGCGATGGTCGACTCCGACCGCGGCATCACCAACCTGCACGTGCCGTCCGACATCATCATCGACGCGTCGATGCCCGCCGCGATCCGCGCGTCGGGGCAGATGTGGAACGCCGCGGGGAAGCAGCAGGACACGAAGTTCGTCATCCCCGATTCGTCCTACGCGCCGCTCTACGCCGAGACCGTCGACTTCTGCCGCGAGCACGGCGCGTTCGACCCCGCCACGATGGGCACCACATCCAACGTCGGGCTCATGGCGCAGAAGGCCGAGGAGTACGGCAGCCACGACAAGACGTTCCTGGTGCCCGCCGACGGCGTGATCCGCGTGGTTGATGGTGAAGAGGTGCGCCTGCAGCACGACGTGGCCGCGGGCGACGTCTGGCGCGCCTGCCAGACCAAGGACGCGCCGATCCGCAACTGGGTGGAGCTGGCCGTGGGAAGGGCGCGCGCCACCGGGATGCCCGCCGTCTTCTGGCTCGACGAGACCAGGGGCCACGACGCGCAGGTGCTCGCCAAGGTGCGCGCGCAGCTCGCCGAGCTGGACACCGACGGGCTGACGATCGAGATCCTGCCCGTCGCCGAGGCCACCCGCTACACGCTGGAGCGGGCCAAGCGTGGCGAGGACACGATCTCGGTCACCGGCAACGTGCTGCGCGACTACCTCACCGACCTCTTCCCCATCCTCGAGCTGGGCACCAGCGCGAAGATGCTCTCGATCGTCCCGCTGATGAACGGCGGCGGCCTCTTCGAGACCGGCGCGGGCGGCTCGGCGCCCAAGCACGTCCAGCAGCTGGTGAAGGAGAACCACCTGCGCTGGGACTCGCTGGGCGAGTTCCTCGCGCTGGCCGTCTCGCTGGAGTTCCTCGCCGACGCCACCGACAACCCGCGCGCGGCGGTGCTCGGCAAGACGCTCGACGCGGCCACCGGGCAGCTGCTGGAGAACGGGAAGTCGCCCTCCCGGCGGGTCGGCGAGCTGGACAACCGCGGCAGCCACTTCTACCTCGCGCTCTACTGGGCGCAGGCCCTCGCCGCCCAGCACGACGACGCCGAGCTGGCCGCGCGGTTCGCCCCGCTCGCGGCCGCGCTGGCCGACGCCGAGGAGACGATCCTCGGCGAGCTGGCCGCGGTGCAGGGCGAGCCGGTGGACCTGGGCGGCTACTACCTGGTCGACAAGGCCAAGACCGACGCCGTCATGCGCCCGAGCGCCACCTTCAACGCCGCGCTGTCGGCCCTCTGAACGCATGCCACTGCCTCACGGCAATGCGAGCACCGCGCACAGGGCCGCCACCGCGATGCCCTGCAGCACCGCTCGCCACGTGATCACGCTGTCCCAGCGGGTCTGCAGGGCCCGTGCGTCCTGCGGCACCCGTACCCAGCCACGCCACCAGCGCGGCTGTCGCCACGAGTGCGGCCGCTGCGGGCAGCCAGCGGCCGCTGAGCGCGGAGGCGCACCCGGCCAAGATCGTTGCGACGACGCTGAGGATCCCCGGGACGGGGAACCGGCGGTCAGCGAAGTAGTGCATGTGACCGTTCACCATCACCAGGGCGCGGTCGTCGACCTTCTCCCACGTCGGACGCATGACCAGCGCCCCCAAGCACGTCGGTGCCGTAGATGATCCCGGCGGCCAGCACCGCGACCCCAGCGAGCAGGTGGCTGACGAGATTCATGACGATCTCCTTCGCGGTCGGGTGCTCAGGTGGTGCCGGATGCGGTGCGGACGGGTTCGGAGGCGCTCGCCGGTGTCGGGCGCTCGCGCAGCAGCAGGGCCGCGCCGACCAGCACGACGACGGCGGTCAGACCGTGGATCCCGAGCGCCGTCGCGGGCGACCCGCCCTGGCTCAGCACGATCACCATGTCGCCCACGGGGATGAACGCGAAGGCGAGCATCGCCCACCCCAGGGCGCGTCGATGCCCTGAGAGCAACAGCGCGCCGACGACCAGGCCGGTCGCGATGTCGCGGACGCCCTTGACGGCCAGGAAAGCCGTTCCCTCCCGTTGCGGCCAGGTCGGAACGCCGAACCCGGCCGCGGCGGCTTGCGGGGCCAGGAGGTACTCCAGACCGATGTAGATGATGAAGAGCCCGGTCAGAACGGCGATGCCGGTGGCGAGGACTTTCACAGGACACTCCTTCTAGCGCTGCTAGATAATAAGGCGACGCTAGCACTAGCTAGGCTTGCGTGTCTAGCGGCGCTAGGATTTCGCCTGTGCCCACACCTTCCCGGCAGCGTCGCGAGCGCGAGCTCGCCCAGCGTCGTCAACTGATCATCGACTCCGCCCGCGAGCTCGCCGAGACCGAGGGATGGGACGCGGTCACCACCCGTCGACTCGCCGACAAGATCGAGTACAGCCAACCGGTGCTCTACAACCACTTCGCCGACAAGAACGCGATCATCGACGCCGTCGCGGTGGAGGGGTTCGCCGAGTTGGCGAGCGCCCTGCGGGCGGCAGCCGTGCGGGGATGGGGCGCCGTGGCCCAGGCCTACCTGGACTTCGCCGAGAACCAGCCTGCCTTGTACGACGCCATGTTCACCCTCACGTCCGATCTTCCGTTCGGTACGCCGGAGGCGCCGACCCCGCTCCACGCCGCGTTCGCGGAGCTGCGCACGGCCTTCACCGCCGGGGAGGCCGACCACCGCGATCCCGACGTGCTGACGGAGGTCGCGTGGAGCGCCCTGCACGGGCTCGCCATGCTCACCCGGACCGGCAGGCTCCTCCCCGCGCTGCGCGAACGGCGGCTTCCGCAGCTCCTCGAGCTGCTACGGCCCTGCACAGTCAGCCCAGCGTGAGCGAGCCGCGGGTGATCGTGGCCGCCAGCAGCACCATCGCCGTGCCGAATCCGGAGTAGCACAAGACGTCGACGGCCTTGCCGCGGATCGCCAGCAGCCCCACCCGCTCGGCGGGCACGGCGAGCCGCAACGCCGCCGCCACCAGGAGCGCCACGCCGAGCAGCACCGCACCCCGGCGCCAGTGCTGGGTGAGCACGAGGCCCATCCCCACCAACGCGATCGCCGCCACCAGCGCCACAGGCAGGACCGTCGGCAGGCGCGACCTATCCCAGGGCACGTTCGGCTGCCTCTACCACGTTCGTCAGCAGCATCGCCCGCGTCATCGGGCCCACGCCGCCGGGCATCGGGGCCAGGTGACCCGCCACCTCGACCACCTCGGGGGCGACGTCCCCGACCAGTCCCAGCTCCGTGCGCGTGACGCCGACGTCGAGGACGGTCGCGCCGGGCGCGACCATGTCGGCGGTGATCAGGCCTGCGACCCCGGCCGCGGCCACGACGATGTCGGCCCGCCGCACCTCGGCCGCGAGGTCGCGGGTGCCGGTGTGGCAGAGCGTGACCGTCGAGTTCTCGCTGCGCCGGGTGAGCAGCAGGCCGAGCGGACGGCCGACGGTCACGCCGCGGCCGACCACCGTGACCCGCGCCCCGGCCAGCTCGACGTCGTAGCGCCTGCACAGATCGACGATCCCGCGCGGCGTGCACGGCAGCGGCGCCTCCTCGCCGAGCACCAGCCGTCCGAGGCTCATCGGGTGCAGCCCGTCGGCGTCCTTGGCCGGGTCGACCCGCTCCAGCGCCGCGCCCTCGTCCAGCCCACGCGGCAGCGGCAGCTGGACGATGAAGCCGGTGCAGGCCGGGTCGGCGTTGAGCTCGTCGATCGCGCGCTCGACGTCGGCCTGGGTGGCGTCGCCGGGCAGCTCGCGCTGGATCGAGGCGATCCCGACCTTCGCGCAGTCGCGGTGCTTGGCCCGCACGTAGGCCTGCGAGCCGGGGTCCTCGCCGACGAGCAGGGTGCCGAGGCCCGGCGTCGCCCCGGCCGCCGCCAGCTTCTCGACCCGCGCCGCGAGCTCCACGAGGATCTCGGCCAGCGCGGCCTTGCCGTCCATCACCGTCGCCGTCACGGGTCCATCCTCGCACCTCGTCTCGGCGACGAGCGGCCTCGGTCGGATAGCTGTAGGTGTGTCGCCTCGTGACCGGAGGGGAGCGGTCGCCCGATCGGGCAGGTCCCGTCGTGATCGGTTGCGCACACTCGACTGGCGCCTATGACGCCACGAGGGTCAACCATGAGTGTGGAGAGCGCTGAGACAGAGGTCGACGGACGCAACGCCGTAGTCAAGGCGGGCAACCCGGCCTGCTCGGCCTGCTGACCTTCCTGCCGTCCGGCAACGCTGGGGCTGTGGTTCGTCGGCTACCTCGACACTGCCAAATTCGGCGGCGGGATAGATCCCGATCGTGTCGCTGTCGGCGGGCCTGTTCCTGCTGATCTCGGCGGTCTGGGCGGGCAGGCTGCCGCAGAACACGGTCGCGGCGATCTTCGGCGTGTTCTCGGCGTTCTGGCTGAGCTTCGGGTTCCTGCTGATCGGCCTCACCAGCGGCTGGTGGGCCGTGCACGGGGACTCCAGCGGCCAGCTGCGCGCGACCTACCTGCTGTCGTGGCTGCTGGTGTTCGTGCTGCTCACGCTCTCGCACGCTGCGGCTGCCGCTGGTGTTCACGGTGGGCTTCGTGCTCGTCGACATCACGTTCGCGTTGGCGCTCTTCGCCGGTGGCCATGAGCAACGCTGGGCTGTTCGCGATCGTGGGCATCACGACGTTCCTGTTCTGCCTGGTGTTCGCCTACATCCTGTACGACGGCATCAACCAGGACCTCGGCGGCCGCCCGATGCCGATGGGCAACGCGAGGTGCGCTACTGGCGCGGTAACGAGTGCCGGATCAGCGGAAGTCGCGGGACTTCACGGGGACGGCGAGGGCCAGCTTCTGCAGCCGGTCGGCCACCAGGTTGAGCACCCCCTCCGGGCTGCGCTCCAGCCGTCCCCGCACGAGCAGGGCCGCGCTGCCAAGCGCCACCGTGCGGTAGCGCGCCCACAGCCCCTCCGAGCAGGTGACGTTGAGCATGCCGCTCTCGTCCTCCAGGTTCAGGAACGTCACCCCGCCCGCTGTGGCAGGCCGCTGCCGGTGGGTGACCAACCCGCCCACGAGCACACGCGGCGGCTGTTCCTCGGGGTCGCTGGGCGGGTCGAGGGCGCCGAGCCGGTCGATGCGGAGCACGCCGAGTCCGTCGAGCTGGGCCCGCAGGTGCTGGATGGGGTGGCTGTCCGGGGAGACGCCGGTGGCCCACACGTCGGCCACCGTCAGCTCCGCGGCGGTGAGCCCCGGCAGCGTGGGGGCCTCCAGCCCGACAGCCGTGCCCGGCAGGTGCTCCGCGCGCACCGACGCCACCACCCCGGCCGCCCACAGCGCCGCCCGCCGGTCGATTCCGAAGCAGCCGAACGCCCCCGCCGTGGCCAGCGCCTCGGCCTGCGCCGACGTCAACCGCACGCGACCGGCGAGGTCGGCGAGGCCCGAGAACGGGCCGCCGCGCTCGCGTTCGGCGTCGATCGCCTCGGCCAGCTCCAGCCCGATCGTGCGGACCTCGGCCAAACCCAACCGAATGGCCAGGCCGTTTT
Source organism: uncultured Actinomycetota bacterium (assembly GCA_963736375.1). GTDB lineage: Bacteria > Actinomycetota > Actinomycetes > Mycobacteriales > Pseudonocardiaceae > Pseudonocardia. The sequence continues at coordinate 355,775 of CAVTOL010000002.1, forward strand.
CGCTGCGCCCGTCGCGGAACAAGATCGCCTCGGCCCGGCCGAAGTTGATGTCAGGGCCCACCGCGACCACCCCGTGCCGCCGCGCGTCGGCCACCAGCGACTGCGGCGAGTAGAACCCCATCGGCTGCGCGTTCAGCAGCGCCGCGCAGAACGCCGCCGGGTGGTAGAGCTTGAACCACGCGCTGTAGTAGACGAGCGACGCGAAGCTGATCGAGTGGCTCTCCGGGAAGCCGAAGTTGGCGAACGCCAGCATCTTTTCGAAGATCTTCTGGGCCACGTCGCCGGTGATGTCGTTGGCCGCCATGCCGCTGAAGAACCGCTCACGCAGGCGTTCCATCTTCTCGGCCGAGCGCTTGGAGCCCATCGCGCGGCGCAGCTCGTCGGCGTCGGCCGCGGAGAACCCGGCGACGTCCACCGCGATCTGCATGAGCTGCTCCTGGAACAGCGGCACCCCGAGGGTCTTCTTCAACGCGCCCGCGAGCAGCGGGTGGTCGTAGGTGGGCTCCTCCAGGCCGTTGCGACGGCGGATGTAGGGGTGCACCGAGCCGCCCTGGATCGGGCCGGGCCGGATCAGCGCGACCTCGACGACCAGGTCGTAGAACTCGCGCGGCTTGAGCCGGGGCAGCGTGGCCATCTGGGCGCGCGACTCCACCTGGAACACCCCGACCGAGTCGGCCTTCTGCAGCATCGCGTACACGGCCGGGTCAGTGGCCTGCAGCTCGTGCAGCTCGATCCGCTCGCCGGTGTGCTCGGCGACGAGGTCGATCATGAGGTGCAGCGCGGTGAGCATGCCCAGGCCGAGCAGGTCGAACTTGACCAGGCCCGCGTAGGCGCAGTCGTCCTTGTCCCACTGGACGACCGAGCGCCCCGCCATCCGCGCCCACTCGACGGGTACGACCTCCGACACCGGACGGTCGCAGATCACCATGCCGCCGGAGTGGATGCCCAGGTGACGGGGGAAGCCCAGCAGCTGGGTGGCCAGGGCGCCGACCTGCTCGGGCATGCCGTCGACGGCGGGCGCCCCGTTCCAGCGCTCGATCCGCTTGCTCCACGCGTCCTGCTGGCCCGGCGAGAACCCCAGCGCCTTGGCGATGTCGCGGACGGCAGAGCGCGGCCGGTAGGTGATCACGTTGGCGACCTGCGCGGCGCATCCCCGCCCGTAGGTCTGGTAGACGTACTGGATCACCTCCTCGCGACGGCCGGACTCGATGTCGAGGTCGATGTCGGGGTAGCCCTCCCGCGCCGGGGACAGGAAGCGCTCGAACAGCAGGCCCATCGCCACGGCGTCGACGTTGGTGATGCCCAGCGCGAAGCAGACCGCGGAGTTGGCGGCCGAGCCGCGGCCCTGGCAGAGGATGTCGGCGCGGCGGCAGAACTCGACGATGTCGTGGACGATCAGGAAGTAGCCGGGGAAGCCCTTCTCCTCGATGATCGCCAGCTCGTGGTTGATCATGTGGACGGCCTCGGGGTACTCCGCGTGGCTGCCGTAGCGGCGGGCCACGCCGCGCCAGGTGAGCTCGCGCAGCCACGTCACCTCCGTCTCGCCCGGTGGCACCGGGAACGGCGGCAGGTTCGGGGCCACCAGCCGGATCGAGAACGCGCACGCGCGCCCGAACGCCGCCGCCCGCGCCACCGCGCCAGGGTGGCGGTGCTCGAAGCGGGCGGTGAGCTCGGCGCCGGAGCGCAGGTGGGCGGTGCCCGCGGGAGGGAGCCAGCCGTCGGCGTCGTCGAGGCTGCGCCGGGCGCGCACCGCCGCCAGCGCCGTGGCGAGTGGATAGCGATCGGGAGCGGCGTAATGCGCCGCGGTGGTGACGATCGTGGGAAGGCCTGCGTCGGCGGCGAGCGCGGCCAGCGCGTCGTTCCGCTCGGTGTCGGTGGGCAGACCCGCGTGGGTGAGCTCGACGGCCACGTGCTCGGCCCCGAACCACTCGCGCAGCTTTTGCAATTCCCGCGCCGGGTCGCCGCCGCCCGCAGCGCTGTCCAGGGCCTGGCGCACCGCGCCCTTGCGGCAGCCGGTGAGCGCGAGGACGTGGCCAGCGGTGAGCGCGACCAGCTCGTCGAGGTCGTAGACGGGGCGCCCCTTCTCCTCGCCGCGCAGCTGGGCGGCGCTGACCGTGCGGCAGAGCGCGCGGTAGCCCTCGGGATCGCGGGCGAGCAGCAGCAGGTGGGTGCCCTCCGGGTCGGCCACGCCGTTCTGCGGGGCGGACAGGCCCAGCGAGAGCTCGGTGCCGAACACCGTGGCGACGTTCAGCTCGGCCGCGGCCTCGGCGAAGCGGACCACGCCGTACATGCCGTCGTGGTCGGTGAGCGCCAGCGCGTCCAACCCGAGCCGTTTGGCTTCCTCGACGAGCTCCTCGGGTGGGCTGGCGCCGTCGAGGAAGCTGAAGTTGGAGTGGCAGTGCAGCTCGGCGTAGGGCACCCGCTCGCCCGGCTCGGGCAGCGGTGGGGGCTGGTAGCGGTCGCGCTTGCGCGACCAGGCCGGGCTGTCGCCGCCGTCGGCCTCAGGGCCACCGGAAAGTGAGACGCCGTTGCGCCCGGAGAGCACCGCCTCCAGGGTGCTCCACGGGACGTCCGGGTTGTTCCAGCCCACCCGCTAAGTCGAACACATGTTCGCACTCAAGGCCAGGGTGGGCCGGTCGGGCGCGGTGGCGGAAGCTCACCCGAGCCGCGCCGGATCAGCGTGGTCGGCACCAGCCGCACCTCGGGTGCACGGGTGCCGCCTGCGATGCGCTCGAACAGCAGCTCGGCGGCCGCGCTGCCCATCGCCGTGGGATCTTGGGCCACCACCGTGACGCCCGGCGAGAGCAGCTCGGCCAGCAGGAAGTCGTCGAAGCCGACGAGCGCCACCCGGTGCTCAAGGCCGAGGCGGCGCAACGCCCGCACCGCACCGATGGTGATCATGTTCTGGGCGGTGAACAGTGCCGTGGGCGGGTCGGGGCGGGTCAGCAGCGCGGTGACGGCCCCGTCGGAACCCCCTGCGTCCCGGATGTCCTGCACGATCAGCGCGGGGTCCGCCGGGATGCCCTTGGCGGCGAGCGCGTCCCCGTAGCCCGCGAGCCGCTGGATCGCCGTCGGGATCGTGCGCCGGTCGCCGAGGTAGGCGATGCGCCGGTGGCCCGCGGCCGCGAGATGGCGCACCCCCTCCGCGGCGCCGACGGCGTTGGTGGCGAGCACCGAGTCGACCGGCAGGTTGCCCGCCTCGCGGTCGACGCACACGATCGCCGTGCCCCGGCGCAGCTCACCGGCCAGGTGCGACTGGTCGTTTCCGGCGGGCGCGAGCACCAGCCCGTCGACGTGCCGCGCGCCGAACTGCTTGGCCAGCGCCCGTTCGCGGGCGGGGTCCTCGTCGAGGCTCGCCGAGAGCACGAACACCCCCCGCGGGAGGGCCATGTCCTCCACCGCGCGCTGGATGGCGGCCGAGAACGGGTTGGCCACGTCTTCGAGCAGCAATCCGATCGTGGCCGTCCTGTGATCGGAACGGCGCAGGATCCGAGCGCCCGCGTTCGGTCGAAAGTCGAGGTCCTCGATGGCCTGCCGCACTCGTCGCTCCAGCAGAGGGGAGACGCCACCCTCATCGTTGACGACCCGGGAGACCGTCTTGAAGCTGACCTGCGCCCGCGCGGCGACGTCTCGCATCGTGGGACGCCGACCGTTATCTACTGAGCCCAAGGGAGCCTCCGACGCCGACCCGGGCGGCGCTGCCGCGGTGCGCCACATCGTGGTTGACGGGCGTCAACGTTGTCAATACATTCCCAACCGTTGCCAACCTGTTACAGATCAACGTGTATGAGGCCTTGTCAAAGCGTCGATGAGACTGCATTGTCTTCTGACAACGTTGTCGACAAGCGGCGTGTCACCTGTCAAAGAAGACGAAAGGGTCGCCCATGAACCTCTCCAGGTCCTCCTCGCGCCGAACCACCGCCCTCGTCAGCCTCGGCGCCGCGGCCGCGCTGGCCCTCGCGGGCTGTGGCGGCAGCTCCGGGAGCTCCAGCGGCGGTAGCGCCAGCGGTGCCCCCAGCGGGGAAAAGCCGATCGTCGGCCTGATCACCAAGACCGACACCAACCCCTTCTTCGTCAAGATGAAGGAGGGCGCGCAGCAGGCCGCCGACCAGGCGGGCCTAACGCTGCAGTCGTTCGCGGGCAAGGCGGACGGCGACAACGAGTCGCAGGTCCAGGCGATCGAGAACCTCATCTCAGCGGGCGCCAAGGGCATCCTGATCACGCCGAGCGACTCGAAGGCCATCGTCCCCGAGATCGACAAGGCCAAGCAGGCGGGCATGCTGGTCGTGGCGCTGGACACCCCGACCGACCCGCCCAACGCGGTCGACGCCACGTTCGCCACCGACAACTTCCAGGCGGGCGTGCTGATCGGCGAGTGGGCGAAGGGCAAGCTCGGCCCGGCGGCCGCCCAGGCCAAGATCGCCATGCTGGACCTGAGCCCCAACCACCCTTCGGTCGACGTGGCACGTGACCAGGGCTTCCTGCAGGGCTTCGGGATCGACCTCGCCGACAAGACCCAGATCGGCGACGAGACGGACCCGCGGATCGTCGGCCACGACAGCACCAACGGTGCCGAGGACGGCGGCCGCACCGCGATGGAGAACCTGCTGCAGAAGGATCCGGGGATCAACCTCGTCTACACGATCAACGAACCCGCCGCGGCAGGCGCTTACCAGGCGCTGAAGGCCGCGGGCAAGGACAAGTCGGTCACGATCGTGTCGGTCGACGGCGGCTGCCCCGGCGTCCAGGCGGTCAAGGCGGGCCAGCTCGGCGCCACGTCGCAGCAGTATCCGCTGAAGATGGCGCAGGAGGGCGTGGCGGCCGTCGCGGCCTTCGCGAAGGACGGCACCAAGCCCCAGGCGACCGCGGGCAAGACCTTCGTCGACACCGGCGTCACCCTCATCACGGACCAGCCGCAGTCCGGGGTCGACTCCAAGGACACCACCTTCGGTCTCGCGAACTGCTGGGGCTGATCGCTGGACTAAATGTCCGGTAGCAGAGCAGGCTGGGGTGAGGCCGGTCACAGACCCCTCACCCCAGCCGCCCGAACGCGACTGACGAAGGAGTTTTACGCATGGCCACTGACACCTCGGGCGGCACGGCCACCGCCCCTCCGAGCCCGCCTGCAGGCTTCGAGGACCAGCGGTCCGAGTCGGCGCTCAACCGCATCCAGCACGTCCTGCACGCCAACCCGATCCTCGGCCCGCTGGCCGTGCTCGTCGTGGCGATCATCGCGTTCGCGATCGTCAACGGCCGGTTCTTGTCGGCGGCGAACCTCGGCCTGGTGCTGCAGCAGGTCACGGTGATCGCCACGCTGGCGCTGGGCCAGACCCTGGTCATCCTCACCGCGGGTATCGACCTCTCGGCGGGCGCCATCACGGTCTTCTCCTCGATCCTCATGGCCAACATGGCCACCAAGCTCGGCGTCCCCGGCTTACCGGCCCTCATCATCGGCCTCGCCCTCGGCACGGCGATGGGCGCGTTCAACGGCTGGCTGGTCACCCGGGTCAACCTGCCCCCGTTCATCGTCACCTTGGCCACGCTGTCGATCTTCTTCTCGCTGACCGCGGTGGTGTCGCGCAGCGAGACGATCCGCGGCTCGGACATGCCGTCGATCATGACGGCGACGGGGAACAACGCGTTCCGGGTCGCGGGCTTCAGCCTCACCTGGGGCACGATCATCATGCTGGTGCTGTTCGCGTTCTTCTGGTACGCGCTGGGCAGCACCGCATGGGGCAAGCACGTCTACGCCACGGGCGACGACCTGGAGGCCGCACGGCTGTCCGGTATCAACACCCACCGGGTGCTGCTGTCGGTGTACCTGGTCGCGGGTCTGATCTACGCGATCGGCGCCTGGATCCTCATGGGTCGCCTGGCCTCCGCCAGCCCGAACGTGGGCACCGAGTACAACCTCAACTCCATCACCGCCGTTGTGCTGGGCGGCACGAGCCTGTTCGGTGGCCGCGGTCTGGTGCTCGGCTCCCTGGTCGGCGCGTTGATCGTCGGGGTGTTCCAGAACGGGCTGCAGCTCGCGGGCGTCGACGTCGTCTGGCAGGGCACCGCGATCGGCCTGCTCGTGCTCATCGCCGTGGCCCTCGACCAGTGGATCCGGAAGGTGAAGGCATGAGCACCGACGACGCACTCGTTCCCGCGGAGGAGAAATGAGCACCGACGACGCACTCGTTCCCGCGGAGGAGAAATGAGCAGCGCAGCACTGGAGAAGGACCCGCAGCCCACGGCGGTGCGCGAGCCCGTGCTGCAGGCGAAGGGCCTGGTCAAGCGGTACGGGAAGGTCACCGCAATCGCCAGCGGCGACCTCGAGCTCTACCCCGGCGAGATCCTCGCCGTCATCGGAGACAACGGGGCGGGCAAGACCAGCCTGATCAAGGCGCTGTGCGGGGCGCTCATCCCCGATGAGGGCGAGATCCTGCTCGACGGCGAGGTAGTGCACTTCCGCAACCCGATGGACGCCCGGCGGGCGGGCATCGAGACGGTGTACCAGACGCTGGCCGTGTCGCCTGGCCTCGACATCGCCGACAACCTGTTCCTCGGCCGCGAGGAGCGCAAGCCCGGCTTCCTCGGCACGGTGTTCCGGACCCTCGACAAGAAGCACATGAAGGCCGAGGCCGCCCGCCACATGAGCGAGCTGGGCGTGGCGACGCTGCAGAACATCGGACAGGCCGTGGAGAGCCTGTCCGGTGGGCAGCGCCAGGCTGTTGCGGTGGCCCGCTCGGCGGCGTTCGGCAGCAAGGTCGTCATCCTCGACGAGCCGACGGCCGCGCTGGGCGTCAAGGAGGGCAACCGGGTGCTGCAGCTGATCCGGGACGTCCGCGACCGGGGCCTCCCGGTCATCTTGATCAGCCACAACATGCCGCACGTCTTCGAGGTTGCCGACCGCATCCACATCCAGCGGCTCGGCAGGCGGGCGACGGTGATCACGCCGCAGTCGCACACGATGTCCGAAGCGGTGGCCATCATGACCGGCGCCGCCGAACCGCCCCCGCCGGTGGCCTGACTCACCTCCGTAGTGAAGATCGGTGGCCATCATGACCGGCGCCGCCGAACCACCCCCGCCGGTGGCCTGACAACCCCTCCAGGAACGGCCGGGTGCTTCCGGGACCGAAGCGCCCGGCCGTTCTGCGTTAGTCGTAGATCCCCTGCACCCACCACCGCCCCTCACGGGCGACGAGCAGCAGCGCCGTCCCGTCGTCGAGGACGACCTGCGTCCGGGCGGTCGGTGCCGACGTCAGAACCTCCTGCGTCCACCAGCGGGCCCACACCGGCCACGGCCCCGCCCATCCGACGACGGCGGCGGGCGTCCTGCCGTCGATCGTGACCAGGGCGGGTGGGGCGGAGAGCACGTCGGGACGGGCAAGGCGCACGGCTTCGCCCGCGGCGTCGTGGACGAGCGCGGGCAGTGGCTCGGGCGACACGGTGGCCGGGGACGGGGCGGGCAGGCGGCCGGGCCACGACGGCGGCGGCTCCCGCACCGACGACGGGCGAGGCGAGCGGTGGACGGGCAGCCGTCGCCTGCGCGAGCGCGGGCCGGGCGGCAGGCCGCCCTGCTGGAGCAGCTCCACCGCCGAGAGCCGCCCGGTGCGGCGCAGCACGTCCACCGGCCAACCCGCCGGGGCGGCTCCGGTGAGGTCCGGGAACAGGGTCGCCGGGGCGGCGGCGCGGCGCACCGGGCCTGCGGGCTCGGACGCGCGGGCGCCGGTCTGCGGCGCGGCGGGCGGGACCCCGGACGCGCGGGCGCCGGGCGGCGGCGCGGGCTCGGCGCGGTCGTCGCCCCACGGGACCGGCCGGACGCGCTCTGCCGGGTCGCGGCCGCCGTCGAGCACCGCCGTGACCACCGCCTCAGGCCCCAGCAGCGCTTGCACCCGCACCAGCGCGCGAGCGGCGCGCTCGTCGGCCTCCCCCGTCTCCCCCCACAGCCCGCGTTGCAGCGCCCCGGCCGCGACGGTCTCCTCCGGCACCAGCCGCAGGCGCACCACGGCCCCGTCCTGTGGGGTGTCGCGCCGGGTGGTCAGCCAGGCGTCGAGCTGCCAACGGACCCGGTCGACCGTGGCGGCGGGGGTGAGCGGCTCGGCGCACCGCCAGATCCGGCGCAGCTCCTCCCCCGCGGCCGTGTGGGCGACCACCCCGAGCCGGGTGCACGCCAGCCCATGGCCCGCGAGGGTGGTGTGCAGCCGCTCGGCCAGACCGCGGGCGGCGAACGCGGCGGCGTCGACCCGATCGACGGGCGGGTCGAGCTCGCTTTCGACGGTCAGCTCCTCCGGCGGCCGCCGCCGCAGCGGTGGGCGGGGGTCCAGCCCGCGGGCGAGCCGGTGGCAGAGCACGGCGTCGGCCCCGAACCGGGACGCGACGTCCGCCGCGTCGAGAGCGGCGAACGCGCCAAGGCTGAGTAGCCCGAGGCGGCGGAGGAGATCGACGAGGGCGGAGCGGTCGATGTCGGGCTCGCGGTCGAGCTCCTCAACGCCGAGCGCGGCGAGGAAGGCGGGGGTGTCGCCCGGCGCGACGGCCACCGCGCGGCGGGCGGCCAGCACGGCGGCGAACAGCCCGTCGGCGAACCCCGCCTGTACCTCCGCGCCGGTGCGGGCGGCGACCTGGTCGACCAGGCGTTCCGCCGCCGCCAGCTCCCCGCCGAACCAGCCCGCCGGGCCCTGGGCGGGGAGCGCCACCAGGCCCGGTCGGAGGATCTCCACCCCCGGCGCCAGCTCCTCGACCGCGGCGACCACGGGCTCGAACGCCCTGGCGTCGCGGTCCGGGTCGGGGGTGAGCACGGCCAGATCGGGGCAGCGCGCCTGGGCCTCCCGGCGGCGCAGCCCCCGGCGCACCCCCTGTGCGCGGGCCACCGCCGAGCACGCCAGCACCCGCCCCGCGACGAACACCGCCGCGGGCTGATGCGGCGGGATGTGTGCGGCCCGAGCGGCGGCGGTGACCGGCCAGTCGGGCGACCACAGCGCGAGCACCCTCACGGCCGCCCTCCTCGGCCGACACCGCAACCCATGATCGCCGAGTTCGGTGGATGAGGTGCGCAGACGCACCTCATCCACCGAACTCGGCGATCATGCCCGCGGTGGCGGCTCATCCGGCCAACCTGACGGCCGCCGCCTGCGCCGGGGCGGCGACCACCGGGCCCACCGCCCGCGCGGGCATCAGCAGCCGCTCCTCCCGACCCGCCGGGGCCAGCCCACGGCCCAGCACTCGGACCGTGACCTGCCGCTCCCCCAGCCGCCCACTCCCCCCGGCCTGCCCCGACCCCACCCCGCTCCAACGGGCATCGGTGCAGCGGAGCTGCACATCGGCGCCGGGCCACGGCCCCAGGGCACACAGCACTGCGCCCCGCTGCCGGGCCCGCGCCGCGAGCCGCTGCCGCTCTCCCGCGGGCACCGGGTGCGCAGCGGCCATGACGACGACGTCGAGGCCGTCGAGCAACGCGGACGTGACGGCCAGCAGCTCGGGCCCGGGGGCGGGCACCAGCGCCAGGCGCTCCAGCCGCATCCCCACCTCGGCGGCGGCGACCAACCCCAGGTCGGGCCGTCCGACGACACCCACCCACGCTCCGTCCGCGGAAGCCTCGGCGAGCAGGGCCCACAGCAGCGACGTGGCCGCCGGGCCCGCCGCGACGGCCACCGTGGTGCCCCGGCGCAACCCGCCCGCGGGCAGCAGCCGGGCCAGCGGCGCGACGACCGGCAGCACGCGGCCGTCCACCTCCGGCGCCGGACGGGCCCGGTCCGCGCGATCCTCCGCCCGCCGCAGCAGCCCGCGCGCGTGCTCCAGCTTGGCCGCCGCCGCGTCGCTCGAGCCCACGACACACCTCTCCCCTGGCAGGCGTCGCGGGGAGACGACGATCGAACTTCCGTTCGAAGTTTAGCGGCTCACGCCTCCGCCCTCAAGCGCGGACGAACTCGGCTCGCCACCGTGTCCCGTGGCCCACCGTCCATCAGTGCGCGAAGTGGCGCGTGCCCGTGAAGTACATCGGGATCCCGGCGGCCGCGGCGGCCTCGACCGAGAGCGGGTCGCGCACCGACCCGCCGGGCTGCACGACCGCACGCACCCCGGCGTCGAGCAGCACCTGCAGCCCGTCGGGGAACGGGAAGTAGGCGTCGGAAGCGGCCACCGAGCCGCGGGCCCGCTCACCCGCCCGCGCGACCGCGAGCCGTGCGGCGTCCACCCGGTTGACCTGGCCCATCCCGACGCCGACCGCGGCCCCGTCGGTGGCCAGCAGGATCGCGTTCGACTTCACCGACCGGCAGGCCCGCCAGGCGAAGACGAGGTCGGCGAGAACGGCGTCGTCGACGGGCTCGCCGGTGGCGAGCGTCCACGCGGCGGGATCGTCGCCGGGGGCGTCGAGGCTGTCGCGCTGCTGCAGGAGCAGGCCGCCCGAGATCGCCCGCAGCTCCGGGCCGACCCGCGGCGGCGCGACCGGTAGCCGCAGCACCCGCAGGTTCCGCCGCTCCGCGAGCACCGCCGACGCCCCTTCGGCGTACGCGGGCGCCACGATGACCTCGGTGAAGATCTCCGCGACCTGCTCGGCCAGCGCCACGCTCACCTCGCCGTTCACCGCGATCACCCCGCCGAACGCGCTGGTCGGATCGGTCGCGTGGGCCTTGCGGTGGGCCTCCGCCACGTCCTTGCCGATCGCGATCCCGCACGGGTTGGCGTGCTTGATCACCGCGACGCACGGCACGTCGCTGTGGTCGTGCGCGGCCCGCCAGGCGGCGTCGGCGTCGACGTAGTTGTTGTAGGACATCTCCTTGCCCGACAGCTGCTCCGCGACGGCGAGGCCCGGCCCCCCGGACACGTACAGGGCCGCGGCCTGGTGCGGGTTCTCGCCGTAGCGGAGGGTGGCGCTGCGGTCCCACGTGGCGCCGACCCAGCCGGGGAACGGGTCGCCGTCGGGCGCGACGACGCTGCCAAGGTAGGAGGCGACGGTCACGTCGTAGGTCGCGGTGTGGCGGAATGCGGCCACGGCGAGCGTGCGCCGGTCGGCCAGGGTGAAGCCGCCTTCCTTCACGCTCTCCAGCACCCAGTCGTAGCGGCCGGGTTCGACGACGACCGCCACGCTGTCGTGGTTCTTCGCCGACGCCCTGACCATGGCGGGGCCGCCGACGTCGATCTGCTCGACGCATTCGTCCGGCGCGCTGCCCGCCGCGACCGTGGCCGTGAACGGGTAGAGGTTGCTCACCAGCAGCTCGAACGGGGCGATGCCCAGCTCGGCGAGCTGCGCGAGGTGCTCGGGCCTGCGGGTGTCGGCGAGCAGCCCGGCGTGCACGCGCGGGTGCAGGGTCTTGACCCGCCCGTCGAGGCATTCGGGGAACCCGGTGAGCTCCTCCACCGCCGTGACGGGCACCCCCGCATCGGCGATGACCTGGGCGGTCGAGCCGGTGGAAACCACCTCGACCCCCAGCGCGTGCAGCCCGGTGGCCAGCTCAAGGAGCCCGGTCTTGTCGTAGACGCTGACGAGGGCGCGCTTGACGGGCCTGCGCTGGGTCGACTCGGTTGGGTCGGTCACGGGATGGTCACCTCTCGTCCGTTGACGGTGGCTCCGTGGTGGGCCAGCGCGGCGACGGTCGTGACGAGCAACCGCCGCTCCTCGATCTTGATGCGCTCGTGCAGACGTGCGACGTCGTCGCCCGGTTCGACGGGCACGGCGGCCTGGGCGAGCACCGGGCCGGTGTCGACGCCGTCGTCGACGAGGTGCAGCGTGGCCCCGGTGATCTTCACCCCGTAGGCCAGCGCGTCGGCCGGGGCGCGCGTGCCAGGGAAGGCGGGCAGGAGCGCCGGGTGGGTGTTGATCAGCGGCGCGCCGATGGCTTCGCGGAACGCGGGCCCGAGGATCTTCATGAAGCCCGCGCTGACGACGAGGTCGGGGCGGTGGACGGCGACGGCTTTGGCGAGGGCGGCGTCCCAGGCGGCGCGGTCGGCGAAGTCGGCGATTCGCAGGTGGAAGGCGGGCACACCGGCGCGCTCGGCGCGGGCGAGGCCCTCGATGCCGGGCCGGTCGGCGGCGACGCCCACCACCCGCGCCGGGTACTGCGCATCGACGGCGGCGTCGAGCAGCGCCTGCAGCAGCGTGCCCGACCCCGACACGAGCACCACGACCCGCGCGGGCACCGGAAGCGCGATCCGGTAGGACGCTGGCAAACGCGACTCCTCGGCGGTGGGCGTGGACCCCGACAGCCTAGTCGGGCCGAGGCAGGCTCCGGGACGTCGGTTGGGCGGCCGGGTGCCCGTCGTCGTCCGGGTCGTCGTCCGCGTCGTCGGCCGGGTCCGTCGGCCGGGTCGTCGGCCGGGTCGTCGTCCGCATCGTCGGCCGGGTCCTCGGCGTCCGGGAGCTCGTCGGCCGGGTCCTCGTCATCCGCCGGAGGCTCGTCGTGGTCTTCGGCGTCGGCAGGGGTGTCCGCGGCGGCGGCCGCGGATGCCGCAGCCGCCGCGGCCCGCTGCTGTTCCTTCTGGGCGACGAGCTCCGCCACCGTCATGCGACGCGGCGGCGGATCGTCGGGCGTCTTCTTTGGCGTGGGTCGCCGCCCGACCGAGCGCAGGCGTAGGGCCCGCGTGGTCGTCGCGGCGGGCGGGCTGTCGTCGCCATCGTCACCGTCGTCGCCATCACTCGCCTCACCGCGCCCTTGCACGCTGGCCGCCACGAGCGTCGGCACCCCCACCAGCAGCAGCGCGGCAGGCACCACCAGCCCGACGGGGACCTGAACCGGATCAAAGGCCCCGGCCGCCAGCCGTCCGCCGGACAGCTCGGCGAGCAACCCCACCGCCGCCGCCGTGAGCACGATCGTGGCGCCCGCGGCAGACAGCCGCCCGGACAGCGGCAGTGCCCGCCGGACGGTCAGCCCGGCCAGCACGCCCGCCCCGACCGGCAGCAGCAGGACGGCGAGCGCCCACTCGGGCGGCGTCGTGGTGGGCAGGGCGGCCAGGAGCGGGAAGTCGGAGGGCACCCCGGGGAAAGCCGCGAACGGCGAGGCCGAGGCCGACCCCGCGGACACGCCGGGCCCGAGCGCCCAACTCATGCCGCCGACAATGGCGTTGGGCAGGTAGGCGAGGGCGAGCAGGGTGATGCCGACGCCCGCCCCGAAGTCCGGGGCCACGGCGCGGTAGGCCTCCGCGACGGAGGGCGCCCCGATCACGAGCGCCGCCAGCACCATCAACGCGCCCGCCACGAGCAACGCCACGACCGCGACGGCCGCGCCACGCACCCCCACCCGAGCCCAGCCCGGGATGCCCTGCGTCCATTCCGGGGGGAGGCCGCAGGCGCGGAGCACGCCGATCGCCGCGCCGGTCCCGGCGACCAGGCCACCGCCGACCATCGCCGCCCACGGCGCCGCCGCGACCTCCGTCGACCGGGGAAGCAGGGCGCTGCCCAGCACCGCGATGGCGGCGTGGGCGCCCGCGATCGACGCCAGTACCGGGCCCGCGTCCATCCGGAACCGACCGCCGAGCTTGGCCGCCGACCAGTGCGCCCCGAACTGCGCGATCACGACGACCGCCACCGTCGGCGCGAGCGGCAGCACGCTGAGCGGCTGGCCACCGAGCGCCAGCGGGATCTGGTGCGCGGCCAGCCACAGCGGGATCGTGGCGGCGAACGCGGCGTCGGGCGACAGCCCACCCCCCGCGCTCAACACCACGACGGCGACGGCGGGCACGAGCACCGCGTAGCTGACCAGGACCGTGCCCATGGCGGCGGCGAGCAGCACCCGGAGTCGGTCCAGCCCCTCGACCGGGGTGACGTCCGGCGCGGACGGCGTCCGATCGTCGACAGTGCTCACCCTCTCAGGGTCGCAGCGCGGCGCGTCCCGACCAGGCAGGCACGCCGCGCGAGAGGCACATCCCCGGCCGATCGGGTGCTCGCAGGGCGTGATCGGGAGTCTGGCCGACGCCGATCACCACTACGCCGTCAACGCTCCGGCTGGGGGAACACCTGCGTCGCGTCCGGCCGCTCGGGGTCTGGCTGGCCGTGGCGCGCTTCGCCCGCGTTGCCGGGCCTGCGGTCGCGTGCGGCACGTCGAGGCCCTGGCGGGCCTGCGGCGTCGGACCCCGGGCCCGAAGGCGGTGGCTGCCCCCACGCCGGTGCGGGGTTGGCCGTCGGCGCGTCTTGGACGGGGAAGGCGGTGGTCTCCGGGCTCGGGTCGGCGTCGTCACCGCCCAGGTCGGCAGGTCGTTGCTCGGCCGAGCGCCTGCCTCGGGTCGGGAGCTCGCGGCCCGCCGACGCGGACCGGCCGTACGGCGGGCGGCCCCCGCCCGCCTGCTGGTAGGACGGGCCGGACGCCTCGGTGCCTGCCCGTTGCGACGGCACCGCGCTGTCCCGCGGGGTGCCGTTCATACCGCGCGTCGCCGCGTCGTCGGGTCCGCCTGCGGTGGCCCCGTTCGTGCCGTACGACGGCGCCGCGGCGTCGCCACCGGCGTTCGGGGCGCCGCGGACGGCCGTCGGGCCTGACCTGCCGTTCGACGCCGCATCGGCCTCCGAAGGAGCCCGGTGGGCGCCCGTCGGCGCAGGAGCAGGCGCGCCCGCACCGAACAGGCCGTATCCCGATGCCGCGGGCGGAGGCGCCCCGTTGCGGCCCGGCTGGCCCGTGGGTGGGGCACCGAACAACGACACACCGTCCTGGGCGGGTGCGCGGTGCGCGCCGGTCGGCCCCCGGCCCGCGCCTGCGTCCTGGCCACGCTCGGTCGATCCGCCGCCGTACCGCGGACCGTCGTACGCCGACGCGTCCTGCACGGGCTCGTGATGCGCGCTCGTCGTTTGCCGCACGCCTGCCACACCGAACAACGGAAGGTCACCGTCGGGCCCGCGACCGAAGGCCGACGTGTCCTGCACGGGCTGGTGGTGTGCGCTCGTTGCGGCCTGCCCGGAACCCACAAGCCCGTACGGCGAAGCAGGTTCGGTGCCGGTCGGGGCCTGACCCGCGAACGAGGGCGCGTCCGGCGCTCCGAACAGCGGCACCCCGCCGACCTGGGTCGGCGGGCGGTGAACACCCGTCGGGGCCGGGCCGTACGCCGGGGCGCCAGGCTGGGAGCGTGCGGAGGTGGCCTCGGGCGCGCCACCCTGCGGCTGGCCGGACACCGCCGCCTGCTCCGGGGCGCTCTCCTGGGGCAGCTGGCCGAACACCGCGGTCTGCTCCGGCGCGCCCGCCTGCGCGGGCTGACCTACACGCCGAACACCGCGGTCGGCTCCGGCGCGCCCGCCTGCGCGGACTGACCCACACCGCCGAACACCGCGGTCGGCTCCGGCCCACCGGCCTGCGGCGACTGGCCGAACGCCGCCGCATAGGCGGGCGCGCCCGCCTGGGCTGGCTGACCGACGCCGCCGAACACCGCGGTCGGGTCGGGTGCGCCCGCGGGTTCGGGCTGGCCACCGACCGCCCGACCGGCCAACGCCTGCTGGCCGGTCGGCTGCCCGCCCACGTAGGTCATGGTCGGGTCGGCCGGGTACGCCGAGGGCTGCCAGCCCTCGACGGGCGCCCACGGCGGAGCGGGCGCGGGCACCGGCACCGGCACCGGCACCGGCACCGGCGTCGCGGCGACCGGGCGCGGGGCGCGGGGTCCCAGGACCCCGGCGTCCATCAACGCCGCCACCACCGCCACCAACCACGTGAGGACGGCCACCGCCGTGGCCGCGATCAGCAGACCACCGCCGCCGCGGTTCGCCACCACGGCCTGGAGCAGCCCGACCACGCCCACGGTCGCGATGACGGCGGCAGGCACGAGGACCCGCCCGACCCGTGGCAAGGCGGCGGCGCCCGCCAACAGGCCGCCGCCGAGCACGAGCGCTCCCGCGAGGTCGGTCATGGTGACCGCCCCGAGGAACCCGAGCAGGGCGAACACCACGGCCAAAACAAGCGAAGCGAGCGCGGGCACTCGCACCGATCTTCCCGGCGCCACCGGGGCGGCGCTCGGGACCTCGGCAGGCTCCAGCGGTCGCTGCGTCATGTGGTCTCCCTCCACGTGGCGGGGGAACGGTAAACCACACACGCGACACGCCGAGAAGCCGCCCCTTCGTAACTAACTTGTAGTGATCAATTCACGCATCAGTGCGGCGGTCTCGCTGGGGGTCTTGCCGACCTTCACGCCCGCCGCTTCGAGGGCCACTTTCTTGGCCTCCGCGGTGCCGGCGGAGCCCGAGACGATCGCGCCCGCGTGGCCCATCGTCTTGCCCTCGGGAGCCGTGAACCCGGCCACGTAGCCGACGACCGGCTTCGTCACGTTGGCCTGGATGAACTCGGCGGCGCGCTCCTCGGCGTCGCCGCCGATCTCGCCGATCATGACGACCGCAGCGGTCTCCGGGTCCGTCTCGAACGCCGCCAGCGCGTCGATGTGCGTGGTGCCGACGATCGGATCGCCGCCGATGCCGATGGCCGTGGAGAAGCCGAGGTCGCGCAGCTCGTACATCATCTGGTAGGTCAGCGTGCCCGACTTGGACACGAGCCCGATCCGGCCCGGCCCGGTGATGTCGGCCGGGATGATGCCCGCGTTGGACTTGCCGGGGCTGATGATGCCGGGGCAGTTCGGGCCGATGATCCGGGTGCGGTTGCCTTTGGCGCAGGCATGCGCCCATACGTAGGCGGAGTCGTGCACGGGGATGCCCTCGGTGATGACGACGCAGAGGCCGATCTCGGCGTCGATCGCCTCGATCATGGCGCCCTTGGCGAACGGCGGCGGCACGAACACCACCGACACGTCGGCCCCGGTCTCCTTCATCGCCTCCTCGACGCTGCCGAAGACGGTGAGGTCCTTACCGCCGATCGTCACCGTTGTGCCCGCCTTGCGCGCGTTCACCCCACCGACGATGTTCGTGCCCGCCGCCAGCATCTTCGTCGAGTGCTTCGTGCCCTCGGAGCCGGTGATGCCCTGCACGATGACCTTGCTGTGCTCGTTGAGGAAGATCGCCATGTCATGCCCCTGCCGCGAGCTCGGCGGCCTTGTCGGCCGCGTTGTCCATCGTGTCCACCTGGGTGACCAGCGGGTGGTTCGCCTCGTCGAGGATCCGCCGACCCTCCAGCACGTTGTTGCCGTCCAACCGGACGACCAGCGGCTTGCTCGCCTCGGCACCGAGGATCTTCAGCGCCTCGACGATGCCGCCTGCCACCGCGTCGCACGCGGTGATGCCGCCGAAGACGTTCACGAACACGCTCTTGACGTCCGGGTCGTGCAGGATGACGTCCAGCCCCGCCGCCATGATCTCGGCCGACGCGCCGCCGCCGATGTCGAGGAAGTTGGCGGGCTTCACGCCGCCGTGCTTCTCGCCCGCGTAGGCGACGACGTCCAGGGTGGACATCACCAGGCCCGCCCCGTTGCCGATGATGCCGACCTCGCCGTCGAGCTTGACGTAGTTGAGGTGCTTGGCCTTCGCCTTGGCTTCGAGCGGGTCCTCGGTGCGCTGGTCGACGAGCGCGGCGTGGCCGGGGTGGCGGAAGCCCGCGTTGTCGTCGAGCGTGACCTTGCCGTCGAGCGCCACGACCTTGCCCTGCGGGTCGCGCACCAGCGGGTTGACCTCGACCAGCGTGGCGTCCTCCCCGACGAACGTCTCCCACAGCTTGACGATCACGTCGGCGGCCTGGTCGGCGACGGCGGCCGGGAGCTTTCCGGCGGCCACGATCTCCGCGGCCTTGGCCCTGTCGACGCCCAGGATCGGGTCAATGGGGATGCGCGCGAGCGCCTCGGGCCGCTCGACGGCCAGCTGCTCGATCTCCATGCCGCCCTCAACCGAGCACATGGCGAGGAACGAGCGGTTGGAACGGTCGAGCAGGAACGAGAAGTAGTACTCCTCGGCGATGTCGCTGGCCTCGGTGACGAGCACCCGGTGCACCGTGTGCCCCTTGATGTCCATCCCGAGGATCGCGGCGGCCTTCTCGCGGGTCTCCTCGGGGGTCTGCGCGAGCTTCACCCCGCCCGCCTTGCCGCGTCCACCCGTCTTGACCTGGGCTTTCACGACCACGGCCGTGCCCAGTTCGGTCGCGACGGCCGCCGCCGCGTCTGCATCCTCCACGGTGCGACCCGGCAACACCGGCACTCCGTGGGCGGCGAAGAGATCCTTCGCCTGATACTCGTACAGGTCCATTGGCTCTCCACTCCGCTGCGCCGCGACTCCAGCAAGGACATTAGCCACCGCGGAGGCACCCGCCCTGAGCTGGTCTGGTGACTGCTGTCACGCTCCGGCGTCACCGCGCGTCACCCGCACGACAGGTCACGAGCAGGCGACAGAACCGGCGTGCAGCACAAATGTCACCTACCGTTTACACATGGACGGGTCGCTCGAGCTGGTGGGTGCCTTCCGGTACGCGCTGCGCACGTTCGGGACCCGCGCCGGGCTCTGGGGCCTGATCAAGGAAGGGGCGTGGCTCGCCGCGCACATCGCCGTCTACCCCGGCGGCGCCCTCCGTGAGCAACTCGAGCCCGCCGACGGCTACCGCACCGACCCGCTCAGCCCGCTGCGGCGCAGCCTCGTCGTCACCGATCCCGAGGCCGCGGGCACCCCGATCCTGCTCATCCACGGGATCATGGACAACCGTTCCGTCTTCACCGTGTTCCGGCGCGCCCTGCGCCGCCGCGGGTTCGGCGTCGTGCACGCCGTCAACTACGGCCTGTTCACCGGCGACCTGCGGCACGCGGCGCACGAGCTCGCGGGCCACGTCGAGCGGCTGTGCGAGGCGACCGGCGCGGACAAGGTGCACATCGTCGGGCACTCGCTCGGCGGCGTCATCGCCCGCTACTACGTCCAGCGGATGGGCGGCTCGGCGCGCGTCGACACCCTCGTCACGCTGGGCAGCCCGCATTCCGGCACCCTCGGCGCCCACCTCATCCCCACGGCGCTGGGTCGTCAGCTGCGCCCCGGCTCGCCGCCGCTCACCGAGCTGGCCGGGCCCGCACCCGGTTGCACCACCCGGTTCCTGGTCGTGTGGAGTCGGATGGACCAGATGGTGGTGCCGCAGCGCAACGCGCGGCTGCAGCATCCGGACCTCGACGTCGTCCAGCTGGAGTTGCGCGACGTGGGCCACTTGGCGCTCCCGATCGACGGCCGGGTCGTGCGCTGGGTCGTCGATACGCTGTCGCGTCGCCACGTTCGGTGGCAAAGGGACGCCCCTTCGGCGCTCGATACGGCCGTCAACCCAGCCTCCTGACCGACACGCCGGGCCCGGGTTTGCTCGGCTGCGCGGGGGTCGCTAGGTTGCCGGAGCCTGATTCACGACGGTTACCGACGGCAACGAGTCGACCCCGATCGACCCGGCGGGATCCCCAGCCCGGCCGCGCGGTGCACCGCTTGAGAACCGGGCGGCCAACCGGCATCGAGAAGGGCAGGTCTTGGCGCGCCACCGCTCCCCACGCGGCGCCCAGGAAGACGACCCGGATCGCACGACACGCTTGCGCGCCGTGCACCGTCTTCCGGCGCCACCCGTCGCGTCCGCACGCGGCCGGGCGACCGTTGCAGCCGTCGCAGCGGGCGCCGTCGTCGCGGCCGGGCAGACCCTCCTCGCTCCGTTCCTCCCGGACGGGGCCCCGTCGACGGCGAGCGCGTTGCTCCCGGTCGCACAGACCACCGTGGCGACGCCCGACCCCACCGTCGGTGCGATCGGCGGCGACCAGCTGCCGCCCAACGTCCTGTCGCTGGCGAACACGCTCGACCCGGCGTCCGCGGTGGACGTGCGGAGCCTGGCCAAGGCCACCGACCTCGGCGCGCGGCTCGCCCGCAACGCCGCGCTCATCGGCGCGGCGGAGGCGAGCGGGGCCGAGGACGCGCACGTCGTGGGCAACGAGGTCTTCGTCCGGCCCGCGATCGGCACGTTCACGTCGGGCTTCGGCGCCCGGTGGGGAGTCGTGCACTACGGCATCGACATCGCCAACGCCATCGGCACGCCGATCTACGCGTTCTCCGACGGCGTCGTCGAGGACGCCGGGCCCGCGTCGGGCTTCGGCCTGTGGGTGGTGCTGCGCCACCCCGACGGCACGCATTCGGTGTACGGGCACGTGAACCGGATGTTTGTGAAGGTCGGCGACCAGGTGCGCGCGGGCGAGAAGATCGCCGAGATCGGCAACCGCGGCGAGTCGACGGGGCCGCACCTGCACTTCGAGGTCTGGGCGCCGGACGGCACCAAGATCAACCCGATGCCGTGGCTCGCCTCACACGGGATCCAGGTGGGTTAGAGCTTCTGCATCGGCACACCGCCGATGAGCATCAGCCGGACGGTGCCCGCGCTGCCGAAATCGATCGTGACCGTGGCGCGCACGCCCGCGCCGTCGGACGCGACCACGGTGCCGAGGCCGTACTTGTCGTGGTTGACCCGGTCGCCGACCTCCAGGTGCATCGCAGGGGCCAGCTTGCGTTCGGGGACCTTCCAGTCGCCGCGGTCGGTCGCGGTAGGACGACGGCCGAAGCCGAACCGCCCGACGGGGGCCGACCGTTCCGCCGCCACCCGCCGCCACTCGACGAGGTCGTCGGGCACCTCGGCGAGGAACCGGGACGCCGGGTTGGCGCTGGGCTGCCCGAACGAGGAGCGCATCTGCGCCCGGGACAGGTAGAGCCGCCTCTGCGCCCTGGTGATCCCGACGTAGGCCAGCCGCCGCTCCTCGGCCAGCTCCTTCGGATCGCCCATCGCCCGCATGTGCGGGAACACGCCGTCCTCCCAGCCGGTGAGGAACACCACCGGGAACTCCAGGCCCTTGGCCGTGTGCAGGGTCATCAGGGTGACCATGCCCGCGTCGTTGTCGGGAACCGAATCGGCGTCGGCGACGAGCGCCACCCGCTCCAGGAACGCAGCCAGCGAACCGGGCGGCGGCGCGCCGACCTCGACATCGGATTCATCCAGGTCGGCCACCGCCGCGTCGCCCGCGAACTCCCGCGCGACCGTGACGAGCTCGGCCAGGTTGTCCAACCGCGACGCGTCCTGCGGATCCTCGCTCGCCTCCAGCTCGGCCGTGTAGCCGGTGCGCGCGTAGACGGCCTCAAGGAGCTCGGCGGCCTCGGCGCCGGCCTCGACCAGCTCCTCGAGCCCTTCGAGGATGTGGACGAACGCCGCGATGCACCGCTGCGACCGGGTGGCCATCCCGGGTATGCGCTCGGCCTGCCGCAGCGCCGCCGCGAACGAGATCCGCTGGCGCTCCGCCCAGCTCGCGACGAGCTCCTCCGCCTTGTCGCCGATGCCGCGCTTGGGCACGTTGAGGATGCGCCGCAGGCTGACCGTGTCCTCGGGGTTGGACAGCACCCGCAGGTAGGCGAGCGCATCGCGCACCTCGCGCCGCTCGTAGAACCGCACGCCGCCGACCACCTTGTACGGCAGCCCGACCCGCAGGAACACGTCCTCGAACACGCGTGACTGGCTGTTGGTGCGGTAGAACACCGCCACGTCGGAGTTGCGGATCTCCCCCGCGTCGACCAGCCGGTCGATCTCCCCGGCCACGAACGCGGCCTCGTCGTGCTCGTTGTCGGCGACGTAGCCGACCACCTTCTCGCCATCGCCCCGGTCGGACCACAGTCGCTTGTCCCGCCGATCGGTGTTGCGCGCGATCACCGCGTTGGCCGCCGACAGGATCCGCTGGGTGGAGCGGTAGTTCTGCTCCAGCATGATCGTGACGGCGTCCGGGAAATCCTGCTCGAACTCGACGATGTTGCGGATGCTGGCGCCGCGGAAGGCGTAGATGGACTGGTCGGAATCGCCTACGACGCACAGCTCACCCGGCGGCACACCCGGCGCGGCCGCCGCCACCAGCTCGCGGACCAGCACGTACTGCGCGTGGTTGGTGTCCTGGTACTCGTCGACGAGCACGTGCCGGAACCGGCGCCGGTAGTACTCGGCGACGGCGGGCAGCCGCTGCAGGAGCGCCACCGTCTCCATGATCAGATCGTCGAAGTCGAACGCGTTGGCCGTGCGCAGGCGGGCCTGGTAGACGGCGTAGATCTCGGCGACCTTGCGCTCGTACTCCAGCGTGGCGCGGGCGGCGGCGTCGTCCGGGGTGAGCAGCTCGTTCTTGAGGTTGGAGATCTGCGCCGCGACGGGCCGGGCGTTGAACTTCTTCGGATCCAAATCCAGATCGCGGACCACGAGGCCGACGAGCCTGCGCGTGTCGTCGGCGTCGTAGACGGAGAACGCGCTGCGCACCCCCAGGTGCTTGGCCTCGCGGCGCAGGATGCGCACGCACATCGAGTGGAACGTGGACACCCACATCGCGTTGGCGCGGCGGCCGACCAGCGCATCGACCCTGGCCTTCATCTCGGCCGCGGCCTTGTTGGTGAACGTGATCGACATGATCTCGCCGGGATGCACGTGCCGCTCGGCCAGCAGCCAGGCGATGCGGTGGGTGAGCACGCGCGTCTTGCCCGACCCCGCCCCCGCGACGATCAGCAGCGGCGATCCCGCGTGCGTGACGGCCTGCCGCTGGCGGGGGTTGAGCCCTTCCAACAACGCGGCGCCACGCTGGGTGGCGGGCTGTGCGGGGCCATCGACAGGGAGTTCGAAAAGAGCGCTCATCGCCGGAACAGGGTACCGCCGCTCCCCGGCGGCCCCGGGTTGTGGCACACTGTCCGGGTGCTGAATCGGCGGCGATTTTTCTACGGGTACCGGACACCGGTGCCCGTGGCCAGCTGAACCAGCCGCCGCGCGTTGCCCCGGAGTCCACGGACCCCGGGGCTCTTGTTTGCGCTCATGGGGCCCACCACGAGGAGGAGACCATGAGCGTGACCACCCCCGACACCGAAATCCCGGCGTCCGACGAGATCCCGGCGCTGCGCGAGGAGATCGACCAGCTCGACGCCGAAATCCTGCGCTTGATCCAACGGCGCACCGAGGTCTCGCAGAAGATCGGCAGAGCGCGGATGGCGGCGGGCGGCCCCCGCATCGTCTACAACCGCGAGATGGCGGTGCTGGAGCGCTTCCGCGACCTCGGCAGCGAGGGCCGTGAGCTGGGCATGATCCTGCTACGGCTGGGGCGAGGGCGACTGGGCGGCCGCTGAGCGCGGTCAGCACCGCCGGATGCTCGTTCTCTCCGTGGCGATCTCGACGCACCGCGGGGTGCTGGAGTCGGCGACCGGAACGGTGGCGGGAGCGCTGTGCTCCCCCACCGCGACGCGCTCGGTGTTGACGACGCGCTCGGTGTTGACGACGCGCTCGGTGTTGAAGACGCGCTCGGTGTTGACGACGCGCTCGGTGTTGAAGACGACACAGTGCGGCACGCTGATGACGCCGACGGTGCTCGCCGTGCCCGGCGCGGGGACGTCCACGCAGTGCACCGCGGGCACGCTGTAGGCGCCGACCGGGACGCTGTGGGCGGCGATCGCCTGCACGGCCGGGGCGCTCTGCGCGCCGACGGGCTCGGGCGGGCTGGCCGCCGTCACCGCCGCCGCCGGAACGCTCAGCCCGGCGATCGTCATCGCGCTGGGCGTGCAGCCGGACAGGGCCATCGTCAAACCTGCGACGAGGACGACCCCCACGTCGACCGGCAGGCGGTTGCCGAGCTTCATCGCGTGACCTCTTCTTCTCGCTGTAGTTCTGCTGGGTGTTGGGATGGCTGGTCGAGGAGGGGCACCACAGCGGCGACGACGACGAGCGGCAGTACCGGGATATGCCAGAGGAAGTCGAACGTGCTGTGCACCGCGAAGGCCGCGAGCACCGCCGCCGCGAACGGGCCGCTCGCCGTGCGTCGTTGCCGGAAGGCGGCCGCGCCGAGGCAGGCGAACACCGCGACGGCGAGGCCCGCCCCGACGAGGCCGGTCTCGGCGGCGGTCTGGAGGAACTCGTCGTGGGTGTACTCGGCGACGACGAGCCTGCCCAGGTAGTCGACGTAGACCAGGTCGAGCCCGCCGGGCCCGACCCCGACCAGAGGAGCGGAGCGGAACTGCTCCGCGGTCACCCGGCGCAGGTCCGCGCGCTCGGGGGAGTCGCCGGACAGGCGGGTGGCGACCAGCGCGTCGACGACGCTCCCCGACCCGCCTTGCACGACCGCGGCCAACGACGCGGCGACGACCGCCGCCGTGGCGAGCACGAGGAAAAGGCGCTGCGAGGCCGTCCAGCGCGGCGGCTTGACGGCTCGCACAGGCATTGGCGTGTCCGCACCGGTGTCGCGACGCCCGTGCGGGCTCGGCTTCGCCGGTGCGGGCGCCATCGCGGCGGCGCCGAGGCCCGCCGCCAGCGCGACCGCGGCGACCAGCGGGTGCGGCGCCGACTGCGCCGTGAGCCCCGGCAGCAGCCCCGCGGTCGCCACCGCCGCACCGGGTACGGCGGGCCACAACGCCGCGAGCACCGAGCGCGCGGCCGACACCGCCACCGCGACCAGCACGCCGAACGCCAGCGCCAGCAGGCCCGCCCTGCTCATCGTGGCCAGCAGGCCGACCAGCAGCGCGGCCGTCACCAGCCGGGCGCGGCGCGGGCCGAGCCGCCCCGCCGATGCCGCGGTCACGAACAGGGCCGTCACGAGGAACGACGCGGAGGCGTTCGCGTAGGTGAGCGTGGAGGACGCCCGCCACAGCCCTGAGGAGACGAGGGCCAGCGGCTCGACGTGCCACGCCACGCCGACCCAGCCGGTCGCCGCCACGGACAGGCCCGCCGCGACCACCGCGGCGCTCAGCACGGCACGGGCCCGCGCCTGCAGGCCCGCAACGGCCAGCACCGCCGCGGCGACCGCGAGGATCGGCAACCCCGCCCAGGCGGCGGCCGCGAGGCCACCACCCCGAGTTGCCCCGTCCGCCGCCCTGGCCGCCGTCCACAGCGCGAGCGCCACGAGCAGGCCGACCGCCACCACGACCGGCCGGGCCATGGCCCGCCGCGTCAGCAGCCCGACGACAGCCGCGACACCGACGAGCCCGTAATCGACCAGAGCCTGGTCCGCCGCGAAGGCGCCCTGCGCCACCGTGGCGTACACGACGGCGATCCCGACGGCGAGTACGCCAAAACGGTCAGCAGCAACGACCCGTACAGCCCTTGGGTTCTGCGTCCGTTCGGCGTCCACGGGGCGGAATACTGGACCAGCCTTGGAGCCCTGCGACCACAGTTCGCCCCATCCGGTGGATGCCGACGGTGGCCGCGCCGACCTCACGCACGCATCGCGACCGGGTTGCGGGGTCGGGTCACGCGCTGTTTACGCGGGTCCGTGGCACAGTGGAGCCATGGGGACAGTGGTGGGCATCGTGGCTGCGGTCATCGCCCTTGTGGGCCTGCTCGTCGCCCTCGGGCACGTCGGCTACCTGGTGATGCTGAACAACGCGGCGCGCAAGCGGGGGATCTCCGGCGGTGCCACGAGCGAGTACGTGGCGGGGCGCTGGAAGGTCGCGGGCGGGACCGCCGCCATCGCGCTGCTCGGGCTGCTGTTGACCACGGGCGGGCTCACCCCGGACATCCTGGGTCTGATACTGGGCGGCGGCGCCGGGCTGGCCGCGAAGCAGTCGCTCGACACCACCCGCAAGCAGTTCCGCGGCATCCCATGACGGAGGGCGCGAGACCCGTCGAACGCGCACTGGCCGTCGTCGCCCATCCCGACGACGTCGACTTCGCCGCGTCGGGCACCATCGCGGGCTGGGTTTCCGAGGGCATCCACGTCGCCTACTGCATCTGCACGTCGGGCGACGCGGGCGGCTTCGACGACACCCCGCGCGCCCAGATGGGTCCCCTGCGTGAGGCCGAGCAGAAGGCCGCGGCGGCCGAGGTGGGCGTGCAGGACCTCACGTTCCTCCGCTACCCGGACGGGCGACTCACGCCCACCATCGAGCTGCGCCGCGACATCAGCCGCGAGATCCGCCGCGTCCGCCCGCAACGCGTGCTCGCGCCGTCGCCGGAGATCTTCTGGGATCGCCTTGGCGTCTCACACCCGGACCATCGCGCGGTCGGTGAGGCCGCGCTCGCCGCTGTCTACCCCGATGCGCGCAACCCGTTCGCCCATCCGGAGCTGCTCGCCGACGAGGGCCTCGAGCCCTGGGTCGTGTCCGAACTCTGGGTCTTGGGCGCGCCGCCGGAACGCGCCGAACATGTGGTGGATATCACATCGACGTTCGATCGCAAGATCGCGGCGCTGCGCGCCCACGTGTCGCAGACCGGCCGCTGGACCGAGCTGGAGCAGCGGATCCGGAGCTTCGGCGAGGCGACGGCGGCCCGTTTCCGGCTGCCCGAGGGGCACGTTGCCGAGGTCTTCCAGGTCGTCACGATCGGGTGAGCGGTCGATCTCGACGGACGAACGGAGCTGAACCCGATCGGGTGGCCCACCCCACAAATTGAGGCCCGATAGCGGCATCCGGTAAACAGTCGGTCGTCGTTCTGTCGCGCGGAGTATCGCTGGAGGTTGTGGGCGTGGCCCAGATCGCGTCCCGGGGAGAGCCGGGTCCCGTCGTCACGGTGGCAGAGCTGATGCGCCGCTGCGCTCCGGCCGCCGACCCCACCGACGACGACGGCGCCGATCCGATCCCGGTCGCCGCGCTCCTCCGTCGCGAGGGCCATAGCGCCGCGGGCCTTCCCGTGGTGCAGGCGCCCGCCACGGGCGACCTCCTGTCCACCCTGCCCGCCCGGCACCCGATCCTGCGCCGGGGCACGATCGCGGCAGGCGCGCTCCTCGCCGCGGGCTCGGTCTTCGGGCTCACCGCCGCCATGATCGCGCCCGTGACCCCGCCGAACTCGTCTGGCGTCTATCCCGACCAGGGCGAACCCGGCGGGGACCCGTCCTCCGACGCGCTCGACGCGGGCCACGGGGCGTCGACGCGCTGGCTGCCCGTGGCCTTTCCGACCGGGTTCACCGCGGACGCCGCCCACCAGTCCGCCGCTCCCGGGGCCGCGGCGCGACCGACCACCGTCGCACGGACGGCAACGACGGCGCAGCCTCGCCCGGCGAGCCCTGCCCCCCGCTCGAACGCCTCCACCAAGAACGGCCCCGTGGAGCGGACGGGGAACGACGTCGGCAACACCGTGAAGGACGTCGGCAACACCGTGGGCAACACGGTGGGCGGCGTCGGCCACACCGTGAAGGACGTCGGCGACACCGTGAGCGACCTGGGCAAGGACACCCCGATCCAGGGTGTGACCGACACGGTCGGCGACACGGTCAGCGGGCTCGGCGGCACGGTCGACGAGGTCGCGGCCCCGGTGACGTCGCACGCCAAGGCGCCGAAGGTCGACGGCGCCGCCATCGTGCGCTCCGCGACGCAGCTCCTCGGCGGCTGAGCGGCGCTAGACCAGCCGCCGGTCCGACGCCCAGCGGGAGAGCTCGTACCGGTTGGAGAGCTGGGTCTTGCGCAGCACGCTGGACACGTGCGTCTCCACCGTCTTGACGGAGATGAAGAGCTCGGCCGCGATCTCCTTGTAGGCGTAGCCGCGGGCGAGCAGGCGCAGCACGTCGCGCTCGCGGCGGGTGAGCAGGTCCAGCTCGGGATCGCCCGGCGGAGCGGCGCCCGGCCGGTCGGAGAACACGTCGAGCACGAACCCGGCCAGCCGCGGCGAGAACACGGCGTCACCCGACCGCACCCGGTGCACGGCGTCGGCCAGCTCGCGCCCGGAGATCGTCTTGGTGACGTAGCCGCGGGCGCCCGCTCGGATGACGGCGATGACGTCCTCCGCCGCGTCGGACACCGACAGCGCGAGGAACACCACGTCGGGCTGCTCGGGGCGCACCCGGCGCAGCACCTCGGCGCCGCCGCCATCGGGCATGTGGACGTCGAGCAGCACCACGTCCGGCTTGACGTGCCGGATCGCGGCCACGGCCTCGTCCACCGACCCCGCCTCGCCGACGACCGTGACGTCGGGGACGCTGCGGTCGAGCTCGGCGCGCACGCCGGAGCGGAAGAGCGCGTGGTCGTCGACGAGGAAGACCCGAACCGGTTCGCTCACGACGTGACCTCCTGGGGGATGGGGAGCGGCATCGAGAGGTGCACTTCGGTGCCCTCACCGACGGTGCTGCGCAGCCGGACCGTACCGCCGTGGCGGGTGACCCTGGCGCGTACCGAATCCGCGAGCCCGTGCCGGTCCTCGGGAACGGAGTCGGGATCGAAGCCCACGCCCCGGTCGCGGACGAACACGTGGACGCCGTCCTCCTCGGCCTCGACGTACACGCTGAGCTCGTCCACCTCGGCGTGCTTGGCCGCGTTGACCATGGCCTCGCGGGCGGCGAGGACGAGGGCGCGCAGGTCGTCGTCGAGCGGGCGGTCGCCGACGACGACGGGTCGCACGTCGACGGCGTAGGTGTCCTCGACCTCCGCCGCGGCCGCCGTGATCGCCGCCGCCAGCCCGCCGCTCTCCACGGAACGGCGGCCGTACCCGCCCGGCCCGTAGAGCCAGTGCCGCAGCTCGCGCTCCTGCCCACGGGCCAGCCGCAGCACCTCGCGGGGCTGGTCGGACTGGCGCTGGATCAGGGCGAGGGTCTGGAGCACCGAGTCGTGCAGGTGCGCGGCGATCTCCGTGCGCTCGGCCTCGACGATGCGCTCGCGGCGCTCCTCGCCGAGATCGCGCACCAGCTTGAGCCACCACGGCACCGTGATCACCGCGACGCCGACGAGCGTGGCCACGACGGCGAGCAGGGCGAACTGGATCTGGCCGAGCTGGAGGTTGCCGAAGAGGAAGACCGCGATCCCGCCCGCGACGAACACGGCGCCCGCGACGACCCGCCACAGCGCTGACCAGCCGGACAGCCCGGTGCGGGCGCCCGCGGTCCAGCGGCGGCGCTGGGTCTGGTCGGCCTCCCGCCACACGACGGCCGCGCCGATCGCGGCCACGCCGAGCGGCCCGACGATCCACCCGATGAACGAGTTGCCCGCCGCGCTGCCCGCGATCCCCGCCGCGATGCCCAGGGCGGCGAGCCCGACCGCCTGCTGGCGCTCGACCCTCGGCACGGTACGGGTGACGTCGGCGGGTTCCTGCCGCACGAAGATCCACAGCAGGCCGTAGGCGAGCACACCCGCCCCGCTGACGCCCGCGAGCACGACGAACGCGGCCCGCACCCACAGCACCGGCACGCCGAGGTGCGCCGCCACGCCGCCCGCCACGCCCGCCACGAACCGACCGCTGCGCAGGCGCTGCAGCGGCGGAGTAGGCGCGGTGGTCGGCGGGCTCATGTCCACCATCGTGACACCCTGGGACCCGGGTGACATCGGGGGAAGCTCGGGGGATTCTCGGGGAGGTCCCTGATGGAACCGACCCGGCGACGGCAAGGCTGACTCGCATGAACACGACAGACGTGCACGGCACGTTCCGGGAGATGTGGGAGACCCGGCCCGCACGCCCCCGGGACGACCGGCAGATCGCAGGCGTCGCGGCAGCGATCGCGCGCCGGTATGACATCGACCCGGTGCTCGTGCGCGTCGGGTTCGTGGTGGCCGCGTTCTTCGGGATCGGGGCCGCGCTGTACATCGCAGGGTGGCTCGTGCTGCCCGACACGCCCGCCGACCCGTCGGTGCCCGAGAGCCGCAAGCGGGGGATCCTCGTCGTCGGCCTGGTGATCGCCACCATCGCGTCGGTGGGGTCGATCTTCGGCGGCCGCGGCGGGTTCGTCCTGCCGCTGCTCGCGGCGCTGGCCCTGCTGTTCCTGCTGCACCGCAGCCGGGCCGACCGCGGGGTGACCGGCGGGCGGCCGCCTTCGGTCGGCCAGTCCTGGCCGCCGCAGCCGGAAGGCGGGGTGTCGCTGGTGAAGGGCGTGAACAAGGAAGGCCCTGCCGACGAGCCGCAGCCGCCGTCCTGGGATCCGCTCGGCGCCGCCCCGTTCGCGTGGGACCTGCCAGAACCCGGTCCGGCCACGCCGCCGCCACCGCCGCAGCGCCGCCTGCCGGTCACGCTCGTGACGCTGGGCGTGGCGCTGCTCGCCGCGGCGGGCACGGGGGTGGTGCTGCTGGGCATGGGCGCCGCCGGGGCCTCCGCCTTCCCGGTGCTGCTGGGAGTGGTGGCCGCCGTGCTCGGCCTCGGCCTGGTCGTCGGATCGTTCCTGCGGGCAGGGCGCGGGCTCATCCCGTTCGCGCTGCTGGTGTCGCTGCTGATCTGGGGGGCGCTGTCCGTGCCGTTCCACCGGTTCGGGCCGTCCAACGGGTTCGGCGACCTGCGGGTCGCGCCGACCACCGTGGCCCAGCTGCAGCCGGACTACCGGCGCGGCGGGGGCGACGTGACGCTCGACCTGCGCGGGCTCGACCTCTCCGGCACCGGCGACGTGCGGACGTCGGTCGACGTCGGCGCGGGCGACGCCAAGGTGCTGCTGCCCGCGGGCGCCGACGTGACGTTCACGGGCGAGGCCGGGCTGGGCGACGTGACGTTCGACGGCCAGAAGAACGACGGGCCAGGGGCGCGGATGTCCGTGACCGACGATCTCGGGGCCGACGGGCTGCGCTCGGGCAAGCTGCTGACGATCGACGTCCACGCGGGCGCCGGGGACGTGGAGGTGAGCCGTGGCTGAGCAGGAGACGGCACAGACCGAAGTTGTGCGGCGACGGCGGGGACCGGACCCGGTGGCCCTCGTGGTCGGGCTGCTGACCCTGGCCATGGCGGTGGCGGCGTTCGTCGGACGCCTGCCGGTGGTCAACTTCGACCCGCGCTGGCTGCTGGCGGGTGCGGCGGCCGTGGTCGGGGCGCTCCTGCTCCTGGGGACGCTGCGCCGACGATAGAAGACCCGCGGGTCCGCAGCTGGGGAGCGGGCGGGCCCGCCGCGATGCGGGAGCGGTGCCGAGCCGGGGGGATCGGCACCGCTCCCCTTTTCGCGTGGTTCAGGCGGCGCGGCCCAGCCCGGCGGCGGTGAGGATCTCCGGCACGCCGCGCTCGTAGGCCACCGCCATCACGTGCACCCCGGCGAGAGCGGGCAGCTCGCGCAGCGCGGCGACGGTCTCGGCGCACACCGCCATCCCCTCCTCGGCCAGCCGGTGCGCGGGCACCCCGCGCAGCCGTCGCCGCACCGCCGCGGGCACGGTCACGCCGGGAAGCGCCGTCATCACGTCCAACGCACGCAGGGAACGGATCGGCCCGACGCCCGCCAGGATGCCGCAGCGCTGGGTGAGCCCGAGGTCGTCCACCCGACGCAGCCAGGCCGCGAACGCCTGCACGTCGAACACGAACTGGGTCTGCACGAACTCCGCGCCGCTCGCGACCTTGCCCACCAGCCGGTCCGGCTCGCCCGCGCCGAGGTCGACGGCCCCGATCAGGTACCGCGGCGGCGCGGCCACGACCTGGCCCGACAGCAGCGTGGCGTCGTCGCGGAGCGCGCGGGCGGTGGCGGCCAGCGCGTCGGAGTCGAGGTCGTACACGGCCACGGCGTCGGGGTGGTCGCCGTGCTCGGGGCGGTCGCCGGTCATCAGCAGGACGTTGGGGATGCCGAGGGCGCCCGCGGCGAGCAGGTCGGACTGCAGCGCGATCCGGTTGCGGTCGCGGCAGGTCATCTGCATCACCGGCGCGAGCCCCTCGGCGTGCAGCACGACGCTGCCCGCGAGGCTGGACATCCGCACGCGGGCGCCCTGGTTGTCGGTGACGTTGGCCGCGTCCACCCAGCCCCGCAACAGCCGGGCGGTCTCGCGCAGCCCGCTGACGTCGGCGCCCCGTGGTGGCGCGACCTCCGCCGTGACCGCGAACCGCCCGGTGCGCAAGGCCTCCGCGAGGCGCCCCGGCCGCTCGGGCGGCAGGCTCACTCCCACTCGATCGTCCCCGGCGGCTTCGACGTGACGTCCAGTACGACCCGGTTGACCTCGGCCACCTCGTTGGTGATCCGGGTGGAGATGCGTTCGAGGACGTCGTAGGGCAGGCGGGTCCAGTCGGCGGTCATCGCGTCCTCCGACGACACCGGCCGCAGCACGACCGGATGGCCGTAGGTGCGGCCGTCGCCCTGCACGCCGACGCTGCGGACGTCGGCCAGCAGCACGACCGGGCACTGCCAGATCTGCCCGTCGAGGCCCGCGGCGGTGAGCTCGTCGCGGGCGATGGCGTCGGCGGCGCGGAGGGTGTCGAGCCGGTCGCGGGTGACCTCGCCGATGATCCGGATGCCCAGCCCCGGCCCGGGGAACGGCTGGCGCCCGACGATCGCGCCGGGGAGCCCCAGCTGGGCGCCGACCTTGCGCACCTCGTCCTTGAACAGCGACCGCAACGGCTCGACCAGCGCGAACTCGATGTCGTCCGGCAGGCCGCCGACGTTGTGGTGGCTCTTGATCGTGGCGGCGCCGGAGCCGCCGCCGGACTCGACGACGTCCGGGTAGAGGGTGCCCTGCACGAGGAAGCCCACGTGTTCTTCCGCGGCGACCTCGGCCGTCGCGGCCTCGAACACCCGGATGAACTCCCGACCGATGATCTTCCGTTTGGCCTCGGGGTCGGTGACGCCCGCGAGCGCGTCGAGGAAGCGGTCGGCGGCGTCGCACGGTGTGCAAGCGGGCGCCGGTGGCGGCCACGAAGTCGCGCTCCACCTGCGCCCGCTCCCCCGCCCTCAGCAGGCCGTGGTCGACGAACACGCAGGTCAGCCGGTCGCCGATGGCCCGCTGGACGAGGGCGGCGGCCACCGCGGAGTCGACGCCGCCGGACAGGCCGCAGATCGCCCTCCCGTCGCCGATCTGCGCGCGCACGGCCTCGACCGTCTCGTCGATGATCGACGCGGTGGTCCAGCCCGCCGGGATCCCCGCGACCTCGTGCAGGAAGCGCTCCAGCACCTGCTGCCCGTGCGGCGAGTGCCCGACCTCGGGGTGGTACTGGACGCCCGCGAGCCGCCGATCGGGGTCCTCGAACGCCGCGACGGCCGCGCGCTCGGACGCCGCGGTGACGGCGAACCCTTCGGGCGCGCGGACCACCGAGTCGCCGTGGCTCATCCACACGGGGTGGCGCGCCGGGAGGCCGTCGTGCAGCACCCCGCCGTCAACCCGCAATTCGGTGCGGCCGTACTCGCGGGTGCCGTCGTGCGCCACGTCGCCGCCCAGCGCCTGCGCCATGGCCTGGAAGCCGTAGCACAGGCCGAGCACCGGGATGCCCGCGGCGAACAGGGCCGGGTCGATGCGGCGTGCGCCGTCGGCGTACACGCTGGCGGGCCCGCCGGAGAGGATCACCGCGGCGGGCTTGCGCGCGACGATGTCCTCGACGGACGTGTCGCCGGGCACGATCTCGGAGTACACCTGCGCCTCCCGCACGCGGCGGGCGATCAGCTGGGCGTACTGGGCGCCGTAGTCGACGACGAGCACCGTGGGCACCTGCACGGGCCCAGGATATCGACGCGGGTAATCGGCGAGGGTCAGGGCGACGGGCGGACCGGCGGCAGCGCCCCGCCGTGCGCCGCCCTGATCACCGCCTCCAGGTCCTGGCGGAGCGGGCCGATCCCGTCCGCGCCGAGGGCGGCGGCCCATCCGGCCTCCAGCTCGCCGTAGATCTCCTCGACCTCGCCGAGCAGGGCCTCGCCGCGGGCCGTGAGGCGCAGGTCCTTGGCCCGCGCGTCCCGTCGGTCCGTGACCCGCTCGACCAGCCCCGCCTCGACCATCGCGTCGGCCAGCTTGGACACGGCCTGCTTGCTGGTGCCCAGCGTCGCCATGAGCTCGCGTAGCGAGACCGGTCCGGCGCGCAGGGCGAGCAGCAGGAACCCGAACGCCGGGCGCACCTCGGTCCAGCCCCGGGCGGCCAGCTCGCGGTGCAGGTCGTCGATGAGCAGCCGGTAGGCCATCGCGAGGAGGCGGGCCAAGGGGGTGGTCACAGGGTGTTCACAGAGCCCAGGGTGGCGTGAACGGCTCCCCGCCCGGCATCCGGGCCTGGCCGCCGACGGGGAAGCAGCACAGCGCGCGCAGCGGCTCGTCGCCCGCCGGCGCCAGGCCGAACGGCGCACCGGCCGGTACGACGATGGTGTCGCCGACGCCCGCCTCCTGGTGATGGTCGCCGATCCGGACGGCCGCGCGTCCCGCCAGCACGACGAAGACCTCCTCACGGGTGAGTTCGTGGGGCGTCGCGGGTGTGCCCGCGTCGATCTCGACCAGCCAGACGCTGGTGTCGGTCGACCCGCTCGTCGGCGTCGCCAGTGACGTGAAGCGGGCATCGCCGATGTCGTGGGTGGGTGTCTCGGGTGCGGGCAGAACGGGCATCGCGGTCTCCTTCGTCAATCTTATTGACGAAAGTCTGCCCGATGCTCGCGGTTTCGTCAACCATGTTGACGTTATGGCCTTTGCCGCACGCGCCGGGCGACTACGAGCTGCCCCACCAAAGTTGTCGGTGGTCGGTGCGATACTTCAAACATGCGATCGAACGAGGTCAACGAGCCGGCGGATCCGGTCGTGGCCGAGGTCGCCGCGCTGGTCGCCCGCCTCGCCAAACTCTCCGCCGTGCCCGGCTCGGACACCGATCGCATCGACCGCATCGCGGCCTTCGAGCGAGCGCGCGGCGCGGTCGCCGCCGCGCAGCAGGCGGAGATGGTCGCGTTCGCCCGCTCCCAGGTCGAGGCCCACATCGCCGACGGCACCCTCGACCCGAAAACGGTCGGGCGCGGCATCGGCGACCAGATCGGGCTGGCCTGCCGCGTCTCCCCCTTCCACGGCTCCCGGCGTCTCGGCATCGCCCGCGCACTGCAGTTCGACCTGCCCGGCGTGCGTGCGCTGTTGGCGGCCGGGCGGGTCAGCGAGGACGTCGCCGCGATCGTCGTCTCGGAAACCCGTCATCTCGACGGCGAGCGCCGCCGCCTGGTGGACAAACAGCTCTGCGCGGCCGAGTTCGACACGCTGTCTGTGGGCCGCGCCGCCGCATTGGTGCGCCGCTTCGCCTACGAGGCCGATCGCGCGGGTTACGTGGCCCGCGGGCGCACGGCCCGGTCGGATCGTCGGGTCGGGCTGCGCCCTGCGCCGGACACCATGAGCGTGCTCAGCGGGCTCCTCCCGGTCGAGCAGGGCGTGGCGTGCCTGGCCGCCCTGCGCAGGCACACCGACACCGTCGTCGCCGCGGGCGACACGCGCACCCGCGATCAGATCATGGCCGACACCCTCGTCGAACGCGTCACCGGACAAGCCCAGGCCGCCGACGTCAACGTCGAGGTCGGCATCGTCCTGCCCGCCGAGGCGCTGCTCGATCCCGAGGCAGCCGGGGCCGCCGAGGTCACCGGCTACGGCCCGATCCCTGCGGGGATCGCCCACGACGTCCTCGGCGACACCCGTGGGCAGCGGTGGTGGCGCAGGCTGTTCACCGCACCCGTCGGTCTGGTCGGCGGCGATCCGCGCCGTCGATCCTTCGACGGGGTGCTGGCCCACCTGATCCGGGTACGCGATGGTGGCCGCTGCCGCGACCCCTTCTGCGACGCCCCGATCCGCCACCTCGACCACATCCACCCGCACCGCGCGGGCGGCCCTACCAGCCTCGCCAACGGGCGTGGGGTCTGCGCCCGCGGCAACTACGTCCGCGAGATGCCCGGCTGGCGGGTCGAGCTCGTCCACGACGGCCTCGGCCGACATCCGCACACCGTCCGCACGACCACCCCGACCGGACACACCTACGTCAGCCGCGCCGGGCCCGCACCCTGACCGCCCTTGTACCGTGGCCTGCGATTCCAGGCCAACAGGGAACGTCGATGCACCCGCAGCAGCCTCCGAAGAAACGGCGCATCTGGCCGTGGATCTTCGGCGCCCTGGTGGTGCTGGTGGTGTCGATCGTCGTCGGCGCGTTGGCGCGACCGTCCACTCCGATCGCTCCGCCCAGCCCTCCGACCAGCGAAGTGACGTCAGCGCCGCCGCCTGCGCCGAGTGCGTCGAGCGTGCCGACGGTGGCGATGGTCGGGAGCTGGACCATGCCGAACTTGGTCGGCGCGAATCTGCAGGAGGCGCAGGACGCGATCCAGGCCCTCACCGGCAACGCCATCTTCTTCACCAAGTCGCACGATGCGACCGGAGCCGGTCGTCACCAGATCCTCGACCGGGACTGGAAGGTGTGCACCCAGAACGTGCCGCCCGGCGCCACCGTCACCGCCGACACCGCCATCGACTTCGGCGCGGCCAAGCTCGACGAGCGCTGCTGACGTGTCAAACCCGGACGCTGAGCCCCACCCGCTGGAACTCCTTCAGGTCCGAGTATCCGGTCTTGGCCATCGCCCGCCGCAGGGCACCGAAGAGGTTCACCTCGCCGTACGCGCTGCTCGCGGGCCCGAAGAGCACCCGCTCCAGGTCCCCCAACTCGGCGGGCACCGCCACGACCTCGGAGCGCGGCAACGACGGGTGTGCCACCGCCGACGTCCAGTACGCGCCTGCGGCGGGCGCGTCGGTGGCGGCGGCTAGCTGCTCGCCCAGCATCACGGCGTCCGCCCCGCAGGCGATGGCCTTGGCGACGTCGCCGGAGGTGCGGATCCCGCCGTCGGCGATGACGTGGACGTAGCGGCCGCCGGTCTCGTCGAGGTAGTCGCGGCGGGCGGCGGCGGCGTCGACGATCGCGGTGGCCATCGGCACACCGATGCCGAGCACCTCGTCGGTGGTGGTGGCCGTCGACTGCCCGTACCCCACGAGCACGCCCGCCGCTCCGGTGCGCATCAGGTGCATGGCGGTGCGGTAGTCGCCGCAGCCGCCCGCGACCACCGGCACGTCGAGTGAGGTGATGAAGTCCTTGAGGTTGAGTGGCTCACCACGGGACACGTGTTCGGCGGAGATGATCGTGCCCTGGACGACGAGCACCTCGACCCCCGCGGCGAGCAGATCGGGGGTCAGCTCGCGGGCGCGCTGCGGGCTCACGCGCGCCGCCACGGTGATCCCGGCCTCCCGCACCCGCTTGAGGGCCTCGGCGAGGAGCGCAGTGTCGATCGGGACGGCGTGCAACTCCTGCAGCAGCCCCACGGCGGCGGCCGGATCGTCCGACGCGGCGGCCACCACCCTGGCCAGTGCCCCGTCGGCGTCGGCGTGCCGCGCCCACAGCCCTTCGGCGTTGAGCACGGCCAGGCCGCCGAGCTGCCCGATCCGAACGGCGCTCGCAGGCGACACGACCGCGTCGGACGGGTGGGTGACCAGCGGGATCGCGAACGGGTAGGCGTCGAGCTGCCAAGCGGTGGACACCTCTTGGGAGCTTCGGGTGCGCCGCGACGGCACGATCTCGACCTGTTCAAGGTCATAGCTCCGCCGGGCCTCTCGGCCCATCCCGATCTCCACGAGGTCCCGCACGAGCGCAGGCTATCGGGCCACGTAGTTGGGAGCCTCCACCGTCATCGTGATGTCGTGCGGATGGCTCTCCGCGAGGCCTGCCGCGGTGATCCGCACGAGCTGGGCCTGTTGCAGAGCAGGGATCGTCTGCGCACCGGCGTAGCCCATCCCGGAGCGCAGACCGCCGACGAGATGGTGCACGACCTGCGCGAGCGGCCCCCGGAACGGGATGCGCCCCTCGATCCCCTCGGGGACGAGCTTGTCCTCGGAGAGCACATCGTCCTGGCCGTAGCGGTCCTTCGCGTAGCTGCGCGCGTCGCCGCGGCCGCGCATGGCGCCCAGCGACCCCATGCCCCGGTAGGTCTTGTATTGCTTGCCGCCGACGAGGATCACCTCACCGGGGGACTCGGCCGAGCCCGCGAGCAGGCTGCCGAGCATCACCGAGGACGCGCCCGCGGCGATCGCCTTGGCGATGTCGCCCGAGTACTGGATGCCACCGTCGCCGATCACGGGCACCCTGGCCGCCGCGCAGGCCTGCGCGGCCTCGTAGATCGCGGTGATCTGCGGGGCGCCGACCCCGGCGACCACCCGCGTGGTGCAGATCGAGCCCGGCCCGACCCCGACCTTCACCGCGTCGGCCCCTGCTTCGACGAGCGCGGCCGCCCCTGCGCGGGTGGCGACGTTGCCGCCGACGACGTCGACCAGGTGCCCCACCTCGGCCCGCAGCTTGGCCACCGTCTCCAGCACGCGGCGGGAGTGCCCGTGCGCGGTGTCAACCATGAGGACGTCGACGCCCGCCTCGACGAGCTGCATCGCACGGGCGTAGCCGTCCTCGCCGACGCCGACGGCCGCCGCTACGACCAGCCGCCCGTCGGGGTCCTTCGTGGCGAGCGGGTACTTCTCGGTCTTGTTGAAGTCCTTGATCGTGATGAGGCCGCGGAGGATGCCGTCGCCGTCGATGATGGGCAGCTTCTCCAGCTTGTTGCGGCGCAGAAGGCCGAGCGCCGCCTCGGCCGACACACCGACGCGCGCGGTGATGAGCGGCGCGTGCGTCATCACCTCGTGGACGGGACGGCTGTGGTTCATCTCGAACCGCATGTCCCGGTTGGTGATGATCCCGACGAGCTTGCCGCCGGGGCCCGTGACCGGCACGCCGGAGATCCGGTAACGGGCGCAGAGGGCGTCGACGTCGGCGAGGGTGTCGTCCGGCGAACAGGTGACCGGATCGGTGACCATCCCGGCCTCCGACCGCTTGACCACCTCGACCTGCGCGGCCTGCTCGGCTGGCGACAGGTTGCGGTGCAGCACGCCCAACCCGCCCGCGCGGGCCATTGCGATGGCCATCCGCGACTCGGTGACGGTGTCCATCGGCGACGACACCAGCGGCACCCGCACCCGGACGCGCCGGGTGACCTGGGTGCTGGTGTCAGCGCCGCTGGGCACCACATCGGACTCGGCGGGCAGCAGCAGCACGTCGTCGAAGGTGAGGCCCAGCATCGCGAACTTCGGCGGCAGCCCGGCGGTTTCGCTCGTCATGTCAACGTTCCCAATACCTCGGCGAAGCCCCCAACACCGTCTCATCGTATCCGCGCCCGATGCGAGGACGCGCCACCGCCGAGGATGGGCTCCCACGGCGGAGTAGAGTTGACGCTGTGTCACCCGATGCGCTGCCGCCGGACCCGTTCGCCGGGGATCCGCACGACCCCGCGTTCTCGATCGACGCCCCGGAGCTCGACGAGCACGAGGCGTTGAGCATCGAGGAGCGCGACGAAGTGGTGGCCGATCTCGCCGATCTCGCCGTGTACCAGGCTCTCTTGGAGGCACGCGGTGTGCGGGGCATCGTGGTCGACTGCGCCGATTGCGGCGAGCAGCACTACCACGAGTGGAGCCTGCTGCGGGCCAGCCTGCAGCAGCTGCTCGAGGAGGGTCAGATGCGGCCGCACGAGCCCGCGTTCGACCCGGACCCGACCCACTACGTGACGTGGGAGTACTGCCGCGGCTACGCGGACGCGGTGCTGTCCGACTCCTGAGCCGCCGCGTCAGCTCGTCGTCGGCGGCGGCGACGAATCCTCGGGCGAGGTGCGGGTGCGGCCCATCCCACTGCTGGTCGTCGTGGCGGTGGCGTCCGGCCTGCCCTCTTGCGTCGCCGTGACCGGTGCGGTGGTGGGCGCGGCACCGGCCTCTCCCGTGGTGAGCTCGGGCGCGACGGGCGCGTCCGTGGTGTCCGCAGAGGGGTGCTGGCGCGAGGTCGGGCGCGGCGAGTGGGTGGGGCGCGGCGACGCGGCGGGCGGGTTGTTGGCCTCGCCGGTGGTCGGTTCGGGGGTGAGGGTGCCCGCCGTGGTGGGCTGCTGGGACAGCGCTGCGCCTGCCGGAATCGGACGCTCCCTGTCCGCCTTCAGCGGCGACGCCGGGTCGACCTTCGTGTGCGACGGTGTCTCGGCCACCTTGGCGGCGAGGAAGTCCGTTACGCCGACGAGCTCGTCCTTACCCTCTTGCGGGCGCACCTTCGCGAGGTCCTGCTGGGCCTGCGCGAGCTCGGCCGAGGCCTGCTCCGGCTTGCCCTCCATGAGAGCATGCTTGGCGTTGTCGATCTTGTCGGACGCCCTGGCCGCGGCTTCGACCGAATCCGCCCGCTCGCTGAAGAGCACCTTCGAGACCGGCCACAGCGTGCTGTCGGGCTCCGCCGTGGCGGAGCCGATGGTCACGCCGCCGCCGACCAGCACGAGGAACGCGGCGGCCGCGGCGACCGGGACGAGGTGTCGAGCCCGCGCCGAGCGGGAGCGCCGGGTGGATGGCATTCCGGCCTTGACCGCCGCGACGGCCGTCTCGAGGTCGATCAGATCGGGGATCGGTTCGTCCACGACGTCGGCCCGCCAGGACGACAGCAGCGCGACGACCTTGTCGTCCGCATGGAACGCCCCGCCGCCGCTGCTCGGCACGCCCATGCCCGTGGCCAGCGCATTGATCAGCTCATCGTCGGCCTGGACCGCAGCGAGATCCACAGGCTCGTCCAGCGGGGTGCCGTGAATGAAGGAGCCGTCGCCGTGACCGTTGTTGTCCGGCATTCAGACCACCTCCTCCTCTGGCATCGACTTGCGGAGCCGGGCCAAGGCCCGATGCTGCGCCACTCTGACCGCTCCCGGTGTGGACCCAACGGCCTCCGCGGTCTCCTCCGCGGACAGCCCGACTACTATCCGTAACAACAATATCTCGCGTTGTTTGTCCGGGAGCTGATCGAGCAGCCGGGCCATCTCGCCGGTCGTCTCGATCCGCAACGCGCGCTGCTCTGGTCCGTCCCCCACCTCGACCGAGTCGGGAACGTCCGCGACCGGCTCCGCCCGATTGCGCGTGGAGGCGCGGTGCGCGTCGATCACCTTGTGTGACGCAATCCCGTACACGAACGCGAGGAACGGACGACCCTGCACTCGGTATCCCGGAAGGGCCGTGAGCACGGCCAGACACACCTCCTGCGCTACGTCGTCGGCCGAGACCGACGAGCGGTCTATGCGGCCAAGTCGAGCGCGGCAATAGCGCACGACCAGCGGCCGGATGATGGCGAGCACGCGCCCGACCGCAGCCGCCTCACCCGTCATAGCGCGGGCGACCAGCTCGTCGGGAACGTCCGTCGTCTCACTCATCGTGAGCCGTTGCGCGAGCGTTACGAAGCATTCTGGTCAGACATCCGATCGTGAGGCCGATCACGTAGCGTGCGCGGGCCGTGCCTCTTGGGCCTTCACGGTAGCGAAGGGCCCGCGCACGGCGGACGACGGGGCACGCAAGGTGGAGCCTTCACACCAATAGGACGCCCGAAATCACGCAGCGTTGCAGGAGGGCCTCAACCGCCACCCGAACGGCGGCGCGGAAGCATGATCTCGCCACCCTCACGGCCCATATGGGTGCCGGGAGGGTGGCGAGAGTGGGCGATCAGGAAACGAGGCCGCGGCGGAAGCCGTGCGCGACGGCCTGGGCGCGATCGCGCACGCCGAGCTTGCGGAACAGCCGCCGGGCGTGGGTCTTCACGGTGTCCTCGGAGAGGTAGAGCTCGCGGCCGATCTGACCGTTGCTCTTGCCCTGGCTCATGCCGCGCAGAACCTGCAGCTCACGCTCGGTGAGCTGGACTCCGGGGTCCGTGGGGGCCCGCGGCGTGGGCACGGCCGTGCTGGCCAACGTGTGCGCGAGGGCCGCGACCAGCTCGGGCCGCGAGGCGTCCCAGCGCAGGTAGCCGCGGGCGCCGCCCGCGATCGCGGCCGCGATGCTGCCCGCGTCGTCGGGGGCGCCGAACACGATGACGTTCGCCTGGGGATGGGCTGCGACCAGCCGCCGCGTGGCCTCCACCCCCGTTGGCACCGCGCGTTGGGTGCCGACCAGAACGACGTCGACCGGCTGCCGGGAGAACCGGGCCAGCAACTCGTCCCCATGGGCGACGCAATCGATGCGGTGCACCCCCGGCACCGCGGACATCACGCGGGTGAGGCCCTCGCGGACGCTGCGACGATCGTCGCAGATGAGTACCGTCGTCACGACGATTCCTTCCTGCAGTTTCCTGCAGCCGGGTGATGTTCACCCCCAACATCGGCGGGTGCCCGACTCACCTTGACACGATCAGGGCCAACTTGTGCCCTCCATTCGGGAGTATTGCGCCGGGTGGCACAAGACATGTGGGTGACATGGAACCGAATGGAGTAATTACACTAGCGTCGCCGATTGCGGAATCCACACGGACTCCCCCATCTGGCGCTTGCCAAGGGCGTCGCAACACTGCTCAAGGACGCTCAGCGCGGCGCTTACGGCGTGTCGTCGGCGCGTCGTGCCATCCGACCGACCGCCGGGCGCAGTTCCCGCCACGGAGGCAACCTGCTCGTTGATCCGTATCTGGTCTACCGCGCGGCCGTGACGAGGGCGTCGATGGCCTCGACGAGCGACGTCAGCCGCGACACGCGCCCGGGGATCTTCACGTCGTCCCAGCCGGGGCCCGCCACGAAGGTCCGCGCGCGCGGCCGGGTTTCGGGCAGCGCGCCCAGCAGCGCGACGTCGGCGGTATCGGGCAGCTGCGACCACAGCACCACGGCGGCGGGCGCGGTGCGCCGTACGGCGGCGACGAGCGCGGGGCCGGGCAGGTCCATGCCCATGGGCCGGACCCGCACGCATTCGTCGCCGAGCGCGACCCCGAGCACCAGCAGCGGCAGCACGTGCTGCTCGCCCGGCATCCCGGCGAGCAGGACCGATCGGCCGTCGGGCGCCTCTTTCCTGACTACGTCGTATGCGGAGAAGACAGCGGCGACGCTCTGGCTGAGCAGGTGCTCCACCTCCACGCCCGCCCCGGTCACCGCCCAGCGCTGCGCCACGGCGGCGAGCACGGGCCGCGCGACCTCGTCCCAGGTGGCGACGACCCCGAGCACGTCGAGTGCTTCGACCAGCACCGTGCGCGCCGCCCCGAAGTCAAGGGCCAGCGCGGCCCTGCCGAGCCCGCGTGCATAGCGGCCCGCGCCAGGAAGGGGCAACATCGTGCCGCCCGCGCGCGCCCGAGCGTCATCGACCGCAGGCATGGGCCGCCCGTCGGCGGTGGTCAGCGCGTAGTGCGCGGCCTCGGCGGGCCCGACCCCACGAACGAGTGCATGCCGCATCGTTTCGAGCCGCGCAACGTCCTCAGGGGAGTAGCGTCGATGTCGTCCGGGCGCGTGGGCCGAAGGACCGATGCCGTACCGGCGGTCCCATGTCCGCAGCGTCGCAGGGGCGATTCCGAGCATCCGGGCGACGGCGGCCACGGAAAGGTGCGGTTTGCCCATGCGTGCGGACCCATGAGCCACGATGTCGGGCTCCACTTCACCATCGTGGGCGCGTGCAACCTGCGGGGCAAGCGCAGACGCCCGATCTTCGGTCAATTCGCTTGAACAGGGTATGAAGCGGTTCTACGCTGGGTAGACCGGCGCTGGTGGTCAGCGACGATAAGGCGGGTGGCGAGATGGCCGACACGCGACGACTCCCGGCCCCTGTGACCGAGGTCTGGAACTGGCAGATGCGCGGCTCTTGCCGCGGGATGGACAGCGCTTACTTCTTCCATCCCGAAAACGAACGAGGCCCGGCCCGCACGCTTCGCGAGAGCAAGGCGAAGGAGGTGTGCAGGCGCTGCCCGGTGATCGAGGAGTGCAGGCGGCACGCGCTGGCCGCCCACGAGCCATACGGCGTCTGGGGCGGCCTCTCGGAGTCCGAGCGCGACGACATCATCCGCGGCCGCACCCGCACCCTGAAGCTGCCCGCACCGGTCCGGCGCTAGGCAAGAACGAAGGCCACCTCCCCTTACGGAGAGGTGGCCTTCGCGGCTTTCCGAGTGCCTAGTGCCCGTGGCCGTGGCCACCGGCGGGTGCCGGTGCAGGCGGCTCGGGCTTGTCGACGACCGCGCTCTCGGTCGTCAGCACCATCCGCGCGATCGACGCGGCGTTGACCACGGCGCTGCGCGTGACCTTGACGGGATCGATGACCCCGTCGGCCATGAGGTCGCCGTAGGCCATCGTGGCGGCGTTGAAGCCGTGGCCCCACTCCAGGTCGGCGACCTTGCTGGTGACGACAGCGCCCTCCAGACCGCCGTTGGCGGCAATCCAGTAGGTCGGCATGGTGAGCGCCTTGCGGACGACCGCCACACCGGTGGCCTCGTCACCCGTCAGCCCGAGGCCGCCCTCGAGCGCCGCCGCGGCGTGGATGAGCGCAGCCCCGCCACCGGGGATGACGCCTTCCTCGACCGCGGCCCTCGTCGCCGACACCGCGTCCTCGATGCGGTGCTTGCGCTCCTTGAGCGCGATCTCGGTGGCCGCCCCGACCTTGATCACGGCGACGCCGCCGGACAGCTTGGCCAGCCGTTCCTGCAGCTTCTCGCGGTCCCAGTCGGAGTCGGACTCCTCGACCTCGCGCTTGAGCTGCGCGATCCGGCCCT
Organism: uncultured Actinomycetota bacterium; assembly: GCA_963736375.1. Lineage (GTDB taxonomy): Bacteria > Actinomycetota > Actinomycetes > Mycobacteriales > Pseudonocardiaceae > Pseudonocardia. The sequence goes on from CAVTOL010000002.1 coordinate 399,700, forward strand.
CCACGGCGTCCTTCGAGCCCGCGCCCTCGACCAACGTGGTGGCATCCTTCGTGACCACCGCGCGGCGGACCTTGCCGAGCAGTTCCAGCCCGGACTCGGCCAGCTTGAGCCCGACCTCGGCGTTGATCACGCTGCCGCCGGTGGCGATCGCGAGGTCGTCCATGAACGCCTTGCGCCGGTCGCCGAAGAACGGCGACTTGACCGCCACGACCCGCAGGGTCTTGCGGATCGAGTTGACCACCAGCGTGGACAGCGCCTCGCCCTCGACGTCCTCCGCCACGATCAGCAGCGGCTTGCCCTCGGCGAGCACCTTCTCCAGGAGCGGGAGCAGGTCGGCGATCGCCGAGATCTTCTCCCGGTGCAGCAGGACGTAGGCGTCCTCCAGCACGGCTTCCATGGACTCGGCGTCGGTGACGAAGTACGGCGACAGGTAACCCTTGTCGAACTGCAGGCCCTCGGTGATCTCCAGATCGGTGGAGAGCGTGGAGCCCTCCTCGATGGTGATCACGCCGTCCTTGCCGACGGCCTTGAGGGCCTCGCTGATCAGGTCGCCGATCTCCTGCTCACGCGAGGCGATCGTGGCGACCTGGGCGATGTGGTCCTTGTCGTCGACCGGGATGGCCCTTTCCCGGAGTACCTCGGCGACCTTCTCGGCCGCCGCGGCGATACCCCGGCCCAGCGCAGTGGGGTTGGCGCCCGCCGCCACGTTGCGCAGGCCCGCGGCCACCATGGCCTGGGCGAGCACGGTGGCGGTGGTGGTGCCGTCGCCCGCGACGTCGTTCGTCTTGGTGGCGACGGTCTTGGCGAGCTGGGCCCCGAGGTTCTCGAACGGGTCCTCGAGCTCGATCTCACGCGCGATGGTGACGCCGTCGTTGGTGACGGTCGGACCACCGAACTTCTTGTCCAGCACGACGTGCCGTCCGCGCGGACCGAGGGTGATCTTGACCGCGTCGGCCAACTGGTTCACCCCGCGCTCCAGTGCGCGGCGGGTCTCCTCGTCGAAGCTGATCTGCTTCGGCATGCCTGCCTCTCTCCTTACGCCCGACCGCCGCCCCGGCCGGGCCGGGACGGCGGAGTCGTCGCTCGGGTCAGTTGACGACCGCGAGGACGTCGCGGGCGGACAGGATCAGGTACTCCTCGCCGTTGTACTTGACCTCGGTGCCGCCGTACTTCGAGTAGATGACGACGTCGCCGACGGCAACGTCGAGCGGAACGCGGTTGCCGTTGTCGTCGATGCGGCCGGGGCCGACGGCGAGAACCTTGCCCTCCTGGGGCTTCTCCTTGGCGGTGTCCGGGATGACGATGCCGGAAGCCGTGGTGGTCTCCGCCTCGCTCGCCTGGACGACGATCTTGTCCTCGAGCGGCTTGATGGTCGCCACGTCGATGACCTCCCGTTCTAGGGGTGCGATGTGCTTCTGGGTGAACGGAGCATCCCGCCGTCGCGGTGTCGGAACGCCCGTACGATTGGCACTCTACCCATGCGAGTGCCAATGCCTCAACGCCGGGGTAGCGTCCGAGCATGGCTCGGAACTTGTCGGCGATCGGTGCCTCCGACCTCGACGCGTCCCGCTTGGGGCTCGGGGCCAACACGTTCGGCTGGACCGCGGACCGGGACACCGCGTTCGCGGTGCTCGACGCGTACGTCGAAGCGGGCGGCAACCTCGTCGACACCGCCGACAGCTACGGGCGGCAGAGCTTCGTCGGGGCCTCCGAAACGATCATCGGGGAGTGGTTCGCGGCCCGCGGCCGCCGCGACGACGTCATCCTGGCGACGAAGGTCGGCTCGCTGGCTTCCCGGCCAGGGCTCTCGGCGGCCACCATCACCGCCGCCGTCGACGACTCGCTGCGCCGCTTGCAGACCGACCGCATCGACCTCTACTGGGCGCACAAGGACGACCCGCACACGCCACAGGAGGAGACGCTCGCGGCGTTCGACGGGCTCGTGCGCGCGGGCAAGGTGCGCGCGATCGGGGCGTCCAACTTCAAGCCAGACCGCCTGGCCTCGGCGCTGGCGATCGCGGAGCGGGAGGGCCTTGCCGCCTACGTCGCGTTGCAGCCGCACTACAACCTCATGGAGCGCGCCGAGTTCGAGGCCCTCTTGCTGCCGGTGCTCACCGAGCACGGCCTGTCGTGCGTGCCGTACTACGGGCTGGCCAAGGGCTTCCTGACCGGGAAGTACCGACCGGGATCGGTGGTCGACAGCCCGCGCGCCGCGGGCGCCACGAGCTACCTCGACGAACGTGGGCTGACCGTGCTCGCCGCGCTGGACGAGGTCGCGGCGGCCCACGGCGTCCCGGTCGCGGCCGTCGCGCTGGCCTGGCTCGCCGCGCAGCCGACGGTGGTCGCGCCGCTCGCCAGCGCGCGGTCGGTCGATCAGCTCACCGAGCTGCTTCCGACGCTTTCGCTCGCGCTGACCGACGCAGAGGTGGCCGAGCTGTCCATGGCCTCGCGGCTCTGACCCGCGCGGTTCACCAGCACCACGCCGACGAGTGTGAGCGCGAGCCCGGCGACCGTCAGCGGCTCCAGCGGCTGGCCCAACACCGGCACGGCCAACACCGCGGTGACCGGCGGCACGAGGTAGAGCAGCCCGCTGGTGCCGGTGCCGGTGCCGCGTCGGAGCAGCACGAACAGCAGGACCGCCCCGGCGATCGAGTTCATCACGACGATCCACGCCAGCGCGGCGACACCCGCACCCGTGGAGGGCAGGGGCAGGCCGTGCTCGGTCAGCAGCGCCACCGGGAGCACCGCGGCCGCGCCTGCCAGTAGCTGCACGGCCGTGCCCGTCCGCAGGTCCATCGATGCGCCCGTGCGCTTCTGGTAGAGCGTGCCCGCAGCGAAGCCCGCCAGCCCGAGCAGCAGCAGGGCGATGCCCGCAGGTGAACCGCCTGCGCCGAGAAGGTGGTGGGCGCCCGCCACGAGCGCCCCCACCAGCGCCAGCCCCGAGCCCCACCAGCCAAGGCGCCCCAGCCGCTCGCCCAGCACCGGCCCGGCCAGGACCGCGACCAGCGCGGGCGACAGGCAGAGCACGAGCGCGCCCAGGCCTGCGGGCACCCCGAACCCGAGCGCCCCGTAGGCCGCCCCGAACTGCACACCTTGCAGCAGCACCCCGGTGATGACGAGGTCGCGCCACGCCCGCCGTCCCCGCGGCCACGGCGCCCGCGTCAGGACGGCGACGCCCGCAAGCAGCACGGCGGCGAGCAGGAACCGCCAGACGGTCAGGGCGAACGGGGGCGCCGCGCGCGTCGCGAGCGACCCGGCGAGGAAGCCCGAGCTCCAGAGCAGGACGAAGACGGGACCGAGCGTGCGCTGTAACGGGTTCATGCGTTACACGATGAGCCTGCCGCACGTAACGTGTCAAGGAGTTACACTGCGGTGGTGGCCACGATGAACGAGCGCTACCGCGAGCACCGCTACGACACCGGTGCGCCGTGGCTGGACCTGCTCGCGACGCGTGGGCGCGCCTACGGGGCCGAGCCCATCGAGCGGCTGCGCGATGTCGCCACGCTGCGGGAGTGGCTCGACCACCAACGCCTCACGCCCGTCGAGCAGCTGACCGACGCGCACGTCGGGCGGGCCCGCGAGCTGCGGGAGACCCTCCGGCCGCTGGTGCTGGCCGTGGTCGACGAGCGTCCGCCGGATGTGGCGCCGCTGCAACCGTGGCTTGATGCCGACGAGCCGCTACGGGTGGTCGTCCGGGACGGGCGGCCCGCCGCCGCACCGCCCTCCACCGCGGACGCGGCGCTCGCCCGGCTGGCCCGCCAGGCCGTCGAGCAGCTCCCCGACGCGCCGCTGGGCGTGTGCGCCGACACCGATTGCCGCCTGGTCTACCTCGACCCTGGCGGGCGGCGGCGGTGGTGCGCGCCGGAGCGCTGCGGGGTCAAGGCGCGGGTGCGGGCCCACCGCGCCCGAACTCGCCACCCCGGTGTCAGCCTCAGCCGACCAGCACCTGCGTCACCGGCAGTGACGAGTCCGCCGGGAGGTCCAGCGGGCTGGGCTTGACCCCGGCCGTCACGAGGTGCGCGCCCAGAGCGGCGACCATCGCGCCGTTGTCCGTGCACAGGCCGGGCCGCGGCACGCGGAGGGTGAGCCCGGCGGCGGTGCAGCGCTCTTGGGCCAGTGCCCGCAGGCGCGAGTTGGCCGCCACCCCGCCGCCGAGCAGCAGCACGTCCATGCCGCGCTCGCGGGCCGCGCGCACGGCCTTCGCGGTGAGCACGTCGACCACGGCCTCCTGGAAGCTCGCGGCGACGTCGGCCACCGGCACCGGCGTGCCCGCCCGTTCCAGCGCCTCCACGTGCCGGGCGACCGCGGTCTTGAGGCCGGAGAAGGAGAAGTCGAACGGGGCGTCCCGTGGGCCGGTGAGCCCGCGCGGGAACGGGACCGCGGCCGGGTCGCCGTCGCGGGCGACCCGGTCGACGTGCGGGCCACCAGGGAACGGCAGGCCGAGCAGCCGCGCGACCTTGTCGAACGCCTCCCCCGCCGCGTCGTCGATCGTGGCGCCGAGCGGCGTGACCGGACCCGCGATGTCGGGCACGTCGAGCAGGCTGGAGTGGCCGCCGGAGACGAGCAGCGCAAGACACGGCGGGAGCGGGCCGTTCTGCAGGGTGTCGACGGCGACGTGCGCCGCGAGGTGGTTGACGCCGTAGAGCGGCACGTCCCACGCCGTGGCGTAGGCCTTCGCCGCGGCGAGGCCGACGAGCAGGGCCCCGGACAGGCCAGGGCCCGCGGTCACGGCGACGGCGTCGATGTCGCGGGCGGTGACCCCGGCCGTCGCCATCGCCCGGTGCACCGCGGGCACCATCGCCGAGAGGTGCGCGCGGGAGGCGACCTCGGGCACGACGCCGCCGAAGCGCGCGTGCTCGTCGACCGACGACGCGACCTCGTTGGCCAGGAGCTCCGTCGTCTGGCCGACACCGCGGACGATGCCGACGCCGGTCTCGTCGCACGACGTCTCGATGCCGAGCACGATCACGGAGCCGATCATGTGGGATCCCTCCGCATGGTGTGCGCGTCGGCCCCGCTGGGGGTGTAGTAGCGCCTGCGCAACCCGACCATCGCGAACCCCTCGGACACATAGAGCGCGTGCGCGGCTTCGTTGTCGGTGCGCACCTCGAGGAAGACGGTGGCGTGCGCCGCGTCGGCGACCTCCAGCAGGGCCCGCAGCAGCGCCCGACCGATGCCGCGGCCCTGGTGGGCGGGGTCGACGCCGATCGTGTGCACTTCCGCGTCGGTGCCCATGAGTGCCAACCCGGCGTAGCCGACGAGGAGGTCCTCCGACCGGGCGGCGACGTAGTGGAAGCCCGCCAGCAGCTCCTCGTGGAACGCCCGCTCGGACCACGGGTCGTCGCCGGGGAACAGCATCCGCTCCAGCTCGGCGCAGCGCGCGGCGTCGGACGCCAGCAGCGGGCCCAGCACGACCGTGGCCGTCACACGCCCACCCGCTTGCGCGCGCCGGGTTCCTGCGCGTCGGGGCGGCGCAGGTAGAGCGGCTCCAGCGGGCCCGGGACGACGCCATCGCGCAGCGCAGGCGCGGCGACGGCGACGAGACCCGTGGGCGTCGGCGCGGCGGGGCCGACCACGGGAAGGCCCGTCACCCCGGCGCTCCCGCCCGCGGCGGCGCGCACGTCCGGCATCCGTTCACGGAGGACGGCGGGCGCGTCGACGTGCGGGCCGTGCGTGCGGCGGCCGTCCTCGGCGTAGGCAGCCCAGTAGACCTCGCGACGGCGGGCGTCGGTGACGACGACGACAGGGCCGATCTCCGGGCCCAGCCCGTCGGCGATCGCGTCGAGCGAGCAGACGCCGTGGACGGGGATGCCGAGCGCGTCACCCAAGGCGGCGGCGGTGACCATGCCGACCCGCAGCCCGGTGAACGGGCCCGGCCCGACGCCGGTGACGACCGCGTCGAGGTCGGCGAGCGCGATCCCGGCCTCGTCGCAGGCGGCGACGATGCAGGGCATGAGCAGCTCGGCGTGCTTGCGGGCGTCGTGGGCCACCCGCACGGAGCGTTCGACGATCCCGTCGGCGGTCAGCTCGACGACGCCAGCCGTGACGGCGGGCGTGGCGGTGTCCAGGGCGAGTACGTGCACGGCCGTACCAGGCTACTCCGTCGGTGTGGCGCCTTCGCGGGTCACCACGGCCGTGCGGACGTCGTCGGGGCGGCGGTCGAGGCGGACGAGCACGTGCCGCTCGGCGAGCCGCTCGGCCACCCCCTCGCCCCACTCGACGGCGACGACGGCCTCGGCGAGGTCGGTGTCAAGGTCGAGGTCGTCCAGCTCGGCCGCGCCGCCGAGCCGGTAGGCATCGACGTGCACGAGCGGCACCCCGCCGTCATGCCCCGGCCGGTGTTCGCGGGCGATGACGAACGTCGGTGACGTGACGGCGCCGGTCACGCCGAGGCCGCGGGCCAGGCCGCGCACCAGCACGGTCTTGCCCGCGCCGAGCGGCCCGGTGAGCACGACGAGGTCGCCGGCGGCCAGCCCGTCGGCCAGTCGTTCGCCGAGCGCCTCGGTGTCGGCCGCCGTCGGTAGCTCGATCGCGGTGTCCAGCGGCACCCCGGTCACGCCTTCCTCCGCAGACGACGCTGGGAGCCGCGGCCACGGGCGGCGCAGCGGCGGAGCAGGTCGGCGAGCGCCTCGTTCATCGCGTCGGCCTGCTCCAGCATCGGCAGGTGCCCGACGCCGTCGAAGCGCACCAGCCGCGCCTCGGGCAGTTCGGCCGCGATCACCTCGCTGTGGCCGAACGGGATCACCCGGTCGGCGTCGCCTGCGGCCACCAGCACCTCGCAGGTGGCGAGCGCGGGGAGGGCGGCGAGCCGGTCGTGGCTGCCGATCGTGTCGACGAAGTCGGTGAGCGCGTCCACCGCGTTGGTGCTGATCATGGTGTCGACGAGGTCGACCAGCGAGGGCGCCACGCTGCGGTCGCCGTAGGCGAGCCTGCGGGTGATCGCCCACACGACGTCGCTCGCGGCCTTGCGCACCCCCTCCACCAGCGATGGTTGCAGCGCGGCGAGCAGGCCGACCCCGCGGGTGAGCGGGTTGCGGCGCGACAGCCACGTGCCGGAGAGGCCGGAGCTGCCGACCGCGCCCGCCGACGTCGCCAGGAACGCCACGCCCGCCACCCGCTCCTTGACCAGCTCGGGGTGGAGGTCGGCCAGCGCCATGATCGTCATCCCGCCCATGGAGTGCCCGACGAGCACCAGCGGGCCCTCGGGGGCGAGCGCGCGGATGACCGCGTCGAGGTCGTGGCCGAGCTGCTCGATCGTGCAGCTCTCGCGGGGGGCGCGCTCGGAGCGGCCGTGGCTGCGCTGGTCGTAGATCACCACGCGCACACGGGGGTTGGCGAGGCCTGCGAGGAAGGGTCGCTGGAAGTGCCAGGTGCGCCGGTCGAGGGCGAACCCGTGCACGAGCACGACCGTGAGCGCGGGCGGCTCGGCGGCCTCGATCTCCTCGCAGGAGAGCCGCACACCGTCGTCGGCGACCACCGAGCACGGCTCGCCCTGCGGAGTCTCGCTCGTCTCGGAGAGCTGGGACGCGAGCCGTCGCCGGTCCGCGGCGATCTTGGCGTGCTGTCGGGCCGCCACCCCGACGACGACGCCGGTGGCCGCCGCGCCGAGCGCGCCCGCGAGCACGCCCCAGCCGGGTGCCTTCACGGGGCCTCCACGAAGGTGCGTGCGACCCGTGCGCCGTGCACGCCCGTGACCACCTCGTAGTGGATGGTGTCGAGCTCGTCGGCCCAGTCCTGCGCGGTGGGTCCTTCGGGACCGAAGAGGACGACCTCGTCGCCCGCCGCGACGGCGTCGTCGCCGCAGTCGACGACGATCTGGTCCATGCACACCCGCCCCACCACCGGCCGCAGCGCGCCGCCGAGCACCACCTGCATGCGCCCGCGGCGGTTGAGGGCGCGGGGCACGCCGTCGGCGTATCCGATGGGGACGAGGGCGAGGGTGGTCTCGCGCGACGTGGTCCAGGCGTGGCCGTAGGAGACGCCCTCGCCCGGTGGCACCCGCTTGGCCAGCGCGACGCGGGCCCGCAGCGTCATCGCAGGGCGCAACGGGCTCTCGGGCACGGGGCGGCCGAGCGGGTCGAGCCCGTAGACGGCGATGCCCGGGCGGACGAGGTCGTAGTGCAGGTCGGGGCGGGTGAGGGTGGCCGCGGAGTTGGCCAGGTGGCGGATGGGGTCAAGGCCGCGGTCGCGGGCGGCCTGCCACGCGGCGTCCAGGCGGGCGGCCTGCTTGTCGAGCGTGGGGTGGCGCGGCGCGTCGGCGTGCGCAAGGTGCGACCAGACCGCGACGACCTGCGCGACGCCGTCGGCCTCGGCCTTGGCGGCCACGTCGAGCAGGTCGGACCAGTCGGCGGGCTGCACGCCGTTGCGGGTGAGCCCGGTGTCGATCTTGAGGTGCAGCCGGGCAGGCCTGCCCGCCTGTCGAGCGCCCGCCAGCACGGCGGCGAGGTGGGCGCGGGAGGCGATGGAGAGGTCGATGTCGGCGGCCACCGCCGCGGCGAAGTCGTCGTCGGGGATGTGCAGCCAGGAGAGCACCCTGGCGCCGAGCCCCGCGGCGCGCAGCTCCAGGGCCTCCTCGACCGTGCAGACGCCCAGCCAGGTGGCGCCCGCCGCGAGCGCGGCACTGGCGACCGGGACGGCGCCGTGCCCGTAGCCGTCGGCCTTGACCACCGCCATCAGCGCGGCGTCGGGTGCGGCGGCGCGCAGCACGTCGACGTTGTGCCGGACGGCGGCGAGATCGACGAGCGCCTCGGCGCGAGGGCGGTGCACTCCCGCATCCTCTCATCCGGCTACCGGGCGGGTTTAGAGCGAGCGCAGGGCGGCCGGGATGGCGGCCTGGAGGCGGGAGGACGGGGCGGGCACGCCGTCGGCCGCGAGATCGGCCGCCCGCGCGTGCACGAACGCCGCGCAGCCCGCCGCCCACCACGGCTCGAGCCCGGCGGCGAGCAGCGCGCCGGTGAGGCCGGTGAGGACGTCGCCTGAGCCCGCCGTCGCCGCCCACGAGGTCGTCGACGGGTGCACCAGCGTCCGGCCGTCCGGGTCGGCCACCACGGTGGCGTTGCCCTTGAGCAGCACGGTGACGCCCAGCTCGGCGGCGGCGCGCCGGGTGGCGGCGATCCGGTCGGCGCCGACCTCGCCCGCGATCCGGGCGAACTCCCCCGCGTGCGGGGTGAGCACCGCGGGTCGCCCGGCCAGGGCCGTCCGCAGCTCGTCGTGGTGGGCCAGCAGGGTGATGCCGTCGGCGTCGACCACCACCGGCACGTCCTTGGCGAGCACGGCGGCGAGCACCTCGCGCCCCGCGTCGTCGGTGCCGATGCCCGGCCCTACCGCCCACGCCTGTGCGCGTCCGGCCGCCGCCACCGTGGGCGCCGTGACGACTTCGGGCCAGTGGGCCAGCACCGCCTGCGCCGCCGAGCCCGCGAAGCGGACCATGCCGCTGGTGGCGAGCACCGCGGCGCCCGTGGCGAGGACGGCGGCGCCGGGGTAGTCGTCCGAGCCCGCAGCAACGCCCGTGACGCCTTGGGTGTACTTGTCGTCGGTCGGGCCGGGCCGCGGCCACCGCGCCGCCACGTCGGCTGCGGTGAGGACGTCGGCGTACGGCGTCGGCAGGTAGGGGCCGAGCCCGATGTCGACGACGTGCACCCGCCCGCACCGGGCCGCGGCGAGCACGTGGACGGGTTTGCGGGCGCCGAACGTGACGGTCGCGGTGGCCGTCACCGCGGCCCCCTCGACCGCGCCGGTGTCGGTGTCGACCCCGCTGGGCAGGTCGACGGCCAGTATGGGCACCCCGGCCCGCTCCACCGCCGCGACGAGCGCCGCCGCGGGCGCACGTAGCCCACCGTGCCCGGAAATCCCGATGATGCCGTCGAGCACGAGGTCCGCACCGGTCAGCGCGGCGAGCCCGGCGGCGTCCGGCCCGTAGATCCGCCCACCCGCTGTGGTCAGCGCGGCGAGGCCTGCCGCATGGGCGCGCACCGGGTCGAGCAGCACCGCGGCGACGCCCGCGCCCCGGCGGCGCAGCTCCACGCCCGCCCAGAGCGCGTCGCCGCCGTTGTTGCCCGCCCCGACGAGCAGGCCGACGCGCCTGCCCCGCGGTGCGCCCGAGCATCCGGCGGGCGTGCCCCGCGAGCCCGAACGCGGCCCGTCGCATCAGGACGCCCTCGGAGAGCTGGGCCATCAGGCGGCCTTCGGCCTCCCGGATCTGTTGCGCGGTGAAGACGCCGTCCACGCGCCCGACCGTACTCAGGCCCGTTTGATCGAGTAGTTGATGAGGCCGCCGCTGACCTTCGTGACGGTCACGGTGACGTTCATCGGCTTGTCCGCGCTCATCAGCGTGCACATCGTCACGGCGTTCAGCCTGGGCTGCAGGTCCGTGTCGCAGGTCGCGGTGTCCACCTGTAGCCGGGTCTGCTGGGAGACCTGCTCGGTGATCTTGTGGGCGAGCAGGTCCTTGGCGATAGGGCGGGCCTCGGTGGTGATGTCGTACTTGACGTTGCTGCCGTCGGTGGACGTGACGGTGGCGATCGCGTCGACCGGCTGACCGTCGACCGTGAACGAGCAGCGCAGGGTCTGCCCGACGATGGCCTGCAGGTCGGTAGGGCACATCACGTTCTGGGCGTCGATGTTCTGCTTCTGCAGCTGATCCATGATCGTCTTGGCGACGTTGTCCTTGGCCACGACGTCCGAGCACGCAGCCGTGAGAAGGGCCAGGCCGACGACGCTCGACGCAAGCAGCCGCCCGAGCCCGGAAAGGGTGATCATCGGCGCTCCTCGTGGTCGGCCGGGTCACGACCCGGACGGTGAGACGATCGCCCCGCAGGACGTTCCCGTTACGGCCGACTGGGCGTCCCCCCGCCCCGCGTACTACGGTCTGCGCTGTGACGCGCACCCGATCAACGCCCCGACCTGCGGCGATGCGCAACGCGAAGCAGGGCCTCGACGAGCTGTCCCGCCCGGGGCCGCTCACCGTGCTGCGCGGGGATCTGGGGATGTCCGGGATCCCGGGCGTCATCTACGCGCCTGCGGAGGGGCTCGGCCTGCCCGCGGTCGCGTTCGGGCACGACTGGCTGCAGCCGCCCGCCCGTTACGCCGATCTGCTGCGCCATCTGGCCTCGTGGGGGTTTGTGACGGCGGCGCCGTCGAGCCATCGCGGACCGCTGCCGAGCCACGCGGGCTTCGCCGCCGATCTGCGCAGCGCCCTTTCGGTCTGCGTCGGCGTCCGGCTCGGCGACGGGCGGATCAGCGTCGACTCGCGGCGCACCGCGTTCGCGGGGCACGGCATCGGGGGCGGGGCGGCGCTCGTCGCTGCGGCGGGGGTCGAGCGGGTCGCGGCGGTGGTCACGCTGGCGGTCGCGCAGACCCACCCGTCCGCGATCGAGGCGGCCCGGAAGCTCACGGTGCCGGTGCTGCACCTGGCGGCGGGGAAAGACATGGTCGCGCCGCCCGCGGGGCACGCGGAGGAGATTGCCCTGGCCGCGGGCGGGCCGGTGATCCTGCGCACGCTGCCGAAGGCGAGCCACACCGGCTTCCTCGAAGGGCGGCACTGGAGCGACCTGCTGCTGGCGGGTTCACCGGACGCCAAGGTCCGGCGGCTCACCCGCGCGCTCGTCACCGCGTTCCTCATGCGGCACCTTTGCGAAGAGGACCGGGTGGAACCGCTGGTCGAGGGCAAGATCCCGGGCACCACGCTGCCCCGCGAACCCTGACCGGTGAGTACGGGACCGGGCGAGTTTCGCCAATCGGGCCCATGGCGCGGGTCCGTTGGGGGACGATCGGGCCATGCATCTGCGACCCGACCGGTTGCGCGCTCACGCCGTTGACCTCGCCGAGATGGCTGACGCGTTGGCGAGGCTGGGCAGGCCACCGCGGGGCGCCGCTGAGCTTGTCGGCGCGGCCGTCGTACGCGCCCGGCGCGAGTTGGCCGAGATCGAGGCGGCGCTGCGGGCCGCGGCGGCATCGGCCGAGGCGGCAGACCACGCGGCCGAGGATGCCCTCCGTCGTGTCGGAGGTGCGTCGTGACGACCGCGGACCCCACCCGCCAGTGGTGCGTCGAGGCCACAGAGCTGCTCCGCGACACGGCAGTAGGGGCGGCGCGGCTCGCCTCCGCGGTGACGATCGACTGGCTTGACCCCGACGGCCGGGCGTGGGCCGAGCGGATCGACGCACTGCGCCGCAGCCTCGACGAGACCGCCCATGAGGCCGACGACCTGGCTCGGCGGCTGCCGCCCACCGCATCTGCGGCAGGCTACGGACCGCGGCTCGGCGACACCTCCGGCGCCCGGGCCGACGAGGCACACGGCATACAGATCGCGCAGTTGCCGGATCCGCCCTGATCGCTAACCTGCGGCCGCGACAACCTCGGCGATCCGCACGGCCATGGCCTTGGCCTGATCCGCGCTCGCGGCCTCGACCATCACCCGCACCAGCTGCTCGGTGCCCGACGGCCGGAGCAGCACACGCCCGGTGTCGCCCAGCTCACGCTCGGCGTCAGCGACGGCGATGCGCACGTCGTCCGACGCCGCGACCGCTTCCTTATCGACCACGCGCACGTTCTCCAGCACCTGCGGCAGCACCGTGACGACCGCCGCGAGCTCCGCCAGCGTCCGCCGGGTGGCCGCCATCCGCGCCATCAGCCGCAGCGCCGTCAGCAGCCCGTCGCCGGTGGTGGCGTACGCGGGCAGGACGACGTGGCCGGACTGCTCGCCGCCGAGCGCGTAACCGCCCGCGCGCAGCTCCTCCAGCACATAGCGGTCGCCGACAGCGGTGGTGCGCAGGGCGATCCCGGCGTCCCGCATGGCGATGTGCAGGCCGAGGTTGCTCATGACGGTGGCGACGAGGGTGTTCGCGGTGAGCTCGTTCGCGTCGCGCATGGCGAGCGCGAGGATGGCCATGATCCGGTCGCCGTCGACGTCGCCCCCGGACGCGTCGACGGCCAGGCAGCGGTCGGCGTCGCCGTCGTGCGCAATGCCGAGGTCGGCGCCGTGCTCGATGACCGCACGGCGCACGAGGCCGAGGTGCGTGGAGCCGACGCCGTCGTTGATGTTGAGCCCGTCGGGATCGGCCGCGATCGCGATGACTTCGGCCCCCGCCCTGCGGTAGACCTCCGGGGCGATGGCCGACGCGGCACCGTGCGCGCAGTCGACCACCACGCGCAGCCCGTCGAGGGGGCCGGGCGTGGCGAGCAGCAAATGGTCGGCGTAGCGGGCGTGGGCGTCGTCGGGCAGGTCGCGGACCCGGCCGATGCCCGCGCCGGTGGGCCTTGGGCCTGCGACGTCGAGCCCTTCCTCGACCTCGCGCTCCACCGCGTCGGGCAGCTTGTGCCCACCGGCGGCGAAGAGCTTGATGCCGTTGTCCGGCATGGCGTTGTGCGACGCGGAGATCATCACCCCGAGGTCGGCGCCGAGGGCGCGGACCAAATAGGCAACCGCGGGCGTCGGCAGCACGCCGACCCGTAGCGCATCGGCGCCCGCCGCGGCGAGCCCGGCGACGACCGCGGCCTCCAACATCTCACCGCTGGCCCGCGGGTCGCGGCCGACCACGGCTACCGGGCGGTGCGACTGGTCGTGCTCGGCCAGGACATGCGCGGCGGACGCGGCGAGCGCAACGGCGAGTTCAGGAGTGAGAACCTCGCCGTTGGCGAGCCCGCGCACGCCATCGGTGCCGAACAGACGCCGTGCGCCCACGGTCAGCGCTTGCTGTACTGAGGCGCCTTGCGGGCCTTCTTCAGGCCGTACTTCTTGCGCTCGATGACGCGGGGGTCGCGCGTGAGGAAGCCGGCGCGCTTGAGCGGCGGACGGTCGTCGGGATCGGCCTCGATCAGCGCGCGGGCGATCGCGAGACGCAGGGCGCCCGCCTGGCCCGAGGTGCCACCGCCGCCGAGGTTGGCGAAGATGTCGAAGCGCTCCGCCTTGTCCACCGTGACCAACGGCTCACGGATGAGCTGCTGGTGGAGCTTGTTGGGGAAGTACTGCTCCAACGTGCGGCCGTTGAGCGTGAACTGGCCGGTGCCTGGCATCAGGCGAACGCGGACGATCGCCTCCTTGCGCCTGCCGACGGTCTGGATCGGCCGGTCGGAGAAGACCGCCGGGATGGGCGCGACGGCATCGAGGCCTTCGATCTCGATGTCGGTGTCGAGATCGGGCTCGACCTCGATCTCGACCACCTCGTCCTCGACGGCGGGGGTCTCGGGCTCGGGCGTGCTCACGGGCTGGTCCTCTTCCGGAATTGTCACTGCCGGTGTGGTCGCCTCGGTCACTGTGCGACCTGGTGGATCTCGTAGCGGGCGGGCTTCTGCGCGGAGTGGGGGTGCTCGGGGCCTGCGTAGACCTTGAGCTTCTTGCCCATCGCCCGCCCGAGCCGGTTCTTCGGCAGCATGCCCTTGATCGCCTTCTCAACCAGCCGGTCCGGGTGCTTCTCGAGCATCTCGCCGACCGAGCGCTGCCGCAGACCGCCGGGGTAGCCGGAGTGGCGGTAGACGAACTTGTCGGTGCGCTTGTTGCCCGTGACCGCCACCTTCTCGGCGTTGACGATCACAACGAAGTCGCCGGTGTCCATGTGCGGGGCGTACATCGGCTTGTGCTTGCCGCGCAGCAGGGTGGCGGCTTGGGCCGCGAGCCTGCCGAGCACGACGTCGGTCGCGTCGATCACGTGCCAGGCGTGGGTGATGTCGCCTGGCTTAGGGCTGTACGTGGACACGACCTACCTCGTTGCTCTCGTGTGCCCGAGCGCCACCCGCAGGCGGGCGCTCGAACGGTGTCTGGTGCGCGGGTGCGGCGGGGACGCCCGGTGACCGGGCCGCGCGGAGCATTCACCCGCTGCACGTCGAAGAACGAGGGTACCCGCCGGTCGGAAGCAGGGTCAAAACGCCCCCCACCTCACCGGCGGGTGTCACATCTCGACAAATGCTGTGGATCACCTCCACCGAGCGGCATTGGCGCTTTCCGCCTGCCGGTAGCTGTCGTTCGCGGCGCCGAGCGCCACGCCGATCTGCCCCAACACCGCGGTGAGATCGCCTGCGGCCGTGTCCCACTGCTTCTGCCGGACCTGGTAATCCTGCGCCGCCGCACCCTGCCAGCTCGCGACCAGCGGCGCCACGAACCGTCGCAGATCCTCGAGCTGCGTGGTGATGCGCGCCGCGGTGCCCGACACGTCGGACTGGGCCGCCGCCAGCGCACCGAAGGTGACCTTGATCTCGGATCCGATGCTCATCGCTTCTCCTCCCTCAACCCAGCGCGTTGCTGATGGACGTCATCACGGCGGCCTGGTCGTCTTCGTGTCGCTGGTAGGTGGCGCGTGACCCGGCGATCGCCTGCCCGATGCCGCCGAGGGCCTGGTTGAGCGAGCGGGCATCGGTGTCCCAGCGGGCCATCAGCTGCGCGAACTGGGCCGACGCGCGGCCGACCCACGCCCCCGCGAGCGGCTCCAACCGGCCGCGCAACGCGGTGAGCTCGCCCTGCACGGCCTGGTTGACCGCCGCCACGTGCCGAGCCGCTCTGGCCATCTCGTCGGGGGTGGTGCCGAAACCGTCGACTGCCATACCGGCCTCCCTTCATCCTGCGCGCCCGGGATTCCGGGGGCGTTGGGTAGACCGTGACACCCTCGGCTGGTGCCGCGTGGCGTTTCGGGAGAACGGTTTGCAGGTGCAAATCAGGCGCGTCGGATGGATCCCACGACGACGCCGCACGCCGCCCGCACCGGGTCCGTCCCGGCCGGGGTGTGCCTGCAGCCGACCGACAGCTGGGCATCGCCGTCAAGCACCACATACCACTCGACGACGGCACCGTCGCGCTCCTGCTGCCGGTAGGTGGTGACGGAGCGGCCGCCGACCTCCGCGACTCCATAGTCCGACAGCCGCGCGCCCGCCGCAGCGGACTGGTCGAAGGCGGCGCGCATCTCGGCCGCGGCCCGTTCGGGCTCGGCGTCGGCGTTGTAACCCAACGGGGTGCGCTCGACGGCGATGAGATCGGTGCCCTGCGGCGTGCCGACCCGGGTGAGCAGGCTGCGCCGCCGCTCGGGCAGGCCGCCGGTGTGCTCCCACCCGGCCGGGACGTCGAGGCGGTAGCCGTACTGGACGAGAACCCCGGCGGCAGGCGCGGCGGCAGACGGCGTCCGCATCGGCACGGCGACCGCCGTGCCCGCGCCCGCCAGCCCGCCGACGAGCACCGCGGTGAGCGCGGCGCCTCCCCAGCGGCGGACGCGGCCGACGGGCGGGAGTGCGGGGAGATACCGGGGTGCCACCGCGGGCGCGGTCGTCTGCGCGGCAGGTGGCGGCGGACCCAGGGTCAACGCGCTGAGTACCGCGGCAAGGTCGGGGCGCGGGGCCACCTGCACGTCGGCGGCGAACCCCGCGGCGTCGACGCGTTCGGCCAGCAGCGGACAGCGCGCCACGCCCCCCGTGAGCAGCACCGGGACCGGCTCACCCGCCGCCGCCACAACCGTGGCCAACGCCGCGACGGCCTCGTCGAGCAGCGGGGCGAGCGCGGCGCGCACGTGCTCGGCCTCAACCCGTAGGGACCCATAACGCGTCTCCGGGAGCAGCGAGAGGGCTTCGCGCACCCGTCGGGCGTCGGCCGCCGACGCCCCTGGCAGAAGCGCCCCTACGGCGAGGTCGAGCCGATCGCCGCCGACCCCCGATGACCGGCGCGCGACGATCCGGCCCGCCTGCAGCAACGTGGCCTCGGCGCCCGAACGTCCGACGTCCAACACCGCCCGCGCGGGAGTGCCCGCCGCGGCCGCGACCGGTGCGGCCACCCGCCTGAACCGCGGCGCGACCGCCGTCGCCGCGTCGAGCCACGTCTGCACCGACGCGGACGGCCGCCCCGAGGGGTGCACGATGACGACCTCGGCGATGGCGGGCCCGACGAGCCGCTGGAGCGCCGTGCGGCAGTTCTCCACGGGGCCGCATGGGGCAGTCTCCACGGGGCCGCATGGGGCAGCGCCGTCCGTGCCACCGGGGTGGGGCGGCAGACGGGTGGGCAGCTCGGCGAGCAGCCGAGGCACCCCGCCTGCGGTCGTGCTCGCCACGCGCACGGTGTGCCGTCCGGGGGCCACCGCCACCCGCGGCCCGATCATCCCGGGCCCTCGCCCGGCCACGCCAGCTGCACGCGCCGGGCGCCGCGGCGCCGGTCGACCAGCATGCCGCGGCCCGGCGGCTGCGGGCTCGCCTTGACCGTCTCCACCAGCGCGCCCTCGTCCGGGCTCCCGTTGAGCACCAACCCGGGCGCGCCGAGCTCGCGGAGCCTGCCAAGAAGCGGGTCGAACAGGGCGCGGCCTGCCCCGCCGCACCGTCGCGCGACGACCACGTGCAGCCCCACGTCCTTGGCCTGTGGGAGGAACTCCACGATCGGCAGCAGCGGGTGCAGCGCCGCTCCCGGGGGCGCGACGAGGTCGTAGTCGTCGATGAGCAGATAGACCTCGGGGCCTTGCCACCAGCTGCGTTCCCGCAGCGCCCGCGGGGTGACCTCGGGGCCGGGAAGACGTTTGCGCAGCGACTCCGCCAACACCCGCGCCGCCGCGGCCGTCTGTTCGGGTGTGCTGGCGTAGCCGATCAGGTACGGCTCGGGCACCGCGCCAAGCAGCCCCCGACGCGGGTCGACGACGATGACGCGGGCGTGCTGTGGCGCGCACCGGCCGACGATGCCGTGCGCGACCAGCCGCAGCAGGGTGGTCTTGCCGCTCTCGGCGTCGGCGAAGCAGACCAGGTGCGGCTCGGCCGCCGGGTCCAGGTCCACGCGCGCGAGCCGCTCCTCGTCCAGACCGAGGGGGATGCCGTGACCACCGGGCGGGAGGTCGGCCAGGTCGATGCGCGACGGAAGGAGCCGCACCGGCGCGAACCCCGGGCCGCTCCACTCCCCGGCCACCCGGGTGACGAGCGCAGCCATGTCGGGTTCGGCCGCTCCGTGCGGTGCGGCGAGCACCAGCGGGGCGCCGTCGGGCGCCAGGCCATGGCCGGGGCGGGCGGGCACCGAGGCGGCGCGCCGCCGGTCGACCTCCGACTCGGCAGGCTCGCCCAAGCGCAGCTCCAGCCGGGTGCCGAGGAGGTCCTTGAGCGCAGGCCGCAGCTCCGACCAGCGCGTGGCGGACACGGCCAGATGCAGCCCGTAGGCCAACCCCTGTGCGGCCAACGGGAGGAGCCGGGCCTCCAGGTCCTCGAACTCCGTGCGCAGGGTGAGGTAGCCGTCGACGACGAGCAGCAGATCCGTGGCGGGCTCGTCGGCGAACTCCCCCGCGGCCCGGCGCGCCCGGAACGCCTCCACCGACGCCACCCCGGCCGCGCGGAACAGCCGTTCCCGACGACCGAGAGCGGCGCCCCACTCGGCGACGGTGCGGCGCACGAGATCGACCTCCTGCCGGTCGGCGACCGTGCCTACGTGCGGTAGCCCGGCGAGGGGCCGCAGCGCGCCGCCGCCGAAGTCGAGCGCGTGCACGCCGATCTGAACCGGGGTGTGCGTGAGCGCGAGGCCGAGGACCACCGACGCGAGCCCGCTCGACTTGCCCGCCCGCGGCCCGCCCACGACGGCGAGGTGACCGGACGCGCCGGAGAGATCGACGGCGAGCGGCTCGCGTCGCTGCAGGTACGGCCGGTCGATCAGGCCGACGGCGATCTGCAGCGTGGCACGCTCCGCCCGTGGATCCGGCACCTCGTCCAACGGCGGCGGCGCGGCAAGGGGCGGCAACCAGACACGATGCGCGGGCGCACCCCGACCGGCCAACGCAGCAATGATCGTCTCCAGGACGGTGGGCGACTCGTCCGCGGGGGCCTGCCCGACGGGTGGCTCGGCCTGCGGTACCGGCCCGACCACGAACGGGTAGGCCCGCGGCGGCCCGACGCCGCCCGGGGCAGCGGCCTGCCCTGACGGGCCGGAGACGTAGGCGCCACGGAACCGCACGAGCTCGTCGCTGCCCGTCGCGAGGAACGCCGAGCCGGGCGTGGGTGGCAGCTGGTGCGCGTCGGGCACACCGAGCACGGCCCGCGACTCCGAGGCCGAGAACGTGCGCAGCGCGATCCGGTAGGACAGGTGCGACTCCAGCCCGCGCAGCCGCCCCTCGTCGAGCCGCTGGGAGGCCAGGAGCAGGTGCAGCCCCAGCGAGCGGCCGAGGCGACCGATCGTGACCATCAGGTCGATGAGCTCGGGCCGCTGGGCGAGCAGCTCGGAGAACTCGTCGACCACCACGACCAGCGCGGGAAGCGGTGGCAGCTCGGGCCGGGCGCGGCGCGCGGCGGCGTAGTCGGTGACGCTCACCAGGTTGCCCGCCGCACGCAGGATCTCCTGGCGGCGCATGATCTCGCCCGCCAGCGCATCGGCCATACGGTCCACCAGCGTGAGCTCGTCGGCGAGGTTCGTGATCACGGCCGAGACGTGCGGCATGCCCGCGAGGCCGAGGAACGTGGCGCCGCCCTTGAAGTCGACGAGCACGAAGTTCAGCGCCTCGGGCGGGTGGGTGGCGGCCAGACCGAGCACGAGGGTGCGCAGGAGCTCGCTTTTGCCGGATCCGGTGGCGCCGATGCAGAGCCCGTGCGGCCCACTGCCGCCCTCTGCCGACTCCTTCAGGTCCAGGACCACGGCGGCTCCGCCCTCGTCGACGCCGATCGGCACCCGCAACCGGTCGCCCGCAGCGCGCCGCCACCGTGTGCGCAGCGCGTCGATCCCGGCGGGCCCCGGCCGCAGCCCCAACAGGCCCGGCAACCCGGGGGCGGCGCGCGCGGCGGCGTCTTCGGGGACACCCGCGGGCCGGTAGCGGGCCAGCCGTCGGGCCATCGCCGCGGCCTGGGCGAGCGACAACGCGTCGGGCACGCCGACCTCGACCGGCTCGGCATCGTGCGCCACCCGTTCCAGTCCATCGGCGCCGACCCGCAGGCGCACCACCGATGGCGCGGGTCGCCGCCCGGCGGGCGCCCCGACCCGCAGCACCGTGACGCCGGAGGCACCGGCCCACGGCCCCATCCCGTCGGCCACCCCGTCCACGACGACGAGCAGGTGTGGCCCGGGCGCCGGATCGGCCGCCCACCAGCGGCGCAGCGTGTCGACCTCCGGTGTGAACATCCGCAGCGCGCCCGCCCCGTCACTCAGCCGAGGATGCGCGTTGTGCGGCAGCCACTTGGCCCACTCCCAGGCGGCCAACGCGGTCGGCGCGGCAACCACCGCGAGCCGCGCGTCGGCCGGGCTGTGCCACAGGACGAACTGCGCCACGACCGCGCGGGCCAACGCGCGGGCGGCGGCACCCTCGGGCTCGAGCCAGATCGTGCCGGTCTCGCGCAACGACAGCGCGACCGGCAGATCGGACACCACGGAGTGCGCCATGAGAAACCGACGCAACGCGAGCGCGGTGACCGGCTCCAACCCGTCGGGCGGCCCCGTCTCCGGTGGGATCAGACGGGTGGCCAGGCGTTGCGCGCCGCGACCGATGCGGACGTGCCCGAAATCGGCGTCCGCCGTGCTGCGCTCCCACAGGCGGGCGCCCGCGACGACGGCGGGCCACGCCTCGGGGTCGGGGTGCGCGGCCTCCGCGGACGCCCGCTGCGCCGCGGCGGCTTCGTGCACCGCGCGGCGCATCTGGCCGAGGTAGCGCAGGTAGTCGCGGCGGCTCTCGTCGATGGTCGACGTCCTCGCCGCACCGCCACGGCCGCCGCCGGTGGCCATCATCCCGAGCGTCGAGATCGCGAACATGCCGCCGAACAGCCATGACGTGGGGTTGCGGACCCCGAGCACGACGACGAAGCCCAGCGATCCCACGAGCATCACCAGCGGCAGCAGCCGCATGAGGACGCCCCCCGGAACCAGCTTCTCCGGCTCCGGGGGCGGTTCGAGCGCCAGCTCGCCCTCGGGTGACGGCGGCAGATCCCGGTGCGGCCGCGCGACCTCGACCGTGCCCATGAGTTTCTCCAAACGGCCCCGCGGAAAGGACCTCGGCGGCGATGCTAGGCAGCGCCCCCGACATTTCGTGGGCGTTTGGGAAAGGAGCCCTCGGGTGGGCGCACAACCGTTCTGCAGGCTCACCGTGCTGGCGCCGCGGCATCGGGTGGATGTCGCCTTGCCGTCGGACGTGCCGGTCGCGGAGCTCGTGCCGATGGTGTTGGAGCTGGTCGGCGAGCCCGCAACGGCGGCTCCGCCCCGGCCGTGGCGGCTGTCCGGCATCGTGGGCGGACCGCTTCCGGCCGCCGCGACGCTCGGTGAGCTCGGCGTGGTGGACGGCGAGCTGCTGCGTCTTGGGCAGGCCACCCCGGCTCCCCCGGCACCGGTCTTCGACGATCCGGTGGACGCGATCGCCGCAGGCACCGCCGCCGAGGGAGCACCGGAGCATCGGTTCGAGACGGTCATCGTGCTCGCGGCAGCGGCGGGCGCGGCCGTGCTGCTCGGCGCGGCCGGACCCGGATCGGTGGCGTCGGCGTTGCTCGCGGGGGTCGGCGCGGTGGTCGCGGTAGCGAGCGCTGCTCGGCTCGTCAGCCCCGACCGCGGTCCGACACTCGCGCGCGGCACAGCGCTCGCCGGGGTCACCCTCGCTGCGGCGGCGGGATGGGCCGCGGTGCCCGGCGGGCCGGGTCCGGTGCCGTTCACGGCGGCCGCGGTCGCCGCGGGGATCGCCGCGGCGGTCGCCCAACTGTTGCTACGGGTGGTTGCACCCTCGCTCGTCGCCGCGGGCGTGGTCGCCGTGGTCGGCACCGTCGCCGCGATCGTCGTACGGCTGGGCGCCACACCTGTGGTGGCGGCGACGGGCGCGGCTGCGCTGGCGGTGATCGCCGCGCCCCTGCTGCCGCGGGCGGCGATCCGCCTCGCAGGCCTTCCCCGGCCGGTCGTGCCCGCCGACGAGGCCGAGCTGACCGCCGAGGACCTGCCGCTTCCTCCCGCCGAGCTCGCCGAGCGCGCCGACCTCGCTCGCGGCCACCTCACAGGCCTCGCCGGGGCCGCCGCGGTGATCGCCGCGGCGGGTGCGCTGGTCGCGGCGTTCGCGGGCGGCTGGGCCGGGCCTGCATTCGCCGGGGTCACGGCGGTGGGGTTGCTGTTGCGCGCCCGCGGCTTCGCCGACACCGCACCCGCCCGCACCACGCTGGCGGCAGGTGCCGCCACGGCCGTCGGCCTCGCGGCCCGCGGGCCATGGCTCGGTGCCGAGCCTCCTCGGCTGCATGGCCCTGCTCGTGGGGGCGGGAATGGGCATCGCCGCGCTCGACGCCGCGGCACGCGGGATGCGTCCCGAGGTCTCGCCCGTCGTGCGGCGCACGGTCGACCTCGTGGAAGGCGTGCTCGTCGCAGCTGTCGTGCCGTTGGCCTTTGTGGCGATGGACCTGTTCGAGTTGGTGCGAAGGTGGTGACGGGCGGCGGCCGGGCCCCGCGGCACGCGGGCGCGCGGACGGTGGCGGGCGTCGCCGCCGTCTTGCTCGTCGGCGGGACGTCGCCTGCGCCGGTGGCAGCTGCTGTGATCGCCCCGGCCGCTGCGGCGGAGACCGCCGACGCAGCCCGGCCGGGTGCCGAAACACCTCCGGTACCAGTGCCCCGCCCGCCGCCCCTGCGGGCGGCCCCGCCGTCCGGGGCTCGGCCGGGACCCGCCCCCGGCTTGCGGGCCACCGACCGGTGCGCCCCGCCCGTGTCCGACACCGCGCCTGCCCCGGCCGGGTCCGGCGCCGAGCGGCTGCAACTGGCCGCGGCCCACCGGATCGCGACCGGGGCGGGCCAGGTCGTCGCTGTGATCGACACCGGGGTCGCGGCGCACCCGCGCCTCGCCAACCGGCTGCGGGGTGGCGGCGACTACCTCACCGGCGGCAGCGGCCTCGTCGACTGCGACGGCCACGGCACGGCCGTCGCCGGGATCATCGCCGCCGCCGACGCCGGGCGGCGACAAGGGCGGCGTCGAAGGCATCGCGCCCGCCGCGGAGGTGCTCGCGATCCGCCAGTCGAGCCCGTCGTTCGAGGTCGCGGGGCCCGACGGTGGCCTGCGTCCCGCGGGGGACGTCCGCACGCTGGCCGAGGCGATCGTGCTCGCGGTCCGCTCCGGGGCCACCGTGATCAACATCTCGGAGGCGGTCTGCCTGCGCGCCCAGCAGGCCGCTACGCAGGGCGCTTCGGTCCAGGCCGCGCTGCGGCTCGCCGCCCGCTCGAACGTCGTCGTGGTGGCCGCAGCGGGCAACGCGGGCGTCGGGTCCTGCGCCGCGGCAGGCCAGGAGCCCGCCGACCAAGTGGCGCTCCCCGGCTGGTACGACGACGACATCCTCACGGTCGGCGCGGTCGGTCCCGACGACGCACCTGCCGGGTTCACCGTGCCCGGCGCCTGGGTGGACGTGGCTGCGCCGGGCAGCGGGCTGCGGTCCCTCGCCGTCGACGGCGGAACGACCGGCACCGACATCGAGGGCACCAGCTTCGCCGCGCCTTGGGTGGCAGGCCTGGCCGCGCTGCTGCGGGAACGCTTCCCGAAGCTGACGGCCGCGCAGATCGTCGACCGCATCCTGGCGACGGCTCGACGGCCTCCTGGCGGCCGGGCCGCGCTTCGGCTGGGCCGGGGCGTGATCGATCCGGTGGCCGCGCTCACGGCGGTACCCGACGTGCTGACGCCCGGCGGTCGGCCGGTGGCCACGGCCGCGCTGCCCGGCACGGCCGCGCGCCCGGCGTCGACCCCACCCGGTGGCCTCCTCGGGTCTCTCGCGGCCGCCGCCGTCCTCGCGGCCTGCTGCGTGGCCGTGGTCGAACGGCTCCGGCGACGCCCCGTCAGGGCGACGCGTCGACCGCCCGGCCTGCGTCGGCCAGGTCCAGCGGGTGCCCGGACGGCAGGAGCCGCAGGGCGGCCTCCGGCGCAGGCTGAACGGCGGTGGTGACGACGCCGAGCGCGGCCGCGGTCGGGTCGTCGGCCACCCCGTAGCCGACACCCGTGGCCGACACCAGCCACAGTGGCCCGGCGCCCGCCGCGCGGCCATGGCCGGTGGCCCGCACCGCACCGCCAGGCCCCACGGCCACGGCGTCGACCTTCTCGCCCGACCCGTCGGCCTGCGCGAGCGTGACCGGCGGCGCGCCGGTGGCCTGCGGCAGGTCGCGGCCGAACCACACCCCGCCGTCGGGTCGGTCCGGTGTCCACGTCCAGCAGGTGACCGGCGCCTCGGCAGGCTCGACGACCCGCACCGGGCCGTTGGGCCAGCCCGCGACCGACAGCGTGTCGACGAACCTGGCGCCGCCCAGCACGACGGCTCCCACCGACCGCACCTCACGCGCAGTGGAGGCGACGGCCAGCAGCTCGGCCACCGCCCGCGGCACTTCCTGCAGGCCGCCGTCGAGCACGGCGAAGTACTGCTGCCCATCGCCCACCCCGGAGGTGAGCACGTCGCCGATCCGGCCCGGCAGCCCCGGCGGCGCCGGACCGCCCCGGTTGGGGACGACGGGGGTGGCCAGCGGCGGACCCTCGGGGAGCACGGAGATCAACGCGCTGGTGGCCGCCCGGGGCAGCCGCCCGGCGAGCCGGAAGACCGCACGCACAGCGCCGTCGCCGTCGTCGACCCGGTGCCGCAGCCCGCCCGCGACCAGCCACGTGGTGTCGCCTGGCCCTGCCAGCAGCACCCCGTCACCCGCGCCGACGGGCGGGCGCCCCGCCGCGTCGCCGATGACGGTGGTGCCGACCAGCGCGCCTTCGGAATCGACGGCGTCGCACACCGCCCAGCTCGCACGGACGGTCGCCTCGGGCGTGACGGCCACCGCCCCCGGCACCGCCGCGGCAGGCGTGCGCGGCGCCGTCGCCAGGGACTCGTCCGGCACGACCGTGGCGGTCGCCGTGCCGGGCTCGACGCCCGCGGATCCGCCCGACCGCAGCGCGGCGAGCACCAGCCGCGCGGCGGGCAGATCGGCCACGGGCACCAGCCGGTCCGGGCCGTGCGCAACCGCGTACATCGCGCCGGACGTCGCGCCGATGACGACGGCCTCGTGCCGCCAATCAGGGCTCGGCACGAGCACCGACCACACGGCCGCCCCGCACAGGGCGAGCAGCCCCAACACGACCCCGGCCAGCGCCGCCCGCCGCTGCGACCGGATCTGCTCGTGCAGCGGCACCGGATCGCCGCGCACCAGCGCCGCCTCCATGCGGCGCAGGCCGAAGCGGTAGGCGTCGGCCTGATCCCGGGTCGCCGGGGCCCGGAGCGCGCTCGTGGGGGGCACGCCCGACGCTAACCCGCAGGCCCCGCGCTTCGTGGGCGATCGGAGAAACTCATGGCATGCAGGTGCGCCGAATCGTCGACCTCTCCGTGCCGCTGGGGCCCGATACGCAGATCTACCCGGGCGACCCCGCGCCGAAGCTCCTCCCGCACGCGACGCTCCCCCGCGACGGCTACAACCTCCTCGCCCTCCACATCGGCAGCCAGACCGGCACCCACATCGACGCGCCCTACCACGTGCGCGCCGACGGCCAGCCCGTCGACGCGCTGGACCCGGCGCTGTGCATCGGAGCGGCCACCGTGCTCGACGTGCGCGGCACTGCACCGAGGGCACCCATCACCGTCGACCGGATCGGGGACATGCCGCTCAGACCCATCGTGCTGATCCACACCGGCTGGGGCCGCCACTACGGCACGCCCGCCTACTTCGACCACCCCTTCCTGCACCCCGCCGCCGTGCGCGGCCTGCTCGACCGCGGCGTACGCACCTTCTGCATCGACGCGCCGAGTATCGACCCGACCCCCGACAACGACCTGGCCGCGCACCTCCTCGTCGCCGACGCGGGCGGCGTGATCGGGGAGAACTTCCGCAACCTCGAGCTGATCGACTGGCCCGACCCGTTCGTCTCCTGCCTCCCGATCAAGCTGGTAGGGGCCGACGGGGCGCCGGTGCGCGCGGTCGCGGCGGAGCTAGACCGAGATGGCGTCCAGCCGCTCCCGCAGGAACGGCGCTGACACGACGGCGGGCAGTTCCGCCCGCCGTCCCAGTGGCGGCGCGAGCGGGGTGACCAGCGCGTCGTGGTCCAACTCGAAGAAGAACACCAGCGACACGAGCTCCTCGTGCGGCGCGTCGGCCTGCGGCGGCAGCACCCGGTGCCGTCCCGAGCGCCAGCGCAGGCCGGTCCAGTGCGCGAGCAGGTCGCCGATGTTCACAGTGAACGCGTCGGGGTCGTACGGCGCGTCCACCCAGCCACGACCCTCGATGTCCACCTGCAGCCCGCCCGACCCCGGCTCGCGGTCGAGCACGGTGACGGTGCCGAAGTCGGTGTGCGGGCCGATCCGGAACTGCCCCGGCAGCGGCGCCCCCACCTCGGTCAACGGCGGATAGCGGTTGATGTTGAACGTCCACGTGGGATGCCGCGCGAGCGCGCCGAGCGGGTCGTCTGGCAGGCCCAACGCGGCGCGCACAGGCCCAGCAGGTCGCGCGACAGCGCCGTCATCGCGGCGAGGTAGCGCTCCGCGACCGCGTGCAGCTCCGGCACCTCCGACGGCCACACGTTCGGCGGGAACCAGACGGCGTCGACGGCCGGGTCGCCGGTCGGCGTCGCGGGCCCGATCGCGAACGACTCCTTGAGGTCCGGCGGGAACTCGAACCGCGTCTCCCGCGAGGGAGCCCGCCCGCCGATCCGGACGGCGTACCGCTGCTTGACCGACGCTGGGAGGGCGAAGAACCGCCGCGCGGCCGCTCGCAACTCGGCCCGGAGCGCCGGGTCCACCGCGTGCCCCGTGACCAGCAGGAACCCGGCCTTCTGCAACGCCTCGTCCACCGCGGCGGCGTCCGGCGCCTGGAGGTCGACGGTCGGGATCATGTTGGCTCCCCGATATCTTCGAACCACAGCTCCGGCCGCGCGGCGATGAAGTCGGTCATGAGCGCCACGCACCGCTCGTCGTCCAGCACGGTGACCGCCACATCGTGCTCGGCCAGCCACTCATGGCCGCCGGAGAACGTGCGCGCCTCCCCGACGAGCACCGCCCCGATCCCGAACTGCCGCACCAGCCCCGAGCAGTACCAGCACGGCGACAGCGTCGTCACCATGATCGTCTTCCGGTAGTCGCGCTGCCGCCCGGCGGCCCGGAACGCCGCCGTCTCCGCGTGCATGGACGGGTCGTCGTCCTGGACGCGGCGGTTGTGGCCGCGCCCGAGCAGCGTGCCGTCCGCGGCGTACAACGCGGCCCCGATCGGGATCCCGCCCTCGGCCAGCCCCGCTCGGGCCTCCTCGAGCGCCGTCTCCAAGAGGCCTCCGTCCATGCCGCCTGCGCGGGAGGAAGTATGTCGGCGCGTCACACAGTGATCCTGCGGCGCGCCAGCACCACGTACAAGGCCGCCGAAAGCACGGTCCCCACGAAGAACGTGATGTCCCCGATCGCAGGCACCGCCCGCGGCACCAGCCCGGTGAACAGCGTCTGGTTGGAGAACAGCACCACCGAGACGACGATGCCCACGACCATCGCGATCACGCCTGCCGGGTTCGTGTAGGAGCGGTCGTAGAGCAGGTCGAGCGGGATGCGGTCGCGCCGCAGCCACTGGTCGGCGAACATCACACCGAGCCATGGCCCGATCCAGTAGACGATCACCAGGAGGAAGTTCTCGTAGCTCGACGCCGCATCGCCAAGCGCTACGAGCGCGATGATGAACCCGACCACCCCGAACGCCAGTGCCACGTACGCGCGCGCCCGCCGCATGTGCACCGGGATGCCCATCGACAGGAACGCCATCGCGCCCGAGTAGATGTTGAGCACGTTCGCGGCGACGGCCCCGATGGCGATCGCGATCAACGTGAGCGCGGCCAGCCAGCCGGGCAGCACGCCGACGTAGGCCGTGGTGGGGTTGTCCGACGTGACCCCGGCTCCGGCCGCCGCGCTCACCGACGCCGCCCCGACGATCATCAGCAGGGTGCACGCCAGCCCGTTCCCCACGCCTGCGGCGAGCCCCGTGGCCCAGCGCGAGACCGTCTCGGGCAGGTAGCGGGTGTAGTCGGCCGCGTACGGCGTCCAGCCAGCGGTGTAGCCGAAGACCGCGCCAACGGTCAGCAGGAACCCGCCGAGCCCACCGGTACCGCCGCCCGCGGGCACGAACCCGGGGTCGGAGTGCGCCAGCACCACCACCCCGCCGACGAGGAACACCACGGTCAGCACCGGGAACGTCCACCGCTCGAACGCGTGCACCAGGTTGTGCCCCAGGTACGCGATCGCGACCTGCACGAGCACGACGATCACCAGCCACGGCACCGGGGACGCGCCGGTCAGCGAGCTGAGCGCGAACGAGGCGCTGACGCTGTTGACCGCGAACCAGCCGAAGCCGGACGTGATCGTCATGAGGCCGGAAGGGAGGATGTTGCCGCGGTAGCCGAACGCGAGGCGGCCCAGCACCATCTGCGGCACCCCGGCCAGCGGCCCGCGCGCCGACAGCACGCCGTGCGCGGCGCCCGCCAGCACGTTGCCGACCAGTATCGCGGCGACGGCCTGGCCGAACGTCAGCCCGAACACCTCCACCGCGAGCACGCCGACGAAGATGGTGGCGAACTCCATGTTGGGCGAGGTCCACGTCCAGAACAGGTTCCGCGGCCTGCCGTGTCGGTCGACGTCGGCCACACGCTCGCTGCCGCCCGGTTCGACCGCGACGATCTTGTCGCCGTAGACCGACGCATCGGTTTCGGTGCTCACGCCGGTCACTTTCCCCGCGGTGAGCGCACCGGTACAGGAGATGTCCGGTTCAGAAACGCGACGGAAACACCCGCACCTGTCGCGTCGCGTCGGCGCGGGCGGCCAGCTCGGCGGCGGGCGGGTAGTCCACGGCCACCAGCGTAAGCCCGTGCGCAGGTGCCACCGACACCTCCGAGGCCCGCACGCCCCGCCGGAGCAGCTCGGCAGGAAAGTCCACGCCACGCTGTCCCCTTCCGACGGCGAGCAGCGCCCCGACCAGGCTCCGCACCATCGAGTGGCAGAACGCGTCGGCCGCCACCGCCGCCGTGACGACGTCGTCCACACCGCGCGTCCAGGAAAGGCGCTGCAGCTCGCGCACGGTCGTCGCGCCTTCCCTGCGCTTGCAGAACGCCGCGAAGTCGTGCTCGCCGAGCAGGAGCGCGGACGCGGCGTTGACGGCGTCCACGTCCAGCGGGTGCGGCCAGGCGAGGGTGTCCCTGGCGCGCAGCGGCTCGGCCCCGTACGGCGCGGTCGCGACCCGGTAGCGGTAGTGGCGCCGGAGCGCGGAGAACCGGGCGTCGAAGGCGGACGGCACGGGCGTGACCGCGCGCACCCGCACGTCGAAGGGCAACAGCCGGGCCAGCCGCCGCACCAGCCACGCCTGGTCGATCTCGGCGGCCAGGTCGGCGTGTGCGACCTGCCCGGTGGCGTGCACCCCGGCATCGGTGCGCCCGGCCACGGTCAGCGCGACCGGCGCCCGCAGCGTCACGCTCAGCGCCTCGGTGAGCACGCCCGCCACCGTGCGCCTGCCGGGCTGCGGCGCCCAGCCGGAGAAGTCCGTGCCGTCGTAGGAGATGTCCAGCCGGAAACGACCGAGCCCGCCGTCGGCCAGGACGGCGGGCTCGGTCGCTGAGCGCGGGTCGGTCAGGACTCGGCCTCGGCAGCATCGTCAGCATCGTCACCGTCGTCACGCTGCGACGGCGGCAACGAGAATCCGGCGGCCTCCGCGGCCTCGGCCGTGGCGAACCACACCTCGGCCACCGTGCGGTCGTAGAACGGGGAGCCGGGCAGGTGGTACAGCATCGAATCGGCGTTGCCCTTGACCTCGAAGCCCTCCGGGGCCTCGTCAGGGTCGTCCAGCGGGGCGTGGCTGCCCTCGCCGTACGGCGCGTCATCGGTGGAGGCCGACTCCTCGACCTCGTCGACATCAGCAGGGACCTCGGCCGGGGCCTCGGCCTGCTCCTCGGCAGGCGCGGGCGCTTCGGCCGTGGCCTGCTGGGACGCCGCCACACGCCGGGCGCGTTCGGCCTCCGAGGTCACCGTCTTCTGCGCCACCAGCTCGATCACGGCCATGGGGGCGTTGTCGCCCTTGCGCGGCAGCGTCTTCGTGATGCGCGTGTAACCACCCTCGCGATCGGCGAAGAACGGGCCGATCTCGTGGACGAGCTTGTAGACGATGTCCTTGTCGCGGATCACCTTGGCGATCTGCCGAATGTTGTGCAGGTCGCCGACCTTCGCCTTGGAGATCAGCCGCTCGGCGTAGGGCCGCAGCCGCCGGGCCTTCGCCTCGGTCGTGGTGATCCGCTGGTGCTCGAACAGCGCCGTCGCCAGGTTGGCCAGGATCAGCCGCTGGTGCGCGGGCGACCCGCCCAGGCGGGGGCCCTTGGTGGGCTGAGGCATCGCTACAACTGCTCCGTTTCTGCGTAGTCCTGGCCGTCGTCCCCGAAGTGGTCGGGGTCGAACCCGTCGGCGCCGTACTCGACGGCCGCGGCCGACGGGTCGAATCCGGGCGGGCTGTCCTTCAGCGCCAGACCGAGGCCGACGAGCTTCATCTTGACCTCGTCGATCGACTTGGCGCCGAAGTTGCGGATGTCGAGCAGGTCGGCCTCGGACCGGCCCACCAGCTCGCCAACGGTGTGGATGCCCTCGCGCTTGAGGCAGTTGTAGGAGCGGACCGTGAGGTCGAGCTCCTCGATCGGCATCGCGAAGGCCGCGATGGTGTCGGCCTCCTGCGGTGACGGGCCGATCTCGATGCCCTCGGCGTCGATGTTGAGCTCCCGGGCCAGCCCGAACAGCTCAACCAGCGTCTTGCCCGCCGACGCCAGCGCGTCGCGCGGGGTGATCGAGGGCTTGGTCTCGACGTCGAGCACGAGCTTGTCGAAGTCGGTGCGCTGCTCAACGCGGGTGGCCTCGACCTTGTAGGTCACCTTGAGCACCGGCGAGTAGATCGAGTCGACCGGGATACGGCCGATCTCGGCGCCGGTGGCCTTGTTCTGCATGGCCGGGACGTAGCCGCGACCCCGCTCGACGACCAGCTCCACCTCGAGGCGGCCCTTGTCGTTGAGCGTGGCGATGTGCAGGTCCGGGTTGTGCACGGTGACGCCTGCCGGGGGCACGATGTCGCCCGCGGTGACCGGGCCGGGGCCCTGCTTGCGCAGGTACATCGTGACCGGCTCGTCCTCCTCGGAGCTGACGACCAGCTCCTTGAGGTTGAGGATGATGTCGGTGACATCCTCCTTGACCCCGGGCACGGTGGTGAACTCGTGCAGCACGCCGTCGATGCGGATGCTGGTGACGGCCGCCCCCGGGATGGACGAGAGCAGCGTGCGCCGGAGCGAGTTGCCCAGCGTGTAGCCGAAGCCCGGCTCCAGCGGCTCGATGACGAACCGTGAACGGGTGTCGCCCGTGGCGTCTTCGGTGAGGGTGGGGCGCTGAGAAATCAGCATGGGTGTGTTCCTCCTAGGTGCGGCAACCGCTATTTGATGCCGCGTCGAACTTCGAGAGGCCTTACTTCGAGTACAGCTCGACGATCAGCTGCTCGTTGACCTGCGTGTCGATCTGAGCCCGCTCAGGCAGCTGGTGGACCAGGATCCGCAGGGTCGAGGGGACGACCTGCAACCACGCCGGGATCGGGCGGTCACCCACCAGCTCCTTGGCGATGATGAACGGGTCGGTGTTGATCGACGTCGGCTTGACGTCGATGATGTCCCACCTCGCCACTCGGTAGCTGGGGATGTTCACCTTCACGCCGTTGACGAGGAAGTGACCGTGGTTCACCAGCTGGCGGGCCATCCGCCGCGTGCGGGCCAGGCCCGCGCGGTAGACGACGTTGTCGAGGCGGGTCTCGA
Organism: uncultured Actinomycetota bacterium; assembly: GCA_963736375.1. Taxonomy (GTDB): domain Bacteria; phylum Actinomycetota; class Actinomycetes; order Mycobacteriales; family Pseudonocardiaceae; genus Pseudonocardia. The sequence goes on from CAVTOL010000002.1 coordinate 431,368, forward strand.
GGATCTGCAGCAGGTTGTCGCCGGTCTTGCCCTCCCGGCGGTTGGCTTCCTCGTAGTAGCGGCGGAACTGCTTCTCCAGCACGCCGTACGCGAAACGGGCCTTCTGCTTCTCCTGGCTCTGCAGGAGGTACTCGGTCTCCTTGATCCGGATCCGGCCGTGCTGGCCGGGCGGGTAGGGACGACGCTCGAACGCCCTGTCGCCGCCGACGAGGTCTACCTTCAGTCGGCGGGACTTGCGGGTCATGGGGCCGGTGTAACGAGCCATGTCTGTAGTACCCCCTAGACCCGGCGCCGCTTGGGCGGACGGCAACCGTTGTGCGGCTGCGGTGTGACGTCGGAGATCGTGCCCACCTCGAGGCCCGCGGCCTGCAGCGAGCGGATCGCGGTCTCGCGGCCGGAGCCGGGGCCCTTGACGAACACGTCGACCTTCTTCATGCCGTGCTCGGCGGCCTTGCGGGCGGCGCTCTCCGCGGCCATCTGCGCCGCGAACGGCGTGGACTTGCGGGAGCCCTTGAAGCCGACGTGGCCCGCCGACGCCCACGCGATCACGGCGCCCGTCGGGTCGGTGATCGAGACGATCGTGTTGTTGAACGTGCTCTTGATGTGGGCGTGGCCCGCGGCGACGTTCTTCTTCTCCTTGCGCCGGACCTTCTTCGGCCCGGCCTGCTGACGAGGACGTCCCGGCATTACTTCTTACCCGCCTTCTTCTTCCCGGCCACGGTCTTCTTCGGACCCTTGCGACCGCGCGCGTTGGTCTTGGTGCGCTGGCCGCGGACGGGCAGGCCCCTGCGGTGCCGGATGCCCTGGTAGCAGCCGATCTCGATCTTGCGGCGGATGTCGGCCTGCACCTCGCGGCGCAGATCGCCCTCGACGCGAAGGTTGCTCTCGATGTAGTCGCGGAGCGCGCTGAGATCCTCGTCGGTCAGGTCCTTCGAGCGCAGGTCGCGGTCGATGCCCGTGGCGGCGAGGATCTCAAGGGACCGGGTGCGCCCGATCCCGTAGATGTAGGTGAGCGCGATCTCCATCCGCTTGTCGCGGGGGAGGTCGACGCCGACAAGACGTGCCATGCGGTGCGTTCTCTCCTGTTGTTGCCAGGTTTGGCCGACGTCCGTCCCGGCATACCGGGCCCCGGCCTGGTTCCGGGGGTGGCCCACGCCCATGTGGCGCGGGAGGCGCGTCGGCGCCGTCGGTGGGGTGATCAGCCCTGCCGCTGCTTGTGCCGCAGGTTCTCGCAGATCACCATGACCCGCCCGTGGCGGCGGATCACCTTGCACTTGTCGCAGATCTTCTTGACGCTCGGCTGGACCTTCACGTCAGCTCGCTTTCTGGGTGGTTCACTTGTAGCGGTAGACGATGCGGCCGCGGGTGAGGTCGTACGGCGACAGCTCCACCACCACCCGGTCCTCAGGGAGGATCCGGATGTAGTGCTGCCGCATCTTGCCGCTGATGTGGGCGAGGACCTTGTGTCCGTTCTCCAGCTCCACGCGGAACATCGCGTTCGGCAGGGGTTCGACGACCCGTCCCTCGACCTCGATCGCCCCGTCCTTCTTGGCCATGTCCTCCGCGTTCCGTGACGTGATTCGCTTGCTTCTCGGTGCCCTGATGGCGCGCACCACCACACGGCACCGCGGGCTTCAGGGAGGCACGACGGAACCGGCGCAGGCAGACGCGCCGTCGACCCAGTGTACGTGCCCGGACCGAGTGTCTGCACGCGGGCCCCCAACCCGCCCATGATCGCCGAAATCCTGCGATTTCGTGCGCAGACGCCCATTTTTGCACGGTTGCGACGATCATGCCGCCCGCTCCAGCGCAGCGACGTGCGCCGACATCCGGTATCGCCCGAAGCCGTCGATCATGCGACGCGGCCCACGACCTGTGGCACGTCGGCGGTGTTGCAGCCTAGTGTCTGGCCGTGCTTATCGGTGTGGTGCGAGAGTCCAAGCCCGGCGAAACACGCGTCGCGGCCACACCGAAGACCGTCGGCCAGCTGCGGCAGCTGGGATACGACGTCGTCGTCGCACCCGAAGCGGGCCAACGCGCCGATTTCCCTGACGAGAGCTTCGTCGAGGCGGACGCGACGATCGGCGACGCCTGGCAGGCCGATGTGGTGTTCGCGATCAACGCGCCGTCCGAGGCCGAACTGGACCAGATGAAGCCAGGGGCCACGTTGATCGCGCTGCTGCAGCCCGCGCTGAAGCCAGAGGTCGTCGAGGTGCTCGCGCGCAAGCCGATCACGGCGCTGTCGATGGACGCGGTCCCCCGCATCTCACGGGCGCAGTCGCTCGACGTGCTGAGCTCGATGGCCAACATCGCGGGCTACCGGGCCGTCATCGAGGCCGCGCACGAGTTCGGCCGGTTCTTCACCGGGCAGGTCACCGCGGCGGGCAAGGTGCCGCCCGCGAAGGTGCTGGTGGTCGGCGCGGGCGTGGCCGGGTTGGCGGCGATCGGCGCGGCCGGTTCCCTCGGGGCGATCGTGCGGGCCACCGACCCGCGGCCCGAGGTGGCCGACCAGGTGCGCTCCCTCGGCGGCGAATACCTGTCCATCGAGTCAGCCGAGGTCGAGGCCAGTTCCACCGGCTACGCCAAGGAGATGGACGAGGACTACAAAGAGCGGGAGACCAGGCTCTACGCCGAGCAGTGCAAGGACGTCGACATCGTCATCACCACCGCGCTGATCCCCGGCAGGCCTGCCCCGCGGCTCATCACCGGCGAGATGGTCGCCTCGATGCAGCCCGGCTCGGTCATCGTGGACATGGCCGCCGTCAACGGCGGCAACGTCGAGGGCGCCGTGGCCGACGAGAAGATCGTCACACCGGGCGGCGTCACGATCATCGGCTACACCGACCTTGCCGGTCGGCTGCCCGCGCAGGCGAGCCAGCTCTACGGCACCAACCTGGTCAACCTGATGAAGCTGCTCACCCCGGACAAGGACGGCCGGTTGGTGCTGGACTTCGACGACGTCGTCCAGCGCTCGATCACGGTGGTGCGCGACGGGGAGAAGACCTGGCCCCCGCCGCCGGTCTCGGTCTCGGCGGCCCCTGCGGCCGCGGCCGCCGCTCCGGCGGAAGTCACGAAAAAGGAGGAGAAGCAGCCCGCATCGCCTGCACGCCGCTTCGGCGTCGTCGGCGTGGCCGCGGTCGTGCTGTTCTTGGTCACGGCCATATCGCCGCCCGCCCTGATCGGGCACCTGGTCGTATTCGCGCTCGCCATCGTGATCGGCTACTACGTCATCGGCAACGTGCACCACGCGCTGCACACCCCGCTGATGTCCGTGACCAACGCGATCTCCGGCATCATCCTCGTGGGCGCGCTGCTCCAGATCGGGCAGCACTCCCTCGCGATCACGATCGTGGCGACCGCAGGCACCCTGCTGGCCACCATCAACGTCTTCGGCGGTTTCGCCGTGACCCACCGCATGCTGGGCATGTTCCGGCGCAGCTGACGACAAGGCTGATCTCATGACCGCACAGTTCTCATGACCGCACAGTCGGCCGCCAGCGCGGCCTACATCGTCGCCGCGCTGCTGTTCATCCTCGCCCTCGCCGGGCTGTCCCGGCACGAGACGGCCCGCGCAGGAAACACGTTCGGCATCGCGGGCATGGCGATCGCACTGGTCGCCACGCTCGTGCTGGCGTTGACGAGCGGGTTGAACGGTCTTCAGCTGGGGCTGTTGATCGCCGCCATGGCCATCGGCGCAGCGATCGGCCTGTTCCGCGCCGCCCGGGTGCCGATGACGGGCATGCCCGAACTGATCGCCCTGTTCCACAGCTTCGTCGGTCTCGCCGCGGTGCTGGTGGGCTGGAACGGCTACCTCGAGGTCGAGGCCGAAGGCGGGAGCGGCTTCGAGCCCGACCTGCTGGGCATCCACCACGCCGAGGTGGTCATCGGCGTGTTCATCGGCGCGGTCACCTTCACCGGCTCGATCATCGCGTGGGGCAAGCTGTCCGCGCGGCTCAAGTCTGCGCCTCTGGTGCTGCCCGGCAAGAACGTGCTCAACCTGGGCGCGCTCGTCGCGTTCGCCGCGCTCACGGTGTGGTTCGTCATCGCCCCGACGCTCGGTGTGCTGATCGCGGTCACCGTCATCGCGCTGGCGCTTGGCGTGCACCTCGTCGCCTCGATCGGCGGCGGCGACATGCCGGTCGTCGTGTCCATGCTCAACAGCTACTCCGGCTGGGCTGCTGCGGCCTCCGGCTTCCTCCTCGGCAACGACCTGCTGATCATCACGGGCGCGCTCGTCGGCTCGTCCGGTGCGTACCTGTCCTACATCATGTGCAAGGCGATGAACCGCTCGTTCATCTCGGTCATCGCGGGCGGCTTCGGCATCGAGGCACCCTCGGACAGCCAGAAGGACTACGGCGAGCACCGCGAGATCAACGCCGAGGCCGCGGCCGAGCTGCTCGTCGGGGCATCGACCGTCATCATCACCCCCGGCTACGGCATGGCCGTCGCACAGGCGCAGTACCCGGTCGCCGACCTCACCCGCCGCCTTCGCGACAAGGGCATCGAGGTCCGCTTCGGCATCCACCCTGTGGCAGGCCGTCTCCCCGGCCACATGAACGTCCTCCTGGCCGAAGCCAAGGTGCCCTACGACATCGTCCTGGAGATGGACGAGATCAACGACGACTTCCCCGACACCGACGTCGTGCTGGTCATCGGCGCGAACGACACCGTCAACCCCGCGGCCATGGAAGATCCCAGCTCCCCCATCGCGGGCATGCCGGTCCTCAAGGTCTGGGAGGCGGCCAATGTGATCGTGTTCAAGCGGTCGATGGCTGTGGGCTACGCGGGTGTCGCCAACCCGCTCTTCTACCGCGAGAACACCCAGATGCTCTTCGGTGACGCGAAGGACCGCGTCGAGGACATCGTCAAGGCCCTCTAAGGAAGCGTGAGCACCCGGGGACCGTTCGCGGTGATCGCCACCGAGTGCTCCCAGTGCACGGCCCTGGCGCCGTCGGCCGTGATGACCGTCCAGCCGTCTTCCCGTTCGACGGTCTCCGGGTCGCCCGCGGTGATCATCGGCTCGATGGCCAGCGCCATGCCGGGGCGCAGGCGCGGGCCGTGGCCGGGCTCACCGTGGTTGGGCAGGAACGGGTCCATGTGCATCGCCGTGCCGATCCCATGGCCGCCGTACTCGGCGACGATGCCGTAGTCGGCCCGGTTGCGCAGGGCGGCCGCCGCAATCGACGACTCCACCGCGTGCGAGATGTCCGAGAGCCTGCCGTCCGCCAACGCCGCGGCGATGCCCGCCTGCAGCGCCGCTTCGCACGCGGCCGAGAGCAGCAGATCAGCTTCCGACACCGCGCCGACGGCGATCGTGACGGCCGCGTCGCCGTGCCAGCCGTCGAGCACCGCCCCGCAGTCGACGGAGATCAGGTCGCCGTCGGCGAGCACCCGCGATGCCGACGGGATGCCGTGCACGATCTCCTCGTTCACCGACGCGCAGATCGACGCCGGGTAGCCGTGGTAGCCCTTGAACGAGGGCTCGGCGCCCGCGTCGCGGATGGTCTGCTCGGCGAGCGCGTCGAGCTCGGCCGTGCTCACCCCAGGCTTGGCCAAGGTGGCCACCTCGGCGAGGGTCCGCGCCACCAACGCCCCGGCCGCCCGCATCGCGTCGAGCTCGTCAGGGCTCTTGAGCTCGATGTCCCGACCGCGCCACCGGGCGACGAGGCCGCGGACCCCGCCGCGGGTCACCGCGCCCGCAGCACTTCGGTGACGCGGTCGGTGATTTCCTCGACCGAGCCGAGGGCATCGACCGTGACCAGCTTCTCGCGGTAGAACTCGAGCAGCGGGGACGTCTCGTCGCGGTAAACCTGCTGACGACGCCGGATCACGTCCTCGGTGTCGTCCGAGCGGCCCCTGGCCAGTAGTCGGGCGACGAGCTCGTCCTCGGGCACCTGCAGCTCGACGACGGCGTCCAGGTCCTCACCGCGGTCGGCGAGGATCCCGGACAGCGACTCGGCCTGGCTGATCGTGCGCGGGAAGCCGTCGAGCAGGAAGCCCTTCGTGGCGTCGTCGGCGGCGAGGCGGGTGCGCACCATCTCGACCGTCACGGAGTCGGGCACGAGCTCGCCTGCATCCATGTAGCGCCTGGCCTCGACGCCCAGCGGGGTTTGCTGCGAGAGGTTGGCGCGGAAGAGGTCCCCGGTGGAGATGTGGGGTATGTCCAACCGCGCGGCCAACCGCTCGGCCTGGGTGCCCTTGCCCGCTCCCGGCGGCCCTACCAGAACAATGCGCACGCGATCCTCCACTGGCCCCACCCCGACGACACGAATCAGCCGACGTTAGCGCAGGAAGCCGTCGTAACGGCGCTGCATGAGTTGGCTCTCGATCTGCTTGACCGTGTCGAGGCCCACCCCCACCATGATCAGCACCGCGGTGCCGCCGAAGGGGAAGTTCTGGTTCTGCCCACTGCCGGTGAGGCCGAGGAAGAAGTTCGGCAGCACGGCGATGATGCCCAGGTAGAGCGAGCCGGGGAGCGTGATCCGCGAGAGCACGTACTGGAGGTACTCGGCGGTCGGGCGGCCGGGCCGGATGCCAGGGATGAACCCGCCGAACTTCTTCATCTCGTCGGCGCGTTCCTCCGGGTTGAAGGTGATGCCGACGTAGAAGTACGTGAAGAAGATGATCAGCAGGACGTAGAGCGCGATGTGCACCGCGTTGGACTGGTCCACCACGTAGGTCTGCACGAACTGCTGGAAAGCCCCGCCCTGCGTGCCGATCAGCCGGGAGATCAGGTCCGGGAGGTAGAGCAACGACGACCCGAAGATCACCGGGATGACGCCTGCCTGGTTGACCTTCAGCGGCAGGTACGTCGACGTGCCGCCGTACATCCGCCTGCCGACCATGCGCTTGGCGTACTGCACGGGGATGCGCCGCTGGCCCTGCTCGACGAACACCACGCTCGCGATGATGGCCAGGCCGAAGATGCAGACGCCCACGAACACCAGGCCGCCGTTGGAGAGGATCTGCCTGCCCTCGGCGGGGATCCGCGCCGCGATGCCCGTGAAGATCAGCAAGGACATGCCGTTGCCGATGCCGCGCTCGGTGATCTGCTCGCCGAGCCACATGATGACCGCGGTGCCCGCGGTCATCACCAGCACCGTGATCGAGAGGGTCCAGACGTTGGAGTCCGGGATGACGGGCTGGTCGCAGTCGCCGAAGAGCTGGCCGCGGTCGGCGAGGGCGATGATGCCCGTGCCCTGCAGGACGGCCAGCGCGACCGTGAGGTAGCGCGTGTACTGGGTCAGCTTGTTCTGACCCGACTGGCCTTCCTTCTTCAGCTGCTCGAACCGCGGAATGACCACCGTGAGCAGCTGGATGATGATGCTCGACGTGATGTAGGGCATGATGCCCAGCGCGAACACCGAGAGCTGGAGCAGCGCTCCGCCGGAGAACAGGTTGATCAGGGAGTAGACGCCCGCGTTGGCGCCGCCCTCGACCTGAGCAATGCATTTCTGGACGTTCGGGTAGGACACGCCCGGCGACGGGATGCCCGCCCCGATGCGGTAGACCGCCAGGATCCCGAGCGTAAAGAGGATCTTCCTTCGCAGGTCCGGCGTGGTCAGAGCCGACCGGAATGCGCTGAGCACTACCTGATCCTCCTGTGTCGATGCCCGGGAGGCCGGGCACAGTCGACTGTAACAGCGGCGGGTGCGGGCAGGCGCTCACCTGCCCGCACCGCGCAGCCTGGGTTACAGCTGGTTGGCGGAGCCGCCCGCGGCCGTGATCTTCTCGACGGCGCTCTCGGAGAAGCGGTGCGCGCTGACGGTCAGTGCGACCGAGAGCGCGCCCTCGCCGAGCACCTTGACCGGCTTCTTGCGCCGCACGGCGCCTGCCGCCGCGATCTGCTCAGGACCGATCTCGCCGCCGTCCGGGAAGAGCCTCCCGAGGTCGCCGACGTTCACGACCTGGTACTCGACGCGGAACCGGTTGCGGAAGCCCTTCAGCTTCGGCAGCCGCATGTGCAGCGGCATCTGCCCGCCCTCGAAGGCGGGTGACACGGTCTTGCGGGCCTTCGTGCCCTTGGTTCCCCGACCGGCGGTCTTGCCGCCCTTGCCGCCTTCGCCCCGACCAACACGGGTCTTGGCGGTCTTGGCGCCTTTCGCGGGCCGCAGGTCGTGCAGCCGGATGATCTCGGCTCCTGCCGATGACTCGCTCGCAAGCTCGCTCATGATGTCGGCTTGACCTCCTCCACCGAAACGAGGTGCCGCACCGTGCGGATCATGCCGCGGACCTGCGGCGTGTCCCGGCGCTCCACCGACTGACGGATCTTGCGCAGGCCCAGCGCGCGCAACGTGAGCCGCTGGTTCTGCTGGCAGCCGATGCCGCTACGGACCTGGGTGACGACCAGCGTGAGGTCGCTCGTGGGCTGCTGCTGCGCGCGCGGGTCCACGGGCTCCGTGGACTTGGTGTGCTTCTTCGCCATCACGACCTCGCAGCAGACGCCGCGATCGCCCGGTCGCGCAGCATCTGGGCCGGAGCGACGTCCTCGAGCGGCAGACCCCTGCGGGCCGCCACCTCCTCGGGCCGCTGGATCTGCTTCAACGCGGCGATCGTGGCGTGCACGACGTTGATCGCGTTGTCGCTGCCGAGGCTCTTGGAGAGGATGTCGTGGATGCCCGCGCACTCCAGCACGGCGCGCACAGGGCCACCGGCGATGACACCGGTACCGGCGCTCGCCGGACGCAGCATCACCACGCCCGCCGCCGCCTCGCCCTGCACGCGGTGCACGATCGTGCCGCCGATGCGGGGGACGCGGAAGAAGTTCTTCTTCGCCTCCTCGACGCCCTTGGCGATCGCCGCGGGCACCTCCTTGGCCTTGCCGTAGCCGACGCCGACGAGGCCGTCGCCGTCGCCGACGATCATCAGGGCGGTGAAGCTGAAGCGCCGACCGCCCTTCACGACCTTGGCCACGCGATTGATCGTGACCAGGCGCTCGATGTACGGGGTCTTGTCTTGGGCCGCCCCGCCACGGCCTCCGTCCCGGCGGTCGCGGCGGTCGCCGGAGCGCTCGCCACCGGACCCTGAGTTCGGGCCCCCGCCGTCACGCCGTGTGCGTCCCGGCATCAGACGATTCCTTCCGTGTTCATGTTGTGCATCAGAATTCCAGGCCGCCCTCGCGGGCGGCGTCGGCGAGCGCCGCGATCCGGCCGTGGTAGTCGTAGCCACCCCGGTCGAACACCACGGCGGTGACGCCTGCCGCGCGGGCGCGCTCGGCCACGAGCTTGCCGACCGCGGCCGCACGGGCCTTCTTGTCGCCGTCGACCTCACGGACGTCGGCCTCCAGCGAGGACGCCGACGCCAGCGTGTGGCCAGCCAGGTCGTCGATCAGCTGAACGACGATGTGCCGCGCGCTGCGCTTCACGGCCAGGCGCGGCCGCTCCGCGGTGCCCCGGACCTTCTTGCGCAGGCGCGCGTGCCGCTTGGTGACCGCGGTGCGGCGCTTGCGCGCGACCTGCGATCCCAGGCGCTTCTTGGCGTTGGCGGAAATGGTCTCAGCCATCACTTACCCGTCTTCCCGACCTTGCGGCGGATGACCTCACCCGCGTAGCGGACGCCCTTGCCCTTGTACGGGTCGGGCTTGCGCAGCTTGCGGATGTTGGCCGCGGTCTCGCCGACCAACTGCTTGTCGATACCGGAAACCGAGAACCGCGTGGGCGTGTCGACGGCGAACGTGATGCCCTCCGGCGCGGGGACCACCACGGGGTGGCTGAACCCGAGCGCGAACTCCAGCGCGCCGTTGCGCAGCGCGACGCGGTAGCCGACGCCGTGGATCTCGAGCCGCTTCTCGTAGCCTGCGGTGACGCCGACGACGATGTTGTTCAGCAGGCTGCGCGACAGGCCGTGGTAGGCCTTGCTGCGGCGCTCGTCGTCGGGCCGCTTCACCACGACGACGCCGGACTCCTCGCGCTCGACGGTGATCGGCTCGATCACGGTGTGCGAGAGGGTGCCCTTGGGCCCCTTCACGGTCACTGTGCGACCGTCGATCTGCACGTCCACCCCCGAGGGCACGGTGATGGGCAGCTTCCCGATTCGGGACATGGTTCCTACCCCCTCACCAGACGTAGGCGAGGACTTCGCCGCCCACGCCGTTCTTCTTGGCCTGCCGGTCGGTCTGCAGGCCACTGGACGTCGAGATGATCGCGATGCCGAGCCCGCCGAGCACCCGGGGCAACGTGGTCGACTTCGCGTACACCCGGAGGCCGGGCTTGGACACCCGGCGCAGGCCCGCGATGCTGCGCTCCCGGTTGCGGCCGTACTTGAGCTCGACGACCAGGGCCTTGCCGACCTCGGCGTCCTCGGTCGTGTGGCTCGCGATGTAGCCCTCCTTCTGGAGGATCTCCGCGATCGCCACCTTGAGCTTGCTGTGCGGCATGACCACGCGGTCGTGGTAGGCCGAGTTGGCGTTGCGCAGACGCGTGAGCATGTCTGCGATCGGATCGGTCATCGTCATGGCATTACTGCTTTCCCGCCGTGGTTCCCGTCAGGGCCTGCGGCGATCAGGGGTGGTTACCAGCTGCTCTTGCTGACGCCGGGCAGCTCGCCCGCGTGCGCCATCTCGCGCACGCAGATGCGGCACAGGCCGAACTTGCGCAGCACCGCGCGCGGACGACCGCACCGCTGGCAGCGGGTGTAGCCGCGGACCTTGAACTTCGGCTTCGCCGCGGCCTTGATGATCAGAGCTTTCTTGGCCATTAGGCCTCCTTGAACGGGAAGCCCAGCCTGCGCAGCAGCGCTCGGCCTTCCTCGTCGGTCGTGGCCGTGGTGACGACGGTGATGTCCATGCCGCGCGGCCGGTCGATCGTGTCCGGGTCGATCTCGTGGAACATCGACTGCTCGTTGAGCCCGAACGTGTAGTTGCCCCGACCGTCGAACTGCGTGCTCGACAGGCCGCGGAAGTCGCGGATACGGGGCAGCGCGATCGTCAGCAGCCGGTCGAGGAACTCCCACATGCGGTCGCCCCGCAGCGTGACCTTCGCGCCGATCGGCATGCCCTCACGCAGCTTGAACTGGGCGATGGACTTGGTGGCCCGGCGGACCTGCGGCTTCTGGCCGGTGATGGTGGCCAGGTCGCGGACCGCGCCGTCGATGAGCTTCGCGTCGCGGGCGGCCTCGCCGACCCCCATGTTGACGACGACCTTCACGACACCGGGGATCTGCATGACGTTGCCGTAGGAGAACTGCTCCTGCAGCTGGTCGCGGATTTCATCCCGGTAGCGCTGCCGGAGGCGGGGCTGAACCTTCTCAGCGGTGGTCATGTCAGATCTCCTTCCCGTTGCGCTTGGAGATCCGGACGCGCCGCGACTTGCCGCCTTCACCCTCGACGAGCTTCTTGGCGACGCGGGTGGGCTTGCCGTCGGAGTCGCACACCATCACGTTGCTGACGTGGATCGCCGCCTCGGTGGTGATGATCCCGCCCGATTGGCTGCCACGCTGGTTCTGCGTGATCCGGGTGTGCTTCTTGATGCGGTTGACGCCCTCGACCAGCACCCGGTCGCGGTCCGGGTAGGCCTGGATGACCTTGCCCTTCGCGCCCTTGTCCTTGCCTGCGATCACCAGAACGGTGTCGCCCTTCTTGATCTTCATGTTCTACAGCACCTCTGGAGCGAGGGAAATGATCTTCATGAACCGCTTGTCGCGCAGCTCGCGACCCACCGGACCGAAGATGCGGGTGCCGCGCGGCTCGCCGTCCGGCCTGATGAGGACGGCGGCGTTCTCGTCGAATCGGATGTAGCTGCCGTCGGGACGACGTCGCTCCTTGACCGTGCGCACGATGACCGCCTTGACGACGTCACCGCGCTTCACGCCCGCCGCAGGGATCGCGTCCTTGACGGTGGCGACGATGACGTCGCCGATCCCCGCGTACCGACGGCCCGAGCCACCGAGCACCCGGATGCAGAGGATCTCCTTTGCCCCGGTGTTGTCGGCGACGCGCAGCCGTGACTCCTGCTGAATCACTTCGCCTTCTCCAGGATCTCCACGAGCCGCCAGCGCTTGGTGGCCGACAGCGGTCGGGTCTCCATCAGGCGCACGCGGTCGCCGATGCCCGCCGAGTTCTGCTCGTCGTGCGCCTTGACCTTGCTGGTGCGCCGGATGACCTTGCCGTACAGCGGGTGCTTCACGCGGTCCTCGAGCGTCACCACGATCGTCTTGTCCATCTTGTCGGACACGACCAAGCCTTCGCGGACCTTGCGCTCGCCGCGCGGCTGCTGCTGAGTCGTTTCGCTCATGCCACGCCCTCGTTCTCGTCAGGGGCGACCGAAAGACCCAGCTCGCGCTCGCGCATGATCGTGTAGATCCGCGCGATGTCGTGCCGGACGGTCCGTAGCCGCCGGTTGTTGTCCAGCTGCCCGGTGGCCATCTGGAAGCGGAGGTTGAACAGCTCCTCCTTGGCTTCGCGCACGCGCAGCACGAGCTCCTCGTTCGTGAGCTCGCGCAGCTCGGCAGCGGTCGAGGCGGCAGCCACTAGATCTCCCCTCCCTCACGGGTGACGATCCGACACTTCATGGGCAGCTTGTGCATCGCACGGCGCAGCGCCTCACGGGCAGTCGTCTCGTTCGGGTAGCTCATCTCGAACAGCACGCGGCCGGGCTTGACGTTCGCCACCCAGAACTCGGGAGAGCCCTTGCCGGAGCCCATGCGGGTCTCGGCGGGCTTCTTGGTGAGCGGCCGGTCAGGGAAGATGTTGATCCACACCTTGCCACCACGGCGGATGTGCCGGTTGATGGCGATACGCGCGGACTCGATCTGCCGGTTGGTGATGTAGGCGGGCTCGAGCGCCTGGATGCCGAACTCGCCGAACGTCACCTGCGTGCCGCCCGACGCCGCACCCGTGCGGTGCGGCCGGTGCTGCTTGCGGTGCTTGACCTTGCGGGGGATGAGCATGACCTAGTCCTCCCCGCGCTGCAGTCGCTGTGCCGCGACGTCGGCCTCGATGGTCGCGATACCGCCCTGGCCGGGCGGGCCGCCGACGGCTTCCTCGCCCGAAGGGCCTGCCGCCGCCTGTGCCGCGGCTCGGCCCGCCTCAGTGCTGGTACCGGTGGTGCCCGAGGCACCGGAGCGGCGTCGCTGCGGACGCTCGCGACGCGGCGCGCGGTCGGCCGCGGGCGCTGCGGCAGCCGCGGTGTCGCGACGACCGCCGACGACGTCACCCTTGTAGATCCACACCTTGACGCCGATGCGCCCGAATGTGGTGCGGGCCTCGAACAGGCCGTAGTCGATGTCGGCGCGCAGCGTGTGCAGCGGCACCCGACCCTCGCGGTAGAACTCCGAGCGCGACATCTCCGCACCGCCGAGGCGGCCCGAGCACTGCACCCGGATGCCCTTGACCTGCGGGCTGCGCATGGCCGACTGGATGGCCTTGCGCATCGCCCTCCGGAAGGCGACGCGGTTGGACAGCTGCTCGGCCACGCCCTGCGCGACGAGCTGCGCGTCCGACTCGGGGTTCTTGACCTCGAGGATGTTCAGCTGCACCTGCTTCTTGGTGAGCTTCTCCAGGTTGCCCCGGATGCGCTCGGCCTCGGCGCCGCGGCGGCCGATGACGATGCCGGGACGCGCCGTGTGGATGTCCACCCGTACGCGGTCGCGCGTGCGCTCGATCTCGACCTTGGAGATGCCCGCCCGCTCCATGCCCTTGGCGAGCATCTTGCGGATCTCGACGTCCTCCTTCACGTACTCCGCGTATTGCTTGTCGGCGTACCAGCGCGACTTCCAGTCGGTGGTGATGCCGAGCCGGAACCCGTGCGGGTTGATCTTCTGCCCCATCAGCGGGCCCTCCCCTTTCCACGACCGCGGCCGCCCTGTGCCTTCTCCGGCACCGACTCGACCTCGACCGTGATGTGGCTCGTCCGCTTGCGGATCCGGTAGGCGCGGCCCTGGGCACGCGGCCGGATGCGCTTGAGCGTCGGGCCCTCGTCCGCGATCGCCACGGCCACCACGAGCGTGTCGCGGTCCATGGCGTGGTTGTTCTCCGCGTTGGCCGCAGCGCTCGCGATCACCTTGTAGACCGGCGTGGCCGCGGCCTGCGGCGCGTAGCGCAGGATGTCCAGCGCCTCGGCCACCGGACGACCCTTCACCAGCGCGGTGACGCGCCGGACCTTCGTCGGCGACATGTGCACGTACTTCGCCACCGCACGCGCCCTGGCGGGCGCGTCGGCAGCGGCTTGGCTTGAATCAGCCATCGTTGTTCCTCTGCTCTCCGCGCTCAGCGCCTACGCGCCTTGCGGTCGTCCTTGATGTGGCCCCGGAACGTGCGCGTGGGCGCGAACTCCCCGAGCTTGTGGCCCACCATCGCGTCCGACACGAACACCGGCACATGCTTGCGGCCGTCGTGCACCGCGATCGTGTGGCCGATCATGTCGGGGATGATGGTGGAGCGGCGTGACCACGTGCGGATCACGGTCTTCTTGCCCGACTCGTTGAGGGCGTCCACCTTCTTGAGCAGGTGGTCGTCCACGAACGGGCCCTTCTTCAGGCTGCGCGGCATTGGCTTGACCTCCCTGCTCAGCGCTTCTTGCCGGTACGACGCCGGCGGACGATCATCTTGTCGGACGGCTTGGTGCGGCGGGTGCGGCCCTCGGGCTTGCCCGCGGGGTTGACCGGGTGGCGACCACCTGAGGTCTTGCCCTCACCACCGCCGTGGGGGTGGTCCACAGGGTTCATGGCGACACCGCGGACGGTGGGGCGCTTGCCCTTCCACCGCATGCGGCCCGCCTTGCCCCAGTTGATGTTGGAGTGCTCGGAGTTGCCCACCTCGCCGACGGTGGCGCGGCAGCGCACGTCGACGTTGCGGATCTCCCCGGACGGCATGCGCAGCTGCGCGAACGGGCCGTCCTTGGCCACCAGCTGCACGCGCGCGCCCGCCGACCGCGCGATCTTGGCGCCGCCACCGGGGCGGAGCTCGATCGCGTGGATCACGGTGCCGGTGGGGATGTTGCGCAGCGGCAGGTTGTTGCCGACCTTGATGTCGGACCTCGGCCCTGCCTCTACCGTGTCGCCCTGCTTCAGGCGGTCGGGGGCGATGATGTAGCGCTTCTCACCGTCGGCGTAGTGCAGCAGCGCGATGCGGCTCGTGCGGTTGGGGTCGTACTCGATGTGCGCGACCTTGGCCGGGATGCCGTCCTTGTCGTTGCGCCGGAAGTCGATCACCCGGTAGGCGCGCTTGTGCCCGCCGCCCTGGTGCCTCGTCGTGATCCGACCGTGCGCGTTGCGCCCGCCCTTGCTGTGCAGCGGACGGACGAGCGACTTCTCCGGATGCGACCGGGTGATCTCGGCGAAGTCGGCGACGCTGCCGCCGCGGCGGCCCGGCGTCGTCGGCTTGTACTTGCGGATGCCCATGCTTGTCCCCCTAGCTCGCCCGGCCGCCGAACACGTCGATCGTCCGGCTCTCCGAGGAGATCGTGACGATCGCGCGCTTGGTGTCCTTGCGCTTGCCGTAGCCGGTGCGGGAGCGCTTGCGCTTCCCGGGGCGGTTCAGCGTGTTCACGCTGAGCACCTTGACGCCGAACACCTGTTCCACGGCGATCTTGATCTGGGTCTTGTTCGCGTCCGGGCGGACGATGAAGGTGTACTGGCGCTCTTCGGCGAGGCCGTAGCTCTTCTCCGAGACCACCGGCGCGAGCAGGATGTCGCGCGGATCGGGGATCACTTGCTGTCCTCCTCGGTCGCGGAGTCGATGTCCGCCGCCTGCTGGTCGACGGCGGCCGCAGCGCGCTGCGACGGCGGCAGCTCGAACCCGGCCGCCTCCGCCGCTTCGGCGGTGGCGAACCAGACCTCCGCCACCGTGCGGGCGTAGAACGAGCTGCCCGGCGCGTGGTAAAGCATCGAGTCCGCGTTGCCCTTCACCGGGAAGCCCTCGGGCTGCGACCCGTCGGCCAGCGGCGCGTGGCTCTCCGGCCCGTAGGGGTGTTCGTCCTCGACCTCGTCCTCGTCCGTGGGCGCGGCCTTCTTCGCGAAGCTGACCTGCTCGCTCGCGGGTGTAGCGCCCTTCGGCGTGCCGATCGGCCCGTCGAGGAACTCCGCCAGCGCCGCCTCGGTGAACACCACGCACTCGCTGTCGAGCACGTCGTAGGTGTTGAGCTGGCCGGGGGTGAGCAGGTGCACGTTCGGGAGGTTGCGCAGCGAGAGGTGCGCGACCCGGTCGTCGCCTGCGAGGACGACGAGCGTCTTGAGCTCGCCCACCACCTCGGTGAGCGCGGCCCGTGCCGCCTTCGTGGACGGGATGTCGCCCGGCGAGAGCGTGTCGACGACGTAGATGACGCCCGCGCGCGCCCGGTCCGACAGCGCGCCGCGCAGGGCGGCGGCCTTCATCTTCTTGGGGGTGCGCTGCGTGTAGTCGCGCGGCGTGGGGCCGTGCACGACACCGCCGCCGACGAACTGGGGGGCCCGCGTGGAGCCCTGGCGGGCGCGGCCGGTGCCCTTCTGGCGGTACGGCTTCCTGCCACCGCCACGGACCTCGCCGCGGGTCTTCGTGTCGTGCGTGCCCTGCCGGGCCGCGGCCAGCTGGGCCACGACGACCTGGTGCATCAGCGCGATGCTCGCGCGCGTGTCGAACACGTGCGGGGGAAGCTCGACCGTCACCGTGCTGGTCATGCCGTCGCACCGCCCTTCGCTGCGCTCTTGACGAACAGGAGCCCGCCGCGGGGACCGGGGACCGCGCCCTTGATCAGCAGCAGGCCGCGCTCCGCGTCGACGCGGTGCACGATGAGGTTCTGCGTGGTGACCCGCGCGTTGCCCATCCGGCCCGCCATCCGCAGGCCCTTGAACACCCGGCCAGGGGTGGCGCAGCCGCCGATGGAGCCCGGCGAACGGTGCTTGCGCTGGGTGCCGTGGCTCGCGCCGAGGCCGTGGAAGCCGTGGCGCTTCATGACGCCCGCGGTGCCCTTGCCCTTGGTGGTGCCGACGACGTCGACCTTCGCGCCCGCCTCGAACACCTCGGCCGTGATCTCCTGGCCGATCTCGTACTCGCCCGCGTCGGACGTGCGCAGCTCGACCAGGTGCCGCCGCGGTGTGACGCCCGCCTTGGCGAAGTGGCCGGTCTTGGGCTTGTTGACCTTGCGAGGGTCGATGGCCCCGTAGGCGAGCTGGAGGGCGACGTAGCCGTCCTTGTCGGCCGTGCGCACCTGTGTCACCACGTTGGGGCCCGCCTGGACCACGGTGACCGGCACGACCCGGTTGTTCTCGTCGAAGACCTGGGTCATCCCGAGCTTGGTGCCCAGGATCCCGGTGATCTGCCTTTCGGTCGTCATCGCGTTCTACTGCCCTACTGAATGTTCACGTCGACGCTGGCAGGCAGGTCGATGCGCATGAGCGCGTCGACCGTCTTGGGCGTCGGATCGAGGATGTCGATGAGCCGCTTGTGCGTGCGCATCTCGAAGTGCTCGCGCGAGTCCTTGTACTTATGCGGCGAGCGGATGACGCAGTACACGTTCTTCTCCGTCGGCAGCGGCACCGGCCCGACGACCCGAGCGCCCGTGCGCGTGACCGTCTCCACGATCTTGCGCGCGGAGGCGTCGATGGCCTCGTGGTCATAGGCCTTCAGCCTGATGCGGATCTTCTGTCCCGCCATGGTCGTCGGTGTCCCTCTTCTTTCCTGCCGCTTGTACGTGTGTTCCGGGTGCCACGCGCACGGGAGCCCTGGGAGGTCTCACCGGCTGTGGCGTCCGGTCCCCGAGGTCGGGCGTGTCGCGCTCCGAACCCGGACCGGTCCCCGGATCACCCGCAGACCCTGGGGGGTCTGCCGAATCTCAAAGTCACTGCCTCGGGGGCCCCGCGCCAGGGCTCGGCACACCCGCAAGGGCATGCCGAGCCCGACGCGCAACCCGTCAAGGATGCCACATCAAGATGTGGCCGCCCTGACCGGGGTGGTGCTACTTGACGATCTTGATGACCTGACCGGCGCCCACGGTGCGGCCACCCTCGCGGATGGCGAACTGCAGGCCCTCCTCCATGGCGATCGGCTGGATCAGCTTCACGTCCATGGTGGTGTTGTCGCCCGGCATGACCATCTCGGTGCCGCTGGGCAGGGTCACGACGCCCGTCACGTCCGTGGTCCTGAAGTAGAACTGCGGACGGTAGTTGTTGAAGAACGGCGTGTGACGGCCACCCTCGTCCTTGGACAGGATGTAGACCTGGCCCTCGAACTCGGTGTGCGGCGTGGTGGTGCCCGGCTTGATGACGACCATGCCGCGCTCGACCTGCTCGCGCTTGGTGCCGCGCAGCAGCAGCGCCGCGTTGTCGCCCGCGCGGCCCTCGTCGAGGAACTTCTTGAACATCTCGATGGAGGTCGTGATCGTCTTGAAGGACTTCTCCCGGATGCCGACGATCTCCACCTCCTCGTTCACCTTGACGATGCCGCGCTCGATGCGGCCGGTGACCACGGTGCCGCGGCCGGAGATCGTGAAGACGTCCTCGACGGGCATGAGGAACGGCTTCTCGATGTCGCGCACGGGCTCAGGGATGGACTCGTCGACCGCGTCCATGAGCTCCATGAGCTTGTCGCTCCACTCGGCGTCGCCCTCGAGCGCCTTGAGCGCCGAGACACGCACGATGGGCAGGTCGTCGCCCGGGTACTCCTGCGAGGACAGCAGCTCCCGGACCTCCAGCTCGACGAGCTCGAGGATCTCCTCGTCGTCGACCATGTCGGCCTTGTTCAGCGCCACGACGATGTAGGGCACCCCGACCTGACGGGCGAGCAGCACGTGCTCACGCGTCTGCGGCATGGGGCCGTCGGTGGCCGCGACCACCAGGATGGCGCCGTCCATCTGCGCCGCACCGGTGATCATGTTCTTGATGTAGTCGGCGTGCCCGGGGCAGTCGACGTGCGCGTAGTGGCGCTTCTCGGTCTGGTACTCGACGTGCGCGATCGAGATCGTGATGCCGCGCTGCCGCTCCTCGGGCGCCTTGTCGATCTGGTCGAACGCCGACGCCTGGTTGAGGGTGGGGAACTTGTCGTGCAGGACCTTGGTGATTGCCGCCGTCAGCGTGGTCTTGCCGTGGTCGATATGACCGATCGTGCCGATGTTGACGTGCGGCTTGGTCCGCTCGAACTTCGCCTTCGCCACTGGTGGGCTCCTTCTGGTGGTGAACTTCTCCGCCGTGCTGACGGCAGGTTGTGGGGGACTTGCTCGGCTCGTTATTCGCCGGTGGCCTTGGCGATGATCTCCTTGGCCACGTTGGTCGGAACCTCCGCGTAGGAGTCGAAGACCATTGTGTAGTTGGCCCGGCCCTGGGTCCGCGACCGCAGGTCGCCGACGTAGCCGAACATCTCCGACAGCGGCACCAGCGCCTTGACGACGCGTGCGCCCGCCCGCTCCTCCATGGCCTGGATCTGGCCGCGGCGGGAGTTGAGGTCGCCGATCACATCGCCCATGTAGTCCTCGGGCGTGGTGACCTCGACGGCCATCATCGGTTCCAGCAGCACCGGACCGGCCTTGCGGGCGGCCTCCTTCAGCGCCATCGAACCGGCGATCTTGAACGCCATCTCGGACGAGTCGACCTCGTGGTAGGCACCGTCGAGCAGCGTGACCTTGATCCCGGTGAGCGGGTAGCCCGCCAGCACGCCGTACTGCATGGCGTCCTGGGCACCGGCGTCGACCGACGGGATGTACTCCCGCGGCACCCGGCCCTGGGTGACCTTGTTCACGAACTCGTACAGCGCGCCGTCGGCCGTGTCGAGCGGCTCCAGCTTGATGATCACGCGGGCGAACTGGCCCGAGCCACCCGTCTGCTTCTTGTGGGTGTACTCGTGCTTCTCGACCGTCTTCGTGATCGTCTCGCGGTAGGCCACCTGCGGCTTGCCGATGTTGGCCTCGACCTTGTAGTCGCTCTTCATCCGGTTGACGAGCACCTCGAGGTGGAGCTCGCCCATGCCCGCGAGGATCGTCTGGCCGGTCTCGTCGTCGAGGGAGACCTGGAACGTCGGGTCCTCCTCGGCGAGCCGCTGGATCGCCGTGGACAGCTTCTCCTGGTCGGCCTTGGTCCTCGGCTCAACCGCGACCTGGATGACCGGGTCCGGGAACGTCATGGACTCGAGCACGATCGGCGCGTTCGGGTCGCACAGGGTGTCGCCGGTGGTGGTGTCCTTCAGGCCGATCACCGCGTAGATGTGGCCGACCATGGCCTCGTCGACCGGGTTCTCCTTGTTGGCGTGCATCTGGAAGACCTTCCCGATGCGCTCCTTGCGGTCCTTGGTCGAGTTGATGACCTGGGTGCCCGCGGCGACCCGGCCCGAGTAGACCCGGATGTAGGTGAGCTTGCCGAAGAACGGGTGCGCGGCGATCTTGAACGCGAGCGCGGAGAACGGCTCGTCCTTCTCGGGCTTGCGGAAGGCCGGGGTCTCCCCGTCCTGCAGCGTGCCCTCGACGGGCGGTAGGTCACTCGGCGCGGGCAGGTAGTCGATGACCGCGTCGAGCATGGGCTGCACGCCCTTGTTCTTGAACGCCGACCCGCACAGGACGGGGTAGGCTACGCGGTCCTTGACGATCTTCCGGATGCCGATCTTGAGCTCGTCGACGGTGAGCTCCTCGCCGCCGAGGTAGCGCTCCATCAGGTCGTCGTCGGTGTCGGCGACGGCCTCGACCAGCGCGGTGCGGTACTCCTCCACGCGGTCGGCCATGTCGGCCGGGATCTCCTCGACCGCGTAGTCCTCGCCCTTCTGGACCTCGCCGCGCCAGGTCAGCGCGCGCATCTCGACGAGGTCGACGACGCCGATGAAGTCGTTCTCAGCGCCGATGGGCAGCTGGATGGGCAGCGGCGTGGCACCGAGGCGGTCGCGGATGGTGGACACGGTGTAGTAGAAGTCCGCACCCAGCTTGTCCATCTTGTTGACGAAGCAGATGCGCGGGACGTCGTACTTCGTGGCCTGCCGCCAGACCTGCTCGGACTGCGGCTCCACGCCCTCCTTGCCGTCGAAGACCGCGACGGCGCCGTCGAGCACCCGCAGGTTGCGCTCCACCTCGACGGTGAAGTCGACGTGCCCTGGGGTGTCGATGATGTTGATCTGGTGGTCTTTCCAGAAGCAGGTGGTGGCGGCAGACGTGATCGTGATGCCGCGCTTCTGCTCCTCCTCCATCCAGTCCATGGTGGCGGCGCCGTCGTGCACCTCACCGATCTTGTAGTTGATCCCGGTGTAGAACAGGATCCGCTCGGTGGTGGTGGTCTTGCCTGCATCGATGTGCGCCATGATGCCGATGTTGCGGACCCGCGCGAGGTCCGTGAGCACGTCGCGTGCCACTGCTTCAGCTCTCCCTCGAATTGGCGCCCGACGGTCGGCCGGTCACCAGCGGTAGTGGGCGAAGGCCTTGTTGGACTCCGCCATCTTGTGCATGTCCTCGCGCCGCTTCACGGCGGCGCCGAGGCCGTTGCTCGCGTCGAGCAGCTCGTTCATGAGCCGCTCGACCATGGTCTTCTCGCGGCGCTGCGAGGCGTAGGACACCAGCCATCGCAGGCCGAGCGTGGTCTGCCGGACGGCGCGGACCTCGACGGGCACCTGGTAGGTGGCGCCACCGACACGGCGGCTGCGCACCTCCAGCGCGGGCTTCACGTTGTCCAGCGCGCGCTTGAGGGTGACGACGGGGTCGTTGCCGGTCTTGTCCCGGGTGCCCTCCAGCGCCGCGTAGACGATGCGCTCCGCGAGGCTGCGCTTACCGTCCTTCAGCACCTTGTTCACCAGCTGGGTGACCAGCGGCGAGCTAAACACCGGGTCCGAGACGAGCGGCCGCCTCGGTGCGGGTCCCTTGCGCGGCATGTCAGCCCTTCTCCTTCTTCGCGCCGTAGCGGCTACGCGCCTGCTTGCGGTTCTTGACGCCCTGCGTGTCCAACGAACCGCGGACGATCTTGTAGCGCACGCCGGGAAGGTCCTTCACACGGCCGCCGCGGACCAGGACGATCGAGTGCTCCTGGAGGTTGTGGCCCTCGCCAGGGATGTACGCCGTGATCTCCATCTGGCTGGAGAGCTTGACGCGGGCGACCTTGCGCAGCGCGGAGTTCGGCTTCTTCGGCGTGGTCGTGTACACGCGCGTGCACACGCCGCGGCGCTGGGGGCTTCCCTTGAGCGCGGCCGTCTTCGTCTTGGTGGCCTTGTCCTGACGGCCCTTGCGGACCAGCTGCTGGATCGTGGGCATGAACCGTCTACTTCTTCCCGTCGGCGTGCTGTGCTTCTCGTTCTGCTGGCATGTCGTGCTGGCGACCGGGTGGCCACCCACACCCGAGGTCGGGCGTGTCGCACCCCATCGGTTGAGCGCGGAGATCGGGGACCTCGCGGGGAGCCCATGGGGCCCACGGGCCCGGGCGCCGTGGTGAGGCGGCATCGGGCACGCAGATCGGCCCGACCGCGGTCGAGCGCAAGACACAAGGGTACCCGGCCCGCCGAAGGAGGGTCAAAACGGGTCCGTGTCAGCGCCTGTTGGTTCAGGCAGGGTGCCCCAAGACGTCACCTGATCGCAAGAGGGCAGGCCCGCTCACCGCCCGGGTGGCTCCGTTCGTCGTACGCTCTGTCACGCCGACACCCCGTTCGAGCGTTACCGTCCGGTGTGCGCCTGTCACCGCCTGCGGCCCGTGTTCTCACCCGGTTCGGCATCGCTCCCCTCCTCGATCCACGGCTACCCGTCGGACTGCGGCGCCGCCTGCTGGACCTCACCGGCACCGTCAGCCCGCCGCCCCGCGGCACGCGCCACGCGCGGGGCGTGCTCGGCGGGGTGCCCACCACCGTGACGGTCACCGGCAGGCCCGGTGTGCACCGGGTGCTCTACCTGCACGGCGGCGGCTACCAGGTGGCTTCGGCGCGCGCCTACCGCGGCCTGCTCGCCCACCTGAGCCGCGCCACCGGCGCTCCGGTGCACGCGCCGGATTACCGGCTCGCTCCCGAACACCCGTACCCGGCCGCAGCCGAGGACGCGTACGCCGCCTTCCGCGCCCTCCGGGCCGCTGGACATGAGGCACAACGCATCGCGGTCGTCGGTGATTCCGCGGGTGGGGGCCTGGCGTTGACGTTGTTGCTGCGGCTGCGCGCGGCCGGTGAAGAGCTGCCGGGGTCGGTCGGGTTGATCTCGCCGTGGCTCGACCTCACGTGCTCCGCGCCCTCCATCGCCGCGAACGCCGCGTCGGATGCGATGCTCGACCCGGCATGGCTGCCGATCGCGGCGAACATGTACCGCGGTCCCGTCGACGCCGCAGACCTGCGGCCGCTCGAGGCCGACCTCACCGGCATGCCGCCGCTGCATGTCGTCGCGGGCGCCGCCGAGGTGCTCGTGGACGACGCGGACCGGCTGGTCGACCGCGCAGGCGCCGCCGGTGTGGCGGTGACCTACCAGCGTGTCGACGGGATGTGGCACGACTTCCCGGTGCTCGCAGGGCTGTTGGCCGAGGCCGACGCCGCGATCGCGGGCCTTGGTGCCGCGCTGCGCGCCGACTGCACGGGAGGGCCACGCGGAAATTGAGGCGCGGAAAAAGGATTTCGCGCTATACTAAAGGGATTCCCAGAAACGGAATCAACGCCATTCCTATTTCTACTGTACCACGAATGGGGATCCTGTGGAATACCGCTCGTTGGCCAGCGAGCTCGCCGTCGAGACCCACCACCTCCAGGAGCTGCATCGACTGCTCGCCGCCGAGCTGGACGTCGTGTCCGGCCGGTCCACTGCGGCGCTGTCGGCGCGCGCAGGCGGTGAGCTCTCCGCACGCTGGGAGCGCGATGTCGCGGTCCACCGCTGGTCGGAGCGGGGCGCGCAGCTCAGGGCGGCCCGATCCGGGCTGTGTTTTGGACGGCTGGACGGCTTCGACGGCCCGCCCCGCTACGTCGGCCGGATCGGATTGTCCGACGCTGATGACGTCACCGCGCTGCTGGATTGGAGAGCGCCCGCGGCCCAACCGTTCTACTGCGCAACCCTGGCAACGCCGATGGGATTGACGCGCAGACGGCATTTCGCGCTTGCCGGGACCGCCTCCGACGAGCGGGTCGTCGACATTCACGACGACGTCTTCGCAGCGGGCCGCACCGACGCACCGGACGCCGCGGCCGATCCCGCGCTGCTGGCCGCGCTGTCGGCGCCGCGCGGCACGGCGATGCGCGACATCGTGGCCACGATCCAGGCCGAGCAGGACGCGATCATCCGACGGCCGCTCGCGGGCACGGTCGTGATCGAGGGCGGACCGGGCACCGGGAAGACCGCCGTGGCGCTGCACCGGGTGGCCTACCTGCTCTACACCCACCGCGAGCGGCTGGCCCGCCGCGGCGTGCTGGTCGTCGGCCCGAGCGGCCCGTTCCTGGAGTACGTCGGGGGCGTGCTGCCGTCGCTCGGCGAGACGGCTGTCGTGTTCACCACCCCCGGCAGGCTCCACCACGGCGTCGACGCCACGGCCCCCGACCGGCCGCAGGTTGCCCGGATCAAGGGCGACCTGGCGATGTGCGAGGTTCTGCGCCGGGCGGTGGCCGCCGAGCAGTCCCTTCCCGACGCACCGATTCCCATCGCGCTCGACGCCGTGACGGTGGAGGTCGATCGCACGATCGCCGCTCGGGCCAGGGACGGTGCGCGCGACAGCGGACGGCCGCACAACGCGGCACGGATGGTCTTCGCCGAGGGTATGGTCGCGCAGCTCGTCGCGCGCGGCGTCGACGTGATCACCGGTGGGGTACTGGCCGACCCGAACGGCGTCAAGGTGGACGCGGCGTTCAAGGACGACGACTTCGCCCCCGACCCCGCGGAATCCGCCGCGGTCATCGCCCGCGATCTGGCCGACGACCTGCGCGACGAGCTGGTCGACCACCCCGGCTTCCGGAGGGTGCTGAACCAGCTGTGGCCGTTGCGGACCCCGGAACGCCTGCTCGCGCGCCTGCTCGAATCGCCAGAACGCCTGGCCGCGGTCGGCGCCGACCCCGCGCTGCACCGCTTCGACGGCGCCGCCTGGACGGTGTCGGACGCGCCTCTGCTGGACGAGCTCGCCGAGCTGCTCGGCCCCCTCCCCCGCAGGCGCACCCGCCATGCCGACGACGTCCGCTTCGCCACGAAGGTCCTCGAGTCGATCGCAGGGCACGACCGGCAGATCGCGGGCGAGGACGCCGACGAGGTGCGCGCGACGGACTTCGTCACCGCCGACCTGCTCGCCGCCCGGTTCGAGGAGGAGCTCACCGGAACCGTCGCCGAGCGGGCGGCCGCTGACCGGGAGTGGACGTACGGGCACCTCGTCGTCGACGAGGCGCAGGAACTGTCCGCAATGGACTGGCACGTGCTGGCCCGGCGCTGCCCCAGCCGGTCGATCACCGCGGTCGGCGACCTGGCCCAGCGCAGCGCGCCCGCGGGCGCCCGGGCATGGGCCGACGTGCTGGGCCCTGTCGTGGGCGAACGCGTCGCGCTCCGGGCCCTGACGGTGAACTACCGGACCCCGGCCGAGATCATGGAGGCCGCCGCGCTCGTGCTGCCCGAGGCCGAGCGCCATCGGGTGCCGCGGTCCGTCCGGTCGACCGGCGAACCGCCCCGCCAGGTCGCCATGAGCGAGCTGCCCGCCGTCGTCGCGGACGCAGGCCCCGGCACCGTCGCGGTGATCGCGCCGGACCCAGTGGCGCTGCCCGACCTCGGCCCCGCCGTGGTGCACACCCCGGGCTCGGCGAAGGGCCTCGAATTCGACGTGGTGGCCGTCGTCGATCCCGAGACGATCGGGGCGCGCTGCCCCGCCGATCTCTACGTCGCGATGACCAGAGCCACCCGACAGCTCGTCCTCGTCCGGTAGCCAGCCGACTTCGCACCCTTTGGCACCACTTCGCACCCCGCCTGCGGGGTGCGAAGTCACCGAAAGGGTGCGAAGTCGCGATGGGGTGGGCGCCGGGACGACGAACGGGGCCGGTCACCGCCACGGGAGAGCGGTTACCGGCCCCGTTCGGGACCCTGCTTCGGTCAGCGGTAGTCGCGGCCGAAGTCGTAGTCGTCCAGCGGCACGGCGGCGCCGGTGCCGGTGCCGAACACGTCGGGGCTGTAGTAGCCGTCGTCGTAGCTCGGCAGGGCGTAGGCGGCCGCGCGGGCCTCCTCGGTGGGTTGGACCTGGATGTTGCGGTAGCGGCTGATGCCGGTGCCCGCCGGGATCAGCTTGCCGATGATCACGTTCTCCTTCAGCCCGACGAGCTTGTCGCGCTTTCCGTTGATCGCGGCATCGGTGAGGATCCGGGTGGTCTCCTGGAACGAGGCCGCGGACAGCCACGACTCCGTGGCCAGCGAGGCCTTCGTGATCCCCATGAGCACCGGGCGCCCGGAGGCGGGCTCGCCGCCCTCGGCCACCACCCGACGGTTCTGCGTCTCGAAGTCGGCCCGCTCGGCGAGCGCGCCGGGCAGGAACTCCGTTGACCCCGAGTCGATGATCGTGACCCGACGCAGCATCTGCCGGATGATCACCTCGATGTGCTTGTCGTGGATGTCCACGCTCTGCGTGCGGTACACCTTCTGCACCTCACGCACCAGGTGCAGCTGCACCTCGCGCGGGCCCATGACACGCAGCACCTCGTGCGGGTCGGCGGTGCCCTCCAGGAGCAGCTGGCCCACGTGCACGTGGTCGCCGTCCTGCAGTGCGCGCTCGCTGCCGTCGACGACGTGCGTGGCGAGCCACTGCCGCTTCGACAGCTTGTCGTAGACGATCTCCTCGCCGCCGTCGTCCGGCGTGAGGGTGATCTTCCAGAAGCGCTCGCCGTCCTCGATCGCGATGCGCCCGTCGACGTCCGCGATCGGCGCCTTGCCCTTGGGGACACGCGCCTCGAACAGCTCCTGGACACGCGGCAGACCGGTGGTGATGTCGTCGCCCGCCACACCGCCGACGTGGAACGTGCGCATCGTCAGCTGGGTGCCCGGCTCGCCGATCGACTGCGCCGCGACGATGCCGACCGCCTCGCCGACGTCCACCAGCTTGCCGGTGGCCATCGAGCGCCCGTAGCACATGGCGCAGATGCCGGTGGCCGACGTGCAGGTGAGCGCGCTGCGCACCTTGATGGTGCGGACGCCCGCCTCGACCAGCGCGTCGAGCGCCGGGTCGCCGAGGTCCTCGCCGCGCTGGACGATCACGTCGCCGTCCGCGCCGATGACCTCTTCCGCCGACGTGCGCGCGTAGACGCTCGTGCGGATGTAGCGGTGCGGGATCCGGGTGCCGCCGGGGCCCTCCTCGGTGACCGGCATGACGATCGAGCGCTCGGTGCCGCAGTCGACCTCGCGGACGATGACGTCCTGCGACACGTCCACCAGGCGCCGGGTGAGGTAGCCCGAGTCGGCGGTGCGCAGCGCCGTGTCCGCCAAGCCCTTCCGGGTGCCGTGCGTGGAGATGAAGTACTCCAGCACGGACAGGCCCTCGCGGAAGTTGGACTTGATCGGCCGCGGGATGTACTCGCCCTTCGGGTTGGCCACCAGGCCCTTCATGCCCGCCAGCTGCCGGACCTGGGCCATGTTGCCCGCCGCGCCGGACTGCACGATCGTCGGGATCGGGTTGTCCGGCGGGAAGTTGGCCTCCATCGCCTTCGCGACCTCTTCCGAGGCCTGCGTCCAGATCTTGACGAGCTCGTCGTTGCGCTCCTGGTGCGAAAGGGCACCGCGCAGGTAACGCCGGTTGATCTGCTCGGCGCGGACCTCGTACCCGTCGAGGATCTCCTGCTTGTTCGGCGGGACGACCACGTCGGACACGGCCAGGGTGACCCCGGAGCGCGTGGCCCAGTAGAAGCCTGCGTCCTTGAGCCGGTCGAGCACCTGCGCGACCTCGGTCATCGAGTACCGCTCGGCCAGGTCGTTGATGATCGCGGCCTGGCGCTTCTTGGGCAGCGGCTCGTTGACGAACGGGTAGTCCGCCGGGAGCAGCTCGTTGAACAGCACCCGCCCGAGGGTGGTCTCCGCGATCCACGGCTCCCCCGCCGACCAGCCGTCGGCCGACAGCGCGGGGTAGAGCGCCGCGGGCGGCACGACACCCGACAGCCGGATCTTGATCGGCGCCTGCAGGTGCAGGACCTTCCGGTCGTACGCCATGATCGCCTCGGCGACCGAGGAGTACCTGCCGCCGTTGCCGTGTGCCTCTTCACGCAGCCGCGACAGGTGGAAGAGGCCGGTGACCATGTCCAGCCGCGGCATGGCCAGCGGGCGGCCGGACGCGGGCGAGAGGATGTTGTTCGACGACAGCATCAGCACGCGCGCCTCGGACTGCGCCTCGGCCGACAGCGGCAGGTGCACCGCCATCTGGTCGCCGTCGAAGTCGGCGTTGAACGCCTCGCAGACCAGCGGGTGCAGCTGGATGGCCTTGCCTTCCACCAGCTGCGGCTCGAAGGCCTGGATGCCGAGGCGGTGCAGGGTCGGTGCGCGGTTGAGCAGCACCGGGTGCTCGGAGATGACCTCCTCCAGCACGTCCCACACCTGCGAGCGGCCGCGTTCCACCATGCGCTTGGCAGACTTGATGTTCTGCGCGTGGTTGAGGTCGACCAGCCGCTTCATGACGAACGGCTTGAACAGCTCCAGCGCCATCTGCTTGGGCAGGCCGCACTGGTGCAGCTTGAGCTGCGGGCCGACCACGATGACCGAACGGCCGGAGTAGTCGACGCGCTTGCCGAGCAGGTTCTGGCGGAACCGGCCCTGCTTGCCCTTGAGCAGGTCCGACAGCGACTTGAGCGGGCGGTTGCCCGGCCCGGTGACCGGACGGCCGCGCCTGCCGTTGTCGAACAGCGCGTCGACGGCCTCCTGCAGCATCCGCTTCTCGTTGTTGACGATGATCTCGGGTGCGCCGAGGTCGATCAGTCGCTTGAGGCGGTTGTTGCGGTTGATCACGCGGCGGTACAGGTCGTTCAGGTCGGACGTGGCGAACCGGCCACCGTCGAGCTGCACCATGGGGCGCAGGTCCGGCGGGATCACCGGCACGCAGTCGAGCACCATGCCCATCGGCGAGTTGCCGGTGGTCTGGAACGCCGCGACGACCTTGAGCCGCTTGAGCGCGCGCAGCTTCTTCTGGCCCTTGCCGGTGCGGATGATCTCGCGGAGGTTCTCCGCCTCGGCCGGGATGTCGAAGTTCTGCAGCAGGGTCTGGATCGCCTCGGCACCCATGGCGCCGGTGAAGTAGTCGCCGTACCGGTCGTACAGCTCCCGGTAGATCGACTCGTCGGCGATCAGCTGCTGGACGTCGAGCTTGGTGAAGGTGCTCCAGATCTCGTCGAGCCGGTCCAGCTCGCGCTGGGCCCGGTCGCGGAGCTGGCGCATCTCGCGCTCGCCGCCCTCCTTGACCTTGCGGCGGACGTCGCTCTTGGCGCCCTCCGCCTCCAGCTCGGCGAGGTCGGCCTCAAGCTTCTGGGCGCGCGCCTCGACGTCGGAGTCGCGCCGCTGCTCGACGCGCTTGCGCTCCACGCCCATCTCGTTCTCGAGCGTGGTGAGGTCCTCGTGGCGCTGGTCCTTGTTGACCGACGTGATCACGTACGCCGCGAAGTAGATGATCTTCTCGAGGTCCTTGGGGGCCAGGTCGAGCAGGTAGCCCAACCGGCTCGGGACACCCTTGAAGTACCAGATGTGGGTGACGGGTGCGGCCAGCTCGATGTGGCCCATCCGCTCACGGCGCACCTTGGCGCGCGTGACCTCGACGCCACAGCGCTCACAGATGATGCCCTTGAAGCGGACGCGCTTGTACTTGCCGCAGTAGCACTCCCAGTCGCGGGTGGGGCCGAAGATCTTCTCGCAGAAGAGCCCGTCCTTCTCCGGCTTGAGGGTGCGGTAGTTGATGGTCTCCGGCTTCTTCACCTCGCCGTGCGACCACTGCCGGATGTCCTCCGCCGTGGCCAGGCCGATGCGCAGTTCGTCGAAGAAGTTGACGTCGAGCACTATGTGTCCTCAGTTCCTTCGTAGCTCGGCTCGGGCGGGATCAGTTGACGAGGTCGTCGACGGTCATCGAGTCGGATCCGGGGCGGCTGGACAGGTTGATGCCCAGGTTCGCCGCGGCCCGCTCGAGGTCCTCATCGTCGGTGTCGCGCATCTCGATCGCCGCGCCGTCGCTGGAGAGCACCTCGACGTTCAGGCAGAGCGACTGGAGCTCCTTCAACAACACCTTGAAGGACTCCGGGATGCCCGGCTCGGGGATGTTCTCGCCCTTGACGATCGCCTCGTAGACCTTGACCCGGCCCACGACGTCGTCGGACTTGATCGTCAGCAGCTCCTGCAGCGTGTAGGCGGCGCCGTACGCCTGCATGGCCCAGCACTCCATCTCGCCGAACCGCTGGCCACCGAACTGGGCCTTACCGCCCAGCGGCTGCTGCGTGATCATCGAGTAGGGGCCTGTGGACCGCGCGTGGATCTTGTCGTCCACGAGGTGGAGCAGCTTGAGGATGTACATGTAGCCCACGGCCACCGGGAACGGGTACGGCTCGCCGGAGCGGCCGTCGAGCAGCTGCGCCTTGCCGTCCGGCCCGACCATCCGCTCGCCGTCGCGGTTGGGCAGCGTGCTGCCCAACAGCCCCATGATCTCGTGCTCCTTGGCGCCGTCGAAGACCGGCGTGGCCGTCTTCGTGCCCGGCGGGACGGAGTAGAGCTCCTCGGGCATCTTGTCTGCCCAATCGGGGGTGCCGTCGATGTCCCACCCGGTCTTGGCGATCCACCCGAGGTGGGTCTCCAGTACCTGGCCGATGTTCATGCGGCGCGGCACGCCGTGGGTGTTGAGGATGATGTCGATCGGGGTGCCGTCGGGAAGGAACGGCATGTCCTCCACCGGGAGGATCTTGCCGATGACGCCCTTGTTGCCGTGGCGGCCCGCGAGCTTGTCGCCGTCCTGGATCTTGCGCTTCTGGGCGACGTACACCCGCACCAGCTCGTTGACGCCCGGCGCCAGCTCGTCCTCGTCGTCGCGGGAGAACACCCGGATGCCGATGACCTTGCCGTTCTCGCCGTGCGGCACCTTCAGCGAGGTGTCGCGCACCTCGCGCGCCTTCTCGCCGAAGATCGCCCGCAGCAGGCGCTCCTCGGGGGTCAGCTCCGTCTCGCCCTTTGGCGTGACCTTGCCGACCAGGATGTCGCCCGGCTGCACCTCGGCACCGATGCGGATGATGCCGCGCTCGTCGAGGTCGGCCAGCACCTCCTCGGAGACGTTCGGGATGTCCCGGGTGATCTCCTCGGCGCCCAGCTTGGTGTCGCGGGCGTCGATCTCGTGCTCCTCGATGTGGATCGACGTGAGCACGTCGTCCTGCACGAGCCGCTGCGAGAGGATGATCGCGTCCTCGTAGTTGTGGCCCTCCCACGGCATGATCGCCACGAGCAGGTTCTTGCCCAGCGCCATCTCGCCGTTCTCGGTGCACGGCCCGTCGGCGAGCACCTGGCCCACCTCGACGCGCGCGCCCTCGTCCACGATCGGCTTCTGGTTGGTGCACGTGCCCTGGTTGCTGCGGCGGAACTTGTGCAGCCGGTAGGTCTGGCGGCTGCCGTCGTCGGCCATCACCGTGATGAAGTCGGCGCACAGCTCCTCGATGACGCCCGCCTTCTCGGCGACGACGACGTCACCGGCGTCGACCGCGGCGCGCAGCTCCATCCCGGTGCCGACCAGCGGCGAGTCGGAACGCAGCAGCGGCACCGACTGGCGCTGCATGTTGGCGCCCATCAGCGCGCGGTTGGCGTCGTCGTGCTCGAGGAACGGGATCATCGCGGTGGCGACCGACACCATCTGGCGCGGCGACACGTCGATGTAGTCGACGCCCGTGGGCGGGATGTAGTCGACCTCGCCGCCCTTGCGGCGCACCAGAACCCGCTCCTCCTGGAAGGAGCCGTCGTCGTTCAGCGGCGCGTTGGCCTGCGCGACGACGAAGCGGTCCTCCTCGTCGGCGGTGAGGTAGTCGATGGCCTCGGTGACCACGCCGTCGACGACCCTGCGGTAGGGCGTCTCGATGAAGCCGAACGGGTTGACCCGCGCGAAGCTCGACAGCGAGCCGATCAGGCCGATGTTCGGGCCTTCCGGCGTCTCGATCGGGCACATGCGGCCGTAGTGGCTGTGGTGGACGTCGCGGACCTCCATGCCCGCACGCTCGCGGGAGAGGCCGCCGGGGCCGAGCGCCGAAAGGCGGCGCTTGTGGGTGAGCCCGGCCAGCGGGTTGGTCTGGTCCATGAACTGCGACAGCTGCGACGTGCCGAAGAACTCCTTGATCGCCGCCACGACCGGGCGGATGTTGATCAGGGTCTGTGGCGTGATCGCCTCGACGTCCTGCGTGGTCATGCGCTCGCGGACGACGCGCTCCATGCGGGAGAGGCCGACGCGGATCTGGTTCTGGATCAGCTCGCCGACCGTGCGCAGGCGCCGGTTGCCGAAGTGGTCGA
Organism: uncultured Actinomycetota bacterium; assembly: GCA_963736375.1. GTDB lineage: Bacteria > Actinomycetota > Actinomycetes > Mycobacteriales > Pseudonocardiaceae > Pseudonocardia. The sequence goes on from CAVTOL010000002.1 coordinate 463,650, forward strand.
TGTCGTCGGTCTCGACGGGGATCGTGACCGCATGGTCGCCCTCGCCGACCGTCATCGAGGTGTCGCCTGCGTGCAGCCGGACGAGGTACTCGATGGTGGTGGCGATGTCCTCTTCGGTCAGCGTGCCGATCGAGGCCTCGATGGAGAGGCCGAGCTTCTTGTTGGCCTTGTAGCGGCCGACCTTGGCCAGGTCGTAGCGCTTGTCCTTGAAGAACAGGTTCTCCAGCAGGGCCTGCGCGCTCTCCTTGGTGGGCGGCTCGCCGGGGCGGAGCTTGCGGTAGATGTCCAGCAGGGCCTCGTCCTGGCCCGCGGTGTGGTCCTTCTCGAGGGTGGCGAGCATCGTCTCGGAGAAGCCGAAACGCTGCTGGATGCGCTCGTTGTCCCAACCGAGCGCCTTGAGCAGCACGGTGACCGGCTGGCGGCGCTTGCGGTCGATGCGCACGCCGACGGTGTCGCGCTTGTCGACGTCGAACTCCAGCCACGCCCCGCGGGACGGGATGATCTTGACGGAGAAGACGTCCTTGTCGGTGGACTTGTCGATAGCGGTGTCGAAGTAGACCCCCGGCGAGCGGACCAACTGCGACACGACAACGCGCTCGGTGCCGTTGATGATGAAGGTGCCCTTGCGGGTCATCACGGGGAAATCGCCCATGAAGACCGTCTGGCTCTTGATCTCACCGGTGGTGTTGTTCGTGAACTCCGCCGTGACGAACAGCGGGGCCGCGTAGGTCATGTCCTTGTCCTTGCACTCCTCCTCGGAGGCCTTCACCTCGTCGAAGCGAGGATCGGAGAAGGAGAGGGACATAGATCCGGAGAAGTCCTCGATCGGGGAGATCTCGGTGAGGATCTCCTCCAGACCACCGATCGGGTTTTCGTCTCCGGCGTCGATCCGCCGCTGGAACCACGCCTCATCGCCCACCAGCCACTCGAAAGACTGGGTCTGCAGATCGAGCAGATCGGGCACCCGGAGCGGCTCGCGGATCTTCGCGAAGGAGACGCGTGTGGGCGCCCCGGGGAGATTCAGGTGGTCGGAGGTGGTCGCGAGGGTCTTGGTGGCGTGCGGCGATGCCAAGATGCGTCCTTCCGGAACTGCGCTCTCATCTGGCGAGCGCCGGGGGTCTCGCGATACCGTCTCCCACGCGCCCCGGGCGGGAGGTCCGGAGCGGGCGGGCGGAGCACGAGGCCTGACCGGTGCACGCCGTCTGTTGTCAGGGCACGGCCTTCAGCCCGACACCGCGCACATTCGGGGAGATCTCGACACTGAGACCGCTTCAAGCGCACGCGAGCAGGATGAGGGCAGCGCAAAGAGTCAGTCTAGCTGCAAACGCAGCGGCTGTCGAGATGGGTCACCAAGCACACCATCGAGACCTAAGAGTGACCTGACCGGCGCACCGAGTCAAGGCCCTACGCGTCGGTAAGTGGTCCTCTTTGCGGGACGACCGGCGAGCACGGCGTGTGACGATGTGCCGCTCGCCCGCTTCACGTCGCCTTCACCCTGCCCCGCCGACCGCCGGACTGTGCAATACCCGAGAACCGGTGATCAGCACCGGTGCGAACCGATTCGGCAGACGGTCGGTATCCCGATCACCCAGCCGGGCATCCCACGCAGCGTAGTCGCCGATCGGGCGTCCTCGCCAGCGTTTGACAGGCCAGGGGGCCCGTCGAACGATCGGACCCTGTCACGCGTTCCGTCGACGACGACGAGGAGTCCTCCATGCCCGACGCCCCTTCCATGAACGAGCTGCTGGGTGCCGACACGCCGAAGAACTGGGGCAAGTGGGGTCCCGACGACGAGCTGGGCGCGCTGAACTACCTCGACGCGAAAGAGGTGCTGCGGGGCGTCCAGCACATCCGCACGGGCGACGTGTTCACGCTCCAGATCCGGATGGGCCGCACCGACGGGCCCGGCGACCCGGTGTGGCCGGGACGCTCGCCGATGGCGAAGAAGATGGCGCTCGACGAGTCGTCGTGGGACGGCGACGGCGCCCCCCAGTTCCCCGGCGGCCTGCACTACGCCGACGACACCGCGGAGATCTTCCTGCAGGGCTCGACGCAGTACGACGCGCTGGGCCACGTCTGGTACGACGGGCAGCTCTGGAACGGCTACGACGCCCGCACCACCGTCGGCACGATGGACGTCGCGTCCGTGCTGCCGATCGCCGAGAAGGGCGTCGTGGGGCGGGGCGTCCTGATCGACATGGCCCGTCACCGCGGCAAGGACTGGCTGGAGAAGGGCGAGACGTTCGACCACAACGACCTTGAGGCCGCGGCATCGGCGCAGGGCGTCACGATCGAGCCCCACGACATCCTCTGCGTCCGGACCGGGTGGCTGAAGTACTGGTACGAGCTCAACGACAAAGAGAAGTTCATGGACGGCTTCAAGGAGCCCGGCCTCACCTACTCGCGCGAGCTCGTCGAGTGGTTCCAGCAGCGGGAGGTCCCCAACCTCGTCACCGACACGATCGCCAACGAGGTCACGTTCGAGCCCGAGACCGGCGTCGCGCTGCCGCTGCACTGCGCCCTGATGCGCAACCTCGGCGTCGCGCTCACCGAGATCGTCTGGCTGGACGACCTGGCCGCAGCCTGCGCGGAGGACGGGCGGTGGAACTTCCTCTACGCCGCGGCGCCGCTCAAGGTCGTCGGCGGGACGGGCGCGCCGGTCAACCCGATTGCGATCCGCTGATGGGCCGCTACGAAGAACGGCCGTGGCTGCACCTCTACGGCGAGGGACAGCCGCATGACATCACGCCGGAGTTCACCGACGCGCTGGCCATGTTCAAGGCGGGCGCGGCGCGCAATCTCGACGGGGATGCCGTCCGCTACTTCGACGGGCACATCACCTACCGCGAGCTCGACGCGCTGACCGACGCCTTCGCCGCCGGACTCCTCGACGGCGGGCTGGCCAGGGGTGACCGCGTGGCGCTCTACCTGCAGAACGTCCCCCAGTTCGTGATCGGGCTGGTCGGCGCGTGGAAGGCGGGCGGCATCGCCGTATCGATCAACCCGATGAACCGCGGGCGAGAGCTCTCGCTGCTCCTGCGAGACTCAGGAGCCACCGTGCTGGTGTGCCTGGAGAGCCTCTACCGCGACGTCGCGGCGCCGGTCATCGGCGAGACGGACGTGCGAACCGTGATCACCACCTCGGAGTTGGAGTACCAGACCCGCAACGACCCCCGCGCGTTCCCCTCGTCGAAGCGGGCCACGCCCGACGGCACCGTGGACCTGATCGAGCTCATCGAGCGGTTCCGCGGTCAGACGCCGCCCGAGGTGAGCTACGAGGCGGGTGACGTCGCGTTCCTCACGTACACGTCGGGCACCACCGGGCCGCCCAAGGGGGCGATGAACACCCACGGCAACGTGACGTTCAACAGCCAGGCCTACCGCGACTGGTGTGGCTTGACCGGCTCCGACGTCGTGCTCGGCGTGGCGCCCCTTTTCCACATCACCGGGCTGATCGCGCACGTCACGGTGTCGCTGCTGCTCGGCGCCCCGCTGGTGCTGTTCCACCGGTTCGAGCCCAGCCTTGGCATCGACGTGATCCGGGAGCACCGGCCGACGTTCACCGTCGGGTCGATCACCGTGTTCATCGCGCTGATGAACGCGCCGAACGCCGAGGCCGACGCGCTGAAGTCGTTGACCAAGATCCTCTCGGGCGGCGCGCCGATCCCGCCAACCACCGTGAAAGCGTTCTCGTCGGTGTTCGGCCACTACATCCACAACGTGTACGGGCTGACCGAGACGACCTCCCCTTCGCACGGCACGCCGATGGGCGTCCAGGGCCCGGTGGACGAGGCGTCGGGCGCGCTCTCCGTGGGCGTGCCGATCTACAACACCGTGGTGCAGATCCTCGACGACGAGGGCAACGAGCTGCCGCCCGGCGAGATCGGCGAGATCGTGACGACCGGACCGCAGGTGGTCGCGGGGTACTGGAACAAGCCCGAGGACACCCAGAACGCGATCCCCGGCGGCTCACTGCACACCGGCGACGTGGGGTACATGGACGCCGAGGGCTGGTTCTACATCGTCGACCGCAAGAAGGACCAGATCAACGCGGGCGGCTACAAGGTCTGGCCGCGTGAGGTCGAGGACGTTCTCTACGAGCACGAGGCGGTGCGGGAGGCCGCGGTGATCGGCGTCCCCGACGAGTACCGGGGCGAGACGGTCAAGGCGTTCGTGAGCCTACGGCCCGGCAAGACCGCGACGGCCGAGGAGCTGATCGCGTTCACGAAGGACCGGATGGCGGCCTACAAGTACCCCCGCCAGATCGAGTTCCTCGACGAGATCCCCAAGACGGTTACGGGCAAGCTGCTGCGCCGCGAGCTGCGCAACCGCTGACGCACCTGCGCCGTTGTGCGCGGAAACAGGGGCTATGGCACCTGTTTCCGCGCACAGGGATCAGGTCAGGCTGACCTTGGCGCCCGCATCCTGCAGCTTCTTCTGGGCGGCCTCGGCGGCGTCCTTGGCGACGCCCTCGAGGATCGGCTTCGGCGCCGACTCCACGAGGTCCTTGGCCTCCTTCAGGCCCAGGCCGGACACGAGCTCGCGCACGACCTTGATGACCTGGATCTTCTTCTCGCCCGCGGCCTCGAGAACGACATTGAACTCGTCCTTCTCCTCCTCGGCGGGGGCGGCGGCGGCCGCGGCGGGCGCGGCCGCGACCGCGACCGGCGCGGCGGCGGTGACGTCGAACGTCTCCTCGAACTTCTTCACGAACTCGGAGAGCTCGATCAGGGTGAGGTCCTTGAAGGCCTCGAGCAGCTCGTCGGTGGTGAGCTTCGCCATGGTGGCGGTTCCTCTCTTACGGATGGGGTGGTGGTCAGGAGTCGGACGCGGGAGCGTCTTCGGCGGGGGCCTCGGCGCTGTCCTCGGCCGGGGCGTCGGCGCTGTCCTCGGCGCTGTCCTCGGCGCTGTCCTCAGCGCTGTCCTCAGCGCTGTCCTCAGCGCTGTCCTCAGCGCTGTCCTCGGCGGGAGCGGCGGTGCCGCCCTCCTCCTCGGCTCGCTTGTCGGCGAGCGCCTGCGCGAGCCGGGCGACCTGCGAGGCCGGGGCCGCGAACAGGGCTGCCGCCTTGCTGAGGTTCGCCTTCATCGCGCCTGCCAGCTTGGCCAGCAGGACTTCGCGCGATTCGAGGTCGGCGAGCTGGTTGACCTCGGTGACGGTCAGCGCGCGACCGTCCATGAAGCCACCCTTGATCACCAGGCTCTGGTTGGTCCTGGCGAAGTCGCGGATCGCCTTGGCCGCATCGACCGGCTCGCCGGTGATGAACGCGATCGCCGTGGGGCCGACGAGCATCTGCTCGAGCCCCTCGACGCCCGCATCCGCCGCCGCCCGCTGGACCAGCGTGTTCTTGGCGATGCGGTAGGTCGTGCCCTCGCCGAGCGAACGACGAAGGGTCGTCAGCTGCGCCATGGAAAGCCCGCGGTACTCGGTGACCACCGATGCGGATGAGCCCCGGAACTTCTCGGCGATCTCGGCGACCGCCGTGACCTTGTCGGATCGTGCCATCGGTGTGCCTCCTCTCGGGGTGTCGGTTGGTGGTGCACACCGTCCCCGGACGCGACGAACGCCCCGACACGACAAACGCCCCGGCGCAGGAGCGCACGGGGCGTGAACCGGCGCACGGCGGCGCCGGTTGGACCTCGTCCTCCTGCGCGGGCCGTCCGCTGCGCGGAACCTTCGTGCGCCTTCTGATCGCTCAGGGGGCGCAGACCTGCGGTCTTCGGTGGAACCGCCGTTCAGAATACCTGCTGCCTGCCCCTTCGATCAGCGGGGGTCGACGGCGGCGACCTTCCACGTCCCGTCGACGAGCTGAGCCGTCACCATCAGGCGGCCCGCGGCGGCGAGCTGCTGGGGCGCGCCGCCCGCCTGCGCACGGGTGGCCTGCTGGTCGAGGAAGACCAGCAGCGTCGCGGTGTCGCCGCTGATCGACTGGACGCCGACGAGGTTCACGGTGGCGGTCACGACGGCCTGCTGCTGGGGTGCGAGCTCGCGCACCTGCTTGAAGAGCTGGTCGAACTGGCCCGCGAAGGCGGGGGTGATCACGGCGCGGGCGGCGGCCTCGTTCTGGTCGAGGCGGGTGTAGTCGAACGAGTAGATCGTCTTGAGCGCGGCCGTCACCTGCTGGCTCACCTGCGCGGTCGTCCCGACGTCGACGAGCGCGGTGTTCTGCGCGGACGGCGTGCCCCGGACCTCGGCGTTCTCGACGGCGAAGAACACCGCCAGCCCGACGAGCACCGCGAGCGCGCCGATGAGCACCGGGACCGGCAGGGGACGCCGCCACCACCTCGCGATCACCGCCTCGGGCTCGGTGCTCGCCGGGTTGACGGGCGCCGGGGTGGGGCGACGCGGGGTGTGGCCCGCGACGCGGGGACGGCGGATGCCGGTCGCGCGACGACGCGGCGGGGCGGAGTGCGAACGGTTGGGCATGGTGGGCCTCCTGCCGCGTCAGTTCCGGGCGCCGGTGGTGGGCGCGCGGACCGGGCTGAGCAAGCTGGCCCTCCAGCCGGACGGCGTGCGGGTCATCTCCATTTGCAACCGCTGGCGGGTGACCGCGGGCGCCTGACCCTCCGGGGTGACGGTGACGTCGACCGCGACCAGCACACGCGCGACCCCGGCCAGCTCGTCCAGCTCCGTGACCGCAGCGGCCGGAACCGTCGCGACCGTGGCCCGCCGCGCCTCCTGCACGAGCTTCGCGTACTGGTCGCGGTTCTGCTCGAACTCGGTCAGCACCTGGCCGGTCGAGGACTGCTGCCACCGGTCGAGCCCGGCCGCCGCGTTGCGGTAGTCCAGCGTGTTGAGGTTGATCGCGGCCTGGCGGGCGTCGACGAGGACGGCGTCCCGGTCGCGCGCCAGCTCCAGCGACCCGCTGGTCGCGGCGAATGCCCACAGCGCGCCGAACGTGGCGGCCGCGAGCGCCGCGAGCACCACGGCGGTGACCAGCACCCGTCGGAGCGTCGGTGCGCCGCCACTCCGCCCGGCGGCCTCGCCACCGTCCTCCGGCGCCTCGCCGACCGCTTCCGCGGCCTCGGGAGTCGGCGAGGTCGGAGCGGCCTCGGTCGGGGCGTCGTCGGTCGTGCTGGTCATCGGCACCTCCGGTCAGGGCAGCAGGATCTGGGCGAGCGAGCTCAGCGGCAGTGGCACGGTCGGCAGTTGGGCGGGCAGCGGGACGGGCGCGGGGTCGCGGTCGGCTGCGCCATGGTCACCGCCGACGCCCGCGGCCGGATCGCCGTGCCCGCCGCCGGGCTGCGGGACGTTCTGCGCCCCCCGCACGTCGATCGGGCTGTTGTAGGGCTCCGCGCAGTGCGCCTGCGCGTTCACCGGCGTGTCCGCGACCTCGTTGCCTGCCCGCCGCGGGGTGGCCTCGTACCCCTTCGTGCACGGCGGCGGGTCGAACACGTTGAGCACGAGCCCCAGGTGGGCGGAGCCGTCGCCGGGCACGACGGTCGGGGCCACGGACGAGATCCCGGGGTACACGACCAGGATCTGGTCCAGGTTGGACTGCCGCGGCTCCAGGATCCGGGACACCGTCAGCAGGTTCGCCACCACGTCCCCGAGGCCCGAGCCGCTCTCGTCGAGGAGCCCGCTGACCTGGTCGGCGGCGGGCGGGCCGTTCTGCACCAGCCGTCTGATGTCCGGATCGGACGTCTTGAGCTGCTCGGCGAGCTCCGCGAGGCTGCGGCTGAAGTCGGCGAACTGGCCCGCGGTCTGGTTCTGCGTGGTGAGCACGGTCCGGCCGTCGTGCAGGAGGGCCACGGTCTGGGGCAGCGCGTCCTGCGCTGACTGCGTGAACTCCGACGTCGCGGAAAGCAGCCGTCGGAGCGGCTGTGCGGAGTCCGCGAACGCGATACCCAGCTGCCCCACGACCGTGCGCAGGGCGTCGAGCGGCACCGATCGCACGAGCGTGTCGAGGTGGGTGACGAGGTCCTCCACCCCGACCGGCGTGCTCGTGCGCGCGAGCGGGATCGTCGCGCCGCCCGTCAGCGTGCCGCCGCCGTTCGCGTGGGGCTGGAGGTCGACGTACTGCTCGCCGATCGGCGAGAGGTTCCGGACGGCCGCGTCGACGTCGGCGGGGATCGCGGGGGCCGTGGCGTCGATGTCGAGTTGGACGTCGACGCCGGTGGCCGTGAGCGTGAGCGGTCCGACCCGCCCGACGGTCACCCCCCGGTAGGTCACGTCCGCCCCGGTGAAGATGCCGCCCGAGTCGGCGAGCTGCACGTGCACGGGGTAGGTGGTCGCCCCGGAAAGAGCACCGAACCCCGCGTAGCGGAACCCGACCCAGCCCACCCCGAGCACCGTGACCAGCAGCAGCCCGAGGAGCTGGACGCGCACCCTCCGCGTGATCATCTACAGCCCTCCGAGGATCTTGTCGACGACGGACGGGGCGGGCGATGGTCGGGGCGTTGCGGACACGTGGGTGGTCGGCGGCTTCGTCGGGGAAGCCCCCGCCAGCGGCACCGGCACCGCGCCGAGCACCGGGAACGTCGGCGCCTCGGTTGGCAAGCTCGCACCGATCAGCGGGCTGAGCACCTGCGCGGTTGGCGGCAGCATGTTGAACAGCGGCGTGCCCGGCCCCGGGAAGGGTTGGTTGGACCGCGCGAGGTTGTCCAGCAGGTCCTTGAGGTCGAGGTCGACGTTCAGGTAGAGGTTCGTGTAGTCGCCCGCCACGGCCGCCTGTGCGGCGTCGGTGAACGGGAAGCTGCCGAAGATCTGCAGCGAGTTGGGCAGGTTCTGGCCGGACGCGGCGAGCTTCGTCAACGTGGGCTGCAGCGAATGCAGGTCGGCGAGGAGGTCGTCCTGGCTCGCGTCAACGACGTGGGTCGCCACCCCGGAGAGCCGGTCGAGCGCCTGCAGCATGTCCACGAGCTGGCCGCGCTGGCGGTCCAGCTCGGCGAGGCCCGGCTGCAGGCCGTCGAGCGCGGTGGTGATCTCGCCACGGTGCGCGGCGAGGGTGGCGGAGAGCCGGTTGATGCCGTCCAGCGCGCGCGTGATCTCGCCCTTGCGGCTGTCCAGCGCGCTGACCAGCGTGTTCAGGTTCGCCAAGAGGGCACGCACCTGTGGCTCGTTGCCCGTGAGGGCGTGGTTCAGCTCGGTCGAGATCGTCCGGATCTGCGCGACGCCGCCGCCGTTGAGCAGCATCGACAGCGACCCCAGCACCTCTTCGACCTCCGCGGCCCGCCCCGAACGGGCGAGCGGGATGACCGCGCCCGGTGCGAGGGTGCCTTCCGCGCCCTGCGCGGGCGGGGCCAGCTCGACGAACTTCTCCCCCAGCAGGCTCGTCGTGCGCACCTCCGCGGTCGCGTTGGCTGGCAGCGTGACGCCGCCGTTGACCTCGACGGTGACGCGGGCGTTCCACGTCGCCGGGTCGACGCCGATGGCCGACACCGCGCCGACGGGCACGTCGGCGACCTTCACCAACGACTGCGGCACGAGGTCGACGACGTCGGCCAGCTCGATCATGACCGCGTAGGGGTGGTCGCCGAGGTCGGCGCCGCCGGGCAGGTCGACACCGCGCAGCCCGCCGGAGAGCACGCCGCAGCCGCTGGTGAGGCCCACGACCGCCAGGACGGCCACCAGCCGCCTCACTTCGCGCCGCCCAGCAGCGACAGGATCGGCGACAGCGCGGGCGGCGGCGCGCTGCCCCCGGTGGTCTTGGCCGACGGCGGGTGCGGAACGGACGGCGGCGTCGAGCCCACCCCCGGCGCGGGCGCGGGCACCGTCGGCAGCGCCAGCCCGGCCACCGGCAGCGGCTGGTTTGCGTACAGCGCGGTGAGGACGTCGGTCGCGCTCGGCAGCGGCACGGCGCCCGACACCACCGACGACAGCGACGAGCAGGCATCGGTGACGGCAGCAGGCACGCCTGCGGGCGTCTTCCCACCGGGGGCCCCGAGCAGCTTGCACAGCGTGACCAGCGGCGGGTTGGCCAGCTCGTTGATGTCGGCCCGGGTGTCGAGGGTGCCCGACGAGCCGTTGTAGGTCTCGACGAGGTTGCTCTCCGCCGCGGGCGCCACGTCGAGCACCTCCGTGAGCGCCCGCTGCTGGTCGACCAGGGTCGCGGTGACGTCGGTGAGCCCGTCCACGTCGTGGTGCAGGGCGCCCCGGTTGTCGCGCACGAACCCCGCGACGTCGCCGAGCGCCCGCGAGAGGTCCGCGAGCGCGCCGCCGAGCTCGCCGCGCTGCCCCGCGAGGAACCCCGTGACGTCGGCGAGGCGGCCGTTGAACGCGCCGACCTGGTCGTCGCTCCTGGCCAGTCCGGAGGTGAACGTCTCCAGGTCGGTGACCGTGCCGAACAGGTCCGCGCTCGACCCCGACAACGTGCTCGAAAGCCCGCCGAGGTTGCGGATCGAGTCGTTGACGGCCTGCCCGTTGCCGTCGAGGTTGCGGGCGCCGACGGTGAGCGCGTCGGACAGCGCGCCGGACCGGTTCGCCCCGTTCGGGCCGAGCGCGTCGGCGAGTTGGGTGGCGGTGCGGGCGAGGTCGTCGACGCCGAGCGGCACGGCCGTGCGGGAGAGGGGGATCACCGCGCCGTCGGGCAGCTCGGGGCCGCCGCGCCACGGCGGCAGCAGCTGCACGTAGCGGCCGGTGACGAGGCTGGGCGACACGACGGCCGCTTTCGCGTCGGCGGGCAGCCGCACGTCCGGGTCGGTGATCGTCATGTCGACGCGCACCTGCCCGCCCTCCGGGGTGATCGTGTCGATCGTGCCGACGGGCACGCCGAGCACCATCACCTGGTTGTCAGGGAACAGCGCGGACGCGTCGGTGAAGTAGGCGCTGATGTGCCTGCCGCCGGTGTGCGTCGCGACGACGGAGACGCTCGCGGCGACCAGCACGGCGAGCACGCAGGCGAGGAGCGTCCGCATCAGCAGCCCCCTGGGTTGAGCGGCCCGATGGTGGGCGTGGGCAGGAGCCCGCAGATGTAGTTGTCGAACCAGTGGCCGCTGCCGACGGTGTTGGTGAACAGGCGGATGAAGACGGCCTCGTTCTTGATCGTCGCGGCGAGGTCGTCCTGGTTGCGCTGCAGCACGTCGACGACGCGGCCGAGCGTCTCCAGGGTCGGGCGCAGCTGGGCCTGGTTGTCCGCGACGAGGCCCGACAACTGCTGCGACAGCTTGCGGGTGCCGTCGAGCAGGCGGGCGATGGCGTCCTCCCGCTGCTGCAGCTCACCGAGGAGCCGGTTGCCGTCGGACAGCAGTCCGGTGACGTCGTCGGTGCGCTGGGCCAACACCCCCGACAGCTGGTGCGTGCCCGCAAGGAGCTGGCGGATCTGGTCGTCGCGGCTCGCGATGGTGGTGGACAGCCGCGACAGCCCTTCGAGCGCGCCGCGGACGTCGGCGGGGGTGTCGCGGAACGTCGTCGCGAGCGTTTCGAGGCTGGTGGCGAGCTGTTTCGTGTCGAGCTGATCAAGCGTGCCGGAGAGCCCGTCGAACGCGGCGACGACGTCGAGCGGCGATGCCGTGCGCGCCAGCGGGATCGGGGTCGCCGGGTCGAGCGGGCCGGTGCCCTGCGGGTCGAGCGCGAGGTACTTGGCGCCCAGCAGCGTGCGGATCTGGATCGACGCGCTCGTCTGGTCGCCGACCCAGGCGTCCGCGACGTCGAAGGTCACCCGCACGTGGTCGCCGTCGAGCTTGACCGAACCGACGCGGCCCGCCTCGACGCCCGCGATCGTCACCATGTCGCCCGCTTGCAGGCCCGCCGCCTCGGTGAAGTCGGCGCGGTAGGTGATGGCCGCCGTGAGCAGCGCGGGCGCGCCCCAGGCGAGCAGCACGATCGTCGCGAGAACGACGATGCCGCCGATCGCCATTGGCACGGGGCGGCGGGTCATGAGAGACCCGCCGGGTCAGGGCCGCAGCGCGGGGAGTCCGAGTGGAACACCGGGATGGTCTGCGCCGGGACGATGTCGCCGACGCCGATCGTGCCGCTCACGCTGCAGAGGTAGAACTGGAACCAGCTGCCGTAGCTCGCGGCGCGTGCGATCGTGTTGAGCTTGTCCGGCGCGGTCTGCAGGTACTTCTCGATGGTCGGCCCACCGGCGTCGAGCTGGGTGGACAGGTCACCGAGCGCGGCGATGTCGGATTTCAGGCTGGGCCGGGCGTCGTCCAGGAACCCGGCCGTCACCTGCGTGAGGTCGCCGATCGAGGAGATCGCCTGGCCGATCGGCTGCCGGTCGGCGGCGAGCCCGGCCGCGAGCTGCCGCAGCGTGCCGATCAGCGACGAGAGCTGGTCGTCGCGGGCGTTGATGGTCTGCAGCACCTGGTTGAGGTTGTCGATCACGTGGCCGATCACCTGGTCGCGGTCGGCGATCGCGGTGGTGAGCGACGCCGTGCTGGCCAGCAGCGATTCCACGGTGCCACCTTCGCCCTGCAGCACCTGCACGATCTCCATCGACAGCCGGTTGACCTGCTCGGGGTCGAGCGCGGCGAACAGCGGCTGGAAGCCGTTGAACAGCGTGGTGAGGTTCAGCGGGGGTGTGGTGCGCCAGGCCGGGATCATGCCACCCGGCGGCAGCATTCCGGCTGCGCCCGCGCTTTGGCCGAGGGCGAGGAAGCGCTGGCCGATGAGGTTCTTGTAGCGGATCGCGGCGGTCACGGACTCGGGGAGCGGCCGGGCCGCGTCGACGCTGAAATCGACCTGCGCCATCCGCCGATCCACGATCGCGACCTTGTCGACGCTGCCGACCACGACGCCCGCGATCCGAACGTCGTCGCCGGGCAACAGGCCGGACGCGTCGGTGAAGGTCGCGCTGTAACCGGTGCGGGCACCACCCCGCGCATTGGCGATGGTGAGGCCGAGCACGGTCGTCGCCAACGCCACGACCAGGGCGAACGTCAGGAACTTGACCAGGGGGCCGACCGGGACACGGCTCATGCGAACGCCACCTCCGTGCCGCGGTAGAGCGGGCCGACGAGCATCGAGCTCCAGGCCGGGACGGCGTTCGGGGTGCTGCCGTCGTGGAGGGCCACCAGCTCGGACACGACCTGGCGCTCGCCGGGCGAGTTGGGCACGCCCATGTCGTAGGCGGACGGGTTCGTCCCGAGGCGGGTGTACTCAGGGCCGGGCTGGCCGACCGGGGCGGGCGTCGGGTAGGTGCCGTCCTTGAATGGGCCGTCGGGTGGGTACTGCGGGCCGATGGGCAGCACGGGGTAGCAGCGAGGCCCGCGGTTGTCCTCGTACTTCGGCTGCTCGCCCGGCACGTACTTGCCGCGGTTGGTGACGATCTCCAGCGTCACGTGCAGACCCGGCTCGTTCGTGCCTTTGCCGAACGCCGCGTCGACGCGCGGGATGACGTCGACGAGCTGGCCGAACAGGCACGGGAACTCCGGCGCGTACCGGGCCAGCGTGGCGAGCGTGGGACGGCTGGACGCCGCCAGCGCGATGATGTCCGACCCGTTGGCGTCGAGGAAGCCGCGCAGGTCGTCGGACGCGCCGGTCACCGAGGTGAACAGGGCGTGGAACCCGCTGCTCTCGTCGACGATCGTCCGGCTCGGCACGGTGAGGTCGGCGAGGGCGTCGAGCAGGGCGGGGGCGGAGTCCGAGAGGTGCTCGGAGAAGTCGGCGACCTGCGTGATGTCCGCCTTGACGTCCGGCAGCGCCGGGTTCACGCCCGCGACCAGCGCGTTCAGGCGCACGAGCGTCTGCCCCAGCTCCGGGCCGCGGCCCTGGAGGGCCTGGGAGAGCGAGCCGAGGGTGGTCGCGAGGTCCTGCGGGCGGACGGCTTGCAGGAGCGGGAGCAGGTCGTCGAGCACCTGCTCGACCTCCTCGGCCGACCGGCTGCGGTCCTGCCCGATCACGGCGCCCGCGGCGATCCGGCTCGTGCTCGGGACGGCGGGCGGCACGAGCGACACGAACTTCTGCCCGAACAGGGTCTTGGGCAGGAGGCGGGCGGTGACGTCGGCCGGGATCTGGTCGACCAGCTTCGGGTCGAGCGAAAGGGAGATGGTCGCGCCGTCGCCGTCGGTGTGGACGGCCGTGACGCGGCCGACGATGAGGCCGCGCACCTTGACGTCGGCCTTCGGGTCGAGCTGGGTGCCCACCCTGTCGACCTTGAGCGTCACCGGGACGCCGGAGCGGAAGGCGCCCGCGTACTGCGCGACGGCAAGACCGCCCAGCAACAGGAGCACGCCCAGGAACGCGAGCCCGCGCAGCGCCTTCATCCGGCCACCCGCACCGACGTGTCCGTCCCGTAGATCACGAGCGTGAGGAAGAAGTCCATGACGGCCGCGGCGACGATCGACAGCCGCACCGCCCTGCCGACCGCGATGCCGACGCCCGCGGGGCCGCCTTTGGCGTGGTAGCCGTAGTGGCAGTGGATCAGGATGATCACCATCGCGAACGCGATGACCTTGAGGTACGAGTAGAGGATGTCGCTGACCGGCAGGAACAGGTCGAAGTAGTGGTCGTACGTGCCGCCGGGCAGGCCGTTGAGGAGGGTGACGTTCAGCCTCGCCGCGGCGAAGCTGGCCAGCAGGCCGATCGTGTACATCGGGATGATCGCGATGACCCCCGCGATCACCCGCGTCGTCACGAGGAACGGCACCGACGGCACCGCCATCACCTCCAGCGCGTCGACCTCCTCGGAGATCCGCATCGCGCCGAGTTGGGCGGTGAACCCCGCGCCGAGGGTCGCGGTGAGGGCGGCGGACGCGACGAGCGGGGCGATGTCGCGGGTGTTGAAGTAGGCGGTGATGAACCCGGTGAGCGCCTCGACGCCGAGCGAGTCCAGCGCGCGGAAGCCCTGCAGCCCGACGAGCGAGCCGACGAACAGCGACAGCGACAGCATCACGCCCGCCGTCCCGAGGATCACGACGAGCGCGCCCGAGCCGAACGCCACCTCGGCCAAGAGGCGCGCGACCTCCTTGCGGTAGCGCCGCACCGTGCGCGGGATCCAGGCGATCGCGCGGACGTAGAAGGAGAGCTGGTCGCCGAGGTTCTCCAGCGTGGCCAACATGTCAGGAGCCCTTCGGCGGGACGAGCTCCAGGTAGAGCGCCGTCACGACCAGGTTGATGAAGAACACCAGCATGAACGAGATGACCACCGACTGGTTCACAGCGTCGCCGACGCCCTTGGGCCCCGGCGGCGGGTTCAGCCCACGGTAGGCGGCGACGATCCCGGCGACCGCGCCGAACAGCACGGCCTTGAGCTCGCTCACCGCGATGTCGGAGATCTGGGCGATTGCGGAGAAGCTCGCGACGTACGCGCCCGGCGTACCGCCCTGCACGATGACGTTGAAGAAGTAGCCACCCGCGACGCCGACGACCGTGGCCAGGCCGTTGAGCACGACGGCGGTGGTCGCCATGGCCAGGACGCGGGGCACGACGAGGCGCTGGATCGGCGAGATCCCGAGCACCTCCATGGCGGCGATCTCCTCGCGGATGGTGCGGGCGCCGAGGTCGGCGCACACCGCGGAGCCGCCCGCGCCGGAGATCAGCAGCGCGGTGACGATCGGCGCGGCCTGCTGCACGATCGCGAGCACGCTGCCGGCGCCGGTCTGGCTCTGCGCCCCGAACTGGCCGGTCAGGTTGCCCAGCAGCAGCGCGATCGTGGCGCCGAACGGGATCGTGAACAGCGCCGTCGGCAGCGCGGAGACCTTCGTGACGAACCAGGTCTGCTCGATGTACTCACACAGCTGGAACGGCGGCACGAACGTCGTGCGCACCACCTCGACGCCGAGGCCGAAGAGGCGGCCGACCGGCGTCAACGCCCTGGTGAGGATCACCGGCGCACCCCGAAGCGCTGAGTGGGGGTTTCGTCGGCGGCGAAGATCGCCTGCTGGGCGGCGGCCGGCAGGGTGGGCAGCAGTTCCCGTACGCGCTCGCGGCGACGCGCGACCGCGGCCCGCTCCCCCACGCCGGGGCTCGTGCCCAGCTGCGGCTTGAGCGGGGGCAGGCCGGACAGCTCGCCCTCGGTCTCGGCCAGCTCGCGGGCGGCCTGGGCGGCGTCCTTCTCCTCGGACATGCCGATCGGGCCCTGGCGACGGCCGTTGAGGAACTGGGCGACCACCGGCTCCTCGGAGGTCAGCAGGACCTCGCGCGGGCCGAACATCGCCAGGTGCTTGCGGTAGAGCATGCCGATGTTGTCCGGCACGGTCTGCGCGGTGTTGATGTCGTGGGTGACGATGAGGAACGTCGCGTCGGTCTGCGCGTTGAGGTCGATGATCAGCTGGTTGAGGTAGGCCGTGCGCACCGGGTCGAGGCCGGAGTCGGGCTCGTCGAAAAGGATGATCGCCGGGTCGAGCACGAGCGCGCGGGCGAGACCGGCCCGCTTGCGCATGCCGCCGGAGATCTCGCCGGGCAGCTTGGCCTCGCTGCCGGTGAGCCCGACCATCGCCATCTTCTCCATGACGACGTCGCGGATCTGCGCCTCCGAACGGCGGGTGTGCTCGCGCAGCGGGAAGGCGATGTTGTCGTAGAGGTTCATCGAGCCGAACAGCGCGCCGTCCTGGAACAGCACCCCGAAGAGCTTGCGCAGCTCGTAGAGCTTCCGCTCGCTGCAGCGCACGAGGTCGACGTCGTCGATGATGATCGCGCCCTTCTCGGGCTTGATCAGCCCGATGAGGGTCTTGAGGAACACGGACTTGCCGGTGCCCGAGGGGCCGAGCAGCACGCTGACCTCGCCGGGCGGGAGCGTCAGGGTGACGTCGGACCAGATGTTGGCGCGCCCGAAGGACTTCGACAGCCCTTCGACCCGGACCTCGACGCCCGTCACCGGCCCTCCCTCATCGGATGCGGTGGCTCGTCGGCGCGGACGCGGGGAGCGGGCAGCCGACGACCCACAACGCCCCAACGGAGCGGGCCGCGCCGGGTTACTGACGGGTCGTCAAGTTGGTCCGAACGGACGATCCGGCGTTCGCTGCCTGCGGACATTCGCCCGACCGCGAAACCGGCCCGCGACCTGCGGTTTCCCTTCTACCGTCAGGGTATGTCGAACACCACCGTCACCACCCTGGACGACACCGTCTTCGCGCGACTGCTCCAGGAGCGGATCATCGTGCTCGGCCAGGAGGTGGACGACGCCGTCGCCAACCGGATCATCGCGCAGCTGCTCCTGCTGGCGGCGGAGGACTCGTCCACGGACATCACGCTCTACATCAACTCCCCCGGTGGCTCGGTGTCGGCGGGGCTCGCGATCTACGACACGATGCAGGCGGTCGCGCCGGACGTGGCGACGATCGCGACGGGGCTGGCCGCGTCGATGGGCCAGTTCCTGCTCACGGGCGGGGCGGCGGGCAAGCGGGCCGCGCTCGCCCACGCCGAGATCATGATGCACCAGCCGCACGGCGGCGTCGGCGGCGTGCAGAGCGACATCCGCATCCGCGCGGACATGCTCAGCAGGCTGAAGCGGCAGATCCTGGAGATCACCGCCGAGCACACCGGGCAGCCGTTCGAGCGGGTGGAGGCCGACGCCGAGCGCGACCGCTGGTTCACACCGGCGCAGGCGATCGAGTACGGGCTGGTCGACCGGGTGCTGGCGCGGACCTGACGGGTGCGCCGCGGGGTGCGCCGGGGCCTTGCGGTTGCAGCAGGGTGACATTCCTGCAGCTCAGTGTCAGCGGTGTCACCCTGCTGCAATTCCCGGCCCGCGTTCCGGGCCCGCGTTCAGCCCGCGGCGGTGCGGTGCTCCCGGTCGGTCGGGGTGGACTGGGCCCACCGGAGCAGGCGACGGGCGACGGCCCTGGCGTCACCCCACGGGGTCGGGCCGGGCCGTGGGGGTGGCGGATCCTCCTCCCCTGGCGGAGGCCACCGGCTGTCGGCGCCGTAGCGGGGCGCCGCGAGGGCGATGAGAACGACGACCGCGAGGACGAACCACATCTCCATGAGGCCAGTCTCGGCCTGATTGGCCTGCTCGCGAAAGTCCAATTCTGGCAAGGTGGACCGCATGGAGGAGATGGATCGACGGATCGGCGCCCGCAGCGTCGCGCGGCTGCTCGGCGACTGGCGGCCCCCGGACGGGCGCGGGCTCACCGACGCGCTCGCCGACCGGGTGCGGCTTCTCGTTCTCGACGGCAGGCTGCCGCTGCACACCCGGATGCCCGCCGAGCGCGAGCTGTCCGCGGCGCTGGGGGTGAGCCGCACGACCGTGGCCGCCGCCTACGAGGCGCTGCGCGGCGCAGGCATGCTGCACAGCAGGCGCGGCGCGGGCAGCTGGACCCAGCTCGACCCACGCACGCCGGTCGCGCCGGGCACCCCCTTCTCCCCGAGCGGTACCACGCCGGGCATCGACCTCGCCCACGCCGCGCTCGCGGCCCCGATCCCGGCTGTTCGCGCGGCCACCGCGGCCGCAGCGACCGACCTGGACGCGCTGCTCGCCGGGCACGGCTACGAACTGCTCGGCCGCCCAGAGCTGCGGGCCGCGGTGGCCGACCGGTTCACCGCGCGCGGCCTGCCGACCCGCCCGGAGCAGGTGCTCGTCACCTCCGGGGCGCAGCACGCGTTCGCGCTGATCCTCGCCACGTTGACGGGCCCTGGCGACCGCGTGCTCGTCGAACACCCGACCTACCCCAACGCGCTCGACGCGGTGCGCGCCAGCGGGGCCCGGCCGGTGCCGGTGCCGATGGGCCCTGGCCCGCGGGGCACCGGATCGTGGGATCTCGATCTGCTCACCGCGTCGGTCCGCGACGCCGCGCCGAGGCTGATGTACGTCATCCCCGACTTCCACAACCCAACCGGTGGCCTCCTCGACGACGCGGGCCGAGAGCGGCTGGTGGCCCTCGCCCGCCGCACGGGCACCCCGATCGTGATCGACGAGACGATGACGGAGCTCGCCCTCGACGGTCCCCCGCCACGGCCCGCGGCGTCGTTCGGCGGCGCCGATTCGACGCACGTGTTGACGATCGGCTCGGCCAGCAAGGTGTTCTGGGGCGGTCTGCGGGTGGGGTGGATCAGGGCGTCGCCGCAGCTGGTGCGACGGCTGGGCGCCGCGCGGGCCGCGCTGGATCTCGGCGGCCCGACGCTGGAGCAGCTCGTCGTGGCGAGGCTCCTGGCCGACGTCGACACCGTCGTCGCGGGCCGGAAGACCGAGCTGGTCGCGGCGCGCGGGCACCTGCTCGACCGGCTGGGGACGGTCTTTCCCGCCTGGCGGGCGTCGCGGCCTGCGGGTGGGCTCTCGCTGTGGATCGAACTGGGCGCGCCCGTCTCCAGCAGGCTCGCGATCGCCGCGCGGCGACATGAGGTGCTGCTCGCCGCAGGCCCGCGGTTCGGGGTGGACGGGGCCTTCGAGCGGCACCTGCGCCTGCCCTACACCGTGCGGCGGGACCAGGCCGAGACGGCGCTCGACCGGCTCGCGCTCGCCTGGCACGACCTGGACCGCACCGGCCCGGCAGCGGAGGGCGACCCCGCCGCGGTGGCGTGACGAGTCGGTCGGCGCCGCCCATATGCTGGCCGAGGTCGAGCGCACGGAGGTGTCGGGTGGGGCCGTTGCACGGGCTGAAGGTCGTCGAGCTCGCCGGGATAGGGCCGGGGCCACACGCCGCGATGATCCTGGCCGACCTCGGCGCCGACGTCGTGCGCATGGACCGACCCGGCGGGCTGCGGTTCGGCGACGACACGGTTCCCGATCCCACGCTCCGCGGCCGCCGCCGGGTGGCAGGCGACCTGAAGGACGCTGCGGGCCGCGAGACCGTGCTACGGCTGGTCGAACGGGCCGACGTCCTCCTGGAGGGCTACCGGCCGGGGGTCACCGAACGGCTGGGCGTCGGGCCTGCCGACTGCCACGCCCGCAACCCGCGGCTGGTGTACGGCCGGATGACCGGGTGGGGCCAGGACGGGCCGCTCGCCCTCCGCGCGGGCCACGACATCAACTACATCTCGTTGACCGGCGCGCTGCACGCCATCGGCAGGTCGGGCGAGCGGCCGGTGCCGCCGCTGAACCTGGTGGGGGATTTCGGTGGCGGCTCGATGCTGCTCGTCGTCGGCGTGCTCGCGGCGCTGTGGGAGGCGCAGCGCTCGGGGCAGGGCCAGGTCGTCGACGCGGCCATGGTCGACGGGGCGAGCCTGCTGTCGCAGATGTTCTGGGGCTTCCTCGCGCACAAGATCTGGATCGACGAGCGGGGGGTCAACCTGCTCGACGGGGCCGCCCCGTTCTACGACACCTACACCTGCGCGGACGGGCGGCACGTCGCGGTCGGGGCGATCGAACCGCAGTTCTACGCCGCGCTGCTCGCCGGGCTGGGCCTCGCCGACGCCGACCTCCCCGGCCAGCACGACCGCGAGCGCTGGCCGCAGTTGAAGGAGCGGTTCGCGGCCGTGTTCGGCACCCGCACGCGCGACGAGTGGGCCGCCGCGTTCGAGGGCACCGACGCCTGCGTCACGCCGGTGTTGGCGTTCGGCGAGGTGGCCGCGCACCCGCACGTCGCGGCGCGAGGCACCATCGTCGAACGGGACGGCGTCGCTCAAGCCGCCCCCGCTCCCCGGTTCAGCCGCTCGGCCACCGAGACGCCTGCGGCTATGCGCGCTCCGGAGCCGGTCGAGGCGGTGCTGGCCGACTGGGCCTAGCGCGCGAGCCGCCAACCCTATCCCCGACTTCGCACCCCAAGCGTCGCTTCGCACCCCGCCGGCGGGGTGCGAAGTGCACACAAAGGGTGCGAAGTCGGGGTGGGGGCCAAAGCGGAGGGTCGGGGTCGGCCTCAGGCCTCGTCGGCCAGCAGGTTGCGGGTGCGGTTCGGGTCGACCGGAATACCGGGACCCATGGTGGTGGTCATCGTGATCTTCTTGACGTACCGGCCCTTGGCCGCGGCGGGCTTGGCCCGCAGGATCTCGTCGAGCGCAGCGCCGTAGTTCTCCACGAGCTTCGCGGTGTCGAACGAGGCCTTGCCGATCACGATGTGCAGGTTGGCCTGCTTGTCGACCTTGAAGTTGATCTTGCCGCCCTTGATGTCGGCGACGGCCTTGGTGACGTCCGGCGTGACCGTGCCCGTCTTCGGGTTCGGCATCAGGCCGCGCGGGCCCAGGATGCGGGCGATGCGCCCGACCTTGGCCATCTGGTCCGGGGTGGCGATAGCGGCGTCGAAGTCCAGCCAGCCGCCCTGGATGCGCTCGATGAGGTCCTCGACGCCGACGACATCGGCGCCTGCGGCCTCGGCCTCGGCGGCCTTGTCACCCGTGGCGAACACGATCACGCGGGCGGTCTTGCCCGTACCGTGCGGCAGGTTGACGGTGCCGCGGACCATCTGGTCGGCCTTGCGGGGATCGACGCCGAGCCGGAGGGCGACCTCGACGGTGGAGTCCATCTTCTTGCTGGACGTGGTCTTGGCCAGGTTGGCCGCCTCGAGGGGGCTGTAGAGCCGGTCGCGTTCGATCTGGGCGGCGGCGTCCTGGTAGACCTTGCTGCGGTGTGCCATTGCTCTTCTCTCCTGGTCAGTGGTGCGAGCCGTGTGGCTCTCCCACGCGTACGGCGGGGCTCAGCCCTTGATGGTGATGCCCATCGAACGGGCCGTGCCCGCAATGATCTTCGCCGCGGCGTCGATGTCCGTGGCGTTGAGGTCGCGCATCTTGGTCTGCGCGATCTGCCTGACCTGGTCCATCGTGATCGACGCGACCTTGGTGCGGTGCGGCTCGCCGCTGCCCTTCTCGACGCCTGCCGCCTTGAGCAGCAGCCGCGCCGCGGGCGGGGTCTTGAGCTCGAACGTGAACGAGCGGTCTTCGAACACGGAGATCTCGACGGGCACGACGTCGCCCGCCTGCGCCTGCGTGGCCGCGTTGTAGGCCTTGCAGAACTCCATGATGTTGACGCCGTGCTGGCCGAGTGCGGGGCCGACGGGCGGCGCGGGCGTGGCCGCACCCGCCTTGATCTGCAGCTTGATGATCGCGGAGAGCTTCCGCTTCTTGGGGGGCATCTCGTCGTTCCTTCTAGATCTTGGACACCTGGCTGAACGCCAGCTCGACTGGGGTCTCGCGGCCGAAGATGGACACCAGCACCTTGAGCTTCTGTGCGTCCACGTTGACCTCGCTGATCGTGGCCGGGAGCGTGGCGAACGGGCCGTCCATGACGGTGACCGACTCTCCGACCTCGAAATCAACCTCGACCGCCGCCTTGCCTTGACCTGCGGCGACGTCGGTGGTCTTCCCGCTCGCGGCGGCCTGCTTGGGCTCGACGCGCGGCAGGAGGAACTTGATGACCTCGTCGTGGGTCAGCGGGGACGGCTTCGAGGTGGCGCCGACGAAGCCGGTGACGCCCGGCGTGTTGCGAACGGCACCCCACGACTGGTCGTTGAGGTCCATCCGCACGAGGATGTAGCCGGGCAGCACCTTGCGCTGCACCTGCTTGCGCTGGCCATTCTTGATCTCGGTGACCTCTTCGGTTGGCACCTCGACCTGGAAGATGTAGTCCTCGACATCCAGGGTCTGCACCCGGGTCTCGAGGTTGGCTTTCACCTTGTTCTCGTAGCCCGCGTAGGAGTGCACGACGTACCAGTCGCCGGGGGCGCGGCGCAGCGCGGCGCGCATCTCCTCGACCGGGTCGACCTCTTCCTCCTCGACAGCGGCTCTCGTCCGCGACGACCACGTCCTCGGTGACGTCGTCGGTGCCGTCGTCAGTGCCGTTCTCGGCGGCGTTCTCGGCGCCGTCCTCGGGGTCGATCTCGGTGGGCGCGTCGTGCTCGGCGGTGACCTCGTCGACCTCGTCGATCGCGTCGACCCCGCCGGGCAGCCCGGCGCCGTCGTGCTGGGTGCTCACCTTGCGTCTCGCTTCCTTGTCTGTCTCCGTGGGTGCGCGGTCACGCGCCGAACAGGGCGTTGACGCCCTGGCCGACGAGGAAGTCCAGCAGCGCCACGAGCGCAACCATGAACGACACGAAGACCAGCACGACAAGTGTGTACGTGACCAGCTGTTTCCGCGACGGCCAGATGACCTTGCGCAGCTCGGCGACGACCTCCCGCAGGAAGCGGACGAGCCGCTTGGGCAGCGAGACACGGGGCGGGCGGGCGTCGCGCACCGCGGTGGCCCGGCCCTTGCCCTCGGTCCGGCCTCCCCCCGGCGCGGGGCGCCGACCACGACGGTCGGCAGCGGTGCTCGGGCGCTCGCGCCCGACACCGCTCTCCTCGCGCTCCTCCGTCACGACAAGCACCCTCCAGCTCGCCGACGGCCCGGCGGGCCGTCACCCACTTTCCTACGTCCTGCCTGGGTTGCAGGGGCGACAGGACTTGAACCTGCAACCTGCGGTTTTGGAGACCGCTGCTCTGCCAATTGAGCTACACCCCTAGACCGACTCCGGCTCAGAGGCCGGAGGGGCACACCGCAGTGACGCCGTGCCCAGCAGATCGAGTGTACGGCACCCCCACAGGGCGCCGGACACCCGACCCGGCCTGCAGCCGTCGGCTACTTGTCGGCTACTTGTCCAAGTCGGCGAGCGCCACCAGCGCGGCCGCGCGGGAGGCGTACTTCCACTTCCCAAGGTCGGCCACGGTCTTGATGCCGAGCCCCTTGAGGACCTCGTCGTGCTTCTCGGTGAGGCCCTCGAGCGCGGACGGCGGCGCGGCCAGGATCTCGGTGGCCGTCTTGTCCTCCCACGCCTTGTCGACGAGCTTGGCGAACTTCATTGCTGACCCCTTCCAGTTCCGGCTACGACGCGCGCAGCATCGACCCGTCCGGCGGATGGGGGCAAGCCGACGGGCGGGCGGACGCCGAACGCACGCCGAACGCGGCAAGACGATGCGCCGATCCGGGCACGAACCGGACAGCCTCAGGCCGGGAGCGCGACCTCGGCCTGTGCGCGGCCGAGCACCGTCTTCCCTTCGAACACGGCGGTGATCGCGACGGTGGCGACGCCGTCGGAGACTGACCGGACCGTGCCGGTGATCTCCACCTGGGCGCCCTCGTCATCGTCGGGCACGACAACCGGGCGGGTGAAGCGCACGCCGTAGCTGCGGACCGCCGCCGGGTCGTCACCCACCCACCGGGTGACGAGCCGCCCGGCGAGCGCCATCGTCAGCATGCCGTGCGCGACGACACCGGGGAGGCCGACGGAGGCGGCGACGCGGTCGCTCCAGTGGATCGGGTTGAAGTCGCCCGACGCGCCCGCGTACCGCACGAGATCAGCCCGTGTGACGCGCAGGGATAGCGGCGGCAGCTCGGTGCCCTTCGCGACGGTGGTCATGTCGCCTCCGCGGAGGAGAGTACGTCGGCGGTGGTCACGTCGCCTCCGCGGAGGAGAGTGCGTCGGCGGTGGTCACGTCGCCTCCGCGGAGGAGAGTGCGTCGGCGGTGGTCATGTCGCCTCCGCGGAGGAGAGTGCGTCGGCGGCCGTCATGCCTGCGTCACCAACAGGGCCTTGGTGGTGGCCACCGGCTCGCCCGCGAGGTCGGCGACCGCGCAGCGCAGCGTGAGCAGGTGGGAGCCCGCCCGGGTGGCGAGGTCCTCGACGTGGATCGTGGTGACGAGCTCGTCGCCGCCGAAGATGGGCCGGTGCAAGGTGATCGACTGGTCGCCGTGCACCATCCGCGCGTAGTCCCACCCGAACGCCGGATCGCGCAGGAACTCCTCGATCAACGGCATCGTGAACGTGACGGTGAACGTAGGCGGCGCGACGACATCGGGATGGCCCGCTGCCCGCGCCGCCTCGACGTCAAGACACACGGAAGCGCCCTCACCGATGGCGAGGGCGAATTCCCGGATCTTCTCCCGGCTGACGCGGTACGGCGCCGAGGGCGGCAGCGCCTTCCCGACGAACGAGGCGTCAGGCACGCCGTGCCGTCTGTTCGCTCCGCAAGCTTCGCTCAGCGCGTTTCGCGGTGGTCGCGGTGCACGCGGCAGTTCGGGCAGAACTTCTTCAGTGTGAGCCGGTCGGGATCGTTGCGGCGGTTCTTCTTCGTGATGTAGTTGCGGTGCTTGCACACCTCGCAGGCCAGCGTGATCTTCGGCCGGATGTCCGTGGCCTTGGCCATCGCGGGTGCCTCCTGGGTCGGTCTCTGGTCGGTCTTCGGTAGCGGCGGCCGGACTTGAACCGGCGACACAGCGATTATGAGCCGCTTGCTCTACCGACTGAGCTACGCCGCTGCGCGGGATGTCCCCGTCGAGCCCCCTTACGGAATCGAACCGTAGACCTTCTCCTTACCATGGAGACGCTCTGCCGACTGAGCTAAGGGGGCGGCACAGCCGCCGAAGCGGCCTGGTCAAGAGTACACACTCCCGGCCGAGGCGCGGAAACCGGTACCGCCCCTTACGCCCGGCGGCGGCGATGCCGCCGCGGCCGCGACGTGATCGCCCGATGTGGCCATCCCGGCCTCAGGCCGAGCCTGTTCTCATGGTCCTCCACAGCGCACTCCTCGAAGCCTCCGCCGAAGCCCACCGGCACGACCTGCTCGCCGCTGCCGAGCGCTACCGCACCGCCAAGGCCGTGCGGGCCGCGCTGCGCCGCGCCGTCCGCGCGTCGGACCGGCCGCCGCCGCGGGAGGCGGAAAAGCCGCGCGAAGAATGTCGGTATGCCGTGTCACGATGAGCGGCGTGGCGCGGCTGGGGGTCGGAATATCACTCGTCGGGCGCCGAGCGGAGATGACGGCGCTCGGCGCGGCTCTGGAGCGTGCCGCGGAAGGCAAACCGACGGGCATCCTCCTGGCGGGCGATGCAGGCGTCGGCAAGTCTCGGCTCGTAGCCGAGACGGTCGAGCGCGCGGGCGCCGCAGGCTATGCGGTGCTCACCGGACGCTGCCTCGATTCGTCGGCCTCGTTGCCGTACCTCCCGTTCACCGAGGTCGTCGGGCAGCTCGTGGCGAGCAGCCCCGAGCAGCTCACGGCCCACCCTGAGCTGTCGCGGCTGCTGCCAGGCCACCTGTCCGGCGAGGCCGTCGATCGCGAGCTGGGGCAGCTGCGGGTGTTCGACGCGATGCTGTCGGCCCTCGATTCGCTCACCGTCGAGTCCCCCGCGCTCCTGGTGCTGGAAGACCTGCACTGGGCCGATCGGTCGAGCCGGGATCTCCTTGTGTTCCTGCTGTCGCGGCTCACCGCGCAACGGCTCGTCGTGCTGGCCACCTACCGCACCGACGACCTGCACCGGCGCCATCCGCTCCGGCCGGTGCTCTCCGAGCTGGTGCGCCTGCCCGCCGTCGAACGGCTGGACCTCGGCCCTTTGGACGCGGGCGACACGCTCGACCTCGTCCGGCGCCTCGCCGACGGCACCCTTTCCGAGCCGTTGCTCCGCCGGGTCGCGGAGCGCTGCGAAGGCAACGCGTTCTTCGCAGAGGAGCTGGTCTCGGCCTCCTCCGACGGGTTGCCGCACGGGCTCGCCGAGGTGCTCATGGCCCGCATCGAGGGCCTGCCGCCCGCCACCCAGCAGGTGTTGCGGCTCGCCGCGGTCGCCGGGCGCCGGGTGGAGCACGGGCTGCTGGCCGCGGTGGCGGAGCTGCCCGAGGATGAGCTGGAGCAGGCGCTGCGCGATGCCGTCACCCATCACGTGCTGGTGACCGACACCGGATGCGGCGATGCCTACGCGTTCCGGCACGCGCTGCTGCGCGAAGCGATCTACACCGAGCTGCTGCCCGGCGAGCGGAGCAGGCTGCACTCCCGCTACGCCAAGCAGCTCGCCGCCGACGGCGGGGAGGAGGGCACGGCCGCCGAGCTCGCCCACCACGCGGTCGCCGCGCACGATCTGCCGCTCGCGCTCGCCGCTTCGGTGCGCGCGGCCCGCGAGGCCGATCGGCGCGCCGCCCCCGCAGAGGTGCTCCTGCATACCGAGCGCGCTCTGGAGCTGTGGGACGCGGTGCCCGACGCCGAGCGCGTCTCCGGCATGACCGAGATCCGGCTCACCACCTGGGCGGCGTGGATGGCCAGCGCCAGCGGCGATCCCGACCGGGGCATCGCGCTGGGCCGCCGCGCGCTCGATCTGGCCGAGCGCGGCGACGATCCGGCGCTCACGGCCACGTTGAGCCGCCGCTACGCCATGCGCCTGCTGGAGCTCACGGGCCGCGACCAGGAGGCGCTCGACATCAGCTGCCGGGCGGTCGAGCTGCACCTCGAGCTGCCCACCACGGCGGAAACGGCGTGGGCGCAGGCCGTCCACGCCAGGGTGCTGTGCAGGCTCGACCTGTGGTCCGACGCCAGGGCGAGCGCCGACACCGCCATGCGGATCATCGACGGGCTGGATCCCGACGACGCCGACGTGGTCGGCGCGCGAGCCGACGCTCTGATCACCCTCGCCATGTGCGACGAGCGGGCGGGCGACCCGCAGCACGCGCGGCAGCGGTGGGCCGAGGCGCAGCCGCTCGCGCGGCGGGCCCGAAACCTGGGCGTCGAGCTGCGCGCGCAGTTCAACATCGGCATGTCGCTGCTCGACGAGGGCAGGCTCGCCGAGGCCAGCGCGGCGTTCGCGGCGGGCGAGCAAAGGGCGGCCGAGACCGGCATCACGTGGAGCGGCTACGGGCTCGACCTGCGGGTCGCGCACGTCATCACCCAGTTCATGCGGGGCGATTGGGCCGCCGCGGAGACCGCCGCGGAGATCGCGGGCGAGTCCGTGTCGGCCACGGTCGCGAGCAGGCTGGCCGCGGCCGGGCTGCTCACCGCGGTGGGCCGCGGCAAGTTGGAGTTCGCGGGACGGCGGGCCACCGAGCTGCGCGACTCACACCCCGCCGACGACCAGGTCGTCCTGCTGCTCGGGCAGGCGGGCGCGGAGGCGGCGCTGTGGCGCGGCGACGCCGCCACGGCCGCGCAGCGCGTCGACGATGCGCTGGCCCGGCTGGATGAGCTCTTCCCCCACCAGTTGGGCGGCATCATGCTCGCTGCGCTCGGGGTCGCGGCGCACGCCGAGATCGCCACGAAGGACCCCGCCGGGCGGGCGCAGGAGCTGGCCGCCGCGCAGGCGCTCGTGGCGCGGGCCGAGGAGACGGCCGAGAAGGGCGCGCCGCGAGCAGGTGCGCTCGGGCCGGAGGGGGTCGCCTGGCTGCATCGGGCGCGGGCCGAGCTCACCCGGTTCACCGGGCAGGATCCGGCGGCCTGGTGCACGGTGATCGGGGCGTTCGCTTACGAGGCGCCCGAGCCTGCGCCGGGTGGCTACCGCCAGGCCTACGCCCGCCTGCGCCGCGCTGAGGCGCTGCTGGCGGCCGGAGTGGGGCACGGCCCGGATCAGGGGGCTGTCGTCGCCGATCTGCGTGCTGCGCAGGAGGTCGCCGAATGCCTGGGCGCCGAGCCGTTGGCCGCGGCCGTGGCGGCGATGGCGGTTCGCGCGGGTGTGCGGCTCGACGACGAGGCCGTCCGGGTCGCGGCCGCGTCCGACGTGCTCACGCCGCGAGAGCGGTCGGTGCTCGCGCTGGTCGCCGATGGCCGCACCAACCGCCAGGTCGGCACTGAGCTCTACATCAGCGAGAAGACGGTGAGCGTGCACCTGTCGCGGGTGATGGCCAAGCTGGGCGCGACAAGCCGCACCGAGGCCGTCACGATCGCCTACGCCCGCGGCCTGCTCGATCCACCCGCCCGGCTCGCCACCCGGTCCTAGGGTTCGGGCATGGTCATCTCGACCGACCAGCCCCAACCTGTCGGTGCCGGCTTGATCAGGCGGCGGCTTCGCCCTGCGCTAGCGGTGTCTTCAGCACGTGGTCGACCAGCCGCATCACGAGCTGGCCGCCGCCGAGGCGGTAGCCGAACTCCTCCCACGTGAGCAGCTCGCGCGAGAGGACCTCGCCGACCGGCCCCGGGTACAGCCGGGTGACCCGGAAGGCAGCCGCCCGCAGCCGCATCTTCTCGTGGTGGTCCATGGGTACAGGAGTCATCTCGACACCTCCGCGGTCAGGGCTCTCCGGCGCGCGCTCGGCGCTGAGTCGCCAACCCGGGATCACCCTCCATCGTGAACCCGATCGAGGATGACCGGACCCCATTGTACCCGAAGCGTGACCGACATCTCACGTTCTGCGCACGTTGCGTGGTGGATCCATCACCGAACGCCTACCGTGCGGAGATGATCCGACCTCGCGACGTGCGAGCACTTCACGACGTCGTCGCGCTACGAGTGGATGTTCTGGGACGCTGGGTGGCGCCTCGAGGAGTGGCCCGTCTAGCGACGACGGTCCGCCGTGTCCGGGATGACGAAGTGCAGCAACGCCCCGACGACCGCCACCACGATCGCGCCCCAGAACGCCGCCCAGAACCCGCTCACGACGAACGGCAGCCCGAGCTTGCTTGAGAGCCAACCGACCAGCATGAACAACAGCGCATTCACCACGAGGCCGATCAAGCCGAGGGTAATGACGTAGAAGAGGCAGCCGACGATCTTGATCAGCGGTTTCAGAATCGCGTTGACCAACCCGAAGATCAGCGCGACGCCGACAAGGGTGCCAACTTGGGCGGCCGTGCTGCCTGCGGTGACGTCGATGCCCGGCACGATCAGCGTCGCCACCCACAGCGCGACGGCGATCACCAACACGCGGGCGACGAAAGCGCCCATCAGTCCACTACCGCCTGCGTGATCAGCGTGCGCAGCAACGTGCGCAGCGGGTACACCGGCCCGGGCAGCAACTGGGTGAAGAACATCGCGGTGATCTCCTCGGCGGGGTCGACGTAGAAGGAGGTGCGCGCGAGCCCGCCCCAGGCGAACTCGCCCGCGCTGGATAGCACCTTGCCCGGCACCGGGTCGAGCACGACGGAGAACCCGAGGCCGAACCCGATGCCCCGGAACTGCGACTCGGCGTACAGCGGCCGCCCGATCGTGTCGAGATCGACGCCGCCGGGCAGGTGGTTGCGGGTCATGAAGGCGAGCGTGCGCGGCGACAGGAGTCGCACCCCGTCCAGCTCGCCGCCGCGCGCGAGCATCTGGGTGAAGCGGTGGTAGTCCGCGGCGGTCGAGACCAGGCCGCCCCCGCCGGAGAAGAACCGGACCGGCTTGGTCACGGCGTTACCCGTTGCGACGCTGCGGGCGAGCTTCCCGTCGCGCGCGAGGTAGAGGGTGGCCAGCCGCTCGACGTCGGCGCCCGAAACCGAGAACGCGGTGTCCGTCATCCCGAGCGGGCCGAGAATGCGCTCGGCGAAGAACCGGTCGAGCGGCAGCCCGGAAACGACTTCGACGACCCGGCCCAGCACGTCGGTGGCCACCGAGTAGTTCCACTCCGTGCCCGGGTCGAAGAGCAGCGGGAACCGCGCCCAGCCCGTGCAGGCCGTCGCCAGGTCCTGGCCCTCCGGCGGCCCGAACTCGTAGCCGCGGGCGCGGTACATCTCGTCGACGGCGTGCGCGTGGTGGAAGCCGTAGGTGAGGCCTGCGGTGTGGGTGAGCAGATGCCAGACCCGGATCGGCTCGACCGCCGGGCGGGTGCCGGGCGCTCCCGCCGAGCCACCCACGTAGACCCGCGGCTCGGCGAACTCCGGGATGAACGTCGACACCGGGTCGGTGAGCTCGAGCAAGCCCTGCTCGTAGAGCATCATCGCGGCGACCGACGTGATCGGCTTCGTCATCGAGTAGATGCGCCAGAGGGTGTCGTCCCCGACGGGGCGGCCGCTGTCGATGTCGGCCAGGCCGTGGTGGGTGAGGTGCACGACCTTGCCGCGCCTCGTCACCGCGAGCGTCCAGCCGGGCAGCCGCCCGTCGTCGACATAGGACCGGAACACGTCGTCGAGCCGTCGCAGCCGCTCCCCGTCCAGGCCGACCTCCCCCGGGTCGGCGTCCACCTTGAACATGTCGCCGACCCTACCTGCGCCCGCGTGGGATCATCGGCACGTGGACCACGACGGGCTGGCAGGCGACGTCGAGGTGCTGCGGGCGCTCATGCGCCGCCGTGACACCGGCCGGTCGGACGACGGGCACCGCATCGCGGCCGTCGTCGGCGGCGGGGGCATGCGCGGCGCCTACACCGGCGGTATGGCGCACGCGCTGCACGATGCGGGCCTCGAACCGTTCTTCGACGTCGTGTACGGCAGCTCCGCGGGCGCTTACGTCGGAGCGGCGCTCGTCCTCGGCGACGGCCACGGCGCCGGGCTGATCTTCCACGAGGACATGGCCTGCCGCGCGTTCGCCGATCCACGCAGGCTGGGCACCCGACGACCGGTGGTGTCGCTCGACCACCTCCTCGACAAGATCATGGTCACCGCCAAGCCCTTGCCGTGGGAGCGGCTACGGGACTCCGCAGTGCCACTGCGGGTGGTCGCCACCGCGGTCGACGACCTGACGCCGCACGTGCTCGAGCCCAGCACGGTGGCCGAGTGGCGCGCCGCGCTGCGCGCCACCGCGACTATCCCCTACCTGGCCGGTCCCGCCGTCGAGTTGCACGGGCGGCGGTGGATCGACGGGTCGGTCACCGAGCCGCTGCCACTGCCGCGGGCCCTCGCCGACGGCGCTACCCACGTGCTCGCCCTGCTCAACCGCACCGTGTCCGGGCTGCGGCGGCACGACCCCTCGGCAGGCCCCGCGCGGTGGACGCGCGCGCTCGACCGCGTCACGCCGGGGCTCGGCGCGATCGCCCAGCGCAGCCATCGGCTGGGCCCGGTGCTGCAGGTGCTGGCCGACCCTGCGCACGCGGCCAGGGCCGGGCGGCACGTGCTCGCCGTCGCGCCCGCCGACGACGCCGGAGTGCGCGGCCTCACCACCGACCGCGCACGGGTGGAGCGGGCGGCGCGGCTCGGTTACGCCGCGATGGCCGCCCGCATCGCGGCGGCGCTCGACACGGCCGCGGCCTGAACCCGCTAACACGCCGCGGTCGGGTTACGCCAAGTGCCGGACTCGCCCGATAATCTCTTCGAGTGATCCCGGACGAGGAGATGGCGCGCGCCGTCCGCGCGGTCGTGATCGCCGCCGAAAACTTTCGACTCCGGGCGGCCCGCACGGTCCTCGGCGTGGGCTCCACCGAGATGAGCGCGCTGTTTTTCCTGTTCACGGAGGGCACGAGCACGCCGACCGAGATGGCCAACCGGCTACAGATCACCACGGCGTCGATCACCGAGCTCGTCGAGCGGCTCGGCAGGGCCGGGCTCGCGCAGCGCGCGCCGCACCCCCACGATCGGCGCAAGGTTGTTGTGTCGCTCACCGACGCGGCGCAGAAGCAGGTGGGCGAGATGTTGGAACGCGTCGCAATCAGCACGGCCCGGTGCACGAGCCTGCTCTCCACAGACGAGCGCGAGACCGTGCTGCGGTTCCTGCACGATCTCGCGCTCGCCTACTCGGCCACCAGCCCGACCCAGGAGGCGGGCGGGCCGGTGCTCAACCCCTAGCTGTGAGTGGAAACGAGTGCTCTAGCCCTCGTTTCCGCTCACGGGCGCTTCACCCGCATCGTCTCGTCGAGCTCGCCCGCCTTCTGCCGCGCCGCGAGCACGGCGAGCCGGGTGAAGCGTTGCTCGAACTGCTCGCGGGTGAGATCCCGCTCGCGATACTCCTTCGTGAGCTGCACGGCGCCGTCCGGGATCGTCCAGCCCGCCTCGAAGCCCAGCTCCTTGCGGGCGCGGGAGAAGTCGACGCGGTAGGAGCGCGGGTCGCTGCCCGTCTCGCCGGTGATCGCGAGCTTCGCGGTGGGCACGGCGTCCACCACGGCCTGGGCGATCTCGGCGACCGTGCGGTTGTTGCGCTCGGTGCCCACGTTGTAGGCCCGGCCGCGCACGACGTCGGCGGGCGCGGCAAGGGCCGCGAGCACGCCGCCCGCGATGTCCTCGGCGTGCACCAGCGGACGCCACGGCGTGCCGTCGGACAGCACCTTGACCACGCCGCTGAGCACGGCGTGCCCGACGAGGTTGTTGAGCACGATGTCGGCGCGCAGCCGCGGCGAGAACCCGAACGCGGTGGCGTTGCGCATAGAGACCGGCACGAAGTCGGCGTCGGCGAGCGCGATCAGGTCGTCCTCCACGCGGACCTTCGAGATCGCGTAGGGCGTGACCGGCTTCAGCGGCGCATCCTCGTCGACGAGCTCGTCGCCGGACTGCGCCCCGTACACCGAGCACGTGGACGCGTAGACGAAGCGCCGGACGCCCGCCTCCTTGGCCAGGCGGGCCAGGCGCGTGGATGCGTGGTGGTTGACGTCGTAGGTGATCTCGGGGGCGAGCGAGCCCAGCGGGTCGTTGGACAGTGCCGCCATGTGCACGACGGCATCGAACCCGGCGAGCTGGTTGACGGTGACGTCGCGGAGGTCGACGGCGATGCCCGGCACGTCGGGGGCGTCAAGGCCCCCGAGGATGCACTCGGCGAACAGCCCACTGTCCAGGCCGGTGACGTCGTGGCCCGCGGCCGCGAGGATCGGGGCCATCACGGTGCCCAGATAGCCTTGGTGGCCGGTCAGCAGAACACGCACGAAGGTTGTCTCCTGTTTCAGCTAGTCGGTCGGAACGACGCCCGGCAGCGGGGCCACCCCGAGCACCATCTTGACGGCGTGGAACGCCTCGGCGTACCGCGCGTGACACTGCACACCTCGTACTCGCGCGAGGCCCGAGAACGTTTCAGCGTCGAACCAGGTGCGGTCGCGCTGGCTGCCGTAGTGCTCGTGCAGCTTGGCGACCTTCTCCCGCAGCACCGGCTCCGCGAGCGGGAGGAACACGGTGGGCTGGGCGAGGTCGGACTCCCACTTGAGGATCTCGTAGCCCAGCGTGAGGTGGTCGCGGAAGACCGTGGGCGTGAGCTTGGCGAGCGTGCGGTGGTCTTGGTGGGCGTCGTGCGCGGTCGGGCCGAGGATCAGGTCCGGCTCACCCGCACCGCGCAGTTCTTCCAACGCGCCCTTCGCCCGCTCCCAGCGAGTGGGCACGCGCCCGTCGGGCAGGTCGAGCACGGCGATCTCAAGCCGCGCGCCCGGGCAGAACGCGGCGAGCGCGGCCCGTTCCTCCTCCTCACGCAGCGATCCGCCGCCGGTCAGCACGAGCGCCGCGACCGACAGCCCGGGATACGCCCGGCACAGCTCCAGCAGCGACCCGCCCGCGCCGATCGCGATGTCGTCGCAGTGCGCGCCGAGCAACACCAGCCGGTCGAGGCGCTCAGGCAGGAGGCTGAGCATCAGCGTTCATGATGAGCATCACGCAGGGCCGCGATCGTGGCCTGCAGAGGGGTCCGCTCGACTGCGCGTTCGGGATCCCAGAGCATCCACGGCCGGGTGCCGCTCTGGTAGGCGGCCTCCAGCGCGGTGCGCTCCTTGACGGTGTCGGCGGGCTGCCAGAAGCCGCGGTAGGGGTAGGCCATCATGCGGCCTTCCTTGGCCAGCACCATCGCCCCGTCCGCGACGAGGTCGCCGTTCTCCGGGAGGTAGTCGAAGATCTCCGGCCGGAGGACGAAGTAGCCCCCGTTCTCCCAGATCGGCAGCTGCTGCAGGGTGCTGATCGAGTGGATCGTGTCGTCGTCGGCGACGTCGAGGCAGTGGAACGCCGACTGCGGCGGCACCGCGAGCAGCGCGCCGACCTTGTCCGGCTGCGCGCGGAACCGGTCGAGCATGTCGTCGAGCGGCATGTCGGTGAGGACGTCGGCGTAGTTGGCGAGGAACGTCTCCTCGTTCTCGACGTACTTGCGCACCCGGCGGAGCCGCTCCCCGATGGGCGACGTGAGGCCGGTGTGCACGAACGTGATCGTCCAGTCGGCGATGTCGGAGCCCAGCAGCTCGACGTCGCCACCTTTGAGCACGAAGTCGTTCGACACCGTTTCGTCGTAGCGCAGGAAGTAGTCCTTGATGTGGTGGGCGCCGTAGCCGAGGCAGAGCACGAAGTCGGTGTGCCCGAAATGCGCGTAGTAGCGCATGACGTGCCAGATCAGCGGGCGTGGTCCGACCGTCGTCATCGGCTTGGGGAGGTCGGACTGGCCGTCGCGCATCCGCATGCCGTATCCACCGCAGAACAGGACGACCTTCATGAGACGACCTCGAGCTGCGGGATGGGGAACACCAAACTCCCGCCCCAGTCGCGCACGTAGGACAGCTGGGCGATGAGCTCGTCGCGCAGGTTCCAGGGCAGGATCAGCACGTAGTCGGGCTTGTCCTCGGCGATCCGCTCGGGCGGCAGGATCGGGATGCGGGTGCCCGGGGTGAAGCGGCCGTGCTTGTAGGGGTTGCGGTCGACGGTGTAAGCGAGCAGGTCGGGCCGGATGCCGCAGTAGTTGAGCAGGGTGTTGCCCTTGCCGGGGGCGCCGTAGCCCACCACCTTCTTGCCCGCTCGGCGCGCCTCGATGAGGAATGCGACCAGGTCGTCGCGCACGCGGGAGACGGCCTCGGCGAACCCGTCGTGGCCCTCGGCGGTGTGCAGGCCCGCGCGCTGTTCGGCGGCGAGCACGTCGCGCACGGCCTGGCTGGGCTCGCCCGCGATCTCGCTGGGCCGCGCCCACATGCGGATCGAGCCGCCGTGGGTGGGCACGAGCTCGACGTCGACCAGCGTCAGGCCGCCGGAGGCGAGCGCCCGCTGGCCGGTGAGCACCGTGTAGTACTGGAAGTGCTCGTGGTAGACGGTGTCGAACTGGGTGTGTTCCACGAGCGTGAGCAGGTGCTGCACCTCGATGGACACCCAGCCGTCGTCGGCGACCAGCGCACGCAGACCCTCGGTGAAGCCGACGACGTCGGGGATGTGGGCGTAGACATTGTTGAGGCACACCAGATCGGCCGGACCGTGTTGCTCGCGCACCTGCCTGCCGGTCTCCGGGGTGAGGAACGCGGTGAGCGTGGGCACGCCCTTCTCCCGTGCGGCCTCGCCCACGTTCACCGACGGCTCGATGCCCAGGCAGCGGATGCCGCGCTCGACGACGTGCTGGAGCAGGTAGCCGTCGTTGCTCGCGACCTCGACCACGAAGGAGTCCTCCGTGAGGCCCAGCCGGTCGACCGCCCCGTCCACGAACCGGCGGACGTGCTCCACCCAGGACGTGGAGAACGAGGAGAAGTAGGCGTACTCGGTGAACGTCTCCTCCGGCGTGATCAGCGGCGGGATCTGGGCCAGCAGGCACCGCTCGCAGACGCGGACGTGCAGCGGGTAGGTGGGCTCAGGCGCCTCGACCGCCGCGGCGGTGAGGAACAGCTCGCACGGCGGGGTGGCTCCGAGGTCGAGGAAGCTGCGCAGGTCGGTCGAGCCGCAAAGCCTGCAGGTGATGACGGGGGCGGCGGCGGCGTCCGCCGTGGGACGCGTCGCGCTTTCGGTCGTCATGTCGCGATTCCCCCGATCGGGTCGGCGCGTCTTGCCGGTTTCAACGTGAGATCCACTCCGAGCACGCGGGTCAGTGTTTCACGCGCGGCGGGGCGTTTCCGCAGGGCCCGGTGGTGCCGCGCGGGCCGGTGGCGGTGGTCACGCGCCGACGCGCGGCACGGCGGCCCGGCCGGGCGTGCCAGGATGGAGGCCTGTCCGCCGTGGTGTAAAGGCAGCACCTCAGATTTTGGTTCTGATGGTCCAGGTTCGAATCCTGGCGGCGGAGCAGCAGGTCAGGCCGTTGTGGCCCGACAACCAGCGCCGATGAGGCGCCAATGACAGCCGTAGATGACAGCAACGGGTCAGCCCGACAGTTCGTCGTCGAGACGATCGAGGGCGGCGCGCTGGGTGTCGAGGTGCACGTGGCCGTACACGTTCATGGTCATCTCCATGGCGCTGTGGCCGACGATCTCCATGACGACGCGGGAGGATGCCGAGCGCGAGCAGCAGGCTCACGCAGGTGGCGAAGGGCATGCAGCGACGACGCCCATCGACGCAAGCAGACAGTGCGGACGGGATTTTGGTTCTGATAGTCCAGGTTCGAATCCTGGCGGCGGAGCAGCAGGCCAGAGCGTCTCCGGCTCGACGACCTACGCCGATATGCCGGGCCTTCGCCGCAAGAGAGCGATCAATGTACGCTATTGCGCTATACAGCTCCCCGACCGGCGATCCCAGATGAGCCCTGGAGCACAGGGCCCTTTCCCGGCCAAACCGGATCCGGTGACGCCGCTCACCTGCTGTTGAGTCTCCTGCCGGGCCTTCTGCTGGATGGCCTGCCGCTGAGCCTGCCTCTGGGCGGCCTGTTGCTGAGCGGCCTGCTGTTGCGCCCTCTGCTGCTGCGCCCTCTGCTGCTGCGCCCTCTGCTGCTGCGCCCTCTGCTGCTGCGCGGCCCGCTGCTGGGCGGCCTGTCGTGCAGCCTGCTGCTGGACGGCCCGCTGGCGGGCCTGCGCGGCCCGCTGCTGCGCCTGCTGTTGGGCGGCCTGCTGCTGGGCCGCCTGCTGCTGGGCAGCCCGCTGCCGGGCCAGTTGCTGCGCCTTCTGCTCCGCGGCTCGCTGTTCAGCCCGCTGCTGCGCTGCCTGCTGCTGCGCGCGCCTGCGACTGCGCGGCCCTCTGCTGGGCGGCCTGCTCGGCAGCCCGCTGCCGGGCCAGCTGCTGCGCCGCCTGCTGCTGCGCCTTCTCCTCCGCGGCTCGCTGTTCAGCCGCTGCTGCGCGCGGCCTGCTGCGAGCAGCCTGCTGTCGGGCTAGCTGCTGCGCCCTCTGCTCCGCGGCTCGCTGCTGAGCCAGCTGCTGCGCAGCTTGTTGCGGAGCGGCTTGCTCCTGGCTGCCGGAATTGCCATTGCCGGCACCAGGGCCACCGGCACCTGGGTTGCCGCTCCCGGGGCCTGACCCCTGCCGCTGCGACTGGGGTGGCTGGCCTTGGCCTTGTTGCCCGGGCCGCTCTTCGCTTTGGCCTTGTTGGACTGGTTGACCTTCCTGCGAAGCTGCTGGAGCGCACCCACTCGTCAGTTCTGTCGCCGGAGCGACGCGAACCATACCCGTAGGGCACGACTCGTCATTACCGGCTGCCTTGTTTACACCCGGGTCAGCCGGAGCCGGACTGGAGTGGCCGCCTTCCGCCGGTTGAGCAGGTTCGCTACCCGAATCCGGATTCGGATCGCGACTTTCAGCCACTGGTCGAGTAGGTCGGCTGCGCGCATCCGGACTTGGACCGCCGCCTTCCACGACCGGCGCAGGTACGACAGGAGCAGCCGTATTCACCTGGCTACTACCGCTCGCGCTGTTGGGGGCCATCGGCGCCGAACACGCCGGTTTGCCGCCGTAGCGAAAAGAGTTCTCCCCCAACAGCAACGTATCAGTGGCGGTCGCAGCATACGGCCTGTCCGAACGGTACACCTTGGGGTCTGTCTGATGAAGCTCACGCACGGCGTTCGGATAGTCAGGGTCGGTGCGCATGTTGCTGAATGCGGCCGCTCCGTCGCCAAGGCTGCCGCTTCCCATCGTCGTGCAACCGGGATTTCCATTCGGAAAATCCGAGCTTCCACACGACGCCGGAGCCGGATTGTTGGCGCCGACCTCACCCCACCATTGTGCACGGGTGGGCTTGAAGCCGTTCGGCCAGATGACATCGGGGTAATAGCCCAATTCCTTGTCGCCTAGCCAGACTTGCCACTCGCCCCCACTGTACCTGATCGAGAGATCGAGCTGCTTGGAGCCGGAGACGTCGGCCCAGCCCTCCGGAACCAGAACCAAAGTCTTTACAATTTCCTCTGCGTTCCCGGATATTCCTCGATTGGACCATTGCGTTCCAGCAGGCTGGGGCAAGTTAGGAAAGGCCGCGTTCGGATACGGATGCCAATCCGCCGACGGATAGCTATCCTTTGCGTCTTTTTGCGACCCAATGTGTCGTCCGATTTGCAGGTATTGCAGGCCAGGGTGATCCGGATAGGTGACGACGCCGACCTCGATGGCGTTGATCTGCTTGTTGTCGCCACTCATGAGAGTGATCTGACCATTGGAATGGT
Source organism: uncultured Actinomycetota bacterium (assembly GCA_963736375.1). Lineage (GTDB taxonomy): Bacteria > Actinomycetota > Actinomycetes > Mycobacteriales > Pseudonocardiaceae > Pseudonocardia. The sequence continues at coordinate 502,187 of CAVTOL010000002.1, forward strand.
TGCCGCAGTTGCCGTCCACCGCAGGCGCCGGTTGCGGCATCTGATAGGTGGCCGAAACGCTCGTCAAATTGGGAGCGCACTCGGTGACCATTACATAATATGTTGAAGGTTGGTCGCGTGTGCTGCAGTCGGTTGTGAATACCGCCGACGCATCGGTATCCGAATGGGCCTGCGGTCCGATAACGGCAACGGTTGCACCGGCTACCGCAATCATTGCAGCAGCGGCAGCCAAGAGCGCCTTAGAGATCATGGTGTTTGACCGAGGTCACGTCGCTTGCGGTGCGTACGCCGGAGCCGAGGCATGTCCGTGAACCCCCTTGCCCGAACACCGCCAGCCAGCGGCAGTTTAGGGCAGGATATTCTCAGATGACACGTCCATGGATAACTACCAAGAGTAGCTTGAACCTTCACGTCCCATATGCTCGTATTGGCCGTTTTGCCCGCCTTACCTCTAGGTCGAACAGGCTATTGACCGTGGTACGAGCGGTCGTATCGCGCCGGTCGTCCTCGACGCCGGGGACCCGACGAGGTGATCACGGACGGGCTTGCCGCCGCGGGGTCGAACTGCCACGGTGAGCGATCATGCGACACCTCGGCGGGATCGTGATCGGGTTTGTCGGTGTGGTCGTCGGGCTGGTCGTCATCGCCGCCGCGCTCGGCCTGACCAACCGCGCCGCCGAGCAGTTCACGCGGGCGCCCCTGCTCCTCGGCACGGTGCTGATGGTGGTCGGCGGCGCCGCGATCGGGGCCGTGGCGATCTTCCGGCGGCTGTCGATCGCGGCGCCGCTGACGGGTGCCGTCGTCGCACTGATGCTCACCCTGGCCGGGGCGCTCGTGCCCGCCTGGCCCTACCAGCTCGGCCTGGGCCGGGCGCTCGGCGGCGGCCTGAGCGTGTTGCTGAGCCTGCAGGTGCCCGCGCTGATCGTCGGTGTGCTGCTGCTGACCACGGTCGGCGTCGCGGCACCGCGGGTCGTGGCGCAACCCGTGCCCCCTGCCGGGCCGCCGACCGGGCCCCTCCCGCCCTTCGCCCAACAACCGTGGGGGGTTCCGGGGCCTCAGCGGTAGGGGGCCCACCCGGGTCTGACCCATCACCTCGCACCCCGTCTGGCCACTTCGCACCCCATCGACGGGGTGCGAAGTGCGCCTATGGGGTGCGAAGTGCGCCGCCGAGCGGCACGACGACGGGGCGGGTGCCGTGCCGGTCCCGCCCCGTGGTGTCGGTGTGCCGGTTCAGCGACCGTTCGGTCGCGGCTGCGGCGGCTCGGGCGGACGCCCGTTACCCGTGCACCTCATCTTCCCCCCTCAATTCCTCCCGCAGGCCTCATTCGAGGCCCGCGTCCAGCGTGATCGTCGTGCCCGTCAGCGCCTTGCTCACCGGGCAGCTGGACTTGGCGGCCTCGGCGACCTTCTTGAACGTGGCTTCGTCCATCCCGTCGACCTCACCGCGGACGGTGAGCTTGATCCCGGTGATGGCGAAGCCGCCCGCCGGGTCGGGGCCCAGCGTGACGTCGGCCTGCACGTCCAGCGCCTGCGGCGTGCCGCCTTCCTGTGCGATCAAAGCGGAGCACTGCATCGCGTAGCAGGCCGAGTGCGCCGCGGCGATCAGCTCCTCGGGGCTGGTGGTGCCCCCGGCGTCGTCGGCAGCCCGCTTCGGAAAGCTCACCTCGTACGTGCCGACCCCGCTGCTCGTGAGTTCGACCTGGCCAGAGCCCTGCTCAAGGGTGCCGTTCCAAGCCGTACGGGCGGTGCGGGTTGGCATGATTGCTCCTTTGCGATCGGCGCTGTCCGTACTCTATGAACGCTGGGCCGCGCGGAACGTTCACTGACTCACGCATGGTGAGCCAACCGGTGCCGACAAGACGGCAAACGGTCGAAGATCGCGAAACTTCTCACCCATTCGGACTCGCCTGACCGCTGAGCGCAAGCATCGCCTGGGCAGTCCGGGGTATCGGCACAGGGTTCCGAGCCGCGTGAGCGGACGCCGTACGATGCATCGGTCCGCTGCGTTCGGTGAACGCGCCGTCGAACCAGGGAGTCTGGTCTGCATGACCGACCGCTCGCGGCCCGGCGCCGCGCTCATACTGGCCGCAGGGGAAGGCACCCGGATGCGCTCGGCCGTCCCCAAGGTCCTCCACCCGATCGGGGGACGCGGCTTGCTGGGCCACGCGGTGCACGCCGTGGCGGAGCTGGACCCCGAACACCTCGTTGTGGTTCTCGGCCACGGCGGCGACCAGGTTCGGGAGGCCGTCACCGCGCTCGGCGACGAGCTGGCCCGTCCCGTCACCGTCGCCGTTCAGGAGCAGCAGCTCGGCACCGGGCACGCGGTGCGCTGCGGGCTCGACGCCCTGCCGCCCGGCATCACCGGCCCCGTCCTCGTCACCTACGGGGACGTTCCGCTGCTGGGCGCCGACACCCTCGCCACGCTGCTGGCCGAGCACACGACGTCAGGGGCGGCGGTCACGCTGGTCACCACCGAGCTCGCCGACCCCACCGGCTACGGCCGCGTGCTGCGCGAGACCGACGGCACCGTCACCCGGATCGTCGAGCAGGCCGACGCGACGGCCGAGCAGCAGGCGGTCCGCGAGGTCAACTCGGGCGTCTACGCGTTCGACAGCGCGTTCCTCCACGAGGGCCTCGGGCGGCTGTCGACGTCGAACAACCAGGGCGAGCTGTACCTCACCGACCTCATCAAGATCGCGCACGACGACGGAGCCGAGGTGCGCGGGGTGATCTGTCCCGACGAGTGGCAGGTGCGCGGCGTCAACGACCGCGTCCAGCTCGCCCAGCTGCGGGCTGAGCTGAACCGCAGGCTGTTGGAGCGCTGGATGCGGGCGGGCGTCACGGTGGTCGACCCCGCCACCACGTGGGTCGACGTCCAGGTGCGCCTCGAACGCGACATCGTGCTGCACCCCGGCACGCAGCTGCACGGCGCCACGACGGTCGGCGGCGGCGCCGAGATCGGGCCGGACACCACGCTCACCGACGTCGTGGTCGGGCCCGGCGCGCACGTGGTGCGCACCCACGGCAGCGAGTCGGAGATCGGCGCGGGAGCGTCCGTCGGACCGTTCGCCTACCTGCGCCCCGGCGTGCGGCTCGGCGAGCGCGGCAAGATCGGCACGTTCGTCGAGGCGAAGAACGCCCAGATCGGCGAGGGTTCGAAGGTGCCGCACCTCACCTACGTCGGCGACGCGACGATCGGCGACCATTCCAACATCGGCGCCAGCTCCACGTTCGTCAACTACGACGGCGTCCGCAAACACCGCACGGTGATCGGCTCGCACGTGCGCACCGGCTCGGACACGAAGTTCATCGCGCCCCTCTCCGTCGGCGACGGCGCCTACACGGGAGCGGGCGCCGTCCTGAAGCAGGATGTTCCGCCGGGCGCGCTCGCCGTCTCGGGGGGACCCCAACGCACCATCGAAGGCTGGGTGGAGAAGAACCGTCCCGGCACGCCCGCCGCCGAGGCCGCCAAAGCCGCCACCGAGAGGTTGAACCAGCAGTGAGTTCCAGGACGGCCATGACGAAGAAGAGCCTCATGCTCTTCTCCGGACGGGCCCATCCCGATCTGGCCGAACAGGTCGCGAAGCAGCTCGACGTCACGATCACACCGCAGTCGGCCTACTCGTTCGCCAACGGGGAGATCTTCGTGCGGTTCGAGGAGTCGGTGCGTGGCAGCGACGCGTTCGTGCTGCAGAGCCACTCCGCACCGATCAACGACCAGATCATGGAGCAGCTGATCATGGTGGACGCGCTGAAGCGCGCGTCGGCCAAGCGGATCACCGTGGTCATGCCGTTCTGGGGTTACTCGCGCCAGGACAAGAAGCACCGCGGCCGAGAGCCGATCTCGGCGCGGCTGGTCGCCGACCTGTTCAAGGTCGCGGGCGCGGACCGGATCATGACCGTGGACCTGCACACCGCGCAGATCCAGGGCTTCTTCGACGGGCCCGTCGACCACCTCTTCGCGCTGCCGGTGCTCGCCGAGCACGTCAAACGCACGTACGCCGATCACGACCTGACCGTCGTCTCCCCGGACTCGGGGCGCGTGCGCCTCGCCGAGCGGTGGGCCGAGGCGCTCGGCGGCACCCCGGTGGCGTTCATCCACAAGACCCGCGACCCGGACCGGCCCAACGAGGCCCGCGCCAATCGCGTGGTCGGTGAGACCTACGGACGGCTGTGCGTCGTCATCGACGACATGATCGACACCGGCGGCACCGTGGCGAAGGCCGTTCAGGCGCTGCTCGCGCAGGGGGCGAAGGACGTCGTGGTCGCGGCGACGCACGGCGTGCTCTCCGGCTCCGCAGGCGAACGCCTCGCGGCCTGCGGGGCCCGCGAGGTGATCTTCACGGACACCCTGCCGATCCCGGACGAGAAGCGCTTCCCTGCGATGACGGTGCTGCCGATCGCACCGCTCCTGGCCGAGGCGATCCACCAGGTGTTCCACGACGGGTCGGTGACGAGCCTCTTCGACGGCAACGCCTAGCGGCTCGTGAGCGGAAAGGGTGGCTATAGCGACTGTTTCCGCTCACGACCGCTAAGCCTCGAACTTGTAGCCCAATCCGCGGACGGTCACGAGGTGCTTGGGCGCGCCGGGGTCCAGCTCGACCTTGGCCCGGAGCCGCTTGACGTGCACGTCGAGCGTCTTCGTGTCCCCGACGTAGTCCGCGCCCCACACCCTGTCGATCAGCTGTCCACGGGTGAGCACCCTGCCGACGTTGCGCAGCAGGTACTCCAGGAGGTCGAACTCCTTCAACGGCAACGCGACGGCCGCGCCGTTGACGCTGACGACGTGCCGCTCGACGTCCATCCGCACCGGCCCGGCCTCCAGCACGCCGTCGGTCTCGCCGCCTGCTTCGCCGCCGCGGCGCAGCACGGCGCGCACCCTGGCGATGAGCTCGCGGGCCGAATAGGGCTTGGTGACGTAGTCGTCGGCGCCGAGCTCCAGCCCGACCACCTTGTCGATCTCGCTGTCCCGCGCCGTCACCATGATCACCGGGACGGCGGAGCGGGTGCGGAGCGCCTTGCAGACGTCGGTGCCGCTCATGCCAGGAAGCATCAGGTCGAGCAGCACGATGTCGGCGCCGTTGCGGTCGAACTCCTCCAACGCGTCCTGGCCGGTGGCCGCGACGGCGGTGGTGAAGCCCTCCTTGCGCAGCAGGAAGGCGAGCGGGTCGGCGAAGGACTCCTCGTCCTCGACGATCAACACTCTGGTCATGCGGTTCCTCCGAGGTGGGCGGGGGCACGGTCGAGGGTCTGTGGTGTCTGCGGCGCGGCCACCGGGAGGCGCATCGTGAACGTCGACCCGGTGCCGAGACGGCTCCACAGCCGGACGTCGCCGCCGTGGTTGGCCAGCACGTGCTTGACGATCGCGAGTCCGAGCCCCGTGCCGCCGGTGGCCCGGGAGCGCGCCGGGTCGACGCGGAAGAAGCGCTCGAACACCCGCCGCTGGTGCTCCGGCGCGATGCCGATGCCGCGGTCGGTCACGGCGATCTCGACGCTGCCGCCCACCTGCCTGCGCGATACGGAGACCGGCGTCTCGGCGGGTGAGTAGGCGATCGCGTTCTCGATGAGGTTGCACAGCGCCGTGACCAGCAGGGTCTGGTCGCCCTCGACGTCAAGCCCGGTCGGCCGGTCGACCACGATCTCGATCCGCGCCGCCTCCGCCGACAGCCGGGCGCGGGCCAGCGCCTCACTCACCACCTCGTCGATGGCGACCAGCGACAGCTCCGGGAGGCCCTCGGCGCCGGTGAGCCGGGACAGGGCGATCAGCTCGGTGACCAGGTTGCCCAGCCGGTTCGCCTCGCTGACGATCTTGGTGCCGAATCGGCGGACCTCGATGGGGTCGTCGGCGGCGTCGAGCACGGCCTCGGCGAGCAGCCCGACCGCGCCGACCGGCGTCTTGAGCTCGTGGCTGACGTTGGCCACGAAGTCGCGCCGGGTGGCCTCCAGGCGGACCGCGTCGGACGTGTCGGTCGCCTCGATCATCGTGTACCCGTCGCCGAGCGGGCGCACGTGGGCCAGCACGGCGGCGGGGCGGCGGCCGCGCCGGTCGAACGGTGACAGGTCGACGGCGATCGCGGTCCCGCGGTCCCGCACCTGGGCGCACGCCGCAGCGGCCCGGGCGTCCGGCTTGTCGCCCGCCACCACGCCTAGCTCGCGGGCGCGGACATTGGCGAGGACGGCCACGCCGCTCCGGTCGATGACGACGAGACCCACATCCGTGGCGGAGAAGACGCGCTCCACGAGGTCGCCGAGCGCGGGCGCCACCGGCGGGGTGCCCGCCGGTGGGACCACCCCCCGACTGCGGCCCCACCGGCGGCCGACTGCGACACCCACCGCGAGCGCCAGCGCCGCGACCAGCACACCAAGCACACCGGTCATGGCGACATCGTAGGCAGCCTGCCCATCTACAACGCCCGTCGTGACGGTGGTGACGCCGCAGATCAGCAGTGTTTCGCGCTCGTTCAACTGCCGTTCACGGGCCGGGAGTCAGCGTCGGGCGTCAGCGTCCCTGCGCGGCGACCGCGGCGATGGATTCCTTTGCCGCATCCGGGTCCAGGTAGGTGCCGCCCACGACGGTGGGGCGCAGGTCGTCGTCGAGGTCGTAGCGCAGGGGTATGCCGGTGGGGATGTTCAGGCCTGCGATGGCCTCGTCGGAGACGTCGTCCAGGTGCTTGACGAGCGCGCGCAGCGAGTTGCCGTGCGCGGCGAGCAGCACGGTCTTGCCGTCGCGGAGGTCGGGGATGATCGCCGACTCCCAGTAGGGCAGGAACCGTGCGACGACGTCGGCGAGGCACTCCGTCGCGGGCATTTCGGCCCCCAAGTCGGCGTAGCGGGGGTCGCCGTCTTGCGAGAACTCGGAGCCCGCTTCGATCGGCGGCGGCGGCACGCTGTAGGAGCGGCGCCAGAGCATGAACTGCTCCTCGCCGAACGCCTCGGAGGTCTGCTTCTTGTTCTTGCCCTGCAGCGCGCCGTAGTGGCGCTCGTTGAGCCGCCAGTGGCGCCGGACCGGGATCCAGTGCCGGTCACAGACGTCCAGGGCCATGTTGGCGGTCGAGATGGCCCGACGCAGCAGCGAGGTGTGCACGATGTCGGGCAGGAGACCTTCGGCCCTCAGCAGCTCACCGCCGCGGCGGGCCTCCTGCTCGCCGGTCTCCGAGAGCGGGACGTCCACCCACCCGGTGAACCGGTTCTCGGCGTTCCACACGCTCTGGCCGTGACGCAGCAGTACGAGGGTTCTCATGGGCGTCACTCTGCCGGCGTCAGCACCGCTGCGGCACAGCTTCCGGGTGCGTCGGCCGTCAATCCGGCCAGAACAACGCCGAAAATCTCGCGCAGCTGGCGGACCTGCTCGGCCGTGAGCCGGTCGAACACGTGTGTGCGCACGGCACGCACGTGCCCCGGCGCGGCCGCGGCCAACGCCGCGAAGCCCGCGTCGGTGAGCTGGGCGAGGGTGCTGCGCCGGTCGTCGGGACACGGGATGCGGCGCACCCAGCCGCCCCGCTCCAGCTTGCTCACCGCGTGGGAGAGGCGGCTCTGCGAGCTTTGGGTGACCGCAGCGAGGTCGCTCATCCGCAGGGTGCGGCCGGGGACGTCGGAGAGCATGGCGAGGACGAGGTAGTACGCCATCGGCATGCCGGACTCGCGCTGCAGCTGGCGGTCGAGCGCACCGTCGAGCAGGTTGGTGGTGGCCACGAACACCAGCCACGCCTGCAGCTCATCCGGCGTGAGCCAGCGCACATCCGACTCCGTCACAGGCGTAGCATACGGGGGAATGATAGTTGAACCTTCATCTGTTTTGCCGGACATCACGTCACCAACTCCCATCGGAGGTCACCATGCCCGTCCAGCGTCTGAACCATGCCGTCCTCTACGTCCGCGACGTCGAGCGCAGCGTCACCTTCTACACCGAGGCGCTCGGCTTCCGCGTCATCACGGGCATCCCAGGCCGGGCGGCCTTCCTGCAGGCCGCGGACTCCACCAACGACCACGACCTCGGCCTGTTCGCCATCGGCGACCGCGCGGGCGATTCCACCGCGGGCCGATCGACCGTCGGCCTCTACCACCTCGCCTGGGAGGTCGACACCCTCGCCGAGCTGCGGCGGATCCGCGACGTGCTCACCGAGCGCGGTTCGCTCGTCGGTGCCTCCGACCACGGCTCCACCAAGGCGCTTTACGCGAAGGACCCCGACGGCATCGAGTTCGAGGTGAGCTGGCTCGTGCCCGCGGCCCTGCTCGACCCGAAGCAGACGATCACCACGCTGCCACTGCACCTGGAGCGGGAGATCGAGCACTACGGCGCCGAAACCCGCGGTGGCATCGGCGTCTCCGTACCAACGGCCTAGCGGCGATTGGCCGTACGTAGGGGGCGAGGTACGCTCGGGGCAAAGAACGTCCTCCCGACTCCCCGATCGGCGGATCGGGCCCTGATTACCGCTAGGAACCCGATGACGGCGAGTGTCGCCGGAGTCTTCGAGCACGACGCGCTGTTCTACAGCGACGCCGCGAGCTACCGGTCCGGATGCCTCGACTTCGTGCGCGAAGGCCTCGAGCAGGACGAGCCGGTGCTCGTCGCCGTTCCGCAGCCGGGACTCGGCCTCATACGGTCGGCGCTCAGCGCTGCCGAAGCGACGCGGGTGCGCACGGCGGACATGGCACAGGCAGGCCGCAACCCAGGCCGGATCATCGGCACGGTGCTCACGGCGTTCGTGCGCGAGCACGCCGGGCAGCGGGTGCGGATCATCGGCGAGCCGATCTGGGCGGCCCGCTCCGCCGACGAGTACCAGGCCTGCGCCGAGCACGAGGCACTGATCAATCTGGCCTTCGCCGATTCGCCCGCCTACGTGCTGTGCCCGTATGACATGCGGCGGCTGGACCGCAAGTGGCTCACCGACGCCACCCGCACCCACCCCACCCTCGCCGCGGACGGCGAGCGTTGGGAGAGCCCGGCTTACACCGATCCCGTCGCGCTGGCCGCCTACTTCGACCAGCCCCCCGACCCCGCGCCGCCCGAGGCCGACGTGCTCGTCATCGGGCCCACCACCGGCCCCAGCACCGCGCGGCGGTTCGTGCACGACTACGCCCTGGCCGCAGGCATGAGCCCGGAGCGGGTGGAGCACCTGCGCACGGCGGTGCAGGAGCTGGCCGTCAACACCATCGTGCACGCGGGCGGCTCAGGGCTGCTGATGGTGTGGACGGTCGGGCGGCAGGTCGTGTGCCAGGTCCAGGACGGCGGGCAGATCATCGACCCGCTCGTCGGCAGGCGCCCGCCCGCACCGCCCGCGATCGGGCACGGGCTGTTCACGGTTCACCAGGTGTGCGACCTCGTGCGGGTGCACCGTCGCCGCGACAGCACCCTGGTACGGATCCACGTGAACTTCGACTGACCCCGGCCTGGCCGGGGTCAGGTGCGGCCGACCTGGTAGCCGTCGGCCGCGGAGAACCGGGCCGTCACGCTGAACCGGTCGGCCCGCACCAGCGTCTGCCGCCACTCGACGGGCACATCGCCCGCACAGCCCAGCCGGTCGATCGCCAACGCCGCCACCCCCGGCCCGATGCCGAGGAGCCCGCGCTGCGCGGCGTCCGGCACGACCGCCCGGATCACCTCGTTGCCCCCCGTCACGCGCACCCCGCACCGCGCGGCGTACTCGGTGTAGAGCGCGGTGCGTCCGAAATCGACGTCCAGCAGCGGCGCCGCCAACCGCTCCGGTAGCCACACCCTGTCGACGGCCAGCGGCTCGGCGTCGGCCAGCCGCAGCCGCTCCAGGTGCACGAGCGGCGTCGACTCCTCCAGCCCCAACCGCGCGGCCACGACCCCGTCGGCGCGGACGTCGAGTGTCCGCACGACGCTGCGCTGCACCCGTCCCGTCGCCTCGACGGCCGTGAACAGGCTGTAGATCTCGCCGAGCGGCTGCTCGATCGGCGACGGCTCGGCTCGCCGTGGCGTCCGCCCCCGCCCCGCGATGACCAGCCCCTCCTCACGGAGCCGCCGGACCGCCTCCCGCACGGTGTGCCTGCTGACCCCGTACTGCGCGACGAGCGCCAGCTCACCGGGGAACGCGACGGCGAACTCGTCGTGATCCAACCTGCGTCGCAGGTCGGCGAGCAGCTGCTCCCAAAGCGGGGTCGTGCGGGAGCGGTCAAGCGCCGTGGCGGACATGGCAGCTCAGCGGCTCGCCGCGGCCCGCAGGCTCCCGGTGACCGCATGCAGGCTCTTGCGCAGGGCGACGACCTCGACGTCGGTCAGACCGGTGGCGGCATTGGCCGCACGCTGGACCTCCGACGCTTGCTCCTCCAAGGCGCGACCCGCAGGGGTGAGCCCGACGACGACCGACCGCTCGTCGCCCGTCTGCCGGGTCCGCGTGATGAAGCCGGTGGACTCGAGGCGCTTCAGCAACGGTGAGAGCGTGCCCGTCTCCAGTTGCAGCGCATGGCCGATGCCCGTGACCGAGCTGTCGCCCCGCTCCCACAGCACGAGCAGCACGAGGAACTGCGGATAGGTGAGGCCCAGCGCGTCCAGCATCGGCCGGTAGCAGCTCGTCATCGCGCGGGACGCGGTGTAGAGCGCGAAGCACAGTTGCTGGTCGAGGACCGTCGCTCGTACCCGATCCACCTGGGTCATGGTGTCACCGTAATCCGATGTACGTGTACGGCGCATTCAAGCATTCTCGCCGGATGGCCGAGTCGATTATCGCCGAGACGCCGTCGCCACCGTACGTCGCGGTGATCTTCACCTCGCTGCGCACCGCGGGCGACAACGGCTACGCGGCGATGGCCGCGGCGATGGAGGCGATGGCCCGCGAGCAGCCCGGCTACCTCGGGATCGAGGCCGCCCACGACGACGTCGGGATCACGGTGTCGTACTGGCGGGACGAGGCGTCGGCGGCGGCCTGGAAGCAGGTCGGCGCCCATCTCGTGGCCCAGCGGCGGGGTCGGGAGGCGTGGTACCGCGACTACCGCGTCCGGATCGCACACGTCACGCGGGACTACGGGCCGCGATGAGGGTGCCCGACGCGGTGCGCCGGGTCGCCGTTGCGGGGGCCAGGGGACTCGGAAAGCCCCGACACGTGGCAGGCTGCGAGCTACCTCATCGATGAGCTGGAGGAGTCACCATGCCGCAGCAGGTCCGCGGGGTCGTCGCGCACGGCAAGGGCGCGCCCGTCACCGTCGAGACGATCACCATTCCCGACCCCGGTCCCGGCGAGGCGGTCGTGAAGGTGCAGGCCTGCGGGGTCTGCCATACCGACCTGCACTATCGCGAGGGCGGCATCAACGACGACTTCCCGTTCCTGCTTGGGCACGAGGCGGCCGGGTTGGTGGAGGCCGTCGGCCCGGGCGTCACCGACGTCGGGCCCGGCGATTACGTCATCCTCAACTGGCGCGCGGTCGACGGCACGTGCCGCGCCTGCCGTCGCGGCCAGCCGTGGTACTGCTTCTCCACGCACAACGCGACGCAAAAGATGACCTTGGAGTCCGGCCAGGAGCTTTCCCCCGCACTGGGCATCGGCGCGTTCGTCGAGAAGACCCTGGTGCACGCCGGGCAGTGCACGAAGGTCAACCCGGAGGCGAAGCCCGAGGTCGCGGGCCTGCTCGGCTGCGGCGTGATGGCGGGCATCGGCGCGGCGATCAATACCGGGGGGGTCGGGCGCGGCGACTCGGTCGCGGTCATCGGGTGCGGCGGCGTCGGCGACGGCGCGATCGCCGGTGCGCGGCTCGCCGGGGCGTCGACGATCATCGCGATCGACACCGACGACCAGAAGTTGCAGTGGGCCAAGGAGTTCGGCGCCACCCACACGATCAACGCGAAGCAGCGGGACATCGTCGAGGCCGTGCAGGAGCTCACGGATGGCAACGGCGCGAACGTCGTCGTCGACGCGGTCGGCCGCCCCGAGACGTTCAAGCAGGCCTTCTACGCACGCGACCTCGCGGGCACCGTCGTGCTGGTCGGCGTGCCCACGCCGGATATGACGGTGGAGCTGCCGCTGATCGACGTCTTCGGCCGCGGCGGTGCCACCAAGTCGTCCTGGTACGGCGACTGCCTGCCCAGCCGCGACTTCCCCATGCTCGTCGACCTCTATCTGCAAGGTCGGCTGCCGCTGGAGAAGTTCGTGTCCGAGACGATTCCGCTCGACGGCGTCGAGGGCGCGTTCGAGAAGATGCACAAGGGCGAGGTGCTGCGCTCGGTCGTGGTCTTCTGATGGCGGCCAGAACTCCAGGTGTCGACCATCTCGTCACGTCCGGAACGTTCTCGCTCGATGGCGGCACGTGGGACGTGGAAAATAACGTGTGGATCGTGGGCGACGACCGGGAGGTGATCGTCGTCGACGCCGCGCACGACGCCGACGCGATCGCCGCCGCCGTCGGCGACCGGCGCGTGGTCGCGATCGTGTGCACGCATGGGCACGACGACCACATCGACGCCGCTCCCGCCCTCGCCGACCGCTTCGGCGCGCCGATCCTGCTCAACCCGGCCGAGGCACCGCTGTGGGACATGAAGTGGCCCGCCCGTTTGCCCGACGGCGAGATCCCGGCCGAACTCACCGCGGGCGGGGTCACGCTGCGCGCGTTGGTGACGCCAGGCCACTCCCCCGGCTCGACCTGCCTCTACGCGCCCGACCTCGGCACGGTGTTCACCGGGGACACGCTCTTCGCCGGAGGTCCCGGGGCCACTGGGCGCTCGTTCTCGTCGTTCGACACGATCATCGACTCGATCCGCTCGACCCTGCTCACGCTGCCGCCGGAGACAACGGTCCGCACCGGTCACGGCGACGGCACGAGCATCAGCGCCGAGGCCCCGCACCTGGAGGAATGGATCGCGCGCGGCCACTGAATGTGGCCACATAAGTGCTACATTGGGGGGGTGGGTGAGCCGGAGAGCATCGGGATCCGCGAGCTGCGCCAGCACGCGTCGCGCTACGTCGCCATGGCCAAGGCGGGCAGGCGGGTGGCGGTAACCCAGCGGGGCAAGCTGGTGGCGTACCTCGTCCCTGCCGAGGAACCCAGGTCCGTGTTCGCGCAGTTGATCGCGGCAGGCGAGGTCCGGCAGGCCAACGGTGATCTTCGCGATCTGCTGCCACCGCCAGCGGCGGAGCCGGGCGATCGACCGTTGTCCGAAGTGCTGCAGGAGATGCGCGACGAGGAACGTTATTGATCTACCTCGATACGTCGGCGTTCCTGAAGACGGTGCTCGCGGAAGCCGAATCCACCGCGCTGCACGCCTACCTCGATCGAGCACCGGACGGCGCGCTGGTGTCGAGCGCGCTGTTGTCGGTGGAGACGCGTCGAAGTGTGCTCCGCACCCGACCCACGCACCTTCCCCACGCCGACATAGCGCTGGACCGCGTCAATCAGATCGGTCTGTCATCGGCGATCCTCGAGACGGCGGGGCGCTTGCCCGATCGACAGCTGCGCACGCTCGACGCCATCCACCTCGCCACCGCGTTGCTGATCAAGGACGAACTCGATGCCGTGATCACCTACGACGTACGCCTGGCCGAGGCCGCGCGTGCGCACGATCTCGCGGTGGTCACGCCCGGGTGAGCGCCACCACCGGGATCGTGCGCGTGGTGGCCTTCTCGTGGTCGGCGAAGAACGGGTAGAGCTCTTTGATCATGGCCCAGACCCGCTGGCGGTCGGCGCCCTCGGTCGGCGTGGCGATCGCGGGGTAGGTCTCGTCCCCGATCTCGACGGTGACGTGCGGGTCCGCCACGAGGTTGAGGTACCAATCGGGGTGCTGCGGTGCGCCGATGTTCGAGGCGATGACGAGCACGCGGTCGCCGTCGCGATGGAACATCATCGGCGTCGTGCGGGCCTCGCCGGAACGACGGCCGGTGGTGGTGAGCAGCACGAGCCCTTCGCGGCGCATGCCCTCGATCGGGCCGCCCGCGCGGAACTGAGCGATGACCCTGCGGTTCGTCTCCCGGACGTCCATGCCGCGCAGTGTGGCACCGTCAGCGCCAGACGCGCGCCTCGGTGACGATCGCGGTCACGAGGTCGGCGGGCGTCACGTCGAAGGCCGGGTTCCAGGCGGGGCCGCCCTGAAGCACCTCGTCCTCGGCGCGGTCCTCGATGGCGATCGCTGCCCCGTCCGGGGTTGCCGGGTCTACCGTGGACTCCGGGCAGGCCACGACGAACGGGATGCCCGCGCGGGCCGCGGCCAGGGCCAGCGGATACGTGCCGATCTTGTTGGCCACGTCGCCGTTGGCCGCCACCCGATCGGCGCCGACGACGACCGCGTCCACAAGGCCGCGGGCGATCACCGACGGCCCCGCCCCGTCCACGACCACGCGGTGTGGGATGCCCAGGGCCGCCAGCTCGACCGTGGTGATCCGCGCGCCCTGCAGGAGCGGGCGGGTCTCGTCGGCGACGACGAGCGCCACCCGACCCTCCGCGTGGAGCGACCGGACGACGCCCAGCGCCGTGCCCCACTCGACGCAGGCCAGGGCGCCCGCGTTGCAGTGCGTCGACAGCCGCAGCGGGCCGGGCCCGCACAGCTCGACGAGCAGCGCGGCGCCGCGGTCGCCGATGGCGTGGCAGGCCGCCACGTCCTCGTCGCGCACGGCCAATGCTGCGGCCAGCACGGCGGCGGGCCCTTCGGCGGCGGCGTCGAGCGCGCGGTGGACGCCGACGGCGAGGTTGACGGCGGTCGGCCGGGCGGTGGCGATGCGGTCGGCGGCGGTGGCGAGATCGGGGCCGCTCAGGGTGCGGGCGGCCAGCGCAACGCCGAGGGCCCCGGCCACGCCCAGTGCGGGCGCGCCCCGCACGACGAGCCTGCGGATGGCGTCGACGAGCACGTCGACGTCGTCGACGGCGACCGTGCGGATGGCGGGCAAGACGGTCTGGTCGACCAGCACGATCCGGCCGTCGACCCAGTCGATCGTGCGGGGCAGCACGGCCCCAGCCTAGGTGGGCTGGTCGGCATCGCAGCAGTGTGACATTGCTGCGACTCAATCAGAGGAATGTCACCCTGCTGCGATCCCGGGGCGCACGGCGTGGGGCGGGCGGTAGCGTCGGGCGGCGTGTGGCCCGACACCGAGCACCCGGCCGACCCCTACCCCGGGGCGGTCCCGCCGGCGTCGTACGTGCACGTGGACGGCGTGGCCCGCGCGATCGGCGGCGGCGTCGTCGAAGGGTCTCCGCTCGACAACTGGCTGCGCGGCCGCGGCGCCGCTCCCCTCGCGGGCAGGCTCCCGGTGCTCGCCTACGGCTCCAACCGCTGCCCATCCAAGATCACCTGGCTGCGCCAGGCGCTGGGGCTGGGCCCGGATCCGGTCGTGGTGCTCCGCGCCCGCACGACGGGTGTCGCGGCGGTGTGGGCGGCGGGGCTGCGGGCCCGTGACGGCGTCCGGCCCGCTGTGCTCGCCGCAGCCCCGGGCGTGGTCGAGGAGCACGCCGTCTGGCTCGCCACCCCCCACCAGATCGCCGTGCTCGACCGGTGCGAGGGCCGCGACCAGCGGTTCCGGCTCGCCAGGCTGCGCACCGGCTCGGTCGTGGTCGACGGCGGGGTGTTCGACCACGCCCCGGCGCGCACCGCGCTCGCAGGGCCGTCGGCAGGCAGCGTCCCCATGACCGTCGCCGTCGACGTGCCGGTCGAGCGGCCGTGGGTCTACCTCGGCCACGCCGAGATCCGCCGCCCGCTCCTGGTCGACGGCGCCCCGGTGCGGTGCGTGGACGTGCCGCAGGACGTCGTCAGGACACTGTCCGGTGAGACCGCGGCGGGCGACGGGCTCGCCGCCGACCCGGTGAAGGGCGTCCCGCATCCCGACGAGTGGCCCGCAGCCCTGTTCGCCTACGGCCTCCTGCAGCCGGGGCAGTTGTCCTGGCGTCGCGTCGACGGGCACGCAGCGGGTCCGGCCCAACCGGCGACGGTCGCGGGCGGGGTGTTCGACACCGGCCGCGGCTACCCCGCGTGGCTGCCCGACGCCCAGGGGGTGGCGCCGGGCGTCGTCGTGCCGATCCGCGACCCGGCCACCCTGCTCCCCGCCCTCGACGCCTACGAAGGGCCGGAGTACGAGCGCATACGGGTGGTGGCGGGCGGGACGGTGTGTTGGGCCTACGCCTGGCGCGCCGATCGGGCCGGGCTGGTTGCCCTGCCCGGCGGCTGGGCGGAGGGCGCAACCCGTTGAGCCCCCCAGGGCGGCCACTTCGCACCCCTACGGTCACTTCGCACCCCGCCGGCGGGGTGCGAAGTCGTGTCAAGGGGTGCGAAGTGGGGGATGGCGGGCGGGGTGGGGCGGGCGGGTCAGGCGCCCGCGGCCGCGGGCGCGGCGGCGACGGGCTCGACGGGGATGCGGTAGAGCCGGGCCGCGTTCTCGCCGAGGACGGCACGGGCCGCGGCGGCGTCGAAGCGCGGGTAGCGGCGGCTGACCTCCGCCGGGAAGCGGTACGCGGCGAGCTCCCGCACGAGCGGGCCGGGCCGCATCATCGGGTAGCCGCTGCCGAACAACAGCCGCTCCGCCCCGAAAGCCCGCAGCAGCGTTCCGAACGCGTGGGCGAACTCGATCGACCCGGTCCACGGCAGGATCTCGGCGAGCATCACGTGCACGTTCGGCAGCTCGGCGAGCCGGGCGAGCTCGGCGGTTGGCAGGCAGCCTGCGCCGAGCACGAACCGGATGTCCGGAAGGGCGAGCGCCAGCTCGCGGAACTGGCGGGCGTCAAACCCCGGCGGCGCGACCCTGGCCGCGGCGCTGGCCCGCACCGGCTGCGCCGAACCGGCCCGCACCGGCTCCGCCCACGCGGGCACCCGCGGCACCCGGCGCGGCGGCGCGGTGACCGTGCGGCTCCAGACCGCGGGCGACAGCAACCTCGTGCCGTCGACCATGCCCGCCGTGCTCGGCACCCCGACGAGCGGTCCGTCGACGGTCCCGGCCCACCCCAGCGCACGCCGCGTTGGCCGCGCGCCGATCCGGACACCGTCGCCAACCCTGGCCCAGGGCGCGGCCCGCGTGGACGGACCCACTCCGATGTGGACGACGTCGGCGCCTGCCGCCCCGCAGCGGGCGAGCGTGCGCCGCAGCCACGGGTCGGCGAGCCGCATCGAACCCGCGGGCCGACGCCGTTCGCACAGCGTGATCCCGCGCAGGTCGAACCGCCGCACGCGGGGGGTGAGCCCGCGCGCGCCCGGCTGCCCGCCGTCGGGGTCGAGCTCGCCTGCGAGCACGAACCGGTCGGGCATCATCCCGGCCATCTCCGCGTGCCACTCCAACGGGGAGAAGCCCAGCACGAAGAGGTCACCGAGCACCACGGGCTGCAGGACGGCACGGTCGACGCAGCCGTCGCCGAACACGTCCCGGTTCAGCCCGACCTCGCTGACCCGCTCGACCTCCAGCGGCGGGACCGTACCGCCGTCCAGCTCGCGGTGACGGCGCAGCAGGTCCAGCGCGTAGACCTCGCCGTCGGGGGCGGCCTGGTTGTGGGGGCTGGCGTCCCAGATGTGCACCTGGGCGTCGACCACCGGGCAGGGCACGCCCCCGACGGCGTACACCTCAGCCGACCTGCGGGCCCAGACCGAGCGACTGTGGGGTGCTCGAGTCCGGCGAGGGCTGCGGAATGCCCTCGTCGAGCGGCCCGTACTCGGTCATCAGCGCCTTGTTCCACGGCGTCTGCTCCTCGGCCACCAACGAGTTGGTGGTGAGGATCAGCCCGGCGACCGACGCGCCGTTCTGCAGGGCGGAGCGCACGACCCGCAGCGGGTCGATGATGCCCATGTCGATCATGTTGCCGTAGCGGCCTTCCAGCGCGTCGAAGCCGTCGTCGACGCCCATGTCGGTGACCTGCTTGACGACGTCGGCGCCGTCGAAGCCCGCGTTGCTCGCGATGAGGTGCACCGGCTCGGTGAGCGACGCGCGCACGATCTCCACGCCGATCCGGTAGTCACCGCTCACGTCGAGCGCGTCGAGCGCGGGCTCGGCGTGCAGCAGCGCCGCTCCGCCGCCCGCCACGATGCCCTCGGCCATGGCGGCCCGGGTGGCCTGCAGCGAGTCGTCGACGCGGTGGCGGATCTCCTTGAGCTCGGCGTTGGTGGGCGCGCCCACGGTGATGATCGCGGCCTTGCCCGAGAGACGCGCGATGCGCTCGCTGAGCCAGTCCTCGTCGGTGCCGATCGTGGCGCGCGCCATCTCCGCGCGCAGCTGGGAGAGCCGCCGCTCGACGCTGTCGCGCGCGCCGCCACCCCCGATGATCACCGTGTTCTCGTTGGTGGCGCGCACCTGGGTGGCCCGGCCGAGGTGCTCGACCCCGATCTGCTCCAGCGCGAACGACGACGCCTTGGAGTGCACCCTGCCGCCGCAGAGCGCCGCCATGTCCTCCAGCAGGTGGACGCGCTTCTCGCCGAAGCCCGGCGCCTGGATCGCGGTGACCTTGAGGTGCCCGTTGACGTGGTTGTGCACCAGCATCTGCAGTGCGGTGCCCTCGACCTTCTCAGCGATGATCACCAGCGGCCGCGGGTCGCGCATGATGCGCTCGAGCACCGGCATCAGCAGCCGGACGTCGGTGACCTTCTCGGCCGTGAAGAGGATGTACGGGTCGTCGAGGACGGCCATCATGCTGCCGGGGTCGGTGACCAGATAGGGCGAGACGTAGCCGTTGTCGAACTCGAAGTCCTCGACGAAGTTGACCGAGAGACCGAGCACCGGCCCGTCGTCGACGGAGATCACGCCGTCGTCGCCGACCGTGTGCAGCGTCTGCGCGACGATCTGCCCGATCGACTCGTCGTCGTTCGCCGAGATCGCCGCGACGCGGGCGAGGTGCTCGAGCGAGTCGACGGGGTGCGCCACGGTGGACAGGTGCTCGACGACCTTGCCGACGGCGACGTCGATGCCCCTCTTGACCAGCACCGGGTTGCCGCCGGACGTGATCGCCTTCATGCCCTCGCGGACGATGGCCTGTGCGATGACCGTGGCGGTCGTGGTGCCGTCGCCGACCGTGTCGTTGGTCTTGACCGCCGCTTCCTTGAGGACCTGTGCGCCCATGTTCTCGAAGGGGTCGCGCAGGTAGATCTCCCGGGCGATCGTCACGCCGTCGTTGGTCACCTCGGGAGTTCCGGTGATCTTCTCCAGGATGACGTTGCGGCCCTTGGGCCCGAGCGTGCTCTTGACGGCCTCGGCGAGTTGGTCGACGCCTGACTGCAGCAGGCGGCGGGCTTCCTCGCCGAATCTCAGTTCCTTCGCCATGGGTCCTCCTGGGCTTGCTCCGTTGTACTGCTGCGCGGGTGCTTCACAACGAGCCGGGTCGCCGCCCGAGAAGTGTTGCGGGCGGCGACCCGGGTGCTGCGTCCTTACTTCTCGACGACCTTGAGGTCGAAGTCGATGTACTCGGCCGCGTCCTCGGGGTTGGCGAACATGATCGTGCGGTCGTCGAGGTGGACCATCCGCCCGTAGTGGGTGGACATGTTCTCCTCGAACTCGGCGGCGTTGAACCAGCCCTCTTCCTCGCCCGCCTCGTTGTCGACATCGGCGTAGACCAGGTCGAAACGGCCGACGGCGTCGACGCGGATCATCGAGGGCAGGTGCCGGACGGTGACGTTGTCCAGGCGACCGACCACGTTCGCGATGAGCACGCCGACCTGGTTGTTCATCAGCGTGTACCCACACTGGTTGGAGGCGGTGTTGTCGGACTTGAACGGGCTTTCGGCCGTCTTGAAGGACGTCACTGCTTCAGCTCCTCGGGCACGTTGAGACCGAGATCGTTGACGATCCCGGCGAACCGGTTCTTGGCCTTGTCGAGCGCGTCCTCGAACCGAGGCGGCTTGTGGTCGGGCTGGGACCACAGCGGCTGCATCTTCCGCGCGGCGTCGAGCGCCTCCGGCACCCATGCAGACAGCCAACCCTGCATGAGCTGCTTGTTGTGGTCGGCGAACTCGCGGTCTTGGGTGAGCGGGGCGAAGCACGCGATCGTCCACCGCAGGTCGCGCTGGGCGTAGTCGTACTCACCTGCGCCCATGACGGTCGGGGTGACGAAGTCGCCGTTGCCAGCAGCGGACTGCATGACCAGGTTGCTGCGGAAGAGTTCCCCGATGAGGGGCTCGAACACGACGTTCGTTGCGAAGATCGACTCGCCCCAGTCGTCCTGGACGGCGGTGAGCGCCTCGGTGAGCTTGCGCGCACCTTGCCACTCGGGGTCGTTGTTCCACGCGTTGATGTGCGCGGCGCCGTCGAAGCCGTCGATCTCCTCGGAGAGCGTGAGGTTGTAGAGCGCGAGGTCCTGCGCGAAGCGGATCTTGTGCTCGCTGTTGATCACCATCGCGGTGTTGTGCATGTTGGTCGGGCCGGACCGGTTGTTGGCGGCGAACACGTACAGCCCGAGGATGTGCTCGATGTGCATCCAGGCGCCGACGTTGCGCTCCACGAAGCGAATCCAGTTGGGCGTCCACAGCTCGAAGGCCTTGCCCTGGCGCGCGTTCTCGATGTTCTGGTTGATCTGCCGGACAACGTTGGCGTTGTACCGGTACATCGTGAGTTCCCACTCCTCGTTGGGATCGCGGAACTCGTGCCAGCCGTGCGCGGGCCAGTTTTCGACGGGCTTGCCGCCGGATCCGGGGCCACGCTCCGGCTCAGGGTCGTCGACGCCCCACGCCTTCAGCTTCGTCCAGGTGAGCGGGTAGCCGCGCGACCCGTCGGCGAAGCCGTAGATCCAGCCCTGCGACAGGTAGTGCCGGGGGTCGGGCTGTACCTCGACGGTGACGTCCTCGTAGTGGGTCTGCTTGCGCTTGGCGGGCTTGAAGTAGTTGTAGTGGCGGGCACTGGCACCGGAGTCGGGGAACGTCTGCGCCCCGGCCTCCGCGTCGGTGAACACGGGCTTTGGGACACTACGATCTGGGCGTTCGGTGGTGGTCATCAGTCCTCTCCCTGTTCACCAGTGGTGGTGAACTTGTCGTAGAAGATGTTCTGCTCGGGCACGCCGAGGGACGTGAGAACGGGGATCGCCGCATCGACCATCGGCGGCGGCCCGCACACGTACGCATCCCTCCCCGACAGGTCCGGCTCGCACCGCTTCAACACCTCGGTGATGAGCCCGACCTCGCCTGCCCACTCGTCGTCCGCGGCGGGCTCGGAGAGCGCCGGGACGTACCGGAAGCCGGGGATCTTGCTCTCCAGCTCCCGGAGCTCTTCTTCGAAGCAGAGGTCCCGCTGCCCTCGGGCCCCGTAGTAAAAGACCGCCTGACGGTCCACGCCGCGCTCCGCCATCGATCGGAGCAGGCCGAGAACCGGGGCCATCCCCGCACCGCCGCCGAGAAAGACGATCGGTGAGTTGTGGCTTTCCCGCAGCGTGAAGGTGCCGAAGGGGCCCTCCACGTCCAGACGGTCACCGATGGCCAGCTCGGTGGCCAGATGCTCGGAGAACAGACCGTCCGGATACACCTTGATCACGAACTCGAACCGGCCTTCGCGCCCTGGTGTGTTCGCCATCGAGAACGACCGGGACTCTTCGGTGCCCGGCACCACGAGATCGAGGTACTGGCCGGGGAAGAACTTGATCCCGTCCGTCGGCTCGATGAGCTTGAGCACCAGGTGCCGCATGTCGTGAGTGACGATGTCGTTGGCGACGACCTCGGCCACGCCCTTCTTCAGCGGCAGACCGTTGCGGATGATCTCCTCGTCGTACTGGAGGAGCTCGATCACCAGGTCGGAGTAGGGGTGTGCCCGGCACAGGAGGGTCTGGCCTTCCTCCTTCTCGTAGTCCGGCAAAGCGAACGTCGAGTAGCGCTCGAGGTCGATGTCGTCCATGTCGCCTTCGAGGACGAACGACTTGCACGCAGCGCACTGACCTTCCTTGCAGCCGTGCATGAGCTGCACGCCGTTCTCGGCCGCCGCGCGCAAGATCGTCTGATCCTCGTCCACCTCGATTTCGATGCCGACGGGCTCGAACCGCACCATGTGCTTTTTACCCACGCGCGTTAACCACCTTCTCCAGAGCAGCTGAGCGATGTTCGGGTTGGGCAGGGGGAGGGCCCCGGAGAGCCCTCCCCCCTCGCCTGACCCGCGCTCAGGCGTCGGTCGGCGCCGGACGTCCGGCCGGGCCCTGACGGACGTAGTCGGCGGCGAACGCTTCGCGCTCGCTGTCGCTCATCTCGTTCAGGAGGACGTTCGGGCTCAGCACGTTCCCGATCCGCCGCATGTGGTCGAGCGTCCACATCTTCTTCGGGTTGAGGTCCAGGTGCGGCTGGGCGGTCATGGTGTTGCCGTCGTCGCGGACGAAGCCCATGTCCTTGACCACGTCAGCCCAGTTCCAGCCGTGGTAGAGGGTCTCCCACTCGCGGAAGCCGACCAGCTTGCCCATGTTCGGGGTCTCGCGACCCTGGTAGGACGGCCGGAAGGCCTCGGCGTCGGTCCAGCGGCAGACCTCGTGGCAGTACGTGCGCCACTGGCCGTCGACCTGCTGCATGACCATGTCCTCGCGGACGAGGCAGGGCACCATGCAGGTCCAGCAGCGGTGCGGGTACACGTAATCCACGTCCTCGGCCACGATCGGGTTGTGCCCGTTCGGGACCGCGAGGCGGCTGTAGTTCTCCCACCACTTGCCGTACTTGTCGTACCAACCCGGGTACTTGTACTCGAACCACTCGAAGTCCTCGTCGGTCATGCCGTCGATGCGCCAGTAGTTGGCGAGCCAACCGGTGGCGAAGAACTGCGCGACCTCGTGGACGTAGCCCTTCTCCCAGATCTGCTTCCACGACTCTTCGATCAAGTCGTGCGGGATGACCAGGCCGTACTTCTCGAGCGGGATGAGGTAGGACCGGTAGTAGTCGTCGTAGATCCAACGACGCCACATCTCCGCGTAGGACTCGCGGTCCTTGCGGCGGTCCTTCGTGCCGTATTCGATGAACGTGCCGATGGCGGCGTCCACCACGCGGTGGTTGTTCCACCATGCGTAGCGCAGGTCGCGCTCGAGCAGCTGGCGGTTGTCCTCGTCCGACAGCGCCATGAGCAGTGTGGCGTAGCCGTTGGAGATGTGCCGCGACTCGTCGGACTGCACGGAGTGGAACACCGTGGGCAGCAGGTAGTCGCCGTTGGCCGCAGCCTCGGCTGGCATGGCCACGAACAGGGTGTTCGTGAAGGCCGTCTCGGCGACGATCGTCAGGTAGATGCTGGCCGCGGTGATCGCGTCACCGGTGATGAACCCCTCGGCGAACTGACGGCCGATGGTGCCGCAGTAGTCGCTTTGGAAGTTCCGCAGGCTGTTGTTGAAGCCTGCCGGGTCGATGTAGTTGTTCATGTACAGGCGCTTGAGGTTCTGCTGGATCGTGCTGTGCCGAACCTCGTCGATCATCTGGATCGCCTGGCCGTTGTGCAGCTCCGGGTTGGGAACCACGTGGAACAGCATCGGCATCGAGCGGGCCGCCGAGATCTCGGGCAGCGGGATGATCGACAGGAAGAGCTTCTGCCACTCCAGCCAACGCTCCTGGACCTGACGGAACATGTTCCCGCGGATGGCGCCGTCCTGCGCGCCGTAGACGCGGTGGTCCTTCTCCTCCTCCATCGGGAAGTAGGACCGAAGAACCTGCTTGAGCGGGTCCTTCTTCGCGGCCTTGCGGAAGGTGTAGTCGGTTCCGTACTTCATGTACGGCTCGTGGTACTGCGGCTCCCAGGAGAGCTCCTGGATCTTTTGATGAGCCTTGGCCAAACTCTGCCGACTCACATCGTCTCCTCACTTGTTGTGGACGGAGGGCGATCACTGCGGCGCGGGTGCAATAGCCGCTCTCCGTGGTCTTCCCCCACCGCGGAACCGGTGCTTTCGCGCGGGTGGCGCCGGCAGCGGAGGTGGACCACGAGTCCGTCGTCCCGGTGTCAGTGCGCGGGTCGACCCCGAGGCGATGGGCTCGTGCCCGGAATCACACCGCCCTGCCGGAGGGGTCGAGGTCTCAATATGAGAATCCCGGCGTTTGCCCTGCGCACTGCCCCGGGACGGGTGAAGCGCGGTACCGTCGGTTCAGCGCGGCATCGCACCGGGGCGGAGTCGCCGCTGCGCCGAGGAGGGCAACTGCGTGGGCCGAACGCCCGAGCCGCTGTCGCTGTCGCGAAGGTCCGGCAGTGCGCCGGAAGGTGCCCTGGTGCGTGCGCGATCCTCGTTCCTCGTCGACGACCGGATCGAGGACGGCGTTGTCCGCGACATCATCCTCGCGTCGTGGACACGCTCCCGTGAGTGGGCCATCGACATCGACGGCGCCGAACTGTCCGCTTTCGACACCGAGTCCGATTCGCTGCTGGTACGCGCCGCCCGACCCGTGCTCGACTCGGTCGCCGACGAGCTGGCGGGCGAGCCGGTCAGCGTGATCCTCACCGACGCCGACGGAGTGGTGCTGGAGCGGCGAACGGGCGACTCGTCGCTCAACCAGGCGCTCGACCGGATCTGGCTGGCTCCCGGCTTCAGCTACTCGGAGAAGTTCGTCGGCACCAACGGCATCGGCACCGCGCTGGAGGGCCGCGGACCGGCCCAGGTGTTCGGCCACGAGCACTACGTCGAGCCGCTCGCCCAGTTCGCGTGCGCAGGCGCGCCCGTGTGGCACCCGGTGAACGGCAAGCTGATGGGGGTCATCGACCTCACCTGCTGGCGCCAGGACGCCGGGCGGTTCATGTCCACGGCGGTGGCCCGCATCGCGCGCCAGATCGAGGGCGCGCTGCTGGACCAGTCCGGCCCGCGCGAGCTCGCCCTCCTCCACGACTACCTCACCGCGTGCAGGCGCAGCAGCGGCGCGGTGCTCGCCGTCAGCCCCGACCTCGTGATGAGCAACGACCGGGCGCGCGAGCTCATCGACCCTGCCGACCAGGCCGCGCTGATCGCGGGTGCGATCGATGCGATGAACTCCGACCGGCGGGTGATGCTGCTCGACCTGCCTTCCGGCGTCGTCGCGCGGGTGCAGGTGCGGCCGAGCTGGGTCGACCGCGGCGCCGCGGGCGGCGTGCTGCTGGTGCAGCTCGCCGCGCCCGAGATGGCGGCGGTCCGGCCGAAGTCCACCACACCCCCGCCTCTCACCGCGCTGCCTGCCGCGGTCGGCAGCGGTCTGCTGTGGACGAAGTGCTGTCAGGCCGTCGACCGGCATTTCCACAGCAAGGAGTGGCTGGTCCTGCAGGGCGAGTCGGGCACCGGCAAGGTGACCATCGCCCGCGCCACCCACCAGCTGCGCACCCCCGCCGCGCACCTGCGGATCCTCGACGCCGACGACTACGGCCCCGGCTGGGTCGCGGACGTCGCCGAGGAGCTCTCCACGGGGTGCGGCACGCTCGTGCTCGCGCACCTCGACCGGCTGTCCGAAGAGGGCCGCCAAGAGCTCGTCGACGCGCTGGAGCCCTACCGGGAGTCCACCAACCCGGAGCGGTCGTGGCTGGTCGCCACGGTCGGGCCCGGTGGGCTCGGGAGGCCCGACGACCCCGTCGACCTGTTGGAGTTCTTCCCGCGCACGGTCGTCGTGCCGCCGTTGCGCCACCACGTCGAGGACGTGGCCGAGCTGGTGCCGCACTTCATCGCGCGGCTCACCCGCGGCGCCGAGCTGTCCTGCTCGCCCGAGGCGATGCGGCTTCTCATGCGCAACCGGTGGCCCGGCAACGTCGAGCAGCTCTACCAGGTGCTGCGCAAGACCGTGGCGCGGCGCCGGGCGGGCGTGCTCACCCCCGACGACCTGCCGCCCGAGGTGCGCGCCATCACCCGCCGCGTGCTCACTCCGCTCGAGGCGATCGAGTGCGACGCGATCGTCGACGCGCTGCTGGATTCGGGCGGCAGCAAGGCGGAAGCCGCTCGTCGGCTCGGCATGTCCCGCGCCACGATCTACCGCAAGATCCGCGGCTACGGCATCTCGACGCCGACCATGGGCTGACCGGGCGCGTCCCGCCGCAGCACCTGCATCACCTCGTCGGGGAGGCCAACGAGGTAGGCCTCGTCGCCCGCGGCGAACGTGGTGTCGCGGCGCGGCGGGTGTTCGAGCTCGCCGCTCTCGGCGCGGTGCAACGCCACCACCCTCGCCCGGGCCGACAGCTCGCGCATGGCCAGCCCGTCAAGGCCGCCGCCTGCGGTCACGGCGAGGCTCCCGACCAGGAACGGGGTCTGGTCGATGTAGAACGTGGCGAGCACCTCGAGCCCGAGGGCGGCGCCGACGAACCACGGCGCGGCCAGCGCGGCCGTCGATCGCACGTAGTGGAAGCCGAACCCGTCCTCGACACCCGCCGCCAACTCACGGTCGAACACGCGTAGCACCACCGGCACCGATCGCCAGCGCTCGCCCAGCCGCTCCCGCAGCACGAGGCCGGTCTCGACGTTGACGAGGTCGTCGCTGGTCAGCACGGCCACTGCGGTGGCGGCGACGAGGTTGGCCGCGTCGAGCGCAGCGGTCTGGGTGGCGTCACCGACGACGATGGGCACGCCGAGCGCACCGACCTTGGCGTGGTGGCGGCCACCTTCGTCGCGGTCGATCACGACGACCTTCCGTCCCGCCGCGACGAGCTCCTCGACGACCTCGAGCCCCACCGTGCCCAGCCCGATGACGACGACGTGCCCACGCAGCGCGCCGACCCGGCGCTGCCCGAACGAGCGCTCGATGCGCCTGCTGACCAGCAGCTGGGTGACCAGGGCGAACACGATCGCGGTGAGGATCGCGCCGCCGCCCATGAGGCCGATGGCGTAGATGCGCAGCCAGGTGGGCTGGGCGGCGAAGTTGAAGTCGCCGTAGCCGACGGTCGCGATCGTCTCGACGGTGAAGTAGGCGGCGTCGACGACGGTCATGTGCGACCCGTCCGGCTTGACGTAGCTCGCCTGCAGCACCAGCACCGAGAGGACCACCACCACGCCGAGCAGCCCGACCACCACGCGCAGCGGCCGGTCGGCCTCGGCGACGAGCGAGCGCAGGAGCGCCCACAGCCCGGGTCGGCCCGCGTCGTGGCCCCGGCTGTGCATCCTGGCGCCGACCGGGCGCACCGGCTCCTGGGGCCGGAGGCGCTCCACGACCTCGCCCGCGCCGTACCGGGCGAACTGCGTTGGGGTGCCGACGGCCGTCACCCGGTCGCCGGGGCGCACGGTGCGGTCGCGGCTGGGGAACACGATCGGCGGCGCGGTGCCGGAGGCGACGGCAAGCGGCGCCAGCTCGCCGTAGCGCTCCCGCAGGGTGGTCGCGGCGTCGCTGACGATGTCGGCGACGAGGAAGTCCCGGCCCGCGAGCCGCAGCTCGTGGGTGCGCCTGCCCAGGCAGATCTCGACGACGGCCGGTGCGGCAAGCGCGGCGACGTCCAGCACGCATCCCTCGCCCACCACCTCCGCCAGCGCGCGTCCGACCTGCGGGTTGGCCATGCGGACGACGAGCCGCACGTCGGGGCGGAGGCCGCGGACGAGCAGGGCGGCTTCCAGCGCGGCGAGGTCGTCGTCGGTGAGGCAGACGACGGCGCTGGCGTCGGTCAGCCGGGCTTCGGCCAGCGCCTCGCGGAGCCTGCCGCGCACCAGCGGCACGTGCCATTGCTCGAGCAGTCGCTCGGCGACGGCGCCCGCTTCCGCGACCGCGTCGACCACAATGACCTCGGCGCCCGCCGCGAGCAGCTGCTCGATCGTGCGCAGTGCGGTGTCGTCGTTCACGCCGCACACCACGACATGCCCGGCCTTCTCTGCGTGCATGTCGTAAGGGTCGCCCACGGTCGACGGGCGCGATCAACCACCTGTCAGCTGGTGCGCCGGTGCGCCCGCCACTCGGTGAAGCCCGCCGCGACCGCCTCGTCGGCGGTGATGAACCACACCTCCGCGCGGGTGCGCTCGTAGTAGGGGCTTTCCGGGGTGTGGAAGAGCATCGAGTCGGCGTTGCCCTTGATCGTGTACTCGGGACCGGGGGCTGCTCCGTTGGGCCCCGGCGCTGCGCCCGTGCCGCTCGTGGGGGCCGGGGTGAAGAGGGCGTGCGGCGGGGCGGCGGTGTCGGTCGCCGAGGTGGGCCCGAACCCGGCCCGCGCGGTGGCCGCAGCCGGGTGCTCGCCGGGGGTGTCCGGCCTGGCGGTGGGCTTGGCGTGCTTGCCAGGCGCGGCGGCAGCGTCGGCTCGCGGGCGGGGCCGCGGCCGGGGTCGCGGGGTTCCGCCAGTGGTGACGCCGTCCGGTGGGGTCGCGTCCGCCCCGGCACGCGGGGCCGGGGCTGTCGTCGTCTCGGCCTCACCACCGCTGGACGCCAACCCGCCTGCGGTCCAATTGGTGGGCGCGGCCGGCGTGACCTCGGCAGTCGGCGCCGCCTCACCGATGGGTGCCACCGCGTCGCCAGGCGCCGCCTCGCCGTCCGGCCCAACTTGAGCATCTGGCGCGGCCCAGTTGGTGGGCGACGAGCCACCGCCAGGCGCAGCCGCGTCTGCGGGCGCCTGCTCAGACGTCGGCGCAGCCTCGGCGGTCGGCGCAGCCTCGGCAGTCGGCGCAGCCTCGGCAGTCGGCGCAGCCTCGGCAGTCGGCGCAGCCTCGGCGGTCGGCGTCGGCTCTCCCGCGGGACCGGCCGCGGGCTCGGTGGGCGCGGGAAGCGGGGGTGCTGGGGAGCTCGGCGTCGGCCGCCCGAGGCTTGGCGTTGTCACGACAGTCGGCGTCGCCGGGGCATTTGACGAGGGCGCGTTCGGCGACGGGCCCGAGGAGGGCGGATGCGCCGACGGCGATTGCGCAGGCCGAGCGGGCAGCGGGGCGCGCTCTGGCGCGAGCACAGCCGATCGGGCCGTCGAACGCGAACGCACGTACCAGGTCACCACCCCCGCCAGCAACGCGAGCAGGAACCAACGACCCCGACGGCGCGGCGGCCTCTCCTTCGCCATGCCCCGAGGGTAGGGCCCACGCCACCCAACGTCCTCTCAGGGTCGGCGCGCGGCCTTGACCTGCTCGTAACGCGCGAGAGCCGCCGCGCGCTCGGCCTTGTGGTCGACGATCGGCTCCGGATAGCCCTCCGGCACGCCATCGGGCAGCTTCCATGGCTGGTGCACCGCTTTCCCGCGAACACCGCGCAGCTCAGGTACGTAGCGACGCACGTAGTCGCCGTCCGGGTCGAACTTCTCCCCCTGCGTGACGGGGTTGAACACGCGGAAGTACGGCGACGCGTCGGTGCCGCTGCCCGCCGTCCATTGCCATCCGTGCTGGTTGGAGGCCAGGTCGCCGTCCACGAGGAGCTGCATGAAATGCCGGGCGCCCCACCACCACGGCAGGTGCAGGTCCTTCACGAGGAAGCTCGCCACGATCATCCGCAGCCGGTTGTGCATCCACGCCTCCGCCCGCAGCTGGCGCATCCCCGCGTCGACGATGGGGAAGCCGGTGCGGCCTTCGCGCCACGCCTCGAACGCCTGCTGAGCGGCTTTCCCGGACGCCACCGGCAGCGCGTCGAAGGTGCGGTCGTAGTTGCGGCGTGCAGAGTCGGGCCGCTGGTGGAGGATGTCGGCGTAGAACTCCCGCCAGGCGATCTCGGTGCGGTAGGTCTCGATCGAGTCCGATCGACGCGGGGCGATGTCGGCGAGCATCGTCCTCGGGTGGATCTCCCCGTACTTGAGGTGCACCGACATCCGTGAGGTGCCCGGCTTGTCGGGGCGGTCCCGGTCGGGCGAGTAGTCCGCGATGGCGCCGTCAAGGAACTCCCGCCAGCGGGCGTGCGCGGCGTCTTCGCCCGCCTCGGGGAGCTCGGCGTCGACGGGCTCGTCGTCGGGGATCTTCACCGCACCCTTCACGGACGGCTTCTGCCATTCGAGGGTGTCCGCGTCGGTGTCGGCGGGCTTGCGCCAGCCGTGCTCGGCCCACGCCCGCCGGAAGGGGGTGAAGACCTTGAACGGGTCGCCGCCGTCCTTGCGCACGCGGCCGGGCGCCACGGCGTAGGGCGATCCGGTGCGCACCAGCTCGCGCTCGTCCTTGGCCAGCGCCTTCGCTACGGCTTCGTCGCGCGCTGCCCCGTAGGGGCCGAAGTCGGCGGCGATGTGCACCGTCGCGGCGTCGGCGGCCTTCGCGACGGTCGGCACCACCTCCGCCGGATCGCCGCGGACGACGAGCAGCCTGCCGCCGAGCGCGGCGTCCAGCGCCCGCAGCGACCGGTGGAGGTAGGTGCGCCGGGCCGCTCCCGCCGGGTTGAGCAGGGCGGGGTCGAGGACGAAGAGGGCGAGCGAGCTCGACGCGGCGTCGCGCGCGGCGAGGAAGGTCGGCTGGTCGCGCACCCGCAGGTCGCGGCGGAACCAGACGAGGGACGTGTCGCTCATGGCCGTCGACGCTAGCGGTCCGGCGCGTCGCGCCGAGCCCGCACCGGCGTTCCGGTGGCCGCACAGGCGTCCGGACGCGTGTGCGGGAACCCCAATGCCGGTGCGAGCACTCTCCCGGCTCACTCGCCGGTCCAGGCGCGCAGGGCCCGCTCGATCGGCGGCCGCACCCACGCGGCCGGCGGGCGGGCGCAACGACGCCCGACCTCGGCCAGGGCGCGTGCCAGGCGTTCGAGGACGACCCGCCTCGCCACCCGCGCGCAGACCACCCAGCTGGGTCTCAAATCCCAACGAGCGTTGCACTGATGCGCATGTTCGCATACGTTCGCGGCCATGGGACACGGGCACGGGCATGGCCACGGAGTCGGCCGCACAGCCGACCGTCGCTGGCTCGCCGCGGCGCTCGCGTTGATCTTGACGTTCATGGCCGCCGAGTTCGTCGTCGGCCTGCTGGCCGGGTCGCTGGCGTTGATCTCCGACGCGGCGCACATGCTCACCGACGCCGCCGCGATCGGGCTCGCCCTCGTGGCCATCCGCCTCGCCGCCCGCCCCGCGCAGGGCGGCTACACCTACGGCCTGCGCCGCGCCGAGATCCTCTCTGCCCAGGCCAACGGCATCACGCTGCTGCTACTGGCCGCGTGGTTCTGCTACGAGGGCGTCCAAAGGCTGATCGATCCGCCCGCGGTCGAGGGCGGCCTCGTGCTGGTGACGGCACTGGTCGGGATCGTGGTCAACGTCGCCACCGCCTGGTGCGTCAGCCGGGCCGACCGCAGCAGCCTCAACGTCGAGGGCGCGTTCCAGCACATCCTGAACGACCTCTTCGCGTTCATCGCGACGGCGATCGCGGGCCTGGTCGTGCTGACCACCGGCTTCACCAGGGCGGACGCCATGGCGGCCCTCGTCGTCGCCGCGCTGATGATCAAGGCGGGGTGGAGCCTGCTGCGCGAGTCCGGCCGGATCTTCCTCGAGGCGGCGCCGCGCGGCGTCGACCCTGACCGGATCGGGGCCGAGTTGGCCACGGTCGAGGGCGTCGCCGAGGTGCACGACCTGCACATCTGGGAGATCACCTCGGGCGAGCCCGCGCTGTCGGCGCACGTGCTCGTGCGGGCCGACGTCGACTGCCACGCCGCCCGCCTGGCCATCGAGCAGGTACTCCGCGGGGACCACATCACGCATACGACGCTGCAGGTTGACCACCAGGAGGAACTGGGCGCGGAGCACTGCGAACAGGCCCACGGCCCCGTGCACCGGTCGTGAGCGAAACATCGCTCACGAGGGGTAGTTGCGCTCCGCCTTGCCGACGTACAGCTGCCGCGGACGGCCGATCTTCGTGGTGGGGTCGCTGATCATCTCCCGCCAGTGCGCGATCCAACCCGGCAGCCGCCCGAGGGCGAACAGCACGGTGAACATCTTCGTCGGGAAGCCCATGGCCCGGTAGATCACGCCGGTGTAGAAGTCGACGTTCGGGTAGAGCTTGCGCTCGATGAAGTAGTCGTCGGCGAGGGCTTTTTCCTCCAGCGCCTTGGCGATGTCGAGCAGCGGGTCGTTGACCCCCATCCGCTTGAGGATCTCGTCGGCACGCTGCTTGACGATCTTCGCCCGCGGGTCGTAGTTCTTGTAGACGCGGTGGCCGAAGCCCATCAGCCGCGCGCTCTTGTCATCCTTGTCCTTCACGCGCTTGACGAACGACTCGACGTCGCCGTTCTCCTCGCGCTGGATCCTCTGCAGCATCTCCAGCACGGCCTGGTTGGCCCCGCCGTGCAGCGGCCCGAACAGCGCGTTGATCCCGGCCGAGACCGACGCGAACAGGTTCGCATTCGAGGAGCCGACCAGCCGGACCGTGGACGTCGAGCAGTTCTGCTCGTGGTCGGCGTGCAGGATCAGCAGGATGTCCAGCGCGCGGGTGATCTCGGGATCGACCTCGTAGGGCTCGGCCGGGAAGCCGAACGTCATGCGCAGGAAGTTCTCGACGAGGCCCAGCGAGTTGTCCGGGTAGAGGAACGGCTGGCCGATCGACTTCTTGTACGCGTACGCCGCGATCGTCGGCACCTTGGCCATCAGCCGCACGGTGGACAGCTCGACGGCGTCGACGTTGAACGGGTCGAGGCTGTCCTGGTAGAAGGTCGACAGCGCCGATACGGCCGACGACAGCACCGGCATCGGGTGCGCGTCGCGCGGGAAGCCGTTGAAGAACGCCTTCAGGTCCTCGTGCAGCAGGGTGTGGCGGCTGATCTTCTTGGTGAAATCGGCCAGCTCGGCCTCGGTCGGCAGCTCCCCGTAGATCAGCAGGTAGCTGACCTCCAGCCACGAGGAGTGCTCCGCGAGCTGGTCGATGGGGTAGCCGCGGTAGCGCAGGATGCCCGCGTCGCCGTCGATGTAGGTGATGGCCGAGCTGCACGGCGCGGTGTTGCCGTAGCCGGAGTCGAGCGTCACGAGTCCGGCGCCGGACAGCAGCTTGCTGATGTCGACCGCCGACGCCCCCTCCGTCGCCGCCCTGATCGGCATTTCCTGGTCGCCGCCGGGCAGGTGGAGGACGGCGGTCTCATCGGCAGTCATCGTGGAGGGTCCCTCACACTCGGATGGGCTGGGTTCAGGTCTCACGCTAGTGCGCGCCGGGCCGTTTGTGCCCGACCAGGACTCACATCACGGGCGCACGGTAGCGCCAGAACTCGCGGAACCTTGCCACGACCGCCAGCACGCCGATGATCACAGCGACACCGCCCACCGTCGTGGCCACGCCGGGGCCGACGAGTGCGCCCACCGAGCCGTGCCAGAGGTCGGCCACCCGCGGCCCGCCCGCGACGACCACCGTGAACACGCCCTGCATCCGGCCACGCATTTCGTCGGTCGCGACGGTCTGCAGCATCGACGACCGGAACACGGCGCTGACGAGGTCACCCGCTCCGGCGATCGCGAGCAGGAACACCGCGAGCCACAGCGTGTGGGTGAGCCCGAACAGGGCAACGCCAAGGCCCCAGACGCAGATCGACACCGTGACCGCGACCCCTTGGCGCCGGACCCGCGACAGCCAGCCGGAGAACAGGCCGCCGACGACCGTGCCCGCCGGGATCGCGGCGAACAGCAGGCCGAGGGCGAGGCCGCCGCCGGGCGGGTCGCCGAACGTCCGCACCGCCATTTCGGGGAACAGGATCCGCGGCATGCCGAACGCCATCGCGACGATGTCGGCGAGGAACGAGACGAGCAACACCTTGTGCATCGCGGCGTACCGGAACCCGGCCACCACCTCGGCCAAGCCCGCCCGGCCCCGCTTGTCGCCCGCGGGCGGCATGGCCGGGAGCCGCCACGTGGCCCACAGCGTGGCCAGCAGCGCGAGCGCGTCGAGAAGGTAGAGCGTGGACAGCCCGACCACCGGGATCAGCACGCCCGCCAACAGCGGCCCGACGACCGCGCCGAACGTCATCACGGTGAAGTTGAGCGTGTTCGCGGCGGGGAGTAGCCCGGGCGTGACCAGGCGCGGGATGACCGCGCTGCGCGCGGGCTGGTTGATCGCCAGCAGCGCCGACTGCACCGCGAACAGCACCAGCACGACCCAGACCCCGCCTGCCCCGCTCGCCGCGGTCACCCACAGCGCGAGCGACATCGCCGCGATGCCCGCGCCGCTGATCAGGAGCAGCGTGCGCCGGTCCATCGCGTCGGCGATCGCACCGCCCCACAGCCCGAACACGACCAGCGGGACCAGCCCGAACAGGCCCGTCAGGCCGACGTAGGCCGACGAGCCGGTCATCGCGAAGATCTGGGTGGGGACGGCGACGACCGTGAGCTGCGCCCCGATCACCGTGACGATCCCGGCCGTCCACAGCCGCCGGTACGCGGGGGTGCGCAGCGGGCGCGTGTCGGCCAGCGCGCCGCGCGCCACCTGGCTGAACCGACGCAGGCCCGCGAAGCGCGCAGTCGGATCGGTCTCGGTCACGTTGCCAACGCTAACGCTCGTCGACGGAGGTGGCGGGTGGCGAGCCCGCTCGCGCCCACCCGCCGCTGGGCCACCCGCAAAGCCCGACTTCGCACCCCTACGGGGCACCTCGCACCCCCCCGTCGGCGGGGTGCGAGGTCGCCACAAGGGGTGCGAGGTCGCGGGGGCGGGGGCGGCGGGCGGGGACCGGCCTGCCGGTCAGGGGGCCAGCCTGCGCACCGTCCAGCTGCGGTCGTGCGGGTTGACGACGAAGCGCAGTCGGTCGTGCATCCGGTTGGACCGGCCCTGCCAGAACTCCACCTCTTCAGGCATCAGCCGCCAGCCGCCCCAGTGCCCCGGCACCGGGACGGGCTCGTCGTCGGCGAACCGGTCGGTGACCGCGGCCAGCGCGTCGTCGAGCGCCCGGCGGCTGCGCACGATCGTCGACTGCGGCGACGCCCACGCCCCCAGCTGCGCGCCCCGTGGCCGGCTCGCCCAGTACCGCTGGGTCTCCTCGGGCGCCACGAGCTCGACCGGCCCGGCCAGGTGCACCTGCCGGTGCTGGGCGTACCAGGGGAAGGTGGCCGACGCGTACCGGGTGGTGCGCAGGTCGTGGCTCTTCGCCGACGTGTAGTTCGTGTAGAAGACGACCCCGCGCTCGTCGAACCCCTTGCAGAGCACTGTGCGCGACGACGGCCGCCCTTCGTCGCTCGCTGTGGCCAGCACCATGGCGTTGACCTCGGGAAGACCCCCCTCCTGCGCCTCGGCGAACCACTTGGCGAGCTGTTCGTGCCACGTGCCCGCTAAGGCGTCGACGTCGAGCCCCTCGGTCTCGTAGTCCACCCGCATACCGGCCAACTCCTGCGCCATCGACACTCCCCTCTCCGAGCCGACGGCCGCGGGTACCCGTTCGGTGACCGATGCCACCCACACGCCCGTTGCTTCGCGGCACCGGCCCGGGCAGATTGACGCCAACCACGGTAGCCGTCTGACCCGGCCGTGGGCACCATCCGACGGGCGGCGCAGCCCGGTGAGGAGACCGCAGTGATCACTGCGCAGGACGTACCGCCACCGCCACCGGGCTTCAAGACCGGTCTCGAGGGCCACGTCGCGTTCCGCACCCAGATCGCCGAGCCGGACAAGGACGGCGGGGCGTTGCGCTACCGGGGCGTCGACATCGAGGACCTTGTCGGCAGGGTGACCTTCGGCAACGTGTGGGCGCTGCTCGTCGACGGACGGTTCGGGCCGGGGCTGCCACCCGCCGACCCGTTCCCGATCCCGGTGCACACCGGCGACGTGCGCGTCGACGTCCAGGCCGCGCTGGCCATGCTCGCCCCCTACTGGGGCTACCGCCCGCTGCTGGACATCACCGAGGAAGAGGCCCGCGAACAGCTCGCGCGGGCGTCGGTGATGGCGCTGTCCTACGTGGCGCAGTCGGCGCGCGGGATCGGCGTGCCCGCGGTGCCGCAGACCCGCATCGACCGGTGTTCGACGATCACCGAGCGGTTCATGACGCGCTGGCGGGGCGAGCCGGACCCTGCGCACGTCAAGGCCGTCGACGCGTACTGGGTGTCGGCGTGCGAACACGGCATGAACGCCTCGACGTTCACCGCCCGCGTGATCGCCTCCACCGGCGCGGACGTGGCGGCGGCGCTTTCCGGTGCGATCGGCGCGATGTCCGGGCCGCTGCACGGCGGCGCGCCCGCGCGGGTGCTGCCGATGCTGGAGGAGGTGGAGCGGACCGACGAACCGGGGAGCCTGGTCAGGGGCATCCTCGACCGCCACGAGAAGCTGATGGGCTTCGGCCACCGGGTGTACCGCGCCGAGGACCCGCGGGCCAGGGTGCTGCGCCGCACGTGCCAGGAGCTGAAGGCGCCGCGCTTCGAGGTGGCGGTCGCGCTGGAGCAGGCGGCGCTGAAGGAGCTGCGTGAGCGGCGGCCGGACCATCCGATCGAGACGAACGTCGAGTTCTGGGCCGCGGTGATCCTCGATTTCGCCGAGGTGCCGCCGCACATGATGCCCGCGATGTTCACCTCGGCCCGCACGGCCGGGTGGAGCGCGCACGTCATGGAGCAGAAGCGGGAGGCCAAGCTCGTGCGCCCGTCGGCCCAGTACATCGGGCCCGCCCCGCGCAGGCCGGAGGACGTCGAGGGCTGGGACGAGATCGCGCACGACTGACGATCATGGCCGGTAGACGAGCAGCGCGCAGTCGCCCACCCGACGCACCTCGGCCAGCGGCATCCGGCCGACCGGGGCGGCGGCCAGGCGGGGCGCGGCCGGGTCGCCGACGAGCAGCGGTGCGACCACGACCTGCAGCTCGTCGACGACTTTGGCCATGAGGAACAGCGTGTTCGTCCGGGTGCCGCCCTCGACCATGAGCCGGGCCACACCCCGGTCGGCGAGGTCGGCCAGCACAAAGCGCAGGTCGGCCGCGGCGACCACGGTGGCGAGCCCGTCGAGGCGCCGGGTGAGCTCGGCGACGGCAACCGGCGCGGCGTAGACGAGCTTGGCGCCGTCCCCTGCGGTGAAGAACTTCGCGCCGGGTTCCAGGCCCTCGCCGGTGCGCGTGATCGTGACCTTGATCGGCGACGGCGGCGCGCCGCGGGCCACCCGTTCCGCGCGCCGGGTGGCCGACCGGACCAGCAGGCGCGGGTCGTCGGCGGCGATCGTCGCGGCGCCGACGAGGATGGCGTCGGCCGCGGCGCGCTCGGCGTCGACCCGGTCGAGGTCCTCGGCGTTCGAGAGGATCAGCCGCTCCGGGCGGGCGTCGTCGATGTGCCCGTCGAGCGAGGTGGCGACGGACAGCAGCACGTAGGGGCGGCTCATCCCGCGAACCGGCCGGCTTCGCGCCGGGTGGTCACGCCGAGCTTGGCGAGGATCGCCGAGGGCTCCACGCGGGGAACGCTACCCGGGCAGGCGCGCGAGCCCCCGGGTCTGCAGCAGGGTGACATTCCTGAGATTGAGTCGCAGCAGTGTCACCCTGCTGCAGGTCCCGGGACGACCCCCGCCCCTACCGCCACCGGCCGCCGGGCCCTGCCGACGGCCATCGACAGCACCCCGGCGGCAAGGCACAGCGCGCCGCCGACGTACCAGGCCAGGTCGTAGGTGTGCAGCCGGTCGCGGATGATCCCGGCGACCAGGGCCATCGCGGCCGCCCCGACCTGGTGGGACGCGAACACCCATCCGAAGACGACCGGCGCGCGGGCGCCGAAGTACTCGCGGACCAACGCCATCGTCGGCGGGATCGTCGCCACCCAATCCAGCCCGTAGAACACGACGAACAGCAGCAGCGTCGGGTGCACGTACGGCGCGAACAGCAGCGGCAGCGCCATCAGCGACAGCCCGCGCAGCACGTAGTAGGTCAGGAGCAGCAGCCGTGGGTCGATCCGGTCGGTGAGCCAGCCGGAACCGATCGTCCCGACGACGTCGAAGATCCCGACGGCGGCGAGAAGGCCCGCGCTGACCGTGACCGGCAGGCCGTGGTCGTGCGCGGCGGGCACGAAGTGTGGCTGGATGAGCCCGACGGTCGTCGCACCGCAGATCGCCATCCCGCCCGCGAGGTACCAGAACGGCCGGGTGCGGACGGCGTCGGCCAGCGCCCGCAGCGCGACCCTGGCGGCGCCGATGCGCACGACGGGCGGCTCGTCCTCGGGGGTGCCGCCGTAGGGGGCGGCGCCGACGTCGGACGGACGGTCGCGCAACAGCCACACCACGAACGGCACCACGGCGAGCGCGGCGGCCGCCACGCCCAGCGACGCCACCCGCCACCCGTACGTCTCCGTGACCGTCGCAACCAGGGGCAGGAACACGAGCTGTCCCGCCGCGCCGCCCGCCGTCAGCACGCCGGAGACGAGGCCGCGGTGGGTGACGAACCACCGCCCGGTGACCGTCGCGACCAGCGCCAACGCCATCGAACCCGTGCCGAGCCCGACGAGCACGCCCCAGCACAGCACCAGCTGCCAGCTCGCCGTCATGAACACCGTGAGCCCGCTGCCGGACGCGACGACGAGCAGCGCCGCCGTCACCACCGCCCGGATCCCGAACCGCTCCATGAGCGCGGCGGCGAACGGCGAGGTGAGGCCGTAGAGCGCCATGTTGACCGAGATCGCGACCGAGATCGTGGTGGTGGACCAGCCGAACTCCTGGTGCAGCGGGTCCATGAGCACGCCGGGCACGGCGCGGAAGCCCGCCGCGCCGACCAGCGCGAGGAAGGTCACGGCGGCGGCCCACCACGCCGGGTGGATACGGGTGCGCACTCGAAGATCCTGCACGTCCAGCAGCATCGCCGATTGCAACCCAGCCGGACCAGTGGCCAGAAAGCCAATATGTGAAAGAATTCGGCCATGCATCAGGTTGCGGTGTTGGCGCTGCCGTCGGTGGTCGCGTTCGAGCTGGGCTTGCCGCACAAACTGATCGGCGGTGCGGTCGACGGGGCGGGCAAGCCGCTCTACCGGGTGCGGGTCGCCACGGTCGACGGCGGGCCGGTGCGCACCTCGGCAGGCTATGCGGTGCTCCCTGAGCACGACGCGTCGATCCTTGCCGCGGCCGACACGGTAGTCGTACCGGGCATCCAGCGCGGGGCGGCGGTGGAGCGCGGGGGCCTGGAGGACGCCGTCGGTGCGGCCCTCGAAGGGCTCAACGCGCGGCTGATGTCGATCTGCACCGGCGCGTTCGTGCTGGCCGCCGCCGGACGGTTGGACGGGCGCCCGGCCACCACGCACTGGCTGCACACGGCGGCGTTCCGCCGGTTCTTCCCGGCTGTTCGGCTGGATCCGGACGTGCTCTACGTCGACGACGGCGACGTGCTGACGTCGGCGGGCAACGCCGCGGGCATCGACCTGTGCCTGCACGTCGTCCGCCGCGACCACGGCCTTGCGGTGGCCAACCGGGTGGCCCGGCGCAGCGTGGTGTCGCCGTGGCGGGAGGGCGGGCAGTCGCAGTTCGTCGAACCGCTCGCCGAGGTCACGGGGAAAGACACGGCTGCGACCAGGGCATGGGCCCTCGACCGGCTCGACGAGCCGCTGGCCCTTGCCGATCTCGCCGCGCACGCCGCCATGAGCGTGCGGACGTTCACCCGCCGCTTCCGCGACGAGACCGGGGTGAGCCCGGTGCGGTGGCTCACCGATCGGCGGGTCGAGTTGGCCCGGCGCCTGTTGGAGACCACCGAGCTGCCGGTGGACCGGGTGGCGCAGCGGGCGGGGTTCGGCACCCCGACCGCATTGCGCCAGCAGCTGCACGTCGCGATCGGGGTGGCCCCATTGACCTACCGGCGCACCTACCGCGGGGTGCGCTGAGACTTGCGACCGTCAGCGCCGCGCTTCGTTGGCCCAGGTGGCGAGCTGGAGGTCGAAGCGCTCGCGGCGGATGCGCTGGTCGACGTACAGCAGCCCGGTGACGCCCGCGAGGAACGGCGTGGTGAACGTCGTGACGATCACCGTGAACAGACCGATCGCGATGTAGAACCCCGGACCGGGCACGCCGCCCTGCCCGGACGATGTCGCCGCCCCCGCGACGCCCGCGACGGCCCCGATCACGCCGCCGATGATGCTGATCGCGAGCGTGGCGACGAGGAGGACGCCGAAGACGTGCAACCAGGCGCCGCGCACGAGGTTGCGGGAGCGGGAGAGGGCCGCGAACACGCCGATGTCCTCCATGACGTACGCGGGGGTCGCGAGGCTCAGCAGCACCGACAGGTAGATGAGCAAGACGAGCACGGCGAGGCCGATGAGGACCCCCACGATGGCGCCGGGGGCCCTCCCGATCCCGACGCCGAGCCCGACCGCCAGCCCGAACCCGACGACCGCGATGACCGTGAGCAGCAGGCCGACGACCACCGTGACCCCGATGAGGCCAGGGACCTTCGGCAGCGCGGCCCGCCAGGCGGCGCCCAGGCTGGTGCGGCGGCCGATCACCGCCTCGCGCAGCACCGTGTACAGGATCGCGGTGAGCACGGCCCCGAGGACCAGCCAGAGGATCGCCACGATCCCGGTCGCGCCGAGCGAGCGTCCGACGTAGCCGAGGGCGGCCGCGGTCGAGCTCGGCGCGCTGCCGGTGACGCCCAACGCGGCCTGCGCCCCGAACTGGACGAGCTGCACGACGACGGCCATGACCAGCGCGGGCACCAGCGTGGCGACCGGGTTGGCGCGGATGTAGCCGAACGCGCCGGTGAAGTAGTCGGCGAAGCTCAGCGGGCGCAGCGGGATGATCCCGGGGCGGGGCGCGGTGTGGAAGCCGGGGGGCCCGTAGCCGGGGCCGTACGCCTGGGGTCCGTAGCCGGGCGGGCCCTGCTGGGCGTAGGCGGGTCCGTAGCCAGGTGGCTGCTGGCCGTAGCCCTGGGGCGGGCCCTGCTGGCCGTAGCCGGGCGGCCCATATGGCGGCTGGCCCGCACCCGGCGGGCCGTACCCGGGCGCCGCGGCGTAGCCGGGTGCTCCCGCCGGGCCGGACCCCGCGGGACGGTAGGCGCCGCTTCCGCCCGGCCCGTCCGCGGCGCGGTAGGCGCCGCTGCCGCCGGGGCCGTCGGCTGGTCCGCCTGCCGGGCGGTACGCCCCGCTGCCGCCGGGCCCATCCGCGGGCGCCCCGGCTGCGGCGGCCCCGTACGCACCGCTGCCGCCGGGACCATCCGCCGACCCCGGGCGGTACGCCCCGCTGCCGCCGGGCCCATCAGGCGACCCTGCCGCAGGGCCGTACCCGCCGCCGGGACCACCGGCCGGGCCGGAGCGTCCTGCGTCACCGATCCCCTCCGCGGAGCCCGGTCGGCGGAAGACGGCCGTGTCCTCTGAGCCGCCCGCCGGATAGGCCGCAGTGGCGCCGAAGCCGGACGGCGGCGTGATCTCCGACGCCTCCCGGGCCTCCGCGCTCGCGGCGACGTCCTGACCACCTTCGGGGCCCTGCCGGGGCCCCGGCTCTGGCGGTCGTGATCCGGCCGCGTCCGAGCCAGGCGCGGCCGTCTCGGCCTCGGGACCCGAACCATCGGCCCGGCCGTCCGCCCGATACGCCTCCGCTGCGGACGCCGATGCACCTGCCGCCCCTGAAGAACCACCAG
Source organism: uncultured Actinomycetota bacterium (assembly GCA_963736375.1). Lineage (GTDB taxonomy): Bacteria > Actinomycetota > Actinomycetes > Mycobacteriales > Pseudonocardiaceae > Pseudonocardia. The sequence continues at coordinate 543,291 of CAVTOL010000002.1, forward strand.
ACGCGGCCGCGTCTTCCGCCGCCATCCCCGGCCCGCCGGAGCCACCCGCAGCGGACGGCGGCGCGTCCGGCGCCGGAGGAACGGGCCGCCCCTCCGATCCGGCCGATCCCGGCGGGGGGCCGTAGCCCGACGGGGGTCGGCGGATCGAGACGGTGTCCGGATCGCGCCGCGGATCGTCCGCCCGCTGATCCGCACGCGGCGCCTCGGCCCCCTCGGCCGCAGCACCCGCCTCGGGCGAGGACGCAGCGCCCGGGAAGGGCCCGTGTGTCAGAGTCGGCTCGTCCTCCTGGCGCCCGTGCTCGCCGGGCCGGTCCGGCGTATCCGTCATCGCACACTCCCCCGTATTGACCGATCGCGGACATCCTGGCAGGCCCGCCCACGACGCGTGGAAAATTCGCGCAACTCGCCGCCCTGCCCAGTGAACCCCAAACCGCGGCAGGGAGACTGGAATGCGTGACAGCTTCCTCGACCGTCGACCTCACGATCCCCGCCGACCTCAAACCCATCGACGGGCGTTTCGGCTGCGGACCCTCCAAGGTTCGCCCCGAGCAGCTCGCCACGCTGGCCGCGTCCGGCGCCGTCATGGGCACCTCGCACCGGCAGAAGCCGGTGAAGTCGCTGGTCGCGCGCGTCCGGGCGGGCCTCTCGGAGCTCTTCGCGCTGCCTGCGGGCTACCAGGTCGTCCTCGGCAACGGCGGCTCGACGGCCTTCTGGGACGCGGCGGCCTTCGGCCTGGTCCGCGAGCGCGCCCTGCACCTGGCCTACGGCGAGTTCTCCGCCAAGTTCGCCGAGTCGACGCGCGGCGCGCCCTTCCTCGCCGACCCGGTCGTCGTCAAGGCCGAGCCGGGCACCGCACCCGAACCGCAGGCCGACCCCTCATGCGACGTACTGGCCTGGGCGCACAACGAGACCTCGACGGGCGTTGCGGTGCCGGTCGTGCGGCCCGAGGAGTCGATCGACGGCCAGCTCGTCGTGGTCGACGCGACCTCGGGCGCAGGCGGCCTGCCCGTCGACATCCGCCAAGCCGACGCCTACTACTTCGCCCCCCAGAAGGGTTTTGCGTCGGACGGCGGCCTCTTCATTGCGCTGATGAGCCCGGCCGCGCTGGAGCGGGTGGCCGAGATTGCCGCCTCCGACCGGTGGATCCCGCCGTTCCTGTCGCTCGCGACGGCCGTCGACAACTCGCTGAAGGACCAGACGTACAACACACCCGCCGTCGCCACGCTCGTGCTCATGGCCGAGCAGATCGACTGGATGCTCGGCCTCGGTGGCCTGGACGCGTGCGTGGCCCGCACGGCCGATTCCTCGTCGCGGCTGTACACGTGGGCGGAGAAGGCGGAGTTCGCCACGCCGTTCGTCGCCGAGCCCGCGCACCGTTCTCAGGTCGTCGGCACGATCGACTTCGACGACGCGGTCGACGCCGCTGCCGTCGCGAAGACACTGCGCGCCAACGGCATCGTCGACACGGAGCCCTACCGCAAGCTGGGCCGCAACCAGCTGCGTGTCGGGATGTTTCCCGCGGTCGACCCCGACGACGTAGCCGCCCTCACGGCCTGCATCGACTGGGTGGTCGAGCGGCTGGGCTGACCACCCGTCACGAACGGTAGTCACGCGCGTCACATCCGCCTCAATTTTACCAAGAGTGATCAATCTGGCACTCTGCGTACACGCCGCGGATTTTGCCCGCCGGACCTGCATTTTCGGGTCCGGCGCGCCTCCGCGGCACGTTGCGGTTGTGCATCTACCGTCACCCTGACGGGGCGTGTGAAGAAGAGCGGGAGGCCGCGCATGCGGGCGCTGCGGGTTGTCGGGATCAGCGAGGGCGGCGGGGAACTCTCCGTCGTGCTCGAGGATTCCGTGCGCCAGGAGCGGTTCACCGTGCCCGCGGATGAGCAGTTGCGCGCGGCTGCCCGCGGGGATCTCACCCGGCTCGGCCAGATCTCTATCGAGTTGGAGAGCCAGTTGCGCCCACGTGAGATCCAGGCCCGCATTCGTGCCGGAGCGTCCGTGGACCAGGTCGCAGCGGCCGCCGGTGTGCCCGCACAGAAGATCGAGCGGTTCGCCTATCCCGTGCTGCTGGAGCGGTCGCGCACGGCCGAAGTCGCCCAGCGGGCCCACCCCATGCGCGCCGACGGGCCGGACAACCGCATGCTGGGCGACGTCGTCGCACACACCTTCGGCCTGCGCGGCCAGGAGTACCACTCGGGCGAATGGGACTCGTGGAAGGGCGACGACGGACGCTGGGTCGTCGCGCTGTCCTGGCGCGCGGGCCGCTCGGACAACCGGGCCCTGTGGACGTTCCAGCCCGGGGCGCACGGCGGCACCGTCACCGCCATCGACGAGCACGCGCACGACCTCGTCGAGGGGCTGCCCGCGCGGCCGTTGCGCACCGTGGGCCCAGTGATCGACATCTCCCGGCCGGACGAGCAGCCGCCGCCCGCGCCCGAGGAGGGGCACGAACTGCGCGCGGCGGCCTCGGACATCGCGGCGCGCCGTGACGTCTCCGACTGGTCCCGCGTGGCCCCCGAGCCGCGCCGCCCCGAGCCGCGTCGGCCAGCCACACGCGCCGAGCCCGCCGAGCCTCAGCAGCGGGAGGCCAACGTCCGACCCAACCGGGCCGACGAGCCCGCCACCGAATGGCCCGCTCCCGAGCGGCAGTCGGAATCGGCAGGCCAGGCCGATTCCACCACACGTGCGGGCGCCCGTCGCGACGATACGGTCACCGACGACGGCCAGCCCCGCGTCGGTGCGGCAGACGGGGACGACCCGACCCGCGTGGGCGGTTCGACGGCGGCAGCCGACGCGGCCCACCCGGGCAGTTCGGCCCCGGCAGGCACCGGGACCAACCCGGGCGGCTCGGCCCCGGCATCCGCTGCGACGAGCGGCGCACCGGCTGCGGGCGCACCGGCTGCGGGCGCACCGGCTGCGGGCGCACCGGACGCGGGCGCACCGGACGCGGGCGCACCGGACGCGGGCGCACCGGACGCGGGCGCACCGGACGCGGGCAGCTCGGACGCGATGGCCGGAGCGCGGACGGACGTCGGGCTTCGGCCGTCGGCCCCGAACCACACGGCGGACACGGGCCGAACGGCCGCCCCCCAGACCGGCGCTCGGCGCGGCGAGACCGCCGTGCCGAGCGCGCGGTCGCCGCAAACCGAGCCTGCCGAACAGCACGGGCACGAATCCGGCGTCGATGAAGGCGCGCAACCCGACAAGGCCGAGCCCCCCGCCCCTCGCCAGGCCGAGCCGGGACCCCAGGCGACCAAGCGCGGCCGCAAGGGCAAGCCGGTCATGCCTTCCTGGGACGAGGTGCTCCTCGGGGTGCGCAGCCAGCGCTGACCGTCGTCCGCGTGCGGTTGCTAGGAAGATCGCCGCGAGTGGCACCGGACGACGCTCTCGGGCGTCGTGGTGTGCCACTCGCCGCGATCACCTACTCGGCAGCCTCCGCGGCCGCCAGCCACTCCAGCTCGACGCCCTCCCGCTCGGCGACGACGGCGCGCAGCTCGGCGTCGAGGGCCAGCAGCCGGTCGGGGCTGGTGGCGGCCTCGACCATCTGCTCGTGCAGCCCCTTCTCCCGCGCGGACAGGGCCTCCAGCCGTCGCTCCAGCCGCGCGGCATCCTTGCGGGCGGCCCGCTGCTCGGCCCCCGGGCGCGGGGCTTGCGTCGAGCCACCGCCCGCCGCACCGGAACCCGCCGCCCCGCGCGCCGCCGACTGCCCCGACCCGACAGACGCCGCCGCCCCGCCGCCTGCCTGACCACCGGCCGCGCCCGCCGATCCGGCGCGGCGCGCCAAGTACTCCTCGATCCCGCCGGGCAGGTGCGTGATCTTCCCGTCGCCCAGCAGCGCGACGACGGTGTCGCACACCCGTTCCACCAGGTAGCGGTCGTGGCTGACCACCACGAGCGTGCCCGGCCAGCCGTCCAGCAGATCTTCGAGCCGGGCGAGCGTGTCGACGTCGAGGTCGTTCGTCGGCTCGTCCAACATCAGCACGTTGGGCTCGGCCATCAGGAGCCGGGTGAGCTGCAGCCGCCTGCGTTCGCCGCCGGACAGCTGCCCGACCGGCGTCCACTGTCGCGCCGCGGGGAATCCCAGCCGCTCCAGCACCGACGACGCCGTGAGCTCGAGCTTTCCCAGCCGCACGTACTTCGCCACGGCCTCGGTGGCCTCCAGCACGCGCATCTCGCCCGGCAGGTCGACCAGCTCCTGCGACAGCTCCGCCAGCTGCACGGTGCTACCGCGCACCAGCCGTCCGCCGTCGAGCGGCCGCTCCCCCGTGAGCGCGTGCAGCAAGGTGGTCTTGCCCGAGCCGTTGACCCCGACGATCCCGATGCGGTCGCCGGGCCCGAGCCGCCAGGTGACGTGGTCGAGCAGCGCGCGCCCGCCGACCCGCACGGTGGCGTCCTCCAGCTCCAGCACCGTGCGGCCGAGCCGGTTGGTGGCGAACCCGAGCAGCTCCACCTTGTCGCGTGGCGGTGGCACGTCGGCGATCAGCGCCTCGGCCGCCTCGATGCGGAACCGCGGCTTGGACGTGCGCGCGGGCGGCCCACGCCGCAGCCAGGCCAGCTCCTTGCGGGCGAGGTTCTGACGGCGGGCCTCGGCGGCGTCGGTCTGCCGTGCGCGCTCGGCCCTGGCGAACACCCAGTCGGCGTAGCCGCCCAGGTAGCCCTCGACCCGTCCGCCCGCCACCTCCCACGTCCGCGTGCACACGGTGTCGAGGAACCACCGGTCGTGCGTGACCACCACGACCGCGCAGCGCCTGGCCACGAGGTGTTCGGCGAGCCAGCCGATGCCCTCGACGTCGAGGTGGTTGGTCGGCTCGTCGAGCACGACCAGGTCCAGCTCGCCCAGCAGCGCCCTCGCCAGCGCGACCCGCCGTTTCTCACCGCCGGACAGCCCGTCGACGATGCGGTCGAGGTCGTGCACGCCCAGGCCGTCGAGCACGTCGCGGACCTGGGGATCGGCGGCCCATTCGTGCTCGGCTCCGTATTCCCCGAGGACGACGTCGCGCACCCGCGCGCCTGCAGGCAGGTCGTCACCCTGGGCCAGGTGCGCCATCCGCAGGCCACCCACCCGGCTCACCCGCCCACCGTCGGGTGCCCGGGTGCCGATGAGGACGTCGAGCAGCGTGGTCTTGCCGCCGCCGTTGAGGCCGACGACGCCGATGCGGTCGCCCGAATCCACCCCGAGCGATACCCGGTCCAGTAGGACGCGCGAGGCATCGCCGGGGACGTGCGCGGTGACCGTCTCGAGGTTGACGAGATTGGGCATCAGGCGCGCACCGGTGGCCACGAACTGGGTGGGGAGGGCGGGCCCAAAGGGCCAGCTTCGGGAGCCTCGACGATGCGCGCGCCCGGCACCGGTCCGTGCGCCACCCGGACGGTGCGGCACACGCCCAGCCCGGCCAGCTCCGTCGCCACGTCCAAAGCAGCCTCGGCCCCGGCGCACAGGAACGCGCACGTGGGCCCCGACCCGGAGATGAGCCCGGCGAGCGCACCCGCGTCGACGCCCGCCCGCAGGGTGCGGCGGAGCTCGGGGGCGAGGCTGACGGCCGCGGGCTGCAGATCGTTGACCAGGGACAGCGCGAGCTGACGCGGGTCGCCGCCCGCGATGGCCTCCAGCACCGGCTCGACGGGCCGGGCGGGCGGCAGGACGCCGCCGCGGAGACGGTCCAGCTCGCCGAAGACGGCCGGGGTGGGCAGGCCGCCGCGGTGCAGCGCGATCACCCAGTGCAGGGTGTGGCGGGACAGCACCGGCACGATCTGCTCCCCGCGCCCCGTGCCGAGCGCGGTGCCGCCGTGCAGCGCGAACGTGACGTCGCTGCCGAGCTCGGCGGCGAGGACCGCCAGCTCGTCGCGGGACAGGTCGAGCTTCCACAGCGCGGACAGGCCCACCAACGCGGCGGCCGCGTCGGCGCTCCCCCCGGCCATGCCCCCGGCGACCGGGATGCCCTTGCGCAAGACGAGAGCGATGTCGGGATCCCGGTCGGCGCCTTCGGCGAGCAGCTCGACCGCGCGCCAGGCGAGGTTGGTCTCGTCGGCGGGCACCTCGGTGACCCCCTCGCCGTGCACCGCGATCGCGGGTTCGGGGTTGACCGCGACCGAGACCTCATCGAACAGGCTGACCGCGTGGAACACGGTGACGAGGTCGTGGAAGCCGTCGTCGCGCAGCCCGCCGACCTCCAGGTGGAGGTTGATCTTGGCGGGTACCCGCACCGTGACGGGCGGCGGGAAGGCGGACAGCACGGCTCAACCCTACGGCGTGATCAGCTACGGGCGGCCTCGACGTGCCCACGCACAACGCCCACAACGCGGGCCAGGGGCTGCGATCCCCGGTGTCCTCGACCATGCCCCTGAGGCTACGTTGCGGCACCGACAAGAACGGCTCGCACGGGCGTCGGGGTGGCCGCACCGGTGTTGGGACGCCGGTGCGGGCACAGCAACACCGGTGCGAGCCCACCAACGCCAGTGCAGCCCACCAACGCCAGTGCGAGCCCACCAACGCCAGTGCGAGCCCACCAACGCGGGTGCGGCGCCTGCAGCCGCCGTGAGCGGCGCGGCGCGGGCGTAGCACTGATTAGCGCGCCGCGGCGATCCGGGCGAAGTCGGCGATCGTCAGCGTCTCCGCGCGGGCGCCGGGGTCGACGCCCGCCGCGCGGAGGGCGGACTCGGCCGCGGCCGGGGAGCCCGCCCAGCCCGCCAGCGCCGACCGGAGCACCTTGCGCCGCTGCGCGAACGCCGCGTCGACCACGGCGAACACGGCCGCGCGCTCGCCGGGCGGCGGCTCGCGGCGGTCGAACGCGAGCAGGCCCGAGTCGACGCCGGGGATGGGCCAGAACACCGAGCGCGGCACCGACCCCGCGCGGCGCGCCGCGGCGAACCAGGCGAGCTTCGCGCTCGGCACACCGTAGACGCGGCTGCCGGGGGTGGCGGCGAGCCGCTCGGCGACCTCGGCCTGCACCATGACCAGCCCGCGGCGGATTCCCGGCAGCTCGGCGAGCAGGTGCAGCACGACGGGCACGGCGACGTTGTAAGGCAGGTTCGCGACCAACGCCGTCGGCAGCGGGGCGGCGCTGCCGGCGGCCCGGTCGGCGGCCCGGTCGGCGGCCCGGTCGGCGGCCTGGTCGGCGGCCCGGTCGGCGGCGCCGGTAGGCAGCGTGGTCGGCAATGAGGTCTGTCGCGCGCAGGCGGAGGGCGTCGGTGGCGTGGACATAGAGCCGGTCGACGAGCGCGGGCGCACGGTCGGCCACCGTCGTGGGCAGGCGGGCGGCGAGCGCCAGGTCGATCTCGACGGCGTGCACGGCGGCCACCTCGGGCAGCAGGGCCAGGGTCAACGAGCCCAGGCCGGGCCCGACCTCCAGCACCACGTCGTCGGGCCGAAGCTCGGCCGCCCGCACGATGCGCCGCACGGTGTTGGCGTCGTGGACGAAGTTCTGGCCCAGCCGCTTCGTGGGGCGAAGGTCGAGCTCAGCGGCCAACGCCCGCACTTCGACCGGGCCGAGCAGCCGCGCCTCGCCCACCGTCACGTCGGAAGCGTGCACCCCGCCGTCGGGGCGCCCGTCACTGGGGCAGGCCGAGCTTGCGCGAACAGGCGGGCCATGCGCCGTAGCCGCCACCGCGGGAGTCGCGCACCTTCTCCGCGATCGAGATCTGCTCCTCGCGGCTGGCCTGGCTGGGCAGCGGCGCGTAGGTCGCGCCGCCGAACGCCCGCCACGTGCCCGCGTCGAACTGCAGGCCGCCGTAGTAGCCGTTGCCGGTGCTGATGCCCCAGTTGCCGGTCGCCTCGCATTGAGCGATGTGGTCCCAGATGCTCCCGTCGTCGACAGCGGGAGCGGCGGGGGCGTCCTTGTTGGTGCCGATGCGGATCACCCGCGGTACGGCGGCCGTCATGGCCCCCGCTCCGATCTGCTGGCGGCGCACCTCCTCGCCGTTCTGCACATAGATTTTCATGATCGCGCTGGACACGCCGGGTCTGCCCGGGTTGACGACGACCTCCTTGCCGCGCGGCAGCGACGGGTCGTCGACCTTCTGAACGGGCGGCGGCGCGGCGCGCGTCTCGACGACCTCGCCGACGCCGTTGCGGACGACCTGCACGTCCATGCCGTCGGTGAGCGGCGCGTCGCCGGTGGGGAGGGAGACGTCGTCCACCCCGAGCACGATGCGGTGCTCCTCCAGGAGTCCGGCGACGGTGCCCGCGGTGGTCGTCACCGCGGTCTTGGCGCCGGTGCCGTCGGTCAGGGTGACCTTGTGCGGCACCCGGAGCTCCAGCGCGAGGCCTGCCAGCGGGATCGCGGTGCTCGGCGACATGGACATCTGGATCGGCTGGGCCTGCACGCCGAGCCCGGCGAGCGCCAGGCCGACAGTGGGCGCAGTGGTCCAGACCTCCCGCTGCGACGGCCCCTCGTCGAGGATCAGCCTGCGTGCGCGGCTGAAGATGACGTGGTCGCCGTTGTCGATCGACGTGGGCAGCGCAGGCTCGACGCGGTCCTGCGGGGCCGCGGCGATGCCTGCCGCCTGAAGTGCCGCCTCGACGTCGCCCGCGAACGTGTGCACCGTGCGGTCATGGCCGTCGACGGTCAGGGTGATCGTCTTGTCCATGGCCAGCGCGGTCGCTCCCCCGCCGACGAGGGCGAGGAGCAGGGCGAGCACGGTGGCGCGGACGGCCACGCGGCCCACTGCAGGCTGGGCGGCCCTGCGGCGTTCGGCGCGGCGGGAAGGTGCCGCGACGGGCTCGGCGACCGCCGCGAACGGGTGCGTGAGCGGCTCGTCCGCGACGGGGGCAAGCGGGCCGGTGAGGTGGTCGTCGAGGTCCGGGCCGATGGCGGGGATGGGCGCCGTGATCGGCCCGGCGTCCGGGACGGCGACGCGTCCCGTCTCCTTGGCCGACCGCCAGGCGACCTGCGACGCCTCCTCGTCGACGGCGGGCACCGCTCCGCGGCCCTCGGTGCGGGTGCTTGCCGCGGCAGCGTCGTCACTGATCGCAGCAGCGGCGGAGGGCACGGCCGTCGAACGGCCACCCGGGCCGGGCGCGCTCGTCGACCGGTCCGGGGCCGCGGGCGCCGTCACCGATGCCGTCCAGAAGCCGGAGGCCGGGGTCAGGGGCGCGGCCTGCCCCTGATCCGTCTGGCCGCTGCTCGCGGGGGTGAACAGCTCGCCCGCGATCCGCGGGAGCGGCCCCGTCATGTCCGCGGAGCTGATCACCGGGATGCGGCAGGTCGTCTCCGTGATGTGCTCGGGCGGGACGACGGGCAGCTCACCGGTCGCGGGGTCGGCCGAGGCGTCCTCGGACAGCCCCCCGCGGCCGGGGTAGGCCACGACGCCCTGCGAGCGCGACACCACCGACTCGACATCGGGCCGCGCCGACGGGGCAGGGAAGTCCGTCGGGTCCTGGACCTGTGGCCCGTACCAGTCGGCGTACGGGTCGGTCTCCGGCGTCGCGCCCACGATCACACCGACACGGGCGCGCGCAGCGCGGCGCCGCGCACGCGCAGAGACGTCGACCACGGTGAGCCTTACCCTCGTCGGACCGGGCAGGGGAGCGAGTCACGGTCACGACGGCCCCGGGGGCGGGTGGTTCTGGGGGAGCGCCCCGGAACCGTCGTGACCGCGATGCTGGGGAGCGTTCCCCACCCCGGCTTTTGCGATCACGGAACCGTAACGGGGGGTGAGCGACGGGCTCGACGCGTGACACACCGCGAGCGCCGAACGACCCGCTAGCTACGCTGAACGAGGATCTATTGCGCCCGACGCGCCAACCGACGGGCCGGACGGCAGCTCGTCGAGCCGAAACACCCGCTCGGCGTTACGCCGAGCGCATGAAGCCAGCCGCTCGTCGGTGACGCCGCGGACGGCGGCGAGCGCACGCACCGTCCACGGCAGGCAGAAGGGTTCGTTGGCCCGGCCGCGGTGCGGGTGCGGGGTGAGGAACGGCGCGTCGGTCTCGACGAGGAGCTGGTCGTCGGGCACGAGCGCGGCCGCTTCCCGCAGGTCGGGCGCGTTCCGGAACGTCACGGGTCCGGCGAACGAGAGGACGTAGCCCGCGTCGACGCACTCCCGGGCCATTGCGGCGTCGCCGGAGAAGCAGTGGAACACCACCATCGCGGGCGGCCCCTCCTCGGCGAGGATCCGCAGGATGTCGGCGTGCGCGTCGCGGTCGTGGATCATCAGCGGTTTGCCGAGGCGCTTGGCGAGCGCGATGTGCCAGCGGAAGGCGCGTTGCTGGGCGTCGGGCGGGGAGAAGTCCCAGTAGTAGTCGAGCCCGGTTTCGCCCACCGCGACGACCCGCGGGTGAGCGGCGAGGCGCTCGATCTCGACGAGGTCGGCTTCGGCAACGTCGGCCGTGCGCGTGGGGTGCAGCGCGACGGCGGCCACCACCCGGTTGTCCCAGGTCGCGGCGTCGACGACCCAGCGAGCGGACGGGAGGTCATCGGCCACCGTCACGGCCCGCTCCACCCCGACCGCCGCGGCCCGGTCCATCGCCGCACTGAGCAGCTCGGGTGTGGTGGCGCCGCACGCGTCGAGGTGCGTGTGGGCGTCGACGGTGGCCGCGGGCAGCGGCTCCGGCGGGGGCGGCGGCGGCTTCACCGACGACCCGAAGCCGGGCCGCCGAGCGCGCCCGCGGGGGCCGTCGCAGCCGCGTGCGACGCAAGCCCTGCGCGCCGACCGGGCGCCCGAGGGCCACCAACGGCAGGCCGCCCCGCCACCGTGCGGCGCTGCCCCGGGAGGCCGCCCCCGACCTGTGCCGTCACCGGGCGATCGGGGCCCACTCGGGCCCTGTCTCCCCCAGCTTCGGGTCGAGCTTGCTGAAGATGGGTGTGGGCCGGGCAAGCGGGCGGCCGACCTCGACCGGCGTGGACTCCCACCGCGCCCGCTCGCCCGCGTAGTCGCCGGTGAGGACCGGGTAGGAAGGGCCGTCGCCGAGGTCGTCGACCTCCCGGATCTCCGGCTGCGCCGCCCACACCCCGCTGCCGCCGAGCGCCTCGTGCACCTGCTGCGCCGCATGCGGCAGGAACGGCGTGAGCAGCGTGTTCGCGTCCTGCACGACCTGCAGCGCGGTGTGCAGGATCGTGTCGCGCCGGTCGGGGTCGTCCTTGCGCTTCCACGGCTCCTGGTCCGACAGGTACCGGTTGGCCGCCGAGACCACCCGCATGGCCTCCGCGACCGCCTGCTTGAACCGGTTGCGCCCGAGCAGGCCGCCGACGGTGTCGAACCCGGCGCGGGAGATCGCGAGCAGATCGGCATCGGCGCCGGCGGGCGCGACCGGCTTCGGCACCGCCCCCACGTTCTTGTGCGCCATCGAGATCGACCGGTTGACCAGGTTGCCCCACTCGTTGGCGAGCTCGAAGTTGGTGCGGCGGACGAACTCGTCCCAGGTGAAGTCGGTGTCCTGGTTCTCGGGCCCGGCGACCGCGATGAAGTAGCGCAGGGCGTCGGGCCCGAACTCCTTGAGGAAGTCGCCGACGTAGATGACGGTGCCGCGGCTCGTCGAGAACTTCGAGCCGCTCATCGTGAGGTACTCCGAGGACACGATCTCGCTCGGCAGGTTCAGCGTGCCGAACACGCCGGGGGTGCCGCCGTGGTCGCCCTGCCCGTTCTGGCCGAGGAGCAGCGCGGGCCAGATCACCGAGTGGAAGACGATGTTGTCCTTGCCCATGAAGTAGTAGCTCTGGGCGGCCGGATCGCACCACCACTGCTTCCACGCGTCGCGGTCGGGGCCGCGGCGCGCCCACTCGACCGACGCCGACAGGTAGCCGATCACCGCGTCGAACCACACGTAGAGCCGCTTCATCGGGCGGTCGCTCCAGCCGTCGAGCGGGATGGGGACGCCCCAGTCGAGGTCACGGGTGATCGCGCGCGGCTTGAGGTCCTCGACGAGGTTGGCCGAGAACTTGAGCACGTTGGGGCGCCAGTCGGTGCGGGTGGCGAGCCACTGCCCGAGCGACTCGGCGAACGCGGGCAGATCCAGGAAGAAGTGCTCGGTCTCGACGAACCTCGGGGTCTCCCCGTTGATCCGCGACCGTGGGTTGATGAGGTCGGCGGGGTCGAGCTGGTTGCCGCAGTTGTCGCACTGGTCGCCGCGCGCGGCCGCGTAGCCGCAGATGGGGCAGGTGCCTTCGACGTAGCGGTCGGGCAGCGTGCGACCGGTCGAAGGGCTGATCGCACCCATCGCGGACTTGGCGACGACGTAGCCGTTGCGGTGCAGCGCGAGGAAGAGGTTCTGCACGACCTCGTAGTGGTTCGTGGTGGTGGTGCGGGTGAAGAGGTCGTAGGCGAGGCCGAGGCCCTGCAGGTCCTTGGTGATCACGCCGTTGTACTTGTCGGCGAGCTGCCGGGGCGTGAGGCCTTCGGCGTCGGCCTGCACCTGGATCGGGGTGCCGTGCTCATCCGTGCCGCTGACCATGAGCACCTGGTCGCCTGCCATCCGCCGGTAGCGGGAGAAGACGTCGGAGGGCACACCGAAACCGGAGACATGACCGATGTGCCGTGGGCCGTTGGCGTAAGGCCACGCCACGGCGGTCAGCACGCGCGTACTCATGGTCACCAGCGTAGGACCTGTGCGAAACCGGGTTTCCGGGGCGCCTCAAACTCTCCGTAACGGTTGAGGAAAAGCATCAAGCCCCCCTAGATGCACGAACACTGTTCCGTGCGGGTAGGAAGGGCGTCGATGTCACTCTTCGCGATTGACCGGGAGCGAATTGATCTGGTCGCGGAGATGATCGACGTCCCAGCGGTACCGACCCGAGGGGAGGCGCAGATCAGGCTTGACGTAGCCGGCTTGGACGTAGCGCTGCAACGTGCGCGCGGAGATACCGAGCTGACGGGCCGCTTCAGGGGTGGTGACCAAGGTCGGCTTCGGCACGCCAGTCACTCTAAGTTACTTGGCGGCGTATCAAGCCCCCCTAGACGTTTTTGTCGCCACATTTCAAGCAAAGTCGCTACTGTTGGCAACACAGGGCTACAGTGGGCCTATGCGGTCTACTGACGCGCGATGGCATTTGGCGGTCGAGGCGCTCTCACGGATGCCCGAGCTCGCCCATCGCCTGGTCGAGGTCCACCACGCCGACGAAAAGGGCTACTGCCGCGGCTGCATGGCGCCGGGCGGCACGTTGTTCGTCCGGTGGCCCTGCGGGTTGCACCGACTGGCGACGGCGGCCACGGCACCGGCCGCGAGGTCGCCCCGCCGCTTCGGCCCTGGCCGCAGCACGGCACACCGCGCGGACGACGACCCGCCTCAGCCCCAGCAGTAGCCCCCACCCGCCGCACGCGCCGCACCCACCGCGCCCCGCGCACCCCACCGCGCACCGCGCCCCACCGCGGCACTTCGCACCCCTTTGCGGCACTTCGCACCACTTTGCGGCTCTTCGCACCCCGCCGATGGGGTGCGAAGTGATGACTTGGGGTGCGAAGTCGGCGCAGCGACCCGCAGCGACCCCCACGCAGCGACCCGGCCCCGCCGACCCGGGCCCGGGCCAGGCTGGGCGCCGAACCGCTGGCGCCGCCTGACCCCGGGCCCGGGCCAGGCCGGGCGCCGAGCGGCTGGCGCCGCCCGGCTCAGCTGCCCCGCGTCAGCCCGACGGCTCGGCCAGCGCGGCGGCGTACAGCTCCCGCTTCGACACCCCGGCCGCCGACGCGACCGCGCTCACCGCGTCCTTCAGCCGCTCCCCGTCGTCCACCCGCTCCCGTACCGCCCCCACCAGCGACACCACGGTCGGCACGGCGGCCGACGCCCCCGCGAGCACGACCGTGATCTCCCCGCGCACGCCCTCGGTCGCCCACGCGGCCAGCGAGGACAGCGACCCGCGCCGTACCTCCTCGTGCGTCTTCGTCAGTTCCCGGCACACCGCCGCGGCCCGGTCAGCGCCCAACTCCTCGACGGCTGCGGCCAGCGTCTCGGCCAGCCGGTGCGGCGACTCGAAGAACACCACCGCCCGCGGCTCGGACCGCAAACCGGCGAGCCAGCGCCGCCGCTCACCCGCCCGACGGGGCGCGAACCCCTCGAAGCAGAACCGCTCGGCGGGCAGCCCGGAAAGGACCAGCGCCGTCGTCACCGCGGACGGCCCCGGCAAGCACGTCACCGGCAACCCCTCGGCGACGGCGGCGGCGACGATCCGATACCCAGGGTCGGACACCATCGGCATCCCCGCGTCGCTCACGACGAGCACCGTGCGCCCCGCGCGCACCTCGTCGAGCAGGCCGGGCAGCCGCGCGGCCTCCACCGCGTCGTAGTGCGACACCACCCGCCCCCGCACCGACACGCCGAGCGCGGCGGCGAGCGAACGCAGCCGCCTGGTGTCCTCCGCGGCGATGACGTCGGCCTCCCCCAACGCCGTGACCAGCCGCGACGACGCATCCGCCGCCTGGCCCAACGGGGTGGCGGCGAGCACGAGGCGACCGGCTGACGGTGACGACACGAGCGTGAGCCTACGATCGAGCGCCGTGGCCACCCCGACCGTCGACTCCAACATCGACAGGGCGCGGCACGCTCGACCCAGCCGCCCGGCCACCGACGATGACGCGGCCACCGGCGTCGAGCCGCTCGGCGAGCCACCCGGAGGCCGTCCGCCCGAACCCGCTGACGTGCTCGGCCCACCCCCGCCGACCGACCGCCTGGTCGGCTGGACGGTCACGATCTTCCTCGGGCTCATCGCGGCGTCCGTGCGGTTCGCGGGCCTCGGCAGCCCCACCGACGGCGGCACCCCCGTCTTCGACGAGAAGCACTACGTCCCGCAGGCGTGGCAGATGCTGCGCAACGGCGGCGTCGAGGACAACCCGGGGTTCGAGCTGGTCGTCCATCCGCCGCTCGGCAAACAGCTGATCGCGCTCGGCGAGGCCGCGCTCGGCTACGACGCCGTCGGATGGCGGGTCGCGGCGGCGCTGGCGAGTGTGCTGTGCGTCGTGCTCATCGTCAGGGTCGGGCGCCGCATCACCCGTTCCACGCTTCTGGGCGCGATCGCGGGCGTGCTGCTGATCTGCGACGGCCTTTCGCACGTCCAGGGCCGGATGGGGATGCTCGACGTCTTCTCGGCGCTGTTCGTGGTGGCCGGGTTCGCCACGCTTGTCTGCGACCGCGACGACGTCCGCGCCCGCATGGCCAAGGTCGTCGCCGAAGGCAGGGTCGGCGATTCGCCGCTCGGCCCGCGGATGGGCGTGCGCTGGTGGCGGCTGACCACCGGGGTGCTGCTCGGGCTCGGGTGCGCGGTGAAGTGGTCGGGCATCTACTGGGTGCTGGCGTTCGCCGTGCTCTCGGTGATCTGGGACCTCACCGCCCGGCGCACCGCGGGCGTCGCCCAACCGTGGAAAGGCACGCTGCTGCGCGACGTGCTCCCGTCGGTGTGGGCGCTCGGGCTCGTGCCGGTGGCGGTGTACTTCGCGGACTGGTCCCTCTGGTTCGCCAGCGAAACCGCCACCGACCGCTACGCCTCCACCAACGCCCTCTCCTCGATGCTGTACTTCGAGGGCAAAGTGCTGGCGTTCCACGAGGGGCTTACGTCGCAGTCGGCAGGCGTGCACCCGTGGGAGTCGAAGCCATGGTCGTGGCCGATGGGGCTGCGGCCGATGCTCTACTACTACGCAGGCGACGGCGTCACGGGCTGCGGCGACACCCAGTGCGTCAGCGCCGTGATGCTCATCGGCACCCCTGCGCTGTGGTGGCCCGCCCCGTTCGTGCTGGTGTTCTCGCTCTGGCGGCTCGTCACGCGCGCGGACTGGCGTCATGGCGCGGTGCTGGTGGGCTACGCCGCGGGGATCGTCCCGTGGTTCATGGACATGGACCGGCAGATGTTCTTCTTCTACATGACGCCCGTGGTGCCGTTCCTCGTGCTCGCCACTGTGCTGATCATGGGCGAGGTGCTCGGTCGGGCGGGCATCGGGAAGGAACGCCGCCAGACCGGCCTGCTCGTCGTCGGGCTGTGGGTGGGGTTGATCGTGGCCAACTTCGTGTGGCTGTGGCCGATCCTCACCGCCGCACCGATCACCCAGGGGATGTGGGACGCGCAGCTGTGGCTGCCGAGCTGGCGCGCCTGACCCGTGAGCGGTAACGAGTGCCAGAGCACTCGTTACCGCTCACGACCTCAGCCGCCGACCGCCAGCAGCACGCTCGCACCCACCGCGAGGCCCGCGCCGCCCAACTGCAGCGCGGTGAGCCGCTCCCGCAGCACCACGCCCGCGAGCAGCGCCACCACCACCGGGTAGAGCGAGACGACCACCGCGCTCACCCCCAGGTCGCCCGCGCGGGTGGCGAGCAGGAAGAACACGTTGGCGAGGGTGTCGAACACCCCGGAGACCACGGCGAGCCGCCAGGGGAAACCCGTCCCCGGCCGGACACCGCAGGTCAGCGCGGCCACCACGATGAGCGCAGGCACCGACGACAGCCGCCCCACCAGCAACGGCCACATCCCCGACCCGGCCGGGCTGGCGTGCAGCCCGACGAAGAACAGCGCGAACCCGGCACCCGCGCCGAGCGCCATCACGGGGCCGAGCCGACCGCCTGTGCCGGGTTCGCCACCCGCCGTCGCCAGGACGATCGCCACCAGCGCGACGCCGATCGCCACCAGCGTGACGGGCCCGAGCCGCTCCCCGCCGAGGAGCCCGACCAGCAGCGGCAACCCCGCGCCGACCACGGCCGACAGCGGCGCCACCACCCCCATCGGGCCCACCGCGAGCGCACGCAGGTACAGCAGGAGGCCGCCGGTGCCGCCCGCCGCGGCGAACACGCCCCAACCGACCGCCGCCCACGACGGCGTGCCGCCCGCCAGCGGCACCGCGGGCAAGAGTGCTACCAGCCCGGCCAACTGGACGACGGCCGTCACCAGGAAGACCGGGGCGCGGCGGGTCGCCAGGCCGCCGGTGAAGTCGGCGAGACCGTAGGCGAGCGCGCCGGGCAGGGCGAAGAACAGCGACATCGGTGTTTCCGTTCAGCGAACTAGACTCTTCAGAACAGCGAGCTGGACGCTACGTCAGTCCAGCAGAGTTGTCGATGAGGTACGGCACACTGGACGTCATGCAGTCACCGGAGGCCGTCGCGACCGCGGTCGGGCGCAACGTGCGCGCCCTGCGTCAGCAGCGGCGGATGACGATCGACGCGCTGGCCGCCGCCTCGGGCGTCAGCCGCGGCACGGTGATCCAGATCGAGACGGCGCGCGGCAACCCGTCGATCGGCACGCTGTGCAGCCTGGCCGCGGCGCTGCGGGTCGGCGTGGCGTCGTTGGTCGACGGCGACGCGGCGCCGCGCGTGGTCGTTCGGCGCGGGTCCGAGGCAGCAGAGCTGTGGACGAGCGCGGCGGGCAGCAACGCGGTGTTCCGCATCGGCACGGACCCGCCCGACGTCGTCGAGCTGTGGGACTGGACGCTGCAACCGGGCGACGGCTTCGACGGCGAGGCCCACCCGATGGGCACCCAGGAGGTGCTCTCGGTGCTGACGGGGCAGCTGGCCTTGCGGGTGGGGACCGCCGACCATGCCCT
The DNA here is from genome assembly GCA_963736375.1 of uncultured Actinomycetota bacterium. Classification (GTDB taxonomy): domain Bacteria; phylum Actinomycetota; class Actinomycetes; order Mycobacteriales; family Pseudonocardiaceae; genus Pseudonocardia. The sequence goes on from CAVTOL010000002.1 coordinate 560,748, forward strand.
CGAGACGGGCGACACCGTGCTGTTCCAGGCCCACGCCCCGCACCGCTACGCCTGCGTGGGAGACGCGCCGGTGCGCTTCGTCATGGTGGTGCTGCAGCCCGGCGACGCGGGCCTCGTCCCCCCGACGGCCATCGCCGAGGCCGAGCTCCCTACCCCCTGACCTGCCCCGGCCGCCCGCGATGAGCGTCCGCCCAGGCCTTGCGGGTGAGCCGGTACTGCTGGAACGGGACGCCGTCGTAGTTGACCTCGCCGTCCGGGAGGAAACCGAGCCGGGCGACGGCGCGGTCCGGGCGACGGCTGTAGGGCAGAGCGATGATCACCTCGGTCAGCCCGAGCTCCGTGAAGCCGCGTTCGAGCACCGTCCGGGTGACCGCGGCGCCGAGTCCCCAATAGCGCGGGAACAGCACCAGAGCGAAGTCGGCGCCGGGGTCAGCGGGCGAGGGCGGCGCGCAGTTCGGCGGGCAGGTCGTCGGCCCGCAACACCGGCCGCACCTTGGCAGCGGCGCGGGCGTCGGCCGCGGACAGCCCCGCGAACCCGCTCAGCACCGCGGTCGCCTGCACCACGGGCATGCTGTTGTACCAGCGGACGGTCAACGCGTCGCGGCCTTCGGGCGAGAGGTCGCCCCACAGCCGCACGCGGGCCATGCCGCCGTCGGGGTAGATGTCCAACCGGACGTGCGTCACCTCGGCTCCCCCGACGAGCAGGAAACGATGCCGCATGTCGGGTTGCAGCCGTTGGCGCGGCAGCAGCTCGACGGCGTCGGCGGCCGTCTGCCCCACCCGCGCGTTGTACCCGGACAGCCGCGCCCACCCCGGTGAGTTGCCGACGAAGTAGCTCGTGTCCAGCTCGGCCATCCGTATGACGCCGGGCCCGGCGAGCGCGAAGTCGACCCAGTCGTTGCCGTCGTCGCGGCGCCGCGAGGTCTCCCAACCCTCGCCCATCACCCGCGCCTCGCCGGGCGCGATGAGGTTGCCGGGCGAGGAGTAGAACCGGTTGCTGCAGTCGACGACGACGCCGCCGTTCTCCAGCGCGGCGAGGTCCACCGTGCCCGCCATGAGATAGCGCGGGTCGACCGTCACGTCGCCGTAGACCCGCAGCCGCGCCACTCCGCCGTCGGGGTACTGGCACAGGCGCACGTGCGTCACCCGCTCCGGCGCCGTCACCGCGTAGGCGTTGTGGAAGTGCCCTCGTGCGGGTGATCGCGGCACCAGCGTGATCCACTCGGCGCCGTTCAGCTCGTCGGGCGAAGGATGCCCGTCGTAGGCCGCGCCCTCCACGGAGATCTCCGGCGGGTAGTTGCCCTTGAAGAACGCCGTGTTGACGATCACGCCGCGCACGGTGCCTGGCAGCCCCAGCCGGGCGATGGCGTAGTCGTGGCCCGGCTCGCGACGCCGCCGGGTCTCCCAGCCGTCGTAGATCTGTCCTTTGTGGCCGAACGTGTACGTCGAGTAGTGCGGTTCCTCGTGCTTGATGAGGTTCTCGCGCTCGGCAAACAGCTCGTCGTTGGCCGACACCACGCCGCCGCCGCGCCGCCGCGAGGCCAGTTCGGGGAGGCGGACGAAGTCGGGCGCGGGCAGGTCGCGACCGGGAAGGTCGTCGGTGGGGGCGGTCATGCTTCTCCTCGGCGGATCAGACGGCCGCGCGGCTCGCGATCGGTGATCGGCGCGCCACGCAGCCAGGTGCGCCGCACCACGCCCGCGAGGGCACGGTCGGCGTACGGCGTGACAGGGTTGCGGTGGTAGAGCCGCCCGGGATTGACGACGAACGCGGCGTCGGGCGCGAACGCGACGAGGTCGGCGTCGCAGCCCTGCGCGATGCGGCCCTTCCGGGTGAGGCCCGCGATTTCGGCGGGGCGCTGTGCCATCCAGCGCACGACCTCGCCGATGGTGTGCCCGCGCCGTCGCGCCTCGGTCCAGACGGCGGGGAGGCCGATCTGCAGCGACGAGATGCCGCCCCACGCCGCGCCGAAGTCGCCGTGTTCGAGACCCTTCAGCTCGGGAACGCAGGGCGAGTGGTCGGAGACGACGCAGTCGACGTCGCCGCGGCCGAGCGCCGCCCACAGGTCCTCACGGTTGTCGGCTTCCCGGATGGGCGGGCAGCACTTGAACTGCGTCGCCCCCGCCGCGATCGAGGCCGCCTCGAAGACGAGGTAGTGCGGGCACGTCTCGACGGTGATGGCGATCCCGTCGCGACGGGCCGAGCGCACCATCGGCACCGCGTCCGAACTGGACAGATGCAGCAGGTGCACCGCGGCACCCGTGTGCCGGGCCGCCTCGATGAGCTCCGCGATCGCGAGGTTCTCGACGCCGCGCGGGCGGGAGGCGAGGAAGTCGGCGTATTGCCGTCCGTGCGCCTCGGGCGCCTGGGCCAGGGCGTCGCCGTCTTCCGCGTGCACGATCATCATGGCGCCGAACCCGGCGAGCTCGGCCAGATAGCGCTCCAGCTCCACAACGGACAGCGGCGGGAACTCGTCCACTCCGGACGGCGCCAGGAAGCACTTGAACCCGAAGACGCCCTCGTCGTGCAGGCCGCGCAGATCGTCGACGTTGCCGGGGATGGCGCCGCCCCAGAACCCGACGTCGACGTGGCAGCGCCCGTCCGCGGCCTTCCGCTTGATCTGCAATGCGTCGACCGTGCAGGTGGGCGGCAGGCTGTTGAGCGGCATGTCCAGGATCGTGGTGACGCCGCCCGCCGCGGCGGCCCGCGTGGCCGTCGCGAACCCTTCCCATTCGGTGCGGCCGGGCTCGTTGACGTGCACGTGGGTGTCGACGAGGCCGGGCAGCAACACCTCGTCGTCGGCGAGGTCGATCGGGTCGGCGGCCGCGGTGTCGTAGGGCTCGACCGCGGCGATGACGCCGTCGCGCACCCTGACGGCAGCCGCTGTCTCGCCCGTGGGCGTCACGACCCGCCGGGCGCGGATCACGAGGTCCATCAGCGACCCTCCTTGTACGCGCGCCAGCCGCCGTACTCGGAGACGTCCTTGAGCCCAAGGCCCGCGGCATGGACGCCCGCTCGCAGCATCACGACGAGCGCGCTGCTGCCGTCGTCCAACTCGACGACGGAAAGCTCCAGCTCGGGCGGCTCGGCGGGGATGAAACGGTCGCGGATGACGTCGAGGGGTACGTCGTACAGCTCGCCCTCGACGCTCACCCCGTCCTCGGCCACCGGCCAGAGCGCCGGGAACTCGTCGCGGACGGAGAAGAAGCGGTAGCGCGGCGCGGTGCGGGCCGCGCCGAGGAACGGGTGCGCCTCGATGGTGTGGTGGACGCGGCCTCCGCGCATGCCGTCGCCGTTGACGAAGAGCGGCACGGTGATCGTCACTGTTCCTCCTTGAGCCATTCGTTGGCGAGCGTGCGGGCGAGGTCTTGCAGCAACGGGCCCGCCTCGGCGAAACAGCGCTCGGCGTCCGGCTCGATGTCGGCGAGCGCGTAGGCCTTGCGGATTCCTGCGGCGACGAGCTGGTCGGCGCGGAGCTCGACCCGGCCGGAGACGGTGACGACCGGGATCCCGGCTTCCCTGGCGGCGGCCGCGACGCCTGCGGGGGCCTTGCCGCTGAGGGTCTGAGCGTCGAGCGAACCCTCGCCCGTGACGACCAGGCCTGCGCCGGGGAGGTGCCGGGCGAACCCGACGAGGTCGAGGAGGAGGCCGATCCCGGACCGCAGCTCGGCGCCCAGCACGGCCAGCGCCGCGAACCCGACGCCGCCCGCCGCCCCCGCCCCCGGCCGGTCCCGGAGGGGTCGAGCGCCCGCCGCGGATGCAGCAGGGTGACATTCCTGCGACTGGGTGGCAGCAGGGTGACATTCCTGCAATCCCGGCGCGCCCCTCACCGCCGCCTCCACGACGTCGGCCCAGCGTTCCAGCGCACGGTCGAGGCCTGCCACGTCCGAGGGGCTCGCGCCCTTCTGCGGCCCGTACACTGCGGCCGCGCCGTCGGGGCCGAGCAGGGGGTTGTCGACGTCGCTCGCCACGATCACCCGGGTCGCGGCGAGCGCGGGGTGCAGGCCGGACAGGTCGACGCGCTCCAGCGCGTCCAGCGCGGCGCCGCCCGGCCCCAGCTCGCGGCCATCCACATCGGACAGCCGCGCGCCGAGCGCCTGCAGCATCCCCGCCCCGCCGTCGGTGCTCGCGCTGCCGCCGATGCCCAGCACGACCGTCCGGCAGCCGTGGTCGAGCGCGGCCCTGACCACCTCGCCGGTGCCGTACGAGCTCGCGTGCAGCGCGTCGAGCCGGTCCGGCATCAGCAGCGCCAGCCCGGAGACGTCGGCCATCTCGACGACGGCGACCCCGTCCCGGGCCGCGAACGCCGTGGTCACCGGCTCGCCGGTCGGCCCCTGCGCCCGCACCTCGACCCGCGTGTACCCGGCGGCGAGGGCGGCATCGAGCGTGCCGTCGCCGCCGTCGGCCACCGGGATCTGCACGACCTCGACGTCCGGCGCCTCGTCGGCGATACCTGCCGCCACCCGCGCGGCGACCTCGCGCGCGGTCAGCGAGCCCTTGAACTTGTCGGGAGCCACCAGAACGCGCATGGCTCAGTGTCTCCCGCCTGGCCAAGCCGCTGGCTCCGTTGTCGAATGGATCGCGCCTTGAGCGTTCACTTCAGTCAAGCAAAGCAACGGCCGTCGGCGCGTGCTCGTCGAGCGTGGCCAGCTCCTCGAACTCCACGACGTTGTCCAGCTCCGTGCCCATCGAAATGTTGGTGACCCGCTCCAGGATCACCTCGACCAGCACCGGCACGCGGAACTCGGCCATCAGCTTCTTCGCCTCGTCGAACGCCGACGCGAGGTCCTCGGGGCGCTCAACGCGCACCGCCTTGCAGCCGAGGCCCTCCGCGACCTTCACGTGGTCGACGCCGTAGCCCGCCATCTCGGGGCTGTTGATGTTGTCGAACGCCAGCTGCACGCAGTAGTCCATCGCGAACCCGCGCTGCGACTGGCGGATCAGCCCCAGGTAGGAGTTGTTCACCACGACATGGATGTAGGGCAGGTGGAACTGCGCGCCCACGGCCATCTCCTCGACGAGGAACTGGAAATCGTAGTCCCCCGACAGCGCCACGACCGGCGTGTCCGGGTCGGCGACCGCGACGCCCAGCGCCGCGGGCAGCGTCCAGCCCAACGGCCCCGCCTGCCCGGCGTTGATCCAGTGCCGCGGCCGGTAGACATGCAGGAACTGCCCGCCCGCGATCTGCGAGAGGCCGATCGTGCTCACGAACCGGGTGTCGCGGCCGAACGTCCGGTTCATCTCCTCGTACACCCGCTGCGGCTTCACCGGGACGTTGTCGAAGTGCGTGCGGCGCAGCATCGAGTGCTTGCGCTTGACGCACTCCTCGACCCAGGCGCCGTAATCCCGCAGCCGCCCCTTGCGCTCGCGGGCCACCTCGACGAACAGCGCGAGCGCCGCGCCCGCGTCGGACACGATCCCGAAGTCCGGCGGGAACACCCTGCCGATCTGCGTGGGCTCGATGTCGACGTGCACGAACGTCCGCCCGCGCCGGTAGAGCTCCAGCCCGCCGGTGTGCCGGTTGGCCCAGCGGTTGCCGATGCCGAGCACGAAGTCCGAGGCCAGGAACGTGGCGTTGCCGTACTGCTGCGACGTCTGCAGCCCGGCCATCCCGGCCATGAGCCGGTGGTCGTCGGGGATGGCGCCCCAGCCCATCAGCGTCGGGATCACCGGCACGTCGAGCAACTCCGCCAGCTCGACGAGCAGGTCGCACGCGTCGGCGTTGATGATCCCGCCACCGGCGACGATCAGCGGCGCGGCGGCGTCCTGCAGCATGTCGAGGGCCTTCTCGACCTGCGCGCGGGTGGCGGCCGGGCGGTGCGGCGTCAGCGGCGCGTAGGTGTCGACGTCGAACTCGATCTCCGTCATCTGCACGTCGAACGGGAGGTCGATGAGCACCGGCCCCGGCCTGCCCGAGCGCATGAGGTGGAACGCCTTCTGGAACACGCCCGGCACCTGCGCGGCCTCCAGCACGGTGACGGCCATCTTGGTCACCGACGCGGCGATCGTCGCGATGTCGACGGCCTGGAAGTCCTCCTTGTGCAGCCGCGCAACCGGGGCCTGGCCGGTGATCGCGAGGATCGGCACGGAGTCGGCTGCGGCCGCGTACAGGCCGGTGATCATGTCGGTGCCCGCGGGGCCCGAAGTGCCGACGCACACGCCGATGTTGCCCGGGCGGGTGCGGGTGTAGCCGTCGGCCATGTGTGAGGCGCCCTCGACGTGGCGGGCCAGCACGTGGTCGATGCCGCCGTCGCGGCGCATCGCGGCGTAGAACGGGTTGATCGCGGCGCCGGGCACGCCGAAGGCGTGGGTCACGCCCTCTGCGCGCAGGATCGCCACGGCGGCGTCCGCCGCTGTCATCCGAGCCATGGTTGTTTCCTTAGGTTTTCACCGGCTGCTACGGCCGGACAGGTCCTCGACGAGCTTCAGCAGGCCGGAGTGGTCAAGGCCGCCGTCGCCGCGGGCCACCATGGCCGCCACGAGCTGGGCGACGATCGCGCCCAGCGGGATCGTCACGCCCGCCTCCCTGGCGGCCGAGGTCACGATGCCCATGTCCTTGTGGTGCAGGGCGAGGCGGAAGCCCGGCTTGAACTCACCGGCGAGCATGGAAGCGCCCTTCCGGTTGAGCACCGTGCTGCCCGCGAGGCCGCCGCCGAGCACCTCCAGCGCCGCCTCGGCGTCGACGCCGTAGGCGCGGAGGAACACGATCGCCTCGGCCAGCAGCTGGATGTTGCCCGCCACCATGAGCTGGTTGGCGGCCTTGACCGTCTGGCCGGATCCTGCCGGTCCTACGTGGACGATCGTCTTGCCGACCGCGTCGAGCACCGGCCTTGCCGCCGCGAAGTCCTCGGGCTCGCCGCCCACCATGATCGAGAGACTGCCCTCGATCGCGCCTGCCTCACCGCCGCTGACGGGCGCGTCGAGCACCCGCACGCCTGCGGCCCGGCCTGCCTCCGCCACGCGCACGGCGACGTCCGGCCGGATCGTGCTCATGTCGATGTAGAGCGCGCCCTCGCGGGCGTTGGCGAACACGCCGTCGGGCCCGCCGGTGACGGACTCGACATCCGGCGAGTCGGGCACCATCGTGATCACGACGTCCGCGTCGCGCACCGCCGATGCGATGTCGTCGGCGCCGCGGCCGCCGTTCTCGACCAGCTCCTTGACCTTCTCGGGGCTGCGGTTGTACCCGACGACCTCGAACCCCGCCTTGACGAGGTTCGCGGCCATCGGCCCGCCCATGATCCCCAGTCCGATGAACCCAATGCTGGTCTGCTCGGTCATCAGCGCCGTCCCTCCAGCCATCCGAAGGAGTCCGCGCTGGGACCTTCGGGCTTGTATTCGCAGGCCACCCAGCCGTCGTAGCCGGTGGCGAAGATCCGCTCCACCCAGCGGGCGATCGGCAGCTCGCCGGTGCCGGGCTGGTGACGGCCGGGGGCGTCGGCGATCTGCACGTGCCCGATCCGGCCCGCCGCCGCGTCGATCGCGGCGTCGACGTCGTCGCCGTTGACGGCGAGGTGGTAGACGTCGAACAGCAGGCGGACGTTGCCTTCGCCGACCCTGTCGATGGCGGCGAGCGCCTCGGCCGCGGTGCGCAACGGGTAGCGCGGGGCGCCGCTCACCGGCTCGACCAGCACCGTGCCCTCGACGCGCTTGGCGGCGCGGGCAGCGATGGCGAGGTTCTCGGCGGCCAGCTCGTCCTGCTGCTCGGCGGTGGTGGCGTCGTCCTCGACCCGGTTGCCGTACAGCGCGTTGAACGCCCGGCAGCCCAGCCGCTCGCCGATCCCGACCGTCACGTCGACGTTGTCGCGGAACTCGGCGCTGCGCGCGGGCCACGAGACGAGCCCCCGGTCGCCGCCTGCCATGTCGCCCGCGGCGAAGTTGAGGCCGATGAGCTGCACGCCCGCGTCCGCGACGGCCGCGACGAAGCGGTCGACCTCGGCGTCACCGGGCACTGCGACCGGCCACGGCCACCAGAACTCCACGGCGTCGAAACCCGCCTGCTTGGCGGCGGCGGGCCGCTCCAGGAGCGGGACCTCCGTGAAGAGGATCGAGCAGTTGACCGCGTACCGAGGGGCTGACACCCGAGACATCCTTTCCGTCTAGCGGAATTTAACTTTCGCTAGACGAATACTAGCCGCCGACGGTGGCCGTCGTCAACGGACCCGGTCGCCGCCGACCCAGACCCGGCGCACGTCGCTCGGTCCGGCCAGGGCGAACACCTTGGCCAGGGCGTCCTCGGCGTCGGCCGCGTGCCCGAGCACCCTGGCCAGGGTGGTGTCGGCGTCCGGCGCGACCCAGACGGCGTCGAACTGCCTGCCGACCGAAATGTCGCCCACCTCGTCGGCGAGCCCCAGCGCCTCGGCACCCGCGCGCGTGGCCAGGTACAGCATGTGCGCCGGGGTGAGCGGCAGGCCGTCCGCGCCGAGCAGGGCCTGCATGAAGTACGCCTGCAACCCCTCCCGGAGCAGCGAGAAGCTCGTGCCCGCGCCCACGTCGGTGCCCAGCGCCACCCGGACGCCGCGCTCGACGTGGCGCCGCAGCGGGAACAGTCCGCTGCCGAGCGCGCTGTTGCTGGACGGGCAGTGCGCGACGCTCGCATCAGCCGCGGCGAACACCTCGAGCTCGGCGTCGGAGGGGTGCACGTTGTGCGCGAGCACGCTGTGCCGCCCGACCAGCCCGAAGCGGTGGTAGGTGTCGACGTAGTGGTCGTGGTCGGGGAAGAGGTCGCCCACGGCCTCGATCTCGGCCCGGTTCTCGTTGATGTGCGAGGTGAACAGCGCCCCGTCGACGTCGTCGAGGAGCGCGGCGCAGGCCTCCAGGAGCGCGGGCGTCGTCGACAGCGAGAACCGCGGCGTGACCGCGTAGCGCAGCCGCTCCTTGCCGTGCCAGCGCTGGGCCAGCGCCAGCCCGTCGGCGTGGGCGCGCTCCGGGGTGGTCGCCAGCTCGGCGCGCAGCACGCGGTCGCTCACCACCAGCCCGGCGGTGATCCGCAGCCCGCCCGCCGCGGCGCGCTCGAACAGCACGTCCACGGCAGGCGCGTAGTGCGCGCCGAAGACGAGGGCGCTGGTGGTGCCCGCGCGCGCCAGCCCGTCGACGAAATCGTCCGCCACCGCGGCGGCGTAGCCGACGTCGGCCATGCGCGCCTCCTCCGGCAGCGCACAGTGCTCCAGCCACTCCAGCAGCGGCTTGCCCAGCCCGCCGATCACCCGGACCTGCGGGAAGTGCACGTGCGTGTCCACGAGGCCCGGCAGCAGCACGCCACCGCGAAGGTCGACCGTCTCCTCTTCCGGCCTCGCCGCCTTGACCTGCGCGAACGGGCCGCGGTCCACCACGACACCGTGCTCAACCGCGATCCCGGCGTCGGCCTCGGCGCGCAGGCTGCCGCCGTCGAAAGGGGATTCGGGCGTGTCGAACACGGTGGCCCGATAGACGGTCACGACGCGTCCCGGGTTGATCGCCGCGAACCGGACGTTAACGGGTTCAGAACCCCGCGAACGTCGGGCTCGCGGCGATCACCTGCCGTGCGCTCCAGCCGTCGCAACAGGTCGGCCGCCACGCTCACGGCGATCGTCGCGGGCTGCTTGCCCTCCAGGTCCGGCAACCCGATCGGGGTCTTGATCCGGGCGAGCGCCGCGGCGTCGTGCCCCTCGGTGGTGAGCCGCTTCTCGAACCGGCGCCACTTGGCCGCCGACCCGATCAGGCCGATCGAACTCAGGTGGCTGCAGCGCAGGGCGGCGTCACACAACGCGGCGTCCTCGGCGTGATCGTGCGTCATGATCAGCACGTGGCTGCCGGCAGGCAGCTCGCCCAGCACCAGCTCGGGCACGACCGCGTGGTGCAGGTGCACCCGGGCCACCGCGTTGTCGGTGACCGGCGCCAGCCGCCCGGGGTCGACGTGCCGCTCGCGCGAGTCGACCAGGTGCAGCTCGATGTCGTGGCGGCACAGCACCAGCGCCAGCTCGGTGCCGACGTGCCCGATGCCGAAGATCGCGATCGCGGGCACGGGCCGCATGGGCTCGAAGAGCACGGTGACCTCGCCGCCGCAGCACTGGACGCCGTGCTGCGTGGGCGCCCGGTCGGAGAGGCTCGTGACGCTCGTCTCCGGCTCCGACGCTCCCGCGGCGAGCATCGTCCGCGCGTGGACGACCGCGGTCTGCTCGAGGTTGCCGCCCCCGATCGTCCCCCAGGTGCGCCGCTCGCCGACCACCATCTTCACGCCCGCCTCCCGCGGCGTGTGCCCGCGCGCCGCGATCACGGTGACGAGCACACCGGGCTGACGCAGCCTGCGCAGCTCCGCGACCGCCGTCAGCCAGTGCATGATGCCTCCGGCTCGCCCATCAGTCGCCCACCGTCACCGGGGCGGGGGCGGGGGCGGCGGTGCGGGCGGCCTCCACCGCCCAGAACACGGCCTCCGGGGTGGCCGGGCAGCCGAGGTCGACGCAGTGTCCCGGCGGCCCGAACGCCGCCGCCGCCTCCCGCAACGCCTCGCGCACGCTGAACGCCAGCATCAGCGGCGGCTCGCCGACCGCCTTGGACCCGTACACCGCCCCGTCCTCGGCCGCCCGCTCCAGCAGCGTGACCCGGAAGTCGTCGGGCATCTCCGAGAAGCTCGGCAGCTTGTAGGTGCTGGCCGCCTGGGTGGCCAGGCGCCCCCGGGACTCCCGGTCGGACGTGTCCCACCGCAGGTCCTCCAGGGTGAGCCAGCCCGCGCCCTGCACGAACCCGCCCTCGACCTGGCCGAGGTCGACCAGCGGGGAGAGGCTGTCGCCGACGTCGTGCACGATGTCGACCCGCCGCAGCCGGTAGGCCCCGGTGAACCCGTCGACCTCCACCTCGCTGGCCGCCGCCCCGTACGCGAAGTACTTGAACGGCTCGCCGTGCATCCGCTTGGCGTCCCAGTGCAGGCCCGCCGTGCGGTAGAAACCGGCCGCCCACAGCTGCACCCTGCGGTAGTAGGCGAGGTGCGCCAGCTCGGCGAACGTGAGGTTGTCGTCCTTGTCGGCGAGACCCGTCACGACGCCGTCGGCGAACCGCACGTCGTCGGGATGCACGCCGAGCTGCCCCGCGGCCACGTCGGCGAGCCGGGCGCGGATCTGCTCGCAGGCGTTCTTCACGGCGCCGCCGTTGAGGTCGGCGCCCGAGCTGGCCGCGGTGGCCGACGTGTTGGGCACCTTGTCCGTGCGCGTCGGGGCCAGGCGCACCGCCGACAGCGGCACGCCCAGCGCAGTCGCCGCCACCTGCAGCATCTTCGTGTGCAGGCCCTGTCCCATCTCGGTGCCGCCGTGGTTGATCAGCACCGAGCCGTCCTTGTAGACGTGCACGAGCGCGCCCGCCTGGTTGAACGCCGTGAGGTTGAACGAGATCCCGAACTTGACCGGCGTGATCGCCAGCGCCCGCTTGGTGTGCTCGTGGGCCGCGTTGAACGCCGCGATGCCCGCCAGCCGACGCTCCACGTCGCCGCTGTCACACACCTGCGTCCACACCCGCTCGATCCGCTCGGGATGCCGCACCGGCTGGCCGTAAGGCGTGGTGTGGCCCGCCTGGTAGAAGTTGCGCCGCCGCAGCTCGCGGGCCGGGATGCCGAGCGCGGGCGCGCACCGGCCGAGGATGTCCTCCATCACGAGCATGCCCTGCGGTCCGCCGAAGCCGCGGAACGCCGTCTGCGACGTCTTGTTCGTGCGCGCGATCCGCCCGTGCACCTCGATGTTGGGCACCCAGTAGGCGTTGTCGATGTGGCACAGCGCCCTGGCCAGCACCGGCTCGGAGAGGTCGAGGCTCCACCCACCGTCCGCGGTGAGCGTGGCGACGAGCGCCCGCAGCCTGCCGTCCGCGTCGAACCCGACCTTCCACACCGCGTGGAAGCCGTGCCGCTTGCCCGACATCGTCATGTCCTGGGTGCGGGTGAGGCGCAGCCGGACCGGACGGCCGGTCAGCGTGGCGCCGAGCGCGGCGATCGCGGCGAAGCCGTGCGGCTGCATCTCCTTGCCGCCGAACCCGCCGCCCATCCGCAGGCACTGCACGGTGACCTCGTGGCTCGCCAGGCCCAGCACGTGGGCGACGATCTCCTGGGTCTCGCTCGGGTGCTGCGTGCTCGACTGGACGAAGATCTGCCCGTTCTCGTCGACGAGCGCCAGCGCCGCGTGCGTCTCCAGGTAGAAGTGCTCCTGACCGGCGAACTCGAACTCGCCCTCGAACACGTGCGCACACGCGTCCCACTGCGCCTCGGGCTCGCCGCGGCGCACGGTCGGCCTGGAGCCTTGGAAGCTCTCCGCCGCGATCGCCTCGGGCACCGTGACCAGCGACGGCAGCGGCTCGTACTCGACCTCGACGCGGGCCGCGCCGAGCCGGGCGGCTTCGAGGGACTCGCCGAGCACCCAGCACACCGCGTGCCCGCGGAAGCAGACCTCCGAAGGGAAGAGCGGCTCGTCGTGCTTCACGCCCGCGTCGTTCACGCCGGGCACGTCGGCCGCGGTGAGCACGCGCACCACGCCGGGCACGCCGAGCGCGGGCTCCGTGCGCAGCGCCGTCACGCGTGCGTGCGTGTGCGGCGCCTGCACCGGGTAGGCGTGCAGCGTGCCGGTGTGCCGGTTCACCAGGTCGTCCGTGTACAGCGCCAGGCCCGTGACGTGCAGGTCGGCGCTCTCGTGCGGCATCGAAACCCCGACGACGGGGTTCTCAGGACGGGTCGAGAGCTCGGTCATGCCTGCACCTCGTTCCAGAACTTGAGCAGCGACTGTTCGAGCATCGCCGTGCGGTAGGCGGCGCTGGCCCGGTGGTCGTCGATCGGCGTGCCTTCGTCGCGCAGCACGGCCGCGGCCGCCCGGACGGTCTCGGCGTCCCACGACCTGCCGACGAGCGCGGCCTCGGTCGCGGTGGCGCGCACCGGCGTGGCCGCCACGCCGCCAAGGCCGATGGCGGCGTCGACGACGGTGCCGTCGACGACGTCGAGCGCGAACGCCACGGCCACGCTGGAAATGTCGTCGAACCGCCGCTTGGCGATCTTGTGGAACGCGGTGAGCGGGGCGAGCGGCAGCGGAACGCGCACGGCCTTGATCAGCTCGTCGGGTTGGCGCACCGAGCGCCGGTAGCCGGTGAAGTACCCGTCGAGGGGAACCTCGCGTTCGCCGTCCGGCCCGACGAGCACGACGGACGCCCGCAACGCCAGCAGGGCGGGTGGGGCGTCGCCGATCGGGGAGCCGGTGCCGAGGTTGCCGCCGAGCGTCGCGCCGTTGCGGATGAGCCGGGAGGCGAACTGGGGCCACAGCGCGTCGAGCAGGGGCACCCGGCCGTCGAGCAGCCGTTCGCACTCCGAGAGCGTGAGCGCGGCGCCGAGCTCGATGCGGTCGGCGTCCACCGTGAACGTCCGCAGTTCGGGAAGCCGGTCAACGGCCATCACGAACGGGGCGCGCACCCCGCGGATGTTGACCTCGACCCCCCAGTCGGTGCAGCCCGCGATGACGGTCGCGTCGGGGTGCTCGGCCAGCAGCGCGAACGCGTCGGCGAGGTCGCCGGGGCGGGCGAACCGCGCGGCCCTGGTCGGGGCGACGGCGGGCGCGGGCGCGCTGGACCGGGTGGCCAGCGGATCGTCGGCGGGCGGCGGCCCGAGGGCGTAGGCGGCGTCGCGGATGGGCCGGTAGCCGGTGCAGCGGCAGAGGTTGCCGGACAGGGCGTGCAGGTCGAACCCGTTGGGTCCGTGTTCATGATCGGCGGGGCCGCTGCCGTTGGCGCTCGGCGTGGGCCTGCGGCCCGGCCGGTAGTACTCGGCCGCCATGCTGCAGACGAAGCCCGGCGTGCAGTATCCGCACTGGGAGCCGCCGCGGCAGGCCATCTCCTCCTGCACCGGGTGCAGGGCGCCGGGCTGCCCGAGGCCCTCGGCGGTGACGATCTCCTGGCCGTCCAGCGCGAGGACCGGCAGCAGGCACGCGTTGAGCGCCGTCCACCGGGTGCGGTCCTCGCCGTCGGGCCGGGCGACCAGCACCGAGCAGGCGCCGCACTCACCCTCGGCACAGCCCTCCTTGGCTCCGGTCAGGCCCTGGTCGCGGAGCCAGTCGAGGGCGGTGACGTGCGGCTCGATCCCGGTGACCGCCCGCGCGTGTCCGTTGACGGTGACCGTCGGCCTCGTCGCTGTGTTCGGCGTCATTTCCGCCATCCCTTCTCCACCAGCTCGCCCAACCGCAGGACGGCGATCTCCCGCAGCTGGGTCACCGTCTCCGCCTGCTCGGTGGGCTTGTCATTGCTCAATCTGCGCTGCAGCTCCGCGAGGATCTCGGGGCCGCTTCGGCCCGCGGCGCGGATGAGGAACACCCGGCCGAACCGCCGCTCGTACTCCACGTTGCCCGCGGCGATGCGAGCGCCGATCTCGTCGTCCGGATCGACACCTGCCTGCTCGCGGGCCGAGAACGCCGCGTCGTGGTCCGCGCCTGCGCGCTCGCCGATTCTGGGGTGGCGGGCGAGGGCGGCCGTCAGCTCCTGCTCGGTGAGCTCGGCCGCCGCCGCTTCGGCCTTCGCCATGAGGGCGGCCAGGTCGGCGTAGGGCCTGCCGTCGGCCACCTCCTGCGCCCAGCGCGGCACGGCGAGGCAGGTCAACAGCTGCCGCGTCGCCTCCTCGGCCGAACGGGCGTTGAAGGCGACGACGGCCGGGCCGCCCAACGATGTGGTCATGCTTCCAAGTGTCGTGTGCGGGCGCTGTGGATCGGGTTCGCGTTGGCCACCAATTCGTCGAACCGGTGCGCGGCGATCTTGGCGATCTCGATCAGCGCGGTGGCGTGCTCCTGGGTCGGCGAGTTGTTCAGCCGCGCCCAACCGTTGTGCAGGACCTGGTCGAACGACGTCTGGTCGCGGACGGCCGTCACGAGCGGGAAGCCGAACTGCTCCCGGTACGCCTGGGTGAGCGACGCCAGCTCCTCGTGCTCCTTCTCGGCCAGCCGGTGCAGCCCGAGGCTGCCCTGGTCCGACAGCGACTGCTCGCCCTCATCGCCGGTGGCGACGGACTGCGCACCGAGGTCGGGATAGGAGTTGATCAGCTGTTCCTGCTCCTCGACGGTGGCGGCGAACAGTGCCTCCTGGAACGCGCGGCGCAGGTCGTGGGTGTCGCTGAAGGGCCGCTGCGCGTAGGCGCGCTCGACCACCCAGTCCGGACCCTGGAAGAGACCGGCGAAGGTGCGGACGAACTCCTCCGACGACATGTTGTTGACCTGCTCGAGGCGCACCAGGTGGTCGCCCGGCGTGCCCGCGACCGCAGGGCCGCGGCCCTTGCCGATGTGGTGGAACACCAGGTTGAGCAGGATCGCGGTGATGCTGCCCAGCGTGATGCCGCTGCCGAAGATGATCTGCGCCCACGGCGGGACGGCCTTCGCGACCTCGGGCACCGCCGTCACGTACATCGCGAGTCCCAGGCTGGTGGAGACGATGACGACGTTGCGGTGGTCGTGGAAGTCCACCCGCGTCAGGGTCTGGATGCCGACGACAGCGACCGTCGCGAACATCGCGATGGCGGCACCGCCGAGCACGGGGTGCGGGATGCCCGCCACGAGCGCACCGGCCTTGGGGATCAGCCCGAGCAGGATCATGATGACGCCTGCCGCCGCGACCACGTAGCGGCTCTTGATCCGGGTCAGTCGCACCAGGCCGACGTTCTCGGCGAAGCACGTATAGGGGAACGAGTTCAGGATGCCGCCGATCGTCGTGGCCAGGCCGTCCGCCCGCAGGGCGCGGGCGATGTCGCCGCGCACGATCCGCTTCTCGACGATCTCACCGGTGGCGAACACGTCACCGGTCGTCTCGACGGCCGTGATCAGCATGACGACGATCATCGAGACGATCGCGGCGAACGCGAACCTCGGCCATCCGAAGTAGAAGGGCGTCGTGACGCCCAGCCACGGCGCCGCCGCCACCGCGGCGAAGTGCGTGTCCCCGAGGGCAAAGGCGACCAACGTGCCCACGACCAGGCCCACCAGCACCGCGACCGTCGCCATGAAGCCGCGGAACACCCGCTGGATCAGCACGATCAGTGCCAGGGTGCCGAGCGCGTAGGCCATGTTCTTGGGGTTGGTCGGGTCGAAGTCCGGTCCGGCGCCGCCCGCGGCGTCGGCCGCCGCGACCGGCAGCAGCGCGATACCGATGATCGTGATGACCGAGCCGGTCACGACCGGTGGGAAGAACCGGATCAGCTTGCTGAAGTACGGCGCGATGAGGAACGTGAAGATGCCCGCAACGATGACCGAGCCGTAGATGACCAGCAGCCCGTCGGTGCCGCCGCCCGCCGCGAGGCCGATGGCGATCATCGGCGACACGGCCGTGAACGTCACGCCCTGCAGCAGCGGCAGCCGCACGCCGATCTTCCAGAAGCCGACCGACTGGATGATCGACGCGATGCCGCACGTGAAGAGGTCGGCGTTGATGAGATGGATGAGCTGCTCAGTGGTCAGGTTGATGGAGTTCGCGAGCAGGATCGGCACGATGACCGCTCCCGCGTAGAACGCCAGCACGTGCTGGAACCCGTAGATCGCCAGCTTCGGCACCGGCAGAATTTCGTCCACGGGGTGGACGGCGGGGCGCGACGGTTTCTCGATGGTCCGCGACATGGGTTGGGTGCCTCCTCGACAGAACCGGATGGGCCGCATGCCGTCGGCGAGGTCCTCGGACCCCTGCCGCGCGAAGCCCGCGGCGCCTTCCGGGACGGCCCTACTCCAGCGGCTGCTGCTTATCCGCTATACGGAAATTAATCTCCGATCGGCGGAAAGAGTAGGCTTCGCGGCGCGGGTGGTCAAGGGTGCGTTCTGCCCGGTTCTGAACGGCCAACCGCGACCCCGCCGAGGCTCGCCCTGGCGCGTTGCGGGCGCCCGCGCGGGCGTCATGGCGCGCACGCGGCGACGCGCCGCTACGCTCGATGCACCACGTTTCGCCGTCAGCCTGGACCGGTTGCGTGAGTTTTGCCTATCGGAGGTAGAATTCTGCCTGTCGGAATCGATCGGCGACCCCGGCGCATGCCCCGCAAGATCGTGAGGATGGTGGACGTCGATGAGCAGCGCCCGAGGTGTGGAGGGCGCGGGGGGCGTCCAGTCGGTCGGCAGGGCGTTCGAAATCCTCGAGGTGATCGCGGCGCAGGGCGGCGAGCTCTCGCTTTCCGAGATCGCGGCATCGGTCGGGCTCCCTGCGCCGTCGGTTCACCGCCTGTTGCGCACGCTGGTTTCGCTCGGCTACCTGCGCCAAGAGACATCGCGGCGCTACGCCCTCGCCCCCCGGCTCATCCGGCTCGGCGACGCAGCGGCCAAGCAGTTCGGCAGCTGGGGATACCCGGTGCTGAACCGGCTGATGGAGGCGATCGGGGAGTCGGCCAACATGGCGATCCTCGACGGCACCAACGCGATCTACGTCGCCCAGGTGGCCGGTCGGCACTCGATGCGCATGTTCACCGAGGTCGGCAGGCGGGTGCCGCTGCACGCCACGGGCGTCGGCAAGGCGCTCCTCGCCCAGCTCTCCGACGAGGAGATCCTGCGGATCCTCACGCTCGCGGGCATGCAGAGCATCACGCCGCACACCATCACCGACCCCAACGTCCTGCTGCAGGAGCTGCGGGCCAGCCGGATCCGCGGCTACCTCATCGACGACGGCGAGCAGGAGGTCGGCGTGTCCTGCGTGTCGGTGCCCGTGCCAAGGGCGCCCGCGCCCACCGCCATCTCGATCTCCGCGCCCACGCCGCGCATGACACCCGACGTCATCCGCCAAGCGGCCACCGCCCTGCGCGAGGCCGCGGCCGCCATGTCCGAGCGCTTCGACCGGGAAGGCGCCGCCACCGGCTGACCGCGCCCGGCAGGCCGACCCGCGCCCGACCCGCCACCGGCCGACCCGCCCGACCCGCGCCCGACCCGCGCCCGACCCGCCACCGGCCGACCCGGCCCGACCGCCACCGGCCGACCCGCGCTCCGCCCACTCCGGCCTACCCCGTCGCAGCAGGGGCCCTTCCTGCGACTGAGTCGCAGCAGGGGGCCCTTCCTGCAATGGGTGGGCTTGCTGCTCCCGACGCTGTGAACCAGCACCGGCAGCCGTTGGACGACCATCGGCCCGACCGCTCGGCGGGCCGCGTCCCGCCGGATGGGTGCGGGCCGCGGGAACCGGACGGGCGGCCCGCGACGGAGACGGCGTTCCGGCTCGCGTCGTGCCTTGACGGCTCGCAGGCCGGCCCGTACCGTACCGCATCGCGGAATTATTTTTCCGTTACACGGCGAAGCGGGCGGCGTCGCCGAGAATGACACGCGACGCGCGCCGATCGGCCCGACCATCGGCGGGAGAGGTGGTGCAGCGATGACCCGGTCCTCGACGTCCGCGACCGGAGCGGCGGCGGACCCGCACGCCCCGGCCACCCTGTCAACGCACGTCCTCGACGCGGGCACCGGCCGTCCGGCGCCGGGTGTGCCGCTGACCCTCCAGCGCCGGGCCGACGAGGGGTGGGCGGCGGTCGGCCGCGGCGTCACCGACGACGACGGCCGCTGCCGCGCCCTCGCTCCCGACGGTCTCCGCCCGGGTGTCTGGCGGCTCACGTTCGACACCGGGGCCTACTTCGCGGCGACCGGGGTCCGCGGCTTCTACCCCGAGGTCTCGGTGGTGTTCGAGGTGACCGAGCCCGGCCACCACCACATCCCGCTCCTGCTGTCCCCTTTCGCCTACTCCACCTACCGAGGGAGCTGAGCCATGGCCGTCGTCCTTGGCCACAACCAGTACGGCAAGGCGGAGACCCGCGTCGTGCGGGTCTTCCGCGACACCGAGCCGCACGAGATCGTCGACTACAACGTCAGCGTCGCGCTGAGCGGCGACTTCAGCGACGTCCACCTGCTCGGCGACAACACGAAGTGCCTCACCACCGACGCCACGAAGAACACCGTCAACGCGTTCGCCAAGGAGGCGGGCGAGGCGGTGCGCGAGCCGGAGTCGTTCGCGCTGGCGCTCGCGCGGCACTTCGTCGACGACGTCCCCCAGGTCGAGCGCGCCCGCATCCAGGTGGAGAACTACCCTTGGGACCGGCTGGCAGGCGCCGACGGCAAACCGCATCCGCACGCCTTCGCCCGCCGCGGCTCCTACGTGCGCACCGCGACCGCCACGTACAGCGACAGCGCGACCTGGCTCGTGTCCGGCGTGCGCGATCTCATCGTGCTCAAGACGACCGACTCGGAGTTCCACACCTTCTACACCGACCGCTACACCACGCTGATCCCCACGGACGACCGGATCATGGCCAGCTCGGTCACCGGGCAATGGCTGCACACCGACCTCGACACGGACTGGGGCACGTCCTACGACGCCGTGCTCACGGCCATGACGAGCACGTTCGCCGACCACTACAGCCTGGCGCTGCAGCAGACCCTCTACGCGATGGGCGAGGCGATCATCGCCGCTCAGCCCGAGATCGCCGAGGTGCGGTTCTCCATGCCCAACAAGCACCACTTCGTGGTCGACCTCAGCCCGTACGGCCTGGAGAACAAGAACGAGGTGTTCCACGCCGACGACCGGCCGTACGGCTACATCGAGGGCACCATCCGCCGCGACGACGCCCCAAACCCCGGTCCCGCGGCCTTCGACCCTGGCCAGGGCTGGTAGCCGCACCTCAGGGGCGCAGCGGCCAGCCTGTGAGCTCTCGAAGTTCCCTTCGACCGAGTCCGCCCCGATGGCGGAGGTCAGGGGCAGGATCTCGGTCTGCGGGACCGCCACGGAGCGGGCCACCGCGGCGATGACCTCGGTCATCGCCGCGGTGGTGTTGACGTTCACGACCAGGATGCGCACTCGTCGAGTCTGTCGAGAACGGGTACTGTCCGGCCCGAGTTGATCGAGGGGGCGGCGGGGATGCAGAACCAGAAGGCCGACGTCCTGGTGCTCTTCGGCATCACCGGCGATCTTGCCCGCAAGCTGGTGCTACCGGCGCTGTACCGGCTGGTCGAGCGGGGCGAGCTCACCGTGCCGGTCATCGGCGTGGCGCTCACCGACCTGGACACCGATGGATTGCGCCGCCACGTCGCCGAATGCGTGGGGAAGGCGTTCGATGACGTCGACGACGCCGTCCTCAGCCGCATGGTCGAGCGCACCGAGCTCGTGGCGGGCGACTACGCCGACCCGTCGGTGTTCAGCCGTCTCGCCGAGGCGGTCGGACCCGACGCGTTCGCGGTGCACTACCTCGCCGTGCCGCCCTCGCTCTTCGGCACCGTCGCCGACGGGATCGCCGCCGTGGGCCTCGCTCCGCGCTCCCGGCTGATCGTCGAGAAGCCGTTCGGGCACGACCTCGCCTCCGCTCGCGCGCTGAACGAGCGCCTCTCGCAGCACTACCCGGAAGACCGGGTGTTCCGGGTCGACCACTTCCTCGGCAAGGAGCCCGTCGAGGACCTCCTCGTGCTGCGGTTCACCAATACCCTGCTCGAGCCGGTGTGGAACCGGGAGTGGATCGACCACTTCGAGATCACCATGGCCGAGAACTTCGACGTCGCGGACCGCGGCTCGTTCTACGACGCGGTCGGCACGGTGCGCGACGTCGTCCAGAACCACCTGCTGCAGGTGCTCACCTATCTGCTCATGGAGCCGCCGCTGTCGGAGGGGGCCGACGACCAGCGCGACGCCAAGCACCGCGTATTGCGCGCGATGCGGGCGGTCGACCCGGCCGAGGCGGTGCGCGGACGCTACAACGGCTACACCGACACGCCAGGGGTCGCGGCGGGATCGACGACCGAGACGTACGTCGCGCTCACGCTGCACGTCGACAACTGGCGGTGGGCGGGGGTGCCGGTCTACCTGCGCGCGGCGAAGGCGTTGCCGGTCACGCTGCTCGACATCGTCGCGGTGCTGCGCACGCCGCCGCAGCCGCTGTTCACCGGCACGCCCGGAGCCCCGCCGCCCAACCTGGCGCGGCTGCGGCTGCAGCCGGACGCGGGCATCACCTTCACGCTGCTGGCGAAGCGCCCTGGCAACGTCGACGCGGCCGAGCCGATCCCGGTCGCCGTCGACTTCCGCCAGGTCCTCGGGCCGGTGCACGCGGCCTACGAGCGGATCTTCGCCGACGCCCTGGTGGGCGACCCGGCGCACTTCGCGCGCATGGACAACCTGGAGGATGCCTGGCGCATCGTCGGCCCGATCCTCGACGCGAAGGACACGCCCGAGCCTTACGCCCCGGGCTCGTGGGGGCCCGACGCGGCCGCCACGCTGCCCGGCCCGCGCGGGTGGGTGGCGCTGCCGCCCCCTGCCTCCTGACCGAAGATCACCGGTTCGGTCTGCAAAGCGGCCAGATCCGGCCGCATCCGCACCCAACCGATGATCTCCGCAGCGGGATGGTTACGGCTTGGGCGCAGGTGCGGGCGGGTCGAAGGTGACCGTCACGCTGTCGTAGCCCAGCGATTTCGTGAGCCCGCTGAGCATCGAGCGGGTGTTGGTCGCCGCCCGGGTGGTGAGGTCGCTCTTGGCCGCGGCGGCGTTGAGCTTCTGGGACGCGATCGCGTACAGCTCGCTGTCGTCCTGCGGTTCGTCGCCGATGGCGTCCTCGACGCGCTGCACCAGGCCGCGTTGGCGACCGACGACCCGGGTCTGCGCCGGATCCAGGACAGCCGGGGCGAGGGTGGGTGCGGGAAGGTGCATCGTGGCCCGCCGCCCGTCCGGCGAGACGGTGACCGTGCCGGGCCCGAGCTTCGAGAAGTCCACCCGCGCGTCGACGGTGCCGGTGGCGAACAGGGTCGACCGCTCGCTGCTGAGCAGCGCGGGCACATGCGCGGTCTGGTGCTCCACGTCGACGAGCACCTGGTACGTCCCGGTCGCCGCGTGGTAGTCGGCGATGTCCCGCACGGAGAGCATGAGCGCGTCCGGGCTGCGGTCCACCGTCTGGGTGGACGAGCCGCCGAGCCAGTCGTCGACCGCGCCACCAACCGAGATTCCGATCGGCACCAGCAGCGCAAGCGCCGCCGCGGCGGCGACCAATTTGCGTCGAGAGTGCCCGGGGCTAGGTCCCGAACGAGCGGTTCGCAGCGTGCGCAGCATTGGCGGACTCCTGTGTCGGTGTGCGCAAAGGCGTCATCACGTCTTCACAGGATGCAACACGACGCCCGATAGCGCAGGGTCCAAGCCAGCTAAGACCTCGCCGCCGAGATGCACCTCAGCGGGGTTTCGGGGCGCCGGAACCCCGCTGGTGTCGCGCTCGGCCGCGTGCTGGGCCACGACGTACCCGAATGTCAGCCCGGCCCGCGCCGGAGCCGAGGACGAGCGGGTCGACCTCCTCATCCCACACGGCTCGCCTTCGCGGGCCTCGCCACCGACGCCCGCGCCCGCGTGCTCGACGCCGCCGACCGACCGATCCCCGGTCTCTACGCCGTCGGCAACGACCAGGCAGGCGTGATGGGCGGGCACTACCCTGCGGGCGGGATCAACATCGGCCCGGCGATGACGTTCGGCTACATCGCCGCACGCGACCTGGCGGCCGTTCCTACGCGAACGCCTTGACGATCGCCGCACAGAACGCGGGCAGATCACCGGGGTTGCGGCTCGTGACCAGGTTGCCGTCTTCCACGACCTCCTGGTCGACGGGGTTGCCGCCCGCGTTGCGGATGTCGGTGCGCAGGCTCGGGTACGAGGTCAGCGTCCGCCCCTCGACGAGACCGGCCTCGACCAACGTCCACGGGGCGTGGCAGATCGCACCCACCGGCTTGCCCGCCGCGAACACCTCCTGGACGAACCGCCGGACGTCGTCGTCCATGCGGAGCCGGTCGGCGTTGACGGTGCCACCGGGCATGATCACCGCGTCGTAGTCGGTCGCGGACACCTCGGCCGCCTTCCGATCGACGCGGTACGTGCCCGCGGGCTCGATGTCGTCGTTCATCGCCTGGATCTCGCCGTCCTCGACCGAGACGATCTCGGCCGTGGCGCCCGCTTCGGTCACCGCGTCACGGGGCTGGGTCAGCTCGACTTCCTCCACGCCGTCGGTGGCGAGGATCGCCACCCGGCGTCCTTCAAGGGCTCCCATGTCGACTCCTTTCGTAGACCCGGACGGCTACCCAGCGCGGCCCGGTCCGAACGGGCGTGTGGCCACGGTCACCGGCCGACCGGCTTGAGCGGGTCGTGGCCCATCCGCATCAGCCTGCGCCGCCACGCGGCCTGGCCCGCCGTCGGTTCTGTGCCGTCGTCGGTGGCCAACCAGTCCCGCAGTTCTCGGGAGGTCATGTTGACCAGGGAGTGGAACTCGTCCCAGAGGGTGTCGTCGACGTGTGCGGCCATGCCAGGGCGCCTACCCGCCCGCATGGATCTCCACACAGCGGGTAGACCGAAGCACGGCGACGACAGGGAGGAGAGCACCGTGCCGAACCCGAGCATCAAGGACGAGAAGACCTACGAAGAGGTGCGCAAGAGCGGCGCATCGAAGGAGAAGGCCGCCCGCGTGGCCAACGCCGCCGCGGCCGAGGGTCGGTCGACGGTGTCCCGTCGCGGCGGCAAGTCCTCGCCGTACGAGGACATGACCAAGGCCGAGCTCTACGAGCGCGCGAAGAAGGTCGGGATCGCGGGCCGGTCGACCATGAGCAAGGCTCAGCTGACGAAGGCGCTGCGCGACCACTGACGGCCTCATTCCCGCCGTTCGAGGACGTAGAGCACGCCCGCGACGGCGAACAGCGCGGCGTCGATCCACGCCGCGCGATCGCCCAGCCGCGTGCTCAAGAACGCGCCGAGGAACGCGCCCGCCACGAACCCGGCCAACGCCATGCCGTACGCGCGCGCCACGACGCGGCCCTCGGGATCGGCCGAGGTGACAGCGGTCAGCGCCGCGTTCACCGTCTTCATCGAGTTGGTCGTCATGACCGTGGTGGTGAACGACGCGCGGCCGACGTCGCGGAACGCCGCGATCTGCATGCCGGACGCGAACGAGATGAACGCCGTGATCACGACCGACAGCGCGCCGCCGGTGAGGAAGCCGACGAAGGCGAGGACGACCACCTGCAGGCCGAGCGTCGCCAGCTGCGGCCCGGGTCGCCTCGGCGCCTGCCCGCGCGACCACGCCCACACGGCCACGACCCCGAGCACGAACGCGAGGTAGGAGACGAGTGGGCGCCAGAACGCGACGATGCTCGGGTCGAACGCGCCGATCGCGATCAGCACCAGGTTGCCCGTCATCGCCTGGGCGAAGACGTGGCCGTGCTGCAGGAACGTGTAGGCGTCGACGAAGCCCGTGGCGAGCATCAGGACCGACCCGGTCGCGAGCGAAAGGCGGGCGACATGGGGCATGCGGGCATTGTCGCCGGGTCCGTTTCGGCCGGGGCCGCCGATACTGTCCGGGTGGCCGACAACAGCTGGTTCGTGCCGCCTTTCGGCGCAGGTTGGATGGACCCTGCCGGGATGTTCACCCCCCGCCCGCCCCTCCTGCCTGCCGCCACGCTGGAGGCGCTGCTGCGCGGCGCGGGCCGACGCCTCATCGGGCGGCGGCTGACGGTGCCCGGTACCGGTGGTGGGCTCCGCCTGCGTCTCACCGCGGTGCGGCTCGAACCGGAGCCGATCGGAATGGCGATCGGCCAGCTCGGCGACGTGACGGTGGAGGCCGCCGACGTCGTGTGGCGCACGATCCCGTTCCGCCGCGCGGTGCTGACGGCCCGCAACGTGCACGTCCGGCCCCAGCCGGTGCCGACCGCCGTCGCCGCCCCGGTCACGCTCGACGTCGTCCTTGACCGGGCCGTGGTGCGGGACCGCCTCGCCGCCGCCCGGCCTGGCCTATGTCTGGAAGTGCACCGCTCGGACGGCGCGCCGTTGGCTCGTGCGCACTGGGCGCGGCGCCCGAGCTGGGGGTGGGTCGGCCTGCGACCGGAGATCACCGCCACGGCGCTGCTGCTGCGGCCGACCACCGTGCACCTCCGCGGCCGGAGCCGGTCGCTGCCCGCTTGGCTTCCTGCCGTGCGGATCCGGCTGCCGCTGCTGCCCCGCGGCCTGCGGTTGCGCGACGTCGAGGTGTCCGACGGCGCGGACCCCGCCATCGTGCTGCGCTTCGGCACCGACGAGTGGCGCGAGGCCGTGGACGCGCGCAGGCTCAGCGGGCTGCTCGCCCGCCTGCAGCGGATGAGTTGAGCGTGCCCGCGTGTCCCACTAGGACTGGAGGGTCGGCCGGACGGTCGCGGGCGAGATCAACGTGAGCGGGGTTCGGCAAGATCGAACCCCGCTGGTGTCGACCTCGTGCGCCGCGCGGCACATGTCCGGCCGCGGCCCCGACCAGCCACGTCAGCGGCGGTGCTCGACCAATCCGTCGAAGAACCGATCGATCTCCTGCCACACCTGGGTGCCGCCGGACAGGCCTCGCCACTCCCGCCGCACGATGGCGACGAGCGCGAAGCAGTCGTCGATCGGTGCGAGCCAGTGCTCGCTACGTCCACGCGTGGTGTTGACCAGCAGCGCTTCGACCTCGGGCGTCAGGTCGGCCAGCCGCGGGCAGGACGCCACGACGTCGCGCCACGCGGCCGCGTCGACCTCCCACCGGGTCGGGCCTGCCGGGCTCGGGTAGTGCGCATCCACGGTGCCCCCGGAGCGCAGAACGAAGAAGGCCAGGCCGACCGGCACGCCCAGCCCTTCGGTGGGCACCTCCGGCAGGCGGAGACGGCGACGGGGCACCAGTCGGTAGTGGCCGTCGCTGGCGGCCTCCCGCTGGAACAGCAGCGAGCACGCCTGGCAGACGCATTTGATCTCGCGGTGCTCGGTGTCAAGCAGGTGCCGATGCTGGTCGGGAAGGTCCACGGCGCACAGGTCGCAGCGCTCGCCAACCGGCCCCTGCGCGCGCGCCCTGCGGATGACGCGGCCGAGGGCGTCGGTCATGACGGTCGTGGGGACGTGGCGGTGCGCATCAGCGCGTCCAGCGGCACGAACGCCGTCGCGCTCGAGGCTCCGGCGGGCACGATCGTGACGTTGGCCAGCTCCGGCACGGCGGTCATCACCGCCCGGCGGACCGTGTGCTCGACGTCCGCCGACCGCGACGCCCGCCCACCCAGCGCGACCCGCACGACGGCCACGGTGTCGTCGAGCCGGTCCAGCTCGACCGTGCCGCCCTGGTCGCTGACCGCCGCCCGCAACTCGTCGATCACCCGCGCCAGCCGCGTCTCGACCGACTCCGGGTGGATGCCGTGCAGCGCCAGCAGGTGCGCGATCAGCTCGTCGGCCAGCATCCGTTCGACCGCGGCCGGATCGGCCAGCTCGAGGGTGCGGATCAGGGCCTGGCCGTAGATCTCCGCCACGCCCGCCACCGCCGTCAACGCGAGCTCGCTGAGCGGCCCCGGCATGGCCTCCAGCTGGTCCAGTTGGTCGTTGAGCACGGCGAGCAGCGCGCGTACCGCCGCGTCGTCGAGCCGCGGCGGGGGCTGGACGGGCTGGCCGTCGGCATCGGCCGGGTCAGCCATCGGCCGCCCCGAGCACCGGCGAGTGCACCTTATCGAGGGTTGTGCCGTTCCCGAGGTACATGTGGACGCCACAGGGCAGGCAGGGGTCGAAGCTGCGCACGGTGCGCATGATGTCCACGCCCTTGAAGTCGTCCGGCCCGTTCTCCTCGAAGATGGGTGTGCCCGCGATGGCGTCCTCGTAGGGTCCGGGCGTGCCGAAACTGTCGCGCGGGCTGCCGTTCCACGGCGTCGGCGGGTACGGGTGGTAGTTGGCGATCATCCCGTCCTTGATCACCATGTGGTGGGAGAGCGCGCCCCGCACCGCCTCGTGGAAGCCGCAGCTGACCGCCTCGTCGGGCACCTCGAAGGGGGTGAACACCTCGACGTCCCCGCGGCGGCAGCGCTGCAGCCCGTCCTCGACGAAGTGCAGCGCCATCGCGGCCGCGTAGGCCACGAAGTACACGCGGGCGCGGTCGCGCTCCAGCGCGTTGGACCACGGCGGGATCTTCCACTCCAGCGTGGTCTCCGGCAGCTCGGCGCTGCGCGGCAGCGAGATCTGCACGCTGCGCCCCGTCGACTTGACGTAGGGCGTGTCGACCAGCCCGGACAGCGCGGTCGTGTAGAGCCGGGCGAACGGCCCGCCGCCCGGTGTCCAGCGCGAGGTGCTCTCCGCTGCGCGGATCCAGCCAGCGCGGGCTCATCACCCAGCTGTAGCGGTCGTCGAAGTCGCGTTTGCCCGGCTCGGGCAGTGTCGTCTGGTTCCAGGGGTGGCGGATGTCGACCGGGTTGCCGAGCGGGTCGTGGGTGACGAACGGGTCCTCGTTGACCCAGTCGCCGTAGAAGGAGCTGCCCAGGAGGATGCGGATGCCGAGGTTGATGTCGACCAGGTTGTTGGTCAGCAGCTCGCCGTCGACGACGATGCCCGGGGTGACGTACATCGCCTTGCCCCACTCGTTCATCGTCTCGTAGCGGTAGTCGCAGGCCCGCGCGTTTTGGAAGGCGCCCCAGCAGCCGAGCAGGATGCGCCGCCTGCCGACCTCCTCGTACCCCGGAAGCGCCTCGTAGAAGAAGTCGAAGACGTCGTCGTTCATGGCGACCGAGCGCTTGATGAAATCCAGGATGCTGATCAGCCGGGCGACGTAGTCGGTGAACAGCGTCGGCTCGGGCGCGACACCCACGCCGCCGGGATAGACGGTGGACGGGTGCGCGTGACGACCTTCCATGAGGCAGAACATCTCCCGGGTGGTCCGGGACACCTTCAACGCCTGCCGGTAGAAATCGCCTTCGAACGGGTTGAACGAACGCATGATGTCCGCGATCGTCCGGTAGCCGTGCATCCCGGCGCCCGGCGCCTCGGTGTTCTCCGCGCGGGCCAGCACGCTCGGGTTCGTCTGTTTGACCATCGCTTCGCAGAAGTCGACGAACACCAGGTTGTCCTGGAAGAGGGTGTGGTCGAACATGTACTCGGCGGCTTCGCCGAGGTTGATGATGTTCTCCGCCTGCGGCGGGGGTTTGATGCCGTAGGCCATGTTCTGCGCGTACACCGAGCAGGTGGTGTGGTTGTCCCCGCAGATTCCGCAGATGCGGCTGGTGATGAACCCGGCGTCGCGCGGGTCCTTGCCCTTCATGAACACCGAGTAGCCGCGGAACAGCGACGACGTGCTGTGGCATTCGGTGACGACCCGGTTGGCGAAGTCGATCTTCGTGTAGACGCCCAGGTTGCCGATGATGCGGGTGATCGGGTCCCAGGCCATCTCCACGATCTGCGGGGGCTGGCGGCCCGCTCGCCTGCTTGTGGTCATCGGGGGAGCTTCCTTCGGGGTCGGTTATCGGGGCCCGTGGGCTGCGGTGCGCGTCCGGTGCCGATGTGGCTCGTAGCCGCTGGTCAGGCGGGGTCCGTTGTGCCGCCACTCGGGTTCGAGGTTGAGCGCCATGCCGGTGATGCGACGCATGCGGTGCACGAAGTCGCCGTACTCCTTGACCAGCGCCGACGAGAGGCTC
Organism: uncultured Actinomycetota bacterium; assembly: GCA_963736375.1. Taxonomy (GTDB): domain Bacteria; phylum Actinomycetota; class Actinomycetes; order Mycobacteriales; family Pseudonocardiaceae; genus Pseudonocardia. The sequence continues at coordinate 589,107 of CAVTOL010000002.1, forward strand.
AGATTGCCACCGGTCGGCTCGTTCATGAACGGCATGAACGAGTCGGGGAAGCCCGGCATGGTGCAGCCGATGCAGATCCCCCCGACGTTCGGGCAACCCCCGACGCCACCCATCCAGCCCCGCTTGGGCACGTTGCAGCTGACCACCGGTCCCCAACAGCCCAGCTTGATCTGGCACTTGTGGGCGTTGTAGTCGCTGGCGAGATCGCCCTGTTCGTAGTAGGCGGCCCGGTCGCAGGCGTCGTGCACGCTGATGTTGAACATCCACTCCGGGCGCAGCATCCCGTCGAGCGGCGGCGCGGGCGCCGTGCCCGCCGCGTGGTAGAGCAGCCAGGTGAGGACCTCCATGAAGTTGTCCGGCCGCACGGGGCAGCCGGGGAGGTTCACGATCGGCAGCCCGGAGGTGGATTGGAAGTCCCAGCCAAGGTAGTCGCCGAGGCCCATGCACCCGGTCGGGTTGCCCGCCATCGCGTGGATGCCGCCAAAGCCCGCGCAGGTGCCGACGGCCATCACGGCCCAGGCTTTGGGGGCCAGGTTGTCGATCCACCAGTTCACGGTCAACGGCTGCCCGGTCTCGAGGTTGTTGCCGAACGAGGTCCAGTAGCCCTCGCCCTCGATGACGTTCTGGTTGGGGATCGAGCCCTCGACGATCAGGAGGAACGGCTCAAGCTCGCCCGCCGCCGCGGCCCGGAACGGAGCCAGGAACTCCTCACCGCCCATGGTCGGGGACAGGATCTTGTTGTGCAGGTGGACCGTGGGCAGCCCCGGAATGAGCCCGCGCACCACGTCCTCGATCGAGGGCTGGTCGGCCGCGGTGACCGAGATGGTGTCGCCGTCGCAGCTCATGCCCTCCGAGATCCACAGGATGTGCATCTCGGCGATGGGTTCGCGGTCGGCCATGGCGGCCGGTTCGGGGCGCGGCGGGGTGACCGGAGCAGGCCGTGGGGTCGGCCGCGAGCGGTGCCTGCCGGGGCGGTTGATGTCGGTGAAGGCGACGTGCTGCCGCCCCGGCCGGTTGATGTCGGAGAAGACGACGCGCTGCCGTCCGCTGCGCGCGGCCTCGTCCGCGTCGTCGACGGGTTCCGCAGGCTCGGGGCTGCCCTGCCCGTCGACCGCATCGCGGAGCTGCGGCACCCGGTCGTCCTCGCTCGGACGCCCGTCGCGCGACTTCTCGGACCAGAACCGCCATGAGCTCATCGGGGCCGCCCATCACCCTTGTTCGGCTCGGACTCGATCGGGATCAGCTCGGCGGGCGTGAAGTAGTAGTACCGCCCGTACCACTCGTGCAGGTCGGCCCCGGGGTCGTCCTCCAGCACCACGGCCACGTGGCGATCGTCGTCAACGTCCAGCAGGACCGCCGCGACCCGCGCGGTGCGGCCCCTGAGGAACACGTCGTGCGCGTCGGTGCCCGAACGCCGCGGGGCCAGCCGAACCCGGCTGCCGCGCGTGACGCGGACGCCGTCGACGACCACCGCGTCGGCATCGGGCGAGACCGGCGGCTCCGCGTCGGCGTCGGCGTCGGCGACCGGGCGAAGGGAACGCACCGCGCCGTGCAGGCGGGCGTAGATCTCCTTCGGCAGTGCGTCGACCCGGTCCACGATCGCCCTGGCCCGGGGGTCGGTGGCCCGCGCTTCGCGCTTCTCCTCGTCGGTCAGGGTGAGCGTGCGGAGGGAGAGGATCTCGTCGATCTCGCCCGCGTCGAAGAGGTCGCCGGGGCTCTCGGGAGCGACGCCGGGGTGGTCGTACATGATGATCGGGGAGGACAGCACGACGTCCCGGCCACCGTTCGCCCCGGCCAGCACCGGGAACGTGTGCAGGTTCGCGCACCCCTTCGCGGCCTCCGACGCCCAGTTCGGCGGCTCCAAGAGCGACAGGAAGACGCCATCCCGCATGGCCAGCAGGCAGTGGGTGGCGACCAGCGAACGGCGCAGCACCTCGGCCCGCGGCGCGTCGACCACCTGGTCGGTCACCGTGTTCTCGACGTCCACCCGCAGCCTGCGCAGCGGGAACGGCGCCGTGGCGTCCGCGAGGGACAGGCGCAGCCGAGCCGAGAGCGGCCACCGGGTGCGCACCACCCGACCGGCGTCGCCCAACGGCTCGATCTCCTCGGCGCCTGCCAGCGTGATCGACTCGACGTGCTCCCGCTCGCCGAGCGCGGCCAGGTCCACGTCGACGTCGAACTCCCTCGGCACCGCCTCATCGAACGTCAGATGGCGCTCGCCGTCGACGTCGAGCGCGTCGACCTCGGCGAACCGACCGTCGGCCCCGCGTTGGCGCACCGACCGGCGCTGGGGCTGCAGGAACCGCAGACGCACCCACAGCCGGGCGCTCGGTTTGACCTCGAGGAGGCATTCGGTGCGCTGCCGCCACGCGTCCGCGGAGCCCGCGACGGTCTCCTCGCCGGACCTGCGCGCCTCGACCCAGGCGCGGGGCGCGAGCACCCCGAACTGCCAGCGCACCCGGTTCTTGGCGGACGATCTTCGGTAGGGGTAGAGGAGGTAGCCCTCGTAGAGCACGGCATCGGCCACCGCCAGGGCCGACTCCCAGCCCCCGACCTCGGCCGATGCCGCCGATTGGCCCCGCAGGCCCCCACCGACTGATCGCAGGCCGCCGCCCGATGCGGTCATGCCGCACCCCGTCGGTGACACTGCGTCTCGTCGCGCACACGCTCAGCCTCACAGGGCTCGTCGAACTACCCAAGCCCGGGGGTCGCAAATAGTCCATATGGCCGACGTGTCAATCAACCGTTCGGCCTAGTGATCCGACGGGCCACCGGCACTCGGTCGGATCGAACAGGTCGCCGACGACGGGCGAACATGACAGCCCCGTGGCCATAGGCAACGAGCCCCAATGACGATGCGCTTGGTCGAGGTCGGCTGCGAGTTCCGTTATCCCGCCGAGCGGCACACATGATCTAACCCTCGGTGACCCGGCCCGCCTGACCGGGATCGTTCGGTAAGGATGGACGCGTGACGCGCACCGATGCGGCTATTCCCGGAGCGGTACTGCGCCTGCCCAGCACAGGACCCGACCCGATTCCACTGGCCACGGCGGTGGCCGCCGTCCTCGGTTATGCGCGCGGGCAGCGTGCGATGTGGTTCCGATCGCTGGCCGCGGCGCGCGGGCGGTGGGTGCAGGTGCCCGCGTTCGGCTGGAGCAGGTTCGACACACGGCCGATCGAGCCACCAGGCGATCTCGACGTGCTGGTCGCCGAGGGACTGCACGGCAGGCTGGACCGCGCAGGGTGGGACGACGTGTACGCAACGCTCGTGCGCGTCCGGCCGCTGGTGAGCGCGGTGACGGATCGGGCGGCCGGGCGGAACCTCTGGGAGTTGCCAGGCGAAGAGCTGTCGGTGCTCGGCGAGCCCGGCACGATCGGCGCGGGCCTGCGTGAGATCGGGCAGATCAGCGGGGAGCACCCCGCCCACGTCGCGGCGGCGCTGCACCATCGGCATCCCGGTCTCGTCCCTCACCTGACCCGGTCGACGCGGCGGGCCCTCCTGCCGCACGTGGAAGAGGGCGACAGCGGCGTGGAGGCCGTCGTGGCGCGCGAGTTGCGCAACAACGAGGTCGGCTTCGCCGCGTTGGAGCGCACCGCCGCGGCGCTGCTGGGCGACGTCGGGCCCACCCGACTGCGGCTACACGACATCCTGCTGTGGCTGGCCACGACGCTGCGCATGGCCCACGCCGTCCAGCTCGGCCGTCGCGCACAGGACCATACCGAAGGTCGTCTTGCCGGTCCGGGCTCCGCCGCCGTTGGCTGAGTGGCTTGCGCGGCAGTCGATCCCGGCTGCCGCGACGATCTGCCGGTCAACTGTGCCCGGAGCCGTACTCGGCGGATGCCCGTGTCCGGGCCAGAGCTGAACCGTCGGTGCGCGTGCCCTCGTGAGTACTGAGTGCTGGCCGGGAGTCGGCCAGCTCCAGCAGCCCCTCCCGTGACCCGTTACCCCGCGAGGACGAGCACGTCGTGATCACCGAAACCGGCGGATTACGTGCACAGACGCACGTTTTCGACCGGTTCCGGCGATCACGGGTAACAGGGGAGCTCGGCACGACTTTGCCGACCCCCTGCCCCTTACCCGCTGTGGTCCGGCGGGGGCGCCTCCACGAGCAGGCTGGGCAGCATGGCGTGGATGGCGCCGACCAGGACGTTGTCTCCTGACGTCAGGGCGGCCACCGAGCCGAGCGCGGCCGCCCGGATCCGGGCTCCGTCGGCCACGGTGCTCAGCAGGTGGGCAAGATCGAGCCAGCTGACGCCCGGCCGCATGGTCATCCCATAACGCCTGCCGACGTCCTCGTAGAGCAACGCCCACTGCGAGATCCAATACTCGTAGCGGCTCTTCAGGAATTCCCGCACCCGCGGATGATTCGGTAGCGCTACCCAGACGATCGTCTGCAGGCTCCAGTTCGGGTCTTCGAGGGTGCCCGCCAGGGTGGCCTCCGCCATTCGGCGGATCAGTTGGGGCAATTCGATGTCGGCTGGCAGGGTGGTCATCGCGTGCCGGACCGCGAGCATGATCTGCTCGTGCGCCGCCGGGCGCATCAGGTAGGCGATCAGATCCTCGGTATAGCGGCTCTTGTACCGCCATCGATCCCGGAACATCCCGACGGTGAGCATCCTCGGATGTTCTTGCTGCTGATCTTGCTGCTCGGACCTCTCGATGAGCCGCGCCTGTGAAAGCCCGGCGAACAGCCGCGTTCCTGCGTCGTGCTCGGCGAGCATGTCAGGACCCCGGTGATCCAACAAATCATCACGGAGAAGCAGCAGGCCGATTTCGAGAAACGCCCGAGTCTCGGCACTATTCGCAATCTTGTCGCGAGTGGCAGGACGAGCGTCAGCGGCCACGTTGGAAAGGACCGACGCCAGGTCGTCGTCGATCATCTGCTCGCTCCAGGTGCGGGGGGTTGTACCTCCAGCGTAGGACCTCCAGGTCTGGAGGTCCTACACCCGCACTCGCATCCGCAAGGACCAAAGCCCACGTGGAAGCCCAGAACCCCTCGATCTGATGGGCTTGGACAGGCCCCGTCAGTCCTCCAGAGGCTGGTCTCACCAGCACCAACGGAGGCTGAGTACAAATGATCACGTCGTGCAACAAAGCAGAACCCCCACCCGACGGCGTTGATACGGCCGCTCTCGTCGCCGATGCCAGGAACGGGTGCGACCAAGCCTGGACCGCCCTGTTCGAGCGGTTCCTCCCCGTTATTCGCGCGGTGGCCCGCGGCTATCAGCTCGGCGACAGTGACATCGAAGACGTCGGCCAAACCGTGTGGGTTCAGCTGCTGGAGCACGTCGACCGGATTCGTGAGCCGCGCGCCCTGCCGGGCTGGCTGATCACGACCACCCGCCGGGAGAGCTTGCGGCTGATAAGGCAACAGCGTCGAACCGTTCTCGTCGACCCGCTCGCTTCCGTGTACGAGAACGAGACGGACGACAACGGCGTCGACGCCGACCTCCTCCGCATGGAGGAGGCGCGGGTGCTGCTGGAGAGTCTCGCCGAGCTCCCGCCCGTGCAGCGCACCCTTCTGCGGCTGCTCAGCGACGAGCCGACCATGAGCTACCGCGAGATCAGTGCGGTGCTGACGATGCCCGTGGGCAGCATCGGCCCGACCAGGGCCCGCGGGCTGGCCCGCCTGCGCGCCACGCCCGCTGTGCGCAACTACGTCTTCCCGGCACGGGGCGAGGGGCGCACGGCCTGACATCGCCCCGGCCGGTTCGACGCGGCAGCGGCCCGCCTCACGGCCACGGGGCGAACACGGCTTTGCCGCCCGCGACCACGTCAGCCAGCTCGGGGCAGTGCCGCAGGAGCACGGTGCTGAAGCTGTTGCGCTTGATCCAGTCCATGCCGAGCGGGGTGTAGACCTCCGGCCGGAAGTCCACGGTCAGGAATCGGTCGCTCTGCAGTCGTCGGGAGGCCATCAGCAGGAAGACCCGGAAGGCGGTGTCGCTGAATCCGAACCCGGCAGGCGGCGCCTCCGCGAGCAGGCCAGCCACGGTGTCGATCTCGTCGCGTTCTTGACGCTCAGCGCCGACTTCGCGTGAAAGGCCCGCGCCGATCGCGTCCCGCCCCGCTTGGCGCGATTGCGCTCCTGGATCTTGATGATTCGTCGGGCGTAGCGGGCGAAGTAGTCGAGTTCACCCTGGAGTCCTTTGGGTCCGTACCGTTCGTGCGTATTGGCGTCCACCAGCAACCCCCGAGGATCGAGTACCGGACCGGTCAATCAAGAGAGTCCGTCGCGCGCCGCCTGATACTGACGGCGCTCGGATGGCGGCTGCTGTTAGGTCCTCGTATCAACGCAGCCTCGGCGCGCTCTCTCCAGGAAAGGATCCGGTGGCAACTCGGTGCCGCGGCCCGACCGGGAGCTGATCATGGGTACCGAGCAGATCGTGCGACAGGTGGTTGAGCTCCGTACATGGGATCAACAACGCGACGCCGGAGTCGATGCTGGAGACCGACCACCGGGATGTCGTGCGGGTCGAGGACGGCGCCGACGACGCGGCGGGATTCTTCCGCAGGCGCACGCTTTCGACCGGTTCCGGCGATCATGGTGGCAGGGGAGCTCGGCTCACCACCGATCGGCACGCCTTTGCCGACCCCCTGGGTTACGAAGCGGTTCCGTAAGACGGATCGTCGTACCGAGGGCAAGTGCAGCGGTGCGTCTCGGCCTTCTTCAGCAGGTCCAAGAGGTGCGCCCAGGGCTGGTTGACCCCTTCGCTGCGGCGATGTGCCATGAATTCGCGAACCGGCGTGGCGATGTTCTCGAGCGGATGATGCCACGCATCGAGCACCACATATTCGTCGACCTGATCCCGGCGCACATAGCCCCCAAGCGTGTCATAGAGGGCCAGCGAGTAGTTGATCTCGTCCCAGGCATCTTCGCCCAGCTTGGGATATTTCTTGTCCCGCGCGGCCAAGAACAGCTGTCGACGGCCCGCCGCAGCCTTTGGGTCGACGAGCAGCTCATGGATGCGCTGATAGGTGGCGTTCTGCGCCAGGTCACGGTTGTGCGCTGCGGACTCGCGAGCGATCTCCCGCGTAGTTCGGAGTGTCCACCAACTCGTAAAAAGCGATAGGGCCAGGGCGACAATCGAGACACCAAAGGCCAGTACGTCCTTGTTGTCGGTGAGGAACTTGACGAGATCGCCCACTACGCCACGATAGCAGCACGTCTTTCACATCATAATGCGTCGAGTCAGAGCGAGAAACCGATGGCGCGCAACTGCTCGCGGCCGGACTCGGTGACCTGTGCGGGCGTCCACGGCGGCGTCCACACCCAGCTGACGTGGTAGTCCGCTACCAGGCCGGTGTCGACGATGGCCGCCCTGATCTGGTCGGAGATGATCGAAGTCAGTGGGCATGCGGGCGAGGTGAGTGTCAGCTCCAGTTCTGCGGCACCGGCGTCGACGATCGCCTTCCGGACGAACCCCAGGTCGACGATGTTGATCCCGAGGTCCGGGTCGATCACCTCGTGCAGCGCCTCCATCAGCGCGTCCTGCCTGCTCACTCGGCACCCCGCAGCTCCACACGGACATCGGTCGTCTCGGTGCTGATCCAGTCCGCCTTGCCATGGGCCAAGCGGCGCACGCGGACGACGGTCTCCCCGCCCGACACCGTCCCACCGGCCACCACAAGCTGGCCTGCGTGCTGCCCGTGTTGCCGCTCCGCCGCGACGACCGCCTGGTCCACGATCGCCGCGATCGGCGGGCACACGGTGCCCGCAGCGAACCGGAGCGCGTACAGGGCGTCCGCGGCGGTCCGGCCGGTGATCCGGTCGAGGATGCGGCGGGCCTCGGCCTGACTGAGCCGCACAGCGCCGTTGTGGCCGGTCACCGACGCCGTCATGCCGCCGCCACGTGGATCATCCCGGCGTCGTCCACCCGCACCGGGACGGGCTTGAGCCGCGCGTCGTCGGGGTTGACCCCCTTGCCGGTGAGCACGTCGAAGACCCAGTGGTGGTTGGCGCACGTCAACAGGCAGCCGTCCAGCGTGCCCTCGTGCAGCGGCCAGCCCTGGTGCGGGCAGCGGTTCTCGTAGGCCCGGATCTCGCCGTCGACGTTGACGATCAGCACCTCGGCCGCGCCTGCCCGCACACCGGCCCAATCGCCTTCCCACAGCTCCTCGAGCTCCATCACCGGTACCCACCGCATGGTCGTGCCCCTAGCCGAGCCCCGCACCGGCGAGCAACCTGCTCCGCGCGGCGGCCGCCTGCGCCGCCACGTCGCCCGCCTGCCTGCCGTGCTCGGGCAGCGTCCAAAGCAAGGTGCCCAGCGCGTGCGCCGCCTCGTCGGCGCGCGGCACCCAACGGTCTACCCAGCCCTGCAGCACCGCGGCGTTGGCCGCGTTCGCGTTGATCGCGAACGAGGCGAGCGCGCCGCTCCACCGCTCCCGACGATCCACGTCGCGCTGAAGGAACGAGGTGAGCAGCCAGGTCAGCTGGTCGCCGCCTGCCTTGGCCAGCTCGCCGAGCTGGCGCAGCAGCACGTCGTCCAGCGTCGGCAGCAGCACCAGGTTCATCGCCGTGAACGCCTCGGCCCAGTCGTAGCTCGTCAGCGCCAGCTCGATGGCCCGGCGGGTGGGCTGCCAGGCCTCATCGTCTTCCCAGATCGCCCGCTCCCCCGTGGCGAAGCCCGCATCGGGCCAGGCCAGCTGCAGCTCACGGGTGCGGTAGGCCACCAGCGTGACGCGGCGCAGCATATCGGCGGTGGACAACGCCGCCGGGTTGGTGATGAAGCCGGTCGGCGCCATCAACCCGATGTAGGCCAGCACCTGCTGCGCGCCGTGCAACAGGTAGCGGCTCGGGGTGAACACCCTGGCCAGGGTGGCCAGCGCGGGCGCGCTCAGCTCGGCGTCGGAGTCGACCGAGGCGAACTGCTCCAGCACCCCTGCGACCTTCGTCTCCTGCTCGTTCTGCTGGGTGACGTAGGAGCGGTAGGTCAGCGAGTCCGGCTCGCGGAACGACTCCCAGTCCGGCGCCTGCAGCGGCGACTCGTCGCGGTACGCGCGCATCCACATGTTGGCGGGTGAGGACGGGTTCTGCTCCAACGGCGCCTTACGCCCCGCGCGCATCGTCCAGTTCTGGTTCTGCGTCCCGATTTCATAGTCCGAAGGGCGGCGGCGGATATCGCCGAACGCGCTCCACGTGCGCAGCCGTCGCGGCGCTTTCGCCGGGGTGTCGGTCATCGCCGTCCTCCTGTGCGCGTAGGCCCGAGCGACCACTCCACCTGGTCGGAGCGGGTGCTGATCCGGCCTGCGAAGGCCGACATCATCGCCTCCAGCGAGCGGATCTCGAAGTCCGCGCCGAGATGGCGCTTGAGCGACTCGGCCGTCACGCGCAGATGCCCCGGGGCGTGCACGCGCACGTACGAGCCGTGGTCGGTGACCTCGATCGGGCTGCCGGGGTTGTCGTCCTCGATGGCCGCCACCACCAGGTCGACCTCGTCGCTGCTGCGCAGGATGGGCCCTACCGCGTTGTCCATCGTGGTCTCCGGGTTCAGGAATCGACGTAGTCGACGCGGATGTGGTCGAACGGGGCGATGCCTGCCTGTGCCACGGTCAGCTCCGGCGCCAGCACCCGGTCGTTGTGGTAGACGACCTTCTCCGCGGCTCGGGCCCGCACCCGCCTGCCCTCCACGTGGTGGGCGACCTTGCCCGCCACCTCGGCGATCGTGTCTGCCGTGGTGATCGCGACCAGTATCTCGACGAAGTCGTCGGAGAAGATCGCGTTCACCGGCACCAGCTGTGGCTCGGCTGCGGTCACGGCTACTCACCCGCCACCGGGACGGCCGCTGGTGTGCGGAACGACTCGGCCCAGGCGTAGCCGTGCGCGTCGTCGCCCATCACGTCCGGGGTGAGCCCCATGTAGCCGAGGATGCCCGCCACGTCCATCGGCTGGATCTCGCCGAGCAGGAACCGCTCGACGACCGTGGTGTGGTTGAGGTTGTCGCGGTCCTCCCACCAGATCTGCCTGCAGCCCTTGCTGCAGAAGTGGTAGGTCATCCCGTTGTGCTTGAGCGAGTGGTTGCGCACCCGCCACTTGCCGTCACGGCCGTAGCTGGCGTTGCACGTCGGGAGGTGGCACATGCTGCACAGCCACGGCAGCGTCTCGGGCAGCGTGGCCGCCATGTTCCCGGCGTTGATGTTCTCGGCGATCACCCGCCACTTGTCGCCGTAGATCGTCTCCCAGTTCGGGTACTTCTCGCCCAGCCACTCCCGGGACTCCGCGTCCACGCCCGCGGCAGGCTTCCACCACAGCGTCGGGCGCCAGTACCACAGGCCCATGTTCAGCGAGTGGTGCCAGACATCCAGGCCCTCCATGAACTCGTCCCAGTACCACGGCTTGCGCAGGCCGTAATCGGTCAGCGTCCGCACGAACTGGTCGATGATCCACTCTTCCATGAACTCCTTGTACGACTGCCTGCGGTGCTCGACCGGCGTGTAGTAGTCCATCGCCGGTCCGGTGAGCGCGGCGAACGCGCGGGCGGAGAGCCAGAAGTACTTGTCCACCGTCCACTGCGCCCGCACCGGGTCGTGCTCGGCGAGGATCTCCAGCGTCGGGCCGCCCTGCTGGGAGTGGCGTGCCTCGTCGGTCTGGATCGAGGAGATCATGTTGGCGAAGTTGACGTCGCCGGACTCCAGCGCGTCGGCCGACAGCCCTACGAACTGCAGGTTGGTGAACCCGGTCTCGAACGTCAGCGGCAGCTGGATGGCCATGTCGACGGCGTTCGCACCTTCCATCATCGCGTCGAAAAGGCTGCGCAGGGCGACGGTCACCCAGTCGTTGGTCTGGAACGCCTTCTGCGACCAGTCGTACTGCGGGTCCTTGGCCACGAACTCGTGGCCGAAGAGCAGGGTGATCTGGGTGTGGCGCATCTCGTCGAGCGCGCCGAACACGGCCATGTTGCGCCAGGCCGGGCTGAGCCCGAACCGGGCCATCTTCAGCTCGGCGAGGATCGCGATCGCCTCGACGAGGGCCACGCCGCCGAAATGCATCTTCGTGGAGGACTTCCACGCCTCGTCCAGCGTGTCGAAGGCGCGGGAGCGTTTCAGCGCCGCCTGCACCGCGTACGCCGAGGTTTCCTTGTCCCGCTGCGTGGCGACGTACTCCGGGTAGCTGACCTTGTAGCTCTCCTCCCATGCCTGCCAGGCTTCCCTCGGCACCTTGCCGGTGCCGCTCATCCACTCCGGGTACAGCGCCTCGTCGTCGACGTAGCGCGGTGTCCAGTCGACGTCGCGCACGATGCCCTGCCACTCCTCGCGCTTGAGCAGCGCCATCGCGTTCTCCCCTCAGTCGACTTCCAGGTGGCCCAGCTGCTTGTAGATGCTGGCGTTGTCCCAGTACGCGGTGATGCTGTCGATCTTGTGGTCGGCGTCGACATGCAACACGAACAGGTGCGGCTCGGTGTAGCTCTGACCCCGCGGCGCGATCGGCCCCCACGGCCCGGCCTGGGTGCCGCCGATCACGACCTCGACCGCGGCGTTGCCCTCGTCATCGGCGTGGATCGCGGTCACCTCGTTGGTGAGGTCAGGCACCGCATGGAGCAATCCCGACCAGATCGGCTTGCCCACCGTGCGCACCTTGCCGTCGCCCCGCAGCACCTGCTGCTTGCGCCAGATCTCGAACGGCACGTAGCTGAAGCCTGCGTTGTGCGAGCACAGCTCGACCATCGCGTTGACGTCGTGCCGTCGGTAGGCGTCGAAGAACGCGGTGACCACCGCGGTGGTGGTCGGCGCTGCCGCGTGTCGCTGGGTGGTGGTCACAATCCCTCCGCTGGCTCAGACGATGGCGATCCGGTCCAGCCGCTTGACGGCCAGGCGGCGGTAGAGCTGGTTCTGGTCCCAGTAGCCGGTGATGGCGCTGATCACGCCGTCGTGGGTGCGCAACAGCCACACCTGGTCGACGTCAAGGTGCTTCTCCTGGTTGATCACACCGAGGTAGTCGGCGGCCTGCGTCCCCTCCAGCTTCAGCTCGGTGACGGTCACCCCGTCCGTACTGGTGAAGGAGTTCTTGATCGTCAGGAGCAGGTCGGGGAAGGCGGTGACGGTCGCGGTGAAGAAGGCACGGCCTTGCGCCGCGGTACCGAGCACGCCCGCGGGCGGGATGCTCACCGCGGCGTCGTCGGCGACGGTGGCGAACGCGCCGTCCACGTCGCCCGCGCTGATCGCCGCCCAGAACGCGGCGGCGTGATCGGTGGCGCTCACGCCCGACCCCCTGCGTCGATGGACTTGAGCACGGCGTCGGCGACCGCGTCGGCCGAGTTCGGGTTCTGCGCGGTGATGAGGTTGCGGTCCACGACGACGTGGCTGTTCCACGCCGAGCGGCCGTCGTCGAACACCGCGCCCGCGTTGCGCAGCGCCGTCTCGAGGTACCACTGCATGCCCAGCTTGCCGCTCGGGGTCTGGCTCTCCTCCTCGTCGGTGAACGCGGTGACCCGGTAGCCGTCGAAGATCCACTGACCGTCGGTGTTGGCGGGGGCGGCGAGCAGGAACGCAGGCCCGTGGCACAGCGACGCGATGGTCGCCTGCTTGCGGTGCAGCACGCCCAGCAGCCTGGTCACGTCGGGGTTGTCGGCCATGTCGACCATCGGCCCGTGACCGCCCGGCACGAACACCGCGTCGAAGGCGGCCATCTCCTCGTCGCTCATCGCCGACAGGTTCGCCGGGCTGCGGAATCCGGCGAGCTCGGACAACCGGTGCGCCACCCGCGCCGATTCCCGGCGCGAGTCGTCGATGACTTCGGCGATCGCGGCGTCGATCTGGGGCCTGCTCAGCGGACCCTCCTCGACCAGCACTTCGGCGAACGGCCTGTCCCGCCGCCAGGCGATCTTGGCGGCCCGACTGACGAGGTCGCGGGCCTGCTCGGGGGACAGGCCCGCATCGCGCATCGCCAGGAAGACCCGCCGGGCCCCGATCAGCCCGAGCTCGGTGAGCTGGTGCAGCGTCAGCCTGATGTCATCGACGTCGTGGGCGAAGGTGCGGACCACGAAACCGAGGAAGTCCTTGTCGTCGTCCGGGTAGTGGAAGATCTCTTCAAGGCCGTAGGGGTCGGCGAACGGTGGCTTGCCGTCCGGGGTCGCGACGACGACCTCGGCGCCCGCCTCGACGAACCGCTCGTAGGGCGTCAGAGCCTCATCCGCGAAGATGCCCGTGACATGGGGTGCGCCGTTCGCGAGGGACATCTCCCGTGCGCTGGACACCAGAAAGAGGATGCGTGGCATGGCGGCTCCCCACCGACGGCGATGTCCGGCACGAGCAAGCGTTCGGTCCCGCGGAGGCCACCCGGCGAGCAGGACCCACTAGCGCTGGACGACCGCCGGAGCGAGTGTGTTCGGGCTGCGCGCACCGTGTCAAGGACATCGCGCACCCGCGGACCTCGGCCTGACCAGCACAGACAAGATGCACACGATGAGGTCACACCCGGTTGGACCGCCCGGGACATGGCGACGTCTGCCCATCGCCGATGCCGACAGCAGCCCGACCGCCTCCGGCTCATGGGCATCGGCACGACGAGTGCCCGGGGTCAGCCAAGGCGGCCATGGGTGCTTGTCCGCCACTCCAAATGCCTGCAGACCCCAACCATGATCGCCGCGATCGGTGCCTGAGGTGCGCTGACGCACCATACGCACCGAAGCCGGCGATCATGCGGCGCGGCGGGCCCTGCGCAGACTCTGCTGTCGACGGCGTGAGATTCAACGATAGGGCGTCTCGCCGGTGACTGACATCCAGCACGACGACCTCCACACGCGCGTCGTCGATCGTCTAGCGGATGCGGTATTCGCCGCGGCGCGCCCTCCAGTGCCCGTCAAACGGCTTGCGTAGCCGCGCGCCGACACGATGCGGCCTCGCAGGATCGGCCGCGGGCCGGGGCGACGACCGGCCACCCTCCGCCCCACCCCGTGGGCACGGGCCGCAGGCCGAACTGGTCGCGAACTTCCGCGCAGGGTGCGGCAGGTGCACCCCTCGGCAACACCTGCGTTTTGTGAGATGCTCGTGTTTTCGTTTCATTCCGCCCTGGACCTCGGCGAACCAACACTCGATGGGCCAAATGGGGGCGGATCGGATGATCGACAGCGAGCGGTTCGGCTTCTTCCGTGCATACCGTGATCCGCCGAGGTGCTGCCGCGCGGATCCGTACCGGACCCGGTCGGCTCCCGGCGGCGCGACGTGAGCATCCGCGTCTGCGATCGGTGTGGCGATATCACCGTGGACGGGGAAGGGTGCACCTGCACCACCCCCTACAGCCTGAACGAGGTCCGCCGCCGCCATCGGGCCGCAGTCGAATTGGCCCGCGTCACCGCAGGCCGCGATCGCAACCGGGCTCGGGTTGAGTCGGGCGCCTACCGCGCCACAGCCGGTAGCGCGACGGCTCCCTCCGCGGGGCCGAGCTCGCCGGTCCAGGACCGGGCGGTACCGCGCAGGACCGCCGCCGTCACCGTTTCCGGTGAGCGTGCCCAGGCCCGCATACCCGACCGCGATTCGAATTCCAGATCCGGCCGTGGGGCGTCGGGGGCCCACATCGACGCCGCTCCGCCGCCGCGCGACGCCGGACCTGCGCTGAATCCCGATTGGCTGCCTGCCGCCGAACACCCGCAGGCAACCACCCACGAATCCGAACCGGAATGACATCGCCGCAGCAGGCGCGCGCATGCTCGCCGCCGAAATGCACGCGGTGGACCACACCGCCGACAAATGGGCTCGCCGAGCCTCGGGTGCTCACAACCCTCCCACCCGGGACATCTTGATCAATTGCGGTACGTGGCCTTGGACCTCGCCGTGGCCCTGCGGCGTGAGTATCGTTCGACGCACCTCACCCAGCCCCGTGATCAGCACGGACACAACCCGTCCGTCTACTGTCGTCACGAGCTGCAGATATGCCGGTTGATCCGGTTCTCGCCCGCCCGACGAGACTGGTGCGGCCACCCGGCCCGTGACCACCGGTGGGAGCGTCACCCCTGCTCAACGCTGCGGTTGGCCGAGTGGACCGAAGCCCGACCATGGGGACACCGCCAACCCCTCGAACAGCGGCCACCCCGTGGGCGTGTAACACCCGTGTCCGAGCGGCCGCGGGCCCAACCGCGCCGAGCATTGTCACACCGAGCCGCGCCGGGCGGTCCAGGTCGCGCGCAGGGTTGAAGCGTCGGCTGGCCTGCGGGAGTAGTCCTCGGTGACGGCGGTCAACGCGAAGCCTGCGTCCAGAAGGGCATCGAGGACCTGGGCGGCAGTGTGGAAGTACTGGCGGTGCTGCTCGGCGAAGGTGTCGCCGTCGGCTGCGCGAATGACGGAGATGCGGGTATCGCATGTTCGGGCGGTTGGATCCACGGCGCTGCTGATGGTGAAGTGCTGCCCGTCCGCCGTGCCGACGACGACCGGGTTCGTCATCGTGAAGTTGAGCATCGCGGTGGTGTGCAGGTCGAAGACCAGCCAGCCCTCGGGCCGCAGCCTGCGGGCCACGGCGGCCACGGTCGCGCTGAGCTCGGGTGTGGGCAGGTAGTTCAAGGCGTCGAAGGTGGAGATGACGGCGTCGAAGACACCGTCGACCCCCAGGTCGGGCATCGCACGCTGGATGAGCACGGCCTCGGGGCCGAGGAGACGGCGGGCGCGCGCGAGCATCGCAGGCGAGGAATCCACGCCGGTCACCCGATACCCGTAAGCGGTGAGCGCGGCCGCCATCAGGCCAGTCCCACAGCCGAGATCGAGCACCCTGTGGACCCCCGCCGGGTCGCTGGTCCACAAGTCGTGCAGGTAGGACGCCCACACCCGGTGACAGGGATCGACAACGATCTCGTCGTACACCCCGGCCAGCCGGGCGTACGGCTCGGCCTCGTTTGCCCTCACTGCGACCGTGGCGGGGTCAGATCCCCAGCGCCTTGGCCTTGGCCGCGGCGAATTCCTCGTCGGTGAGCATACCCTGAGAGTGCAGCGTCGCCAGCTGCTGCACCTTGGCGGTCAGATCGTCCTCAGGCGGCAGATCCTGAGGGGCGGGCTCCGGCTCCGGCTCCGGGTATGCCGGTGCTTGCTCTTCTTGATACTTGCGGGCCTGCCTGCGGGCGACGCGCCCGGACACTGCGGTGGCGGTGCCTGCGACCACGGCGGTGCGCGCGGCCATGCGGAGAAGTCCCATGCTCGTTCCTCTCAGTGGATGAACCGGGGCCTGCGTCTAGTCGGCGGTCAGGACAGCTTGCACGACATCGACAGGGATGCGGATCTGGTCGATCACCACGGCGTCGGCCGCCTGGCATGCCTGCACGAACTTGGCCGCCCACAGGTTCTCGATCGCGATCAGCAGCGCCGAGGTGTTGGGCGGCAGGTCATCACTGATCTCCTCGGCATCCTCCGGCCCCAGCGCCCCCGGCTGCACGACGGTAACCGCCGTGAAAGCAGCCCCGGTCTCGGCGTCGAGATCCGAGACCTCAAGCGTCGTGACGACACCATCAGAATTCTTGCTGACGAACAGCGCGTCGATCACCCGGATCGTGCCGCTGTCCACCAGATCCAGGATGGCTGGAGCGATTTGCCCGCTGAACTTGTTGCCGGGGAAACCGATGAAGAGTACATCGACAGGTGCGACAGCCATGGCGTCTCCTCGGTCAGTCCGCCACCCGGAAGATCCGAACGGCCGGGACCGGCCGTACATTACCCGCGATCCTGAAGCCACGGCCACGGTGGGGCCGCTCCCGGGAGCAAGTGCAGGGAATGAGGCCGGCGATGATCGCTCCGGATCGAGGGCCGCCGCTACCACGACCTCGACGTCCTCGCCTGAGCCCGTGTCATCGACATCCCCCGCCCTCAGCGTCTGACAAGACACAAGGACCCCGCGTGACCACCGCGAACACCACGTCCAGGGACTTGACCAGGCATCGTCACCCGGCTACAGGCTTGCTGACGCCAACGCCGCGCCAGAATTCCCCGCCACCCAAATCGGCCTGTGGGTTTCCAGAGGTCGGCCTGCGCCTGGATCCGCGGAGCCGGGCGCGTGGCTTGGCTGCGGAACCGTCCCGAGGCCCTACGGATCTGTCGGTAGAGCTTCAGGGTCAGCTCGCCGCGGCCGTCCAGGCTGACGTGCATCTCCACGGCGTCACGCGCTCGTCTGCTCCGGCGACCGGGCCTGCTGCCGGTAGCCCTGCGGGCTCACGCCGTGCGCGCGCTTGAACGCCGCGCTGAGTGCGAAGGGACTGCCGTAGCCGACGGTGCGGGCGACGGATTCGAGCGTGGCGTCGGTGTCGCGCATCAGGTCGGCCGCCATCGCCAGGCGCCAACCGGCGAGGAACGTCATGGGTGGCTCGCCCACCAGCTCGGTAAACCGCCGGGCGAACACCGTGCGGGACACGCCCGCCGCTGCGGCGAGCGTCGCCACCGTCCACGGGCGGTCGGGGCGCTCGACGAGCGTGCGAACCCCGCGTCCGATCAGGTGGTCGTCACGGGCGCGGTACCACGGCGGCGCGTCGGTGTCGGAACGGGCGAACCACGTGCGGAGGGCGGCGACAAGCAGCAGGTCCAGCAGCCGGTCGAGCACGACGTCCTGCCCCAACTCGTCCTTGCCGATCTCCTCGGCCAGTGCGGCGAACAGACCCGACTCCCCTCCAAAGCCCGGGAGCACGGCCAGCCCGGGCAGCGCCGAGGTGAGCCGCTGTCCGACGGTGCTGCGCATGCGGTAGGTGCCCACGAGCAGCTCCGTGACTCCGGCGTCGGTGTTGCCCCAGGTCCGCACCCCCGAGTAGCCGTGTAACGGCGTGCGCCACTCCGGTGGAGTGGGGTCGAGGGCCGAGTCGAGCGACCGCCCGCCGACGCTGACGCAGCGCGGCCCCGGCTCGATGACGACCTCGACCGGTGTCGCCGGGTCGTCGTTCAACACGTACGCCGCAGGGCCCAGCGCGATCACGACGTCCCCGGGGCGCAGCTCCTGTGGCGACCCGCCGGAGCCCTGGAGCCACGCCGTCCCGCGGGTGAGCACTACCAGCGACAGCGGCGCCCCGTCCTCGATCCGCATCGCCCACGGCGGGTCCAGCTCCACTCGCAGCAGGAAGGCGCCGCGCGCCCGGGGCCCGTCGAGCAGGCTCGCCATGGCGTCCACCCGGGCGAGGTTACCCAGCACCGGACGCTCGCGTATGGGGTCGGGGGTCTCGACCATGTTCGCCGATCGCCGCGACCCCTGGAATGGGGTCATGACGAACACGACTCAGAACCTCACTCTCATCCTCGGCGCCCACGGCACCACCGGCAGTCGGGTGGCGGAGAGGCTCGCGGCGCGTGGCGTCGCGACCCGGCTCGGCTCGCGCTCCGGCCTGCCGCCCTTCGACTGGGCCGACGAGCACACCTGGCCCGCCGTACTGGACGGCGTGTCGGCGGCCTACCTCGTCTACTACCCCGACCTCATCGCGCCCGAGGCGCTGGAGCGGGTGCGCGGTTTCGCCACCCTGGCCGCGAAGAACGACGTCGGGCGGCTCGTGCTCCTCTCCGGCCGCGGGGAGGAGGCCGCGCGGGAGGCCGAGCAGGCGGTGATGGCCGCCGGGACGTCGTGGACGATCGTCCGCTCGGCGTTCTTCGCGCAGAACTTCAGCGAGAAGGGGTTCGAGGAGTTCATCCGCGGCGGCATGGTCGCGCTGCCCGCGCCCGAGGTCGGCGAACCTTTCGTCGACGTCGAGGACATCGCCGACGTCGTCGCTGCCGCGCTGACCGAGGACTGCCACGCCGGTGAGGTCTACGAGGTGACCGGTCCCCGGCTGCTGGGTTTCGGCGACGCCGTCGCGGAGATCTCCGCGGCGTGCGGCCGCCCGATCGGGTACGCGCGGATCACGGCGGAGGAATTCATCGACGGCCTGATCGGCCAGGGCATGCCCGCCGAGGAGGCGCACGTGTTCGCGGAGATCTTCGACACCGTCCTCGACGGCCGTAACGCCCACCTCAGCGACGGCGTACAGCGCGCTCTAGGCCGCCCACCCCGCGATTTCGCCGCCTACGCCGCGACCACGGCCGCGACGGATGTCTGGCGATGACCACGCTCCGCACGTTCACGCTGCTCGCCGCGGTGCTGTCCACCGGGCTGGGCGCCGGGGTGTACGCCTTGTACGCGCATACGATCATGCCCGCCCTGCGCGACGTCGACGACCGGACGTTCGTCGCGGCCTTCCAGGCGCTCGACCGGGCAATCCTCAACCCGTGGTTCCTCGGCGGTAGCTTCGTCGGCTCGGTCCTGCTCGGCATCGCCGCGGGCGCGATGGGGATCGGACGGCCCGAGTTCGGGTGGATCGCCGCCGCTGTCGTCCTCCAGGTGCTCGTCGTCGCGATCACCGTGTCGGTCAACGTCCCGCTCAACGACGCGCTCAAGGCCGCGGGGAACCCGGCCACGATCCCCGACCTGGCCGTCGTGCGCGCCGCGTTCGACGAGTCCCGCTGGCAGGCGTGGAACCTGGTCCGTACTGCGCTCGCCGTGGTGGCGTTCGGGCTGCTGGCGTGGGCGCTCGTCGTACAGACCCGGGCCTAAAATTCAAGTCCGCGCCCATCACGAGGGTCAACCCCGGCTTCCGCGACCCGACGGCCACGACGTCCGCGCACGGGCGAGAGCCTGGCTGCTCGGCAACGGCGTCGCCGCCGTGGCGCTCTGGTCGAACTCCTCGCCTGGCGACGACGCCGGGGCGGCTGAGGAGCCGATGAATTCCGGCCGCGTCGCTGGTCTGTCGTTGCATGACCACATCGACCACCGCATTGCCCGGCCGTCCGCCCGTCGTCGATCGGGCCACCTGGCAGGCCGCCCGCGACGAGCTCCTGGTCCGCGAGAAAGCCCACACCCGCGCGGGCGACGCCCTTGCCGCGGCCCGCCGCCGTCTGCCGATGGTGGAGATCGACGGCACTACCGAGGTCGTCGGAGCCGACGGCCCCGTCCCGTTCCTCGACCTCTTCCAGGGTCGCGACGAGCTCGTGATCTACCACCACATGTGGCACGACGGTGTGCCGCACCACGGGCAGTGCGCGGGCTGCACCTTCAACGTCTGGCAGATGAAGGACACCGTCTACCTCGAGGCCCGTGGCGTCTCGTTCGCCGTCCTGACCTCGGGCCGGTGGGACGAGGTGGCTCCCTTCATCGCGTTCATGGGCTACGCCCAGCCCTGGTACTCGGTGCGGGGCGTGGAGGCGCCGATCGCCACGGACGAGGGGCACATCGTCTGCTACCTGCGCGACGGCGACCGTGCGTTCCTCACCTACCGCACGACCGGCCGGGGCAACGAGCCCGCCGACGGATCTGTCGGCCTGCTGGACATGACGCCCTACGGTCGGGGCGAGGCGTGGGAAGACAACCCCGAGGGCTGGCCCGAGGGACACCACTCTTGCTGGTACTGGGCCACAGACGCGGACGGGAACGCCACCTGGGGCCCGACCAGCCGCCCCGCGCCGCAGTGGACCCGCCCGGGCGCGACCCCCGTGGAGGGCCCCGGCCAGCAAGGATAGGCGCCAGCCCTATCGGCCATCCTGACGCTTGCCTACTGCGTCACGATCTGCCTGCCGGGCGACTGCACTCTCGCCCCAGTCCACCACCGTCGTCCCGCCCCTGACGACGTCGGTGCGCCCGAGAACGCGAACGAGAGACAGGAGCCCGGACGTGGATCCCAACGAGCAGCTGGTCGACGAGCGGTTCCCGCGGTCGTCGGCCTATCACCCCCAGTGGGTTCTCGCCGCGGTCAGCGGGGGGGCGAACTCGCTGTGGCTCACCGAGTGGCTGACCGAGGCCATGGACCTGCGCCCCGGGATGCGCGTGCTGGACCTGGGCTGCGGGCGAGGCGCGTCATCGATCTTCCTGCACCGTGAGCTTGGCGTGCAGGTCTGGGCCACCGACCTGTGGTTCGACGCCACCGAACGGCTGGCCCGGATCCGCGATGCCGAGGCCGACGGCGTGTTCCCGATCCATGCCGACGCGCGGGCACTGCCGTTCGCCGCGGGGTTCTTCGACGCGATCATCAGCATCGACTCGTTCGTCTACTACGGCACCGACGACCTGTACGCGAACTACCTCGCCCGCTTCGTCAAGCCCGGCGGGCAGATCGGGATCGCAGGCTCCGGTCTGGTCGCCGAGTTCGGCGGACCCGTCCCCGAGCACCTCGTTGCGTGGTGGGAACCGAGCATGGCGTGCCTGCACTCGCCCGCCTGGTGGCGCAGGCACTGGGAGCGCAGCGGAGTGCTCGACGTCGAGGTGACCGACATGATGCCCGACGGCTGGCGACGCTGGCTGGACTGGCAACACCTCGCCTCTCCCGACAACACGACCGAGATCGAGGTGATCCGAACCGACGCAGGCCGCCACCTCGGCTACGTCCGGGCCGTCGGACAGCGGCGCACCACCGCGGTGCTCGAAGAGCCCATCGCCTCCATCCCGGTCGAATACCAGACAGCGCCACTGCTGCGGTCCGACGATCGCTGTTGAACCCGGCACGGCGCCGCGGTCCGTGACAACAGCAAATGCCCCTGGCGTCCGCCGAGCTGCGTGTCGCCGTCGTCTTCGAGCGCCTGCTCCGGGGTCAGGTCGAGCAACCGCCACAGGCGTGCGTTCGCGGCTCGCACCGCCTCCGACGCCCTCACCGCTGATCATTGATGTCGGCGAGTTGCCAGGCGCACAGGTAGCGGCGCAGCAGGTCCTGAACCCGGGGATCAGTGATCACCGGTTGGGGTCGCCCGCCGGTGGTGCGCACCGACTCGCGGGCGCGGGAGAGCAGACGGTTGACCGCGGAGACGGTGATGTCGAGAACCTCGGCGACCTCGGCGTGGGTGAACCCCAGCACGTCGTGCAGCAGCAGCGCGGCGCGCTGGCGTGGCGCCAGTCGTTGTAGCGCGGCCACGAAGGCGAGGCTGACCTCCTCGCGGGCGACGACTTCGTCCTGCGGGTCGGGCGGCCCGTTCAGGGCGGCGTCGCTGACCGGTTCGACCCAGCTCAGCTCGGCTGCGGCGTTGTCCGTGCCGAGGCCGGGGTGCCCCGGGCCTGCGTCCTGTGATGTGGCCGGGCCGCGCCGCGCACGCTGGGTGCGCAGCAGGTCGAGGCAGACGTTGGTGGCGATGCGGTGCAGCCAGGCGCCGAACGGCCCGGATCCGTCGTAGCTCGTCAGGCCGCGCCAGGCCTTCTCCAGCGTGTCCTGGGTGGCGTCCTCGGCGTCGCTGCCCGACCCGAGCATGCGGTAGCAGTGCCGGAACACCGGTCTGCGGTGGGCCGCGACGAGCTGCGCGAACGCCTCGTCGTCGCCGCAGGCCGCTCGCGCAGGCAGATCAGGCTGGGCCATGTCCGGTTCCTTACTGGCACGGTCGCCGTTGCTGCTGGGCGAGCGGTCGGCGCATCGCTCAGGCGTCCGGTGCGGCGAGGCCCACGACCTGTCCGTGCGGGTCGGCGAACAACCCGAACGTGACCCCGGGGACAGCAGTGGCAGGCTGCACGATCCGCCCACCCTGGCTGACCGCCTCGGCGAGGGTAGCCGCGACGTCGGTGACCCCGACGAAGAAGGTGACCACCGGGTCACCGCCCTGCAGCGGGCTGATGCCGCCCGGTAGGGCGCCCTCGGTTCCGGTGTCGACGTAGGTGTAGCCGGGCATACCACCATCGGGGAAGGTCCAGCCGAACAACTTGCCGTAGAAGATCCGCGACGCGTCCGGATCCGCCGAGCGGACTTCGAAATGAACCACCGGGTTACCCATGTCAACCACTCCTCATCTCAACAGACACTGACACCCGGTATGACGACGAGCGACCACCGGATCTCTCGGTGCGAGACGAAGAAATCCTGGCTGCCCAGGCGTCCCGGTCCCAGCCACGGAATCAGCCGGTCGTTCGCGCAGGTCACGGCACGGGCCACGATCACCGGCCTGACCGGCTCGTCCCCGCTTCCGCGTCCCCCAGACCGGACGCGAACCGCTTACCCGCACACCTTCACAAGCCTTTGAAGTGCAGCTATGCGCGAAACTCCGCCCGCGCAAGCTCGGTGGTACCATCAAGTGGTACAAGTCGAGGGAGACGACGATGGCCATGTCAGCAAGCGAGGCCCGCAAGCGGCTGTTCCCACTCATCGAGCAGGTCAACGAAGACCAGGAGCCCGTCGAGATCGTCTCCAAAGGCGGCACCGCCTACCTGGTGTCTGCCGATCAGTGGCGGTCGGTCATGGAGACCGCCTACCTCCTGCGCTCGCCCGCCAACGCCGAGCGCCTGCTCCGCAGCATCGCCGACGCCGAGGCGGGCCGCACCGAGACCCAGGAGCTGATCGATCCTCAGCACGTCGTCGCGTGAAGATCAGCTTCACCCGTGATGGCTGGGAGGACTACACCTCCTGGGCCAACGAGCAGTCAACCCTTAAGCGGATCAACCGCATGATCGAGGAGGCGGTCCGTGACCCCGGCATCGGCATCGGCAAGCCCCACCGACTGTCGCACAACCTGTCCGGCTACTGGTCTCGCCGCATCACCGACGAACACCGCCTCGTCTACCAGCTCCGCGACGAGGAACTCATCATCGTGGAGGCCCGGTACCACTACTGACGATCCTCCACCGGCGAGCGGGCCACCTGACACCTGGTACTCGCACACCACAAAATGACGAAAGCCCAGGTCATCGACCTGGGCGTTCGTGATCTTGCTGTGGAGGTGCTTGTGTCTTACTCGCACACCTTGGGACGCCCTCTGAGCTGCGCAGACTCCTCGCCACCGCACGGCCGGGCAAGCGCAGCCGCCGCCTCGTACGACAATGTGAGACAATGTGAGGCATGGTTCGATGACCTCTGGTGGCGAGACGAGGACGTCGACTACATCCGCCGCCGCAGCGACCGCTACCCCGGTGCAACCGACCTCGACGTCGCCTGGACGCTCGAAGCAGCAGCCGACCCACGCCGAGTCGTGCACGACCCAGACCCGAAGAGCCGAAGCGGGGCAGTCCGCATCATCGGATACTCCTCCAGCGCAGGCTTCGTCATCACGATCATCGCGACCGGCACAACACATGCTGGCGTCACCGCGTGGAAGAGCAGCGGCGCAGACCCACGCGACCACGAAGGACAGGGATGACCATGGCCGACTCCCCAACCCGACCGACCCGACACGCCGACGACGCCGCAATCGCCGCCGACGTCCGCCGGGTACGCGAGGAGTACGCCGACGAGGAAGCCGAAGCCGCCGAACGCGAAGCGGCAGAGAACGCGGCAGCGCTCGACGTCAGCCTGTCGCTGCGCATCAGCCGCGACCTCGACGAAGCGCTGAAGCGCCGCTCCTCCGAGGAGCAGATCTCCCCCTCCGCACTGGCGCGACGCCTCCTACGTCAGGCTCTGCAGGCCGAGGATCAGCCGGTGCTCAGCACGCGTCAAGTGGAGGAGATCGCTCGACGCGTCATGCGCGAGTCCGCCTGATCGGCCCGGGACGGCAACACAGGAAGATCGACACCTGCCGACCTTTGCTCGCACACCCAAGAACGATGAACGCCCAGGTCAGAGAACTGGGCGTCCGCCGGTGGAGGTGCTTGCCGCTTGCTCGCACACGCTGACAAGGCTGAGCTTGACAAGCCGCATTGTGGGCGGGGCAATTCTTCAACCGTCGAGGCCAGACGTTGTCGCGGGTGCGGAAGGCAGGCGAGGTCCGCGAACGCGCGTAGCGTCGACGGACCGCACCGACCACTGGATCGAGTCCACGCCCGCAGCCGCCATGCCAACGCTCCGAGCGGCGCGATGAACTGGTCCACCTACCGACGTGAGCATCAGGCCGATGCCCAAGCGCATCACGTCACCCGACCCCTCAAGATCCATACCTAGCCCTGTGGTACGAGGCTCATCGCCACGTAGCAGGCGAGCGTGGCCGCGCCGGTCAGCAGCGAGGGCGAGCCCAGCCATTGCCAGCAGGCGACGTCGCGCAGCCCAACGGGGCTGATCGATCCCGGTCCCGCAAGCGCCAGGCTCATCTAACGCCTTGACGACGGTAGCTAATCGGATTAGCTTACAAACTAATCACGTTAGCGCAACTTTAGGGTACCGAGGAGAACGAGGATGACCGAATTCGCGGATATCGAGGGCGGCCGGATCGCCTATGACGTGGCCGGGCAGGGCCCGCTGGTCGTGCTGTCTCACGGCATCGGCGACCGCAGGCAGGCCTACCGGTTCCTGGCCCCCAGGCTGGCGCAGGCCGGCTACCGGGTCGCCGTCGCGGACCTGCGCGGGCACGGTGAGTCCAGCATGGGCTGGAAGTCGGTCACGGGCAAGGACGTCATCTCCCGCACCGACATCGCAGGCGACCTGCTCGCGCTGATCCGCCACCTGGGCGGACCCGCCGTGATCGTGGGGCATTCCATCTCCGGCGGGGCGGCCACCATCGCGGCGGCCATGGAGCCGGAACTGGTCAGCGGCATCGTGGAGATCAACCCGTTCACCCTGACCCAGAAGACCGACCTGGGCGGGCTGCTGAGAATCCGGCGCTACCGCCGGGGGAGCGTCCGGATGGGAGGCACGGTGATCTTCCGCAGCCTGCGCCTGTGGATGAGCTACCTGGATGTGGCCTACCCGACCAAGCCCGCCGACTACGCCGATTACATGGCGGCGCTGCGGGCCAAGTTGACCGAGCCGGGCCGGATGGCCGAGTTTCTCAAGACCGTCAAGACCACGCCCGCCGACGCAGAAGCGCAACTGCCCGGCATCCGGTGTGCTGCCCTGATCATCATGGGCACCGAGGACCCCGACTTCGCCGACCCCCGGGCCGAGGGCGAGGCGATCGTCGCCGCCATGCGACCGGGGCTGGGCACCGTCGCCATGGTGGATGGTGCCGGGCACTACATCCATGCCCAGTCGCCGGATGAGGTCGCCGCGCTGGTGATCCCGTTCCTCAAAGAGCATGCTCGTGCCTAGAGTGGGGCTGAGCAGCGACGACGTGGTCGCCGCGGCTGCCGAGCTGGCCGATGAGGCCGGCTACAAAGAGCTGACCATGGGGCTGGTCGCCCAGCGGCTCGGCGTCCGCACGCCGTCGCTGTACAAGCACGTCGACGACCTGGCCGACCTGCGGCGCCGCGTCGCCACCCAGGCCGTGACCGAACTGAGCGAGGCGGTCCGCGACGCGTTGCAGGGCCGGTCCGGGCTGGATGCGCTCACCGCGATGCTGACCGCTGTCCGGGACTATGTCACCGCTCACCCGGGCCGCTACGCCGCCACCACTGGCCAGCAGCTCACCGGCCGGGACGACCCGCTGGTGACGGCCACCAGCCGCCTCCTCGGCGCCATCGCCGCGATGCTGCGCGGGTACGGCATCGGCGACACCGAGATGGATCACGCCATCCGCACCCTGCGCTGCACCATCCACGGATACGCCGCCCTGCAAGCCGACGACGGCTTCCAATGGAACGCAGACCCCCATGAGTCCTTCGACTGGATGATCCGCTTCCTCGACCGTGGCCTGCGAGCCATGTGCCCGCCCGCCGGAAACGCCGTCGGCTAGCGCCCGCAATGCCGGTGAAGCAATGCCAATGAAGGAGCATCGATGCTTCCGCTCTCCGCCACGCTGACCGTCTTGCTGCTGCTGGAGACGCTACCGTCGGCTCACAGCCGAGGTGACTCATGACCACCAACCGCTTCCAGGCCGATGGCCCGGCTGACCACAGCGCCTGCCAACCGGCATCCGATGGCACCGTCTCGGGTGCCCCCCGGATCTGGCTGCGAGCCGAGGCCGCGGTCCTGCTGGCTGGCACCCTCGCCGCCTACTCCACCACCGGGCAGCCCTGGTGGCTGGTACCCGCCCTCATCCTGCTGCCGGACCTGGCGTGGGCGGGATACCTCGGCGGGACCCGCATCGGAGCCGTCATCTATAACGCGGCGCACGCCACACCCCTGCCAGCCGTGATGATCGGCCTGGGCTGGTGGCAGCACCGGCCGCTCGTCCTGGCCCTGGGTCTGGTCTGGCTGGCCCACATCGGTCTCGACCGCCTCCTGGGCTACGGCCTCAAGTACGACGACCGCTTCCAGCACACTCACCTAGGGATACAGGGCAGACGAAAGGCAGCCTCATGATCCCCTTCGACTACATCAGAGCGGGCCTAACACTTCCGGGGTGTTGACCTCCACTGCTGAACTCGCCGACGAAGGCGGCATCGGATCGGTGAGCCTCGCCGCTCTTGCCGAACGGCTGGTTGTCAAGGCACACCCAGCCAGCGCAAAGCCCTCGTCGCCCGCATCACCAATCACCGGCCCCGACCGGCTCATCCCCATCTTCCGCATCCCCCAGACCGGACACGAAACCGGGGCCGCACCCTCTCTACCAGCGGATACGACCCCGGACCAGACGGTTCGCACACTGACTACTTTGGTGGAGCTGAGGGGAATCGAACCCCTGACCTACTCGATGCGAACGAGTCGCGCTACCAACTGCGCCACAGCCCCGATGCCCCCGCCGGGGACCGGCAAACTTTAGCAGCCGCCTACTGCCCAACCGCACGGCGGTAGCCGGGAGGGGCGCCGTCGTCGAGGTCCAGTTCGTCGTCCTCGTCCTCGACCACCGCCGTGCCCGCCGGGAGCGGGGGCGGCGGTGTCGGGCGCAGGCGCGGAAGGGCGGGCCGCTCCTCCTCGACGGCGTCGACCGCCGCGGACGAGGACTCGACGGGCGTGGCCGTGATGTGCTCGGAATCGGCGGTCGCGGGCGTCACAACAGGCGTTTCGGCCTCGTCGTCAGCGGGCTCGTCGTTCTCCACCGGCAGGGTGGCGGTGCGGCCCCGTTCGGCCCACGCGTCCAGCTCGGGATCGTCCGCGGCAGGTGGGCGGCGGGTGCCTGCCATCCGGGCGGCGCGGCGGGCCCGGATGGCCTCCTCAAGGCGCACCTGACGACGGAGGTACACGAGGTAGCCGACGAGCAGGATGTCGACGGCGGCGTGCCCCCACCAGAGGCCTCGCAGCGCCACGGCGGCGACCACGCCCGTCGCGACCGCCGTCACCAGCATCAGAAGCACCACCCGCTGCCGGAACGCATAGCGCGTTCGGGCGGCGAGCGCGGCGGCCTCGGCGTCGAACCCGCCCCGACCCGCGCGGTAGCGGGCGGGCGGGCGCTCCCAGAGCCGCTCGTCGGTGTCCGCCCAGTCGTCGACGTTCTCTGCGACGTCCTCGACGGCGGGTTTCGCGTCGTCGTCGAAGCTCAGCTCGGTGCGCGCGCTCGGCACATGCACTTCCGGTGGGCAGGTGGCGACCATCTGGCCGTCGTCCGCGCCCGTCCCGTACCGCTCGTCCATCCGGTTCACCTCCTGGCTTCGGCGCCGGGGCGATCGCGCCAGCACGCGCCCGGAGAGCGCGGCCACGCTGGGCCGTGCCACCTCCTGGCGGTGCCGCGCGACCGCGGGGACCAGGATGAGCAACCACAGCACGACCAGGCTCGCAAAGATCATCGAGCTCGGCACGGCTGGCCTCCTCCCCACGGCGCAGTCAGACGCCATCCCGCCTCCCCAGACAAGATCACGCCCAGGGCTCACGGTAGTGAGCGACGGCCGTCCGCTGCGGCAACGACGCGCCGACGCGCCGAGGTTCATCCTGTGAGCCGCGGGGCGAGGTCAGGGTTGGTCGGCGCCGCCCTCGGCGACGAGACGTGCCACCATGCCGCCGATCGGAAGATCCTCGGTGGTGATGGCGAAGCAGAGATGATCACGCCACCCACCGTCGACGTCGAGGTAGCGGCGGAACAGCCCCTCCTCGCGGAACCGTAGTTTGGCCAGCACCCGCAGGCTGGCGGCGTTCTCGGGTCGCACCGTGGCCTCCAGCCGGTGCAGGCCCACCGGGCCGAGGCACTGATCGACCACCATCGCCACGGCGGCGGTCATCACTCCTTTGCCGGTCACCCGGGAATCGACCCAGTAGCCGACGTACGCCGACAGCAGCGGTTCGCGCACGACGTTGCCGACCATCACGTGCCCGACCAACCGACCGTCCATCGTGACGCCGAACGGCAGCGCCGCGCCCCGTCGTCCGGCGGATCGCAGCTGAAACCACCGGCCCGGCCACTCGGCAGGCGCATTGCGCTGCTGCCACGTGCCCGCCATCGTTGGCTCCCACGGGGCGAGGTGCTGCTCGTCGCGCAGGCGGATGGCGGACCAGTAATTGCCGTCTCGGAGCCGTACCGGCCGTACGGCAACCAGCCCTGCCGGAACACGCAAAGGGCCCAGCGTCACCGGCCAACCGGGATGACGGCCAACGGGCCGTTCAGGGTAGGCGCGCACGGGAATCACGCTGGCAGGTGCAGCACGGTCACGGGCTCGTCCAACCCGACGTCGGTGGCATCCTCCGGAAGCACGATCAGGCAGTTGGCGTCGGCCAGCGCCGACAGGAGGTGGATGCCGGACGTGGCGAGCGGCTGCACGAGGTAGTCCCCCGTGGCCTTCTCGCGCAGCAGCCGTCCACGCAGGTAGCCGCGACGGCCTTTGACCGAAGTGACGGGCGAGGTCAGGCGGGCCGAGAGCGAGCGGCGCTGCACGTCGCGGCGGCCCTCGATGGTGCGCAGCAGCGGCCGCACCAGCACTTCGAAGAGCAGGAGGGCGGTGGCGGGGTGCGAGGGAAACAAAAACGTCGGCACGCCGTCTGGACCGAGCCTGCCGAACCCCTGCGTCGAGCCGGGGTGCATGGCGACGCGGGTGGTGTCCAGGTCGCCGAGCCCGTCGAGCGCGGCCTGCACCTCCCCGCCCGCGCGCCCGCCGACCGCCCCGCAAACGACGAGCAGGTCGCTGAACGGCAGGCGGTCCTGTACGGCCGACGCGATCTGGCGGGCGTCGCCACGGACCAGGCCTGCGCGCGACGTGTCCGCCCCGGCCTCGCGGGCGGCGGCGGTGAGCGCGTGCGAGCAGATGTCGGCCACCTGGCCTGCACTGGGTGTGCGGGCGAGCTCGACGAGCTCGTCCCCCACCGAGATCACCGAGACGCGTGGCCGGGGGTGGACGAGCACCTTGTCCCGCCCGGACGCGGCGAGCAGCCCGACCTGGGCCGCGCCGAGCACCGCGTCGCGGCGGACGGCGAGGTCACCGGGTTGGACGTCCTCCCCGAGACGGCGGACGAAGGCGGCCGATGGGACGCTGCGGGTGACCGAAACGCGGGCGCTGCCTGCGTCCGTGTAGCCGACAGGAACGACGGCGTCGGCGAGTGTGGGCAACGGCGCACCCGCCGCGACCCGCACGGCCTGGCCGGGCTGCAGCCGGAGCGGATGTCGGGACCCCGCGGGGATCTCCCCGACCACCGGAAGCTCGACCGGCACCACCTCGCCTGCGCCGAAGACGTCGACGCTGCGCACGGCGTAGCCGTCGATCGCGGCCATGTCGAACCCGGGCACCGGACGCGCGGCGACGACCTCCTCGGCGCACCGCAGGCCGTACGCCTCCGTGATCGCCAGCCGCACCGGCGCCGGGCGCACCGCGGCGCCCAGCACCCGCTCCAACTGCTCGTCGACCGATCGCACCGGATTAGCGCTCCAGTCGCTCGGTGAGCCAGGACCGCAGCTCGGGCCCGTACTCGGGGTTTTCGAGGGCGAAGTCGACGAACGCGCGGACGTAGCTGCCGGGATTGCCGAGGTCGTGGCGGCCGCCGCGGTGCACCACGACGTGCACGGGGTGGCCCTCCGAGATCAGCAGTTGGACGGCGTCGGTGAGCTGCAGCTCGCCGCCCGCACCCGGGGTGATGCGGTCCAGCGCGTCGAAGATCGCGACGTCGAGCAGGTAGCGACCGGCCGCCGCGAACGTCGAGGGGGCCTCGTCGGCTGACGGTTTCTCGACCATGCCGTGGACCTGCTTGACGTCGGGATCGTCGGTGTCGCTGACGTCGAAGACGCCGTATGCGGAGATCTCCTCGCGCGGGATGTCGAACGCGCAGAGCACGCTGCCACCGTGCCGAATGCGGACCTCGGCCATGCGGCTCAGTACCCCGGTGGGGAGCACGAGGTCGTCGGGCAGCAGCACCGCGAACGCCTGCTCGTCAGGGCCGATCGCCTCCCGCGCGCAGCCGACGGCGTGCCCGAGACCGAGTGGTTCGGACTGGGTGACGGTGCGTGCGTTGATCAGGTCGTGGGCCCGCCGCACCTTGGCGACCAGCTTCTCCTTGCCACGCGCCGCCAACGTCTTCTCCAGCTCGGACGAGTCCGCGAAGTGGGCGGCGACCGCATCCTTTCCCGGTGAGGTGACGATCAGCAGCTCTTCCGCGCCCGCCGCGGCGGCTTCGGCGGCCACCAACTCGATGCCGGGCGTGTCGACGACCGGCAACAGCTCCTTCGGCACCGTCTTCGTGGCCGGCAGGAAACGGGTGCCCAGACCGGCCGCCGGGACCACCGCGGAGCGGAACGCGTTCATGACCTGGAGACCTTATCGGCGCCGCTACGGTGCGGGGATGCCTGCCCACGCCTCGGGGCCTCCCGTCGACAAAGAGACCTGGCGCACGCGCCTGCTCGCGGCGCGTGCGGAGTTGACCGCGGAGGCCCGCGCGGCCCGCGACGCGGCGCTGACCGCCGGGGCGTTGCGCCTGGCCGCCGATGCCGACGGGCCGATCTGTGCGTACGTTCCGGTGGGGGGCGAGCCGGGCGGGCCAGATCTGGTGTCCGCGCTGGCCGAGGCCGGGCACGAGGTGCTGCTGCCGATCGTGCCGCGGCAGCGCGGGCCGCTGGAGTGGGCCCGGTTCGACGGCTCCTTCGCGCGGGGCCCGCTGGGGCTGCGCGAGCCCACCGGCGCCCCGCTCGGGGTCGAGGCGATCGGCACCGCGGCCCTCGTTCTCGTGCCAGGGCTCGCCGTCGACCGGCGCGGCGTCCGACTGGGGCGTGGTGCGGGCTACTACGACCGGTCGCTCCCCTTCGCCCGCGCGCCGCTCGTCATGCTGCTGCATGACGACGAGCTGCTCGAGCGTCTTCCGGCCGATCCGCACGACCACCCCGTGACGGCCGCGCTGCTTCCAAGAGCGGGCCTCGTCACGCTTGGGAAGACCGGCTGACCCCTACGCGTTATGCTGGCACTCTCAACGCGGGAGTGCCAGCCAGCGGAGGAACAGTGCCCACCTACCAGTACGCCTGCACCGAGTGCGATCACCGATTTGACGCCGTGCAGGCATTCTCCGACCCGTCGCTCACCGTCTGCCCCGAGTGCGGCGGCAAGCTGCGGAAGGTGTTCTCGTCGGTGGGGATCGTCTTCAAGGGCAGCGGGTTCTACCGCACGGACAGCCGCGCAGGCGCCGGGAGCGCAGTGGCGAAGTCGGAGGCGGGCTCCGACAGCTCGCCGAGCTCGACG
This sequence comes from uncultured Actinomycetota bacterium, assembly GCA_963736375.1. Lineage (GTDB taxonomy): Bacteria > Actinomycetota > Actinomycetes > Mycobacteriales > Pseudonocardiaceae > Pseudonocardia. The sequence goes on from CAVTOL010000002.1 coordinate 621,317, forward strand.
CCGACCGAGAAGAAGACCGAGAAGAAGACCGAGAAGGCCGATACCAAGGCAACGCCCGCCGCGAAGACGAGCACCCCGGCAGCCGCGGCGTCCTGACTCGGCGGCCGCGCGCGGACGGGCCCGGCGTTCGTGCCGGTGCGTTCGGGACCCCGGTTGTCCACATCAGCAGCAGTTGTCCACAGATCAAGCGATCGCCACTCCGCCATCGGCACGTGGCCTTAGCGTCGTGACGTGCCCGACGCCCGACTCACCCCGCGCCTCCACCATCGGCTTGGCGCGCTCATGGGCGACGCGCGATGGCGGCGCAACCTCCTGCTACGGCGGGCTGCGTGTGTGATCCTGCTCGCACTTGCGCTGGTCACGGCGATCGCGCCCGCGCCAGGATCCGCCCGTGCGCCGGTGGTTGTCACCGCGGTCGACCTGCAGGCGGGTCGCACGGTCCGGGCCGCGGATCTGGCGCTTCGGCTGTGGCCTCCCGAGCTCATCCCCGCAGGCGCGATGCGCGATCCGATAGCGGCGGACGGCCGCGTGCTCGTCGGCGCGGCGCGCGCCGGTGAGCCGATCACCGACGTCCGCCTGATCGGGGCCGGGCCTGCGCCGGGCGGCCTGAGCGCGGCGGTGCCGATCCGGTTGGGTGACGCGGCGGTGGCCGCGCTGCTCGTGCCGGGGCGACGGGTGGACGTCGTCACCATCGGGCAGCGGTCCGACCAGCCCGTCCTCCTCGCCGAGGACGCCGCCGTGCTCGCCGTCCTCGCCGAAGATCCGCGCGTGCGTGGTCGCCTGGTGATAGTGAGTATGCCGCGGGACATTGCGACACGGGTCGCAGCAGCGTCACTCGCCGACCAGGTCACCGTTACCCTCCGCGACTGACGCCCCCCGGGAAGATCGTCCAGCCGTTGATCAATGCCATCACCCCGGCCTCCAGCCCAGGGTCGGGCGTCACGATCATCGCGGGCAAGGACAGCACCTACGTCGACTTCGCCGCGCTCATCACGGCTCTGATCAACTTCTTGCTGGTGGCGGCGGTCATCTACTTCGTCATCGTGCTCCCGCTGAACACGATCAAGGAGCGCCGCAAGCGCGGCGAGGAGGCGGGCCCCGCCGAGCCGACCGCCGTCGAGTTGCTTGCCGAGATCCCGCGATTTGCTACACGCCCAGCAACGTTCTTCAGCATCGGAGGCGTGCCCCGTTCAACTGCGATCGTGGTGGGGCGGCCGGTCCTCCAGCAACGCGTCGTCGTTCGAAGGGCGGTGCTCGTCGACCTCATCCCGAGTGACTTCCGGCAGCACCTCACCGAACACCTCGTCGAGCCGTCGACGCACATCCGGAGGCAGTCGTTCGGGCTTTTCGTCCACCCGCACATCTTGCCGAGGTGACACGATGGACGCATGGCCGCCGCAGACAAGGTGAAGATCGTCGTCGACAACGCGCTGCGCAAAGTCGGCGAGTACTCCGAGAAGGCATCCGAGCGCGCCACCGGGCTGGCCGGGGAGGCTGCGAAGAAGGCGAGTGAGCTGACCGAGGTCGCGAGGGAGAAGGCGCCGAGCTACCTCGACCTGGCGGCCGAGCTCGCAGGCAAGGCCGCCGAGGCCACCGCGGAAGGGGTCGACAAGGCCACCAAAGGCCGGTACCACGACAAGATCGACTCAGTGCACGACAAGGTCGACGAGACGCTTCACCGGGTGCTCCACGCTCCGGCCCCTCGGCACGAACCCGGCTCCGCCGCCGACGCGAGCCCCACCACCAACACCCCGGACCCGGCCACCCGACCCGGCACGGCCACGACGCCCGCACCGCACGGCTGCCGCACCCAGCACGGCTGCCGCACCCAGCACGGCTGCCGCACCCAGCACGGCTGCCGCACCCAGCACGGCTGCCGCACCCAGCACGGCTGCCGCACCCAGCACGGTCACCACACCGGGCCCGACGACGACGTCCAGCCCGATGACCACACCGGGCACTGCGACGGCACCCGACACCTCCACGGCGTCAGGCACTTCCACCACACCCGGCACGGCCACCGCACCGGCTGCGACGACCGCGCCAAGCAGGGCCACCACACCGGGGCCGACCACCAGCGCCTCGGGCGAGACGCCCGCCACACCGAGCGGGACAACCACGAGTTCCGAAGCGGCAACCGCAGGCCCTGCTCCGACCGCGGATCCGGGTACGGAGGACCGGGACGGCCCCACCACCAGCTGAGTCCGCGGCGCGGACCGGCGAGCATAGGGACACTGGCCTAGTCCAGTCCGGACAGCTCCGCGATCACGTGCGCGACGAGCGGCGTGAGCGTGGCCATCCCGTCGCGGATGGCGGCGCGCGACGGCGCCAGGTTGACCACCAGCGTGCTGCCCGACACCCCGACGAGCCCGCGGGACAGGCCGGCATCCACCGCCCCCGCGGCCAGCCCCGAAGCGCGGATGGCCTCGGCGATGCCCGGGATAGGCCGGTCGAGGACGCCTGCGGTGGCATCGGCCGTGACGTCTCGTGGAGAGACACCGGTGCCACCGATCGTGACGACCAGGTCGACGCCGCCGATCACGGCCGTGTTCAGCGCGTTGCGGATGGCGACGGGATCGCCGGGGACGACGACCACACCATCGACGACCAGCCGGGCCTCCTCCAGCAGCTCGGTGACGAGCGGGCCGGTCGAGTCCTCACGCTCCCCATGGCTCACGCGGTCGTCCACGACGACGACGAGAGCTCTGCCGATCTGGGGTGGCGCCATCTCCATGGGTGAACCGTAGCGGGGCGCCCCGTTGGCCCCGAGACCGCGTCGACGCCGGGAAGGGGTGCCGGCGCCGACGCGGTTCCGGAAGTCCCGGCCGTGGGGCACCACGGAGTTTCGGGACTACGCGCACGGAATCACCAACCGACCGCTCCCGTCAAACAGGGCCGCCGTCCGGCGCGTCCGATGATCAGCCAGATGGCGGACGATGGCCGGGCAGACGCAGCACCAGCAACGCTCCGCCCTCCGGCGCGCGACCCGCCCACACCGCGCCGCCGTGCCGCAGCGCGACCTGGCGCACGATTGCGAGGCCGAGGCCGGAGCCGGGCATCGTGCGCGAGGTGTCGGCCCGGTAGAAGCGGTCGAAGACGTGCGGCATGTCCTTCGCCGAGATTCCCGGACCGGCGTCGGCCACCTCAAGCAGCACCGACCATTCGTCGATCTGCCGCATCTGCACCCGCACCCGACCGTCGAGCGGGCTCCACTTCGCGGCGTTGTCGAGGAGGTTGAGCACCGCGCGTTCGAGCGCCGTGCTGTCGCCCATGAGCGCCCACGGCACCAGCATCGGCACGAACTCGACGTCGCCCGCCCGCCTGCGCGCCCGCTCCAGCGCACGCAAGATCACGTCGGTGAGCTCGACCGGCTCGTGCACGATCGTCGGCGTGTCGTCGCGGGCCAGCTCGACAAGGTCGCCGACCAGCGTCGACAGCTCCGAAACCTGCGCCTGCACGTCCTCGAAGATCTCCGCACGATCCGATTCGGGCAGCGCGGGTGCGCCGGGACGGTTCGCGGCGGCCAGCAGCTCCAGGTTGGTGCGCATCGACGTCAGCGGGGTGCGGAGCTCATGGCCTGCGTCCGCCACGAGGCGGCGCTGCTGTTCCTGCGACGCCGCGAGCGCACCGAGCATGGCGTTGAAACTGCGGGTGAGGCGGGCAAGCTCGTCGGTGCCGTCGACGGGGATGGGGCGCAGGTCGCCGGTGGCGGCGATGCGCTCGGTGGCCGCGGTGAGGCGGTCGACCGGGCGCAGGCCGGTGCGCGCCACCGCCACGCCTGCGAGGGCCGCCAGCAGCACGCCGATGGCCCCAACCAGGGGCAGCGTGATCGCGAGCCGGGTCAGCACCTGCTGGGTCGGGTCGAGGCGCTGAGCGATGACGAGCGCCTGGCCTGGGCCTGCGGGCACGGCGACGACGCGGTACGCCACACCGCCGAGCGACGCGCTGCGCACCGACTGGCTCTCTGCGCCGCGGGCGACATCCAACTCGTCGCCCCCCAGCGGCGGCGCCGATGCGGGCCCCTGCACCGAGGCGAACGTGCTGTCGGCGAAGAGGAGGGCGAGCTTGATGTCGGCCGCGCCGACGAACTGTGTGGGGACCTGCGTGAGCACGCGTGGGTCGATGCCGCCCTGAGCGGCGGCTGTGGCGCGTTGGAGGAGGTTGGCGTCGAGCGTCTGCAGCACGTTCGCCCGCACGACGAAGAACGCCGCCGCGGACACGAGCACGACCACGACCGCAGCCACCGTGGCGGCGAGGATGGCGATACGCGCGCGGAGCGAGACGCGGTCGAGGAACTCGAAGCGCGCCGTCGTGCCGTCCGGGCGGGTGCGCGGGATGAGGTGGGTGGCCATCAGGGGGGCGTGTCGCGCAGCACGTACCCGACGCCGCGGACGGTGTGGATCAGGCGCGACTCGCCCTCGGCCTCGGTCTTGCGCCGCAGGTAGCCGATGTAGACCTCGAGGGCGTTGCCGGTGGTCGGGAAGTCGTAGCCCCAGACCTGCTCGAGGATCTGGCCGCGGGTGAGCACTCGACGCGGGTGCGCGAGCAGCAGCTCCAGCAGGGAGAACTCGGTGCGCGTGAGGCTGATCGGCCGGTCGCCACGACGGACATCACGGGTGTCCGGGTCGAGCGAGAGATCGCCGAACACCAGGGGTTTGCTGGCACCCGCCGCGGCGGCGATGTCGTCAGGAGTACGGCGGCGCAACAGCGCGCGCAGCCGGGCGAGCAGCTCCTCAAGGGCGAAGGGCTTGGGGAGGTAGTCGTCGGCGCCTGCGTCGAGGCCCGAGACGCGGTCCGACACGGCGTCGCGCGCGGTGAGCACCAGTATCGGAAGATCGTCGCCGCCCGCCCGCATCCGCCTGCAGACTTCGAGGCCGTCGAGTCGGGGCATCATGACGTCGAGCACCATCGCGTCCGGCCGGTGGGCCATGACGGCGTCGAGCGCCGCCTGCCCATCGCTCGCCAGCTCGACCTGATAGCCGTTGAAAGCGAGGGAGCGGCGCAACGACTCGCGGACGGCACGGTCGTCGTCCACCACGAGAATGCGCATGAGGCACAGTCTGAACTGGGCATCTGAGATGCGCCTGAGAGCGTCCTGTGACGGCAGCCTGAGTGGGCTGTGCGGTCGGGACGGCGGGGAGGTCCGCGTTGGCGCCGATCCACCACGCGACGATCGTCGCCCTGTACGGCGAGCGCAAGCCTGCCGAACTGCGATCATTGCTCGTCAACCTACAGGCAGGGTTCGCCGATGCCGTGGGCGTGCACTTTCGTCCCCGGCCTGTGCACGACATCCATTCGACCATCATCGGCCTGGAGAGCGGAGGGCCCGTCGCCCATGATCGCGTCGCCGTTGCCGGGATCGACGTCATCGACCTCTGCCGCTATATGGAAGATTCCCTGACCAGATTCCCGCTGACGCTGCGCTTCGGCGGCTTCGCCGAACATGGCGTGTCGAGTCGTGGCACGTCCCTGTACGAACGCATGGTGGTGGTGAGCGGCGACAAGGTCGTCTTGATCGGATGGCCGGTCACCGACCGCGGCGAACCGACCTGGCGGATCGATCTGCTGCGGCGCGAGCTCGGCCGATTCGGCGCCAGGCACGGCTACTTCCAGACGCCCTGGTCGCGCGACCCGGACGCGTACCTGGTCATCGGCGACCTGCTCGACGGTTGGAACGCCGCACGGCTGGACGCCTGCGTCGAGAGGTGTCGCGCCGAGCTGTCGCGTACGTCGTACGAGGTGCGGCTGACCGCCGCGGACGTCGGCTTGGCGATCTACACCGACACGAGGCTCCCCGCCGATTCGACGACGGTCCTCGCCCTGTCCGAAGTGGGGCGGCTCTGTGGGTAGGCGAACGCCGGGTACGCTCGTCGCGCAGGGCTCGTAGCTCAGGGGATAGAGCACCGCTCTCCTAAAGCGGGTGTCGCTCCCCCAGCGACCTGCACGCTAGGCCGCTGACCTCGCGAAATATAGGGCAATCTTTGGCGTTGATACCCGTCGTTTGGCGTCGTGTGCAACTGGACTTTGCACGAACGTCGCACGGCTCGCGATCATGGGCCGTGTCTGGAGCGCCTGTACGGGCCAGCTGTCGATCTTGAGCGGAATGCCGGTACCCTCGGCCCGAGCCCTCGTAGCTCAGTGGATAGAGCTCGGGTTTCCTAAACCCGGAGTCGCAGGTTCGATCCCTGCCGGGGGCACGTACTGCATCTACACCTCGCGTCGCCCCCAGGTCTCCTTCGTGGAGGCGTAGCAGCTGGTCGCTTCGCGGCGTGGTCGATGCTGGCCAGGTCGTTGCCGGGCACGGTGACGGTGATGGTGATGGTGATGTCGTCGCCGTCGGGGGTGCACTGCGATGGTGAGCCGGGTGGTCTCGAACAGCGCACGTAGCAGTTCGGGTGGGGCGGCGGCGAGGTTGAGTGTCAGGTGCGGCACGTTCCGGATGTACACCGCCGGATCGCCCATCTGAAGGGCGCTGTCATGCGCGCAGGGTGGGACGTCGCTCGACTACGGGCTTGTGCCTTGACCGCGCTCCCGTAGCTGACGCTCGACATCCGACCACCGGAACCTGAGCCGTCCACCGGCGGTGCGGATGTGCGGTGTCAACCAACCCTGCCGAACCCAGGAGCTCACCGTCGACGTCGATACGCCGACACGCTTGGCGACCTCACCGCTGCTGAGCAGCGGTTCCTCACGATCCGAGGCGGTCACGTTGATGACGGTAAGTGTTGCGATCATGGAATGCGAGGCTTTCGCACGATAGGCGCGATACAGGCGTTTATCACGAACTCGCGCGATCAAGCGTTCGAGGGTACCGTCACCTCACGTGGCTGCCCGCGACACAGACGGCGTGACCCCTCACTGCCCGCTTGGCTACCGCTGCGAGAGCTGCGGAGCCGATGCCGTAGGCCTGCGTGTCGTCGTCGTGCCCGTCCTCGGTACCTGCATGTGCCTCACGCTCTGCGCCGCCTGTGCATCGAGCGGACGGCCGCCGAGCGTGATGCTCTCGACGGCAGAGAAGCTGAGTGCTAAACACGCTCGACACATCGCGGGATTCACCACACATTGATCTCGCTTGGCGATGCACCCGCAGAAACGCACTCTATTTCCGAAAGGGAAGACCTACAAAAAGCGAGCCTCTCCGGGTCAAGACCGAGTGAAGCACGGCAGGCCACCACGAAAATCCAGAACCCAAATCGGAAAATAGCAGAGATGATGGCCCGCCTTTTACGCGCAGCCATGCCGGGCTGCCGACCCCGGCGAACTGCCCCACGCAGACTTGGAAAGCGTGCTGGGCGCGAGCCCCAGACCTCCGGAACTTGGGTGAAGATCGCAGTTGAGGTCGGCCAGGTGCTCAGGCTGTTTTGATCTTATAGGTGATGGGCCGGTGGTCGCCGGGGATGCGCGGTGGGGTGGTGTTGAGCTCGGCGAGCAGCAACCGGAGCGCCCGGGTGATCTTGGGTGTGGGTGGGGTGTCGAGCGCCACGGTGATCGTCTTGGTGGTGTAGGTGATGTGTCCGCTGAGGTGGAGAAGAGGATCGACCGATCGCTCACCTGTCGCGCATGAAGCGGCGCGATCACGGCCGTCTCGTAGTCGGGTTGTGCCACTGCTGGTACAAACCCTTCCACGTCAACCACCGCCAGGATCACCAGCGTTGGGGCAGTGGGCGATATGGTTGGGAGCCGTAATGAAGTTACCTATCCGTCTGCCCGTCCGATCGTGTAATTCCAATCGCCGTGGAACTCGTGTCTCCTGATCGGGATTGCCACCTTCTGCTGTTTCGTGAGTTTGATCTTTGTGGGGTATTCGTTGAGATCGAGGTCGGCGCGGACGGTGAGCCCGGTTGTCGTGGCGGTGTTGGCGATGAGGCTGACGATGGTCTGGTAGGTTTCCAGGGGACGGCCACGCCAATTCGCGGTGATTCTGGAAAAGAGCCGGTGCTCGATCTTGTTCCATTTGCTGGTGCCCGGTGGGTAGTGGCAGACGGTGATGTCGAGTCCGGTGGCTTGAGCGAGTCGGGCAAGTTCGTATTTCCACAGCCACGGGCGGTGTCCGTTGGATCCGCCGCCGTCGGCGGTGATGAGCAGTTGCCGCGCGTTCGGATATTTCTGTAGGCCCCTCTGCAGCCACCATTGTTCGATGGTCGCGACCGCGAAGACCGACGTGTCGTGGTCGACGCCGACCGACACCCAGCCGCTGTCGTCGGCCAGGTCGTAGACGCCGTAGGGGATGGCCTTGCCCTCGGCCAGGTGGGGGAAGTCGTAGGTGGACACCTGCTCGGGCACGCCGACCGGTTGCCACTCCTTGCCGGCCTGCGTGAAGCGTCCGACCAGCTCGCGTTTCTTGGTGTCCACGCTGATCACCGGGTCGCCGGCGTCCAGGTACCGGCGGGCCAGGGTGTTGATGTAGCGGAACTGGGCGTCCCGGTCGGGGTGCTGGGCGCCTTCGAGGGTCTTGCGGGTGCCCTGCAGGCTGTACCCGCTCGAGCGCAGGATCGCCGCCACCGCCGAGTGGCTGATCGCGGTGCCCATCGCGGTCAGCTCCCGGGCCAGGCGCCGGGTCGACTTCGTGGTCCACCGCAGCGGCGACTCGGGATCCCCGCGGGTTTCCGGCGCGATGAGCGAATCCAAATTTTCCAGCAGTTCGGGGTTGGTCAGCTCGGCCTTCTTGCGGCCACCGCCCGGCTGGCGCACTCGATGAGAACCGACCTGGTCGTCGCTATCCAACTCGGTGATGCCGCGGCGAATCGTGGACCGCGACGCACCCGTGGCTCGATACACCGCGGAAATACCACCACGGCCCCACGACTTCGCCTCGGTCGCCAACGCCAAACGCCGATCACGTTCATTCAGGCGAGGCAACAGATCCGCCAGTCTTGACTGCATCCGCCGAAACTTGTCGTCATCGACCACACCTGAAACAATATCGTCGAATGCGTACATCTCGCGATGACACGCCGGACGGAAAAGGCCTGAACCTCAAGACTTTGGATTAGTTATTTCATTACGGCCACGTGGCGCTGGCAGTGGGAAGAGCAGCGGTATTGCTACTAGCACGTTCGCTTGGATACGAATATCCTCGGCCCTTGCTTACCCGGGAATGATAGCCCGCTGCCACGAATCTGTCACGAAATTGCCAGGGTTACGCCTCAACTGTTGACTGTTGGATCATAGCGTTTCCGGCATGAAACGGTATCGCACCATTCTGACGATCCGCCCCTGGATGATTAATCAGACGGGTACCCGAGGCGCCAGCCAACATTATCCGCTCATGACCCTGGAAGCCATTAAGGACTTGCCGGTCGGGCAGTTAGCGGAGCCCGACGCACCTATGGCTGTGGGTGACGAATGCCGACATCTTCTCACTGTCGAGGTGATGCAGGCCTGGGGCTTCGTCTATAAGGGCTGCCTGACCTGGGTAAAGCCGGGCTACCGGCTCGGCTGGTACTTGCGCAACGCCACTGAGCACCTGCTGCTCGGGGTGCGTGGCCAGCTGCCGATGGGCTTCCACGGACAGGCCAGCTGGACCTTTGCCCCGACGCAGGATCACAGCCACAAACCGGAAGAGCAGTACGCCATTATCGAGCGCTGTTCACCCGGTCCAAGGCTGGAACTATTCGCCCGCCGCCGGCCGCCCGGGCTGGGACGTGATGGGGAACGAGATTAACGGTCTCGACATCCGCACCGCTATCCGCCGACATATGGCCAAGCCCGATGACTTCAACGGATAAGGCCGTGGTCAACCTCGTGAAGAGATCGACCACGGCCCAGGGCTTGCCCGAGAAGGTCTCGGATTCAGCCGCGCTTGCTGATGTGGTAGGACTGGTCCAACGACGGAAGGCCACCGGAATGAGCGAGCGCCAGGACCACATCGACGCCGAATTGGATGGACTGGTGGAGCGCTTCCAACGCCGCTGGCCTATGCCTTCCAGTGAGGGTCAATGCAGTCCGGATCGAACCGCCACCCCCGCCACAGCTCCTGATCCGAGACCAACCAGCAGCCTGAGGGTTGATCGTTACCCGGTCCAGGATCAGCGCCAGCAGTGCGCGCCTCCGGTCGAGGGTGGACCCTTGCCAGGCTTCGGTGAGGGTCTGCCCCGCTGGGATCGTTGTGGCCCGGTCCTGGCTCATCAGCTCGTGGACTTGCCGGTCGAGATACTCCATGGCGGGAATGTGGGGGCGTCTTGATCTTCAGCCGACGAGGCCGCCGAATGGGCGCCACACCTGCTCGACGCACCGCGCACACCGCTGGGCTGGAGGACGGCACCGTCCGGCTGTCGCGCGCCGAGGGCGCGGTGGAGTACCCGGCCCGGTTCCAGCTCGTGCTCGCCGCCAACCCGTGCCCGTGCGCTCCCGCGCACGACCGCGACTGCGTGTGTCCGTCGCTCGTGCGGCGCCGCTACCTGGGCCGGTTGTCCGGGCCGCTGCTTGAAGGGCATCGCTGCTCCACTGGCGGCTGTCCGGATCGACGCCAGTAGCTCGCCCATCGCCGAAGCGGACGCCGACCTCATCGGCAGTGGAGGCCCCGCAAGCCGCCTGCGCACACCTGCCGCGCACGACACGACGAGAACCTCCACAGAGAGCCACACAATCGAATACATAGAGCCATCATTACTTCAATATCGCTTTCGACCCTTCCCCCGTCCCCCAAACCCATAAACAGTGAGAGCCAGGACTCGCAAAGCAAAGACACGGCAAGCTGAGGAGCAATCTACAGTGACCAGCCGAACCGGAAAACGCGCCGCGTCCCGCATAGCACGACCTGTCTTGGGCGAGGACGTCCGCGTCGCGACCTACGTCCGACGCTCCACCGACGACGAGAACCAGCCCTACAGCATCGAAGCCCAGGACAAGCAACTCCACGACTACGTCAAGTCACAGCCCGGGTGGCGGATCGTCGCCCGGTTCCACGACGACGCCTCCGGCGCCTCCGCTCAGCGCCGCGAGCTCCAGAAGGCGATGACCGCCGCCCGGCTCGGCGCGTTCAACGTCCTGCTCGTTTACCGCGTCGACCGGTTCTCCCGCAGCCTCGCCGACACCGTCGCCCTGCTCGAACGACTCGATCACGCGGGCGTGGTGTTCCGCTCCTCCACCGAACCCTTCGACACCTCCGGCCCGATGGGGCGGATGCTGCTACAACTGCTGGCCATGTTCGCTCAGTTCGAGCGCGACACCATCATCGAACGCGTCATCGCCGGCATGGAACGCAAAGCCGCCAAGGGCAAATGGAAGGGCGGACGGCGGCCGTTCGGCTACCAGGTCGACAAGTCCACCCAGACGCTCGTCGTCGACCAGGGCGAGGCGGTGATCGTGCGGGCGATCTTCGACCTCTACACCCGCGACCGGCTCGGCTCCAAAGCTGTCGCCGCCGTCCTCAACGACCGAGGACACCGCACCACCAACGGCGGACGCTGGTCAGCCGTGCAGGTCGTGCGCGCTCTCACCAACCGCGTCTATCTCGGCGAACTGACCTTCCGCGACACAACCGTCACCGACACCCACGAACGCATCATCACAACAGACGCGTGGGCTCAAGCCGAAACGCTGCTCACCGCCCGCGGCGAATCCATGGCACACCGCGCCGCCAACGGCTCCGACTACCACCTCACCGGACTCATGCGCTGCCCCCGCTGCCACAAGGCCATGATCGGCACCCGCGCCACCGGCCGCAGCCGCACCTACCGCTACTACACCTGCCACTCCCGCAACCGCTACGACCGCAACGCCTGCGACGCACCCCGCCTCGACGCCGACGCCGTCGACACCGCCGTCCTGGACGCCCTCGCCACCTTCTACCGCACCCAACACGGTCTGATCGCCGACGCAGTCGAACAAACCCGACACCACCAGCGCGCCGCCTACCACGACCGCCGTGCCGAACTCGACACCGTCACCACCGAACTCGCCCAAACCAGACAAGCTATCGACCGCTACCTCATAGCGTTCGAGCACGGCACCCTCAACGAAGCCCTCGTCGCCGAACGCCTCCGCGCCCTCGAGGACACGTCCCGCGCGCTCACCGCCCGCCGCGACGAACTCATCGCCGCCCTCGATGATGCACCCGCCGCGCCCGACAGCGCGACGCTCGACCAGATCGCCGACCACCTCGACAAGGTCATCGCCACCGGCACCCCTAACCAACGCAAAGCCCTCGTCGAAGCCCTCGTCGCCCGCGTCACCATCACCGCACCCGACCGACTCATCCCCGTCTTCCGCATCCCCAACCCGAGACACGAAACCAGGGCCGCACCCGCTTCAACAGCGGATGCGACCCCGGATCAGACGGTTCGCGCACTGACTACTTTGGTGGAGCTGAGGGGATTCGAACCCCTGACCCTTTGATGACTGCCAGTCAGGCCCGGCAAGCTCGCTGCACCTGGGAAAACAGACTTCACACAGGTCGCGGCGGTGCAGTTCGACGCAGTACACGCCCGTTCGGGCCCGTTCAGGTCAGACGCGTGCTCCACATTTGCTCCCCCACGAACAGTCAAAGAGTTCATGTCGTGACAATTTGACTTCGGGTCAAACGGTCACCCGCCCAGCGCGCGGCTGGCCGTCCATACGTATGGTCGGCGCACCTGCAGTTAGCCCATGCAAAGTGGATCGGAGTGCGAGCGTGTCGGAGAGTTCGACAACCTGCCTGGTCGGGCAACCTATCCCGCTGCGGTGGTGTGGACAACGAGTGGTGTGTGAAGCGGCTACGTCCGCCGCGAAAGGGCTGTCCGCCGAGGGTGAGCGTCGTTATCGCTGAACCCGCCGAGGAGTGTCCTTCGCCGACGCCGATCACGAGGGTCGCCGTGCGCCGGGCGTTACTTGAGCTGCTCCAGCAACTCGTCGCAGAACGGAGGCAGGTCGGCCGGGGTGCGCGAGGTGATCAGGTTGGCGTCCACGACCACCTCCTGGTCCACCCAGTCGGCTCCGGCGTTCACCAGGTCGGTGCGGATGTTGCGCACCGAAGTCAGCCGCCGGTCGCGCACGACATCGGCCTCCGCGAGCATCCAGCCGGCGTGGCAGATGGCCGCGACCGGCTTGCCGGACTGCACGAACTCGCGGGTGAAATCGACCATGGCCTCGTTGACCCGCAGCTTGTCAGGCGAATAGCCGCCGGGAATGACGAGCGCGTCGAAGTCGTCCACCCGCACGTCGGCGATCGCTTGCTCGGTCGTCGTGCTGTGGCCCTTCTTTCCCTTGACCTCGGCGCCGCGCCGGTCCCCGATAACGGTGGTCTGGTGGCCGGCGTCCCGCGCCCGCTGCCACGGCTCGATGAACTCGGAGTCCTCGTAGAGATCGGCGAGGATGAACGCGACGTTTGCCATGTTCCGTTCCTACCCGCTGGTCCAGCAGATAACACAGCGCGATGACACGGTCGCCGCGAGGTTGGTTGGGTCGGGAGCTGGCGCGGTGGCAGTTGCTGGCTGGTAGGCCCCGGGGCCTGTGTTCCGCCGGTTTCCCGGACGGTGGTGCCACCCCGGTGGCCATGGTCAGCATGCTCCGTTTCCAGCTCCCGCCCGTCGAGTGCGTGCGGTTCTCCCGCACACGGCTCACCGACGTTCTTCACCGGCGGTGTTCGGCTTGACCCGCCAGGCCCGGTTGGGCCTGGGTGCGACGACGATGCCATTGAGGGAGATCAGACCGAGCACGGTGGGCGATCGGTAGAGCTGGGCGAAGCCCCAGGCTCGGCCACGCTGGTACCGCTTGCCCAGGAACAGGGTCAGCCGCATCACCGCGTAGTTTCTGATCTTGTCGAAGGCGTGGGCGGAGTTTCCATACCGGAAATAGCCCGCCCAGCCGCGCAGGAACAGGTTGACGTCCTGCACGACCTCCTCGACCGGAGCAGCCAGCCGAGCCCGCATGGTCATGAACCGGATGCGGTCCCGGGCGTGCTGCATCGCCTTACGTGAGGGCCATCGGGCCAGGAAGGTGACGCTGTTCGGTCCGCGCCGGGCCCGAGATCGGACGAGCCGGTGATGGAAGCCGAGGAAGTCCACTCCCTCACCACCCACCTCCAGCTTCACGATCCGGGTCTTGGCCGGCTTCGGCTTCAGACCGAGCCCGGCGAGCAGGTCAGTCAACCGCGCCAGCGCGGCCACTGCCTGTCCCTTGGACCGACACATCACCAAAGCGTCATCGGCGTACCGGGCCAGTGTCCCGTAGAGTAGGCGCCACGCCATGCCCGATCCAGCCGGTGCAGATAGACGTTGGCGAGCAACGGGGAGATCACTCACGCGTTCCTCGACCGCGGACATCAACCCGGCGTGCGGAATTGACCCGAAGGAGTCCCCGACACAATACGTACTTCGATGAATCGTCCTCCGCTTCTGGTGACACTCGGCCGGTTCGAGGCCGAGCGTCTGGCGGGGCTGGCACGTCGCTGACCTCGGTGGTGATCATCCGCCCTCGTCATCCGCTGGTGGGTCAGGAGCTGCGGGTGTTGGGGCGTATCCGACGCCATGGGCGGCTGGAGTGTTTGGTGGTGTTGCCGGATGGCAGCAAGCGGTTGATCCCGCAGATCTGGACCGACGCCGAGCCCGACGCGGTGTCCGACGCCGAGCCCGACGCGGTGTCCGAGGGATCGACGCTGGGGTCGCTGGAGGACTTGCTGGCCGCGTGCGCGCTGGTGGCCGGTCTGGCCGCGGGCGGGCCGCCCGGGCAGGGACAGGCTGCGTGCAAGTCACCGTCCAAGGAGGACTTCCATGCAGCCTGTCCAGCTCAGTTTGATACCGGAGCCATCCCCGAGGCCGGCGGAGGCGCCGGCCGGGCAACTGCCGGAGCAGGTTATCGCCATGGCGATCCCGCTGCTCGCGGGTGTGATCGCCAAGGCCGCCCTGCCCCCTCGTCCCCCGCCGCCGGCGGTGAGCGCTCCAGCCGCCACGCTGCGGTGGGACAACCACGCACTCGGTCTCATCCTGGCGTTGGCTGTAAACGTCCTCGTGCGAAACCACGCCGCCGTCCACAGAGGAGCAATTCTTCGGGAGACGCCAGTAACGCGGAAGAGACCAGTTATTCGCGAGCGCCCAGTAGCTCACCGGGCCACGCCACCTCGACGTTGTGCTGCGCGACTATCGAGGCGGTCGGCCGCAGTATGCGCGTGTTGTCACGTCCAAGGAGATGAACGGTTTCTCGGGCGACGACCACGCCCGCGTCGTGCGGACCGGGGCCCAGCGGCGGCTCGTGACCACGGCGTTTGGTCGGACCCATCGATAGCGGCGAGTCCACCCGACGCCTAGTCGAGCATACGGAGGCCCGTTGGCTTCGAGCACCAGTAATTCCAGGCGCGACCGCTAGTCACCGATGCACCGCGCGCTGACCGGGGCCGGGTTCACCGGGCGGCCGGGGGCGCACCGATCTGAGTGAGGAGCTGGCACCTTACGGGTACCTGGGCGAACACGGGAGGGCTGCCGCCGACGTTCATGAGCGTCAGGCTTCCCCGTGGACCTCATACACGTCGCTGACGACGACCTTGACGCCGTCCATGACGACGGAGTTGATTGGCTGCTGCGCCCGCTCGGCCTGCTCCCGAGTCTCGAACACCACCGCACCGTGACCGGAGTTGTCGTCACCGAACCACATGCCCTTGACGAATCCGGGGGACTGCCTGACGCCAGGGATAAGCTGACTCTCCAGCATCCGCCTCGCCTCGGGCATCTTGCCGCCGTCGATCTGCACCTCGGTGTAGACGACGTACATGCCCTCGCCTCCCTCGGTCCGAGAAGCAACTGACGGTAGTCCAGGAATGGTCTCTCGACAAGATCAAGCGAGGCGGAGGCGAGGACACGGCCCGCCGCAGGTCAGGACGGGCGCGGGCAGGCGCACCCCGCGGGCCAACAGCCCGGGGCCAGACCGTGCTGGCCGAGCCGGGCCGCGGAGCACGATCACCACCCTGCACGACCAACAGCGCGAGGCCGAACCGGACAAACGACGCGGGCACTGTCCCCGCAAGACCCGACCCGGGCCTGGGCGCCGCTCCTGCTCACCCTCGCCGACCGGCCGCGGAGCCGGTCGGAGTAGAGGCGGCCATCATCGCGCAGCGGGTCGAATTCCGCGGTGACGACGAGTGTCGGGGGCAGATTGGCGAGGGGCTCTGGGCGCGCAGCGGGGAGGCCCACAGTCGGGCCCGTTGGGTGTGATCGAGCCCGAGGCGCCCAGTTGTCCGGCCGCACATCCTCAAGGGTCAGTGGCGACTGCTCGCCTCACGGACGCGCCGCGGACTTCGTGCTCGCCTCGCGGGCAAATCCGGCGTTCAGGCGGAGCTCAGGGAGGCTGTTGATCGGGTAGGACGCCGACGAGGACGCTGCCCGGGACCGGCGGGGCGGGGAGACCCGGCTCGTGCAGCGGCTGTTCGACCTGGCGCCGTGTCCCGGTCACGTGCCGCAGCGCACAATCACTGTGATCGAAATTGCCGCACGCATACAGAATTGCCGCACGCATACAGAATGGAGAGGAGCTGGGCATGGCAGTCGATCTGACGGTGTACCTGTCCGACCAGCCAGGCGAGCTGGCGCGACTGGGCAACGTGCTCGGCGCGGCGAGCGTCAACATCGACGGCATGTGTGCCGTGACCAGCGCTGGCGGCGAGGGTGAGGTGCACATCCTGGTCGCCGACGCCGCCTCCGCGTTCGAAGCGCTCGCCAACGCCGGCATCGAGATCGCCTCCGAGCAGGAAGTGCTCGTCGTTCCGATCGAGGACCGACCCGGGGCGCTCGGCGACGTGGCCCGCAGACTCGGTGAGGCTCGGGTGAACATCTCAACGACCTACCTGGCAACCGGCACCCGGCTGGTGCTTGCCGCAGACGACCTGGCGAGCACCATCGCTGCACTCACATGATCAAGTCCAATCCGCCGGACGGCGCGATGGGCGCGGGTTAGCGTGGGCGACGTGGACGACCGGGAGTTCTTCACGTCGGTGGCCGACCGGGCCGGGCTGTCGCGCGAGGAGGCCACCGACCTGACCAGGGCCACGCTGCAGGCACTTGCCCAACGGTTGAGCCAGGGCGCGGTCCGGGAGTTGGTGCTGCACCTGCCGGACCGGCTGGCCGAGCAGGTGGGCGGGGTCACGGGCAGGCCGTCCCGGCATTCCAGGTTGGCCGAGGCAGAAAAACAGGTCAGCGACCACACCGGGTTGCGCAGCGACGAGGTACACGTGGGATTCGCGGCAGTGCTCGCCACCCTGCGGGAGGCGCTATCGGCGGACGTCTTCGACAGGGTCGTGGCGCAGCTTCCGCGTGAATTCCTGGAATAGCCCCGGATTGGCCTGGCTATTTCGCCATGTCGACCGGCGGCATGACCGGCACTCGCGGCGGCTTGGGCTCACGGCGGAAGGTGAACTTGGCCTTATCGTCGGCGGCCCGGGAGCCCTCGGCGGCGTTCGAGTCGAGGCCCTCGACGTCCACGATCACGATCTGGCCCGGCTGCCACCTCACCGAACACGATCTTCTCCGAGAGCTGGTCCTCGATCTCGCGCTGGATCGTGCGGCGTAGCGGCCGCGCGCCCAGCACCGGGTCCCACCCGCGGCGGGCCAGCAGGCCCTTCGCAGCCGGGGTGAGCTCGATGGCCATGTCCTTGTTGGCCAGCGCCGCCTCGACCCGGGTGATCATGAGGTCGACCATCGTGATGATCTGCTCCTGGGTGAGCTGGTGGAACACCACGATGTCGTCGATGCGGTTGAGGAACTCGGGGCGGAAGTGCTTCTTCAGCTCGTCGTTGACCTTGTTCTTCATCCGCTCGTGGTTCGAGCCCTCATCGTTGCTCTGCGCGAAGCCGAGCCCGACGGCCTTGGAGATGTCCTGGGTGCCCAGGTTCGACGTGAAGATGATCACGGTGTTCTTGAAGTCGACCGTGCGGCCCTGGCCGTCGGTCAGCCGACCGTCCTCCAGCACCTGCAGGAGGGTGTTGTAGACCTCCTGGTGCGCCTTCTCGATCTCGTCGAACAGCACCACCGAGAACGGCTTGCGCCGCACCTTCTCCGTCAGACTGGCCTGTCGGCGCCGAGAACGGTGTCACGGCTGTGGCCAGCGCTTTAGCGAGCAGCCACCCGACATCCTTCGCAAGGTCAGGACAGCACGATCCTCCGGCGTGGCCCTCCGACAGTGCCGACCTGACGCTTGTCCGCGTGCTGGCTGGCTGATGCCGCTCGCTCACTCCGCCACAACGAAGGACATCGAGATCCTCATGCTGGTGATCGGCACCGCGCCGCCGGACGCGGCCGTCGCCGTGGGCCCAGGTCCGTGCCGGGTGGGGCCCACGCAGGGCGGGGGTGGCCACCGAGACCGCGAGCACGAGCGCGGCCACCAACAGAGGCCAGCATGATCGTCTTCTCCGCGTCTTCCGCGTGCTCGGGCCGATCCCCGCACCCCCGCCCGGTCGGGCTCGGGCCCGAGCCCTTCGGGACAATGTGACCGCGCAGACCTCGACGCAGGGCCGGCACATGTGGGTCATCTCGGCGCGGGCATCGGCCGCCGCCTACCTGCTGACGGCATCGCTGCACGCGCTGATCCACGTTCACTTCGGTCTCGACCCGGTATGACACGCCGATGTGACGGACGGCGACAACCGGTCACCGCCCAACGGCCGAACCCGGCGCGGAGAGCCCCGCCCCGTGATGACCGGCGCAACGGGGCGAGGCGCGGTCGCAGTAGCTCCGCTGCGCCGGTCGACAAACAAGGAGACCCACCATGACAAGCCAGGAAACCGGCCAGATCACCGGTACCGCCGCCGACAAGACTACAACCTGATCTGGTTCACCGAGGCCTGCCTGAGCAACACTCTGCGCCTGGAGACCTACATCCAGGACGCCGAGCGGGAAGGCGACAACGACCTCGCGGAATTCTTCCGGCGGGCCCAAGGCGAGAGCCGCACGGGCGCCGAGCAGGCCAAGCAAATGCTGGCGCGGCGCCTAGCGGGCTGAGAGCCCCGGCCGCCGGACGAGCTCCCGCGTCGGCGGCGCCGCCCCCGAACGAAGTCAGCCCCCTACCCCGCCCCAGCGAACCCCCCCGGGTGCTCGACCACCCCGATCGCCCGGTTCGGCGGTGGCCTTCCCGGGCCGTCCGAGGACCCCGCGTAGCGGCAGACCCACCCGACGGGGCAGTGAGCCGCGCCTGCGGACCGAGGAACCCCCGGCCGCCTGGACTGGGCGGGCGCGGGCCGCCGCGACACCGCGAGCGGCACGCCCGCCCACCGGGCGCAGACCCTGTGGACGGGCGAAGGCCGGGCGGGGCCACCGCGGCCGGAGCCGGCCGGGAGCCACCCAGATACCTCTGCCCGGTCGCATCCGCAGCCGGGTCGTCGATCGACGAGGCAAGCGCGCACCCAAGGGCGGGCCACGGTCGGGGGCGACCACGGGATACTCGGGTTGCCCCCCACGCTCGGCGATCAGATCCCTGCTCGCCCACGACATCACAGCACTCGGCGAGGCGGACGATGAGTACTCAAGAACCACCTGGCGGAGGCCACCAAGGCCACCAGACCGATGCCGAAGCCCATCCCGAGCGCGCGGTCGACGAGCTCGAGGAGCAGGTGCTGGGCCGACGAATGGATCAGGTCCGACATGACGACGACCAGACCGAGACCGCGCTCGACCAGGACCGCGACGAGACGGCGCCGGGAACCGAACCGCCCTAACTGCCGAAGATCAGGCCCAAGCAGGACACCCGCTGCCTGCAGAAGGTAAAGACCGACTCAATGATCCCTTGTACTTGCAGGTGCCGGATCCGCCGGCGGCCATCGTCGCAGCGGAAGACACTGTCGCACCGACCGGCCATCCAGTACGCGCGACCAACCCGGCCAGGGGTTGGCCAAGGGTTGCAGGACAGACCGCATCATCACCGTCAACGATCGACTCGTTGGCGAGCAGGTGCAGCACGGGTGGGAGTGGTCGGGCAAACCGTTGAACGATCGCCGGGCGGCCTACCTTGGGGTCGAGGAGATCGCCGCGGCCAACGAGGCGCACCTGTTCGTCGACGCCTTCCCAGACGGCATCCTCGGTGACGTAGTGCTTGATCGGGTTGTTGGCGAGTCAGGGCCGCGGCGTAGGCGGCCATCAGTCGGCGGATTTCCTCTTGGGCCTCCAGGGCGAACTCGCGTGCGCCACGTCGTCATGCGCGGTCATCCTCGGGACCTCGGCAGGATTCGGACGGGCGGTTTGTGCTTGTCGGTCGTGCCGGTTGGAGCTGTGCGAGCCTGGTGGTGAGGAACTCGCGTTCCACCGCGTTGTCGGTCAGGTGCAGGGCTTCGTGGTAGGCGGCGGCGGCCTCGGTGTCGCGGTGCAGGCGGTGCAGGAACTCCGCCCGCGCGGCGGGCAGGTAGTGGTAGACGGCCAGTACGGGCTCGGCGGCCAGCCGGTCGAGGGCGGCCAGCCCGGCCTGGCGGGGTCTTCGCGGCCAGCTCGACCAGCACCCGCCGGTGCATCGCGGCGCGGTCACGCTACGGCGGCTCTACGTCCTATTCGCCCTCGAAGTCCACGACCGCTACCTGCACGTCCTGGGCGTCACCGCGCACCCCGACGGGCCCTGGACCACCCAGCAGGCCCGCAACCTCATCATGGACCTCGGCCAGCAGGTCGGACGGTTCCGGTTCCTGGTTCGCGACCGTGCCGGGCAGTTCGCGGCCTCGTTCGACGCTGTGCTGGCCGATGCCGGTATCGAGGTTGTCAAGATCCCGCCGCGCTGTCCGCGGGCGAACTGCTTCGCTGAACGCCTCGTACTGACCGTCCGCACCGAACTCACCGACCGGATGCTGATCTTCGGCGAGCAGCACCTCCGTCGGGTGCTTGCCAGGTACGCCGTGCATTACAACACGCGGCGGCCACATCGAGCGCTGCAACTGCGCCCGCCGCGTTCGGAAGCGCTTGTCCCCGAGCCCCTCTACGGCAGGATCCGGCGCCGACCGGTCCTCGGCGGACTAATCAACGAGTACGAACCCGCGGCGTGAAACCGCTGGTCAGACCCCAGAATCGAGTTCTGGAACCCCGCAGGGCAACTCGGCGACAAGGGTTCGCAACACTGTCAAGGCACCTCCTCGGTTCGGTTCCCCGGGAGGTGTGGGCGATCGGGAGCTCGCGGTTGCCACCACACCTTCACCGACCGCCCAGGTCGGCCTCAGAAAGTCGGATGTTGGGGACCAGCGTGGCTCGAAGGTCGTCACTCGCTTCAACGCCGCCACACACAAGAATACGCAGCCGCGGCAACCCGGTTTCCATCTCGTCGGGCCACCCGCCATACAGCCCGCTGACTCCTCGATCAGCGCGGCGGGCTTCGCCAACAGCCCGTCACGCAGCCGCCCACGCGCGCCCGTGACGCCGCCGGGGACTTGATCAACAAGAACCGGCAAAACGAGAGGCCGACAGAGGTGATTGGCGATGCTAATGGATCGATGAGGATCAAGAAGCGCGTTGAGCGGGCCGTGGATCGGGTCGGATCCGACTGGTGGCCCGTTCGTCAGCGCGTCAGCCGGTCACGGCACGTCGGAGAGCCCGAACTCCTTGGCCGCGACGACGTGGTGGACCGGCAGCTTGTGCTTCGCGCGGACCGTGCGGGGCAGGTCCATCCGCAGCCACCGGGACTTCTCCGCTGGCAGGGTGGAGATGATGAACCCGGCATAGCCCGGGTGCGCCGCGACCTCTTGATCGATTGCCTCCGCCGGGTCGGCCGTGCCGACGTGCACGTCGCTCAGCGGCACGCCCCGCTTCGTGAACAATGCCCGGGCCCGCTCGCCGCGCTTGCGGGCGGTGGCCTCGGCGTCGTGCTCGTCGCCCTTGCGGAACAGCAGGTACCGGACCGGGGTGGCGGGGACGAGCAGGACGAACTCCGCCTCGGCGTCCCGTTCGCGGACGCCGCGCACCGCCTCCAGCAGCAGCGGGCTGGTGACCGTCTCGTGCGCGACGACGAGGTAGCGGGCCATGGCGGGCCTCCCGTGGACGTCGTTGGTCCAGGTCTGGCCGGATGGTCCCACGCGGCACGATGCGGGGAAAGCGCGCATCTCGGCTTCGAGCCGCACGCATGTGCATGTCGCAGTGCACACCGGACTCGGCGGTGTGGGTGCCCGAAACCTCGCGCAGTGCTGTTGAACTGGCCTCGATGCAACCGGCTCCCGAGTCGGTCAAGGCCGACGTGGAGAAACTCCTCGCCTGGGCCCAGCAAGGCGCCTCCACCGGCGACAGCGCCAGCCTGACCTCCCCCGACCGCCAGACCGCCGACCGCAACATCGATCAGTACATGATGCGCGAGCGCGGCTACCAACAGATCCAGATCACCGCCACCGAGGATGTCCCGAATTTCGTGGAACTTCGGTGGCGGCCCGGTGATCATCAGGCGGCTGTGACGGCGTCAGTATGGGCGGTGCCGCCAATAGGCTGGGTGACCTTCTCCAGCGTGTCGCGCAGCGATCTCAGGTGCATGTGGCCGTTGACCCGGCGGAACTGCTTGCCGGCCTCGACCATCCCAGCGGCGCACCAGCGCAGCGCCATCTGCCCGTCGCGCCAGTTCTTGACGTTGCCCGCGTGCGTGCGACAGATCGAGATCATGCTCTCCACGGCGTTGGTCGAGCGGAGGGTGCGGGCGAGCGTGGGCGGGACGTTCAGGCGCAGCACGGTCAGGGTCTCGGCCATGCCCTCACGCAGGCTCGCCGCCGCGCCGGGGTGGGTGCGGTCGAGCTCGGCGGCCAGCGCGCACAGCTCGGCCTCGGCGGCCAGGGCGGAGTCGGCGTGATAGGCCCGGCGCATCCGGGAGGCCACCGTGGTGCGCAGCTTCTCCGGGAGGTGATCTTCGACGTTTCTGATCTTGTGGAGTTGGCAGCGGCCGATCACCGGCCGGTCGAACACGTCGAGCACCGCGCGGCGCAGCGCCTTCGACCCGTCCAGCACCGCCAGGATGGGCTTGGTGACATCCAGCCCGCGCTCGCGCAAACCCACGATCAGCTCGGTGACCAGGGTGGCGTTCTCGGTCGAGCCCTCCACCAGCGACAACGGGTGTTTCGTGCCGTCGATGTCGATACCGAGAGCGACCACGCAGGTGTGCTCGCCGAAGTGCACCCCGTCGACCATGAACGCCACCAGATCCAGCTGCGACAGATCCGCGGCGAGCAACTCGGCCAGCGCGGTCTGGGTCTGGGCGACAAACCGGCGCGACACCGCCGACTTGGACGTAGCAGTCGCGGCCTGCTCGGTCCGCGCCCCGACCGGCTCCAGCCCGACGCCATAGCGGCGGGTGGAAAGCCCGGCGAGCATCCGGTCCAGCGCCATCCGGCCCAGGACTTCAGTGTCGGAGAACAGCTCGTAGGAGGCCACGGGCAGCTCACCGGAGCCGTCGACCGCGCGCATCCGCGGCCGGGTCACCGGGACCCGGCGCCCGCCCAGGCTCACCGATCCCGGGCCGTGGCCGTGGCGGGTCGCGGTCCGCTCCGGGTCGTGGCGGCCCCTGGGCCCGCACGCCGCGACAACGTCGGCTTCCATGATCGCCGCCATCACCTGCAGCCCGGTCCCGACCGCGAGGGCCAGCAGGCCCTCGCGCATCTCACCGGCCAACTCGGCCAGCGCCACGCTCACCGTGTCAGGCACGGCGGGCCGGCTCGTGTCGATCTCCTGGTTCTGGTAGGTCTTGCGCACGGCGGTCCCCTATCTTCGTGGTGTTCTTGGCGGTTCACCCGAGTACCTACCGCACGGCAGGACTCAGGTGGGGGACCGCCACCTCAAGTTCCACGAGTCCCGGGACAACCTCACCGCCACCGACAACGCCTATCTGGGAATTCCCGCCACAATCCGGTCCGGTGCCGTGGGAATCACGCCCGACAACCAGGGCCGCGAAGCACACCAGGTGTTAATCGTTCGTGTCGACGATGGCGTCACCGAACCGTTCTTGAGTTCTATCGGTGGTTGCGAACGTCGGGAAGGGACGTTCGGATGCCTCGTGGCGGACCAAGGCCTCGGCCGCAGTGAAGCGCCGGTACTTCGAGCTGATCCGGCAGGGCGTGCGAGGGGCCGCCGCGGCGCGCCAAGTGAGCGTGTCGACCAGCTGCGGATCGCTGTGGTTCCTCGACGCTGGCGGCGTGATCATCAGCGAGCGGGGCGCGAATTCGGCACGGTTCCTCGACCAGGACGAGCGGATCGCCATCGCCGACGGACTACACGCTCATGTCTCGGTCCCGCTGATCGCCGCGTCGCTCGCCCGCAGCTTCCAAATGGTGTATCGAGAGATCGAACGCAACAGCAAGCCCGACGGTACCTACCAGCCGTTCTGGGCCCACAACCAGGTCCTGAGCCGCCGCAAGCGGGCCAAGAAGACCAAGCTGGACCGCGATCCGGTGCTGCGACAACTGGTCCGCAAGAGGCTTGATCAGCGCTGGTCGCCCTCGCAGATCTCCCGGTTCCTGACCCGCAGCTACGCCGAGCCGGACCGGCGGCTCTGCGCCGAGACGATCTACCGCACGCTGTTCGGTGGGCTGCTCGGGTCGAGCACCTGCCCGGCGACCGCAACCCCAAACCGGTGTGGCTGTGGACCTCCACCGTCGACGCCGCCGCGGCCGATGTGGACCGCTGGTCGCAGGCGTTCCTGCGCCGCTTTGACCTCAAACACACCTTGAGCTTCCCCCCGGACGCCGGACACTGTCCGGGCTACGGGGGAAGCTCAACTGGCTGGCCACCGGCCAGACCTACCAGGAGACCATCGCCTTCCCGAACCCACAGACCCGTCAGAACGCCGCAGCTTGACACCTTCACCGCGTGGGATGTCTACATCGCCCGCCAGCTCTACCGCACCCTCACCGCCACCATGACACCACCACCAACACCCCGGCGGCTGAGCGTGTCCCGATCCGCGTGGATTTCGGTGGCGATCCGCTGCGGATTCTAGGCGGCGGCACCGACGGTTTCGGCGCCTTGGTCGGTGTCGGGGTGGGTGTGTCGGTAGAGGGCGGCGACGAGCTGGGGCATCTGCTTGTAGCCCTTGATGCGGCGGAAGGATCGTTCGGCGTTGAGCATGCCGGCGGCGGTCCAGCGCAGCACCATCTGTCCGTCGCGCCAGCGGGTGACGTTGCGGTTGGTGGTGCGGGCGACGGAGATCATCGATTCGACCGGGTTCGAGGTGGTCAGCGTCGTGGCCAGGCGGCCGTCGACGCCGAGGCGGGCGACGGTGAACATCTCGTCCAGCCCTTCGAGCAGGCTGGCCGCGGCGCCGGGGTGGCTGTTGGCGAGCAGCCCGGCAAGGTCCTTGGCGCGACGTAGCCCCTGGTCGGGGTCGGGGTGGACGAACGCCTTGACCAGCTTGGCGTCCACCCATGCCTTGTCCTTGTCGGGCAGGTGGTCGGCGACGTTGCGCCGCTTGTGCAGGGTGCAGCGCTGGATCAGCGCCTGGGTGCCGAACACCTCGCGCACCGGCGCGGACAGTGCCTTGGCCCCGTCGAGCACCACCAGCAGCCCGTCGTCGTAGCGCAGGCCGCGGGCGACGAGGTCGGCCAGCAGGGCAGCGACCACGGTCTTGTTCTCGGTGGAGCCGTCCCACAGCCCGACCGGCCTTTTCGTGCCGTCGGCGGTGATCGCCAACGCCGGTGATCGCCAACGCGACGACGACGCAGCGCTCGGCCAGGTGCTCGCCGTCGAGCATGAGCACCGTGATGTCCTCCCCGGCCAGGTCGCGGGCCATCAACTCGGCCAGCGCGGTCTCGGTCTGCTGGACGAACCGGCGCGAGATCGCCGAGCGCGACGTCGACTTCTACCGTGCCGCTCACCTGTTCGCCGACCGGCTCGGCGGTGCGCGCGTGCCGCCGAGGTGGCCACCCCGGCCAGCATCCGCTCCATCACCACCCGGGTGAGCACGTCCTCGGCGGCGAAGTGCGCGTAGCTGGTCAGCGGCACCTCGTGGCCGTTGACGGTGCGGGCCCGGGGCCGGGTCACCGCGACCTTGCGGCCGCCGAGGGTGACCGAGCCAGGCCCGGTGCCGTGACGCACCGCGGCCCGGCCCGGCCCGGGTCGTGGCGGCCCTTCGGCCCGCACGCCTCGGCGATCTCGGCCTCGAACATCGCCTGCATCACCGCCATCCCGGCGGCCACGCTCATCGCCAACAGCCCCTCGCAGGGGATCGGCGCCCAGACCCAGTGGTGCGCAGCCAGGGCACGCAGGTGTACCGGCCGGCGAGCTCACCGCCCGTGAGGTCACGCGGGTGCTCGCGGGCAATGGCCGAAGACCACGGCGGTGTCGCCGGCAGGCTCGGACCCGCCGAGGTCGACCACAAACTGGTCCATCGCCCACTGTCGCCGCCACTGCGACCTCATGGGAAAGTCGCTCTCCCGGTGGCGATCACGCCAGTCGATCACGACCCAGTCCCGGTCACCCAGGTCACGCACGGTGGTGACACCGGACCTCAGGTGCGCCGCGAGCGCGTTCTCGATGACCGTCACGAGCTCGGCGTCGCTGAACTCCGGGATCCGGTCGAGGGCGCCCGGGCCGCTGTCGCAGCAGAGATGGACGTGCATGTCGATCAGCCCGGGCAGCAGCGTCGTGCCCGGGAACCGGAGCACCTCGCACCCGGCAGGCAGCTCGGTGCCCACCGGGTTCACCGAGACAACCCGCGGCCCTTCTACGATCACCACCGCGCCGTCGGACAGGAAGTGCTCGCCGTCGAACACCGCGTCGACCTCGACAGCGATCATGCTCGCTCCAGCGGAGAGGTCGGCGTGCCCGCCCTGTGTCCGGTCGTGCGACCGAGCCCGCGCCGGGTCATGGATCGACATGTGTGGCTCCCATCATCGGCGCGGGTCGGCGCCGTCTGGGCGATGATGCCCGTCCCGACGTCCCGGGTGATGGCGGAGGCGTAGCCGGTGATCGACATCCCGATGCCGTCCAGCACGGTGAGCGTCTCGGGGGCCGCCGGGGCTTGGCGGAGCCGCTGCAGCGCGAGGTCGCCGTGCACGGCGAACCGGTCGACCAGTTCTTTGCGGCTGTCCCGGCCGGCTTCCGAGACAACCTGGTCCGCGACCATCCCGGCCATGGTGTGAGCCACCCCGTTCGGGCAGTTGAAGCGCCGGAGGACCTCGATGGCCGTCAAAGGCTCCCTCGCCGCACCCTCGGGCATCGGCGGCGGAGCGCTGAGCGCCTGCGGAAACGCCGAGTGGTGCGCGTACAGCGCCGCTACATCCCAGCCGGGGCACCGAGTCTGTCTCGACCACTGCTCGTGGGCCCTTCGGGCAGCACAAGCTTGCGGTCCGTGGTTGTCATCAGACCGCTTGACCCGCGCCTGTCGGTGATCGCCCTGTGGTCTCTCTCCGAGACGAGGTGTCTGCGTCACCCACCGCCAACACGGGTTGTCCTGCATATGTGCTGATCACATGCCTTCCGAGGGCGCCCTATGGTCCGTCGGGACGAGGTTCTGCGCCCTGATCCGGCATGAGCTCAAGGATGGCCTGCTGTGGCGGCACCGACAACATCTTGTCGATCGGCGTTGCGTAAGCGCCCAGTTCCGTTCCGGGACGCTGCCCGGAACGGAGGGCCCTTCGGGCAGCACAAACTTGCGGTCCGTGGATGTCATCAGACCGCTTGACCCGCGCCTGTCGGTGATCGCCCTGTGGTCTCTCTCCGAGACGAGGTGTCTGCGTCACCCACCGCCAACCACGGATTGTCCTGCATACGTGCTGATCACATGCCTTCTGAGGGCGCCCTATGGTCCGTCGGGACGAGGCTCTGCGCCCTCATCCGGCATGAGCTCAAGGATGCCGCGCTGCGGCGGCACCGACAACATTTTGTCGATCGGCGTTGCGTAAGCGCCTAGGACGCGCACGGATTCCTGCACGTCCGCCAAGGCAAGTGCCGCGTGTATCAGCGGGGCTGGCCCGGCCCTCTGCTCAGGAGGAGAAAGCCTGCGCGACCGTCCGAGGGGAGAGCACAGGTGGACGAGCAGCAGCTTGCCAAGCAGAGGCCCGAGAACATCGAACAGGCGCTCGACGACATGCACGAGACACTCCAGTATTACCACGCCACGAGGGACAAACGAGCCGTCTTCCTGCGGCTCTACTACGTCATGACCCTGGAGGTCTATTCGGCCATTCACGGATGCGGTCGCTACGAGAACGTCCAGACGTTCCTGGACCCGCGCTGGATATTCCTCCTGTCGGGCCGGTTCGCCACCCGGTACTTCGCGTCGTTCGACCCGGACCACACGTCGCCCGCGTGGACGGCGGCGCACGAGGCAGCGGAGGATCCCGGGTCGTCGGTCGTCGAGAACGCCCTGTTCGGGATCAACGCCCACATCAACCGCGATCTCCCGATGGCGATCGCCGACAACCTGGATCCCGCGGAGCTGGACGACTACCGGATCCTGCAGCGGCGCAAGTTCGACCACGACCAGGTCAACAAGCTGCTGATCGGGGTGCTGAACACCATCCAGGACATGCTGGCCACCGACTACGAGCCGGGGATCGCCGTCGCCGACCGCGTCATGGGCGGGCTCGACGAACGGGTGGGTGCGTTCGCGCTCAAGCACTTCCGCGAGCACGTCTGGTGGGACGCCCTCGCCTACGCGGCCGCGAAGGCCGGTCCGGTGGACGAGGAGATCGTGCGCGCCAAGCTGGACGACATGGCGTCCGAATACGCCGCTGAGCTGAAGCGCCCCCGGTGGCTGTGGCGCCTGGAGACGGTGCTGAACGCCGTCGTGCGCCCGTTCCGGAGGAAGAAGGACTGGACTTCCATCGTGCTCGAGCAGCGCTGCCACGACCACCGCTCGGTCGCCGACGCGCCGCGCGCCGCCTGACGACCGGACGCCGTAGGGCGGGCGGTCCGACGAAATAGGGCGTGCCCGCCCTCCGCGGTAGGTCATTCACCAGACGCCCTACGAAGATCATCGACGGAGGCTGTTCCCGCTGCGCAACGCGAGTGCGAGGAGGGGCCTCAATGTCCACGGCAAACGCCACCACCATCGGATACACGACGACCACCGAACTGCTGCTGACCGCTCTCGGTGGCGACACCTCGGCATGGGAGCTGCTGGTCAACCGCTTCGACCCGGCCGTCGCCGCGACGATCACCGGCTACCGCCTGCAGGAGGCCGACGCCCGGGACGCCGCCCAGCGGACGTGGCTGCGGATGCTCGAGCACGGCCGCCAGATTCGTGAGCCCGAGGCGCTGGGGGGATGGTTGCGGACGACGGCGAAGCGGGAGTGCCTGCGCATCATCAACGACCGCCGACGGGTCGAGCCGCGGCTCGACGCCGAGACGTCGGAGCGCCCGGACCCGAGCGTGGATGTCGAGCAGGTCGCCATCGACGCGGACATGACCCGTCAGCTGCGCGCTGTGCTCACGCTGATCCCGAGCCGCTCCGCCACGCTGATCTGCACCCTCTTCCAGGGTGAAATGCCCGGTTACGCCGAGATCGCGCGCAGCACCGGGATCCCGGTCGGCAGCATCGGGCCGACACGGGCGCGGATCCTGCGCAGGCTGCGCGGTCTGATCGAGACGGAGTCGGTGTCCCGGTCAGTCTGTCGGGCCTGAGCGGTGCAGGAGCGCGCTCGCCTGCACCCGGCTGTGCACGCCGGTCTTCGTGAAGATGCGCGCCACGTGAACGCCCACGGTCTTCTCGCTGATGTATGTTGCGCGGCGTTGAAGATGCCGATGAGTGCGGCGTTGTGGGTGCCGATGGTGTGGAGCGAGAAGACCCCGCCGGGCGTTGCCGCGGCGGGGTTTTCGTCGGTGTGGTGCCGGTTGTGGTCGGCATGGTGCCGGTGGTGTCAGTCGATGACCTCGGTGACCGCGGAGCGGGCGGCGTTGTCGTCGACGAGGTTCTTGCCGTCGGCGAACGCGGCGACGAGGGATTGCAGCGCGATGTTGTTGACCGCGCGGGGGTAGCCGCGGGCGGTGGTGTGGATCAGGTTCAGTGCGTCCTCGGTGAACAGCTGATCGGCGCGGCCGACGAGTTTGATGTGGTGGGTGACGTAGCTGCTGGTCTCGGCGGCGGTCATGCCGGGCATGGTGTAGCGCAGCGCGGTGCGTTGCTCGAGCGCGGCCAGGACGGCGAGTTTCATGGTGCGCCGCAGGGTTGGTTGGCCGACAAGCAGGCAGGCCAGCGGCGAGTCCTGGTCCATGGACTGGTTGGTGAGCATGCGGACGGCCTCGAGCTGCTCGTAGGACAGCAGGTGCGCTTCGTCGATCACCAGGACCGGGGTGCGTCCGCGTTCCTCGCGTTCGGCGGCCAGCGCCTTGCTGGCCTGGACCATCAGCCTCGATCCGAGGTGCGCGACGGGTTGGCCGAACGCGCTGACGATCTCCTCGTAGATCCCTCGGACCCCGATCATCGGGTTGGGCAGATAGATCACGGTGTGCCGGGACGGGTCGAGGCCGGCGATGACGGTCCGGACCGCGACCGTCTTCCCGGCGCCGACCTCGCCGGTGACCACGCCGATCGAGCGTTCACCGATGCACCAGGAGATCCGGGCGACGGCTTCGTTGTGGGAGGCGTGGCGGTGCAGCATCCCGGGCGCGAGGTCGCGGCCGAAGGGGGTGCGGGTGAACCCGTAGTGGGCTTGCAGCTTCTCAATCACCGATGTGCTCCAGGGAAATCGTGGTCGGCGGTGTGGTTGGCGCGGTCATGCCGGGTCGGTGGGGAGCTGGCCGAGGTCGAGCTCGAGGGCGGCGGGTTCGGGCGGGTTCGCACCGAGCGCGGCGTAGTTGACCTTCGTGGCGAGTTCGGCGGTGTGGGTGGTGTCGATCAGGCCGAGGTAGTCGATGCCGGTGCTCGGTTTCGGCGGCTCCGCCGGGATCTCCGGCTTCGCCTTGGGGTGGGAGTGGCGGCTGATCTGGAACGGCAGCGCCGTGCCCGCGTCGGATCCGTCGAGACGGACCCGCAGGAAGGTCAGGTCGAACGGGTCGAACACGAGCTCGACCTTCCGACCGACCAGGCCGGGGTTGACCTGATAACGGTTGCCGTGCAACGAGACCAGGGCGGTTTTGGAGACGGTGCGGTGCTCCGACCAGCGGAACGCCTCGGCCAGATCGGCCGGTGCCGGGACCGGGTAGGGGCCGCCGTCCAGCCAGCGCGGCAGCGGCGCGGCGGCGGTCTCGGAGTGCACCCGGCGGTGATAGACGGTCTCGACCCAGGCGGTGAACAGCCGATTCATCTCCGCCAAGTCACTGACCTGGCGTCCCGGTTCGCCGTCACCGGCGGCGATCTCCACGACGAACTCGCCGTTCACGGTCCGGAAAAACCTCTCGATCTTCCCGCGGCCCTGGGGTCGGCCGGGTGCGGAGTGGACCAGCTTGATCCCGAGTTTCGCGCAGGCCCGCAGCAACCAGGAATCGACGAACGCCGACCCGTTATCGACGTAGACGTAGTCGGGAACCCCGCGCGCCGCCAGCGCCGGACGCAGCGCGGCGGCAAGACGGACGGTGTCCTCGGCGAAGCCCCAGCGGTGCCCGACGATCGCGCGGGAATGGTCGTCGAGGAAGGCGAACAGATACGTTTTCCGGCCGCCGATCCGCGGGCCATGCAGCGCGTCCCCGGTCCAGATCTCATTCGGCCGGCCGGCCTCGAACCGGCCGAACACGGCCGGCTCGACGGGTGCGCGCAGCGCGGTCAACCCGGTCCGCACGAACATCCGCTGCAGGGTCGTCTCGTTGGGCGCCCAACCGAGCTGGGCGTGCAGGATCCGGCGGACCTGCGCCGCCGAACGGGACGGGTTCTCCTTCTTCAACGCCGCAGCCAGCTCGAACACCTCCGGCGGGGTTCGCGGCTGGGACTGGCGCGGCGAGGGGACCAGCGCGTCGAACCCGCCCTCGCGGTAGTTCTGGATCCAGCGGTCCAGCGTCCAGCGGGTGATCCGCACGATGCGGCCGTCCGGCTCGGTGTGGGCCTGCGCGGCAAGGGCACGCACCAACGCCCCCCGCTGCCGTCCGGTCAGCGTCGCATCCGCTGCCTCGCGGATGAGCATGTAGCGGAACAGCCCGATCTGGCGTGCCCTCTCCAACCGGGTCTGTTGTTCCTCATTGGCCTTCGACATCAGCCGTCGGCACCTCCTCCGGATCTTGAATGGACAGATCCGGACAAGCTGTCAGGTCAAGATCAGCCCCGGGAGAGGCAACTCGTGTTGCTCGTTGATCTTGTGGATCGGGGCCAGTCCGGGGGCCAGCAGCCGGCCGCCGGTCACCGCCGCGGCCAGCAACCACGCAGGCAGCTCGCCGATCTCCGGCCAGCGTGACCGCGCCGCCATGGATGCTCCAACGATCGCGGCGACCGCGTCCGCGAGCACCGACGACGTCGCTGCCGGTGGCACCGGATCGACCCCGACACCCACCAGCAGCGCGGTGAACGCCACCCGGACCGCCTCGGCGCGCTCGGTGAAACAGCGCAACCAGCCCCGCACCGTCTCCACCGGCCGGCCCACCACCGCGGCCACCTTCCGCACGCCCGCGCCGTCCGCCCGCGCGGCCAATGCCGCCCCGATCACCGACACCGCATCCGCCCGCCTCAGCAGCGCGAACACCGGAAGCAGAACATGCGACCCACCGCACCACCGCACCGCGACCGCCGCGGCCGCAACACCACCGCGCCGCCGTCATCACGCAGCGTTCGCGTCCGGGCCCAGCCCCATGGCCGCAACGAACCGCCACAACTCGGACACATCAGCTCACCGTCGGTGAGCCATTCCTCGACTCGGGCAGCGTTGGTCCCTACCGTGAACACAGCGCCTCCGCGCGCGACACGGCCCTCCCGGACGCACTCGGTCAAGAGACACCGGGAGGGCCTTTCGTATGCCCTCATCGGCACGGTGCCGCCGCCTACCAACAGCACACCCAGCCCAGCACACACCAAGATCCGTCGGCACCCACAATGCCCGGAAACCGCCCCCCACGTCGGATTCCCCAGCGCCGCTCAACATGATGTAGAGCCTGCGCCCGATCTCCCGGTTCGTGAGGCCCTTGGCGAGCTCGCGGAGGACCTCCAGCTCGCGGGTGGTGAGCTCGTCGAGCGGGGTGCCCGATCGATCCCGACCCGGCTGCCGCGGGGCGGGATCGGGGGCGGTGGGCGCGGCGAGCGGGATGCGGGCCCGGGTGGCGAGATCGGCGATATCGTCGAGGAGCGGTTGGGCGCCGAGCAGCCGCGCGATGCCCTCTGCCCGGCGGAGGACCTCCGCGTCGCGCCCGAGCGGCTGGCCTGTGGGTGCCCGAAACTGTGCCCACGGCCCTTGACCTGCCACTTCGTCACTGGATGCAGCCCGGCATGATCGGCCGGTGGCGCTGCGGCTGATCTACCTGATGTTCACCAAGCTCCTGGGCTGGATGGTGCTATGCACCCGATCCGACAGCACGAAGGAGATCGAGATCCTCGTCCTACGCCACCAACTGGCCGTGCTCCAACGACGTACACCACGCCCGCGGATCAGCCGGACCGACCGAGCCGTGATCGCCGCCCTGGGCCGCCTCCTACCTGTCCGCCGCCGCCTCGGGCTGCTCGTCACACCGTCCACGATCTTGCGCTGGCACCGAGATCTCGTCACCCGCCGCTGGACTACCTCACCCTCCCAACCCGGTCGGCCAGCCATCCCCGCCGGCCTGCGCGCCCTGGTCATCCGCCTGGCCACCGAGAACCCCACCTGGGGCTATCGACGGATCCACGGCGAACTCGCCGGCCTCGGCTACCAGATCGGCGCCTCCACCATCTGGAAGATCCTCCGCGGCGCCGGCATTGACCCGTCGACACGCCGATCCGGACCCTCGTGGACCGAGTTCCTGCGGGCACAAGCGCACGCCGTCCTCGCCTGCGACCTGCTTCATCTCGACACCATCACCCTGCGCCGGATGTACGTATTCTTCGTCATCGAGCACGCCACCCGCCGCGTGCACATCCTCGGCGTCACCGCCCACCCCACCGGCGCCTGGCTGACTCAACTGGCGCGCAACCTGCTCATGGACCTCCCGCATCAACAGTACAATCGTACACCTCATCTCCCGGCGCTTTCTGTACCTCCAGGGGCTCGGCCCGCGGGCAGCAACCATCCGCACGATGTCCCGCATGCGACCCGAGGCGATGACCGCCCGCGCCGCGGGCAACCGGCACGCCCCGCCCGACCGGCGCGATGACCTCGTCGGGTCCGACCTGCCGGCCGAGCCGGGGTCGCACCTCACGCTGCCCCGCGCTGCACTGGGCCGTGGTAGCGGCGAGCGGAGAACCGCGCGGGACCTCCATCAATGGCTCGATCGGCGCGGGCAGCCTCTCGCGACCTCGCCGCCGTACCCACGACGCCCACACCCGACGGTCGCCGCCCGGATCGCGTGCCGTACCGCGCACACCGTCCGCGACAACCTGCCACGGGACCGTCGCCGCTCGGGAAATCATACGGAGCACCATGGATACGACGAACAGTATCCAACAAGCGCCGAGAAAATGGGTACGATCGTCACATCAGGTCGGGCGACATCGGGTACCGTCGGCCGTGTGACAACCCGGAATCCGCAACCCGAGGCCGTCGCGGCCGCGCGGCAGATGCTCGAACCACGCGTGCAATCGATCGCCGACCTCGCCCACGCCCACGACCTGCTCGCGCAGCGACGGGCCCAATCCACCGCGGCCGAAACCGCGCTCACCCACGCGGTCACCGAGTACACCGAACGCTACGCCACCGCCCGCCGCACCCACGGCTGGACACCAGCCGAACTGGGCGAACTCGGCTTCCCCCACAACCGCCCGGCCGCCCACCGCACCCGAACCCACCGCCGACGCACAACACCCACCAGCCCAACCAACCCGGCCAACCCGCCCCCGCCGGCGACACCCGGCCCGGCCGCAGGCGACGACCGCACCCTCCGACCCACCGATCCGAACGCCGAGGGCGGCACGTCCGGGCACCGACGCGCACCGACTCCGCACACGGCAACCGGCGCCCAACCCACCACGACCGCACCTGCCTGACACCGGCCTCCCCGATCGGCGTGGCGGGCCACGCAGCCATCCCGCAGCCAGTCCGAGCGGTCACCGGAAACCCGCACGCGGCCATGCGCCTGCCCGGGCTGATCACCGACTGCGCCCTGCGCCGCCGCTCCGCCCGACGAACGCCACGACGAGGGGCACACCGACGTCAGGTGGGGCAGACGTCAGGGTGGGCAGACGTCAGGTGGGGCAGAGGTCAGGGTGGGCAGAGGTCAGGAAGCGGTGACGCCATTGCCGCCGGGGTCATGCCGCGGTCACCACCTTGCCGAAGCCCGCTCGCCGAAGCCCGCTCGCCCGCCGGCCTGTCACGTCGAGCGCACACCGGGCGTGTCCAGCGCTACCGGGCACCGCGCCCGACCGGCGGACCCACGCCCGCACCCGCGACAACGTCCGTCCCCAGCGCCAGTCGCACCGTCGCACCGTCAGCACCGGCAGGTTCCCCGTGGCGCGACCACAACCGACCGCGACCGCGACCCGACCCCGGTGAGAATCGAAGCGCACCGACGATCCCGATACCCGCCACGACCGAGACCGGCGGCGCCGTCGACCGCCCACCGCCGTTGCGGCCACTGCCGGGCCCATGCCCGCAACCCGGTGACGGTGTTGCGGTTGACCTCGAGCCCGATCGTGGCACCCGATATCGCCGCTGGGCTGCACGGCGACCACGTGTTGAACGAGCTCTTGCGCGGGTCGATCCCGATGGTGATCAGGGCTACTTCCGGTCGCCGGTGATGGAGAGCCCCGCGACGGGCAACCTGACTTCCGGTCTGATCACCCCTGTTGAGCCACGCCGCCAGCGGGCGACGGCCGGCGCCACCTAGTGTGAACAACCCGAAGTGAAGAAGTGGCCCCACCCCCCCTCCCCCCCCCCCCCCCCCCCCCCCCCCCCCCCCCACTCCCCCCCCACGCTGGCGGCCACTGCCGTTCCCGCCCGACGTCGCTGAGCCGGGCTCGCCGGGCTTCGAGATCCGATGCCGCGGCGATCACCTGCTCGTCGGGCACCCGCGCGAGCAGCCCGCGCAGTTCGTCGCGGGGCGTGCCCACGCGGTGAATGGAGGACGAACCTGCATCACCGTGTCCGACGTGTGCTTCAGCGCGTCTCTACCTGCCCCGTGATGGGATGGTAACCGTGACCAAGGCCGAATCGCTCGAGGCGGAGTTGGTCTGGCTGCGTGCGGAGAACGCGCGGTTGCACAGGCTCCTGCAGCTGACACCCGAGCAGGCGCGACCGCCGGGCCCAACCCAAACCGGGCTGTTCCTCGACCACCCGGGCCCGGTCACCTCCTCGTCGGCAGGCGGGGACAAGGTGCGGTTCTTCCGCACGTTGTTCGCCGCACGCCGGGATGTGTACGCCACCCGCTGGGAGAACATACATCCCGGTGGTGGGGTTCAGGATCCTAAGGGTGGGCAGGCACAACCGCCCGCCCCGGCCAGCAGCCCCCGCCCGCACCCGGCGCGTCGCACTCGCCGTGCAGCCGCCTGAGTCGAGGCCGGTCAAGCCGGCCGATTCCGGGCGGCGCTACCACCAATCCGAGCTCCGCCGTGGCTCGCCGCGACCGCCTTCGACCTGCCGACAACGTGTTCGTCCCCGGCGCGATCGGCAACGCCGCCCAGCCCGGATGTTGGTGGTGAGGGTGGGGTGGCGGTGTTGGTGGTGGCGGTGTTGGTGGTGGCGGCGGCGATGTCCGGGAAGTGGGTGACCACGTTTGGTGGGCCTTTCTGGGCCAGGAGGTCATCGAGCAGGCAGCGTTGGCGGCCCATCCGGGCGTAGTCGTCGGCGCCGCGGCCGGGCGAACCGCAGCGCCTGGGTGCCGCCAAGATGGTGCACCCCGGCCGGGATGTATCCCCGCGGGTGTGACGTGGATAGGCGCGGCAGCCAACAGCGCCCGCGCCTCGGGCCGGAGCAGCCCGCCGCGCTTGCTGGCGAACGCGGCCAGGATGGCGGGGTAGAACTCACGCAGCAGTGAGCGCAGCTTGTTGTCGCATCGGTGCGTGCCCAGACCGCGTCCTGTTGCGCGCGGGCTAGCACCGCGATGGACTGGACCAGATTGGAGTCGGCGGGCAGCGCTCGGTGTGCGGCCAGCGCCGACTCGCTCGGCGTCGCTTGTCGAACCGTGAGCCCGAGCCGGACCCGCACGCCCAGCGGCAGGTCATGGACCCATTCGTCGATCGCGGCTACGGGCCCCGGCCAGCACCGCGCACACCGCCAACGCAAGCACCGTCACCAACCGATGCCGGATCCCGCGGCCGGCCCGCGGATCGGACATTGTCGGCAACGCGGCCACCAGATCGGCTGGCGCCTGCACATCCGCCACCTCCCCCGAGGGATCAGGATCGGACACACGATCAGATGCGGCCCCAACGCGGGCGGCGAGCATGTCGATCGGCGAGGATGAGCAAGCGGGCACGACACGCTCCGATGATCAGTCCGGTGCAGGAACCTTCATGATCACCAGCAGGTCGTGCCCGCACCCGCACCTACCGCATCACCGGCGTGTCACCACGCATACACGCGCAACTGACGACCTTGCCGAGGCCCTGGGGCGCGACGGGCCACGGGTTGCGGAACGTCACTGCTCGTTGCCGTCGGATTCGCGGCGGTCGGTGTGCCGCGGACCTGGAGGGGTGCTCGTCGGCTGTCGGCGCGCAGGTCTGCGCAAAGACGTCGAGGCGCCGCAGGGAGTCGGCGTCGGTGCTGTGCCCGGCCCACGGTTCCAGCCCGGCACCGGTCGGTCCATTCGCCTGTGGCGGACTGGTACTACAACCATCGACCAGCTCCCCTGCTGTCCTGCCCACTGGCATCATGGGCTAGGTGAGGGCGCTGCCCAAAACCTGTTTCTCGCGGGTCTTGGTTTGCGCCGTAGCGCCGTACACCGATGGAGATCCTATTTCTCCTATAGGAGCGTGGCCTCTCGCCAAGGGTCCCGCAGCCGAAGGTAGGCCGTGGGCAGTCCATGTTCGTCGTCGCGACCGCTGCCAACACCTTCCGGACGGTGCGGGCTGCGTTCGACGACAGCATCGCATGCTCGGCGATGCGGCGGTCGTCGCGGCTAGCACTGGACCGAAGCCGCCAGCGCAAGGGGCGTCGGTGGCGACGATGCGCGGTCCACCATCCGGCCCCGCGTCGATGTCCGCTGGATACCACATTTGATTTGAATCGTTGAACGGCCGGTGCCAATTCGGTTCATCTCACGCGACAGGTGGCCAATTGTGGTTCGACCTTGGTCGGGCTGAAGCAATCGATCTAGCCCTAATGCATTTTTTCAATCTGAGGGCACATGCAGCACGTCGCGCGAATGTTGATTAATACGAGTAAACGCGTCTCAAACTTGCTCACTTGGGGACAGATCAGCAGCAGGCGTGAAGTACGGGCCACGGCGCCTCGGCGGCCGCTCCTCCCGACTCTCGTATGGTTCATGATCACCGGTGCGTTAGCTGACCTGACGATCGTGGTCAGTCTGGTTGTTGATTTGCGGGTTGGTCTGCTAGCGCTGCTCTGCTGCTTGGCAGCGGCAACTATTACGGTCCGCTCGCCGTACCGCTGGCGCCGGTGGCGCGAGTCGCGGAACGGGAAAGATACCTCGCCCCAGGGATTTACCGACGGTCCGGGACCTGAATAAGTTGTAACTGGTCAGGCCGCCGACTAGTGTCTCGTGATTCAGTGTCCTTCATTTCGCGTTGTTGTCGACGAGTTTCTTGATGCTGGCCTGGACGATACGGACCTTGGCGAGGATCTCGTCGGCGGTGGCGGTCTAGGCGAATGGTTTCGGGTCGGCGTTCCAGTGGTTGATGTAGTCGCGTATCTGATTGATCAGAACCTTGACGGAGCTGAAGGTGCCGCGGCGGATCGATTGACGAGTGATGTTTCCGAACCAGATTTCGTCGGGTAGCCCCGGCGCATTGCTGCGCCGGGGCCCCCTCAGATGGTCATGGTGCTGACGCACCGCTCGCGGGTGTATGAAACTTGGGACACGTCACCCGCCGACGTCGCCAGTTCTTGGTACGGGTTGAGTCCGACCCTCAGATTGACGCTGGATCTGGCAAGGCCCACCGCGCCAAGACGTACCGGCGCCCCTGCCGCACCCTGGCCCGCCCGGCGCTGGAGCGGCTGCGGGACCTGGTCGCCGGGGTCGGGGTCGAGGTCGTGATCTGTTACTCGCCGGACCGGCTGGCCCGCAAGTTCGCCTCG
>CAVTOL010000003.1:0-8304 GCA_963736375.1 uncultured Actinomycetota bacterium
GGTCGCATGAGTGCGCTGTTGGATGTCGCCCCTGTCGTGCCGGTCGTGGTCCTGGAGGACGCGACGCAGGCGGTGCCGCTGGCCCGCGCGCTCGCCGCGGGCGGCCTGCCGATCATCGAGCTCACCCTGCGCACGCCGTCGGCGCTGGAGGCGGTCCGGCGGATCGCGGCCGAGGTACCCGAGTTGCTCGTCGGCGCGGGCACGATCCTGTCCGCGGGCCTGGCCCGCCGAGCCGCCGCGGCGGGCGCGCAGTTCCTCGTCAGCCCGGGCAGCACGCCCGCCCTGCTGGACGCGATGGACGCCACCGGGCTGCCCTACCTGCCCGCACCTCGACCGTCTCGGAGATGCTGGCCGTCGCGAACGGGGCCACACCGCGATGAAGTTCCTCCCCGCCGAGGCCGCGGGCGGCGCGCCATACCTGGCGTCGCTGGCCAGCCCACTGCCGCACCTCCGGTTCTGCCCGACCGGCGGGATCACGGCGGCCACCGCGGAGCGCTATCTGCGGCTGCCGAACGTCGGCGGCGTCGGCGGCTCCTGGCTGACCCCGACCGACGCCCTCGTCGCGGGCGACTCGGCTCGGATCACGCGGCTCGCCGCGGAGGTGGCCCTCCCGGTCGCCGCCTGACCGCCCCTGGAGTCGGTCGCGCACGACTCGCCGTGCCCGCACAAGCGTCGCGACGCTTGTGCGGGCACTGTTTCGTCTGCGCCACCGTCATTTCGCCGCGACGAACGCCTGGCACCGCGAGGAGTTTCGGCAAACGGCCACGGTGATCGGATGGGCGGGCTACCGTCGCACGGCATGGACGTGCTGGGCTCACCCGCCGGAGTACGGGGGGTCGACGAGCTGGGTGCGGTCGAGGTCGTGCTCGCGGCCGACGGTTTGCCGCTCCTGATCCGGCCGCTGATGCGCTGGGCTCAGGCGGCCCGAGCGGAGCGGGCGTGTGCGGCGGTCGGGGAGGCGTACGCGGCCGCGCACCGCGTCCACGTCGCGGCCACCGCCGCGGAGGTGGCCGCAGCCGCGGCGGCGCTGGGGGGCGCGCCCACTCCGCCCGAACCGATGGCCCGGCCTGTAGGCGAGTGGGGATCCGGGCGGCAGTTGCTCGAGCTCGCCGAACACGCCATGGCCCGGCTCGCATCCGGGCTGCCGGTCGGCGTCGGACGATCGGGCGCCGCGCCGGTGACGATCACGCTGACACGGCCGTGCGCACTGCGCTGCACGCTCGACGAGCAGTGGGCCGCCGCGGTCGGCCGGGCGCACGCCGAGGCTGCGCTGGCCGAGGCGCTGGCCGCCGCCCGCCGCGATCTGACCGCCTCCGTCGCGGAACGGGCGTCGGCGGCCGTCGCTCTCGACGATCTGGTCGGGGCGATGATCGAACAGCTCCACGCCCTGCCTCGGAGGACGTGATGGCACCCACCGCACACGACATCGCAGTGGCCACCGGGACGCTACGCACGGAGGCCGACATCTGGTCCGCGCAGGCAGGCGTGCTGGCGGCCGCGAGCGATCGAGCGCGCGCGCTGACGTTCGACCGGCTACAGGCCGGGGTCTTCCAGCTGATCGTCACCACGCACGCCGAGCTCACCGCGGCGGTGGCCGCTCGCTGCGCCGAAGGGACCGGGCAGATGCGGCAGATCGCCGCCACCCTGCAGCACGTCGCCGACGTCTACGACGACGAGGAACGCCGCCACGTGCACGCCTTCCGCGACCTCTACTGACCTCTACTGACCGGGCCTCACGGCTGGAACCAGTCGGTGACGAGCCGCGTGGTCGGCGTCTCGCAACGCAACCGAATCGCGCCCTCCGACGCACTGGGAAGGATGAAGAAGCCCAGGTCGTCGGCGTCGACGCGGACCTGGGTGCCGTCCGCGGCCTCGAGGGTGATCTCGCCTGCGCCCGGTGGGATGATCTGACCGACGATGCGATCGAACTGCAGCTCCACCTCGATCGCCAACGGCGACGAGTGGAACACCAACACCCGTTGGCCGTCCTCCTGATCACGGCTCTGGCCCGAGCCCTGCAAAGTGGAATCGAAGCTCAGCGTGGCCAGCAGCAGATCGCTGTCGACCGTCCGCCAGGCCAGTGCGCCCCGGGCCTGTTGCACGATCCGTGGCAACAGCGGAGTCACGTCCCGCATGGCGTCCGCGAGATCGGCCAACAGCGCCTCGTCGTCGTCCCATCGATGCCGGTCCATCCCGCTCACCCCCGCACCTGCGCAGCAGAATCCCGGCAGTCGCACTCGCCCGCGACGATCGCCAGCATCGACGGAGTGCGGCGGAGCTTGTCGAGGGCCCTGGCGCGGGTCGGACCGATGCCCCCGATCGGAATTCCCGTGCGCCTGCTGATCTCCGCATAGCTGGGCGGTGGATCTTGGAGGAACAGCAGCAGCAGCTCGCGGTCCCGGGTCGGGAGCGTAGCGAGGCCCGTCAGCAACGCCTGCTGCCGCTCCGACCGGACGACCACGTCGTCGGGCGTTTCCCCACTCGCAGGCTGCCGGGTCCACGCGCCTGTCCCCGGATCCTGTACCTGCACCCGACGGTGGCTCGCGGCCTGCCGCCACGCCTCGCGGCGTCCCGTCGTGACAATCCACATTGGCAGAGCCCGTGCCTCTCTGAGCTTGTCGAGGTTCTCGACCAGCCGAAGCCAGACCGTCTGCGCGGCGTCCTCCGCATCCGCGCGGGCCAAACCGCACTGGTGCAAGACCGCCGCCAGCAGAGGACTGAAGCGATCGACGATGTCGTTCCACGCCGCTTGGTCGCCGTGGGCGGCCGCCGTCACCACGGCAGTGATGGAGAACTCCTCATCGCCCATGCTGGCCCCTCGTCCACGGCTTTCTCCCGGTACGGAGCATCGAGCCGCCGCGGTGATACATCCGAGTAGGCCCCAGTTGTCGCGGATTAGAGCTCGGCGAGCGCCTGATCGGGATAGAGGACCGGACCGACGCCCGCGATGGCTTGCGACCGGGCGACCCGCAGCAGGTACTCGGCGGCCTGCTGCCCGTTCTCGCCCGTGGCCGACATCCGCGCCGCGATCATGCCTGCGACGAGCGGCGTGGAGAACGACGTGCCGCTCCAGCGCGCCATTCCGGTGAACTTCCTCCTGTCCCCTTTGTTCGGGGCTTCCTGGCAGGTGTACGTGCCCGTCGCGTACGCGTTCACCAGGTCTTCACCCGGCGCGAACACGTCGACCCAGCCGCCCCAGTTGGAGAACGTCGCCTTGGTCTGCCACGTGGTCGACAGCGCGCCGACCGACACCACCCACGGGTACGCGGCTGGCCACATCACCGTGCGTTCGCCGTCGTTGCCTGCCGGGCAGAGGAAGGCGAGCCCTTTGCGATTCTTGATGAGGTTCTCGTACAGCACGTCGAAGCCGAGCGGGGAGAGGTCCTCGCGGGTGCGGGTGGTGAAGCTGAGCACCACGATGTCGGGGCTGCGCTGCAGCCCTTGGGCGAGCTGGACGACGATGTCGGATTCGAATGCGGCGCCCGCGTCCACCAGACTGGCCTCGACGAAGATGTCGGCGTTCGGGGCGGTCGACCGCAGGCACCCGGCGACGAACGTGCCGTGGCCCTGCTCGTACTTGATCTCCTCGTCGACGATCTCGTCGGGATCGCCCTTCACGCCCTTCAACCACCAGTGCTGCTGCTCGGCCCCCGCGATCCAGCCGGTGTCGACGATGCTGGCGAGCACATTCCTCCCGTCCGCCAACGTCGCACCCGCGCGGCCCCGCGCCGCCACCGGAAACGGATCGAACGTCCACTCCGGAACCTCGTGCGGCTCCACCGCCGAGCACGCGCGCCCCGCCGTGTGGAAGACGTAGTCCAGGTCGGCGGCCCCGGCGCCGCCTCGTCGATCCAGGTC
Source organism: uncultured Actinomycetota bacterium (assembly GCA_963736375.1). Lineage (GTDB taxonomy): Bacteria > Actinomycetota > Actinomycetes > Mycobacteriales > Pseudonocardiaceae > Pseudonocardia. The sequence continues at coordinate 3,859 of CAVTOL010000003.1, forward strand.
GTCCAACAGCGCAGGGGCTACGGGATGCCGGTCCACGGAAGGCGAGCGGTACCAGAGCCGGTGTAGGCCCACGGCGAGATGCTCGCTCAGGTAGCTGCCGTCCGGAACATCCCCCGACGCCCGGATCCCCGCGATCGTCGCCCGGGTGGCCCCGTCGTCGGAGTGCGGGTCGAGGGGTTCGAGGTCGAGCTGGTCGGCGACGAAGCCCGCGACACCGGCGGCATCGGCACCGCGGGTCAGCAAGCAGCCCTCCCGGTAGAGGCACTTGAAGTCCTCGTCGTTGCCCTCCCAGTCACTAGGGTGGGCCCGCATGGTGGGCAGCGCGTCCCGCACCACCGCGTGCTGATCGACAATGACCGGGTCAACCATCGTTGCCTCCGATATCTGAAGTGGGTCGACGCTCCACTGGGCGGCCGTTACTGTCCGTCGCGTGTCCGCGATCCCGCAGGGGCTGGTCCGGGACAACGTGGACGGGTTGTTGGCACTGGCGCTTTCGCGGCCCGTCGAGGCCCTGGAGCGGGCGCGCGAAATCCTCGCGGCAGGCCCACCCCCGCGGGTGGCGTCGATCGCTCATCAGTCCGCCGGGATCGTCATGCGTGAGTTCGGCGACATTGATCAGTCGATCAGCCATCTGCGTTCGGCGGTCCGGCTCGGCAAGCTCGCGGGCGACGCGCACCGAGCGGACGACGCTCGGGCGAGCCTCGGCATCGCACTGGCGATGGCGGGCCAGCCGCGCCGCGGCCTGACCATGCTCGATTCCGTGGTCAGCGGCAGCAGCGGGGTCGCCGCCGCCCGCCACCTGATCCGGCGCTCGCACGTGTTGTGGCTGCTCGGGCGGTATCCCGAAATGCTGGACGACGCTCGCCGGGCGGTGGTCCTGCTGCGTGAAACCAATGAGCTGCTCTGGCTGGCCAGGGCCTACAACCACCGCGCCATGGCACACATAGGCATGGGCGCCATCGACCTGGCCGACGCCGACTACGCCCGATGCGAGGCGCTCTACACCCACACCGGTCAGCAGATGGACCTGGCGATCGTCCGCCAGGAGCGGGGAGCGGCGAAGTTCGCGCGCGGGGACCTGCCTGCGGCCCTCGCCATGTACGCCGACGCCCTCCGCCGGATGGACCAGCTCGGCGTGTTCGACCCTGAGCTGCACGCGAACCGGTGCGAGGTGCTGGTCGCGGCAGGCCTCGCACGGGAGGCCCTCGCGGAGGCCGACGTGGCCGTGAACCGGATCGAGAACATGCGCGGATCGGCCACCCGGCGCGCCGAGATGCTGCACTCGGCGGCACTGGCCGCCTACGACTGCGGGGCGCTCGATGTCGCCGAGCGCCGCTGCCTCGACGCGCTGCAGCTGTTCCGCCGTCAGAAGCGCAGGCTGTGGGCCGCTCGCGCCGAGCTGCTGCTCGTGCAGTGCCGGGTAGCGGCAGGGGACCGCAGCCCCGCCCTGCTCAGCCGGGCCAGGCGGGTCGCCACCGGGCTGGAGGAGCTGAGCCCCGAGCGGGCGGCCGACGCTCGGCTGCTGGCCGGGCGCCTGGCGCTGTCCCGCGGCCGGTCCGGCGAAGCCCGCGAGCACCTCCGCTCGGCCGCGCGGGCGCGGCAGAAGGGCGGCCGTCCGTCCGCAGCAGGCTGGCTGGCCCGGGCCATCGTGTGCGCCGAGGACGGTCGATGGCGGGACATGCTCGCGGTCTGCGACCGTGGGCTGCGCGCCTTGGAGATACAGCTCGACACCGTCGGGTCCACCGAGCTGCGGGTGCTCGCCACGGCGCAACGGGCGGAGCTGGTGCAGATGGCGCTGCGCTACGCCGTGCGCCGCGCCGACCCGCAGCTGTTGCTCGGCTGGGGAGAGCGCAGCCGAGCGAGCCTGCTCGCGGTCCCGCCCGTACGCCCACGGAGAGATGGCGGCCTGGTGGCCGAGCTGGCTGCGCTGCGCAGGGTGGTCCGTCGCCTGGAGGCCGAGCGCCTTCCCGAGTTCGCCGTGGCCGCGCTGCACCGGGAACGCCGTCGCCGCGAGGCCGCGGTGCGCCAGCGCGTGCTCCAGACCCCGGGAACCGCGATCGGCGAGGCGCAGCCGTTCGACTCCACGGAGTTGCTCGGCCAGCTCGGGGGCACCGACCTGATCGAGCTGATCGATGTGGACGGACAGCTGTACGCCGTTCTCGCAGGCGGCGACCGGCTGCGGCTTTGTCCGATCGGCCCTACGGCGGCCGCGGACCACGCACTCGCGCGCGCCTTGTTCGCGTTGCGCCGGGCGGGCACCCGGGCGACGACCGCCAACCCGCTCGATCTGGATCTCCTCGGGGCCCGGCTCGAAGCCGACCTGCTCGGCGGGATACCGGAACTGCTGACCGGTGCGGCCGTGGTCGTGGTCCCGACCAGCCGGCTGCACTCCGTGCCGTGGAACCTGCTGCCCGCGTTGCGCGGCAAACCAACCACCGTCGTGCCCTCGGCCGCCACCTGGCTGCGCGCACGCCGAGCTGCACCGCCGCCGGGTGGGCGGGTGGTTCTGGTGGGCGGCCCGAACCTGTCGACCGGCGCCGAGGAGGTGCATCAACTCGCCCGGCAGTACCCGGAGGCCGCCGTGCTCACCGAGGGCAACGCGACCGCCGAGCGGGTGATGGCGGCTCTCGACGGTGCATGGCTCGCGCACATCGCCGCGCACGGCACGTTCCGGGCCGACAGTCCGTTCTTCTCCGCGTTGGAGCTCGACGATGGGCCACTGACCGTCTACGACCTGGAACGGCTCGACCGTGCGCCGCACCGCGTAGTGCTGTCCAGCTGCAACACCGCGGTGGGCGCCCCGTCCGGGGCCGACGAACTCGTCGGGCTGGTCAGCGCGTTGATCTCGCTCGGATCCGTCGGCGTTGTCGCCAGCGTCGTCCCGGTCGACGACGCGGCCACCGTGCCACTCATGCTTGCCCTGCACGCCCGACTCCGGGCAGGCGCGCCGCTGGCCGAGGCCTTGTGCGTGGCACGCACAGCGGCGAGCGACGAGCCGCGGGCCCGAGCGGCCGCCGACGCGTTCATCTCTCTGGGGGTGTGAGCCGATCACGGCTGGAACCAGCCGGTCACCAGCCGGGTGGTAGCGGTTTGACACTGCAGCCGGACAGAGCCCTGCGGCACATCCGCGAGAACGAAGAAGCCGAGCTCGTCGGCCACTCCCCGGAGCACCGCGCCCTCTGCCGATTCCAGGGTCACCTCCGCCGCGCCCGGTGGGAGGAGCTGACCGAGGATCCGATCGACCTGCAGCTCGACCTCGATCGCCAGCGGTGGGCACTCGAACACCAGCACCCGCGCAGCGCCGTCTCCTGCACGGCTGCTTCCCACGCTCTCCGTCGCGGAGTCGAAGCTCACGGTGGCAGGCATGAGATCGGTGTCGACCGTTCGCCAGGCCAGCGCCCCCCGCGCGTGCTCGGCGATGCGGGCAGAGAGTGGCATGACCTCTCGCGTCGCCTCGGTGAGATCGGCCAGCAGGGCCTCGTCGTCGTCCCATCGATGCCGGTCCACCCCGCTCACCCCAGTGCCCGGGTCGTGGATTCGGGACGGTCCGCCGCGAAAGCCTGGATCGCCTGGATCGCCTGAGTGCGACGAAGCTTGGCCAAGGCCCGCGCTCGAGTCGGGCCGATTCCGCCGACCGGGATCCCGGTGCTTCTGCTGATCTCCACGTAACTCGGCGGCGGATCCTCCATCAGCAACAACAAGAGTTGCCGATCACGGTCTCCGAGTTCAGCGAGGCCCGCGAGCAGGGCGTGCTGCCGCTCGACCCGCAGCAGCGTGTCCTCCGGTGTATCCACATCGGCCGCGCGTCGGGTCCAATCGCCGGACTCCGGGTCGCGTAGCTGAACCCGGCGGCCGACCGCGGCCTGTCGCCAGGCCTCATGACGACCGGTCGTGACGATCCACTGGGGTAGGGCGTGAGCCTCTCTGAGCGTGTCCAAGTGTTCGACCAGCCGCAGCCAGACCGTCTGCGCGACGTCTTCAGTATCGGCCGCCGCCAGCCGACATTGCCGCAGAACGCCCACGAGCAGCGGGCTGTAACGGTCGACGATGTCGTTCCATGCTGACTGATCCCCCTGGGCGGCCGCCGCCACGAGTGCGGTGATGGAGAACTCGTCATCAGCCATTCCGGCCCCTCGTCCCAGGTGACGGCCCCGTGGAAGGCCGCAGGGCTTCCCGAGACACAGAGCGTCGGCCGACGGCCGTGATACGTCGCGCGTCGAAGTGAATGCGCCGAACTCACAGATTGGTGTCGTTGGCCGAATCGGATTGCGCCAACAGGTCGAACTCCAGCGTCCCCGAAGTCGCCGCCCACCTCGTCGGCCCGCAGGTCGACGGGCGCGCTCGACGCCATCGTGGCCGCATACGCGGACACCTGTCCCGAACCCATCGTCGTCACCAGCGACCCTGCCGATCTGACGCTCGCTCGCCGCGTGCGCAGAACGGGGA
>CAVTOL010000004.1:0-15413 GCA_963736375.1 uncultured Actinomycetota bacterium
CGTTTGCCTCGTCGGGTTGCCGGGTCTACGTTCACGATGCTTGGCGGACCATTCTGGCCAACATCTCGAATCGCATCGATATCGGTTCGACCTCGACGACGATCCCCGCGCGAACCGCAACAACCACAAGGGGAGACCCGATGACCCCACTACGGAAGACCGCGCTCGTCGCAGGTGTCTTCTACCTGATCACGTTCATCTCGATCCCCACGCTCGCCCTCTACGGCGACGTCAAGACCGATCGGGGATTCATCGTCAGCGCCGGCAGCAGCACCGGTGTGCTCTGGGGCGCCTTCCTCGAGGTGATCGTCGCTCTGGCGGGCATCGGCACGGCCGTCACGCTGTTCCCGGTGGTCAAGCGGCAGAACGAAGGCATGGCACTCGGCTTCGTCGCCATTCGCACGCTCGAGGCAGCCATGATCTTCACCGGCGTCGTGAGCCTCCTCGCGCTGGTGCACCTGCGGCACGACCTGGGCGCAGCGGCCGGAGCGGACTCGACCTCGCTCGTGGCCACCGGTGCGTCGCTGGTGGCGACCTACAACGGGACGTTCCTCCTCGGGCAGACCCTCATGCCGTGCATCAGCGCGCTGCTGCTGGGCAGCTTGATGTACCGATCCGGCCTCGTGCCACGGGCCATTCCCCTGATGGGACTCATCGGAGCGCCGCTGCTCATCGCCTCCACCATCGCGGTGCTGTTCGGCATCATCGAGCCGATCTCACCCTTGTCGGCGATCGCGACCCTCCCGGTGGCCCTGTGGGAGTTCTCGCTGGGGCTGTGGCTGACCGTCAAGGGTTTCCGGCCATCTCCCATCACATCCGGGATGGACGGCATCCCGCCTGCCCGGCCCGTCGTCCCGGCCTAGCCGTGCCAGGGCGGGTGGCAGGATGACACCCGAGCGGAGGAGAGCATGTGTGTCGGTGGCTGGGATACATCGGTGACCCGATCGAGCCCCGGGCACTCCTCTACGGACCCGAGCGGTCGCTGATCGAGCAGAGCCGCACGCACGCCCCCGACGTGCCGCTGCCCAACGGCGACGGATTCGGTCTGGGCTGGTACGGCCGCCGCGATGTGCCCGCGATCTTCCACAGTGCCACCCCGGCCTGGGGCGACCGCAACCTGCACAGCCTCGCGGCGGAAATCTCCTCGCCGCTGTTCCTCGCCCACGTCCGGGCAGCCACCGGCACACCGGTGCAGGAGACGAACTGCCACCCCTTCGCCCACGACCACTGGCTGTTCGTGCACAACGGCTACGTCGCGGAGTTCGACCGGCTGCGCCGGGACATGATGCTGGCCGTGCGGCCCGACCTGTTCCCCGAGATCAAGGGCACGACCGACTCCGAGGTGATGTTCCACCTCGCGCTGACGTTCGGGCTGGAGGACGACCCGATCGGCGCCCTCGAACGCATGGCGGGCTTCGTCGAGTCGCTCGGCGCCGCAGCCGGAATTGAGGAGCCGCTGCAGATGACCGTCGGGGTCAGCGACGGTCAGCGCCTCATCGCGGCCCGCTACGCGAGCGGCGCGGTGGTCAACACCCTTTTCCACAGCACCGACGTCGAGGGTCTGCGCCTGCTCTACCCGAACGACGAGCGGCTCGTCGGTTTCTCCTCCGACGCGCGCGCCGTGGTCTCCGAACCGCTGACCGCGCTGCCCGGCCTGTGGCAGGAGGTGCCCGCCGGGTCCGCGATCGTCGTGGAACGAGGCCACGTCGAACAGCACCCGTTCCGACCGCGCCAGCCCTAGACGGTGGGCATGACCCACCATCGCCGCATAAGCGAGTGCACCCATCGCGGCGATGAGCAGGCCAAACAGTCGGATTGAGCTGACACCCGAGCCTGTGCGCCGCCCGAGAATGCTCGGGACGGCGCACAGGCCGAGGATCGCCTACTTCTTTTGCGCCCAGAAGACGTAGTTGGCGGTGTAGTCGACCGCCACTGTGTTCGGGGCCGTGCACGTGCCAGCTGGCGCGAGGCCGCCGCGCGTGTCGATTCGCTGGATGAAGGCGACGTTGCTGAACACGCCAGTCGTGTTGGGCGTCGGCTTAGCGACGAACTTCAGCCACGGGATGCTCTTCGGATCTGGCGAGAAGGACACGGCGGGGATGGAGCTGTCCACCTCCACGCGAGAGCCGTCGAAGTTCGCCCAGAACGGACCCTTGCCGTGAATGGCGGCCGGGCTGTTCACCGCGCGCGGTGAACAGCCCGGCGACCGACTCGCGGAAGACGAATTTGCCGCCGCTGTTGCTGCTGCTGCTTGTGGTGCAGTCGTAGACCTGTTTGCCGACCCCGCGCAGCGATGCAACGATCTTGAATTGCTTGTCGTCGACCGGGAAGTCCACGGGCGCACTTGAGTTGGGTGTGACGCCTGTGCCCTGGGCACCGGCGGTCGGTACCGTGGTATCGGGCGTCGCCGCGGCCGCGCCGGATGCGAGCAATATCGACGCGGTGGCCGCGGTGGCCGCCGCCAGGCTGGTGAAGAGCCTTCGCTTCATGTGTTCTCCGATTTTCTGGGGAGCTGAGGAGCGCGCTAGCACATAGCCCAACCCGATTGGACTCCAGTTGGGCACCCAAAAGCCCAGTCAGCAACTCCAAAGGGACCGCAAAACGAGGAATGCGGCGAGCTTAAGGCGCGCTGATACAGTGATACGCATCACAAAATGCGCGCAGGGGCGTAGCAAGGCGGTCGCGAAAACGACATTGTCGGGGTTCGATCACCGCATACGTCCGTCTCGCGCCGGTCGTCCGTGGGGTGCGTCGACCGGCCACCCCAGGTTGTGCACCGGGTAGGTCCGGATCTTCGGCTCGGGCAGGTCCGCGGCGCCGAGACGACCCCCGTCAGCGCATGCCGGACCGGCCGATCGCGGCCGCATGGCCGGAGGTTCCGTCGGGCGGACGAACGCCGGGGTAGGAAGCACGCGCCCCGAGCGCCCGCGCTGCCCCGAGCGCGGCGGTCCGTACGGCCGGGCTCACCCGGTCAAGGCGCAGCCTCGACACCGGCCCGGTGATCGACATGGCGGCGACGCACCGGCCCGCCGGATCGAACACGGGAGCCGCGACGCACACCATGCCGACGGCGGTCTCCTCGCGGTCGTAGGCCACCTGCTCGATCCGCACCCGCTTCAGCTCCGCCGACAGCCGCTCCGGCGTCGTGATCGTCGAGGGGGTCCGCGCCAGCAGGTCTCCCGACAGGGCCGCGTCCACGGTCTCCTTCGTGGCGAAGGCGAGCATCGCCTTACCGACCGCGGTGCAGTGCACCGGCATGCGCCCGCCGACGCGGCTCAGCTCGGTGGTCGGCCGATGGCCGCTGATCTTCTCCGCGTAGAGCACGTGATCGCCCTCGAGGACCGCGAGGTGGATCGTCTCGTGCGTGGCCTCGTATAGGTCCTGCATGAACGGCAAGGCGACCTCGCGCAGGTTGGTGCGCAAGTGGATGAGCGTGGCGATCTCGAAGAGCCGAGGGCCGATCGCGTAACGGTCCCGGCGCTTTCCCCCAATGGGGTCGACGGTCTTGCGGGCGAGCCAGCCCATCTCCAGCAGCTTCTCGACCGTGCGGTACACGGTCGTCTTCGGCAGGCCGGTCGCAGCGACGATGCCCGGCAGACTGATCGTCGGATGGGTGCTGTCGAACACCGCCAGGATCGCGTCCGCCTTCGCCATCATGGACCGCTCCGCGGCGGCGTGCTCCGGAGCGAGGCGGGTCAGGGGGTTCCCTCGCTGTTCTGGTGCGCGACGTTCGACATTGAACGGGCCTCCCGGCATCGGCCGTGGCGTCGGCTGCCTGCGGGTCAGGTGGGACCGTGAAGCGGTGGCTCCGCCCATCGCGCCGCGAGCCCGCGCGGAACAGGGTCTTCGGTCACCAAACGGGCCAGCCCAAGTCCCGAGCGCGCCCGTCGGGGTCGGTGGTGCGGCATCGCCGGACACCGGGTTCGGAAAGGTCGTCTGGCCCGCGGTGGCGGGGCAGGCGGCCCTGCCGCGTTCGTGGCCGCGCGCAGACGATCCATGGTGGACAAGCCAATCGACGGTGGAGATCGCCATGGACGAGCGCACTGGGGCCCGCAGCGGCGCCGAGGTCGTGGTGGGCACCGATGGCTCCGCGACCGCGCTCCGCGCCGTCGCGTGGGCGGCGACCGAGGCCCGATTGCGCGGCCTCGTGCTGCGGATCGTGCACGTTGCCCCTTACATCGACGCCACAGACGCGCGGCGACACGCGACGGGCATCCTCGGCCGCGCACTGGCCGCGGCCCACCAACAGGAGCGGCACGTCACCGTCACGACCGCCCTGCTCGGTGGCAATCCCACCGAGACGCTGGTCCAGACGGCAAGCGGCGCCGATCTCCTGGTCGTCGGGATGATCGGTGAGCATGCCGCTGACGTGCTGGTCGGTTCGGTTGCGACACCTGTCGCGGCCAAGGCGGACTGCCCGGTGACGGTCGTGCGAGGTCCCCACCGCGCCGACACCGACTCGCTGCCGATCGTGCTGGCGGTCGCCGACCCGGATGCCGACAGCGCCGCCGTCGAGTTCGCCTTCGCCGACGCCGACCGCCGTGGCGGCACGCTGATTGCTCTGCACGTGGCCCCTGGCCAGCGTGGGACGAGCGCTACGGCCGAGGCACTGGAGACCCGGCTGCAGCCGTGGCACGACCGCTACCCCACCGTGCCGGTCGAGATCCGCGTCGAGCACGGGCCGGTGGTCGAGGCGGTGCTCGGCAGCGCGATCCGGGCCCGGATGGTGGTCGCGGGCTCCCGGGGACGTGGGGCGATCGCGGGCGCGGTGCTGGGTTCCACCAGCCGCGCTCTCGTGAAGCTCAGCATGTGCCCGGTCACGATCGTCCCGAGGTCGCTGACGGCGGCCAAGGTCGTGGGCGGGGCCTCGACGACCGAAGCCGCGCGTTGACACCGAAAGGATCCCCCGATGGACGTCCTGGATGTGGCCGCCGCCGAGCAGCCGATCCGCACGATCATGAAGCACGAACCGGTCACGGTCGAACAGCACGACTCGCTGCGCGAGGTAGCCAGGGAGCTGACCGCGGGCGAGATCGGCGTGCTCCTGGTGAGCAGTCCGATCGGGCCGGTCGGGCTGATCTCCGAGCGGGACATCGTCAACGTCGTCGCGATCGGCGGCGACATCGAACGCGAGCAGGTGAAGACCGTCATGTCGGTCGACCTGGTCACGGCAGCGCCCACGGACTCGATCGCAGCGGTCGGCAGGCTGATGATCGACGCCGGGGTCCGTCACGTCGTGATCCGCAGCGACGACGGCCGCACCGTCGGCGTCGTGTCGGTCCGCGACGTGCTCGACGCGGTGCTCGCCTGAACGGGTCGCCCGGCCCTTCTCTCATCGCCGATCAAGGACCACCCTGGACGCATGCGTGCCTGGATCGTCGACTCACCCGGACCCATCGCCGACCGTCCGCTGCGCGCCGTCACCCGCGAGCCACCATCGCCTGCACCCGGCGAGGTCCGGGTGGAGGTCGCGGCGTGCGGCGTCTGTCGAACCGACCTGCACCTCGCGGAAGGCGACCTCGTGCCGCGACGGCACGGCGTCGTGCCGGGGCACGAGATCGTTGGTGTTGTCGACGCGCTCGGCGCCGACACGAGCCGGTTCGCGCTGGGAGACCGCATCGGGATCGCGTGGCTCAGGGGTACCTGCGGCCGCTGTCGGTGGTGCCGCAGCGGGCGGGAGAACCTCTGTCCCGATGCGGTGTTCACCGGCTGGGACGCCGACGGCGGCTACGCCGAGTACGCGGTGGTCCCGGAGGCTTTCGCCTACCGCCTGCCCGACGGCGTGGACGACGTCGCCGCGGCCCCGCTGCTCTGCGCCGGGATCGTGGGGTATCGGGCGCTTCGACGCGCCGAGCTACCGCCGGGGGGCAGGCTCGGCCTCTACGGGTTCGGCGCGTCGGCGCACCTCGTCGCCCAGGTCGCGATCGCCCAAGGAGCGACGGTGCACGTCCTCACCCGCTCAGCAGAGGCCCGTCGGCTCGCGCTCGACCTCGGTGCGGCCTCGGCCGGACCCGCCGACGCCACACCGCCAGAGCCCCTCGACGCCGCCGTGCTCTTCGCCCCGGCGGGCGAGCTCGTCCCGGTCGCGATGCGGGCGCTCGACCAGGGCGGGACCCTCGCCGTAGCGGGCATCCACCTCAGCGACATCCCCTCGATCTCCTACGCCGACGAGCTGTTCCGCGAGAAGCAGCTCCGCAGCGTCACCGCCAACACCCGGGCCGACGGTGAGGAGTTCCTACGGCTGGCGGCCCGGCTGCGCATCCGCCCGACGACGACGCCGCGTCCCCTCGCCGAGGCCGACAAGGCGCTCGCCGACCTCGCCGCCGATCGGATCACGGGCGCCGCCGTGCTCGTTCCCTGATCATCAGCCACGGGTCCCGAGCTCGGCCAGTACGGCGCCCACGAGCGCGGGGATCGCCGCGGCCACCTGCGGGGACAGGCCGGGACCGACGCCGACGTCGGCGGCCTCCACGCCGAGCACCACCAGCGCGCGGGGCAGCCGGTCGAGCGCCGCGGCGAGGCGGACGGCCTCGACGACGCCGAGGCCGTGCGTCGCCACGGACATGCCGACGGGCAACGACGCGGGCGCCTGTACGCGGTGGATCCGGCCCGGGTCGGGTGGGTCGCACACGACGGTGTCGACCACGATCGCGAGCGCGACGCCCGACCAGGCCTCCATCAGACCCGTTGGTTCGCCGTCGAGAGCCGTGACGCGGACGCCGGGAGGCACCCGGTCGCGCAGCCGCGCGACCGTCTCGGGCCCCGCGCCGTCGTCGCGGCGAAAGGGGTTGCCCACGCCGATCACCGCCGCAGTGGGGTCCGCGCGGCTCACCGCCGGTCCACGGTGAGGGTGAGGAAGTGGGTCGCGCAGGAGATGCAGGGGTCGTGGTTGCGGATGGTCTGCTCGCACAGCGACGTCAGGTCGTCGTCGGAGAGGTGCAGGTTGGCCGCCGCGACGGCGCGCAGGTCGTCCTCGATCGCGGCCTGGTTCTGCGAGGTCGGCGGCACGATCATGGCGGAGACGATCCGCCCGTCGGCCGCCAGCTCGTAGCGGTGGTAGAGCAGCCCCCGCGGTGCTTCGCTCACGCCGCGGGCGATCCCGGCGCGGGGCGGCACGTCGACCGCGGGTGGCTCGGGGCGCTCGTAGGCCCCGATGATCCGCAGCGCCTCCTCCAGCGCGTACACGACCTCCACCGCGCGCACGATGATGCTGCGGAAGGGGTTGCGACAGATGGGCCCCAGCCCGGCGGCCGCGGCGGCCTGCCGGGCCAGCGGTGAAAGCTGGGCCCCGTTGAGCGAGTATCGGGCCAGCGGGCCGGTGAGGTAGCGGCGTCCGTCGAGCGTGGCGTGCAGCGCGGTGGAGTGCGCCACCTGGTGCTCGACGACGTGGTCGTCGAACTCGGTCGCAGGGAACGCGAGCCCGCCCGACGAGCGGACGTCACCGGTCTCGATCGCGTACTGGTCGGGATGGTGGGCGGCGAGCAGCTCCCCGGGAAGCTCCCGGTCCGGGAAGTCGAACCCGGCCACCCAGTCGACGGTGGCGAGGGCGTCGTCGAGGGCGGGGCGCAGCTGCTCGGCGAGCACGGCCAGCTCGGCCGCGGTGGGCGCACGGTGGAAGCCGCCGATCCGCGGGTTGACCGGGTGGATCGCGCGGCCGCCGACCCGCTCGAGGATCGCGTTGCCCGCCTTCTTCAGCCGCAGGCCCCGTTCCAGCAGGTCGCGGTGGCCGTTGGCGAGCGCGATCCCGTCGGGGAGGCCGAGGAAGTCGGGTGCGTGCAGGAGGTAGATGTGCAACGAGTGGCTGGACACCCACTCGCCGCAGTACAGCAGCCTGCGCAGCGCCCCGATGCGTGGGCCGGGGTCGACGCCGCACCCCTGCTCGATCGCGTTCCATGCGCTGGTCTGGTAGGCGACGGGACAGATCCCGCAGATGCGCGAGGTGAGGTCGCTGACCTCGGTGTGGGCACGCCCGCGCAGGAACGACTCGAAGAACCGCGGCGGTTCGTAGATCTGCAGCTCCGCGGCGCTCACCGCGCCGTCGGTGACGATGACGCGAAGCGCGCCTTCGCCCTCCACCCTGGTCAGCGCGCCGACCTGCAGGTCACGGCGCTCGGCCGTCACCGCGAGCTCGCCTGGTCGGCGGCGGCGCGGAACGCGGTCACGTTGAACGTCGACAGGACCAGGTCGACCGTCCGCGGGCCCATCCCGCACGTGCGCAGCCCTTCGACCATCGCGGGGAGGTTGGCGCCGCGCATGGGGCCGAAACAGCCGTAACAGCCGCGCGCGACGGCGGGGCAGAGCGCGCCGCAGCCCGCGTGCGTGACCGGGCCGAGGCACGGGGTGCCGTTCGCGACCATCACGCACGTCAGCCCCCGGCGCTTGCACTCGGTGCAGACGCTCGTGTCGGGGAGGTCCGGCTTCCGACCCGCGAGCAGCGCGGAGATCGTCTCCAGCAGCTGGTGCTTGTCGATAGGGCAGCCGCGCAATTCCAGGTCGACGGGCACGTGCGCGGCGATCGGCGTGGACGTGGCGAGGGTGTCGACGTAGAGCGGGGAGGCGTAGACGACCGACCGGAACTCGGCGATGTCGGTGCCGTTGCGCAGCGCCTGTACGCCGCCCGCGGTGGCGCAGGCGCCGATGGTGACCAGCACCGTCGACTGCTCGCGGACCCGCCGGATGCGCTGCGCGTCCTCCGGTGTCGTGATCGAGCCCTCGACCAGCGACACGTCGTACGGTCCCGGAAGGACGGTGCTGGACGCCTCGAGGAAGTGCGCGATCCGCACGGCGCCCGCCACCGCGGTGAGCTCGTCCTCGCAGTCGAGCAGGGTGAGCTGGCAGCCGTCGCACGAGGCGAACTTCCAGACGGCGAGTGTGGGAGGCGGCATGTTAGAGCTCCCGTACGGCGAGCAGGGGGCGGGCTTGGGCGTAGTCGACGACGGGCCCGTCGCGGCAGATGAGCAGCGGCCCGAGCTGGCAGTGCCCGCACAGCCCGACACCGCATTTGTGGTTTCGCTCCAGCGAGACGCGGATGTCGTGGGCCTGCATACCGCGGGCGAGCAACACGGTGGCCGAGAACCGCATCATCGGCTCCGGCCCGCACAGTAAGGCGGTGGTCTGCCGAGGGTCGAGCGGGACGCGGGCCAGCGGCTCGGTGACGAAGCCGACCAGGCCCGACCAGCCGGGGTCGGGGCGATCGATGGTGAGCTCGACCTCAAGGCCCACCGTGGTCCGCCAGGCGTCGTGCTGGTGGCGGAAGAGGAACTCCGCGGGGCTCCGCGCGCCCGCGACCAGCACGACCCGGCCGAACAGGTGCCTGCGCGCCAGCGCGTCGAGCAAGGCGGAGCGCAACGGGGCCAGGCCCACCCCGCCCGCGACGATCAGCACGTCGCGGCCGACGGCGGTGTCAAGGTCCCAGCCCACCCCGTAGGGACCGCGGACGCCGATCAGGTCCCCCGGCACGGCCTGGTGCAGGGCCCGGCTGACCGCGCCGACGTCACGGATGGTCTGGGTGAGCGACCCGTCCCCCGCGGCGGGGTCGCCGCTCACCGAGATCGCGACCTCGCCGACACCGGGCCGGTAGAGCATCGTGAACTGGCCGGGGCGAAAGCGCGCGATGGGCTCGTCGACCGGCTCAAGGCGCAGGGTGACCGAGTCGCGCGTCTCGACCGTCCGATCGGCGACGCGGTAGGGCAGGGGCAGCATCGGCGAGATCGGCGCTGTCGGCGCCGGTCGCGGATCGACCCCGACGATGGCGGGCTCAACGCTCACGAGGGCTCCCGTACAGGTCCAGCAGCCGCGACCGGGTGCTCTGCAACCGCGCGAGCAGCAGTTCGTAGAAGCCCAGTGCGAGGGCGTAGCCGAGGGCCGGGTCGCGCTCGGCGAGCGCACGCAGCGCGACCGTGTCGCACTCGACGGCGCTGACGGGCCCGATCGCCGTCGCGGTGAGGTGCCAGAGCTGCGGCGGCACGAGCCACGACCAGCCCAGCACGTCACCGGCACCCAACGTCTGCAACACCACCTCGCCGCGGCCGGGGACCTCGGTCGAGAGCGCCACCCGTCCAGAGGTGATGAGCCAGCAGCCGTCGGCCTGCCGCCCCGCGGCGAAGATCGTCGCGCCCTCCGCGTACGCGACGTCGCGTGCGGTGTCGGCCACCGCGGCACGCTGTGCGGTCGTGAGCCGTCGCAGCGGAGCGAAGCGGTCGAGTTCTGCTGCTGCGGTCACTGGTACTCCCCAGGGTCCGCGAGGCTCGTGAGCTCGGCCGTGATGTCGATCCCGACCGGGCACCAGGCGATGCAGCGCCCGCAGCCCACGCAGCCCGAACCGCCGAACTGGTCGTGCCACGAGCTGAACTTGTGGGTGATCCACTGCCGGTACCGGCTTGCCCCCGAGGTCCGCACGCTGGCGCCGTGCAGGTAGGAGAAGTCCAGCTCGAAGCACGAGGCCCAGCGCTGCGAGCGCGCGGCGGCACCGCTGCGCAGGTCGGTGGTGTCCTCGGTGGTGGTGCAGAAGCAGGTGGGGCAGACCATCGTGCAGTTTCCGCACGTCAGACAGCGTTGGGCGATCGCGTCCCATACCGGGGACTCCCGGGCGTCCCGCAGCAGGAGGCGCAGGTCGCCCACCGGCAACGTCCGGCCCATGCGGTCGGCGGCGGCCTCGACGGCGGCGTGCGCGTCGTCGATCTCGCCCTCGGTCGCGTCGCGGTGGGTCAGCCCGGCGAGCACCCGTTCGCCCTCGGCGGTGCCGACCGCCACGACGAAGCGGTGCCCCTCGGCGTCGATCCGTTCGGTGAGGGAGAGGTCGTAGCCGGGTCCGGGCGCGGGGCCGGTGCCCGCCGACGCGCAGAAGCACACGCCGCCCGGCTCGGTGCAGCCCGCCGCGATCACGAACAGGCCCGCGCGGCGGCGGGTGAAGGCGTCGTCGGCGTGCGCGCCACCCCCCAGCACCGTGCCGAGGGTGGCGATCGCGGCGAGGTCGCAGGCGCGCACGCCGAGGAAGGCGTAGCGCACCGGCTCCTCGGTCGCGGCGGTGAACCCGTCGGCGTCGGCCGTGAGCAGCGGTCGCCGCGGTGGGTGCAGGAACTGCTTCCACGACTGGGCGCCCGCGGAGTGCGCGAACACGGCGGCGTCGGCGCGGCGGTGGAGGCGGTAGTGCCCTGGTCCGCTCTCGACGCCCCATCCCGACGGCAGCGCGGCGCCGTCGTCGATCTCGGCGAGCACGATCGCGTCGTCGCGCACGGTCGGACCGATCACTCGATAGCCGTCGGCGACGAGGGCGCGCACCAGTTCGTCGAGCCCGTCCCTGGTGAGAACGGCTGCCGCGTTCACGGGCCCGTGTCCGGCGTTGCGCACGCCGCGGAGCGGGTGACGAAGTGTCGGTCTTCGGCGCCCGCGGCGAGCGAGAACCCCTCAGGTGGTCCGTCGGCGACGTCGAGCAGCAGGCTGTCGTGCCGCCAGGCCTCGTCCAGCCGGGTGTCGATGTAGAACGAACAGCCGTCGACGTTGCCGAGCAGGACGTCGACGTCGCCGACGAGGAACTCGCCGTCGCGGAAGCACATCGGGGTGCTGCCCGCGCAGCATCCGCCGGACTGCACGAACATCACCTTGCCGCCCAGCGCGGCGCGCAGGGCCGTGATCGCCCTGCGCGCCGCCGCCGTGGCCGAGATCCGGGAGGTCGCTTCGGTCATCGGGTACTCAGAACAGACCCAGCGGCTTGGCGCTGTAGCTGACCAGCAAGTTCTTGGTCTGGCTGTAGTGGTCGAGCATCATGCGGTGGTTCTCCCGCCCGATTCCGGAGATCTTGTAGCCGCCGAACGCCGCCCCGGCCGGGTACTGGTGGTAGCAGTTGGTCCACACGCGGCCTGCCTTGATCGCGCGGCCCATCCGGTAGGCGCGGGTGCCGTCGCGGGTCCACACGCCCGCGCCGAGGCCGTAGAGGGTGTCGTTGGCGATCGCCAGCGCGTCGGCCTCGTCGGTGAACGTCGTGACGGCCAGGACGGGACCGAAGATCTCCTCCTGGAAAACGCGCATCTTGTTGTCGCCCTTGAGCACGGTGGGCTGGAAGTAGTAGCCCTCCGCGAACTCGCCGTCGATCCGGGCGCGCTCGCCGCCGATGAGCACCTCGGCGCCCTCGTTGCGACCGATCTCAACGTAGGAGGTGATCTTCTCCAGCTGGGCGGCCGAGACCTGCGGCCCGAGCTGGGTGTCGGTGTCGAGCGGGTTGCCCTGCCGGATCGCCGCGATCCGGTCCAGGCAGCGAGCCATGAACGCCTCGTAGATATCGGCCTGGACCAGTGCCCGCGACGGGCAGGTGCAGACCTCGCCCTTGTTGAACGCGTACAACACGAGCCCCTCGACGGCCTTGTCCACGAACTCGTCGTCGGCGGCCATGACGTCGGAGAAGAAGATGTTGGGCGACTTGCCGCCCAGCTCGACCGTGGACGGGATGAGGTTCTGCGCGGCGTACTGCATGATCAGCCTGCCGGTCACCGTCTCGCCCGTGAAGCCGATCTTGGCGATGCGCGGGCTGGTCGCCAGCGCCTTGCCGATCTCGGCGCCGGGACCGGTGATGACGTTGATGACGCCCGGCGGCACGACGTCCTCGATGACCTCCATCAGCTTGAGGATCGACCACGGGGTCGGTGATGCGGGCTTCATCACCGAGCAGTTACCCGCCGCCAGGGCCGGGGCCAGCTTCCACGCAGCCATCAGCAGCGGGAAGTTGAACGGGATGATCTGGCCCACGACGCCCAGCGGCTCGCGGAAGTGGTAGGCGACGAGGTCCTTGTCGATCTCGGTCGTGCGGCCCTCCTCGGAGCGCGCCGCCGCCGCGAAGTACCGGAAGTGGTCGACGACCAAGGGGATGTCCGCGGCCAGGGTCTCGCGGACGGGCTTGCCGTTCTCCCAGCTCTCCGCGACGGCCAACATCTCCTGGTTCTGCGCAATCCGGTCGGCGACCGCGAGCAGCACCTCCGCCCGCTCGGCGGCCGACGCCTCGCCCCACGCGTCCTTCGCGGCGTGTGCGGCGTCCAGTGCCAGCTCGACGTCGTCGGGGGTGGAATGCGCGACCTCGGTGATCGTCCCCGCCGTCGCGGGGCTCAGGTCAGCGCGATAGCGGCCTGCGACCGGCGGCTGCCATTTCCCGCCGATGAAGTTCTCGTAGCGCGGCGCAACGGTGACGATGCTGCCGGGGCGGCCCGGCGGGACGTAGAGCATGGCGCTTCCTCTCGATCGCAAACGCCGGTGGGACGCGACCCATCTCCTCGGCCGTCGCCGAACTCAAGGCACGCCCCGACGTTCGGGGATAACTCAACGTCGTTGCCGCGCCGCCGTCTTGTGCCAGACGACCCGGAATCCGCGGGACCTTCGATTCCGGCCTGGCCGCATCGTGGATCCGGGTCAGGTCGCTGCACGGCAGGTCCCACCCGGCGTGTGCCCACCCGCGGCCTCCTCCACGCGAGGAGTCCAAGGACCCGATGCCTAGGGACCGTCGGCTGCTGCGACAGCGGGCCCGTACAGGGCAGCGTTGTCACAGCGGTTGCCGATGACTCCGAGGAGGACGACATGAACGCTGACGCTCGACGCAGGACCGTCGTCGTGGGCGTCGACGGTAGTGCGGAAGCGCTGCGCGCCGTGCGGTGGGCGGTACCCGAGGCGCGTCGTCGCCGGGCCACGCTCCGCCTCGTCACCGCCTTCGCCTGGAGCGACGACCGCATGGTCGGGTGGCCAGGGCTTGGTCAGACGGCCTACGGCGACCGTCTCCGCGTCGTCGCCGAGAACGGTCTGACCGCCGCGGTGGCCGCGGCGACGGAGCTCGATCCCGACCTGCCCGTCGAGCGGGATCTCCTCGTCGGCTTCCCCGGAGGCGTCCTGGTCGAGCAGTCACGAGACGCCGAGCTGCTGGTGGTGGGCGAGCGCGGGCGTGGGCGGGTCGGCTCGGCGCTGGCAGGTTCCGTCGCGGTCGGCGTCGCTGCTCATGCGGCATGTTCCGTCGTGGTCGTCCGCGGCGCGCAGCCGCTCGCCGACGAGCGGCTGCCGGTCGTGGTGGGCATCGACGGCACACCGCTGAGCGAGGCCGCGATCTCCTTCGCGTTCGAGGCGGCGTCGGCGTGGCGAGCGCCGCTGGTCGCCGTCCACACCTGGGAGGGGTCCGTGATCGCCGACCTGGTCGACTGGCGGTCGGCGGCCGTCGAAGCCGAGGAGGCGCTGGCCGAACGGCTCGCAGGCTGGGGAGCGAAGTACCCCGACGTCGAAGTGCAGCGGGTGGTCGCTCGCGCGCATGCGGCGCGCGCCTTGCTCGACCAGTCGGCGCGGGCGCAGCTCGTGGTCGTCGGCTCCCGCGGACACGGCGAGATCGCGGGCCTCGTGCTCGACTCGGTCAGCAACGCCCTCGTGCACGCGGCCGATTGCCCAGTCGCGATCGCGCGCAGCAGGGATTGATCTCACCGGCGGATCCCACCGCGCGCGAGGTGGGCGAGGCCCGCCCGGCTCACCAGCCGGGTGGTCAGGTGGCTGACCGTACTCGAGGCCGCGATCGCGCCCCGGCGTCTGGCGCGACCTGGCATCCCGGCTCGTCCGGGAGGTCACGCGCTGGCCGTGGCGCGGTGAGTAGGGACCACCGGCCGTTCCGGTCGTGACTTCGGCCGGTGCCGCGGCGGGCCGGGCTCCGCCACCGTTGTGGCCAAAGCGGCCGCACCGGGCCGCGTGTCAGGAGGAATGTGGGATGACAGCCACCGGCTCGGTCGTCGTGGGAGCGGACGGCTCGCCCGCGGCACGGACGGCCATCGAGTACGCCCTGCAGGACGCGGCGCGCCGCGGCGCCCGGCTCCGGGTTGTCGCCGCGGCACAACTTCCGCAGTACTGGGCGGCCGGATACGGGATGCCCCCCGTCCCGGCGCCGTCGGAGATCGCCGAGGAGATGCGGTCGATCGCCCGGCAGCAGATCGAGGAGATCCGCAGCGCCCATCCCGAGTTCGCCGCCGTTCCGGTCACGGTCGAGGGCGCGACCGGCGCGCCGGGGATCATCCTGGTCGAGGCGGCCCAGGGCGCCGACCTGCTCGTGCTCGGCCACCGCGGCCGCGGCGCGATGCGCAGCGCGCTGCTCGGATCGGTTGGGCTCCACTGCATCCTGCACGCGACCTGCCCGGTCACGATCGTGCGTCCTGCGAAGATCGCCGAGCCGGTGCCGACCGCCGTGGCCGCCGTTGCGGCCGCGCAGGCGTAGGGGCCCGCCATGCTCCGCACCGCTGTCGCGGAGGTCATGGCATCCGACGTCGTCACTGCTCCACCGGACGCGTCGTTCGCGCACTTGGCACGCCTCTTGCACGGCGCGGGCGTCCGGGCCGTCCCGATCGTCGAGTCGGCGGGCGTATCCCCCAAGGCCGCCGGTCGGCGAGGGTCCCGGTAGGGCTTGGGTC
>CAVTOL010000005.1:0-79091 GCA_963736375.1 uncultured Actinomycetota bacterium
AGCATGCGGACCTGCGCACCTGCGATGGCCTCTCAACCGCCTGAGATCGTCCGTGGCCTCCGGAAAGGGCCCGGTATGGCGATCGCGAATCCAGCTGCAGGTGCCTGGACTCCGAGGTGCACATCGACGGCGTCCGCCTCGCCCGGGGTCTGGCGAGCTCATTCCCTGAGCACGGACCGCGACCTGGTTCTCGACCGATGTCCCGCATGGCGGCGCCCGGCGGAGTTCAGCGGCTGTTCAGCCGATGTCGACGCTGCTGAGAGGAACAACTTGGTGACCTTCTCGTCGGACTCGGGCATCAATCGCGGCGACTTCTCGGGGCGGCGTAACGACGCCGTTGCCCCAGCCGCGTCCGGTGGGCGTCGGGCGGCGACGATGAGCGGCCTGCCGCTGCCCAGCTTCGTTCCGGGCGTTCCCGCGCGGGAGCACTGTTCACGGCAACAACGATCGACGCCCGCGGTCGGCTCGCAGATCGCTCCCTGGTGCGGGCGTTGGCGTGGTGCCCGGGCACGCCGCTGACCTTCGACGTCGTTGACCGCGCCGTAATCGAAGTGGCTCCAGGCGTCGGCAGATCCGCGGTGACCGCGCGGGTCATGTCCGACTTCCGGCGACCGTCCGACAGCAATGCCGGCTCCGAAGTGGTGATCGACTCCTAATGCTGATCAGCCGCTGACGACCGACTGCGGTCTTCACCGCTGCGGCGGTGGAGGCCGGGCGATGGACGGCGTCGTACCTCACAAGGGGAGTGGTCATGAATGACGAGGTCGCGGCGGCCCGGTTACTCTTGGCGCGGCTCGGTGTCACGCCCGAGCAACTCCTGGCCGCAGGGTCGTCTCCGCGGGCTGTGCCGTCGTTCCGGGACTATGTCGCTGAGGTGTCGGCCGCCGTGCCTGCCGGCACCGCGCGCGCTTACGAGACCTATTGGCGGCGGATCGTCGAGGCGTGGGGTGAGCGTCGCCTGGACGAGATCACCCCGACTGGAAATCAACCGACTTGCCGAGCAGGCCAAGGATCAGGTGACGCTGCGACGCAACGCGCGGGACGGTCGCAGCGCGACCGAGCACCTGATCGCGGCACTGCGCTGCCTGTATCGCCATGCCGTGGACGACGGCTTGATCAGCGCGAGCGCTAATCCCGCGGTGCGCGTCGCGAAACCGCGGCGGCTCGCCAGCACCCGGCACGCGTTGTCGGCCGACCGGCTCGCCGAGATCGTCGCGGCCGCCACGAGTACCGGCAACGACCCCGACCTTGACGGGCTGATCCTGCGCCTGCATATCGAGACAGCCTGCCGCCGCGGCGGCGCGCTCGCGCTACGGCCGGCGGATCTCGACCGGGCGCAGTGCCTGGTGCGGTTGCGGGAAAAGGGCGGAACCGTGCGATGGCAGCCGGTCTCGCCGACGCTCGCGCAGCGACTCGCCGACCACGCGCAGGAACGACTCGCAACACCGGACATGCCGCTGCTGCGCTACCGCAGCGGACGCCGATCACCGCGCGCCGCTACGACCATCTGTGGCAGCGTGTCGGACAACAGGTGTCGTGGGTGCAGACACAGCAGGTGTCCACGCATTGGCTGCGGCACACCACGCTGACCTGGGTCGAGCGCAACTTCGGCTACGCCGTCGCGCGGGCCTACGCCGGACACGTCGGCCGGGGAGAACCGGTACGACGGCGACCTACGTGCGTGCCGACATCCACGAGGTCGCGGCGGCTCTCGCGGCGCTGACCGGGGAGATCATCCGCTCGCGCAGCGGCTGCGCCTGAGCTTCGCATCCCCAACCCCGGGCCGACGTCGCGAGAGTCCGAAAGGGATCGCCCACCCCGGGGGGAGGTGTGCGACGCACGGCTCTCGCATCGGGTCATCCTGCGAGTACGGGGTGGGCTTCCGCGGTCATCACCTCCAAGGCCGCGGCGATCTCGGGCAGACCGGCCCGGATGTAGGTGCCGGTCGCGCCGCCGTCGCTTCCGGCGCCGGTGTGTCCGGCATAGGCGCGAGCGATGGCGTAGCCGAAGTTGCGTTCCACCCAGGTCAGCGTGGTGTGCCGCAGCCAATGGGTGGAGATCTGCTGGGTGGCGACCCAGGGCAGGTGGCGGCCGATGCGGGTCCACAGGTGGTCGTAGCGGCGCGTGGTGATCGGGCGCCCGTCGGCGTAGCGCAGCAGCTGTCCGTCGTCGGGGCGTGCCGCGTCGCGGGCGTGTCGCTGCAGATGGCACATCAGGGTGGGGGAGACCGGTTGCCACCGCACCGTCTCGCCCTTCTCCCGCAGGCGGACCAAGCACTGGTCGGGTCGAGGTCCTGCGGGCGCAGGGCCAGCGCGCCGCCGCGGCGGCACGCGGTCTCGATGTGCAGACGCAACAGCAGGCGTCGAGGACCGGGTCGTTGCCGGTGGTCGCGGCGACGTGGTTGATCTCGGCCAGGCGGTCGTCGGGCGCGGCGCGGCGGGTGGAGGGCAGTCGTCGGGGCTTCGCGACTTTGCGGGCGGGTTGGTGCCGCGGGGCGATGAGTCCGTCGTCTTCGGCGTGGCGGTAGAGGCAGCGCAGGGCGGCGACAGGTGCTCCGCGGCGCCGCGTCCGCCGCGGGCGTTGCGCCGGGCCACAACGTTGGCCTTGATGTGCTCGACCAGGTGCCGGATCTCCGACGGGGTGGGCTCGTCGAGGCGCCGGGTACCCCAGTGGTCGACGATGCGGTTCCAGTACGAGCCGTAGACGCGGCGGGTGCCGTCGTTGACCGCGGCGGCGACGACCGGGACGTACTCGGCGAAGTCGGCACCGCGAGGCCGGGGCTCGGTGTCGAGCAGGTCGGCGGCGGTCAGGCCCAGCCGGGCGAGCAGCAGGCGGGCGGCGCGAGATCTGCGGGGTCCGCGTCGGCGGTCATGGCCGACCTCCCGTCGGCGTCCGAACGCTCGCTGCCGGAGCCAGTGGCTGCGGGTCGAGCAGCAGGACATCGAGGGCCGCGGGGGGATACGATGCCGCAGCCGCGCCGGCATCGCGGTCGGCGACCAGCAGCAGCGGTCGCCGGCGCGCAGGCCGCAGCCGGTGACGCAGCGCCGCGGGGAGCCGCAGATGACCTTGTGCGGTGACCCGCTGCCCACCGCCCGGCGCGGCGACGACCAGATGGCAGAGCTGGGCGGTCACCTCGGCGATCAGCGGCGTGCCCGGTGCCCAGCCCAGGAACTCCAGCAGCCCCGGTCGCCGAGACGGCCGCGGTCGTCCACGCGTCGTCATCGCGTAGCAGGGGTCGCAGCGTGCGACCGGCGGGATGACGGCAGCGGCGCAGGCGCCGCCCGACCGACCGGCCCGACGATGCCCGGTCGCCGGTCGGCGCCCGACGACGGCGTCGGCGGTCGGTGCACCGGGCGACCAGTGGGCCGCGTCGGCATCGGCATCGGGCGCCACTGGACCGCGACCGAGGGGCTCGGTGCCACCAGGCGTGCGGGATCGCGTTAGGGCCTTGATACGTCAGATGTGGCACGGATGCCACGAAACTGTGTCCGAGGGGGGACTTGAACCCCCACGCCCTACTCGGGCACTAGCACCTCAAGCTAGCGCGTCTGCCATTCCGCCACTCGGACCTGCTGCGCAAGGATAGCCGACGCGTCCGGCCAGCTGTCACCGGACCCGGATGGTAGGAAGATCCGCATGACCAGCGCACGAGCCGAGGACGAGGTCGTCGAGCTGTGCTCCGAGCTCATCCGGTTCGACACGTCCAACACCGGCGAGTTGGACACGACGAAGGGGGAGCGGGAGGCCGCCGACTACGTCGCCGCGAAGCTCGCCGACGTCGGGCTGGCCTACGAGCGGGTCGAGTCGGGGGCGCCGGGGCGCGACAACATCTTCTGCCGCCTCGCCGGGTCCGACCCCGGGCGCGGCGCCCTGCTCGTCCACGGTCATCTCGACGTGGTGCCCGCGGACCCGAGCGAGTGGTCGGTGCACCCGTTCTCCGGCGCCGTGCAGGACGGCTTCGTGTGGGGCCGCGGAGCGGTGGACATGAAGGACATGGTCGCGATGACCCTCGCCGTCCTCCGCTCGTTTCAGCGTGACGGCGTTGTGCCGCCGCGCGACGTCGTCTTCGCCTTCCTCGCCGATGAGGAGGCAGGTGGGGCGTACGGGGCGCAGTGGCTGGTCCAGAACCGGCCGGACCTGTTCGAGGGATGCACCGAGGCCGTCGGGGAGGTCGGTGGCTTCTCATTGACGCTGAGCGAAGACCGCAGGGTCTACCCGATCCAGTCGGCCGAGAAGGGCATCGCCTGGATGCGGCTGCGGGCCCGCGGCAAGCCCGGCCACGGCTCGTTCCTCCACGATGACAACGCCGTGACCAAGGTGGCCGAGGCCGTAGCGCGGCTCGGCAACCACACGTTCCCGCTGACGCTCACCGACACCGTCCGGGCGTTCCTCGGCCACATGAGCGAGCTCACCGGGCTGGAGTTCCCCGAGGACGACCTCGAGGGTTCGATCGCCAAGCTCGGGCCCATCGGCCGGATCGTCGGGGCCACCGTTCGTGACACGGCCAACCCGACCATGCTCAAGGCGGGCTACAAGGCCAACGTCATCCCGTCGGTCGCCGAGGCCGTCGTCGACTGCCGGGTGATCCCGGGACGGCAGGAGGCGTTCCTGCGGGAGGTCGACGAGCTCCTCGGCCCGGACGTCACGCGCGAGTGGGTGACGGATCTGCCGCCCGTCGAGACCGAGTTCGAAGGCCCGCTGACCGACGCGATGGTCGCCGCGCTGCGGGCCCACGACGACGACGCCATCGCCATCCCGTACATGCTGTCCGGCGGCACCGACGCCAAGTCCTTCCACACCCTCGGCATGCGGTGCTACGGGTTCGCGCCTCTGCGGCTCCCTCCCGACCTCGACTTCGCTTCGCTGTTCCACGGCATCGACGAGCGCGTACCGGTCGAAGCGCTGACGTTCGGCACCCGGGTGCTTTCCACCTTCCTGAGGAGCTGCTGATGGAGCTCAAGGGCAAGGCCGCGCTGGTGACGGGCGGCGCGTCCGGCATCGGGGCGGAGGCCGCGCGACGGCTGACCGCCGCGGGTGCGCGGGTGGCCGTCGCCGACCTCGACGAGGCACGCACCCGTGCCCTCGCCGACGAGATCGGCGGCCTGGCCCTGCCGGGGGACGCCGCGCAGCCGGACACGATGACGATGGCCGTCGACATCGCCGAGGACACCTTCGGTCGCCTCGACGTCGTGCTCCTCAACGCCGGGATCACGGCGGGGCAGTCGGGCACCGAGAACCTCGACCTCGCGGGCTACCGCAAGATCATGGGGGTGAACGTCGACCACGTCGTCTTCGGGCTGACGGCGGCGGTGCCCGCGCTGCGGCGGGCAGGCGGCGGCGCGATCATCGCGACGGCCTCGCTGGCCGGGCTCACCGCGATGCCCGGCGATGCGCTCTACACGCTGAGCAAGCACGCCGTCGTCGGCTACGTCCGCGCGGCGGCGCCCACGCTCGCGCCCGACAATATCCGGGTCAACGCCGTGTGCCCTGGGTTCGCCGACACCCCGCTGCTCACGTCCGCCAAAGGACAGCTAGGCAACTTTCCGCTGCTCACCTCGTCGGACGTGGTTGACGCGATCTTCGAAATCCTCGACCGCGGCGAGCCGGGGGAGTGTTGGTTCGTGCAGCCGGGGCGCGAGCCTGCGCCGTACGGGTTCCGCGGGGTGCCGAGCCCGAGGGGCGCGACGAAGCCGCCGGAGATCAACTGGCAGAGCCACTGACGCACGAGTGGCAGGCGGGGCCGAAATACCGGAACTCGCCGTGTCGCACTGCACGACTCATCGCAGGGGACCGGAGGGCGCATGTGGGGTTGGCAGGTGCACGAGCTGGGTGCTCCGGCGGACGTGCTCACCTGGGGCGAGATGCCCGATCCGGAGCCGGGGCCGGGCCAGGTGCTCGTGCGGGTGCACGCCGTGGCCTGCAACTTTCCCGACATCCTGCTCTGCCAGGGTCGATACCAGGACAAGCCCGCGCCCCCGTTCACGCCGGGGATGGAGATCGCGGGCGAGGTCGTGGCCGCGGGGGAGGGCGCTGTGGCCGCGGTCGGGGACCGGGTGCTGGGCCCGCCCCCCATGGGCCGCGGCGGCTACGCCGAGCTGACCGTGCTCGACGCCGACGCCACACTGCCGTGGCCCGACGGCATGAGCGCGGGTCAGGCCGCGGGCATGTTCGTGACCTACCAGACCGGGATCTGCGCGCTCGAACATCGGGCCCGGCTGCAGGCCGGGGAGACGTTGCTGGTGCACGCCGCGGCGGGCGGGGTCGGCAGCGCGGCGGTGCAGCTCGGGAAGGCGCTGGGCGCGCGGGTGATCGGCACCGCGGGCGGGCCGGAGAAGTGCGCGGTGGCGCGTGAGCTGGGCGCGGACGAAATCGTCGACTACGCCACCGAGGACCTCGTCGCGCGCGTGAAGGAACTCACCGGCGGCCGCGGCGCCGACGTCGTCTACGACCCCATCGGCGGTGACGTGTTCGACGCCTCCCGCAGGCTCGTCGCGTTCGAGGGCCGGATCCTCGTGATCGGCTTCGTGGCCGGTCGGTTCGCGGAGGCGCCCACCAACCACGTGCTGATCAAGAACTATGCGGTGGTGGGTGTGCACTGGGCGCGCTACCGCCAGGTGGCTCCTGAGTGGATTCCCCGGTGGCAGGGCAGGTTGAACGACCTCTGGGCGGCGGGCAAGATCGCTCCGTTGGTGGGGGCGGAGCTGCCGCTGCGGGAGGCCCCCGAGGCGTTGCGGCGCCTCGGGTCGCGCGAGACGACCGGGAAGGTTGTGCTTGTGCCTTAGTTAGTTAGACGGACAGGCCGGGGAGCAATCTTGAACTGCGCCGACGGCGCAGCACCACCTTCCGCACTCCCCCGGGGTAGAGCCGCACCCTCGCGAGTTCCCAGCCGCTGTACTCGGCCTGGATCGTGAGCCGGACGGCCGCGGTCATCCGCGACACGTCACCAGGGAGCCGAATGGGTCGGTATTCCCATTCCCCGGCGGCCCCCTCCCCGCGATTCCCCTCGACTGCGTCTCCCTCGATCGTGCCGGTCGGGCCGCTCCGCGCCACCGGCTCACCTCCGAAAGGTAGGGACCGTGTTGCCCCAACCGCCGGTGAACGGCGGGTGGACTGCTCACCCTATGCGCACCCGCGGGTCGAGTGCCAGGTCTGCCGCGGGCGCGCTCACGTCGTCCAGCGCGGCGCGGATCTCCGCGGGGAGGGTGACCGCCTCGGTCGCCATCGACGCCGTGAGCTGAGCCGTATCGCGGGCCCCGACGATGGCCGACGCGACGCCGGGCCGGTCGCGCACCCAGGCGAGCGCCACGGCGAGCGGGGAGGTGCCCAGCCCGTCGGCCGCGGTGAGAACGGCCTGCACGATCCGCGCCGAGCGCTCGTTGCGGCGCGCCTCGACGTAGGGAGCGAGCGCAGGGGAGGCGGCGCGTGAATCGGCGGGGGTGCCGTCGGCGTACTTGCCGGTGAGGACGCCGCGTCCGAGCGGGGCCCACGCCAGGAGGCCGACGCCGTGGTGCCGGGCAGCGGGCAGCAGTTCGAGTTCCGCACCGCGGGCCAGCAGGGAGTACTCCACCTGCGCCGACACCGGCACGGTGATGCTGCCCAGCGCGCGACCGCGTTCGGCGACGGTGGCGAGCTGCCAGCCCAGCGGCGCCACCAGGCCGCCGTAGCGGACGCGGCCCGACATCACCGCCACCTGGACCGCCGACAGTGTCTCCTCCAACGGGACGGAGGCGTCGAAGCCGGGTAGCTGCCAGAGGTCAAGATGGTCGGTGCCGAGGCGGCGGATGGTGGCGTCCAGCGCGGTGAGCAAGGCACCGCGCGCCGCGCCGTCGCCGAGCGGGCCGCCCGGCAGCGTCGCGCGACCGGCGAGGACGACGTACTCCCGCGGAACGCTCGTCGCCAGCACCTTGGCGAGCACCTCCTGCGCGGCGCCATCGCCGTAGCCGTCGGCGGTCTCGACGAGCGTGCCGCCCGCGTCGACGAACGCGCTGAGCTGAGCGGCGGCGCCGTCGACGTCGGCGATCTCGCCCCACGTCATCGTGCCGAGGCCGATGCGCGAGACCTCCAGCCCGCTTCCCCCGACTCGACGCCGCCGCACGGGGACGAGCTTATGGGGTGTCTCAGGCGGACCCGCTACGGTCGCGCCTCGTGTCGTGGTTTGAAGTCGTCGTGCTGGGGATCGTGCAAGGGCTGACCGAGTTCCTGCCCATCTCCTCGTCCGCCCATCTACGCATCGTCTCGGGGGTGTTCTTCGGCAACGACCCCGGCGCCGCCTTCACGGCGGTGAGCCAGCTCGGCACCGAGGCAGCCGTTCTGGTGTACTTTGCGCGCGACATCGCGCACCTGGTCGCGGCGTGGTTCCGCGGCCTGCGCAGCCCCGAGGCGCGCGCCGACCCCGACTACCGCCTGGCCTGGCTGGTCATCATCGGCACGATCCCGATCGCCGTGCTCGGGGTGGTGTTCAAGCACGGGATCGAGACGGTGGCCCGCAACCTGTGGCTGATCGCGACCACGATGGTCGTGTTCGGCGTGCTGCTCGGGCTTGCCGAGTTCTACGGGCGGCAGCGGGTCGAGCTGCGGCAGCTCAAGGTGTCCGACGGTGTGATCCTCGGGTTCGCGCAGGCGTGCGCGTTGATCCCGGGGGTGTCGCGGTCGGGAGGGACGATCACCGCGGGCCTCTTCCTCGGCCTGCAGCGCACGGCTGCGGTGCGCTACTCGTTCCTGCTGGCGATCCCCGCCGTCGTCGCCGCTGGCCTCTTCACGATCCCCGACATCGCCAAGGGCGGCATCACGCCCGCCCAGATGATCGTGGCGATCGTGATCGCGTTCGTCGTCGGGTTCGCGGTGATCGCCTGGCTGCTGCGGTGGGTCGCGAAGCACACGGTGTACGTGTTCGTCTGGTATCGCATCGCACTGGGCGCGCTGTTGTTCCTGGCGCTCGGGATGGGGTGGGTGTCGGCGACCTGACGCTCAGGCGGCGAACGCGGGCTCCAAGCCGGACAGCTCCACCGACAGGTCCCAGAGCCGTCGGGCCGCCGCGGTGTCGCGGGCCGCGCGGGAGGGCGTCTCGAGCACCGGGGTCGCTCCGAACACCATGAAGCGCGGGCCGTAGTACTCGCCGCCGCGCACCGCCGGGTCGGTCAGCGCGCGCAACATCGGACGGGCGCCCAGCGCGGCGGGCTGGCCGATGAACGGCAGCAGGCGCAGGCCCACGTTCGACAGGCCCGAGCCCTCCGTGCCCAGGTCGGTGTTCGAGCCGCCAGGATGGGCCGCCACCGCGATCGTCGACGCGCCCGCCGCGGCCAGCCGCCGCTGCAACTCGGCTGTGAAGAGGAGGTTGGCGAGCTTGCTGTGGAAATACGCCTGCCAACGGTCGTACCGGCGTTCCAGACGCGGGTCGGCCTGCCCGCGTGCGGCGCGGTGGCCCATGCTCGACATGCTCCCGACCCGCGAGCCCGGCGTCGTGAGCAGCAGCGGCAGGAGCCGGGCCGTGAGCGCGAAGTGCCCGAGATGGTTCACCCCGAACTGCATCTCAGCGCCCTGGGCGGTGCGGGCCTCGTCGATGGCCATGAGCCCGGCGTTGTTGACGAGCAGGTCGAGCCGCCCCGACTGCGTGGCGGCGAAGGCGGCAACGCTGTCGAGGTCAGCCAGGTCAAGCGCGCCCACCTCAATCCTCGCGCCGGGTGTGCGGTCGCGGAGGGCGGCTGCGGCGGCGTCGGCCTTCGCCGTGTTGCGGCAGGCCAGTACGACCTCCGCGCCGTGCGCCGCGAGACCGTGCGCAACCTCGAGGCCCAGGCCCGCGTTGGCTCCCGTGACGATGGCGCGGCGGCCGGTCAATGCCGGGATGTCGGATGGTGTCCAGCCCATCGTGGTCCTCCCCGTTGAAGATGAAGATGCCTTCATCTTAGCCACAAGGTGAACGATGCTTCATGATGTACGGGTGAGAGTCGACGCACAGCGCAACCGGGACCGGATCCTGGAGGCCGCCCGCGCGCTCGTCGCCGAGACCGGCGTCGACGCGACGATGGAAGACATCGCCCGCCACGCGGGCGTCGCGGTCGGCACGCTCTACCGGCACTTCCCGGCGAAGGAAGACCTCGTCGCGGCGGTCGTCGAGGACTCACTGGCCCAGATGGCGTCACTCACCGAAGGCGCGCTGGCCGCGGTGCACGCGGGCGCGCCGCCCGGCCCCGCGATCGGCCAGCTGTTCCGCGAGATCGCCGAACGGCACGCGACCGACCAGGCGTTCAAGTCCGCGGCCGGGCGCCTCGACGTCAACGCTGCCGTCAACGCTGCCGTCAACGCCGCCGTCGACACCGAGATCGCCGCCGCGCCGCCCGGCTCGGCGATCGCCCGCAGCGTCGCAGCCATCACCGAGCTCCTGCAGCGGGCGCAGATCGCTGGTCAGATCCGCGGCGACCTCACGCTCGCCGATCTCGGGGTGCTTCTCGGTGCCGTTCCCGGGTCCGGCGTGTCCGCGGAGCGGCGTGCCCGCTTCGTCGACATCGTGATCGCCGGGCTCGCCGCGCCGCCGCCCACGTAGGCTCGAACGTCGTGACCACCCTGATCCTGCTCCGGCACGGCCGCAGCTCCGCCAACGTCGCGGGTGTGTTGGCCGGGCGCACCCCGGGCGTCGAGCTGGACGAGACGGGACGGGCGCAGGCGCAGAAGGTGGTGGAGCGGCTCGTCGGCGTGCCGCTTGTCGACATCGTCTGCTCACCCCTGCTGCGGTGCGAGCAAACCGTGGAGCCGTTGGCGAAAGACCGCGGCCTGGTCCCGGTGTCCGAGCCCGAGCTGGCGGAGGTCGACTACGGGCAGTGGACCGGCGGCTCGCTCAAGACGCTGGCCAAGGAGCCACTGTGGAAGGTGGTGCAGGCGCACCCCTCCGCCGCCGTGTTCCCCGAAGGGGAGGGCCTGGCCGGGATGCAGGCGCGGGCCGTCGCCGCGGTGCGCAGGCACGACGCCCGCATCGCCGCGGCGCACGGGCCACAGGCGGTGTGGCTCGCCTGCAGCCACGGCGACGTCATCAAGTCCGTGCTCGCCGACGCGCTCGCCACCCACCTCGACAACTTCCAGCGGATCATGGTCGACACCTGCTCGATCAGCGTCGTCCACTACACGCCGACGCGGCCGTTCGTCGCCCGCGTCAACGACCTCGGCGGCGACGTGGCGGGTCTCATCCCGCCCAAACCGCGGCGCCGCCGCAAGGCCCAGTCCACATCACCGCCGCGCAGCTCCGACGCGATCGTGGGCGGGACCACGTGACAGCGATGTGCCGGAACGGCCGAACTGGCCTACTCTGGATTTCGTCATGTCCCGTGTCATCCACGTCTTCCGCCAGCCCGAACGCTTCGTCGCGGGCACCGTCGGCGAGCCCGGGGACCGCTCGTTCTACCTGCAGGCCATCGAGGATTCCCGCACCGTGAGCGTGCTGCTGGAGAAACAGCAGGTGTCCGTGCTCGCCGAGCGCATCGGTGCGTTGCTCACCGAGATCACCCGCCGCTTCGGCGCGGGTGTGCCCGAGACCGCGGGCGCCGACCTCGATCCGCTGACCGTCCCGCTGGAGGAGGAGTTCCGCGTCGGCACGATGGGGTTGGGCTGGGATGCCGACTCCAAGTCGATCGTCGTCGAGCTGCTCGCCGTCACCGAGGAGGAGGTCGACGAGTCGGTCGTGCTCGACGACACCGAGGAGGGCCCCGACGCGCTGCGCGTCTTCCTCTCGCCCGGTCAAGCCAAGGCGTTCGCCGACCGCGCCGAGCGCGTGGTGTCCGCAGGGCGGCCGCCCTGCCCGTTGTGCGCCGAGCCGCTCGACCCGAACGGCCACGTCTGCGTGCGCCTGAACGGGTATCACCAGAGGACTCCGGCCGCAGAGTAGCTAGTGTCCCCCGCCGGAAATTCGCCACATGTCTCGACGGCCCAGCTGCACGTCAGCGGCGTTGCTGGTCCGGCCGAGTACGCCCGGTACGAGGCTCGGACCAGCGCCTTACCTGCGGACGCCTGGATCCGCCGATTTCCGCACCAACCCCCCAAGACAGGGCACTAGTCCGTGGACCCTCGTGACCCGGCCGTGCCGGAGCTGCTTCTCCGCGGTCGGATCGATGTCACCGGCCGCATCGTCGACGCGTCCAACGCCACGCTCTACGGCACGGTGAGCGCCGACGGCCTCCAGGCCGAGTGCGTCTACAAGCCGGTGCGCGGTGAGCGCCCGCTGTGGGACTTCCCCGACGGCACGCTCGCCGGGCGCGAAGTCGCGTCGTTCCTCGTCTCGGAGGCGGCGGGCTTCCACGTCGTGCCGCATACCGTGTACCGCGAAGGCCCGTTCGGGCCGGGGATGGTGCAGATCTGGGTGGAGATCGAAGACGAGCACGATTTGGTGGACGTCTGCTCGCCGAAGAAAGTGCCGCCCGGCTGGGTCGGCGTGCTGCGCGCCCGTGGCAACCGTGGCGAGCCCGCCGTGCTCGCCCACGCCGACACCCCCGCGCTGCGGCGGATGGCGGCGTTCGACGTCGTGGTCAACAACGCCGACCGCAAGGGTGGCCACGTGCTCGCGGGAACCGATGGCCACCTCTACGGCGTGGACCACGGCCTCACCCTGCACGTCGAGGACAAGCTGCGCACGGTGCTGTGGGGGTGGGTCGGGCAGCCGCTGCCCGACGACGTGATCGAGGGGTTGGAGAAGCTGCGCGCCGAGCTCGACGGCGCGTTCTGCGACGTCCTCGGCGAGCACGTGACCCGCCGCGAGGTGCGCACGCTCTCCGCTCGGGTGGACGCGCTGCTGACCGATCCCCGCTACCCCGAGCCGTCGGGCTACGGCCCCGCGATCCCCTGGCCCGCCTTCTAACTAATCATGCGCGGAAGACTTCGCTCTGGCGAGTCGTTTCCGCGCACGACCCCGCCGTACGCTCCTCGCATGACGGATGCGCGACCGATGCCCGCCGCGTTCGTCGGGCACGGCAGTCCGATGAACGCCTTGGAGCACAACCGCTACACCGAGGCGTGGGCCGCGCTGGGCGCGAGCCTGCCGCGGCCGCGGGCGCTGCTCGTCGTCTCCGCGCACTGGTACATCAACGCCACCGCGGTCACGGCGATGGCCCGGCCACGCACCATCCACGATTTCTTCGGCTTCCCCGAGGACCTCTTCGCCGTCGAGTACCCCGCGCCGGGCGCGCCCGAGCTGGCGGCCGAGGTCGCGGAGATCGTCAAGCCCACGTGGGTCGGAGCGGACGTGGACAGCTGGGGAATCGATCACGGCACCTGGTCGGTGCTCATCCACATGTTCCCGGCCGCCGACATCCCCGTCGTGCAGCTGTCGATCAACGCCATGAAGCCGTTCGGCTACCACCTCGATCTCGGCGCGAAGCTGGCGCCGCTGCGCGACAGCGGCGTGATGGTGATCGGCAGCGGCAACGTCGTGCACAACCTCGGCGGGATCGATCCGAGGCGTCCCGACTCCGGGTTCGACTGGGCGCACCGGTTCGACGACGCCGCCCGCGCGTTGATGGCCGAACGCCCCGGCGACCTGCCGTCGGTGTCGGATGCCCCCGACTTCGACGCCGCCGTGCCGACCCCCGACCACTTCATCCCGCTGCTCTACCTCGCTGGGCTCGGCGCCGCTGCGGACTCGGGCACTGAGGTGCTCGTCGACGGCTACACCTACGGCTCGCTCTCGATGACGGCCTACACCTTGGGCGGCTGACGGGGTCGTGAGTGGAAAGAAGGGCTCTAGCACTCGTTTCCGCTCACGAGTGATACCAGGGCGGCGGCGTGGGCAGCGCCGCGAAGGAGACGAGCTCGTCGCGGAACATCAGGGTGGCCGCGCCGTCGCCGTCCACCTGTACGCGAACGTCCTCAAGGTTGTGCGGCTCACCGGGATCGCGGCCCAGCGCTGAGGCGACGACCGCGCGCATCGGCGCCGAGTGCGTCGTCGCCACCACGAGCAGCGGGCGGTCGCCGCACAGCTCGCCGAACGCCGCGACGGCCCGCCACATCCGCAGGGCCGCGAGCTGCGGCGGTTCGAAGAACAGCGTGGGGTTGTGCAGCCAGTACTCGATCGGGCCGCCCGCGGCGGCGATCGCCCGGTAGTCGCTGTCGAAGCGGTCGTACTCGCGCACCCAGTCGGGCAGCTCGCCCTCGGGCAGCCGCAGCCGGGCGGTGACCGCGACCGATGTGTCGACGACCTCGCCGTGCAGCGCGAACCGCAGGTTCGCCAGCAGCGGCTCGGGGTGGAGCGGTCCCACGGTGGTGCCGTCGTCGGGATCGCCCAGCCGCTCGACCAGCGCCGACCGCAGCGCCACCGCCGTGGCGGTGGCTCGGGCGGTCTGCGCATGCGGCATCCGAACGTCGGTGCCGGGCGCGATCTCCTTGGCCAACGCCGTGCCGCGCTCGCGGGCCTGGCGCTCGCCGAGCGGTGTGAGCCCGAGGTCACCGTCGTAGCCGAGCGTCTCGCCGTGGCGCAGCAGCACCACCTCGTATCCCGCGTGTCCGGTCACGGCGCCACGCTACGGCGGCCCGGACTCATGCGAGACCGAAGCGTGCCGCGGAGCGGAACGGGCAGGCGCCGCGGTTTCGTGCCAGGCTCGAAGGCGGTGCCCGCTCCCGCGCGGGCCACGAGAGGAGAACGTGCGTGAAGATCGGCCTGCACATCGCGGACTTCACCTACCCGGCGGGCGGCCCCGGCCTCGCCGACGACCTGACGCGCATCGTCGTCGCGGCCGAGGAGGCCGGATTCCAGCGCGTCAGCGTGATGGACCACCTGTTCCAGATCCAGGTGCTCGGCCCGCCCGAGCACGAGATGCTCGAGGCCTACACCACGCTCGGCTACCTCGCGGCGCGCACCTCGAAAGTCGAGCTGCTCGCTTGGGTCACCGCCGTCAGCTACCGGGACCCCGGCATGCTCGCCAAGATCGTCACCACGCTCGACGTGCTCTCCAAGGGCCGAGCCTGGCTCGGCATCGGCGCAGCGTGGAACAGCGAGGAGGCTGAGGGCCTCGGCCTGCTCTTCCCGGACACGGCCGAGCGTTTCGAGCGGCTGGAGGAGACGCTGCAGATCTGCCTGCAGATGTGGAGCGACTCCGACGCCCCCTACAACGGCAAGCACTACCAACTGGGGCGCACCTTGAACGTCCCGCAGTCGCTGCAGCGCCCGCACCCACGGATCCTCATCGGTGGCGGCGGCGAGAAGAAGACGTTGCGGATGGTCGCGCAGTACGCCGACGCCTGCAACCTGTTCCCGACTCCCGACCTCCCGCGCAAGCTGGACGTGCTCCGCGGGCACTGCGCGGACGTGGGGCGGGACTACGACACGATCGAAAAAACCGTGATGTGCCCCCTCGACCCCGGCGAGAAGGGGGAGCACATCGACGATCTCATCGCCCGCCTGGAAAACCTGGCCAAGCTGGGCGTCAGCGAGGCGCACGGCTGGGTGCCGCGGGTCCACGAGATCGAACCCCTGAAGATCCTCGGTCGGGAGGTCGTTCCCGTCGTCGCCGAGTTGTAGGTTCCCGGTCATGAGCGAGCTTGCGCGCGAATCATCGGCCAAGGGAGAGAGCCGCATCGGTGTCACCGGCCTGGCCGTCATGGGAGCGAACCTGGCCCGCAACATCGCCCGTCATGGTGTGCCGGTGGCCGTGCACAACCGCACGACCGCGCGGACGAAGGAGTTCATGGAGGCCTACGCCGCGGAGGGCACGTTCACGGCGGCCGAGACGACCGCCGACTTCGTGGCCGCGCTTGAGCGGCCGCGGCGGATCATCGTGATGGTGAAGGCGGGCGCGCCGGTGGACGGGGTGATCGAGGAGCTCACCCCGCTGCTCGACGAGGGCGACATCATCATCGACGCGGGCAACTCCCATTTCCCCGACACCAAGCGCCGCACCGAGGAGTGCGCCGCCAACGGGATCCGGTTCATGGGGGTCGGCGTTTCGGGCGGCGAGGAGGGCGCGCTCAACGGGCCGAGCATCATGCCCGGCGGCGACCCCGCGGCGTACGCCGAGGTCGAGGAGGTCCTCACCGCGATCGCCGCGAACGTGGACGGCACCCCGTGCTGCGTGCACGTCGGGCCGGACGGGGCGGGCCACTACGTCAAGATGGTGCACAACGGCATCGAGTACGCCGACATCCAGCTCATCGCGGAGGCGTACGACCTGCTCACCCACGTCGGCGGGCTCGAAGCCCCGGCGATCGGCAAGATCTTCGAGGAGTGGAATTCCGGCGACCTGGAGTCGTTCCTCATCGAGATCACGGCGATCGTGCTGCAGAAGACCGACGCAGGCACCGGCGAGCCACTCGTGGACGCGATCCTCGACCAGGCCGAGCAGAAGGGCACCGGCCGCTGGACCAGCCAGGACGCACTTGATCTCGGGGTGCCGCTCACGGGGATCACCGAGGCCGTGTTCGCGCGCACGCTCTCGTCGTTGCGCGACGAGCGAAAGGCGGCGGCGACCACGCTGGCCGGGCCGCGGCCGGGGGAGGGCGGCGTGCCCGACAACCTCGTCGACGACATCCGCCAGGCGCTGTACGCGTCCAAGATCGTGGCCTACGCCCAGGGCTTCGCCCAGATGCGGGCCGCCTCCCAGGCCAACGACTGGGGGTTGGACCTCGGCGCCATGGCCACGATCTGGCGGGGCGGCTGCATCATCCGCGCCCAGTTCCTCAACCGGATCAGCGAGGCCTACGCCGAGCACGGCGACATCGAGAACCTCATGATGGTGCCCTACTTCACCCGGGGTCTCGCCGACGCTCAGGACGCGTGGCGGCGCGTGGTGGTGGCGGCCACCGAGCAGGGTGTGGCGATCCCGGCGTTCTCCAGCTCGCTGAGCTACTACGACGGCTACCGTCGCGAGCGCGGCCCGGCCAACCTCATCCAGGGCTTGCGCGACTTCTTCGGGGCCCACACCTACCGCCGCCTTGACGCCGAGGGCAGCTTCCACACCCGCTGGGGGCAGGACGGCGCGGAGGTGCGCACCGACGCCTGACGCGCACGCTCATACGAGTGCCCCGAGATCCAGGCGCGCCGGGAACGGGTGCCGCGTGGTGAACGTGCCCGTGACCGGCGGCTCGTCGACGTAGCCGAACGCGCCGCGGAGGTGGCAGGCGGTGAGCGCCGGGCCGCCGGGCAGGTCGACCATCCAGTAGTGCCCAATCCCCGCGTCGGCGTACTCCCCGTGCTTGATCACCTGGTCGGTGCGGCGGGTGGTGGCCGAGTGCACCTCGATCGCCAGAACGCACTCGGCGGCGCGCAAGAACCCGCCCTGGCGACGCACCCGTAGGAACGCCTCGCGGGTGACCACGGCGAGGTCGGGCACACGGACCGTGCCCGGCTGCACGGGCGGTACGAGCTGCATGTCGACGTCCACATCCAGCAGGAGCTGGAGATGCTCCGGTATCTGCGAGTCGAGCTGGAGGTACAACCGGCCGACAGCGTGTTGGTGATCGGGGATCGGCTTCGCCGACATGATGATGTGGCCGTCTTGGAGCTCGTAGTCGTGGTCGGAGTCCTCGGGGAGCGCCGCGTACTCGGCCGCCGTCAGAGGGTGCAGGGGAACGGGGAGTGCTGTCATGGCGTCGAGTGTGGCACGGGGCACCGACGGGATTTTGGGAGTTGTCCACAGGCCGCGCGATCGCCGTTCCGCGCTGCACCGGGATGGGCGAGAGTGGGTCCGTGCCCGCTCCCGACACCCTCACCGCGCAGGCCGCGCTGGTTCCCGACCAGCCCGCCGTGATCGATCCCGAGGGCCAACGGCTCACGTTCGCCGAACTGGAAGCCCTGGCCAACCGGCTCGCGCACGGCCTGGCGGGCCTCGGCCTCGCCGGGGGCGACCCGGTGATCTGGTGCGGCCCGAACAGCGTCGAGGTGCTCATCGTGCTGCACGCCGCCCGCAAAGCGGGCCTGGTCGCCGTGCTGCAGAGCGCGGCCGCACCGACCCGGAGGCCACCCGCACGCTCGCGGCTACCCTGCGCCTGCGCCCCCGCGCGGAAGTGCACCTCACCACCGGCCCGCTGTACCACTCGGGTCCGCTCGCCTGGGCCCTGTTCAGCCACGCGCTCGGCGGCACGGTCGTGGTGCTGCCCCGCTTCGACGCGGCCCGCTGGGTCGAGCTGGTGCGGGAATACCGCGTCACCAACACCTTCACCGCCCCCACCCCGCTCAAGCGGATCGTGTCGCTGCCCGCCGAGGTCCTCGCGCGCGCCGACCTGTCCTCGATGCGCTCGCTGGCCGTCAACGCGGCCCCGGTGCCCTACGCGCTCAAGCAGGAGGTGATCGAGCGCTTCGGCGACGGGTTCCTCTTCGAGGTGTACGGCTCCACGGAGCTGGGCGTCGACGCCGTGCTCCCGCCGGAGGAGCAGCTGAGCAGGCCCGGCTCGTGCGGGAAGGCGCTGTCGGGCGTCGAGCTGCGGGTGGTCGACGCCGAGCGCACAGAGCTGCCGCCGGGCGAGCCGGGCGTGCTGCAGGTCCGCTCGCGCACGACCTTCTTCGGCTACCACGGCCGCGAGCGGCTGGCCGACGGCTGGAAGACCGTCGGCGACATCGCCCACCTCGACGCCGACGGCTTCGTCTACATCCGCGACCGTCCGGGCGACCTCGTCATCACCGGCGGCATGAACGTCTACCCCGCCGAGGTCGAAGGGGTGCTGCACGAGCATCCCGACGTGCTCGACGTCGCCGTCTACGGCCTGCCGTCGGTGGAGTGGGGTGAGACCGTGCACGCCGCCGTCGTCCCGCGTGACGGCAGGGCGCTGGACATCGACGCGCTGGAGGCGCATGTCGCGCTGCGGCTCGCCGACTACAAGCGGCCCCGCAGCTGGCAGGTGCGCGCCGCGCTGCCCCGCACCGAGTCGGGCAAGCTCCTCAAGCGGCTCCTCCGCGCGGAGCACGGCCCTACCGATTAGTGACACTGCCGGGTAAAGGAATCCCCAGGTCAGCGCCTGGTGTACGGTCCACCGCCGTGAGGGTTGGGCGCCTGACGCGCAGAGGTTTCCTCGCCGCGGTGCCTGCTGCGGCGGTGGCGGCCTGCGGGGTGGCCGTGGTGCCCGGCGCCCCGCGACCCGCGTCGTCGGCGCAAGCGGTTCCCGCAGGCTCGCCGACCCGCGCGCCGACCCCGGCGCCCGCCGCGGGCGGTCCCGCACGCGAGCTCGTCCACGCCACCTCCGGGCGTCGCGAGGTCGCGCTGACCTTCCACGGCGCGGGTGACCTCGGCTTGGCCCGCACCATCCTGACCACGTTGGCCGACCGGGGCGCCGCGGTCACGGTGCTGGCGATCGGCACCTGGCTCGCGCAGAACCCGGACGCCGCCAAGCTCGTCACCGACCACGGCCACGAGCTGGGCAACCACACCTGGAGCCACCCGACGCTCACCGGGATGACGACGGCTGCGGTGCGGTCGGAGATCGAGCGCTGCCGCGACCGGATCGCCGCGCTCACCGGCGGGCCCGGCGCGTTCTTCCGACCCTCGGCCGCCCAGCACGCCACCCCCGAGGTGCTTCGGCTCGCGGGGGCCGCGGGCTACGCCACCGTGCTGTCTTACGACGTCGACTCCCGCGACTTCACCGATCCCGGCGCCACCGCGATCCGCGGCGCTGTTGCCGCCGCGACCGCGGGCTCGGTCGTGAGCATGCACCTCGGCCACCCCGGTACCCTCGCCGCCCTGCCAGGGCTGCTCGACGACCTTGCCGCCCGTGGCCTCACGCCGGTCACGGCAAGCGCCCTGTTCCGCTGATCCCGAACGAGAGAGAGCCCGTGCCGCAGCCTGCCCGCCCGATGCTCGTCTGCGCCGTGCTCTGCGCCGTGCTCGCCGCACTCACGGCCTGCGCCGCCGCGCCCGCCCCCGCCGTGACGCCCGCGGCCGCGCCCACCCCGGCGCCTGCACCCGCACCCGCACCGGTCGTCCCCACCGTCAGCGGGCTTCCGGGGATGCCGCCCGTCCGCGACGCGCACAACGTCTACGCCGACGCGGGACCGGGGATGCTCAGCGAGGCGGCGAAGGCCGCTCGACCGATGGTCTACGTGCCGCACACGAAGACCGGCGAGGTCTGGACGATCGACCCGGCGACGTTCGCGGTGGTTGGGCGCTACCGCCTCGGCGGCGAGCTGCAGCACGTCGTGCCCGCGTGGGACATGCGCACGCTGTACGCGAGCAACGACACCGGCGATCAGCTCACGCCGTTCGACCCACGCACGGGCCTGCCCGGAAAGCCGATCCCGGTGACCGACCCGTACAACCTCTACTTCACGCCGGACGGACGGTCGGCGATCTCGGTGGCCGAAGCCCGGCGCCAGCTGGTGTTCTACGACCCGCACACCTGGGCCGTCCAGCAGACGCTCGCCACCCCTGACTGCATGGGCATCGACCACTCCGACGTCACCCCCGACGGGCGTACGGCCGTGTTCACCTGCGAGTTCGCGGGCCGCGTCGCCGTGATCGACCTGGTGCAGCGCAGGGTCCTCCGCATGATCGACATGCCGGTCCGGCACATGACGATGGGCCCGCAGGACATCAAGCTCGCGCCCGACGGGTCGGTGTTCTACATCGCCGACAGCCAGGAGGGCGGCGTCTGGGTGCTCGACGGGGCCGCGACGAAGGTGCTCAGGGTGATCCCGACCGGCCACGGCGCGCACGGGCTCTACCTCTCCCGCGACGCCAAACGCCTCTTCGTCACCAACCGGCTGGAAGGCACCGTCAGCGTGCTCGACGCCTACACCGGCGCCGTGGAGACCACCTGGCGGATCGGCGATCACGCGAGCCCCGACATGGGCAACGTCACCGCCGACGGCACCCAGCTGTGGCTCTCCGGACGCTACGACCACGCCGTGTACGTGCTGTCCGCCGACGACGGGCATCTCATCAAGCAGATCGAGGTGGGGAACGGGCCGCACGGGCTGTGCGTCTGGCCGCAGCCGGGCCGCTACTCGCTCGGCCACACGGGCATCACGCGCTGACGCCCTCGTGAGCGGTAACGAGTGCTCTGGCACTCGTTACCGCTCACAGGACCAGCGCTCGACGTCGGCGACCGTGGCGTTGCCGCCGCACACCAGCAGACCGAGGTGACACGGGCCGTCGACCCGCTCCAGCACTCGTCGGGCGGCAGGCACCAGGCAGCCCGCCGCGGGCTCGGTCCACAGCTTCGCGTGCTCGGCCAACGCGACCGTGCCCGCCACGGCCTCCGCGTCGGCCACGACGAGCACGTCGGCCAGCAACTCCTTGGCGTGTTCCAGCGTGAGGTCGGAGACCGCGGGCGCGCTGAGCGTGGTGACGATCGAATGCAGCGGCGTCGCGACCGGCTCGCCCGCGGCCAACGCACGCGACATCGCATCCGCCCCCTCGGTCTCGACGCCCCACACGCGCACGTGCGGGGCGAGCGCGCGGAACGCGGTGGCCACGCCCGCGATCAGGCCGCCGCCGCCGATGCTGACCAGCACGTCGGTGACGGCGGGGGCGTCGGTGGCGAACTCGAACCCCGCCGTGCCCTGCGCGGCGACCACGACCGGGTCGTCGAACGGGTGCACGAGCGTGGCGCCTGCC
The DNA here is from genome assembly GCA_963736375.1 of uncultured Actinomycetota bacterium. Classification (GTDB taxonomy): domain Bacteria; phylum Actinomycetota; class Actinomycetes; order Mycobacteriales; family Pseudonocardiaceae; genus Pseudonocardia. Next base: position 21,516 of record CAVTOL010000005.1, read on the forward strand.
GCCACCAGCTCGCCGAGCAGCGCGAACGCGCCGTCCATCGTGGGGGTGAGCCGCACATCGGCGCCCGCGGCGCGGGCGAGCGCCACCGAACGCGCGGGTGCCGACTCCGGCATCACGACCGTCGCCACCACACCCAGCGCGCCCGCGGCATCGGCGACCGCGATGCCGTGGTTGCCGCCGCTCACCGCGACGATGCCCGCGGCGCGCTCCGCCGCACTCAGCGACGTGATCTTCGCGAACGCCCCACGCGCCTTGAACGAGCCGGTGCGCTGCAACAGCTCCAGCTTGAGCGTCACCGGCACACCGAGGTGGGCCGCGAGCCCCGGGCTCGGCACGGTCGGGGTGCGCAGGACGTGCGGCGCCACCCGCTCGGCGGCGGCCCGGATGTCGGCGATGTCGATCAGATTCCCCACGGTACGGACGGTAGCCCCGCCGCACTTCGCACCCCATGCGGCCACTTCGCACCCCGCCGACGGGGTGCGAAGTGCCGCTTTGGGGTGCGAAGTCGCGGGTGCGAAGTCGCGGGTGGGAGGGCGTCAGCGCAGTGGCACCACCTCGGGGGCGCCCATGCGCGCGGAGTCGGCCGTCTCGTCGTCGGGCATGGTCTGGCTCTCCCGCTCGGCGTCGACCCGCTTGCGGTAGTGCTCGACCTCCCGCGTGACCTGGTCCTCGCTCCAGCCAAGGACGGGCGCAGCCAGCCGCGCGGCCTCCTCCATCGAGCCGATGCCGCGGTCGAACGTCTCGATGGAGATGCGGGTGCGGCGGGCCAGCAGGTCATCCAGGTGCCGCGCACCTTCGTGCGACGCCGCGTAGACGATCTCCGCCCGCAGGTAGTCCGGCGTCCCCGCCAGCGGCTCGCCCAGTGTCTGATCGGCCGCGACGAGGTCGAGCACCTCGCTGGCGAGCGATCCGTAGCGGCCCAGCAGGTGCTCGACGCGCGCCACGTGTATGCCGTAGCGGTTGGCGAGCTGGTAGCGGGCGTTCTTCATGGCCGCGTAGCCCTCGGCGCCGAGCAGCGGGATGCGCTCGGTGACCGATGGCGGCACCTTGGCGTCGAGGGCCCTGACCGCCTCGTCGATGGCGTCGCGGGCCATCACCCGGTACGTCGTGTACTTCCCGCCTGCCACCACGACCAGCCCCGGCACGGTGTGCGCCACGGCGTGCTCGCGGGAGAGCTTCGACGTCGACTCCGACTCGCCGGACAGCAGCGGCCGCAGCCCCGCGTAGACGCCCTCGACGTCTTCGTGGCTGAGCGGCTCCCGCAGCACGGCGTTGACGTGTTCCAGCAGGTAGTCGATGTCCGCTGCGGACGCGGCCGGATGGGCCTTGTCCAAGGCCCAGTCGGTGTCCGTGGTGCCGATGATCCAGTGGCGGCCCCATGGGATGACGAACAGCACCGACTTCTCGGTGCGCAGGATCAGGCCGGAGTCGCCGCGGATCCGGTCGCGGGGCACGACGAGGTGGATGCCCTTGCTCGCGCGGACATGGAACTGGCCGCGCTCGCCCGCGAGCGACTGCGTGTCGTCGGTCCACACGCCGGTGGCGTTGACCACCTGCTTGGCGCGGATGCGGATCGTCGCACCCGACTCCTGGTCGTGCACCACCGCACCGACCACCCGCTCGCCTTCGCGCAGCAGCTCGGTGACCCGCGCCCGGTTGGCCACGTGCGCGCCGTACGCGGCCGCGGTGCGGGCGATGAACATCGTGTGCCGCGCGTCGTCGACCTGGCCGTCGTAGTACTGCAGGGCCCCCACGAGCGAGTCCTTGCGCAAGGACGGCATCACCCGCAGAGCGCCGTGGCGGGTGAGGTGGCGGTGGTGGGGCACGCCGCGCGCCCGTCCCGAGAACAGCGACAGCGTGTCGTAGAGCGCGACGCCCGCGCCCGCGTAGAGCCGTTCCCAGCCCCAGTGCTGCAGCGGGTAGAGGAACGGCACGGGGCGCACGAGGTGCGGGGCGAGCGTCTCGACGAGCAAACCGCGCTCGGCCAGCGCCTCCGCGACCAGCCGGAAGTCGAGCATCTCCAGGTAGCGCAAGCCGCCGTGGATGAGTTTGCTGGAGCGGCTCGACGTGCCGGAGGCGAAGTCCCTGGCCTCGACGAGCCCGACCGAAAGGCCCCGGGTGGCGGCGTCGAGGGCGGATCCGGTGCCGACCACGCCGCCGCCGATGACCAGGATGTCGAGCTCGGTCTCCGCCATCGCCTGCAGCGCCTCCTCCCGCGCCGCGGGAGATAACGCAACCGATCTCATGGTGATCCTCTCCGGGCCCGCACTAGTCCACGTCCACCCAGTTCAACGTCCGCTCGACGGCCTTCTTCCAGCGCGCGTAGCCCGCGTCGCGTTGTTCGGCGGTCCAGACGGGCTCCCAGCGCTTGCTCTCGTTCCAGTTCTGCCGCAGCTCGTCGGTGTTGCTCCAGAAGCCGGTGGCGAGCCCAGCCGCGTAGGCCGCGCCCAGCGCGGTCGTCTCCGCGACGACGGGCCTGCTGACCGGCACGCCCAGCACGTCGGCCTGGATCTGCATGCACAGCTCGTTGGCCGTGATGCCACCGTCGACCTTCAGCACGTCGAGCGTCACCCCGGAGTCGGCCGCCATCGCCTCGACGACGTCGCGGCTCTGGTAACAGATGGCCTCCAGCGTGGCCCGCGCGAGGTGGGCGTTGGTGTTGAAGCGGGAGAGTCCGACGATCGCGCCACGGGCGTCCGATCGCCAGTACGGCGCGAACAGCCCGGAGAACGCGGGCACGAAGTAGACCCCGCCGTTGTCCTCCACCTGCCGGGCCAGCGACTCGCTCTCCGATGCCCCGGAGATGATGCCGAGCTGGTCGCGCAGCCACTGCACCGCCGAGCCGGTGACGGCGATCGAGCCCTCCAGCGCGTAGACGGTGGCCTCCTCGCCGAACTTGTAGCAGACCGTCGTGAGCAGGCCGGACTTGGAGCGCACCAGCTCGGTGCCGGTGTTGAGCAGCATGAAGTTGCCGGTGCCGTAGGTGTTCTTGGCCTCGCCCGGCGCGAAGCACACCTGGCCGACGGTGGCGGCCTGCTGGTCGCCGAGGTCGCCGGTGAGCAGCAGCTCGCCGCCGACCGGCCCGCCCGCCCGGGTCGTCCCGTAGCCCTCGCCGTACGAGCTCGGCTTGATCTGCGGCAGCATCGAGCGCGGGATTCCGAAGAAGCCGAGCAGCTCGTCGTCCCAGTCGAGCGTCTCGAGGTCCATGAGCATCGTGCGGCTCGCGTTGGTCGGGTCGGTCACGTGGACGCCGCCGTCGACGCCGCCGGTGAGGTTCCACAGCACCCACGTGTCGGTGTTGCCGAAGATCGCGTCGCCGCGTTCGGCGGCCTCCCGCGCGCCGTCGACGTTCTCCAGGATCCACTGGATCTTGCCGCCGGAGAAGTAGGTGGCGGGTGGGAGCCCGGCCTTGCGGCGGATGACATCGCCCGCGCCGTCGCGCTCCAGCTTGGAGGCGATGCGGTCGGTGCGGGTGTCCTGCCAGACGATGGCGTTGTAGAGCGGACGGCCCGTGGTCCGGTCCCAGACGACGGCGGTCTCGCGCTGGTTGGTGATCCCGAGCGCGACGAGGTCCGACGCCTGCAGGTTGGCCCGGGTGAGCGCCGTCCGGATCACGGTGGTCGTGCGCTCCCAGATCTCGGTCGGGTCGTGCTCGACCCATCCGGCCTGCGGCAGGATCTGTTCGTGCTCGAGCTGATGGCGGCCCACCTCGTTGCCGCCGTGGTCGAAGATCATGAATCGCGTGCTGGTGGTGCCCTGGTCGACGGCACCGACGAACTCGGCCATGGTGGGTTCCTTAGATGTTCTCGGCGGGCTCGGACACGGTGATCGGTTCCCCTTCGGCGGGCAGGAAGCCCTCGACCACGTAGCGGAAGATCGCTCCGCCGACAATCCCGCCGATGATCGGCGCGATGATCGGCAACCACCAATACGGTTGGCCGTATTGGTCGATCCACGCGGTCGAGTACCCGGTGATGTACGACGCGAGCCGGGGCCCGAAGTCGCGGGCCGGGTTGATGGCGTAGCCCGCGTTGGCGCCCCACGCCATCCCGATCGCGACGACGAGCAGGCCGACGACAACAGGGCCGAGGTTGGCCAGCGGCGGGTTGTTGATCGCCGTGGTCAGGGCGAAGATCACGAAGACCAGGATCGCGGTGCCGACGATCTGGTCGAAGAAGGCCGTCGTGAGGGTGACCGGGGCGCTTCCGTTGCCCGGCAGCGTGGCGAAGATGATCTGGGTCTTGATGGTGTGGCCGGGGTCGACGACGTTGATCAGGTCGTCGTACACGTAGCGGACGATGATGGCGGCGACGAACGCCCCTGCCGTCTGAGCCACCACGTAGGGGGCCACCTTGCGCCAGGGGAATCCCTTGAACAGCGCCAAGGCGATCGATACGGCCGGGTTGAGGTGGGCGCCGGACAGCCGCGCTGCGACGTAGACGCCGAGCGTCACCCCGATGCCCCAGGCCCAGGCGATCGAGTCGTGGTCGCCGAGGCTGCCGCTGCTGGTGATGACCTGGGCCACGACGCCGTTGCCGAAGAGGATGAGAATCATGGTGCCGAGGAACTCGGCGCTGAGCTCACCCGTGAGGGTGTTCTTCATTGAAGCCTCGATTCCACTTGCCGTTGTGGCGGGTGTCACGACGCTAAGAACCGCCGCGACGTCGGGCAACGGGCGACGTTCGACATTGTCGAATGCACGGGCGTAGGGTCGTTCGGTGTCGGGGCACATCCAGTCGATCGAGCGCGCCGTGGCCGTCCTCCGCTTGCTCGGCGGCGCCGACCGGGCCCTCGGGCTGCACGAGCTCGCCGCCTCGCTCGACCTGCCGCGCCCCACCGCGCACGGCATCGTCAGCACGCTGCGCGCCGTCGGCCTCGTCGACCAGGATCCGGACTCGGCACGCTACCTGCTCGGGGACGGCCTGTTGCACATGCACCGCGCCGTGGACCGGCACGACCTGCGTGCCGCCGCGATGAACTGGGCGGACGCGCTCGCGGGCAGTACGGGTTTCGCCGTGGCGCTCGGCGTGCCCGACCACCATGCGGTGCGGCTCGTACACCACGTCTTCCGGCCCGACGGGTCGCCGCAGCAGGTCCGTGCAGGCGAGGCAATGCCGCTGCACGCCACGGCGCTGGGCAAGTGCCTGCTGGCGTTCGCGCCGACGGCGACTCCCCCGCTCGGCGAGCTGGACCTGGCGCCGTGGACGGGGCGCACATGCGCAACGCCTGCGGCCCTCGCCGAGCATCTCGGGGAGGCGCGGCAGCGCGGGTGGACGAGCTCGGTCGGCGAGTACGCGAGCGGCACGGCCGGTGCGGCGGCTCCCGTACGGGCGGGCGGCGGGCTCGTCGTCGGGGCGATCGGCATCCTCGGCCCCACCGAGGAGCTGTTCGGATCGAAGGGGCGGTTGCGTTCCCCGCTGGCCGACGAACTGCTGGCCACCGCGGGTGCCATCGGGCATGGCCTGTCCGCATGACGGAACGGGTGATCGCCGCGATCGACCAGGGCACCGGCTCCACCCGCTGCCTCCTGTTCAACCACTCCGGGCGCATGCTGGGCGTCGGGCAGCTCGAACACCGGCAGCTGCACCAACAGCCGGGGTACGCCGAGCACGATGCCGCCGAGATCTGGCGGAACGTGCTGAGGGTGGTTCCCGAGGCGCTGCGCGCGGCGGGCCTCACGCCCGCGGACATCGTCGCGGTCGGCATCGCCAACCAGCGGGAGACCACGGTCGTCTGGGACCGACGTACCGGCCGCCCGCTGGCCCGCGCGATCACGTGGCAGGACACGCGCACCGCGGGCGTCGTCGCCGACCTCGCCGACGCCGCGCCGGAGATCACATCGGTGTCGGGGCTGCCGATGGCCAGCTACTTCGCCGCGCCGCGCCTGCGGTGGCTGCTCGACCGGGTCACCGGGCTGCGCGCCGCCGCGGTGGCGGGGCACGCCCTTTTCGGGACGATGGAGTCCTGGCTGATCTGGAACCTCACCGGCGGCGTCGAAGGGGGTCGGCACGTCACCGACGTCACCAACGCCAGCCGCACGATGCTCATGGACCTCACGACCTTGGCCTGGTCGGACAAGCTGTTGGAGATCTTCGACATCCCGCGGCAGATGCTCCCGGAGATCCGTGGCAACGCCGAGATCTACGGCACGTGCGCGGGCGTGCTGCCGGGCGTGCCGGTCGCGGGGGCGCTCGGCGACCAGCAGGCCGCGCTCGTCGGCCAGGCCTGCTTCGCGCCCGGCGAGATCAAATGTACGTACGGCACCGGCGCGTTCCTGCTGATGAACACCGGTGCCGTACTGCCGTCCTCGACGCACGGGCTCATCCCGACGGTCGGCTACCTTTTCGGCGAAGCGCCGGTCTACGCGTTGGAGGGCGCGATCGCCGTCACCGGTTCATTGGTGCAGTGGCTGCGCGACTCCCTCGGGATGATCCCCACCGCAGCCCAGATCGAGACGCTTGCGAGTACCGTGCCCGACAACGGCGGCTGCTACATCGTCCCCGCGTTCTCCGGGCTGTACTCGCCGCACTGGCACCCCGACGCCAGGGGCGTCATGGTCGGGCTCACGTCGTTCATCGGCCGCGGGCACGTGGCCCGTGCGGTGCTGGAGGCCACCGGTTGGCAGACCCGCGAGGTGGTCGAGGCGATGAACGCCGACTCCGGCGTGCCCGTCGGACGGCTGAAGGTGGACGGCGGGATGACGGCCAACAACCTGCTCATGCAGTTCATCGCCGACGTCCTCGACGTGCCCGTTGAGCGTCCCCTCGGCTCCGAGGCCGTGTCGCTCGGCGCGGCCTATGCGGCGGGCCTCGCCGTCGGGTACTGGCCCGACATCGAGGTCTTGCGCGCCAACTGGCACCGCGCGGCCATGTGGCAGCCCTCGATGGACGCCGCGATCCGCGACCGGGAGCGGGAGAACTGGGGCCGGGCGGTCGACCGGAGCTACGGGTGGGCGCGGCCCGACTGATGAGGCGACCACGCCGACCAGATTGCCGCGTCGTCGGCGAGGACGACGAGGAGCGCGTCGAGATCCGCGACGACCAGATGGGCCGCGGCGAGCTCGCCGGGGTCGGCGTACCCCCAGCCCACGCCGATAGCGGGCACGCCGTTGGCGATCGCGCCCTCGACGTCGTGGCTGCGGTCACCGATCATGACGACCGGGCAGAGCGCCGGGTCCAGCTCCAGCCGGGCGAGCACCGAGGCGATCACCGCTCCCTTGCCCACCCGGCCCGCGGCAGGCTCGGAGCCGCCGATCAGCACGAACCGATCGGCGAGGCCGAGGCCGATAAGGATCCGCTCGGCCGTGCGCTCCGGCTTCGCGGTCGCCACCGCCAGCCGCAGGCCTGCCGCGCCGAGCTTGTCCAGCAGCGCGGGAATGCCGGGGTAGAGCACGCTCTGCTCGGCCGCGACGCTGTCATACGTGCTGCGGTAGTGCCGGATCGCGGCGGTGGTCTGCTCGGCGGTGAGGCCGATGGCGGGAAGCGCCGTCTCGAACGGCGGACCGACCAGGCTCATCAGCCCCGCGGGCTCGGGGACCTCGGCGCCGACCGCCCGCAGCGCACCCGCCAGGTGGTGGGTGATGAGGCCTGCGGAGTCGACGAGGGTGCCGTCGAGGTCGAACAGGATGGTGCGCATCGCCGACCACCCTACGGTGGGCCCGGGAACCCGGCCGACGATGCGACCGTTGGTCAAGCGTTGGTAAACTCACAAGGGAAGGGGCGGCGTGCTCGAGATCAGCGGACTCACCTGGGGGGTGACGATCGCGCTGGTGCTCGGCCTGCTCGCGGTCGACCTCGTCCTCGCCGCGATGCGCCCGCACAAGGTCGGCTTCAAGGAAGCCGTGGCTTGGTCGGTGTTCTACATCGGCGTGGCCGTGGCGTTCGGTGTCTGGTTCGCCGCCGCGTACGGCGGTGACGCGGGCACGCAGTACTTCGCGGGCTGGATCGTCGAGAAGAGCCTCTCGGTCGACAACCTGTTCGTCTTCGTGATCATCATGACGACGTTCGCGGTGCCGGACCGTCATCAGCACAAGGTGCTGACGTTCGGCATCATCCTCGCCCTGATCATGCGCGCGGCCTTCATCGCGGTCGGCGCCGCGCTGCTGTCGCTGTTCTCGGTCGTGTTCCTGTTCTTCGGGCTGCTCTTGATCTACACGGCGGTGCAGCTGTTCCGGCACCGGGACGAGGACCCCGACGTCGAGAGCAACGCCGTCGTGCGCACGGCCCGGCGGCTGCTGCCGGTCACCGACGACTTCGTCGAGGGCAAGCTCGTGACCAAGGTGGACGGCAGGCGCATGGTCACGCCGCTCTTCATCGTGCTCATCGCCATCGGCGGCATCGACCTGCTGTTCGCGCTCGACTCGATCCCGGCCGTCTTCGGCGTCACCGACGAGGCGTTCATCGTGTTCGCCGCCAACGCGTTCGCCCTGCTCGGCCTGCGTGCGCTGTTCTTCCTGGTGAAGGGGCTGCTCGACCGGCTGGTTTACCTGTCGACGGGCTTGGCGCTGATCCTCGCGTTCATCGGCGTCAAGCTGATCCTGCACTGGGCGCACACGGACATCAGCCCCGCCGTGCCCGAGATCTCCACGCCGGTGTCGCTTGGGGTGATCGTCGTGGTGCTGGCGGTCGTCACGGTGGCGAGCCTGGTGAAGACGCGCAAGGACCCGACGGTCACCGCGCACGCGGGCTCGATCACCGGCCACAAGCGCGCCGAGCAGCAGGCGGAACAGCCCGATCAGATGCCGTAGTGCCAGATCGTCAGCGCGTAGCCGCCGAACCAGGCGGACGCGAGCGCGGCGGCGACCACAACGGCCACGGCCGTGCCGGTGCGCCGCCGCGCCAGCCCGATCGCCACGGGCAGCAGCAGCGTGAACGCGGGCACGACCAGCCGCAGCTTCGAGTGCGCGGGGCCGTTCGAACCCCAGACGAGGACGAGCACCAGTGCGCCGTACACGACGAGCGGCCAGGGCAGCCGCATCCGGATCGCCATCACCAGCAGCACCACGCTCGCGGCCAGCGCGAGCACGATCGCCAGGTCGTACACCTCTGAGCCGCCCGCCAGCGCTTCGCGCGTGAACTCGGCGGTCGAGGCGCCGCCGTCGAGGTAGGACGCCCAGCCCGCGCGCTGGATCTGGTTCCACCCGTCGAGCCTGCCGGTGACGAGCGCGACGTAGCCGAGATAGCCGAGCACGCCGCAGGGGGCGAGCACCAGACCTGCCACCGGCCGCCACCCGTCGCGCCGCCGGATCACCGCCACGAGGGCCGCCAGGCCCACCGTGGCGATCAGCGCGGCGGCGGTGGGCCGCACCAGCCCGGCCGCCAGTGCGCACAGCCCGGCCACGAACCACTGCCGTTGGAGCACGCCGACGAGCGACCAGGCCGTGAGCGCGCAGAACAACGCCTCGGTGTACGTCATCGACAGCACGACGCCCATCGGGGCGGCGGCGAACAGACCGACGAGCAGCAGCCCTGCGCGACGGGACCCGCCGGGCACCAGCTCGCCCAGACGGGTCAGGCCGTAGGCGGCGATCACCCCGGCGACCAGTGCGACGACCAGGCCCGCGAGCACGAGGTCGCCCCCGGTCACCGACCCCACCGCGGCGATCAGTGCGGGGTAGCCGGGGAAGAACGCCCGCGCGGTGTCCGGGGTGTGGTGGCCGAAGGCGTCGAGCATGTCGTCGGGTATGCCCGCGTACCCGAACCTGGCGATGGCCACCATCCAGGTGCCGTCCCAGGCATTCAGGGCGGTGACCAGCTTGGTGCCGCCGCCCGTCATCAGGTCGAGCACCGCCACGCCGATCAGCCGGACCGCGACGTACACGCCTGCCGGGGCGAGCGCGCCGAGCACGCGACGGCCGCGCGGGCGAACGGCGGCGGGGGTGCCGCGCGACGGCTCGTCGGCGGCGACGGGGGGGACACCCGTGGGCACATCGGTGGCGACGTCGGCGGGGACGTCCGTGGGGGCGCCTGCCACCTGCGCTCCCTCCTGGTCTCTCGGTGCGGAACGCAGCGTACGCCTGCTCCCGACCGCGTCCGGTAACGACGTCCCCTCCCGGTACGAGGCTCGTCACATGACCATGCGACGAGGGATGGTGGGCGTCCGACTGCACAGGCGACGGGCGGTGGCGTTCGACGGGGTGCGGCCCGCACCCGCGGGCCACGGCCCGCGCCGACAGGCCGTGCCGCCCCTCGGCCGGTCACCGTCGTGCCCGTGGTCTCCGGCTCCGATCCCCGCGACGCGGCGCTCAAGCCGTCCGTCGCTCGCGGTCGAGTGGGCCATCCGCTCCTGGTGACGGGTTGGCGCTGGGTTAGCGCTGGGTTGGTTGGCGCAGCACCCACGTGTCCTTGGCGCCACCACCGCGCGAGGAATTGACGATCAGACTGCCCCCGGGCGCGACCCGGCTGAGCGCCGCAGGCAGCACGCGCACGTCGGTACCGGAACCGAGGCGGAACTGGATCACGAACGCCCGCAGGTCCACCGCGCGCGGCTGCAGCTTGTCGCCCGTGAAGGTCGGGTGGGTGGAGAGCTGGACGAGGTCCTGCGCCACCCAGGCCGCGGGCCGGGACCTGATCGCCGCGGCCAGCTCGGCCAGCTCCTCTCGGCTCGCGTGGGGACCGATCACGATGCCCCGTCCGCCGTAGCCGTCGACCGGCTTGAGCACGAGCGCGTCGAGCCGGTCGAGCACCTCGGCGCGCCGGTCGGGGTCGACGCACGGGTAGGTCGGCACGTTCGCGAGCAGCGGCGCCTCGTCGAGGTAGTAGGTGATCATGTCGGGGACGTACGCGTAGACGACCTTGTCGTCGGCCACGCCGTTGCCCATCGCGTTGAGGATGGCGACCCGCCCGCGCGCCGCCGCGTTGCAGAGTGCGCGCCCGATCGGGCGCAGGTCGGCGCCCTTCGCCGTGAGCAGCGCGCGTTCGTCGAGGCGGCGGTACAGCGCGGAGAGCCGCCGCCGTCCGCCCTCCTCGATGAGGAACACGCCGTCCTCGGTGACCTGCAGGTCGCGCGGGGTCACGACCGGCACACCCATCCGGGCCGCTAGCAGCTCGTGCTCGTAGAACGCCGCGTCGAGCGGGCCCGCCGAGAGGAGCGCGACCTCGTCGTGGCCCGGCGCGCCCGGCTCGGTCGCCGACAGCAACGTTCCGCGCAGCAGGCCCGCCACCCCTTCGAGCCCGACGACGCCTGCTGGCGGCTCCAGGTCCGGCATGACGCTGCGGATCAGCCGTCGAGACGTGATCGCGTACCCGATCCCGGACGGCACCCTGAGGTTGTCCTCCAGCACGAGCCAGTGATCGGCCCGGTCGCGCACGAGATCGATGCCTGCGACCGCGATGCGCACGGCATCGGCGGGGGTGAGCGTGCCCAACCTGCTCCAGCCGGGCGCCTCGTCGATCACCGCTGCGGGCATCACGCCGTCGGCGATGATCTGCCGCGAGCCGTAGACGTCGCGCAGGAACGCCTCCAACGCCCGCACCCGCTGGGTGAGGCCCGCGGACAGGCCCGCCCAGTCGTCCGCCGTGACGATGCGCGGCACGAGATCGAGCGGGAACAGCCGGTCGGGTTCGCCGTCACCGACCCGGAAGGTCACCCCACGCGCCCGCTGCTCGGCGTGCAGCGCCGATTCCGCGGCGACCAGCCCGCGCGTCCCCATGCGGCTAAGGGCCCGGAACATCCAGCCGTACTCCGGCTGCACCTCGCCGTCGGCACCGACCGCCTCGTCGTAGCCGTCGGCGTGGTAGGCGGCGAGCAGCTCGGGCCGGGAAGGCACGGTGTCGGGCGGCTCCAGGGCGGGCTCGCGGCCCTGGGTGCGGGCGATGAGCGCGTCGACGACGTCGGTCAGCTCTCCGCGACGGCCGAACGTGCGGCGCTGGCGGGCCGCCGCGCTTCCCGTCGTCAACGTCGCCTCGGACAGCGCGAGGACCTGCTCCCAGTCGCCGAGCTCTTCCAGCTGTGGGCGCAGGTCGTGCACGAGACGAGGGATCAGCAGCTGGGGGGCGACGAGCTGGGGCTTGTCGCCCTCGAGGTCGACGAGATCGCCCTCAAGGCCCGAGCGCGCTGCACGCCAACTGCTCGCGCGCAGCAGCTCGTGGCGGCTGTGCGGGAGCGGGCGGCCCGCCTCGAAGTCGGCGCGGGCCCGGCCGACGAGGGCCCGGAACAGGCCCGCGATGAGCACGACGTCCTCGACGTCCGGGCACGCGTCGCACACCCGCAGCTCGACGGTGGGCAGGTGCGCGCTGGGCCGGATGTCGAAATAGACCATCCCGGGGTCGGAGATCGTGCCCGACGCGATGAGTTCATCGACCATCTCGTCGTAGTCGGCGCCCGTCTCGACGTTGCCGGGCGGCCCCGCGGTCGGCCAGCGCGACCACACCATGCTGCGGTAGCTCGCGTACCCGGTGTCCTGGGCCCGCCAGTAGGGCGAGCTGGCGGAGATCGCGAGCAGCGTCGGGAGGTACGGCGCGACGCGGCGCACGACCTGCACGGCGACGTCCCGGTCCGGCACGTCGACGTGCACCTGCGCGCCGCAGATGTGCTGCTCGCGCACCAGCAGCTGGTACTCGTGCTGCATCCGTTCGTAGCGCGCGCCTGCGGAGATGTCGTCGCCGTCGAGGTCGACGAGCGGCACGGTGCCCGCCGCGACCACGCCCAGCCCGAGCGGCTCGGCCACCGACTCCAGTGTGCCGCGCAGGCGACGCAGGTGGCTGCGGAGCTCGTCCAGCGTGGCGCAGACGGGGGTGTTGGTCTCGACGAGCGAGCGCTGCAGCTCGGGGGCGAACTCCGCGCCGTCGAGCTGGGCCAGCAGCGCGTCGACCTCGGGGGCGGACCGGCGGCTCTGCAGGTCGACGACGTGAAACTCCTCTTCCACGCCAAGGTGGGGGAGCTCGCTCATGGGCCCGACGCTATGCGGCCCGTGTTACGACGGTGTGTCCGGCCCTCCGGCGGCGCGGCTCGGGCCGGGCGCAGATGATCGCCGCGATCGGAACACGGCGGCGCTCGGGGCCGGACTGACGTGCCGGTCGCGGCGATCACCGCGGTAGCGTCGACCGGTGACCGTTCAGGACGAGCTGGGGCGCGTCGGGCTGCCTGCGCCGATGCATGAGCTGGCCGCCAGGCCGTGGGACGTCGTCGTGATCGGCGGCGGCCACAACGGGCTCACCGCGGCCGCGTACCTCGCAAGGGCAGGCCGCTCCGTCCTTGTGCTGGAGGCCCGTGAGCAGCTCGGCGGCGCCGCCACGTTGGACCGTCCGTTCGCCGATGAGCGGTACCTGGTCAGCCCGTGCGCGTACGTCGTCGGGCTGCTGCACCCGCTGGTCGTCGCCGAGCTGGACCTGCGCCGTCACGGGTTCGACCTCGTTTTGATCGACCCGAGCCTGTGGTGCCCGTTCCCGGACGGCACGTCGCTCGCCGTGTACGCCGACGCGGAACGCACGTTGGCGCAGGTCGCCGCCCTCGCGCCTGCCGACGTGGACGGCTACCGCGCCTACGAGGCGCTCTTCGAACGGATCCGGGTCGCGCTGCGCACCGGCCCTCGCGACGCCTGGGTCGGCGCGAGCCCGGACCGCGCCGGGCTCGCCGAGCTGCTCGGCGGCGACGCCGAGGCCCTCGAGACGCTCCTGCACCGTTCGGTCGCCGACGTCGTCGAGGAGCACGTCCGCGACGAACGCCTGCGCGCGCTGCTGCACGGCCAGGGCGTGATCGGGACCTGGGCGGGGCCGCGCGACCCCGGCACCGCGGCCGTGCACGCGATGCACGCCATGGGCACGCTCGCCGACGGTCGCTGGGGCTATGTGCGCGGCGGCACCGGCCGGGTGTCGTTCGCGCTGGCCGATGCCGCGCGCGAGCACGGCGCGGTGCTCGCGTCCGGGGTGCCGGTCGCCGCGGTCGAGCCGGGCGTCGGCGTGCGGCTGGCGGGCGGGGAGCTGCTCAGAGCGGCGGTCGTCGTGTCCAACGCCGACCCCAAGCGCACGACGGAGCTCTGTGTCTCCGACGTGCCGACGGCGTGGCGCGAGCGGGTGGCCGCCTGGCGTTCCACCAGCCCGGTACTCAAGATCAACTGCGCGCTGGCGGGCCTGCCACGGTTCTCCGCTGCCGCCGAGCCGGGCCTGCCGCACCGGTCGATGGTGACCATCACGTCCGGCATCGACGCCACCCAGCAGGCGTTCGAGCGGGCGGTCGCGGGCCACCCCGCGCCGTCGTGGGCCGAGGTGTACTTCCCTTCGGCGTACGACCCCACGGTGGCCCCGCCCGGCGGCCACGTGATGAGCGTGTTCGCGCAGTACGTCCCGTACGACCTCGCCGACGGCAGCTGGGACGCGCGGCGCGAGGACATCGCGGACGCCGCGCTCGCCGAGGTCGCCCGCGCAGCACCAGACGTGTTCGACTGCGTCGTCGAGCGCGAGGTGTTGGGGCCGCCCGACGTCGAGGCCCGCATCGGGCTCACCGGCGGCCACATCTTCCAGGGCGACTGCCTTCCCGAGCAGATGTGGGACCGGCGCTTCGCCCCGCGCACCGGCGTCCCCGGCCTCTACCTCTGCGGCGCCGCGACCCATCCCGGTGGCAGCGTGATCGGGATCAACGGGCGGAACGCGGCAATGGCCGTGCTGGCCGACCTACGAGCGCCCGGCGAATGAGGGCCCCGACCCGTCGGACCCTCTAAAGATTGATATCTAACGATTTGGCAGCGAACGGTATGCTGGTCGCATGACGGAGCTCGGGGGAGCGCTGCGCCGGATCTGGGTCGAAGGGCGCCGGATCGAGCGGCTGGCGTACGTCGTCGGCGGCGCGCTCTTCCTCAGCGGCCTGGTGCACGTCGTGGTGCTCCTGGTGACGGGCTGGACGTGGATAGGGCCGGTGTCGCTGCGCAAGGCCGCGACGTTCGGGCTCTCCTTCGGCCTCACCCTGCCTTCGGTCGCGTGGGCGACGTCGCACCTCCGGCTGCGGGCCCGCGGGCTGGTAGTGGGGGCGTTCCTGGTGGCCTGCGTGGTCGAGACGGCGCTGGTGACCCTGCAGGCGTGGCGCGGCGTGCCGTCGCACTTCGACTTCGCCACGCCGTTCGACACCGCCGTGTCGATGACGCTCGCCGCAGGCGGCGCGGTGATCGTCGCGGTGGGCCTGGTGTGCACGGCGGCGGCGTTCGTCGGCGCCGGTGCGCTCGCCCCGAGCGTGGCGCTGGCGGTGCGCGCCGGGCTGGTGGTGCTGCTGGTCGCGCTGGCCACCGGCGCGGTGATGATCTCCCGCGGGGTCGTCGAAGCGCGGGGCGGGAACGCCCAGCTCGACTACGACACCGCGGGGTCGCTCAAGCCGCTGCACGCCGTCGCGATGCACGCGGTGCTGGTGCTCCCGGCCCTCGCGTGGCTGCTGGCCCACACGCCGTGGACCGAGGAGCGACGGCTGCGGCTCGTGGGGGTGGCCGTTGTCGCCGACGCGGTGCTCACGGTGATGGTCGGCGTCGAGGCGTTCGCGGGCATCCCGCCGCTCGCGCCGCCGTTCGCGCTCGGTGCGCTGTCGACGGTGGCCCTCGCGGTGCTGGCGGCGACGGGGATCGTCGCGCTGCGCGCGGCGCTGACCGCGGAGGCGCCCCGGCCGGCATGATCCACCGATCGGCCGGGTGGAGGAACGGGCATGAGTGAGTTCGGGGGAAGGGTCGCGGTCGTCACCGGGGCCGGATCGGGGATCGGCAGAGCGTTGGCGGTGGCCCTCGCCCAGCGCGGGGCCAGGGTTGCCGTGTCCGACGTCGACGACAAGGGCCTCGCCGAGACCGCCCTTCTGATCGGCGCGGGGCATCGCGCCGACCCGCTCGACGTCGCCGACCGGGCCGCCGTGCTCGCCTACGCCGACGATGTTGCCGCCGCGTTCGGCCACGTCAACCAGGTCTACAACAACGCAGGCATCGCCTTCGCCGGTGAGGTGCTGACCAGCTCGTTCGAGGACATCGAGCGGGTTGTGGACATCGACTTCTGGGGCGTGGTGAACGGCACCAAAGCCTTCCTGCCGCACCTCATCGCGTCCGGCGACGGGCACCTGGTGAACATCTCCAGCCTCTTCGGGCTGCTGGCGGTGCCCAGCCAGAGCGCCTACAACGCGGCCAAGTTCGCCGTGCGCGGGTTCACCGAGAGCCTGCGTCAGGAGATGCTGCTGTCCGGGCACGCCGTGCGCGTCACCTGCGTGCACCCCGGCGGGATCAAGACCAACATCGCGCGCAACGCCGCCCGCTCCGCCGACTACGCCGACGGCAAGGCGTTGGCGCGCTTCGAGCGCGTCGCGCTGCGCATGGCCCCCGCCGACGCCGCCCGCGTCATCCTCACCGGGGTCGCCCGCAACCGCGCACGGGTGCTCGTCGGCGCCGACGCCAAAGCGCTCGACCTGCTGGTGCGCCTGACGGGGTCGGGCTACCAGCAGGTCGTGGCGCGGTTGGCGCGGCGGACGCTCAGCTGAGGCAGTCGGCCACCAGCTTGCGCAGCCGCGGGTCACGCAGGTAGAGCGCCACCCAGACGACGATGCCGAAGTAGACCGGGAACAGCATCGTGGAGAACAGCGGGGCCTCGATGCGCAGCTGCGCGCAGACCGCGCCGCCGAGGTAGCCGGTGAGCAGCACCGCGCCCAGGATCGCCGTGCGCGGCACGAGGTAGAGCACGAGGCACACCAGGAGCACGGCCCCGATGATTGGCACGGCGGACGCGGCGAAGCCCATCTGCGTGGTGGCCTCGACGACCACGGGCAGCTGCAGGAGCTTGGGCAGCGAGTCGAAGAGGAAGAACAGGGTGAGGAAGACGGTGAGCGCCGTGCCGATGCGGGTGGCGGCGCGAGGGAGGGGGCGGGCGGAGGTGCGTACGGACATCGTGGGCTCCAGGGCGGCGTAGATGCGTTGCTGCAGGGGAGACCCACGCCCTCGGCCGAACTCATCGCTCGGCCGGAAAGCTCTCCAGCTCAGTCGGCCAAGGCCGACGCCGCGGCCGTGAGCGCCCATGCCGTGGCCGTCGAGCCCGCCGTCGCGGCGGTGGACACGATCGTGATGGCGGTGGAGACCGCCGTCGCGGAGGCCGTGGCCGCAGGGCCGGGCGGTGCGGCGGCCGTGGGGGCAGGCACCCACACCGGGATGGTGGGCGCCGCATCGGCCGCGGGGGCTTTCGGCGCCGCCGCGGAGTCGGGGTCCGGGGACGGGCCGCTTCCCGTGATCGGGTAGTAGCGCACCCAGTCGACCTGCATGGTCGAGGGCTTGAGCCCGCCGGGGTTGCGGAAGAGGTCGAGCTGGACAGTCATGTGCATCGGGCCCGGCGGCTGCGTGGCGGCTTTGGCGGTGCTCCACCACTCCTTGCCGTCGAGGAAGGCGGTGATGTGGTCGGGCGACCACTCCAGGGCCCAGTTGTGCCACTGCGTGGCGTCGGCGGTGACGGCCCCGTTGAGCTTGTGGTCCTCGTTGCCGTAATGCACGAACATCTCCGTGCTCTGGCGGGTGGGGTCGCTGTTCTCCATGAAGTCGATCTCGCCGCCGTAGCCGCCTTCGTCCTCGTTGTCGGGCCAGAGGAGGAGCACGGCGTGGTAGTCCGGGTCGGAGGCCGACGCCCGCATGCGGGCCTCCCACCGGCCGTACATCGCGCCGGATCGCCAGGCCATGCCTTCGGCGTTGCCTCGGGCGTCGCCGCTGATCGTGAGGATGCCGTTCGCGACCTTGACCGCCGACGGCGTGCGCCTGCCGTTGTCGTCGTGGCCGGGGCCGTCGTAGAGGTCCCACCCCGACAGGTCGCCGGTGAAGTCCTCTGCGCGGGTGGGAGCGCCCCACCCGTGGGCCTGCGCGGCGGTCTGGGCGTTCGGGTCGGCCAGCGCGACGGGCATGGGCAGCGGGAACAGCGTGGTGACCACGAGCCCGGCGACGGCGGCGGCGCACCCGACGACTTTCCCTCTCACACGACCTCCGCGGCCGAGTCTTGCACAGCGCCCTCAGGCGGCCAGCGCGGCGTAGCGGCCTTCCGCGGCGAGCAGGCTCCTGTGCGTGCCGGACTCGACGACACGGCCGTGGTCGATCACGACGATCCGGTCGGCGTCCCGCACGGTAGAGAGGCGATGCGCGATGGTGATCGTCGTGCGGCCTTCGGCGAGCGCGTCGAACGCGTCCTGCACGGCACGCTCGGTCTCGGTGTCGAGCGCGCTCGTGGCCTCGTCGAGGATCAGCACCCGAGGGTCGCGCAGGAGCGTGCGGGCGATCGCGAGGCGCTGCTTCTCCCCGCCTGAGAAGCGGTGCCCGCGGGAGCCGACGACGGTGTCGTAACCGTCGGGCAGGTCGGCGATCAGGTCGTGGATCCGCGCGGCACGGGCGGCGTCCTCGATCTCGGCGTCGGTGGCGTCGGGTTTGGCGTAGCGCAGGTTCTCGCGCACGGTCGTGTGCAGCAGGTAGGTCTCCTGGCTCACCACGCCGACGATCCGGGCCAGGTCGGCGAGGCGCAGGTCGCGCAGGTCGACGCCGTCGATGGTGACGCGTCCGGCGTCGGGGTCGTACAGGCGCACGCCGAGCGCGGCGAGCGTGCTCTTGCCCGAGCCGGTCTCGCCGACGAGCGCGAGCGTGCTGCCCGCGGGCGCGTCGAGGTCGACGGCGGTCACCGCGTTGCGGTCGCTGCCGGGGTAGGCGAACGTGACGGCCTCGAAGCGGACGTCGCCGCGCACCTCGGCCGGATCGATGGCGACGGGGTGTGGTGGGTCGTCGATGTCGACGGGCAGATCCAGGTACTCGAAGATCCGCGCGAACAACGCGAGCGAGCTGACCAGCGACACGCCGACACCGAGCAGTTGGGTCAGCGGGCGGAACAGGCCGCTCTGCAGCGTGGTGAACGCGATGAGGGTGCCGATCGTCAGCGTGGTGCCGGGCAGCCCGGCGCCGACGTAGATCACGGCGGGGATGGCCGCGAAGATCACGCCGGTGGACGCCATCCGCCAGCGGCCCGCGAGCTGAGACCGCAGTTCGAGGTCGATGAGGCGCCCCGACGAGCCGGTGAAGCGGGTGACGAGCGCGGGCCCCGTGCCCAGCGTGCGCGAGAGCTGCGCGCCGTTGACCGAGAGACCCTCCTCGATGGTGACGTTGAGATCGGCCAGCTCACGCTGCTGCGCCGAGGTGATCTCACGTCGCATCCGTGCGACGCGGCGGGTCAGCCAGATCGAAGGGGGGAGCACGACGAGCGAGATCAGCGAGAGCCGCCAGGACAGGGCGACCATCGCGACCGCCGTCGCGACGGTGGTGGTGAGGTTGGCCGCGATCGAGGTCGCCGTGCTGGTGACGACCGCCTGCAGGCCGCCGACGTCGTTGGTGATGCGCGACTGCACCTCGCCGGTGCGGGTCTTGGTGAAGAAGGAGATCGACTGGCGCTGCAGGTGGGTGAAGACGTCGGTGCGCAGCCGGTGCATCACCTGCTGGCCGACGCGCGTGCTCACCCAGGTCTGGACGACGCCGAGAGCGGCCGTCAGCGCGGCCACGGCGACCATGCCGCCCGCGAGCGCGGCCAGCAGCGGCAGGTCGCGGTTCGGCAGCGCCGTGTCGATCACGGCGCGAAGCAGGAACGGCGACGCCATCCCGAGCACCGAGGAGGCGACGATGATCGCGGTGACGCCCGCGATCGCCGAACGGTGCGGGAGGAACAAGCGGCCGATGCGGCCCAGCGAGACCCCGCGGGCCTGTGCCTTCTCGGCGGCGGTGACGGTTTGGGTGCGCAGGCGTTGACGGGTGGGTGGCTCCAAGGACGACTCCTTCTCGACGACGGTTAATACAGAGGTTACCTCATAATGAGGTATCGTGTTGGACGTGGACGGATCGGATGAGCCCCTGGTCGAGGCGTTCTGGGCGCTGAGCCGCAGGCTGCGGGCCATGACGCAGGAGGCGCTCGGCGAGTGGGACGTCACTCCGTCGCAGGCCCGCGCGCTGGCGGTGCTGCGCCGCGGCGGGTCGCAGCGGCTGGGTGAGCTGGCCGACCGGCTGCGGATCGTGCCGCGTTCGGCCACGGAGGTCGTCGACGCGCTGGCCGAGCGCGGGCTCGTCGAGCGGAAGCCTGATCCGGCCGACCGGCGGGCCACGCTCGTGGTGCTCACCGCGGAAGGCGAAAGGGTCGCCACGGCGATCCGGGCCGCGCGCACGTCCGGCGCGAGCAGCCTGTTCGCCCGGTTGCCCGACGCCGACCGCGCCGAGTTGGCGCGCCTCCTGGCCGCCCTGCGCGCTGCCGCCGACGAGTAAAGGGCCCGCGGGAGGACGCCGCTGTCCTCCCGCGGACCCGGTCCGGCGCAGCGGGCCGGGGGCAGCCCCCCGCCGCGCCGGAGGTCAAGCCAGCGGCACGCTCACCTGTGTCGCGTTGTTCTGCGCGTTCAGGTCGGGCACCAGCGAGTGCGTCGCGGCGAACAGCATGAGCGGCTTGTGCGCCCCTGCGTCGACGGCGAGCGTCACGACGAACTCCACCGAGCGCCCGGCCGCCAGCTCGGTCGTCCGGTACGCCGCCACCCCGCCGAGCCCGATGCCGCCCGGCGCGTTCGTCACCTTCACGCCTGCGCCCAGCATGAGCGCTGTGCTGATGATCCGGGCGGGCGCGGTGCCCGCGTTCGTGACCCGCACGGTGGCCTGGAAGCTCGTGCCCGGCTTCGCCGAGGCCGGGGCCTTGATCTGCACGCCGAGCTCGGCGGTCGGGAGCGGGTTCTCGAAGTCGAAGGTCGTGCCGTTGACCCGCAGCTGGTCGACGCCTGCCACCAGGCCGGTGACGCCGCTGCCCTGGTTGGCCGCGACCGCGTAGACCGTTGCGTCCGGCAGCGCCAACTTGACGTCCGCGAACGACGAGATGTAGTTGGTGAATCCGAACGTGTTGGGCTTGCCGCCAACGACATTCGGCTCAGTGGCCCACCAGCCGCCCTTGCCCTCCGACGGCGTCCAGTGCTGCCAGGAGTTCGCCTGCACCTTCGCCCCGGTGTAGATCGGCTCCCACACGAGCGTGGTGAAGGTGCTCGCGACGCCCACCTTGTTGGGCTTGATCGGGATGTTGATGGCCGGGGTCACCTGGTCGTTGCCCGCCGCGGCCTGCTCGACGAACGTTTCGAACGCCAGGTCGGAGATGTCGGCGAGCCGCATGCCGTTGAAGCGCTCGGCGTACACCGTCGCGTGGTCGGCCGGGGCGAGCGTGGTGAGGCGCAAGTAGCTGCGCCCGGCGTTGGCCCGGTTGTCGTCGACGACCGCGGCCGTTCCCGCGCCGTGCAGCTCGGTGCAGTATCCGGTCGTGACCGCGGGGCAGACGGGTGCGATGTCGGCATTGCTCACCCGTGTCGTCGGCGCGGCCGCGGCGGTGCCCGCGGCGCAGACGAGCGCGGCGACGATGGCAAGGGTTGTTGTGGCAACAGCGCCTATGTGGCGGAAATAGGACGGTCGACGGTCGGTCGGCACGGTGTCTCTCCCCGGTCGGTGATCGGCGCCACCCGTGGGCGCCGGGACACATCTTCGACCGAATGGAGCTTTTCGCTACTCCATGTGCCGGATAGGGTGACGCCGGCGTCATCAGATCGGGGAGGTTCGTCGCGCTATGCGCCGATCGTCGTGCGCACGGCGTAAAGCTCGGGGAAGAACGTGAGGTCCAGGGCACGGCGCAAGAACGGGACCCCGCTGGAGCCGCCGGTGCCGGTCTTGCCGCCGATCGTGCGCTGCACCGTCTTGAGGTGCCGGAACCGCCAGAGCTGGAAGTTCTCCTCGATGTCGATGAGCTCCTCGCAGGTTTCGTACACGTCCCAGTAGTGCTCCGTGTCGGCGTAGATGTGGGCGAGGACGTCCACCAGCGCGGGGCAGAAGACGTGGGCGCTGCGAACGTCGCGGTCGAGTAGCTCCTGCGGAACGGGGTGGCCGCGCCGGGCGAGCAGCCGCAGGAACTCGTCGTACACCGAGGGGCGCTCGAGCAGCTCCGTCAGCTCGGCGTGCGCCCGCGGGTCGTGCTCGAACAGGCGCAGGACGGCGGCGTTCTTGTTGCCGAGCAGGAACTCGACGGCGCGGTACTGCGCCGACTGGATGCCCGACGACGAGCCCAGCGCGCCGCGGAACTCGGCATACTCGGCAGGCGTCAGCGTGGCCAGCACCGACCACTGCTCGATGAGCGTCTTCTGGATGTGCTTGACGCGGGCGAGCTTCTTCAGGGCGTGCGCGAGCGTGTCGGCGGCGAGGTCGTCGCAGGCCGAGCGCAGCTCGTGGAGCAGGAGCTTGAGCCACAGCTCGGAGGTCTGGTGCTGGACGATGAACAGCAGCTCGTCGTGGTGGACGGGGCTGCTGCGCGGCTGTTGGGCCGCGAGCAGCTCGTCGAGGTGCAGGTAGGCGGAGTAGGACAGGTTGGTCCGGAAGTCCCGGACGATCCCCTCCTCGACCGCCCGGATGTTCGCCCCGGAGACGTCAGCGGCCATGGCCCCCAGGTTAGGCCTAGTCGCCCATCGCCGAACCGGTCTCCAGCAGCGACTTCAGGTCGGAGAGGATGAACGGCCATCCGCCGCCGCCCTGCACGACGTCGCCGGTGACCAGCGCGAGGTGGTTCGGGGCGCCCTCGAGCTCGTGGACGACGGTGAGCCGGGTGATGTCGCCCTCCATCTGCTCGATCTCCCACGTGATCCGGGTGAGCGGCTCCGCGGCCTGGCTCGCTTCGAACAGCATCCGCCAGCTCTGCACGAGCCGCCGGGGCGGATCGACCTCCAGCACCTCGCCTTCCACGACGACCTCGGGCGTCCCCATCGCCTTCATCCCTTCGTTGGCCAGCGCGCGGAACCGGCCGCCCGGCTTCAGCTCGTACTCCGAAGCGGTGCGGTAGCCGTAGCGGGCGGTCCACTCCGGGCGCGTGATGGCCTCCCAGACCTTCTCGGGAGCGGCCTTGATGTGCACGCGGAAGACCTGGGTGGTCGTGGTCGTCGCGGTGGCAGCAGGGGTGGTCATGGCGGGTTCTCCAGTTCGGCTTTGAGGTCGGCGAGGGCGCTCACGTGCCGCTCGGTGTACTTGTCGATCCAGCGGTCGTGGATCAGCCGGATCGGCACGGGGTTGAGGAAATGCAGCTTCTCCCGGCCGGACCGCCGAGTGACGACGAGTCCGGCCTCCTCGAGGACGCGCAGGTGTTTCATGACGCCGAAGCGCGTCATGGCCAGCTCCGACTCCAGCTCGGTGAGCGTGCGTCCGTCGTGGCGCAGGAGCCGGTCGAGCAGGTGGCGACGGGTCGGGTCGGCCAGTGCCTTGAACACCAGGTCGTCATCGTCCGTCACACCGTGAAGATAGGTGACCAAAAGGTCACATGTCAACACGGCCTGAAGACCCCTTCTCCACCCTTCGCAGGCGACATACCGTGGGCGGACGTTCGACCGTGGAGGAGCGCTGATGAACGCCGAGGCAGCCCGGCTGATCTTCGATTTCGCGGAAGGCAGTCGAGAGCAGGTGGACCTGCTCGGCGGCAAGGGCGCGAACCTGGCCGAGATGACGCGCCTCGGGCTCCCGGTCCCGCCTGGGTTCACGATCACGACCGAGGCGTGCAGGCACTACCTCGACCGCGGCGAGGAGCCCCAGTCGCTGCGGATCCAGGTGACGATGGCGCTGCGCCGCCTCGAAGACCAGCTCGGCCGCAGGCTCGGCGACGTCGAGGACCCCCTGCTGGTCTCGGTGCGCTCGGGAGCCAAGTTCTCGATGCCCGGGATGATGGAGACCGTCCTCAACGTCGGCCTCAACGACTACTCCGTCAAGGGCCTCGCCGAGGCCGCGCAAGACGAGCGCTTCGCCTGGGACTCCTACCGCCGCCTGCTGCAGATGTTCGGCCGCACCGTGCTCGACATCCCCTCCGAGCAGTTCGAGAAGGAGCTGGTCGCCGCCAAGGACCGCGAAGGCGTGTCGGCCGACGTCGAGCTGTCTCCTGCCGTGCTGCAGGAACTCGTCGCGGCGTTCAAGAGCATCATCGCGCAGCAGACCGGCCGCGAGTTTCCCCAGGACCCCCGCGAACAGCTCGACATGGCGGTGCGCGCGGTCTTCAACTCCTGGAACACCGACCGGGCGCGGATCTACCGCCGCCGCGAGCGCATCCCGCAGGACCTCGGCACCGCCGTCAACGTGTGCGCGATGGTCTACGGCAACCTCGGCGAGACCTCGGGCACCGGCGTCTGCTTCACCCGCGACCCCGCCACCGGCAAGCCCGGCATTTACGGGGATTACCTGGCCAACGCGCAGGGCGAGGACGTCGTCGCGGGCATCCGCAACACCCTGTCGCTCGAGGACTTCGCCCGGCTCGACCCGTCATCGCACAGCGAGCTCACCCGCATCATGCGCAGGCTGGAGACCCACTACCGGGACCTGTGCGACATCGAGTTCACCGTCGAGCGGGGCAAGCTGTGGATGCTGCAGACCCGCGTAGGCAAGCGCACGGCCGCGGCCGCGTTCCGCATCGCCACTCAGCTCGTCGACGAACGCCTGATCACCCAGGACGAGGCGCTGCACCGGGTCACCGGCCATCAGCTGTCACAGCTGATGTTCCCGCAGTTCGACCCGGACGCGGAGCGCTCGCTGCTCGCGAAGGGCATGGCCGCCTCGCCGGGTGCGGCGGTCGGCGAGGTGGTGTTCGACTCGGCGACGGCCATCGCGCGGAGCGCCGAGGGCAGGCAGGTGCTCCTCGTGCGCCGCGAGACGACGCCCGACGACCTGGGCGGGATGATCGCCGCCGCCGGGGTGCTCACCAGCCGAGGTGGCAAGACCAGCCACGCCGCTGTCGTCGCACGCGGCATGGGGCGCACCTGCGTGTGCGGCGCCGAGGCGTTCGACATCGACGCCGAAGCGCGGATCGCGCGGGTGCAGGACGTTCTCATCAACGAGGGCGACGTGCTCTCGATCGACGGGTCGACGGGCGAGATCTTCCTCGGCGAGCTACCGGTCGTCGCGCCGCCCGTCGTGACCTACCTCGAAGAGGGCCTCGACGCGGCGCTGGTGGCCGCAGGCGACGACCAGCAGGACCTGGTGCGCGCCGTCGACCGGCTGCTGCGCCACGCCGACCGCACGCGGCGCCTACGGGTGCGCGCGAACGCCGACACGGCCGAGGACGCAGGACACGCGCGCCGGATGGGCGCCGAGGGAATCGGGCTCACCCGCACCGAGCACATGTTCCTCGGCGAGCGCCGCACGCTGGTCGAACACCTGATCCTGGCCGAAGGACCAGCCGAGCGGGACGCGGCACTGGCCGAGCTGATGCCGCTGCAGCGGGAGGACTTCGTCGGGCTGCTCGCCGCGATGGACGGGCTGCCCACCACGATTCGGCTGCTCGACCCGCCCCTGCACGAGTTCCTGCCCGACCACACGGAGCTCGCCGTCCGGGTGGCGGTGGCGAAAGCGACCGGCGAACCCGACCCGACCGACGTGCGCCTGCTCGCGGCCGTCGAGCGGCTGCACGAAGCCAACCCGATGCTCGGCCTGCGCGGCGTACGGCTCGGGCTGGTCGTGCCGGGGCTGTTCGCCATGCAGGTGCGCGCGATAGTGGAGGCCGCCGCGCAGCGCAAGCGTGACGGCGGCGACCCGCGGGTGGAGATCATGGTGCCGCTCGTGGGCTCGGTGATGGAGCTGCACCTCGTGCGCGACGAGATCGACAGCGTCGTTGCGGAGGCGTCGGAGGGCGTCGAGCTCGACGTCCCGATCGGCACGATGATCGAGCTGCCGCGGGCCGCGCTCACGGCAGGGCGGATCGCCGAGTCGGCCGAGTTCTTCTCCTTCGGCACCAACGACCTCACCCAGACGACGTGGGGTTTCTCCCGCGACGACGTCGAGGCCTCGATCTTCCCGGCCTACCTGGACAAGGGCGTGTTCACGGTGTCGCCGTTCGAGACGCTCGACCGCGCTGGCGTCGGCGCCCTGGTGCGCATGGCCGTCGAGTCGGGTCGGCGTACCCGGCCGGGCATCAAGCTGGGCGTCTGCGGCGAACACGGCGGTGATCCGGAGTCGGTGCACTTCTTCCACGACGTCGGGGTCGACTACGTATCGTGTTCACCCTTCCGGGTGCCGGTGGCGCGCCTGGAGGCGGGCCGGGCTGCGCTCTTCGCCGAGGCGCGGAGCATTCCGGACTGACCGCAAGCCGCCGCCGACCGGCGTGGTCAGCGCGCGAGCGCGTCGTCCGCGATCCTCACGGGCGGCAGAGCACCTCGCCGTGGATGATCGCGAACCAGCCGTCGTCCTGCGCGGCCCACGCGCGCCAGGCCGCGGAAATTGAGCGCAGCTCCGCTTCATCGGCGTAGCCGCCCGCGATGGCCTGCGCGGTGATCGCGGACGTCAGGATCCGGTCCGCCCACATCCCGCCCCACCAGGCGCGATCGTCAGGGGTGGCGTAGCACCAGACCGAGGCGCTCGCGGTGACCTCGGCCGCACCCGCGGCGTTCGCCCAGGCGAGGAGGCGACGCCCCGCGTCGGGCTCGGCGCCGTTGCCGTGCGCCACCGCGCGGTAGATCGTGAGCCAGCGGTCAAGCCGTGGATCGGCCGGGTACCACGTCATCGCCGCGTAGTCGGCATCCCGTGCGGCCACTACCCCGTCGGGCGCACAGACCCGCAGCATCTCGCGCAGCGCTGCGACCGGGTCGCCGAGGTGCTGGAGCACCTGGTGGGCGTGCACGACGTCGAAGGTGTCGTCCGGGAAGTCGAGGGCGTAGACGTCGCCGACCGCGAACGTCACGTTCTCCACGCCGACGGCCGCGGCGTGCGCCCGGGCGTCCTCCAGCGGGCCCGGCACGGGCTCGACCCCGATGACGGCACCCGGCGCGACCCGGGTGGCGAGATCGGCGGTGATCGTGCCCGGTCCGCAGCCGACGTCGAGCACCCGGGACCCGCGCCGGAGTTGGGGGATCAGGTAGGCGGCGGAGTTGGCGACCGTACGGCTCGCGTGCGAGCGCAGAACGCTGGCCGCGTGCCCGTGGGTGTAGACCTCCTGCTCGGCGCGCATATCCCGATCGTCGGGCTATGCGTCCACATCGTGCAACGGAAATCTCACTTGGTGATACGCACGGCGTTGTGGAACGGCAGGTTGGCCAGCTTCGACAACTGCACCGGCTCGCCGGACTGGGTCGCGTTGAGCACCATGCCGTTGCCTGCATAGATTCCGACGTGGCTGACGGGGGAGTAGAAGAACACGAGGTCACCGGGTTGCAGCGCGGCCTTCGACACCGGCGTGCCCATCGTCGACAGCGTCGCCGACGAGTGCGGGAGCGAGACCCCGAGCTGCTTGTAGGCCCAGACGATCAGGCCGGAGCAGTCGAACGCGTTCGGGCCCGCCGCGCCCCACACGTACGGATCGCCGAGCTTGCCCCTCGCGAGGCCGAGCGCGCGGGCGCTCACGCCGGTGCCCGCCGCGGGCAGGGCGCGCGTGGCGGCGGCCCGCGGCGCAGGCTTGGGCGCGTGCTTCGGGGCGGCCGGAGCGGCCGGGGCCCTGCCTGCGGCCTGACGCGCCAGCTCGGTGGCGTACGCCTTCGCGTCGGCCGCGGCGCGCGCCGCGATCGAGGAGCCCAGTAAGGGCGAGTTGTCGGGCGCGTCGGCGGAGCCCTGCTCGGGGGCAAGCACCGCGATACCGCCCGCCGCCTGCGGGACGACCGGTGCGGGCTGCCGACCGGGTTTCGGCGCGGGCCCGAGGTCCATGGCCGCTGCGGCGAGCGCAGGGGACGCCGCGGGTGCGGGGGTGGGCGCAGGCGGGGTGATGGCAGTGGGTCCGGCTGCTGCCGCGGCCGCGGCGGTCGCCGTGATCATCGAGACGGACACGACGGCGTACACCGGCTTGCGGCGGAGCGTGGCAAGCCGGTCACGACCCGTCCGAGGGGCGGTGGGAAGGCCTGCCGGGGCGGCGTCGCGGGGGAACGGCGCGCGGAGGTCGGCGGCGTCATCGAGGGGGAACGGCGCGCCGGGGTCGGTCGGGAACCGTGGCGCGGGGACGTACCAGGCGCCATCAACGGCGCCATCAACGGCGCCATCAACGGCGCCATCAACGGCGCCATCAACGGCGCTCGTCGGCGGCCCCGTCGGCGGCCCCGTCGGCCGCGTCACCGGGTCGGTCGTCGGGGGCCGGTGTCGGCTCCTCCACCCCCGACGGTTGCTCGGCGACCTCGGGTCTGCCTTCGTCGCTCGGGAGGGCATCCGCCTCGGCCGTCTGCGGCGGGTGCGCGGGGAACGGCGCCGTCGAGAACGGGTCCAGCGCGGGGCGCGACTCGGTGCTGCGCCTTCGCGGGGGGCGCGGCCGTGCCTCGTCGGCGAGCCGGGCCAGCAGATCGGTCGCCAACTCCTCCGGCTGGTTCTGGTCAGCGCGATGTCGGGCACGGTGTGAGCCCATGGCAGATCCTCAGCCCGGCGCGCGCCACCGAACGGGGAGCGGGCGGCACGTCCCTGCCCTGGCCGTGACGGCGCCCGTGGGGAGCTGTCGGCGGGCGGGGAACCGGTACCGACCAGGCGCACCGCACGGCTCATTGACTGCCGAGCGGCGACCTGACCGTAATCATCTCGTGACCATGATCGGTCCCCTGTGCACGGCCGTGGGCGCTGATCGGACCATCGTGCGCCATGAACGGTCGGCGTTGGCGTCCGTTCGGAGCAACCTCAAGCGGCCGATGGCGACGCGCGGTGGAGCGACAGCAGCCCGTCCGATGACCCGCCTGCGATCCACATGCCCTTGCCCGCCGTCCATGTCTGGCCGTCGTAGGTCACGGTGTCCAGGCCGAGACGGGCCGCGTGCGCCACGAGCCAGCTGGCGATGGCCCAGCCCCGGTTTGTGGGTTGTGGACCGGACAGCCGCGCGGTGCCCAGCTCGGCCGCGGCCACCGTCGCGATGTCCTCGGGAGGCACGCGCAAAGTGAGGTCGTGGCAGGTCAGCGCGGCCGGGTCCTCCCCGGTGAGCGCCCTGGCGAGCGACCGGGCCGCGGGCTCCCAGCGCGCGTACGCCGCAGGTGTGGCCGAGCGCTGCACGAGCTGGGCGGCCTGGGTGACCGACAGCGTCGGCCAGTCCGGCTCGGTGCGCAGCTTCGCGTAGAATGCCGTGGCCGCGTAGACGGGATCGGTCACCTGCGCGAGCGTGCCCCAGCCCTGGCTGGGGCGTTGCTGGAACAGGCCCGCCGAGTCGCGGTCGCCGCCGGGCAGGTTGCGCAGGCCGGACTCCTGCAGCGCCGTGGCCAGCGCGACCGTGACCGCGTGGTGGGGCATGCCCATCGCCAGCCCGACGCCTGCGACGGTGGCCGCGTTGTCGGCCTGCTCGACGGTGAACGGGCCTGCGCCCTCGCCCAGCGCGGTGGTGCAGCCGGGGCCCGGCCGCAGCACCTCGCGCAGTACGACGACCGTCAGCACGGCCACGAGGGTCAGCACGACCCCGGTGATGACGATCGTCCGGGCGCGCACGCAATCCATGGTGCCCGGCGCACTTACCGGAGGGTGACACAACCCTGTCATCGCGCGACTTCGGAGTGTCTGTCGCGGTGATGATGTATCGCCGCGGAAGTCGGCAACATCTTCAGCTACCGGGGCGGGAATCACGCCCCACCAGAACGGGAGCTGAGGAAGATGCGACAGAACACCGGACCGGCGGGCTTCCCCCGACAGGACGACGTGACGGTGTGCTTCAACGGCGGTGCCCCCCGCGCCCCGTTCCGGCCTGTTCGCCCCGTTCGCCCCGTGCCGCCGGTGAACGACGGCGTCACGGTCTGCGTGCCCGGCGCCGTCCTCGCCCCCGCGCCTTCGGCCGCGGCCACCGGCCTGATCGCCAAGATCGACGAGTCGCCGGTCTTCGTGGACGACAGCGGCAGCCGCAAGCGCCTGCTCCGCATCGCGGGCGTGCTCATCGGCCTCGTGTCGATCAGCTTCCTCGCCGTCGTCGGCGTCGCGCTCGCAGTGCCCTCGGTCGCCACGTCGGTGGGCCTCGGCGACGTCGTCCCGTTCGTCGTGCCCGGTGCCGCGGCCCCGCCGCCGCCGAAGGCCCCGGTCGCGCCGACCACCAAGGCCAAGCCGAAGCCGCAGGTCATCGCGCCCAAGCCCAAGTCCGACAACAACCAGGGCCAGGGCAACAACCAGGGGCAGGGCAACCAGCAGGGGCAGGGCAACCAGCAGGGGCAGGGCAACCAGCAGGGGCAGGGCAACCAGCAGGGTCAGGGCAACCAGCAGGGTCAGGGTGGCCAGCAGGGGCAGGGCAACAACCAGGGTCAGGGCGGCCAGCAGGGCCAGGGCAACAACCAGGGTCAGGGTGGCCAGCAGGGTCAGGGTGGCCAGCAGGGTCAGGGTGGCCAGCAGGGTCAGGGTGGCCAGCAGGGTCAGGGTGGCCAGCAGGGTCAGGGTGGCCAGCAGGGTCAGGGTGGCCAGCAGGGTCAGGGTAGCAACCAGGGTCAGGGTGGCCAGCAGGGTCAGGGTAACACCAGGGTCAGGGTGGCGCGCAGGGTCAGGGTGGCGCGCAGGGTGGCCAGCAGGGTCAGCCGAAGCCGCCGGTTGTCGTCGCCAACCCTCCGGTGGCTGACGCGGGCGCCGTTGTCGGCAACACTGGTGCCCCCGCCGATCAAGCCGCCAAGAACTGAGGTCCCCCGGCCATGAGGATCCTGCCGCGCCCAACCTGGGTGCTCTCCGTGATCGCCTTCTTGGTCTTCGCGACGATCCTCGTGGTCGACGGCACTGTCCGCGGCGGGGTCGGCGTGCCGCCGAGCAAGCCCGTCGAGAAGGGTTCGGTCCTCCAAGTCCCGTTCGTCGTGACGCACGGTCGGCAGATCGTCGAGGCCCGCACCACGCCGGTGCAGACCTTCGCGCTCAAGAAGGCCACGATCGCACTCACCTTCGACGGCGGCCCCGAGCCGGGTCGCACGGCCGAGTTGCTGGCGGTGCTTGAGCACTTCCACGTCCCCGCCACGTTCTTCGTCGACGGTTCGGTCGGCGTGCAGCACCCGGACTCGCTGCGGGACATCGCGGCGAGCGGCTCGGAGCTGGGGATCCGTACCTTCAACACCCTCGAGCTGACCTCGGCCTCGCCCAGCCGGATCCAGCGGGAGACCACGCTGACCCAGCTCACCCTCGCAGGCGCCACCGGCCAGACGACCTACCTCGCGCGCCCGCCGTTCTCGGCGTCGGTCGCCGGGCTCGACGACACCAACTGGGCGGTCGTCCAACAGCTGGCCGCGCAGGGCTTCGTCACGGTGTTCAGCGACGTCAACGCGAACAACTGGGCAGCACGCAGCACCGACGACATCGTCAAGGACATCGTCCGCAATGATCAGCAGGGCATGATCATCGGGATCGACGCCAGCCAGGGCGGCACGGCGCAACTCGCGTCGGCGCTCGGGCGGGTGATCCCGGCCCTGCAGAAGGAGGGCTACGCGTTCAACACCGTCACCGGCGCCGCGGGCCTGCCGCCCGCACCGCAGAACGCCCGTGAGCGCGACCAGCGGATCGGTCAGGGCATGACCCTCGCCGTGTCCGTGGCGACGCACGTCGTCGACGCGCTCGGTGTGCTCCTGCTCGTCACCGGTGCGCTGGTGATCCTGCGCCTCGCCCTGATGCTGGTCTTCGCGATCTGGCACGCGTGGCGGCGGAACCCGAAGCGCTTCTCGTGGGGCCCACGGGTCACCGAGCCGGTCTCGGTCATCGTCCCGGCGTACAACGAGAAGGAGTGCATCGCCGCCACGATCAACTCGCTGCGTGCGAGCGACCACCCCATCGAGATCATCGTGGTGGACGACGGCTCCACCGACGAGACCGCCGCGATCGTCCGCGGCCTGAACTACCGGAACGTGCGGCTCGTCCGCCAGGCCAACGGGGGCAAGCCCGCCGCGCTCAACAACGGCATCCGGCACGCCCGCAACGAGATCGTCGTCATGATCGACGGCGACACGGTGTTCGAGCCGAAGACGATCAGCACGCTGGTGCAGCCGTTCTCGCGGCCGTGGGTCGGCGCGGTGTCGGGCAACGCGAAGGTGGCCAACCGGAAGAAGATCGTCGGCCGGTGGCAGCACATCGAGTACGTGATCGGCTTCAACATCGACCGCCGCATCCAGGACCTGCTCGGCTGCATGACCACGATCCCCGGCGCGGTCGGCGCGTTCCGCCGCAAAGCGCTGCTGCAGGTCGGCGGCGTCAGCGAGGACACCCTCGCCGAAGACACCGACCTCACGATGGCGGTCTGCTCGGCGGGCTGGGAGATCGTCTACGAGGAGCGGGCGCGGGCGTGGACCGAGGCGCCCACAACGCTGCAGCAGCTGTGGCGGCAGCGCTACCGCTGGAGCTACGGGACGATCCAGGCGATGTGGAAGCACCGCGGAGCGATCTTCAAGTCCGGTCCCGCGGGCCGCATGGGCCGGGTCGGCCTGCTCAACCTGGCGATCTTCCAGGTGCTGCTGCCCGCGCTCGCCCCGCTGATCGACGTGTTCCTGATCTACGGCCTGCTGGCCCTCGACCCGATCGCGACCATCAAGCTCTGGCTGGCCGTGCTGGGCATCCAGATGTTCGCAGGGCTGCTCGCGTTCGCGATGGAGCGGGAGAACCCGCTTCCGCTGCTGTGGATGCCGTTGCAGCAGCTGGTCTACCGCCAGCTGATGTACGGCGTTTTGATCAAGTCGCTGGGCACTGCCCTCGCCGGGGTCCGGCTGAAGTGGCAGAAGCTCAAGCGAGTCGGAGACTTCGGCGCCCTCGGCGCCCCTGGAGGTGCGCGGTGAAGCGTCTGTTCGGTGTGTTGATCGGGTTGACCATGGTGGCCCTGACCGCCTGCTCGACCACGGTGCCGGGAGCGCCCACCGCGGCGACCGGCTCGCCTGCGGCGGCCCGGCCCGCGTTCGGCGCCTACCTCGACATCTCGGTGAAGCAGCCGGACTTGGCGGACGTCGCCAAGCAGGCCGGGCTCAAGCACGTGAACCTCGCGTTCGCGCTCGCCAACAACGGGGCCTGCGACCCGGCGTGGGGCGGCAACCAGCCGATCGACGCGCTCAAGCCGCAGATCGACGCGTTCCGGGCCGCGGGCGGGTCGGTCTCGGCCGCCACAGGCGGCGCGGTCGGCAACTACCTCGAGAACGCCTGCGCCACCGCGGCCGACCTCGCGGGCGCCTACACGAAGCTGCTCGACGCCACGGGCACCAACCTGCTCGACGTCGACATCGAGACCGGAGTGGACACGGCCAAGGTGGTCGACGCCCTCGGCCAGGTGCAGCGGGCGCGTGGCACCGACATCACCTTGACGCTGCCCGTCGACCTCGGCGGCCTGCCCGCCGAGCGGTTGGACCTCGTGCAGAAGGCCGCGGCCGCGAACGTCCCCGTCACCGTCAACATCATGGACATGAACTTCAAGACCGGCGGCAACTGGGGCCAGGCCATGGTCGACGCCGCGCAGGCCAGCCTCGACCAGCTGCGCAAGGTCTACCCGAACGCGAGCGAGGCCGTGCAGAACCGCACGCTGTCCATCACGGTCATGATCGGACGCAACGACGTCGGCGTCATCACGCAGCCCGACGACGCGCAGAAGGTGATCGACTTCGCGAAGTCCCGCGGCGTCGGCAGGCTCGGGTTCTGGGCACTGGCCCGCGACAACGGGAGCTGCGCCAAGAAGGTGAAGGCCCAGCCGAACTGCAGCGGGATCGCGCAGAAGGACTGGCAGTTCACCCAGCAGTTCGCGGCCTACACCGGTCCGACGGCTGCGTAGGCCCGACACCGTCGGCGGCAGGTCCATCGGGGGGTGGACCTGCCGCCGACGTGCGTCAGCGCCGCACTGCGCAAGCTCCGCTCAGCGCCGACGTTCGCTGCGCAAGCTCCGCTCAGGGCCGCAGATCGGTGGCGGCGCGGAACGAGCCGTCTTCGGCCATCTGCATGTGGAACGGCGTGGACTCGTGGTAGTGGGTGACCCGCCAGTCGCCGTCGATCTTGCGGAGACCGACAGTGGTGCGCGTCCACAGCTCGAACCCCCTTGGCGCGCCTGCGGGCGTGGCCCGCAGCGCCGTGAGGCCGTGCACGAACGCGACGTCGCCGCCGACGGTCACCTGCAGATCCTTCGGCTCCCGGTCGATCGGGCCGTCGAAGCCCGCCATCCAGGCCCGTACGGCCTCGACGTCGAAGCCGACGTTCTGCAGCGGCGGCGCCAGCGTGTACTGCACGACGCCGGGGTCGTACGCCGCGTGCATCCGCTCGGGGTTGCGGTCGTGCAGGGCGGCGAACTGCGCGGCGATGATCTCGCGGATCTGCGCCTCGTCCGTGGTGGGCATGATGTCTCCTCGGGTTGCGCGGCTCGCGGGTCGAGCCGTCACCGGGATGTCGAAGCCGGGTCCGCGGCTTCGACATCCCGGGTGATGCGACTTTCAGGAGGGCGACGATGAAGTACCTGATCATGGTGTTGAGCAACCCGGAGTCCGCCGCCGCCCTGCGGAAGCTGTCGGCCGAGCAGGGCCGGGAGTTCGGCAGGGGACACCGGGCGCTCGGTGAGGCAATGGCCGAATCGGGCGAGCTCGTCGTGGCGGAGGGCCTCGCCGACCAGTCGAGCGCCGTCCGTGTCCGCGTCCGCGATGGCGAGACGATGACCACCGACGGCCCGTTCGCCGAGGTCAAAGAGCAGCTCGCGGGGTTCTACCTGGTGGAGTGCGACAGCCTGGAACGGGCGATCGAGTACGCCGCCCGCGTGCCGGACGCCGTGTTCACCGACGTCGAGGTGCGCCCGGTGCTCGACCTGCGCGGCATGGAGATGTGAACACCCCACCCGAGATCGAGCAGCTGCTGCGGACGCTGGCGCCCGCGGTGCTCGGACCGCTCGTTCGCCGCTACGGCGGGTTCGACACCTGCGAGGACGCCGTGCAGGAGGCCCTGCTGGCCGCGGCCCGGCAGTGGCCTGCCGAGGGTGTGCCGGACAACCCGCGCGGCTGGCTGACCGCCGTCGCCGCTCGCCGACGCATCGAGCTGCTCCGCGCCGACACCGCCCGGTCCCGGCGCGAACAGGCCGTCGCGGCGCTGGAGCCGCCCGACCCGGAGCCCACGGCGGGCGCCGACGACACCCGCACGCTGCTGATGCTGTGTTGCCACCCGGCGTTGACCCGGCCGTCGCAGGTCGCGCTGACGCTGCGTGCCGTCGGCGGCCTGTCCACCGCCGAGATCGCCCGCGCGTTCCTCGTGCCCGAGGCCACGATCGGCCAACGGATCAGCCGAGCGAAGGCGCGGATCAAGGCGGCGGGAGCGCGGTTCCGCGCGCCGTCCCCCGAGGAGCGCCCTGACCGGCTCGCGGCGGTTCTCGAAGTGCTCTACCTGATCTTCAACGAGGGCTATACGGCCAGCGAGGGCGCGGCGCTGCACCGCGTGGAGCTCACCGCCGAGGCCATTCGGGTGACCCGGCAGCTGCACGACGAGCTGCCGCAGGACGATCCACAGGCGGGCGAGGTCGCCGGGCTCCTCGCGCTCATGCTGCTGACCGACGCCCGCCGCCCTGCCCGCCAGGACGACGACGGCAGGCTCGTCCCGCTCGCCGAGCAGGACCGACGGCGCTGGGACGCCGCGGCCATCGCGGAGGGCACCGCCCTGCTCGCAGCCACGCTCGTCGACCACCCGATCGGCCGCTACCAGGCCCAGGCGGCCATCGCCGCCGTCCACGCCGAAGCCACGCGGGCCGAGGACACCGACTGGCCGCAGATCCTCGCCCTCTACGAGGTGCTGTCCGTGTTGGCGCCGGGGCCGGTCGTCACCCTCAACCAGATCGTCGCCGTCGCGATGGTCGAAGGGCCGGACGCTGCGCTGGCCCGGCTGGACGTCGAAGCCGCCGATCCCGTGCTCGCCGGGTACCACCGCGTCCACGCCGTGCGCGCGCACCTGCTGGAGCAGGCGGGTGACCGGCCGGGCGCCCGTGCGCAGTACCGCCGCGCGGCCGAGCTCACCCTGAGCGTCCCCGAGCGCGCGTATCTCCTCGACCGTGCGGGCCGTTGCTGAGTAGGCACTCAGTATTCGGGCGTAGCGTCGGTGAGGAGTTTTCGGGGGACGAGTTCGGGGGGAAGGACCACGATGACCCAGGCACCGATCATGCCGCTGCACATGCGGCGCGACCGCTTCGCGCCGGTCGACGAGCTGCGCGAGCTTCGCGAGGGGGAGGGCGTCCGGCGGTTCGAGTCGCCGTTCGGCGCGAACGTGTGGATCGTCACCCGCTACGCCGACGTCCGCGAGGTGCTCGGCGACGCGACCCGGTTCAGCAACCGGATGGCGTTCCGGCCGCCGAGCGACCCGCGCAGCGAGGAGGAGCGGGACAAGGCACGCGCAGGTCAGCTGCTGGCGTTCGACCCGCCGGAGCACACGCGGCTACGGCGCCTGCTTACGCCGGAGTTCACCGTGCGCCGGATGCAGCGGCTGGAGCCACGGATCGTCGAGATCGTCGATCAGCACCTCGACGCGATGGCAGCCGCGGGCAGCCCGGCCGATCTCGTGCAGGCGTTCGCGTTGCCGATCCCGTCGCTGGTGATCTGCGAGCTGCTCGGGGTGCCGTACGCGGACCGTGCCGAGTTCCAGGCCCGCACGGCCCGCCAGCTGGACCTGTCGATCCCGATCGACGAGCGGGTTGAGCTGGGCCGTTCCGGGCGGGCGTACATGGAGACGCTGGTCGCGCAGGCCAAGCGCGAACCCGGCGAGGACATGCTCGGCATGCTGGTGCGCGAGCACGCGGGCGAGATCACCGACGACGAGCTGGTGGGCATCGGCAACCTGCTGCTCATCGCAGGGCATGAGACCACGTCCAACATGCTCGCGCTCGGCACGCTCGCGCTGCTGCAGCACCCCGACCAGCTCGCGCTCGTGCGCGACGACCCTGCGGCCACCGCGCCCGCGGTGGAGGAGCTGCTGCGCTGGCTCACGATCGTGCACTCCGGCGTGGTGCGCACCGCAACGGTTGACGTCGAGATCGCGGGTCACACGGTGAGCGTGGGCGACCTCGTCGTGTGTTCGCTGCCGACGGCCAACCGCGATCCGGCGCTGGTCGAGCACCCCGAGCGGCTGGACGTCACCCGGGGCGCGCCCGGTCACCTCGCGTTCGGCCACGGCGTGCACCACTGCCTCGGCGCGCCGCTCGCCCGCATGGAGATGCGCATCGCGTTCCCGGCGCTGCTGCGGCGGTTCCCTGGGCTCGATCTGGACGTGCCCGCCGACGACGTGCCGTTCCGCGCGTTCCACTTCATCTACGGTCTGCAGGCCCTCCCGGTGCGGTGGTGAGCGGCATGCGCGTGACGGCCGATCGGGACGTCTGCATCGGGGCGGGCATGTGCGTGCTCACCGCGCCCGCCGTGTTCGACCAGAGCGATGCCGACGGGCTCGTCGAGGTGCTGGTCGAGGCGCCTGCCGAGGCCGAGACCGCGGCCGTCCGCGAGGCGATGAAGCTGTGCCCTTCGGGCGCACTGCGCGTCGAGGAAGGCTAGCCTCCGGAAGGGCCGCGGGTGGCTGACCCGGAGTGGACGACCACGCCGCCCACCGCGGTGCTGCCCTCCGTCGCGGCGGTGCGCCAGATGCCGGTGATCGGTGGGGCGTCGGCGCTCGCGCCGATCGGTGTGAGCCCGTACATGTCCTCGATCGTGCGCAGCAGCGTGTAGTGGTTGATGCGGCCGGGATACGCCCCTGGCGTGACCATCGGGCCCGCGAGGACCGTGGCGATCGGGTTGCCCCGCGTGTGGGTCTCGGACTCGTCGAAGGTCAACACGAGCAGGCTGTTGTGGGTACGGGCCCAGTCGAGGTAGCTGCCCAGCGTCTCCTTCGCCCATGCGTCACCAGCGGCGACGGGGCAGTCGTGCATGTCGTGGCACAGGTCCGGGGTGAGGAAGGCGACCGTCGGCAGCCGGTCCCAGTCGGTCCCCAGCGCCGAGGCGGGGAGGTTGGTGGTGGCGCCGGGGAGGTTGGTGAAGTTCACCCAAGGGCTGTGCTTGCGCGCGTACCGGCCCGCCGTGCACACCGTGGAGCCCGCACGGGGGAGCGCCTCGGCGTAGCCCACGAACGTCCGGCCCGCGGCGAGGAGCGCGGCGCCGAGGTTGGGCGCGTCGAAGCTGTGGTCGCAGCTGTCGTCGGTGACGCCCTGGGTGCTCCCCGAGAACAGCGCGAGGTAGTTGGGCTGGCTCGGGTGGGTTTCGGCGTGCGCGTCGGAGAAGCTCGCCCCCGCCTGGGCCAGGGCGTTCAGGTAGGGCGCGCCGGTGCCGCCGAGCACCTCGCCGGGGTCCTTGTTCTCCATGACGACGATCAGCACGTGGTCGGGGGTGGGAAGGGCAGGCGTGGCCGCCGAGGCGCTCGGCGTGGCGGCGAGCAGTGTGGCGATCGTGAGCGCGACGAAACCTGCGACGCGGCGGGCGGGCATGGCGTCCAGTGTGGCGAACCCGCGCCGCCTGCCGTCGCGGGCGCGCGGCGGGTTCATCCGGTCGTGCACCGAGGTCGTGCGCGAAAAGCGTGGCTCCGGCGACGCTTTTCGCGCACGAGCAGCGTCAGCTCCGCACCAGCCTGGCGATGGCCTCGGACGCCTCCCGCACCTTCTCGTCGGCCTCGGGACCGCCCGCGGCGGCAGCCTGTCGGACGCAGGTGGAGAGGTGCTCGTCGAGGAGCTCGAGGGAGAACGCCTGGAGCGCCTTCGTCGCCGCCGAGACCTGCGTGAGGATGTCGATGCAGTACTGGTCTTCTTCGACCATCCGCTGCAGCCCGCGGACCTGGCCCTCGATGCGGCGCAGCCGCTTCAGGTACGCGTCCTTCTCGCCGGTGTAGCTCGCCACGCGTCTACGGTACGGCAGCCTGCAGAGCCTGCGGGATCTTGAGGTGCGGCTTACCCTCGCCAACGCGTGTGCTCGGGATGCCCTCCGATCAGGCGCGCCGGCGGTCGTCGTGCGGACGACCCCTCCCCAATGACGACCGCCGGCCCTTCGGCGTTCGTACCGTCCGCCCCGAACGGTTCGGATCAGACCAGGAAGCGGTACGCGGTCGTGCCGGGAGCCACCAGCTGGATGCGCAGCGGGCTCGCCTCCATCCGCTTCCAGAGCGGCTCGTAGGCGTCGCGCTCGCTGATCTCGATGCCGACCAGCGCCGCGCCGGTCTCCCGGTTGTCGCGCTTGATGTACTCGAACAGCACGATGTCGTCGTCGGGCCCGAGCACCTCGTCGAGGAAGCGGCGCAGCGCACCCGGCTCCTGCGGGAACTCCACGAGGAAGTAGTGCTTGAGGCCGCGGTGCACGAGCGAGCGCTCCACGACCTCGGCGTAGCGGCTCACGTCGTTGTTGCCGCCGGAGAGCAGGCAGACGACGTCCGTGTCGGGGGCGACGGCGAGGTCGTCGAGCGCCGCTGCGGCCAACGCGCCCGCGGGCTCGGCGATGACGCCGTCGGTCTGGTAGAGGTCGAGCATCTCGGTGCACACCCGACCCTCGTCGACCGTGCGCAGCTCCACGCCCGCGTCGCGCACCAGCGGGAAGGTCACGTCGCCCGCGCGGCGCACGGCGGCGCCGTCGACGAACGTGTCGAGCTCGGGAAGCGCCAACGGCCCACCCGCGGCCATGGCAGCAGCCATGCAGGCCGCCCCAGCAGGCTCGACGCCGATCACCCGTACGGCAGGATGCGCGGCGGCCAGCCAGCTCGCGACGCCCGCGACCAGCCCACCTCCGCCGACCGGCACCACGACGAGGTCGGGTGGACGCCCCAGCTGCGCGACGATCTCCACACCGACGGTGCCCTGGCCCGCGATCGTGCGGACGTCGTCGAAGGCGGGCACGACCGTCGCCCCGGTGTGCTGGGCGTGCCGCGCTGCCGCCGCCGCGGCGTCGTCGTAGGTGTCGCCCTCGACGACGAGCTCCACCTGTTCGCCGCCGAGCGCGCGGATCCGCTCCCGCTTCTGCCGTGGCGTCGTGGCGGGCACGTAAACGCGGCCGCGCATGCCGAGGCGTCGACACGCGTACGCCATGCCCTGGCCGTGGTTGCCCGCGCTCGCGCACACGGCACCGGCGGCGCGCTCGGTGGCGTCGAGGCCTGCCAGCAGGTTGTAAGCGCCGCGCAGCTTGTAGGAGCGGCCGATCTGGAGGTCCTCGCGCTTGAGCCAGATCCGTGCACCGGTGGCGTCCGACAGCCGCTCGCACGGCTGCAGCGGGGTGGTGACGGCGACGCCCGCGAGCTGCGCCGCCGCGCGCTCGACGAGAGCGGACAGGTCCATCCTCCGATGATCCCCGCCCGTGCGGGCGCGGTGCCCGGTGGGGTCAGTGCACGTGGAGTTGCCAGTCGGCGGGGACGCGCCCGGCCGGGCCCGGCACGGGCTGGTCGAGCGGTCGGTGGGTCGGCGGGGCCAGCGTCGGTCCGGTCAGCGCCTCGCCGCGTTCGTAGTCCCAGAACCAGTCTTCGCCGGGCTCGAAGCTCTGCACGACGGGATGGCCGGACGTACTGGCGTGCGCGGTGGCGTGCTGGGCGGGGGAGGAGTCGCAGCAGCCGATGTGCCCGCATTGCGCGCAACGGCGCAGATGCACCCACCAGCCGCCCGCGGCGTCGCATTCCACACACCCGACTCCGGACGGGGTCACGGACGGGTCGATGCCGGTCGTCACAGCAGCCGAGGCTACTCCAGGAGCGTGCGCGCCAGGCCTTTCCACAGCGGCAGGTGCGGGTCGGTGTCGGGGTCGCGCGGGTCGAACGCGTAGGTCATTCCGACACCGCGCATGCTCGTGAGGATCAGGTCGCGGACCTGCACGTAGCGGGGGTGCGCGACCGACCGGGGGCCGTAGAACGCGTCCGCTCCCGCTCGGATCGCGGCGCCGACCTCGCGTTCCCCTGCGCAGCGTGTGCCGGATGCTGCAGCAGGGGCACCTTGCTGCGATGTGGGGCCGCGCGCCGGTGCCTGCAGCAGGGTGACACTCCTGCCGTTCAGTGGCAGCGGTGTCACCCTGCTGCAACTCCGGGCGGCCTTCAGGCGGGGGGCGGCCCGCTGGTCGTGCCGATCCGCAGTGTGACGGGCAGCAGCACGTCGGGGGCGGGCTCGCCTGCGACGAGCGCCATCGCCGCCGCCGCGGCGGCGCGGCCCTTCGCCTCCGTCGGCTGGACGACGGTGGTGAGCAGCGTGGGCGCGAGCCAGTGCAGGTCGGCGCCGTCGAATCCGGTGACCGACACGTCGGCGGGCACGCGCAGCCCGAGCTCGGCCGCCGCGGAGAGCACGCCCGCCGCCAGGATGTCGCTCTGCGCGAGCACGGCCGTGGGGCGACGCGCGGCGGGCACGTCGAGCAGCGCCCGTGCCGCGAGCGCGCCTTCGGCGACCGCGTTGCTGGCCGTCTCGACCACGGGGACCGGCCCGAACACGTCCTCGACGCCCAAGATCCGATGCCGGACGTCGCGGTAGTGCGCCCTGGCCCGCCGCTCCGGGCCGACCACGCCGCGCGTGCCGTCCAGGCGCAGCGGCATCGCCACGGTCGCGACCCTGCGGTGGCCCAGCTCGACGAGGTGCCTGCCGAGGTCGGCGATGCCGGTGCGGTCATCGATGTCGATGAGCGGTACGCCGTCGACGTCCGGGCCCTCCACGGCGACGATCGGCACGCCTCGGGCCTGCAGCGCGGCGAGCGCCGGGTCGTCCTCCAGCCCGCAGGTGGCGAAGACGGCGGCGTCAAGGGGCATGCGCAGGATCTGCTCCAGCGGCGGACGGCCGGAGTCGCCTGCCAGCAGGAGCAGGCCCGCGCCGTGCGTCCCGAGCACCTCGGTGATGCCGTCCAGAAGCTGCACCGAGACCGGGTCGCGGAACGCGTAGAGCAGCCGTTCGCCGATGAAGACGCCGATCACGCCGCTGCGGCCACGGCGAAGCGAAGCCGCAAGGGGGTCGGGGCCCGCGTAGCCGAGCTCGGCCGCGGCGGCGAGCACCCGGTCGCGGGTGGCGACGGTGACGCGCGGGCTGCCGGAGAACGCCAGGGACGCCGTGGACGGGGAGACCCCGGCCCGCGCGGCAACGCCCGCGAGCGTGGGTCGAGCGGCCATGTCCCGACGGTAGCGGCTTGAGCGGGCCCGGGTCCGGCACGTACGCTCAACGGCATCGAATCGATTCGATTGGAGCCTTTCGTG
Source organism: uncultured Actinomycetota bacterium (assembly GCA_963736375.1). Classification (GTDB taxonomy): domain Bacteria; phylum Actinomycetota; class Actinomycetes; order Mycobacteriales; family Pseudonocardiaceae; genus Pseudonocardia. The sequence continues at coordinate 63,496 of CAVTOL010000005.1, forward strand.
GCCACCGTTCGGGCCGACCAAGGCCTGTTGCGCGCGCGCACCGCCGTCGTCGTCACGTTCGCGACCAGCGGCATCGCGTTCGCCTCGTTCGCCTCGCGCACCCCGGCCGTGCGCGAGGCGTTGGGCTTGACGACCGCGCAGCTTGGCCTGCTCCTGCTGTGCATGTCGAGCGGGTCCATCGCGGGCCTTCCGCTGTCCGGGCCGATCGTGCACCGGTTCGGCACCGGCCGCGGCGTGCTCGGCGGGGCCGTCACGCTCGGGATCGGCCTCGGGCTGACGGCGTTGGGACTGGCGGGCGGCGCCGTCGCCCCCGCGGCCGTCGGGCTCGTGCTCGTCGGGCTCGGGATCGGCGTGTGGGACGTGTCGATGAACGTCGAGGGCGCGGACGTCGAGCGGCGGCTGGGCCGTTCGCTGATGCCGCGGCTGCACGCGGCCTTCAGCCTCGGCACGGTCCTCGGCGCGGGCGTCGGCACGGTGACGGCGGCGGCGTCGATCCCGATCGCGGCGCAGGTCGGGGTGATCGCGGTGCTCGCCCCCGTGCTCATGATCTGGTCCACCCGCCGATTCCTGCCGCGCGTGGCGCCAATCGCCGAGGAGCGCGCGAGTGGCTCGGGCGCGCTGCGGGCGTGGCGGGAGCCGCGCACGTTGCTGGTCGGGCTGCTGGTGCTCGCGTTCGCGTTCACCGAGGGCTCGGCGAACGACTGGATCGCGGTCGCGCTCGTCGACGGTCACGGCTCCAGCGAGACCGTCGGCGCGGTGGCCTTCGGGCTGTTCGTCGTGGCGATGACCGTCGGACGGCTCTTCGGCGGCACGGCGCTGGAGCGCTTCGGGCGCGTCGCGGTGCTGCGCGCGACGGCCGTATGCGCGCTGGTGGGGCTGTTGATGGTGCTGGTGGGAGGGTCCACGCCGATCGCGCTCGTCGGGGCAATGTTCTGGGGCGTGGGGGCCTCGCTGGGTTTCCCGGTGGGGATGAGCGCCGCGGCCGACGACCCCGCCCGCGCTGCGGCCCGTGTCTCGGTGGTCAGCTCGATCGGCTACACCGCGTTCCTCGCCGGACCGCCGCTGATCGGTGTGCTCGCCCAGCTCGACGGCATCCTGCATGCGCTGTTCGTGGTGGTGGGCGCCTTGGTGCTGGGCCTGCTGGCGAGCGGCGCCACCCGCCCGTTGCGCCCGTCCTGACGGACCCATACTGACACCGTGGCCTACGACGAGGAGCTGGCGCACCGGATCCGCGCGGTCCTCGCGGGCGAGCCGGGCGTCGCCGAGAAGCCGATGTTCGGCGGACTCGGGTTCCTGATCAACGGGAACCTCGCGGCGAGCGCGAGCAGCCGCGGCGGCATGCTGCTGCGGGTGGACCCGGCCGAGACCGATGCGCTGATCGCCGATCCGTACGCCGAGCGGGCCGTCATGCGGGGGCGGCCGATGGACGGCTGGCTGCGGGTGGCCGTGTCGGATCTGCCCGACGATGAGATCGCGGGCTGGATCGCACGCGGAGTGGCCTACGCGCGTTCGTTGCCGCCCAAGTAAACCGCCCGCAAACGCGCTGTCGGCGCGGCCATTTCCCGACTACGGTCGGCTCCACCTGGAGACCACCACCTCATGGCGGGAGCGCCCGTGACCGGCGACGACGAATGGCTGTCGGCGTTGCGCACGATCGGTGATGCCCCGGCCGACGCCTACGTCGCGGCGCAGCTTGCGAATGTCGATTCGCGCCGTCAGGAATGGCTCACCACGGCCATTGCCGCGCTGCGCGGGGTGGAGCCCCCTGACGCGCCGTGGGCCACGGCATGGGAGGGCCGGGCCGTTGACCCCCCACCCTGGATGGACGATGACCTGGTCCGCCGCGGCCAGGAGGTCTTCCGCGCCTGGTCGCTCGATCTCACGACGGCCCTGTTCTGCGCCTCGCTCCCGCACGCCTACGCCAGCGGGCGGGGCGCGGCCGTCCTCGCCGCGGCGTCCGAGCTCAACGACCCCCGTCGAGTGGAGAGGCGGATCTCCCTCACCGGCCAGATGCTGCTCGACGTCACCGAAGCAGGCGCGCTGGTCGTCGGCGCGGTGGGCTACCGCACCGTGCGGCGGGTACGGCTGTTGCACGCCTGCGTCAGGGCGCTGCTCCTGCTCGGCGACGCTGCGGGCAATCCGTGGCCGACGCAGGCCCGCGGGCTGCCCATCAACCAGCAGGATCTCTTGGGCACGCAATTGGCGTTCACCATTGCGGCGTTCGACGGAATTGCGCGCCTCGGCTATCGCATGGGGCAGCGTGACAAACGGGCGTATCTGCATTTGTGGAGCGTCGTCGGGCATTATCTCGGTGTCACCGAGGCGGGCCGTTGCGCGGATCTCGCTTTCGCGCAGCGACTCACGCGGCGACTCGAGGTGTCGCTGGTCGAAGCCTCGCCGTGGGGCACCGAGCTGATGCACATGCTGCTCGACGACATGGCCGAGCGGATGCCGGGCCCGCTGCGCACCCTGCCTGCCGCCCTCGTGCGGCGGCTCGCGGGCGACGCGGTGGCCGACCTGCTGGCCATCCCGCGCAGCCGGTGGGCGCCCGCCGTGACCGTCGCCGTCGGCGTCGATCGGTTCCTGTCGCGGGCGACGATCGGCCGGTGGGCGCTGCGGCTGCCCTCGTCGCTGCTCGGCAGGGCGTTGATCGAGCGGTCGATCGAGGAGGGCACCGGCGCGGCCGACCCCGCGCGGCACTGGCCCCACAACTGGCTTGAGCCGGAGAGGGGCTAGCGGGTGTTGCACGGGCGGGCGGCGGAGTGCGCCCACATCGACGGCGTACTCGCCGACGCCCGCGACGGCCGGTCCGGGGCACTCGTCATCAGGGGCGAGGCAGGAATCGGCAAGTCCGCGCTCGTCGCGTACGCCCGCTCGGCGGCGGCCGACATGACCCCGCTCTCGGTGACGGGCAACGAGTTCGACGTCGAGGTCTCCTACGCGGGCCTGTTCGACCTGCTCCGGCCCACGCTTGACGTCGTCGACCAGCTTCCCGACCCGCAGCGCGACGCTCTGCAGTCCGCCTTCGCGCTCGGCTCGCCCGCGACCGGTAGCCGCTTCGGCGTCGCAATCGGCGTGCTCGGCCACCTGTCCCACCTGGCGGGCCGCGGGCCGGTGCTGGTCACCGTCGACGACGGCCAGTGGCTGGACGCGGCATCGGTCGAAGCCCTCGCGTTCGTCGCCCGCCGGGTGGCCGCCGAGGGCATCGTGATGCTGATCGCCGAGCGGTCCACGCCGGGTGCGCCCTCGCTCTACGGCGGCCTGCCCACCCTCACCCTCGTGGGCCTCGGCGACGCGGGCGTGTCCGGACTGCTCGCCGAGCTCGGCCACCCCGCGGACGACGTCGGCCGGTACCGGCGCATCACGGCGGGCAACCCGCTGGTGATCCACGAGCTGGTGCGCGGTGGCGGGGCGGACCACGTGTCTGAGGAGGACCCGCTGCCTGCGACGGAGGCCGTACGCGCGACGTTCCGCGCGCTGGTCGCGCCGCTTTCCGAGCGCTGCCGCCGGGCGCTCGTGTTCGTGGCGGCCGCGGGCCAGAACGACATCCCCGTGCTGCCCGCGGTGCTCACCGCGAACGGGCTCGCCATCGCCGACCTCGACGAGGCCGAGGCCAACGGGCTGCTCTTCGTCGACGCGGGGCGGATGACCTTCCGGCATCCGCTGGTGCGCTCGGCGATCTACCACGACGCGCCGCCCGCGGTGCGGCGCGCGGTGCACGTGGGTTTCGCCGAGGCGCTCGCCGACCTGACCGCTCCCGCGCACGCCGAGCGCCGCGTCGCCCACCTGGCCATGGCGGGCGACCTGCCGGACGAGGCGCTCGCCGCCGAGATGGAGCAGGTGGGGCACGCCGCCGCGGCGCGCAGCAGCTACGCCACCGCGGCCCGGATGCTCGAACGGGCGGCGCTGCTGTCCACGGACGCCGACCGCAGGGCCCACCGCTACCTCGCCGCCGCCTCCTGCGCCCTGCCCGCCGGACGGCTCGGCGACGTGGGCAGGCTCGTCGAAGCCACCTTCGCCTGGGCGGGCGACGACGCCACCCGCATGGCGGCCTCCCACCTGGCGTACCGGGCGTCGCTGTGGCAGGGCGTGCCCGACACCGTCAACCGCTTCCTGGCCGACGCGGCCCTCCCGCAGGCCACGAACCCCACCGACGCCGCGGTGATCCTTGCCGAGGCGGGTCTCGCTGCACTGATGCGCGGCGACCGCGTCGGCGCGGCGCAGGCCGCCGACCGGGCCATCGAGCTCGCCCGCGACTTGCCGGGCGCGGTCCGCATGCCCGGCCTCATCGTCCGGGCGACGCTGCACGCCGTCAGGCTGGAGCACGACCGCGCCAGGGCACTGCTGCGCGAGGCGGCGCCGTACGTCGCCTCCCGTCCCGGCGAGCAATGGCAGTTGATCGCGCCGCTCCTGCTGTTCGTCCTCGACGACGTGGCCGCCGCCGCGCAGGGCCTCGACATCGTCATCGCCGCCATGCGCCGGTACGAGGTGCTCGACCTCCTGCCCACCCCGCTGCTGCTGTCGGCGCGGCTGGAGTTTCGCCGCGGCGACTGGACCCGCGCCCGGATCACGGCGCACGAGGCCATGTCCCTCGTGTCTTCGATCGGCGGCTCCGCCTCGGAGGCGGGCAGCGTGCTCGAACCGGAATGCGCGGCCGTGATGGCGCTGCTGGAGGCGGCGATCGGCGACGCCGCCGAATGCAGGCGCCACGCCCGCCTGTGCCTCGCGTTCGGCACCGCGCACCGCAGGGACTTCATGATCGGCCACGGGCGCCGCGCGTTCGGCCTGCTCGCGCTCGGCACCGGCGACTTCGAGGCCGCTGCCATGCACCTGCGCGAGCTCGACGAGATGGCCGGGCCGAACGGCCTCGCCGACACCCCGATGCTGCCGTGGCTGTCCGATCTCGCCGAGGCCGAGCTCGCCATGGAGGACCCGGCCGCAGCCACGACGGTCGAACGGGTGGCCGACCACGCGGCCACCGTCGGCACCCCCGCCTCGCGGGGCCTGCACCTGCGGGTGCAGGCGCTCGCGAGCGCCGAGCCCGATCCCGAGGCGCTCGAAGAGTCGGCAGGCCTCCTGCGCGCGGTGCCGTTCGAGAGCGCGCGCAGCAAGCTTGCCGCCGGTCAGGTGTACCGGCGGCGCAAGCAGCTCGGTCGCGCGCGCAGGCAGCTCACCGGCGCCTTTGACGCGTTCGACGCGCTTGGCGCGGCTCCGTGGCGCGAGCGCACCGTGGCGGAGCTGCGCGCCTGCGGCGCCGCCGTGCCCGACCAGCCAGCCGCCGCGGCCGACCTCACCCCGCAGGAGCTGCAGGTCGTGCGGCTCGCGGCGGGCGGCGAGTCCAACGCGCAGATCGCCATGACACTCTTCCTCAGCAAGAAGACCATCGAGTTCCACCTGGGCAAGGCGTTCCGCAAGCTGGGCGTCAACCGCCGCGCCCAACTCGCGACGATCCCGGGGCTCTTGCCGGTGTAGGCACTAGGGGTTCTCCCGATGCGCCGGGCCGCCACGCTGCAGCACCCTCGTGGCATGGACGTGCGGCGCGCCGAGTTCCGGTTCCACGACGGCCCCGGCGGGGGACCGGTGGACACCGGAATCATGATCCATCCCGGCGACGCGGTCACGCTTTCCGCCACCGGCACGATCTTGCCCGGCGCGTTCCTCGGCGTACGCACGAGTCCTGAGGGGTGGCTCGCGCATCCGCCCGCCGAGGACGCGCCGGTGCCCGCTGCTGTCGACGCGGACGCCAACGCCCACAGCCTCATCGCGCGCGTCGGCGCCTCGCCGTGGTTCGAAGCCCGCAGCTTCCACGAGTGGCGGGCCGGGTCCGACCAGCACGGCGTGCTCGTCCTCGCCTCCAACGCCGCCGCGTGGACGGCGGGTGACCCCGACGCCGCGTGGACGATCACGGTCGAGGTCAGGCCTGCCACGAGGTAAGGACTTTCTCACCTCGCGGTGACTGTGCTGGCGTCCTCGTCGGCGCATCGTCAAACCCATGTCGCGCAACGGAGTTGTCCCCATGTCCTCCCACCTCTGGTCGGACATCGCGGGTGCCGTCGAGCTGCGGACCCGAGACCTCGGCCGCCTCACCGCCGTCGACGACCCCACGGCCGTCGACGAGATACTGCGCGTCCTCGCCGACCTCCAGGACGTGCTCGCGGGCAGCCCGGCCGCGGGCTTCCACCACCTCTACGTTGCGACGACCACCGAGGTGGCCGCGCGGCTCGCTGCGGGCGCGTTCGAGGCCCCCGCGTTCATCTGCGCGCTCGACGCCCGGTTCGCCGTGCGCTACCTCGCCGCGGTGCGGGCGATGGCGATCGGCGCCGAGGTGCCGCGGTCGTGGGAGCTCGTGTTCGATCCACGGCAAGAGACGTCGCTGTTGGCGCGCACCGCGGCCGGGGTCAACGCACACATCAACTTCGATCTGCCGTTCGCGCTGCTGGCGGCGCTGCGCGGCACCGTGACGTTCCCGGCCGAGGGAGCGAGCCCGGAGTACCGCGACTACCTCCAGGTCAACGAGATCTTCTACGCGCTGCTGCCGGAGGCGTTGGACTTCACGGTCGGCCACGACGGTTTCCGCTCCTGGCTCTTCCGGCTCGCCGACGTGCGGGACAACGCCGAGCACCTCATCGAGATCGCCCGTCGCCTGGCCTGGCTGGTGTGCGAGAACCACCTGTGGCCGATCCCGGCCGCCGAGGTCAGGGTGCTGCGGCGCCGCGCAAGCTTGATCGACTGGTTCGTCGCCCAGCTCGGCGCGGAGATGCTCGGCCCGGCCGGGCACCTCCTCTTTGGGGGCACGGCCGACGTCGCCGCTTGACCGGGCCCACTCCCGACGCCATGGACGCGTTGCCCCGCACGAGCACGGACAGCCGCCGCCCTAGTTCATGCCGACCGCCACCGCCTCGTGGGGTACCGTGGTGGTCCCGGTCCGCAGCTCGACGAGGCGGCCGTGCACGAGCACCGGCAGCGCGGCGCCTTCTGGGTCGTCGACGTCGAACGTGATCCCTTCGTGGTCGACGGTGACGCGCAGCCGTGCCTCGCGCCACCGCAGCCGGAAGTGGATCGCCTGCCAGTCAGCAGGCAGCCACGGACGGAACGACATCTGCCCGTGCACCACCCGGAATCCGCCGAACCCGCACACGAGCACCTGCCAGGTGCCGCCCGCCGAAGCGATGTGCATGCCCTCCGCCGTGTTGCCCTGGTTGTCGGTGAGGTCGACGAACACCGAGCGCGCGAAGTACTGCTCGGCGCGCGAAGGGTCCCCGACCTCGATCCCCATGATCGCGTGGATGGACGGGCTGAGCGACGACTTGTGCAGCGTGCGCGCCTCGTAGTACTCGAAGTTGGCGTGCTTCGTCGCCACGTCGAACACATCGGGAAGCATGTAGAGCGCCATCAGGACGTCGGGCTGCTTGAGCAGCTGGGTGTCCTCGCAGTTGAAGTGGTGGTAGCCCGCCGGGTAGGCGGGCATGTTGTTCTCGTCCCAATCCGTGACCGGCACATCGAGGCGGTCGAAGTACCCCGCGAACTGCTCGATCAGCCGATCCGGTCGTTGGGGCGGGAGCGTGATCGCGGCGGCGACCGCCCGCCACCGATCCACCTCGGCGTCGGTGAGCCCGAGCGCGGCGTCGAGGGCTGTGGCCACCGCAGGGTTCTTGCTGCGCAGCTCGTCGTGGACGGCCGCAGCCGTCTCCAGGTGCCAGCGGACCAGGTAATTGGTGAAGGCGTTGTCGTCGACGTGCGAGTGGAACTCGTCGGGCCCCATCACCTGGCGGAGCGAGCACGCGCCCGACTCGGTCCACACCACCCGGTCGGCCCAGAAGCGGCTGGTCTCGAACAGGATCTCGGCGCCGCGCTCCAGCAGGAACGCCCGGTCGCCGGTGGCTTCGACGTACTGCATCACGCCGTGCGCGACGTCGGCGTTGATGTGCAGCTCCTCCTCGCGCGTCCAGAACCGGTTGGTCCCGTCCGCGGTGAACTCGGGGCACTCCTCCCGGCCGGTGTCCGCCGATTCCCACGGGTAGCGCGCCCCGGCCATGCCGCTCTCCCGGGCGTTCGCCCGTGCGCCCGGCAGCGTGTGGTGGCGGTAGGCGAGGAGGCTGCGCGCCGCATCGGGGCGCGTATAGACGAAGAAGGGCAGCATGAGGATCTCGGTGTCCCAGAACACGTGGCCCCGGTAGCCCTCGCCGGACAACGACTTCGCGCCGATGTTGACGGTGGGATCGGCGTCGTTCGCCGCGATCAACAGGTGGTAGACGCCGAAGCGCAGGGCCTGGGTGACGGCCGGGTCGCCGTCGATCGTGCAGTCGCAGTCGTCCCAGCGCTCCTCCCACGCGGCCGCGCTCGCGGCGACGATCGCGTCGAACCCCGCAGCCCTGGCGGCCTCCAGCCCGTCGAGGCAGCCCTCCCGGACCGGAGAGAGGGCGTCGACATCGCGCGACGTGCCGATATGCACGATCTTGTCCAGTCGCACCGGCCCCCCGGGGAACGCGGCGCGCCAGACGACCCGCTCGTCCTCCAGCGTCCAGCCGCTGCGCGTCGGCTCCACCGACGCGACGGTCGTCGCCGCGTAGCCGAGGGTGATGCCGCTCGCGAGGGTGCGCATCTCGAGGTAGGCGACGTCGCCGTCGGCCGCACGCTCCGTGCGTTCCAGATGTCGGGTGAGCGCCCACTTCTCCCACCGCGACTCCACCGGGAACACGTGGCCTGCCGGATAGACCGGCAGCCGTTCGAGGTTGCGTCGCCTGCCGTCGAGGGCGCTCTCCACGGTGATCTCGCCGTCGTGGTTCTCCGGCGTGATCTCGACGCGCAACGCGCACCTGTGCCGGTCGGCGATCGACGCACAGCGCAGCGTCTCCAGCCGGGTGCGACGGCCGTCGGCGTCCTCGAAGACCGTGCGGCGGTAGAGCAGGCCGGTGCGCAGGTCGAGCGTGCGCTCGTGATCCAGCACCGTGGCGTTGCCCACGTCGAGTCGCGTTCCCCCGACGTACACGGCGAACGACAGCCAGTCCGGCGCGTTCACGAGGTCGATGACGGGGGAGTCGTGGCTGTCGTACACGCCTGCGAGATAGGTGCCGGAGAGCTCGCCGGAATGGCCTTCCTCCAACGTGCCGCGGGTACCGAGGTAGCCGTTGCCGACCGTGCAGAGCGTCTCCCGCACGTTGGCGCGTTCCGGATCGAACCCATCCTCGGTGATCAGCCACTCCGCCGGTGAGAGCGCCTCACGCACGAGCTGCTCCCGCCATCGGGCCGTAGGTGCGCTCGATCTGCGCGTCGGTCTCGGCGCGCGGGAGGTAGATCTGCAGTCCGGTGCCCGCACAGCGTTGGGCACCCATCGCGTTGCCGTACTGGCAGGCCTTCACGATGTCGCGCTCGAAGAGGTAACCGAACGCCATGCCCGCGGCGAAGGAGTCGCCGGCGCCGGTGGTGTCGACGACGTTCTCCACCGGTACGTGTGGCACGGCGTGTTCCTCCAGCGTGCCCTCGCCGTCGAGCCGGTACGCCACGCAGCCGCGCTCGTCGAGGGTGACGCACACGGCCTTGACCCCCCGGCGAAGGCAGTGCTCGGCGAACGTGGGCATCTCGGACTCGGTCATCGGATGGCCCATCGAGGTGGCGCCGTCCTGGCCCTCGCGGGGGAACCAGCTGCAGCCCGCCTCCTCCAGGTTCATCTTGAGGATGTCGATGCTGGGCAGCCACGCGTCGCGCTCGACCCACAGCCGGTGCTGGCGCTCGCCGCCGATGGTGAGGGTGCTGACCGGGCCGTGCCCGTCGAGCAGCACGACGCCGTCGCTGTGGCTCTTGATGTACTCCAACGTCGCCTGCCCGACCTCGTAGTCGGTGATCGGCACGCAGACGAACGCCTCGGCGTCCAGGGCGAACTCGACGTCACGCGCCAGGATCGGGCTCATGAACCCGCTCTGGCGCTCGAGTCGGGTGTTCTGATCCTGGTAGGTCAGCTCGACGACGTCGCCGCGGTCGTTGTCGGAGCGGACGCCGGTGAGGTCGACGTTCGGCATCGGTGCGAGCAGCTCCTTGATCGCCTCTTCGTCCCGCTTGCGGACGTGCACGATGGGGCAGATCCGGTCCGTGGGCTCCATCAGCGCCGAGAGCGCGGCCACTGTGTAGAGCACACAGCCGTACTTCTCGAACACCTCGCCGCGGTGGGTGATGATGCGGTCGCGCGGGATGGGGCCGAGGACGGCGACAGTGCGCATAGGTGATCCCTCCGGGCGGCGGTGGCGGCCCGGGGGTGACCCGTGATCCATCCTCGGACCACGGGTCACTGTAACTCAGCTCACCCTGTTTGAACGGGCTCGCCGCGGTAGGTGCCAAATGACCACAAGTTGCCTTCGGGGTCCTTCAGCGCGAACTCGCGGGAGCCGTAGTCGGTGTCCTCCGGCTTGCGGATGATGTCGGCGCCCGCGGCGGTGACCCGCTCGTAGAGGGCGTCGATGTTCTCCGCCACGACGTAGGCGCCGAACGTGCCCGGCTGCAGCGCCCACGCGTCGTCACGGGCCGAGCCGAGCATGATCCCGCCGCCGGGGGGCCACGACAGCTGGGCGTGATGCACGTCGTCGCCCTCGCCGTAGACCGCGGTCTCGTCAAACCCCACGACGTCGACGAGGAAGCGGATGAGCGCGCGGGCGTCGCGGGCGCGCAGGGTGGGCCAGACCTGGGGTGGAGGGACGGTGTCTGTCATGGGATCAGTCTCGCGGACCCTACCCGTCCTTCGCTTGGACGTTTCCGAACTCCTCGGCCAGCCACTTCGTCGGCGACCGTCCGGTGAACGCCACGAAGTCACGCACGAGGTGGGACTGGTCGCTGTAGCCGTGCTCGGCGGCGATGCGGCCCAGCCTGCCCGGCGCCGCGACCTGCGCGGCGCGGCGCGCGCGGTCGAACCGGATGACCCTCGCCGCGATCTTGGGCGTAAGCCCGATCTCGGCATCGAACAGCGTCGAAAGGCGGCGGTCGCTGTAGCCGACGGCGTCGGCGAGCGTGCCGATGGGCACGGCGCCCCCGCTGCTGCGCAGCAACCGCCACGCGTTCACGACGGGGGCAGGCGGCCCTGCCGTCGCCTCGCGGGTCACGAGCGCGCCCAGCTCGTCGTCGAGGACGGTGAAGCGTTCTCCCCAGGTCGCGGCCTCGCCTATGCGGTTGCGGATCCGCTCGACGAGACGGCCGAGCACGGCGTCGGCGTCGCCGTCGGTCCCGGCGAGCTCGCCTGCGGGTATGCCGAACAAGGCGCGGGCCCCGTGCGGGTGGACCTGGAGCTGGATGCCGGACTGGCGCCCCCCGTGGGTGATCACTGCGGGCGTGGTGTGGAGACCGCCCACGAGCGCGTCGTAGGACCGCGGCGGCCGTCCGTCCACGTGCTCGACGATCTGCAGGGGGTCGTCGAGCGTGAAGATCAAGGTCAGGTAGGGCGAGGGCAGTCCGAGATGTCGGGCGGGCGGCACGCCGCGCTGCCGGTAGCCGTGGTAGGACGCCACCACGGCGCCTGCCGCCCCGCGCGGGCGTCCGACGACGGCCTCGTCGATCACGGCGGTCACCTCAGCAGAATCGGCCGCGTGCGGTCACCGCGCAAGCCGGATCGGGCTCCCCGCTGCTCCCGTTGGCGCAGTGGCGTCCCGGCTGCGCGGTGGCGTCGTCAGCGGCCGTACACCCGCAGCGCGTTGTCGCGGCCGATCATGCCTGCGATGCGCGTCGCGTCGGCGACCGTCGCGGCACCCTCGTCCACCCAGCCGCGCAGCACGCGGGCCAACCCGCGGCGCCACAGGTGCGCCCCGAGGAAGTGCAGCTCGGCCGGGCCGTACGCGTCCGACGAGAAGAGGATCTTCGCGAACGGGGCAAGCTCCAGCGACTCGGCGACGACCGCGGCCGAGCCCAGCCCGGTGTGGTTGACGGCCAGCCCGACGTCGAAGTAGACGTGCGGAAGCACCTGCGCGAGGTAGCCCGCGTGCCGGTGGAAGGGGTAGCAGTGCAGCAGCAGCACGTCGACGCCGCGCGGCTCGACGAGGCGCAGGAAGCGGGTGAGCAGCAGCGGGTCGCAGCGGTGCAGATCAAGGTCGGGATCGCCGTAGCCGCAGTGCAACTGCAGCGGTAGCCCGCGGTCCACACCGGTCCAGAGCAGGAAGCGCAGCAGGATCGGGTCGGCGACCCGCGGGCCCTGCGAACCGGCCACAGCCAGCATCGCCCCGGCCGCGGCGACGGCTTCCGCGCGTGTGGGCGGCTCGGGTGCGAAGTCGAACCCGAAGCGGTAGGCCACCACGCTCTTGAGACCCGCTGCGCCCGACGTGCGCTCGGCCAGCACCTCGGGGAACGTCCGCACGGCCGCCGCGGCCCCGACTTCCCTGGCGAGCTGCTCGAACACCGACTCCAGGCGGACGACCTCGGCCACCTCCGCGTCCGCGGCCGTGGCCATTTCCTTGGGGTCGAGAACGGCGTCGGCGGCGTAGCCGGTCTCGACCAGGTAGCGCTCGACGCCGCTGTGGCGCAGCATCCGCCGGGTGACCTCGGCCTCCCCGAGCTCGGTGCGGCGCGCGACGTACTCGTCGGCCGGAACCCCGGGCTCCAGGCCGAGCAAGGGCGCGCACCACCGGCGAAGCGCGAGGCCCAGCGGCGAGTCGAACATCGTCATCCACGGCGGCACGGGCCGGTCGGACTCGGTGAGGAGCTGCTCGAGGGCGCCGCGGTCGGGTGTGTCGCGCAGTGCGCCGTGAACGTGGTGATCAACGAGCCGCACCGCCCCCACCGCCGTGTCGACGGGGTGCTCGGCCATCGCGCTAGCGCTCGCTGTCACGCATGAGTCCGGTCAGCAGATCGACGATGTGCTGCAGGCCTGCTGCGGCGTGGCCGACCCGTCCGCGCATCGCGGCCGCAAGCCGCTTCTCGGTGTCGGCCGGATCAAGCATCGGCCGAGCGTACCGATCGGCGGCCACGCCAGGGCCGGTCTCCGCGACCGGACCTATCCGGATCGGCCGGGATTGGCCCTTCACCACCCGGGATCACGCTCTCTACGTTCGCAGCCGAAGGGACACACGCCGGGGAAGTCGATCATGCACCGGGGGGTCGTGATCGGTGAGGCCAGTGCGATGAAGGTGGCCCTCGCGCCGCCCTGAAGGGCGAAAAGGAAGGTGGCCACGAGGTCGGCCACGATCATCGGCCGACCGAGCTGCACGGACGGCACCTTAGGGATCAGCGTCCCGGCGGGGCCAGCCGGTAAACCGCATCGGCGTCGTCGTCGGTGATGTAGACCGCCCCATCGGGACCCACGACCACCGCCACCGGTCGGCCCCACCGGTCGCCGCTCGCGTCCTGGAACCCGCCGACGAGCGTGCGCTGCGGGCCCAGCGTGCCGTTCGCCCACGGGAAGTAGGAGACCTCGGGCGCCCGCGGCGGCGTGCGGTTCCACGAGCCGTGGATGCCGACCAGCGCGCCCTGGTTGTAGGGCGCGGGGAGCCCGGCGGTGAAGCTGAGCCCGAGCGGTGCCGAGTGGGCGCCGATGCCTTGCTCGATCCGGGGAAGGCTCGCGCAATCGAGTTTGGCGCCGCCTGCGTTGGTCTGGATGTCGTTGACGAAGGGCGGGGTGGTGTACTCGAACGTCGTGCCTGCCATCCCCGAGTGCACGTCCGGGTCGGGGTTGCAGTACGGCCAGCCCAGGTCGCGGCCCGCCGTCAGCTTGGCGAGCTCCTCGGCCGGGTGGTCGTTCACGTACTCGTCGATCACCTCGCCTTGCGAGGACTCCTTCGCGTCTCCGAAGGCAGCGTCGAACGGGTACGCGATGTTGTCGCGGTTGTTCACGGCCGTCCAGACCGAGCCGTCGGGCGCGATCGCGAGCCCGGTGCCGTTGCGCACACCGCGGGCGAAGACCGTTGGCGGACCACCGCCCGGCGGGATGCGCATGATCGAGGCCCGCTGGGGGGTGGCGTCGCGGTCGTCCGCGGAGGTGTTGCCGCTTGACCCGATGGAGAAGTACAGCGCGTGGTCAGGGCCGACGATCACGGTCTTCAGCGCGTGCGCGTACTGGCCTCCGAGCTCGGCAGACTTGGCGTCGGGAAGCCCGTCGGCGATGATGCGCTGACCGGTCGCAGCGCCCGCCGCGTAGGTGTAGGCGCCAATCTTGTCGCTCTCGGCGACGTACAGCGTGGTGCCGTCGAAGGCGAGCCCGTGCGGCTGCGTGAGGCCGTCGAGGAGGACGGTCGAGGTGGCCGTGTCGCCGTTCGGCGTGAGCCGGACCACCTGACCCTCACCGGGTCGTGACACGAGCAGCGCGCCGTCGGGCGTCCAGGCCGCGAGGCGTGCGTCGGGTACGGCGGCCCAGATCGACATGGTCCAGCCCGCCGGGATGAGCACCTGGTGCGGGCCGAACTTGCCCTTGAGGGCGTCCGGGACGATCAGCGTGGCCGGTTGCAGATCCTGCGGCACGGCGGCCGACGGCGCGGGCCCGCCCGACGCCGTCGAGAACGGTGAGCCCGCCCCGCACGCCGCCGTGAAGCCGAGCATCACCACGGCGGCGAGCGCCGCGGCACGCCGTCCGGTCGAGGAGCGCATACCTCATCATGGCGAACGCGATGTGGCAGACCGGTGTGGCCTCCTCCGGGTGCCGCTCCAGACGCCGCCGCGGTCGGTCAGCCGCCCATCGGTGAAGCTTCACGAATTGTTGACGCAACTTCTAAATTGCCATAATTTAGCAATAAATGAGTTGCAGTGGAGGCAGGACATGGGTTTCCCCGACCGGATCGAACGCACCCTCGACGTTGCGCATCCGCCGCGCGCGGTATGGGCGGCCCTCACCACCGCCGAGGGCTTGGCGGCCTGGTTCGGCCAGGAGGTGGCGATCGACCTGCGCCCCGGCGGGTCCCTCCGGATGAGCTGGGACGACGGGCCGACCGCCCACATGCGGGTGGAACGGGTGGAGGAGCCGACGGTGTTCGGGTTCACCTGGCCTATCCAGGGTCTGCCCGATGACGACCCGCGGCGCACCTACGTCGAGTTCACGCTCGAGCAAGTCGGAGCGGGCACTCGCCTGCGTATGGTCGAGACCGGGTTCGCCCAGCTCGCCGACGACGACCACCACACCGAGTTCAACGCCCACACCGAAGGCTGGACCGCTGAGCTGGGTGAGCTGGTCGTCTACCTCGATGCCGCCTGAGACGGGGCCTGATCTCGAGTCGGTCGCCGAGCAGGTCTTCATCGCACTGGCCGACCCGAGCAGGCGCAACATCCTGGCCGCGCTCGCGGCCGGGGGCCCGGCGACCGCCACCGACCTCGCCGATCGCTTGCCGATCACGCGGCAAGCGATCGCGAAACACCTGGTGCTGCTGGCCGACGTCGGTCTCGTGACGGCCGAGCCGGGCGAGCGGCGGCGGGTGCGCTTCCGGCTGCGCTCCGCGCCGATGCAAGTGGCGCAGCAGTTCCTGGCCGCGCTCGCCCGCGACTGGGACAGCCCTCTTGACGCGCTCACCGGCTACCTCGACCGGGCGGCCGCCGGGGACGACGACGGTTGAGCCTGCTACGGAGCCTTGCCGACCTCCAGCCGCAGCGCATCGTCGTCGACGTGCACCGTCACACGGTCGAGCCCGTCGACGGTCAGCGCG
>CAVTOL010000006.1:0-44848 GCA_963736375.1 uncultured Actinomycetota bacterium
CACCGACTTGAACCTCCACACGACAGCCGATCGGCGCCGCCGGGCAGCGGCCGACCGCCACGCCTTCGCACTGCCGTTACACCAACATCAACGGTTGTGGGACAACTCGGCCTCGAGGCGGCCCCTCCCACCGACTGTGGACTGCCGTGTCGACGGCCGATGTGGATCTTCATGGTCGTTCTTGTGGGCATCTATACCGTCGGCTTGATCAGCTCGACACCGACGCCCTGGCGCGTCCAGGCATGTGGATCTCAGGAATAAACCAGGAATCGATCTTGGCGTGGCCTGACTCTTGGCCTCTGACCTGGCGTTTCGCTCCTCCGGCTGGACTCGAACCAGCAACCACCCGAATTTCTGGTTCCGGTGAGGCAGGTTTCTCAACAACGACCCGCCGGTAGGTCGCGGATGAGCCTACTGCCGATACCGAGCCGTCGACACAGCAACGGTAGGGCGACCCAATCCGCAGCCCGGCCCGCGCGCAGTAGACCACGCCCGGTTCGCGGACTGGCAGCCGCGCACATCGCCCGCGCGCTTGACTATCCCGGTCGTAAGCCGGTGGCGTCCGCACGTCGCAACCCGCCCTGTGATCATGTAGTGGTGCTCTACCCTCGGGTAGTGGCGGTGTATCGACGTAAGGATCGGGACTGCTGGCAAGCTCGCTTGGCGGGCCCCGATGGCCGTGCTGTCTCCAAGACTTTCCGCACCAAAGCCGCCGCCTCGGCTTGGCACGCCGACATGCTAGCTAAGCGCGAGCGTGGGACGTTCCTCGACCCGCAGGCTGGTCGCATCACGTTCCGCGAATACTTCGACGACTGGTCCTCGCGGCAGATCTGGGAGGCAACCACCGTCAAGCAGATGCGCTACGCCACGGGCTGTGTGACCTTCGGTGACGTTCCTCTCGCCCGCATCCGTCGCAGCCATATCGAGCAGTGGGTGAAGTCGCTGAGCAAGACCCACGCGCCCGCAACAATCAGAGGACGGCTCCGCTCGGTGCGCTCGGTGTTCCGGGCGGCAGTACGGGATCAGATCATCGCCTCCGATCCCTGCGAAGGCGTCGCAGCGCCCCGGCAGCGCCGGAGCGAGGCAGCGATGGTCATCCCGACCGACGAGCAAGTCTCGGCGCTCCTAAAGGCAGCTGAGCCCTCGTTTCGGGCCTTCGTGGCGCTCTGCGCCTTCGCTGGGTTGCGCCAAGGGGAGGCGGCCGGCACCCAGATGGGCGACATTGACTTCCTCGGCCGCAAGCTCCACGTCCGCCGGCAGGTCCAGATCGGCGAAGACGGCAAGCTCGAGGTCCGACCGCCCAAGTACCAGAGCGAGCGCGTGATTCATATCCCCGATGCGCTGGTGATGTTGCTCGCTCAGCACTGCGAACTACTAGCAACAGTTGACAGGACGTGGTTGTCCGCAAGCCAGGACGGTGGGCCGGTTCACGAGAACACCACCCGCTACCGATGGAACAAGACATGTGAGCGAGCGGGCGTCAGCGGCTTCGGCTTGCACGCACTGCGCCACTACTTCGCGAGTAGCTTGCTCAGCGCCGGCGTTGATGTGGTGGCGGTGTCGAAGGCGATGGGACACGCCACGGCGAGTACGACGCTCTCGGTTTACGCGCACATCATGCCCAGCGCCGAGGAACGGAGCCGTGCCGCCATCGGTGCCGCTATGTCGTCCGTCTTCGGCACCAACCAGGACCCAAGATCCGCTAACAACGGCTTGACCAGCAGCTAACGGTCCTGTCGTCGTTCTCCAGTGGAACACCACGACGAACTGGCCCTACCGCGCCATGCAGTTCGTCGTGGACGTGAGCGCGCTGGCGTCGTGAGCGGATAACAGTGTTCGAACACTGTTATCCGCTCACGACCCTCGGATGACCCGACGAAGGCGCGCGAGACGGTCGGTGAGCGCGCGCTCCGCGCCGCGCGTCGTCGGGGCGTAGTAGTCGCGGCCGACGAGGTCGTCGGGCGGGTACTGCTGCGCCACCACACCGTCCGGGTCGTCGGGCGGGTAGCGGTAGCCGACGGCGTTGCCCAACCGCTGCGCGCCCGCGTAGTGGCCGTCGCGCAGATGGGAAGGCACGGCGCCGACCGCGCCGTCGCGCACGTCGGACATCGCGGCGTCGATCGCGGTGACGACCGCGTTCGACTTCGGCGCCGCCGCCAGGTGCAACGTGGCCTGGGCCAGCGCGAGGCGGCACTCGGGCAGGCCGACGAGCTGGACGACCTGGGCCGCGGCCGTCGCCGCCTGGAGCGCCGTGGGATCGGCGAGCCCGACGTCCTCGCTCGCGTGCACCATGAGCCGCCGCGCGATGAACCGCGGGTCCTCGCCCGCCACGAGCATGCGGGCGAGGTAGTGCAGCGCCGCATCCGGGTCCGAGCCACGGATGGACTTGATGAACGCGCTGATGACGTCGTAGTGCTGGTCGCCCTGGCGGTCGTAGCGCACGCTCGCCTCGGTGACGGCCCGCTCGACGGCGGGCAGGTCGATCGTGTCATCCCCGGTGCCCGCCACACCGTCCGCGGCCGCCTCCAGCGCGGTGAGCGCCCGCCGGGCGTCACCGGCGGCGAGACGGACGAGGGCGTCCTCGGCGTCGGGCGCCACGGTGAACGCCCCGGCGAGACCGCGCTCATCGGCGGCGGCCCGGCGCAGCAGGGCGCGCACGTCGTCGTCGGTGAGCGACTCCAGCCGCAGCACCAGCGAGCGCGACAGCAGCGGCGACACCACCGAGAACGACGGGTTCTCGGTGGTCGCGGCGGCCAGCAGGACCACGCGGTCCTCCACCGCCCCCAACAGGGCGTCCTGCTGGGTCTTGGAGAAGCGGTGGACCTCGTCGATGAACAGCACGGTCTGGCGGCCACGCAGGTCCCGACGGCGCCGGGCGTCCTCGATCACCTGGCGCAGCTCCCGCACCCCCGACGACAGTGCCGAGAGCGCCACGAAATGCCGCTCGCCGTGCTGATCTTCTGGCCCGGCCAGCAGCCGTGCGATCGTGGTCTTCCCGGTGCCGGGCGGCCCGTAGAGCAGCACGGACGCGGCCGTGCCGCCTTCGACGAGCCTGCGCAGCGGCGCGCCGGGCCGCAGGAGGTGCGCCTGCCCCACCACCTCGTCGAGCGTGCGCGGCCGCATCCGGACCGCCAGCGGCGACGTCGCCGATGGCGGGTCGACCGGCGGGGCGGGCGCCGTGCGCCTCGTCGAGGTCGAACAGCCCGTCGGGTTCCATGCCTCCAGCCTGCCACTTGTCCGAATCGGGCCCGCGCCGTCGGGGTGGCATGGGAGCATAACGGAGTCGGAAGGAGAGGCGATGACCGCGGAGATCCTCCCGTGGGCAGGCCACCAGCTCACCCTCGCAGACTGGGAGGCCATGCCCGATGACGAGCAGTTCCGGTTGGAGCTCGTCGAGGGGCTGTTGTCGATCATTCCGAACCCGTACTCGTGGCATCAGCACGCAACCGTGAAGCTGACACACCGGGTCACCGACCAGCTCACCGAGGACCTCATCGCCCTGTCCGAGGTCGAGGTCGTGATCACCGAGGTGCCCCTGACGATCCGGATACCCGACGTGATCGTCATCCCCACCGCGGTCTACGAGCGCAACCCGCCCCGCGTCGCCGCCGCCGACGTGCTGCTCGCCGTCGAGGTCCTCTCGGACGGCACCCGCAAGGTCGACCGGATCCTCAAGTTCGCCGAGTACGCCGAGGTCGGCATCGCCCGGTACTGGATAGTCGATCTCGACGAGCCCGCGTCGCTGCGAGCGTTCACCCTGGTCGGTTCCGATGAACCTGCCTACGAGCTCTCGGGCGAGTTCACCGGACCGGTCACGCTCGACGTGGCGGGCCATCCCGTCACAGTCGACCCGGGGGTTCTCGCCCGCCGCTGATGCCACATCTTGGGAATTGGCTTCCAGTTCCCAGGACATCGATGCGACCCTCGAGAGGTCGCCGCACCCGGCGCGTCCCTCGCCCCTGTCGATCCAGGGAGTTGCCCGATCGCCAGGAGCCACCATGATCACCCTTGCCCGCCGTGCCGCCGCCGTGCGCGGCTCCGCCATCCGTGACCTGCTCACCCTCACCGCCCGACCAGAGGTGATCAGCCTCGCGGGCGGCCTGCCCGCGGCCGACCTCCTCCCCCGCGAGCGGATCGCCGCGGCCGCCGCCCGCGCGCTCACCGACCCGGCCGCGGTCCAGTACGCCGAGACCGCAGGCATCGCCGCGCTGCGCGAGACCGTTGCCGCGCACGAGTCGGCCCGCTGCGCCCGCCCGATCCGCCCGGCCGACGTCGTGGTCACCAGCGGCTCACAGCAGGCGCTCGACCTGGTCGCCCGCGCGCTGCTCGACCCTGGCGACGCGGTCGTCGTCGAAGACCCGGCCTACGTCGGGGCGCTGCAGGTCTTCCAAGCCGCGGGCGCCGAGCTGACCGGCGTGCCGCTCGATGCCGACGGCATGCGCGTCGACGTGCTCGCCGACCGGCTCGCCGCGGGCCTGCGCCCCCGGCTCGTGCACACCGTGTCGAGCTTCCACAACCCGCGCGGCGTCACGCTGGCGCCCGACCGGCGCCGAGCACTGGCCGCGCTGGCCGACCGCTACGGCTTCCTCGTCGTCGAGGACGACCCGTACGGCCTGCTCGCGTTCGACGGCGTGCCCGCCCAGCCCGTCGCCACGTACAGCGACCGGGTGCTCCGGCTCGGCAGCGCTTCCAAGATCGTCGCACCGGCGCTGCGGGTTGGGTGGTTGACCGGGCCGCCTGCGGTCACCGCCGCCGTCGAGCGGCTCAAGCAGGGCACCGACCTCTGCGGCTCGTCGCTCACCCAGGCGATCGCCGCCGAGCTTCTCGCGGACGCCGGTTGGCTCGACGCGCACCTGACGACCACCCGCGCGGTCACGGCGGCGCGGGCAAGGGCGTTCACGGCTGCGGTTGCCGACCTCCTGCCCGACGTCGCGTGCACGACGCCGACCGGCGGGATGTTCTGCTGGCTGGAGTTCCGGTCGGGCAGCAACGTCGAGGACACGACGGAGCTGCTGGGCAGGGCGCTCGCCGCGGGTGTGGGTTTCGTCCCGGGCGCGGCCTTCGCCGTGCACGCCGACCAGACCCGCGCCGCCCGGTGCTGCTACGCCTCGGTCGACGAGGCCACGCTCACCGAGGCGGTGCGGCGGCTCGCCTCCTGTATCGCCTAGTGCGGTGGCCACGAACGTTGCCGGGGTGATCGCGTGATCCAGGCGGCGGCTCGCAAGGCGCCGCCCGAAGCTCATACCGGGCGTATTCGCGAGGGCGGCAACGCCGCGAGCCGTCGTCTGGGCGCGCGAGGACCCGGCGGACGTTCGTGGCCACCGCACTAGGGTCCTTTCCGTGCGGCAGATCCTGGAGCTCCTCGAGCGCGACGCGACCCTCACCCCCGACACCCTCGCCACGATGACCGGCGAGCCCGTCGACGACGTGCGCGCGCAGATCGCCGCCTGGGAACGCTCCGGCGCCATCCGCCGCTACCGCGCCGTGGTCGACTGGGACGCCGTGGACGACGACCCGACCCGCGAGACGGTCACCGCGTTCATCGACGTGTCGATCGCACCGGCACGCGGCGTCGGCTTCGACGACGTCGCTTTCCGCATCGCGCGGTTCGCTGAGGTGCGCAGCGTCTACCTGGTCTCCGGCAGCCAGGATCTGCGCTGCACGGTCACCGGCCCGACGATCCGGGCGGTGTCGGACTTCGTCTCCCAGAAGCTTTCGACGATCGACAGGGTGCGCTCCACCGCCACCCACTTCGTCCTCAAGACCTACAAGCGCGACGGCGACGCGTTCGAGAAGCCCGAGCCCGACCATCGGCTGCCGGTGACGCCGTGAAGTCGCTCAACGACGTGATCGCCGCCTGCCCGCCGTCGGGCATCCGGAAGTTCTTCGACATCGCCGCCGAGCGGGACGACGTGATCTCGCTCGGCGTCGGCGAGCCGGACTTCGTCACACCCTGGCGAGTGCGCGAGGCGGGGATCTTCGCGCTGGAGCACGGGTACACCACCTACACGTCCAACGCGGGCCTGCCGCGGCTGCGCGAGCTGATCTGCGCCGACCTGAACACGCGCTACGGCACCGACTACGCGTGGACCGACGAGTGCCTGATCACCACCGGCGTCTCGGAGGGCCTGGATCTGGCGCTTCGGGTCCTGCTCAACCCCGGCGACGAGGTGATCGTCCCTGAGCCCTGCTACGTCGCATACGAGCCGTGCATCGCGTTCGCGGGCGGTGTGCCGGTGCGGGTCCCGACGCGCGCCGACGACGGGTTCGCCGTGGATGCCGCCGTCGTGGAGGCCGCAGTCACCCCGCGCACCAAGGCGGTGCTGCTCGGCTCGCCCGCCAACCCGACCGGCGCGGTGCAGCCCCGCTCTGCGCTGGAGGCCCTCGTCCGGCTCGCCGAGCGCCACGATCTGTACCTGGTCTCCGACGAGATCTACGAGCGTCTCACGTACGACACCGCGCACACCTGCCTCGGCGCGCTCGCCCCGAACCGCACGGTGCTGCTCGGCGGGTTCTCCAAGGCACACGCGATGACGGGCTGGCGGGTCGGTTGGATCTGCGCGCCGCGGGCCGTGGCCGAGCTGTGCGTGCGGGTGCACCAGTACACGATGCTCTGCGCTCCGCACGTCTCGCAGATGGCCGCCGTGGAGGCGCTGTCAGGGCCCGACGACGACGTCGCCGCTATGGTCGCCGACTACGACCGGCGGCGGCGCGTGTTCGTCAAGGGCCTGCGCGAGATCGGGCTCGACTGCCCCGAGCCCGGCGGGGCGTTCTACACCTTTCCTTCGATCCGCGCGTCCGGCATGGACTCCGCGACGTTCGCCGAGAAGCTCCTGCACGCCGAGGGCGTCGCCGTGGTGCCCGGCAACGTGTTCGGACCGTCCGGCGAGGGGCACGTGCGCTGCTCTTACGCCACCGCCTTGCCCCTCTTGGAGGAGGCGTTGACACGGATGGACCGCTTCCTACGGTCTGATCACCGTGAGTCTGACGGCCAGTAGTCGGAAGTCAACGCACCGCGTTATTCGCCGTTCCGTAATAGATCCGTAACCCGTCCCCCGCACCCTCGGGGACATGGAGACGACCGCTACCTGCCCGCTCTGCGCCCTCGCCCGCACGGCCGACGACACGGCAGGGCTCGCGTGGAGCAGCCAGCACGAGGCAGACGGCACCGTCGCCTGGATCTGCCCCACCTGCACCCGCGCCCAGCTGTGGCTGATCGAGGCGGGACTCACCGTCGCGACGCCGCACGCGCCCACCCGCGCCGTGCCGCTGACGCGCGCCGCCTGATTCAGGCGCCCGTGCGGAACGCCGGGTAGACCGGCAGCGCAGCGGGCGCGTCCGGGAAGCGCTTGTTCAGCGCCTCGGCCACCGCGACGCCCAACTCGGCCGTCGCCGCCTTTCCCGCGACGGCGGCGTCGACGGCCAACTGGTCCCAGTAATGCGACAGCGCCGTGCTGATCCGGGGCGAGCGCGCGGCGTCGAGCCCGATGTGCTGGTCGCGCACGCTGATGCGGGGCAGCAGCCACCACGTGCACAGCCACACCCAGAGCAGCTGCGCGTCGAGGAGTCGGGTGTTCAGCCTGCCGGGCTCGTCGAGGTCGGGCCACACTGCGGCGATCTCGTTGCGCCAGGCATCGAGCAGTGTGTCGGCCATACCGGGCGGGAGCGCGAAGCTCGCTTCGCAGCCGGGGAAGGGCACTCGGAAGTAGGCGGCGTCGAGCGCGACGTCGCGGAAGCATCCCCACTCGAAGTCGACGAAGCGCACCCCCCGGCTCGTCACGAGGTTGTTGTCCGGGCAGGTGTCCGACGGGCTGAACGCCCGGTAGCGGGTGCCGCCGAGCAGCCGGGCCGTGTCGTGCGCCTCCTGCACCGCAGCGGGTGACGCGACGACCCCGAGCTCGTCGTGCAGCAGCCCCGCGACGCCTGCAAACGCCGCGCGCGCCTCGTCGGCCATCGGGTCGCGCCAGGCGCGCTCGCCGAGGCGGCGAAGAAGCGCGCCGAAGTCCCTCTCCCGCCCCGCCGTGGCCGCCTGCATCCGTCCCAGAGCGCCCGCCCACGACAGCAGGCAGCGCGCGGCCGCGGCCCCGTCGGGCCCGAAGAGCTTGTCGGCGAGCGTGGAGCTACGCCCGAGATCCTCCATGACGAGCAGCCGGGCCGCCGGATCATGGGCGATGAGCACCGGGCTGGGCCGCAGCTCCGGCGACATCGACGTGAACAGCTGCGCGCTGGCCACCTCGAACGGGAACGGGTCCGGACGTCCCGGCGACGGCTCGCCGGGATAGTGCTTGACGACGAGCGTGCGGGGCAGCGAGAACGGATTGAGCGCAACGCGGGCCCTGGCCACCACCGAGCGGTCGCTGCCGCCGAGGTCCTCCGGGTCCGCGAGCACGATCGTAGCCCCCGCACGCCGGCTCAGAAGCCGCTCGGCCGCCGCGAGCGCGCCGAGCACCGGCCTGGGGAACCCGCCCAGGTCGTCCACCATCGATGCCGACCCTACCCCGCCTGCACCCCGCCGAACCCCCGTCGTGGCCGGGCAAATCGGCAGGCGACAGGCAGTGCCGTGCGCACGGTGTCGGCGATGCCTTCGGGCGCGGCGGCTGGCAGGTCCGGCACCGGGCTACGAAGCGGGCTTGGCGGCCGGTTTTGCGTCTACGCCCGCTTCCCTGCGTTGCTCGGCGGTGATCGGCGCCGGAGCCGCCGTCAGCGGGTCGTAGCCGCCACCGGTCTTGGGGAACGCGATGACCTCGCGGATCGAGTCCGTGCTCGACAGCAGCGCGCAGATCCGGTCCCAACCGAACGCGATGCCGCCGTGCGGGGGCGGCCCGAAGGCGAACGCGTCGAGCAGGAAGCCGAACTTCTCCTGCGCCTCGTCGGCGCCGAGGCCCAGCACCTCGAAGACGCGCTTCTGCACGTCGGCGCGGTGGATACGGATGGACCCGCCGCCGATCTCGTTGCCGTTGCAGACGATGTCGTAGGCGTAGGCGAGGGCGCCCGCCGGGTCGGTGTCGAACTTGTCGATCCAGTCGGCGTTGGGCGAGGTGAAGGCGTGGTGCAGCGCCGTCCACTGGCCGTGCCCGACCGCCACGTCGTCGGTTTCGGCGGTGGATTCGAACATCGGCGCGTCGACGATCCACACGAACGACCACGCCGACTCGTCGAGCACGCCGGTGCGCCGGGCGATCTCGCCGCGAGCGGCGCCGAGCAGCGCACGGGCGTCGTTCGGGGTGCCCGCGGCGAAGAAGATGCAATCGCCGGGC
Source organism: uncultured Actinomycetota bacterium (assembly GCA_963736375.1). GTDB lineage: Bacteria > Actinomycetota > Actinomycetes > Mycobacteriales > Pseudonocardiaceae > Pseudonocardia. Next base: position 9,258 of record CAVTOL010000006.1, read on the forward strand.
TGCGCACCGACGGCTTCCGCGAGCCCGGCCCGCTCGGCATCGGAGAGGTTCTTGACGACGGGGCCGCGCTCGTCGAGCCCGCCGTCCTCACCGACCAGCACGTACGCCAGGCCGCGAGCGCCGCGCTGCTTCGCCCACTCCTGCCAGGCGTCGAGCTGACGCCGGGCCTGGCTCGCTCCGCCCGTCATGACGACGGCGCCGACGTACGGGTTCTGGAACACCCGGAACTGGGTCTGCCCGAAGTACTCGGTGAGGTCGGTGAGCTCGATCCCGAAGCGCAGGTCGGGCTTGTCGGAGCCGTAGCGGCTCATCGCCTCGGCGTAGGTCATCCGCCGGATCGGGCGCGGGATCTCGTAGCCGACCAACTCCCACAGCGCGACCAGGACGGCCTCGGCGAGCTCGATGACGTCATCCTGCTCGACGAAGCTCATTTCGATGTCGAGCTGGGTGAACTCGGGTTGGCGGTCGGCGCGGAAATCCTCGTCGCGGTAGCAGCGGGCGATCTGGAAGTAGCGCTCCAGTCCGCCGACCATGAGCAGCTGCTTGAACAGCTGCGGGCTCTGCGGCAGCGCGTACCAGGAGCCGGGTCGCAGGCGGGCGGGCACGAGGAAGTCGCGCGCGCCCTCGGGCGTCGACCGGGTCAGCGTCGGCGTCTCGACCTCGACGAACCCGCGTTCGTGCAGCACCTCACGGGCGGCCCGGTTCACCTCGCTGCGCAGCCGCATCGCGGCCGCGGGCCCGCTTCGTCGCAGGTCGAGGTAGCGGTACTTGAGCCGGACCTCCTCGCCGACCTCGGCGTACTCGTCAACGGGGAACGGCAGCGGCGCCGACTCCGACAGCACGGTGAGCGCGGTGGCCGTGACCTCGATGGCGCCGGAAGGCAGCTCGGGGTTCTCGTTGCCCTCGGGCCGCATCACGACCTCGCCGACGACCTGCACGCAGAACTCGGACCGCAGCCGGTGCGCGCGCTCGGCCATCTCCCCTTCGCGGAACACCACCTGGGCGGTGCCGGACGCGTCGCGCAGGTCGATGAAGATCACGCCGCCGTGGTCACGTCGCCGCGCCACCCAACCTGCGAGGGTCACGGTCTGTCCGACGTGCTCGGCACGGAGGGTGCCTGCAAGGTGGCTGCGCATCACGGATTCGAGGTTATCGGGGCACCCCGGGGCACCCGCGAACAGGTTTCGCCCGCGGTACCGACGGCGCGCGGGCGCACCGCGCCGCCCGAGGCGCCCACCCTGGCCGACTTCGCACCCTTTGGGTGCACTTCGCACCTCGTCGGCGGGGTGCGAAGTGACACCAAGGGGTGCGAAAGTGGCCTACCACCGCCCGGGTCATAGCAAGGCGAGCTGCTCGGCCTCGGGCGAGGGCTCCGTCGGGATCGGCGGCGCCCCGCGCACCGACGGCGGGTCGGCACGCGCGTCGAGGCCGTGCCTGCGCAGCAGTGGCGCGACGCGAGCCGCCAGCGTGCGCCGATACTCCGGCGCCACGTAGGCTCCGCGCCGATACAAGCGGGCGTAGGGCTCGACGAGCCCCGGGTGCTCCCGCTCCAGCCAGGCCAAGAACCACTCGCGGGTGCCGGGCCGCAGGTGCAGCGCGAGAACGCTCGCCCCGGTGGCGCCTGCGGCGGCGACCCTGGCCAACAGGGCGTCGAGCGCCTCGGCGGAGTCGGTGAGCATCGGCAGCACCGGCGCCACCATCACGCCGCACGGCAGGCCCGCGTCGGTGATGCGCCGCACGAGATCGAGGCGCGCGGCGGGTGTCGGGGTGCCGGGCTCCAGCGTGGCGTGCACAGCGCGGTCGAGCAGCGCGACCGACACGCCCAGCGAGACCGGGACATCCGCGGCGGCCGATGCGAGCCTCGGCAGGTCCCTGCTGAGCACGGTGCCCTTCGTCAGCACCGAGAACGGCGTGCCCGCGCGGGCGAACGCTTCGATGATCCCCGGCATCAGCCGGTAGCGGCCCTCAGCTCGTTGGTAGGGGTCGGTGTTGGTGCCCATCGCCACCGGCTCGCCGCTCCAGCGCGGCGAACGCAGCTCGCGCTGCAGCACCCGCGCCACGTTGACCTTGACGACGATCTGCCGGTCGAAATCGGCGCCCGTGTCCAGATCGAGGTAGGTGTGGGTGTTGCGGGCGAAGCAGTTGTGGCTGATCAAGCCCTCGGCCACGAAGTCACCCGTGCCGGTGGTGATGTCGTACATCGGCAGCTCGCGACCGAGCGCGCGCACCTCCGCCACCTCCAGCTCGGGCGCCCCGTCCACCGCTGCGCCCGCGAGCCGTCGGGTGACCGCCGGACCGGTGCGCGCCAGCAGCGCGCGCACTGCGCCGACGCCCCCGACGACGCGCACCACGCGCGCTCCGTCGGCCTGGGCGCTCACGGCGAAGGCGAAGCCCAGCCGGTGCAGCGCGCCGACGACCCGGCCGACGACGGCCTCGTCCGTGTGCACGACCCGCAGCTCACCGGCCGCGACCACGCCGCAGGCGTCGATCACCCCGGCCAGGAACCCCGCGCACCAGTCGGCGCCTGCCCTCTCGGGCCAACCCACCGCGTGCTGGACGATCGGCCCTACCGGACGGATCGACGCGTCAGCAACGAGCGGGCCGTGCACGGCGAGGATCGGTGCGCTCGTGATGCGCGGACCGCGCGCGGCGGGGCGCGCATGGCCGACGAGCGCGATGCGACCGGGCTCGGCGCTGACCACGATCGGCGCCGACCGCGCCTCGGCCAACAGGTGGTGGGCCCGTCCAAGCGCCTCGAGCGCCAGTCGTTCGGACGGGAAGCCCGGCCCGTCGCCGCGCACGACGCCGCACAGGTAACCCCGCCGGTACTCGGCCGAGTCGGGCCGCGGACGGTCCGGGCCAAACGGTCCGGGGCCGAGCAACGGCGATCCGGGCCGCAGGTGCGGACGCCGCCCGGCCCGGCACCAGCCGCCGCTGACGTGCCGCCACCCGTCCGCGGTGAGGAAGCGGTGCTCCCCGCTCGTGACCAGCTCGGTGCCGCCTGCGAGGCGCACGACGTAGGCGGGTTTGGTGGTGGACCAGTGCGCCAGCACCCGGGTGGGGACGTAGCGGCGCACCCCGTCGACCCGCTCGGTGCCGAGGACGACGTCGCCCACGCGGAGCTCGGCGATCGGGCGGGTGGTGCCGTCGGCGAGCAGGACACGGGTGGGGCCCGCGAGGCAGTACACGCAGGCGTGCGCGCAGCCGCGGTAGGGGTTGACCGTCCAGCGGAACGGCATCGGTGACGACCCCGGCACCCGGTTGAGCGCCGAGCGTGCCTCGACCTCGTGGAAGACCATCCCCGCGAACTCCGGCGTGCGGACGGTGCGCAGGAACCCGTCGAACCCCGGAAGCGTCTGCGCCGCGCCGACACCGCCTTCGCCCACCTGCTGCCCGTTCCACCGCATGACAGTATTCGAACACAAGTTCGATGCCAAGGCAATCGTGCGCACGGCCGAACACGACCGCCGCCGATGGTCGAGACACGGGGTTGGGACGATGGCAGCGTGCCTCCCCAGCCGCATCCGGTCGAGGGTCGCCACCGAGGCCTGGACCGGGACCCCGTGGACGACGCTCCGACGGACATGTTTCCCGCGGTCGCAGCGCCCCGCCCGCCGATGACGCGCGCGCAGGCCGAGCCAGAGCCCGCGCACAGCTCACCGAGCTCCGAGTCCGGCCGGTCGAGTGGCCACGGTCATGGACACGGGCACACACCCACGCCTCCCGCGGGCCGCCGGGTTCGGATCCTGCTGGCCGCCCTGCTCGCGCCCGCCGCAATGGCCGCGCTGGTTGGCCTCGTCGTGCTCTGGCCCTCCGGCCCGGCACCCGCGGCCCCCGCAGCCGCGGCCACCCCGGTGCACGCGCAGGTCGTCGAGGCTCGGGCTGCCCGCTGCGACGACGCCGCAGGCAGTGGCCCGGGCGTAGGCGCAGTCACAGCCGGACCAGGCGCGGGCGGGGCGGGCGGCGGCCCGGCGGCCGCGGGCGGCGCAAGCTCAGGCGGGGCGGGCGCAGGCGGGGCGGGCGCAGGCGGGGCGGGCGCAGGCGGGGCAAGCTCAGGCGGGGCGGGCGCAGGCGGCCCGGCGGCCGCGGGTGGGGCAAGCCCCGCGGCGGGCGGGGACGGCGGCGGCTGCGTCGCGCTCGTCGTTCATATGGCCGACGGGCCACGGGCGGGGCGCGACCTCGTGCAACTCGTGCCCGTCGAACCCAGCACCCCGCGGTTCGGCGTTGGTGACCCGGTCGTGCTGTCGTGGTCCGGCGGCGACGCCGACGACCCCGGTTCCTACCAGGTGGTCGACTTCCAGCGGGGCGGGTCGCTGTGGTGGCTGGCCGGTCTCTTCGCCGCCGCGGTGCTGGCGTTGGGCCGATGGCGGGGGCTGGCGGCCCTCGCCGCGCTCGGCCTGAGCTTCGTCGTGCTCCTCATCTTCGTGCTCCCCGCCATCCTCGCAGGCCACGACCCGCTCTCGGTGGCCGTCGTCGGCGCCTGCCTGATCATGTTCGCGGTGCTCTACCTGACGCACGGACTGTCGGCGCGCACGTCGACCGCCGTGCTCGGCACCCTCGTCTCCCTCCTCCTCATCGGCGCGCTGTCCGCCGCCTTCACGGCCCTGGCCAGGCTGACCGGCCTCGACGAGACCACGAGCTCCCTCATCGGCGCTCTCGGCACCGGCGTCGACGCCCGTGGCCTGCTCCTCGCGGGCGTTCTGATCGGTGCGCTCGGCGTGCTCGACGACGTCACGGTCACCCAGACCAGCGCGGTGTGGGAGCTCCACGGCGCCAACCCCTCGCTCGGTACCCATGGCCTCTTCACCGCGGCGATGCGGATCGGGCGCGACCACGTCTCGTCGGCGGTCAACACCCTGGTCTTGGCCTACGCGGGTGCCTCGCTCCCCCTGATGTTGATCTTCAGTGTTTCGGGCAAGGGCCTTGGCGACGTGGTGACCACCGAGGAGGTCGCCACCGAGATCGTCCGCACGCTCGTGGGCAGCATCGGGCTCGTCGCATCGGTGCCGATCACGACGGCGGTGGCGGCCGTCGTGGCGAGCCGGGAGTCGGCCTGAGCCCGACGAGGCTCGCCTCCCCGTTCGCCTCCATGTGGACGAGCACGTCGAGGCCCGCGAACGCCGCGCGCAGCTCCCCGCGCGCCGCCCGCCATGGGCCCGGCCCCTCGTCGACCTCGGACAGCACGGTCACGACGAGCAATCCACCCGGCGCCAGAGCCGCCGCGAGCGCGGGGTAGAGCCCGGGATCGCGGAACCGCTGCACCACCACGATGTCGTAGGGACCCGCGCAGGCCGCGGGGAGCCCGGTGTCCAGATCGTGGCACCACCACCGGACGGGCAGGTCGCCTGCGCGGCGGGCCCCCGCCTCGAGGCCCACCGGCGACACGTCCACGGCATCGACGGCCAGGCCGCGCTCCGCCAGCCACAGCGCCACCGCACCGCGCCCGGAAGCGAGGTCGAGCGCGCGCCCCGACGTCGGCGCCAGATCCTCCCGGCCGCGCAGCGCGTCGGGGGGCAGCGGCACGACGTCGTCCGCCACGGCGTGCCGGGCGTCCCACCGCCGCCGGTCAACCTCGCTCATCAGCGGCTCGTGATCGCCACTTCGGTGCGGAACCGGCCGGATCTGGCCGGTTTGCGTACCCAACCGGTGATCATGCCGGGCCCAGAATCGCGACCATCTCGTCGACGACGTCGGTGAGCGGCACCGACCGCTGCTCCCCCGAGGCCATGTCCTTGACCCCGACTGTGCCCGCGTCGAGATCGCGCTCGCCGAGCACGAGCGTGTAGCGCGCACCAGAGCGGTCGGCCGACTTCATCGCGCCCTTCAACCCACGCCCGCCGTAGGCCAGGTCGACGCGCACGCCCGCCCGGCGCAGCTCGCCTGCCAGCACCACCAGCCGTCGCCGCGCAGCTCCGTCGATGGAGCCAAGGGGCACGCCGAACACCTCACAGCGCGCCACCGACCACGGCGCGAGCCCCTCCGCCCGGCACGCCAGGAGGGTGCGGTCAACGCCGAGCCCGAACCCGACCCCGGTCAGCGGCGGCCCGCCGAGGGTCGCCATGAGCCCGTCGTAACGACCGCCGCCACCGATGCCCGACTGCGCACCGAGACCGTCGTGCACGAACTCGAACGTCGTCTTCGTGTAGTAGTCGAGGCCGCGAACCATCCGCGGGTTCCCCACGTACGCGACGCCGAGGTCGTCGAGGTGCTGCATCACCTGGGCGTGGTGCTCGGCCGCAGCGGGCGAGAGGTGGTCGACCAGCAGCGGCGCGTCGGCGAGCATCGCCCGCACCTCCGGGCGCTTGTCATCGAGCACCCGCAGCGGGTTGATCCGGGCCCGTTCCCGCGTGGGCTCGTCGAGCGGCAGCGCGGCCAGGTACTCCTGCAGCCGCTCCCGGTAGGCGGGCCGGGATTCGGCGTCGCCCAACGACGTGAGCTCCAGCCGGTAGCCGGTGAGCCCCAACGCCCTGAAGCCCTCGTCGGCGACAGCGATGACCTCGGCGTCCAGAGCAGGGTCGTCGACGCCGATCGCCTCCACCCCGACCTGCTGCAGCTGCCGGTAGCGGCCCGCCTGCGGACGCTCGTAGCGGAAGAACGGGCCCGCGTAGCGCAGCTTGACGGGCAGGCCCGCGCGGTCGAGCCCGTGCTCGATCACGGCGCGGACGACGCCTGCGGTGCCCTCGGGGCGCAGGGTGACCGACCGGTCGCCCCGGTCGGCGAACGTGTACATCTCCTTCGACACGACGTCGGTGGACTCACCGACCCCGCGGGCGTACAGCGCGGTGTCCTCGAAGACGGGCAGCTCGATGAGGGCATAGCCCGCGCGGGCGGCGGCGGCTTCGAGCGTGTCGCGGACGTGCTCGAATCCGGCCGAGCCCGGCGGGGTGTAGTCAGGCACCCCCTTGGGTGCGGCGAACGTGCGCTCCTGCACGGCGGTCACAGCCACCGTCCACGCGCGGGGACGTCGAGATCCTGCAGGAACGGGTTGGACGCCCGCTCCCGGCCGATCGTCGTCGTCGGTCCATGGCCGGGCAGGACGACGGAGGAGTCATCACGGGTCAAGATCGTGTCGCGCAGGCTCGCCATCATCTGCTCCGGATCGCCACCCGGCAGATCGGAGCGGCCGATCGACCCGGCGAACAGCAGGTCTCCCGCGAAGATCACCTCCACGCCCTCTTCCGTCGGCGTCGTGAAGATCACCGACCCCTGGGTGTGGCCGGGGGTGTGTTCGACGCGCAGGGTGAGCCCTGCGAGCTCCAGCGACTCGCCGTCGTCGAGCGACCGGACCTCGCGCGGCTCTCGCAGCGTCAAAGGGCCCCCGAAGGCGGCCTTGGCCTGCGGCGACAAGCCGCGCAGCGGATCGACGAGCATGTCCCGGTCCGCCGGGTGGATCCACGCGGGGACGTCGTGGCCGTCGCACACGGGGGCGACGCTGTAAACGTGGTCGATGTGCCCGTGCGTGAGCAGCACGGCGACCGGCGTGAGCCGGTGCTCGGCCAGCAGCGCCTCCAGAGGCTCGGTGGCGTCCAGGCCGGGGTCGACCACGACGCACGCCTCCCCCGCCCCCGTCGCCACCACGTAGCAGTTGGTCTGGAACGACCCGGCCGGAAAACCCGCGACTAGCACACGAGAAAGCCTAAGCCGCCACCCGCGGGCCGCGGGTAGCGGCCTTCTGGCCCCTCAGTGGCCACTCAGATGCGGCCGCTATTCTCGCGCGGGCCCCCGGTCGGACCACGGGGTGAGGGGAGCGGTGGCGGTGGCGACGAACCAGATGCGGCGCGAGGCGGCGAAGCGCAAGCTCGCGCGGCAACGAGAGCGCCGCGCGGTGCAGGCCCGGCGGCGGCGTCAGTTCACGGTCGTCGGATCCGTCGTGGCCGTCGTGGTGGTCGTCGTCGGCGTCATCCTGTTCGCCACCGTCGGCCGCGGCAGCGGCACGCCCGCCGCCAGCCCCACCCCCGAAGCGACACCCACTCCCACGGCCGCCCCGCAGACCCCGGCCACCATCCCCTCCGCGGTCGCCCCGCTGCCCACGCGGCCCACCGCCTTACCGGCCGCGGTCACCTGCAGCTTCCCGGCGGGCGGACAGGCCGCGCGGCCGGTCAAGCCGCCTGCGGGCACGAACGTGAGCGCGCAGGGCACCGTCGGCATCACGTTGCAGACCGGCGAAGGGCCGATCCCGCTCACCCTGGACAAGGCCCTCGCGCCCTGCACGGTGGACAGCTTCGTCAGCCTCGCCACCCAGGGCTACTTCGACAACACCACCTGCCACCGGATCACCACCGCGCCCGGCCTGCAGGTGCTGCAGTGCGGCGACCCGACCGGCACGGGCACCGGCGGCCCTGGCTACACGATCCCCGACGAGGTGTTCCCCGAGCTCAAGTACGGCCGCGGGATCCTCGCGATGGCCAACACCGGCCAGCCCAACTCGGGCGGCAGCCAGTTCTTCATGATCTACGGCGACGGCGAGCTTCCCCCGCAGTACACCGCGTTCGGCTCGATCACGCCCGCGGGCCTGCAGGTGCTCGACACGATCGCGAAGCGCGGCTCGGACGGCTCGCTGGACCCCAGCCCCGGTGGCGGCAAGCCGGTGCAGCCGGTGACGATCGAGAAGGCGACGGTCGGCTGAGGTCGTGAGCGGAAAACGTGGCTATAGCGACGATTTTCGCGCACGACGGCGGAGCCGCTAGCTCGCGCTCGTCACCCGGTACACGTCGTAGACGCCCTCGACGTTGCGCACGGCCGACAGCACGTGGCCGAGGTGCTTCGGGTCGCCCATCTCGAAGCTGAACCGCGAGATCGCCACCCGGTCCTTCGACGTCGCAACCGACGCGGACAGGATGTTGACCTTCTCGTCGGCGAGCACCTTGGTGATGTCCGACAGCAGCCGGTGTCGATCGAGGGCCTCGGCCTGTATCGCGACGAGGAACACCGATCCCGGCGACACCGACCACGCCACGTCGACGATCCGCTCCGCCCGCCCGCGGAGGTCGGCGGCGTTCGTGCAGTCCACCCGGTGCACCGAGATGCCGCCCCCGCGGGTGACGAAGCCCATGATGTCGTCGCCGGGCACCGGGGTGCAGCAGCGGGCGAGCTTCGTGTAGAGATCGCCGACGTCACCCTCGTGGCTGCGAACGACGACACCCGCCTCGCTGCCGGAGCGCTGTCGGACCGTCGAAGGGGTGGCCCGCTCGGCGAGATCCTCCTCGGCCTGCTCCTCGCCGCCCAGCAGCGCCGTGAGCCGCTGGATGACGTGCCGCGCGCTGGCGTGCCCCTCGCCAACGGCGGCGTAGAGCGCGGTGAGGTCCGGGAAGTGCAGCTCGTGCGACAGCGCGGCCATCGCGTCGGCTGACACCAGCCGCTGCAGCGGCATCGATGTGCGCCGCGCCTCGCGGGCGATCGCGTCCTTGCCCGCCTCGATGGCCTCTTCGCGGCGCTCCTTCGCGAACCATTGCTTGATCTTCGTCTTGGCCCGGGGCGACGCGACGAACGCCAGCCAGTCGCGGCTCGGGCCCGCGCCCTCCGCCTTCGACGTGAAGATCTCGACGACGTCGCCGGACTCCAGCGTGCGCTCCAGCGCCACCAGCCGCCCGTTCACCCGCGAGCCGATGCACCGGTGGCCCACCTCGGTGTGCACCGCGTAGGCGAAGTCGACCGGCGTCGACTTCGCGGGCAACGTGATCACATCACCCTTCGGCGTGAACACGAAGATCTGCTGGGCGCCCAAGTCGAAGCGCAGCTGCTCCAGGAAGTCGCCGGGGTCCGCCGCCTCGCGCTGCCAGTCCAGCAGCTGGCGCATCCACGACATCTCGTCGATCTCGACGCTGACCGTGCCCTGCGTGCGCGGCGTCTCCTTGTAGCGCCAGTGGGCGGCGATGCCGAACTCGGCGGTGCTGTGCATCTCGTGCGTGCGGATCTGCACCTCGAGCGGCTTGCCGTCCGGACCGATCACGGTCGTGTGCAGCGACTGGTACACGCCGAACCGTGGCTGGGCGATGTAGTCCTTGAACCGGCCGGGCATCGGCTGCCACAGCGCGTGCACCATGCCGATCGCCGCGTAGCAGTCGCGCACCTCGTCGACGAGCACCCGGACGCCGACGAGGTCGTGGATGTCGTCGAAATCCCGGCCCTTGACGATCATCTTGCGGTAGATCGAGTAGTAGTGCTTCGGCCTGCCCTCGACGACGTTCGCGATGCGCGCGGCGTCGAGCTGCTGGCGCACCTCGTCGATCACCTGCTTGAGGTAGGTGTCCCGCGACGGCGCCCGGGTGGCGACCAGCCGCACGATCTCGGAGTACTTCTTCGGGTGCAGGATCGCGAAGGACAGGTCCTCGAGCTCCCACTTGACCGTCGCCATCCCGAGGCGGTGCGCCAGCGGCGCCATCACCTCCAGGGTCTCGCGGGCCTTCTTCGCCTGCTTCTCCGGCGACAGGAACCGCATCGTGCGCATGTTGTGCAGGCGGTCGGACAGCTTGATGACCAGCACCCGCGGGTCGCGGGCCATCGCGACGACCATCTTGCGGATCGTCTCGGCCTCGGCCGCGTTGCCGAACTCGACCTTGTCCAGCTTGGTGACGCCGTCGACGAGGTGCGCCACCTCCTCGCCGAACTCCTCCTGCAGCCGCTCCAGCGAGTAGTCGGTGTCCTCCACGGTGTCGTGCAGCAACGCCGCCACGAGCGTGGTGGTGTCCATACCCAGCTCGGCGAGGATCGTCGAGACGGCCAGCGGATGCGTGATGTACGGATCGCCCGACTTGCGCTTCTGCCCCTCGTGCTTGGCCTCGGCTACCTCGTAGGCGCGCACCAACAGCCCCAGATCGGCCTTCGGGTGCAGGCTGCGGTGGACGCTCGCCAGTGGCTCCAGGACCGGCGGCACGGAGGCGACCCGCTGCGGTGTCATACGTCGGGCGAGGCGTGCGCGAACCCGGCGGGTGGCGGACGGTCGCGAGCCGTCAGGGCCGGAGACCGGCGGTGCCGCAGGCGGCAGGTCGGTCATGCCGTGGGGAACTCCACGCCCTCAGGATAGTGGGCTCAGACGGTGAGCACCGCATGCACCGGGATCGGGTTCAGCTCGTCCCGTCCGCCGAGCGCCACCAGCTCCAACAACACGCCGACCCCGACCACCTCGGCCCCCACCTCGGCCAGCAGCGCGCACGTGGCCGCGGCGGTGCCGCCGGTGGCGAGCACGTCGTCGACGACGAAGACCCGCGCCCCGGCCGCGACCGTGTCCGCAGGCAGCTCCAGCGTGGCCGTGCCGTACTCGAGGTCGTAGGTGCGCGAAGCGGCCACGCGCGGGAGCCTGCCCGCTTTGCGCACCGGGACGACGCCGGTGCCCGCCACCAGCGCCGCCGCCGCACCGAGCAGGAAGCCGCGCGCCTCGATGCCGACGACGACGTCGGCCGCGCCCATCCACGTCGCCAGCTCGGTGGCCACCGCGGTGAACACGGCGGCGTCGGCCAGTGCCGGGGTGATGTCCCGGAACAGCACGCCGGGCGTCGGGTAGTCCGGGACGTCGCGCACCAGCTCCCGGACGCGCGCGAGATCCTCGTCGAGCCTCTCGCTCACCGGTGCCGCTTGCCGGTCGGCCGTGAGCCCTTGCCGGTGGGCCGGGCGCGCCCGGCGGCGTGTGCGCCGCCCTTTCCGGTGCGGGCGGGCGTGCTCGCCGCCGCCGCGACCGCCCGCTCCCGCCGCAGCTGTCGCGCGAGCTCGGCGTCGTCGGAGAGGTCGGGCTCCGCGTTCTCCGGCTCGTCCATGGCGGCGTCGACGGCCGGTGCGGCGGGCGTGGCCGCCGCCGCGAGGCGCCGCCGCCGGGCCACGACGCGCGCGGCCTGTTCCTGGAAGCGGCGGTCGCGCATCTTGATGTCGACCAGGAGCGGCGTGGCCAGCAGCAGCGACGACAGCGCCCCGGCCAGGATGCCGACGAGCTGCACGAGCGCGAGGTCGGCCAGCGTGCCGACGCCGAGCACCCCGACGCCGACGATCATGAGCCCGATCACCGGCAGTACCGCGATGAGCGAGGTGTTGATCGAACGCATGAGGGTCTGGTTCAGAGCGAGGTTCGCGGCCTCGGCGTAGGTGCGGCGGGTGAGCCCGAGGAGGCCGCGCGTGTTCTCCCTGACCTTGTCGAACACGACGACGGTGTCGTACAGCGAGAACCCGAGGATCGTGAGCAGGCCGATCACGGTGGCGGGCGTGACCTCGAAGCCGACGATCGAGTAGATGCCTGCCGTGACCGTGACGTCGTGGATCAGCGCCACGAGCGCCGCCACCGCCATCGCGCGTTCGAAGTAGAACGTCAGGAACAGCGTGACCAGCACGAGGAACACGGCAAGCGCGATGATCGCCTGCTGGGTGATCTGCCCACCCCAGCTGCCGCTCACCGCGCTGATGCTGATCACGTTGGCGGACGGCACGCCGTTCGCGCCCCGTGGGCCGAAGGCTTCGAACAACGCCTGCTTCACCGTGACGGTCTGCGGGAGGGTGAGCGTCTCGGACCGGATCAGCACCGTCGTCGCTGGGCCGGTACCCACTGTCTGCACGGACGCGGGCTCGACGCCGATGGCCTTCTGGAAGACCTCCTGCACGGCGGGCACGGTGGCGGGCGCCGTGGCCGTGTTGGCCGGGAACTGGATCTGGGTGCCGCCGGTGAAGTCGATGCCGAGGTTGAACCCGCGGAACAGGATCGACGCCACGCACACCAGGACCAGCAGGCCGAAGCCGATGTACCAGACCTTGCGGCGCCCGACGATGTCGAACGCGCCGGTGCCGGTGTAGAGGCGGGAGATCATGGATGTCTTGGCCATCTCACGCACCCCCCTTCGTCATGGAGACGCTGCCCGCGGCGGCGGACTTGCGTTCGGCGCCGATCCGGGCCACGGCCCCGAGGCCCGACAGCGCGGGGCTGCCGAACACCCGCGAGCTCGACGCGAGGGCGACCAGCGGATGGGTCACGAGGAACACCACGACCAGGTCCAACACCGTGGAAAGGCCCAAGGTGAACGCGAACCCCTTCACCTGCCCGACGGCCAGGAGGTACAGCACGGCCGAGGCGAGGAAGCTCACCGCGTCGGCGGACAAGATCGTGCGTCGGGCCCGCACCCAGCCGCGTGGAACGGCCGAGCGGAACGTGCGGCCCTCGCGCATCTCGTCTTTCAGCCGCTCGAAGAAGATCACGAATGAGTCGGCCGTGATGCCGATGGCGACGATGAACCCTGCGACGCCCGCGAGGTCGAGCGTGAACCCGATCCAGCGCCCGAGCAGGACGAGCACCGCGAACACGATCACGCCGGACAGGACGAGCGACAAGATCGTCAGCACGCCGAGGACGCGGTAGTAGATCAGGCAGTACACGAACACGAGCAGCAGCCCGATCCCACCCGCGATCAACCCGGCGTCCAAGGAGGCCAGCCCGAGCGTGGCCGAGACCGTCTGCGCCTCGTTCGCCTCGAACGACAGCGGCAGCGAGCCGTAGCGCAGGATCCCCGCGAGGTTCTGCGCCTGCGCCTGGTTGAACTGGCCGGAGATCTCGGTGGAGCCGAAGATCGCGCCTTGGATCGTCGGCGCGGACACGACCTTGCCGTCGAGCGTGAACGCCACGGCGTCGCCGATGTGCGCGCTCGTGTACTGGCCCCAGATCGCCTCGCCCGCGCTCTTGAACGTCACGTTCACGACGTAGCCGACGCCCTTGCCGTTCGTGGCGGCCTGCGCGCTCGCGATCTGGGTGCCTTCCAGGAACGAGGGGCCGAGCACGTACTTGGCGGTGCCGTCCTGGTTGCACGTGACGAGCGGGAGCGCGGGGTCGTCGTAGCCGGTGAGCGGGTCGGGCTTGCTGCAGTCGAGCGTCTGCAGCGCGACCTGCTGGGCGGTCGGGTCGCTGCTCTGCCGGATGGCCTTGGCTGCCGCGATCTCCTTGGCCAGCTGCGGATCCGCCGGGGTCGGCGCCCCTGCCGCGGGGGGTGGGGTCGGCGCGGGCGCCGGGGCAGGCGACGGCGCGGGTGTGGGCGCCTGCAGCGGGCGGGAGTAGGCGACCGGCTTGACGGGCTGCTCGGCCGGGTCGGCGGCGCCCTGCGGCTTCGGGCCGCCCGATGGGGCGGGCGCGGGGACGGGTGCCGGAACGGCTGTGCCGCCGGGCGCGGGCGCGGGGACGGGTGCCGGAACGGCTGTGCCGCCGGGCGCGGGCGCGGCGGGCGCGGGTGCGGCCGAGACCGGCTGCCCGATCACCGGCCTGAAGCGCAGCTGCGCGGTCTGGCCAAGCGAACGGGCCTGCTCACCGGCGTCGCCCGGCACGGTGATCGTGATGTTGTCGCCGTCGAGCACGACCTCGGCACCGCTGACGCCGAGGCCGTTGACGCGCTGCTCGATGATCTGCTGGGCCTGCACGAGCTGGTCGCGCGGCGGGGCGCCACCGTCGACGGTGCGGGCCACGAGCGTGACCCGCGTGCCGCCCTGCAGATCGATGCCGAGCTTCGGCGCCGCCTTGCCGTCGCCGGTGAAGAACACGAGCGCGTAGAGCACGACGACGATGCCTGCGAATGCCGCCAGGTAACGCCAAGGACGAATGCGCCCCGGGGTGGTAGCCACTGAAGTCTCTTCCTGGTGTCACCGCGGGCGCGCCGCGGCCGGTGGATCAGCTGCGCGGGGACCCGTTCGTGGAGTCGTCCTTCTCCAGGCTGGGCTGCTCGGCCTTCTCCAGCGACGGCGGGGCGGGCTCGACGACGGCGGGCGGCTCAGGCTCGGTCACGTGCGCAGGCTCGGTCACGTGCGCAGGCGCGTCAGTGGTGATCTTCTCGCGGATCGCGGCGCGCACCCAGGTGGTGACGACGCCATCGGCGATCTCCAGGTCGACGGTGTCCTCGTAGGAGGCGTCCACGATCGTGCCGCGCAAGCCCGAGGTGGTGCTCACGATGTCACCCGGCTCCAGCGACGACTGCAGTGCCGCCATCTCGGCCTGCGCCCGCTTTTGCTTGCGGCTCGACAGGAAGATCGGGATGAACAGCAGCAGGATGAGAATGGGGAACAGCAGTGAGATGTCCATGGTGTGGGTCGGTCTCCGTCTCTGCGCGTGGTCATCCGAGTTTGCCAGCCCAGCGCTCAGAACAGCGCCGCGGGTCCGCCGCCCGGCGGCAGCGGGACGCCCAGGTGGCTCCATGCCGCCGCGGTGGCGACCCGTCCGCGCGGTGTGCGGGCCAGCATCCCGGCGCGCACGAGGTAGGGCTCGCAGACCTCCTCGACGGTACCGGCTTCCTCACCGACCGCTACGGCCAGCGTGGACACGCCGACCGGTCCGCCGCTGAAGGAGCGCACGAGCGCGCTCAGCACGGCGCGGTCGAGCCGGTCGAGGCCCAGCTCGTCGACGTCGTAGACCTCCAGCGCGGCCCTGGCCACGCTGCGGTTGACCGCGCCGTCCGCGCGGACCTCGGCGAAGTCGCGCACGCGGCGCAGCAGCCGGTTGGCGATGCGTGGTGTGCCCCGCGAGCGGCGGGCGATCTCCGCGGCCCCGTCGGGGCGCAGGTCGACGTCCAGGATGGTCGCCGCACGGCGGAGCACGCGCTCCAGCTCGGGGGGCTCGTAGAACTCCATGTGTGCGGTGAACCCGAACCGGTCGCGCAGCGGACCGGTGAGCGCTCCGGACCGCGTCGTGGCCCCGACCAGCGTGAACGGCGCGATGTCGAGGGGGATCGACGTGGCGCCGGGTCCCTTTCCCACGACGACGTCCACCCGGAAGTCCTCCATCGCGAGGTAGAGCATCTCCTCGGCGGGCCGGGCGATGCGGTGGATCTCGTCGATGAAGAGCACGTCGCCCGGCACGAGGTTGGAGAGCATCGCGGCGAGGTCGCCCGCCCGCTCCAATGCCGGACCACTGGTGAGCCGGATCTGTGCGCCGAGCTCCGCGGCGACGATCAGCGCGAGGCTGGTCTTCCCCAGCCCCGGCGGCCCGGAGAGCAGCACGTGGTCGGGCGGGTCGCCGCGCCTGCGGGCCCCTTCCAGCACGAGCGACAGCTGCTCGCGCACGCGGGCCTGCCCGACGAACTCGGCGAGGGTCCGCGGCCGCAGGCTGGCCTCGACCTCCAGGTCCTCCGGCTCGGCCGCGGGCGTCAGCTCAGTCATGGCGCCCCCCGGCCCCCCGTGCCGCAGCGCCACCGGCCCGCCGCGCCGCAGCACCAGCGGCCGCGTCCGGCGCGCGGCGATAGCCGGGCCGGGCGGGGTGGCGCACATCCGGCGCGGCAGCACGAGGTCCATAGGTCCCGCGTGCGGCAGCACCGGGCCCGCAGGTCTCGCACGCGGCAGCACCGAGCCAGCCCGGGCGCCCACTCCGCACCCCTTGGTGGCACTTCGCACCCCGTCGGTGGGGTGCGAAGTGCCGCGCCAGGGTGCGAAGTCGGGTCCTGCGACCCATACAGCGGCTCGTGCCTCGGCTCGGCGGTCCGCTCATCGGGCGCGGCCCAGTGCGCCGAGGGCGGCCCGCAGCAGGGTGCTCGCGTCGGCGTCGGCGTCGGCCGCCAGCACGTTGTCGACGGCGGCCTCCGCAGGTCGGGCGGTGAACCCCAGCCCCACGAGGGCCTCGACCACCTGCTCGCGGCGCGGGTCGGCGCCCGGCCGCGGCGGGACGAGCGCGGGCGCCGACACGGGGGCGACGACCTTGTCCTTCAGCTCCAGCACCATCCGCTGCGCGACCTTCGGTCCGATGCCCGGCACGCGGGTGAGCGCCTTGACGTCGCCCTGGACCAGCGCCGTGGTGAGCGCGTCGGGATCGAGGACGGCGAGGGTGGCGAGCGCCATCCGCGGGCCGATGCCCGCGACCGACTGGAGCAGGCCGAAGACGTCGCGCTGCTCGTCGTCGGTGAAGCCGAAGAGGGTGAGCGAGTCCTCGCGGACGACGAGAGCGGTGGCGAGGCGGGCCTGATGGCCGCGACGGAGCGTGGCAAGCGTGTTCGGCGTGGCCTGCACGGCGAGCCCTACGCCGCCGACCTCGACGATGGCGTGGTCGAGCCCGATGGCGACGACCTCGCCCCGCACCGAGCTGATCATCCGGTGGAGCCTCTCCTCGTCGTACTCGCCTTCGCCGCCGCGGCGAGGCGCGCGCGGTGGGCACGCGCCAGCGTGTCGGAGCGCGCCTTGGCGGCCGCCATGCGCTCCAGCATCGGGGCGCGCCAGCAGTGGCAGATCGCGAGCGCGAGCGCGTCGGCGGCGTCGGCGGGGCGGGGCGCGTCCGCCAGCGCGAGCAACCGCGTCACCATCGCCGTGACCTGCGCCTTCCCTGCCCGTCCTTCGCCGGTGACCGCCGCCTTGACCTCGCTGGGCGTGTGGAAGGCCACCGGGAGCCCTGCGCGCGCGGCGAGCAGCGCGACCACCCCCGACGCCTGCGCGGTGCCCATGACCGTCCGCACGTTCTGCTGGCTGAACACGCGCTCGACGGCGACGACGTCGGGCTGGTGGCGGGCGATCCATTCCTCGACGGCCGCGCCGATGGCGAGCAACCGCTGCTCCACGGGCACATCAGCGTGGCTGCGCACCACGTCGACCGCGACGCACCGGACCTCCCGACCGCCGCTGCCGTCGACGACGCCGAGGCCGCACCGGGTCAGCCCCGGGTCGACACCGAGCACCCGCACCGGCCGCTCCCTCCGCGAACAGTCGTTCGAGGGGAGGTTACCGGCGCCTGGGCGCGATCCCGACAGGGGCGCGCCGGACCGACCGGTCGCGGAGACGGCGCCGCGGATGATCGGCGCGAGACGGACGCCTGCGGTGATCGAATCCCGAGAACGTCGCTCTCGCGACCCAGCCGTACTGCCATCTCGGCGGAGCGGGCCGTCACGCGGAAGGCTGGTCGACGAAGCAGCGCATCACGAGACCGGTGCGCGGCTTCGGCACGAAGAACGTCGACTTCCGCGGCATGAGGACGCCGCGCGCGGCCACCTCGAGCACGGTGGCGGTGGCGGTCGGGCGCACGAGCAGAGCCACTCCGCGGGCGCGGCGGGCCTCGTCAACGGCGGCCGCGACCGTGTGGCGCAGCACGACCGTCGGTCGCTTGGCGACGAGCAGCACGTCGACGAGCGCGACGTCCAGTCCTCGCCAGGCGGCCGGGACGCCCGCGGTGTCGGGGTCGGGTTCGGTGAGGCGCAGCCAGCGGTCACCGTCGGTGAGCAGCACTAGCGACTCGGTAGCCTCTGCGAGCAGATCCGCGGCCACGGCCGCTCGGAGCGGGCCCACCGGATCGCAGCGGAAGTGGCGGACGTCGATCTGGTCGAGCGGGGTGTCCGGCAGCACCCGGTGGATCGCCCGGACCTGGGGCCCGTGCTCCCCCGCGGGCACGATGAGGGCGAGCACCCGGTGCGCTGCGGCGCTGTGGGAAGCGGCGGCGCCGGCCACGGGCTCGGCGGCCTCAGCGGCGCCATGGGCAGCGGGCGCACCGGCGGCGTCAACGGCGGCGCAATCAGCAGCGTCAACGGCGGCGCAATCAGCGGCGTCAACAGCGGCGCAATCAGCGGCGTCAGCGACGCCGTCGGAAGCGGACGGACCGGCCGCGCGGTCGGCAACGCCGTGGGATGCGGCCGCATCGGCCGCAACGGCGGCTTGAGCCGCACGGGCCGGATCAGCGGTACCGGC
Source organism: uncultured Actinomycetota bacterium (assembly GCA_963736375.1). Taxonomy (GTDB): domain Bacteria; phylum Actinomycetota; class Actinomycetes; order Mycobacteriales; family Pseudonocardiaceae; genus Pseudonocardia. Next base: position 27,861 of record CAVTOL010000006.1, read on the forward strand.
CGCCGGGCTGGCGGCGCCTGTAGCGCTGCCGACCAGATCAGGATCGTGGACGGCGGCGGGGCCCCGCGCCGCGGGATCGGGAGCCGTGGGCAGGCCGCGCGAGCCGAATGCGGCGGTCCAGCGATGGTGGCCATCGGCGATGACCGCGTGCCGGGTGGCAAGATCGGCGCGAACGGCGGCGATCTCCGTCGGGTCGGCCACCCGCCACAGCCGGTGTCGGACGCCCGCATCGTCGGTGAGATCGGCGTCGGGCACCCGTTCGGCCACGATGCGGCGGGCGAGCGCCGCCGCGGGCCCCTGCGCCCCGTTGTGGGCGAGGACCACCGGCTCCAGGTCGGCGTGGGTGGCATCGCGCAGGGCTCGCCGGTCGGCCACGACGGCCGCCACCGTGGCTTCGTGCGGCGCCACGACCGGCGGCGGGGCGAAGGCGACCGCACCGACCCATCCCCGCGTGGCGCGCTCCGGCCCGGGCCCGGCGAGTTCGTACACGTACAGCGCAGACCGGTGCTCGACGGCGAGCGTGCCGTCCTCGCGCCATGCCGCCAGGCGAGCGGCCGCGTCCTCGGCGCCAAAGGTCGGCAAGGTGAGGTGCACGATGCTGCGCGGATCAGCCGAGGTGAGGCGGGCCCGCTCGGCGGGCTCGATGAGGTCGTAGGCGGGCGCTGTGTACGCGGCGAGCCGCTCGGGGTCCGCATAGCGCGTGGCGACGAAGGGTGCCACGTCCAGCCCGGCGCGCCGATCCGTACGTTCGGCAGCGGGACCACTCGCAGGCAGAACAGTCGGCCGACCCGCGCGCGACTCGGAGGGCTCGACCGCGGGCTCGGCAGCGGACCCGGTGTCGGGCTCGGCCGTGGGCGGGGCAGCGGGCTGAGCTGCCACCGCGGGCTCGGCAGCGGACCCGGTGTCGGGCTCGGCCGTGGGCGGGGCAGCGGGCTGAGCTGCCACCGCGGGCAGCGCAGGGAGATCGGCCGCGGGCAGCGCAGGCGGCTCAGCCGCGGGCTCGTCCGGGAGCCGGTCAGTGCGCCGCGTCGTCCCAGCTCCGTCCGTAGCCGACCGAGACCTCGAGCGGCACGGACAGCTGCGCGGCCGCCCCCATCTCGCGGCGGACGAGCGCCTCGACCACGGCGCGCTCGCCTTCGGCCACCTCCAGCACGAGCTCGTCGTGCACCTGCAGGAGCATCCGGCTGCGCAGCCCTTCAGCCACGAGGGCGCGGTGCACGCCGAGCATCGCGACCTTGATGATGTCGGCCGCGCTGCCCTGGATGGGCGCGTTGAGGGCCATCCGTTCGGCCATCTCGCGGCGCTGCCGGTTGTCGCTGGTGAGATCGGGCAGATAGCGGCGGCGGCCGAGGATCGTGGCGGTGTAGCCGTCCTTGCGCGCGATGTCGACCACGCTGCGCAGGTAGTCGCGCACGCCGCCGAAGCCCTCGAAATAGCCGTCCATCAGGCTGCGCGCCTCCTCCGTGGGGATGCGCAGCTGGTTGGACAGCCCGAACGCGGACAGGCCGTAGGCCAGCCCGTAGTTCATCGCCTTGATCTTGGCGCGCTGGGCGGGGCTGACCTCGGTGGGTTCGACACCGAACACCCTGGCGGCGGTCTCCGCGTGGAAATCGTGCTGGGAGCGGAACGCCTCGATGAGCGCGGCATCCTCCGAGAGATGGGCCATGATCCGCATCTCGATCTGGCTGTAGTCGGCCGTCATCAGCTCCGCGTAGCCCGGGCCGACGATGAACGTCTCGCGGATGCGCCGCCCGGCCGCGGTGCGGATCGGCACGTTCTGCAGGTTCGGCTCCGTGGACGACAGCCGCCCGGTGGCCGCGATGGTCTGGCTGTAGGTGGTGTGGATCCGCCCGTCGTCGGCGATGGACTTGAGCAGCCCCTCGACGGTGATCTTCAGCCGGGTCGCGTCGCGGTGGACGAGCAGGTGGGACAGGAACTCGTGCCCGGTCTGCTCGTAGAGGGTCTGCAGCGCATCGGCATCGGTGGTGTAGCCGGTCTTGGTGCGCTTGGTCTTGGGCATGTTCAGCTCGTCGAACAGCACCACCTGCAGCTGCTTCGGCGAGCCGAGGTTGATCTCCTTGCCGATCACGGCGTAGGCGTCCTGCGCCGCCTGCTTCACCTGCGCGGCGAACTCGGCCTCCAGCGAGGACAGCAGGTCGTGGTCGACGGCGATGCCCGCCGTTTCCAGATCGGCGAGCACGTACTCCAGCGGCAGCTCCAGCTCGGCGAGCAGCTCGCTGCCTGCCTTCTCGGCGAGCTCGGTGTCCAGCGCGTCGGCCAGCTCCGCGACCGCCGAGGCTGCGACCATCTGCGCGGTTGCCCGCTCGGTGTCGGCCTCGTCCTCGCCGCTCGGAGCGTCAGCGGAGAGCGCATCGGCTCGGCCGAGCAGGGAGAGCTGCCCGCCCTCGTCCTCGCCGCCTTGGCGCAGCTCGCGCCGCAAGTAGCGCAACGCGAGATCGGCCAGGTCGAAGCTGCGCTGACCGGGGCGGGTGAGGTAGGCGGCGAGCGCGGTGTCGCTGGTGAGGCCCGCGAGGCTCCAGCCGCGGCCGCGCAGGGCGTGCAGCGCGGCTTTCGCGTCGTGGGCGGCCTTGGGCGCGGCCGGATCGGCGAGCCACTCCCCCAGCGCCGCCTCGTCGTCAGGGGTGAGCGCGGCGACCTCGACGTAGCCCGCCTGCGGAAGGCCCGCGGCCGCACCGGCGGCCCTCGCCTCGACGGACGGCTCACCCGCGGCCAGACCGATGCCCGCGAGATCGGCCGCCGCGGCGGTGCCGACGACGCCGTGGAAGGCCAAGCCGACCCGCCGCCCGTCGCGGGCGTGCGCATCGAGCCACGCCCGAAGCTCGCCTGGCGGGATCGCGCCGCCCTGCACCTCGATGCCGCCCTCCGCCTCGGGCTCGGCGCTCTGCAGCGTGGCGAACAGCCGCTCGCGCAGGACGCGGAACTCCAGCTCGTCGAAGAGGCGGTGCACCGCGTCGCGGTTCCACGGGCGCACGGCCAGATCGGCGGGCTCGACCTCCAGCGGCACATCGCGCACCAGCTCGGTGAGCTGCCGGTTGAGCACCACCCCTGCGAGGTGCGCACGCAGCGCATCGCCCGCCTTGCCCTTCACCTCGTCGACCCGGTCGGTGAGCTCGGCGAGCGACCCGAACTCGCGCACCCACTTCGCGGCCGTCTTCTCACCGACGCCGGGGATCGAGGGCAGGTTGTCCGAAGGGTCGCCGCGCAGCGCCGCGAAATCCGGGTACTGGGCCGGGGTGAGCCCGTAGCGCGCCATCACCGCATCGGGATCGATCCGGCCGAGCTCGGACACCCCTCGCGTGGGGTAGAGCACCGTGACGTTGTCGCTGACCAGCTGGAACGCATCACGATCGCCCGAGGTGATGAGCACCTGGAAGCCGTCCGCCTCGGCCTGCGTGGCGAGGGTGGCGATCAGGTCGTCGGCCTCGAAGCCCGGCACGCCGAACTCGGGGATGGCGAGCGCGCGGAGGACCTCCTTGATCAGGTCGACCTGGCCGCGGAAATCGTCGGGGGTGGTGGTGCGGTTGGCCTTGTACTCGGTGTAGCGCTCCGAACGGAACGTCTGCCGCGAGACGTCGAAGCACACTGCGAGGTGGGTGGGCTGCTCGTCGCGCAGCAGGTTGATGAGCATGGCCGTGAAGCCGTAGACGGCGTTGGTGGTCTGCCCTGTGCCGGTGCGGAAGTTCTCCGCGGGCAGCGCGAAGAACGCCCGGTAGGCAAGGGAGTGCCCGTCGAGCAGCAGCAGCCGACGCCCCGTGGACGGCGGCGGTGCTGACTTCGTGGACGGTGCGGCGGCGGTGCGGCTGGCTGGGCTCATCGGGGCTGAGTCTAGGACCGCCCACCGACAGTCTCTTTCTCCCACCAAGGCTCGGGTTGGCGACCGCAGGCGGCTGGGCGTCTGCCACGGGAACCGAACGGCCGCGCAGCCCGTTGCCACCGTGAGAAGCGCGCCGAGATTGTCCGAATATGCTCGGCGGCGCTCAGCTCGGACCAGGGGGGAACGAGCCCCCCACGACAGATGGAGAGCAGTCGTGAGCGTCAGCCTCACCAAGGGTGGAAACGTCAGCCTGACCAAGGAGGCGCCCGGCCTCACCAACGTGGTTGTGGGCTTGGGTTGGGATGTCCGCACCACCACCGGCACCGACTTCGACCTCGACGCGTCGGCGATCGTCGTCGGCGCAGACGGCCGGGTCCTCTCGGACAAGCACTTCGTCTTCTTCAACAACCTGACCAGCCCCGACGGCAGCGTCGAGCACACCGGCGACAACCTCACCGGTGAGGGCGAGGGCGACGACGAGCAGGTGAAGGTCAACCTCGCGGGCCTCGGCCAGGAGGCGGACAAGGTCGTGTTCCCGGTCAGCATCTACGACGCCGACGCCCGCTCGCAGAGCTTCGGCCAGGTGCGCAACGCGTTCATCCGCGTGGTCAACGCCGCCGACCAGAAGGAGCTGGCCCGCTACGACCTCACCGAGGACGCCTCCACGGAGACGGCCATGGTGTTCGGCGAGCTCTATCGCAACGGCGCCGACTGGAAGTTCCGCGCGGTCGGACAGGGCTACGCGTCGGGCCTTTCGGGCATCGCGCGGGATTACGGCGTCAACGTCTGATGGCCATCGACTACAACAAGCGCCCCGGTGCCGGTCCACCGGACGGGGGCGGTGCAGCAGGCGGGGTGTCCCTGTCCAAGGTCACCCTGACCAAGGCCGCGCCCAGCGTCTCGCTGACCAAACGCGGCGGGGCAGGCGGGCAGCTGCGGGTCAACCTGCAGTGGAGCACGGGCGTGCCGCAGAAGAAGGGCCTGTTCGGCAGGCTTGCGGCGGGCAGCGGCGGGATCGACCTCGACCTCGCGTGCCTGTGGGAGTTCGCCGATGGCAGCAAGGGTGTCGTACAGGCGCTCGGCAACGCGTTCCAGGCGCCCTTCCAGGGTGCGCCGATCATCCGGCTCGACGGTGACGACCGCTCCGGCAGCAACGCCGCGGGCGAGAACATGTTCATCGACCTGTCCAGGGTGAACGAGATCCGCCGGATCCTCGTGTTCGCGTTCATCTACGAGGGCGTGCCCAACTGGGCCAGCGCCGACGGCATCGTCACCCTCTACCCGGCGAGCGGGCCGGAGATCGAGGTGCGCCTCGACGAGGCCGACACGGGCTCTCCCACCTGCGCGATTGCCATGCTGGAGAACAAGGGCGGCGAGTTGGTGGTGCACCGCGAGGTCCGGTACATCCGGGGCGGCCAGGCCGACCTCGACCGGGCCTACGGCTGGGGCATGGAGTGGACGCGCGGGCGGAAGTAACCGAAGCCCCGTGCGCCACTTCGGCTACCTGAACGCGGCGCAGATCAACGCGCTCTTTGAGCGACCACCGGAGCGGTTCGACCGTGGCAGCGGCACCGACCTGCTCTCGGTGGCGCTCGGCGCCACCCTTTACATCCCTGCCGACCGGCCCTCGCTGGTCGCCGACATCACCAAGCAGGCGGCGGCCGGGGTCACCTCCGTCGTCGTCTGCCTCGAGGACGCGATCGCCGACGAGCAGGTCGCCGACGCCGAGGCCAACCTGGTCGAGGCGTTCTCCGCCTTGCACACCGAGCCCCAGGACGAGCTGCCGCTGCTGTTCGTCAGGGTGCGGAGGGCCGCACAGATCCCCGCGCTCGTCCGGCGGCTCGGCATGGCCGCGCACCTGCTCGACGGGTTCGTGCTGCCGAAGTTCACCGCGCTCAGCGGCACCGAGTACCTGCTCACGCTCGAAGCGGCCGAGCGGGAGGCCGGGGTATCGCTGCTGGCGATGCCCGTGATCGAGTCCGGCGCGGTGCTCTACGCCGAGACCCGGGTCGACGAGCTCACCCGCCTCCGGGCGCTGCTGCACCGCGACCGACGGCGCATCCTCGCGGTCCGCATCGGCGCCACCGACCTGTGTGCGCTCTACGGCCTGCGGCGCTCCCCCGAACTGTCGATCTACGACATCAAGGTCGTGTCCGGGCTCATCGGCGACGTCGTCAACGTGCTCGGCCGCACCGACGGCACCGGGTTCACGGTGTCCGGGCCGGTGTGGGAGTACTACGGCGGCCCCGAACGGATCTTCAAGCCGCAGCTGCGGCAGTCCCCGTTCCACGAGCACGACGCCCTGCAGCTGCGCGGCGAGCTCGTCTCCCGAGCCATCGACGGGCTGATCCGCGAAGTGCAGCTGGACCAGGCCAACGGCCTCATCGGGAAGACCGCCATCCACCCTGTGCACGTCGCCGTCGTCAATGCGCTGTCGGTCGTGTCGGCCGAGGAGTACCGCGACGCGCGCGACCTCGTCCAGGCCGGGCGCGCGGGCGGCGTGATGCCTTCCGGGCACCGCAACAAGATGAACGAGATCCGTCCGCACCTGTCCTGGGCACAGCGCACGATGCTCCGGTCGCAGGTGTTCGGGGTCGCGGCCGAGGGTGTGTCGTTCGTCGATCTGCTGACTGTGAGCCGCTAGTGACGGCATTTCGGCCGGTGGTGGCCCGCACGACCGTTGCGCGCCTCGGCGTGCGCCTGCAGCCCCGCGGCGCCGGGCCGGACCCACGCGTGCTGCTCGGGCTCGCGCTTCGCGACAACCCGCGACGGGCGCAGCTGTTGGTCTCGCGTGTGCTGGGCAAGCACGTGCCCACCGACCCGCGGGTGGTGCACGCGGCCGGGCTGCTGCTCGGCGGGCTGGTCGCCGACACCCTCGTCGGGCGCCCGCAGCGGCCCCTTCCGGTCGACCTGCTGCACGAAGCGGTCCGTGCGACGCCGGGTGCCGCGGCGGCCCTACACGGGGCCGCCCGGCACGGTGTGGCAGCAGAGCCGGTCGACGCCGCCGTGCTCGGTTTCGCCGAGACGGCCACGGCGCTCGGCCATTGCGTCGCGGAAGCCCTCGGCGGGGCGGACTACCTGCATTCCACCCGGCGGCCGGTGGCCGGTGTCGCGACCGCGGGCGCGTTCGTCGAGGAGCACTCCCACCACACCGGCCATCTCGTGCTGCCGTCCGACCCGGGCCTGCTGGCCGTGCCGCGCCCGCTCATCCTCGTCGACGACGAGCTGTCCACGGGGCGCACCGCCGTGAACACGATCGTGGCGCTGCACCGCACCACCCCGCGCGCACGCTACGTGCTGGCCACGCTGGTCGACCTCCGCGAGGACGCCCTCGTCGGTCTGCCCGACGGGGTGCGGGTGGACGTCGTGGCGTTGGGCCGCGCGGAGCTGACCCTGCCCGTCGACCTCGCCGAGCGAGCCGCCGCCCTGCGCGCCGAGCTGGCCGCTGCCCCGACCCACCTCGCCCGCGCCGCGCCGCCGCCGCACCGGCGCGTCCTGCTCACCGATCTCGGCTGGCCCGCCGGGCTGCCCGCGGGCGGACGACACGGGTTCACCGGCGACCACCACCGCCTGCTCACGGCGGCGCTCCCCCAGCTCGGCCTGCGGTTGGCCCGTGCGGCGGACGTGCGGCCGGGCGAGCGGACGCTCGTGCTGGGTACCGAAGAGCTCATGGCCGTGCCGCTGCGCTTGGCGGTCGCGCTGGTCGAGGCGGGCAACGACGTCCGGTTCTCCACCACCACGCGCTCCCCCGCCCTCGTCGTCGACGAGCCCGACTACGCCATCACCAGCGGGATTACCTTCCCCGACCACGATGATCCGGCCGACGGACCCGGCACTCGCTTCGCCTACAACATCGGCGGGCATCGACAGCATGACGATCCCGCCGACGGACCCGGCCCGCGCTTCGCCTACAACATCGGCGGGCATCGACGGCATGACGATCCCGTCAACGGACCCTGCCACCGCTTCGCCTACAACATCGCGCGGTCGTGGGACCACGTCCTCGTCGCGGTCGATCCGCCCGCCGACACCGCGGCCCTTCGCACCGGACTGCTCGTCGCGCTGGCCCCGTACGCGGGCCGCATCACGGTGGTGGTCACTCCGTGACCGCAGCATCGACACCCGCACCCCTGCGCGGGCCCGCGTTCGGCAGCTACCCACCCGATGACGTCGCGTGGCTGCTCACGGACCTTTCCGACGTCGAGCTGGAGGCTCCGACGGAGGAGCGGGAGGAGGCGGTGCAGAGCGGCGGGGCGCACTACGCGGAGTCGCTGCCCCACGAGTACCAGCCCGACGCCGAGTACCTGCGGCTCTACCACGCGGCGCTCGCGGCGTCGGCCGGGCGGCTCGCGCAGGCCGTCGGCGTCGTCGCCGAGCTGGTGCTGGCCGAGCGCGGACCCGACGTCGTGCTCGCGTCGTTGGCCAGGGCGGGCACCCCGATCGGTGTGCTGCTGCGCCGTTGGGCCGCGGCCAGGCACGGGCTCATGCTGCCGCACTACGCCGTGTCGATCGTCCGCGGCCGCGGCATCGACACCGTCGCCCTGCGCCACCTCGCCGCACACCACGACCCCGCTCGCGTGGTGTTCGTCGACGGATGGACGGGCAAGGGCGCGATCAACCGCGAGCTGGCCGCGGCGCTGCGCGGCACCCCGTTCTGCCCCGAGCTCGCCGTGCTCGCCGACCCCGGCCGGTGCACGCGGACATTCGGCACCCGCGACGACTGGCTCGTCCCGTCCGCCTGCCTCAACTCGACGGTGTCGGGGCTCGTGTCACGCACGGTCCTGAGCGACCGGCTGATCCGCCCCGGCATGTACCACGGCGCGAAGTTCTACGCCGAACTCGCGCCCGCCGACGTCTCCACCACCTTCCTCGACGCCGTCGCCGCGCACTTTCCGGCCGTCACCGACACCCGTCCGCCACCCGACCGCGCGCCGGACCACGCGGGCCGCGCCTGCGTCCGGCGCATCACGGCGGCGTACGGGATCGGCGACGTCAACCTGGTCAAGCCCGGCATCGGGGAGACCACCCGCGTGCTGCTGCGCCGCGTCCCGTGGAAGGTGCTGGTCAGGACGGGCGCGCCCGCCGGCGACCTCGCGCACGTCCTGCTGCTGGCCGCGCAGCGCGGCGTGCCCGTCGAGGAGGTGCCCGACCTGGCCTACAGCTGTGTCGGGCTGATCCATCCGCGGTTCACGCGGGGCGCCACCGGTGCCGACGGCCGCGCGGTCGGGAGCGTCCTATGATCGTTTGCACCGACCTGGACCGCACGCTGATCTACTCGGTAGACGCGCTCGACCTGCGGGTTCCCGACGCGGCGGCGCCGAGGCTGCTGTGCGTCGAGGTCTACCGGGGCGCGCCGCTGTCGTACCTCACCGAGGCCGCGGGGGCATTGCTGCGCGATCTGCACGCCCGCGCGGTCGTCGTCCCGGTCACCACCCGTACCCCCGAGCAGCTCGCGAGGGTGCGGCTGCCGGGGCCGCCGCCGCGGTTCGCGATCGCGAGCAACGGCGGCCACCTGATCGTCGACGGCGTCACCGACCGCGCCTGGACGGCGCTGGTGACGGCGCGGTTGGCCGGTTGCGCGCCGCTCGCCGACGTCGAGGCCCACCTCCGTGCGACGGCGGGACCGTTCGTGCGGAATCTGCGTACGGCGAGCGGCCTCTTCGCGTACGCCGTCGTCGACCGCGCCGCCGTGCCGGAGGGCTGGGTCGACGCCCTCAGGGGCTGGTGCGCCCCCCGCGGCTGGACCGTGTCGCTGCAAGGCCGCAAGGTTTACGCGGTGCCGCAGCCGCTGACGAAGGCGGCTGCCGCGGTCGAGCTCCGCGATCGGCTGGGCGGCCCGCTGCTCGCGGCGGGCGACTCGCTGCTGGACGCCGAACTGCTCGACGTCGCCGACGCCGCGATCCGCCCGGCCCATGGCGAGCTGGCCGAGGCGGGGTTCACCAGAGACCACCTGACCGTCACCGACACGACAGGCGTGCGGGCAGGCGAGGAGATGCTGGCGTGGATGCACGCCCGCGCAGTGGACGAGGAAAGGACGACGCCGTCATGGCGCTGTGGGACCAGCTGAAAAGCCGACTGACCGATCTGCAGAGCACCACGAAGACGCAGGTCGCGAAATACCAGAGCAAGGACTTCGCCAAGGCCAGCATGGCCATGTGCGCGCTGATCGCCGCCGCGGACGGCACGATCTCCCCCGAGGAGCGTCGCAAGACCGCGGCCTTCATCAGCAGCAACGACGCGTTGAAGGTGTTCGAGCCGAGCGAGCTACAGCAGCACTTCGAGTTCTACTCGTCGAAGCTGGAGCGCGACTACGACTTCGGCCTCGTCGAGGCGATCGCGACGATCGGCAAGCTCAAGGGCAAGCCGGACGCGGCCCGCGCGGTGATCCAGGTGGGCATCATCATCGGGGGGGCCGACGGCAACTTCGACCCGTACGAGAAGGCGGCCGTGCGCGAGGCCTGCAACGCGGTGGGCATCTCGCCCGCCGAGTTCGACCTCTGACCTGCGGCGGCGCGCGCCGCGGCCTCGACGCGCGCGACGTGCGCCGCCCAGAACGCCGGGTCCGCCGAGGGCAGGTTGTCGCTGACGGTACGCAGGTACTCCAGGAGTCGCGCCTTCTCGGCCTCCCTGGTCAGGACGAGTGCTCCATCTCCTCCAGCGTGCGATGGGTGTCGATCCCCTCGGCCGCCAGCCTTCGGTTGCGCAGCACGCTGGAGAGGAAGGCCGCCACGATGAACGCGACACCGATCAGACCGGTGATGATCTCGTTGACGTGGTAGCCGATGCCGACCAGCAGGATCACCGACAGTGCGCCGATCGCCCAGTGGGCGCCGTGCTCGAGGTAGACGTAGTCGGCCAGCGTGCCCTTCCGCACGAGGAAGACCGTGAGCGAGCGGACGAACATGGCCCCGATGAAGCCGAGGCCCAGCGCGATGAGGATCGGGTCGGTGGTGATGGCGAACGCGCCGATAACGCCGTCGAAGGAGAAGGCCGCGTCGAGCACCTCGAGGTAGAGGAAGAGGAAGAAGCCCGCCCGCCCGGTCGCCTTGGCCAGCTGCGAGGGACCGGACCGGTTGCCCGCGGCCTCGGCGTCTTCATCTCCACCGCTCTCGCTCGCCTGGTCGAAGAACTCGCCGAGCCCGTTGACCAGCAGGTAGGTCACCAGTCCCAGGCATCCCGCCGTCAGGACGACGTTCGGATCGTCGGCCAGCGTCTCGGACATCGCCACGAGCACGATGAGCGCGATGACGACCGACAGCCGGGACAGCTGGCCGATCTTGGCGAGGGGCGTCTCGAGCCAGGACAGCCAGCGGATGTCACGGTCCTCGAACAGCCAGTCGAGGGACAGCATGAGCAGGAACGTGCCGCCGAACGCGGCGATCTGCGGATAGGCCGCGTTGAGCAGGGCGGCGTAGCTCGTGGGGTCGCTCGCGGGGCGCTGTTGGAGCGCCAGCTCGAACGCCTCCACCGGGTTGAGGTGCGCCGTGATCCCGACGATGATCAGCGGGAAGACCAACCGCATGCCGAACACGGCGATGAGCACGCCGATGGTCAGGAAGATGCGCTGCCAGAACGGGCTCATCCGCTCCAGCACGGTCGCGTTGACGACGGCGTTGTCGAACGACAGCGAGATCTCGAGAATGCCGAGGATGGCGCAGAGAACGAGCCCCGTGACCCCGCCGTACAGGAAGGCCACGACCAACGCCGCCAGCGTGACCGCGTAGGAAAGGCCGAATATCCGAAGGTTCATGTCCCCTGTTTCTCACTCGCCCGGCGTTGTCGGTATGTCCAGTGTGCCCGGATTTGTCGGTGCGGGTGCGTCACCCCCCGTCGGAGCGGCCCTCCGCCGACCGTACGCCGCCCCGGGCCGCGCTGACCGCGTACACCGGCACGATTCCCCCGGGTGCGCCACCGTCCTGGAGCCAGGTGGCGCGGGTCCGCCCGATCACCCGCCAGCGGTCGCCGTCGAGGCGGCGCACGCGGTATTCGACGTCGCCCGCGACAGGCGTCCAGGTCACGTCGACGGTCCCGTCGCCTGCCCTTACGGCGAGCACGCCTGCGGGGGCCGCAGGGCCCGGAGCGGCAGGCGCGGAGTCGGAGCGGGTCTCGGGCGAGCTGCGGCCCGCCTGTATCGCGGCCACGGCGTAGACCGGCGCCTCGACGCCGGGTGGGGCGCCCCCGTCCTCGATCGAGCTGTCGGTCACCCGACCGACCACATGCCACGTCCCGTCCTGCCGCATCCGACGCACGCGGTAGGTGACGCCACGCGAGGTCGAAGGGGCCCACAGCACCACGACGTCGCCGCGCACGTCCCGCGCGGCGTTCACCCACTCGGGTGGGTCAGGAGCCACGACGATGAGCTGCTCCAGTGCCCGTTGGGCGCCTTCGTGGTCGCGGCAGTCGACGAGGAGGGCCCGCAGGGCCGCCTCCCGCCGGGCTTCCGGTCCGGCGAGCGCGGCCGCGAAGCGTTCGCCTGCCCGCACGACCTCGGCTCGTGCGCGGGACCGCCGCACCTCCAGGTCCGGGGCGATGTCCGACGCCGTGCGGGCGAGATCGTCGAGCTCGACGGCCGCGGCCACCCAACGCCGGTCGGCTGCAGCGGCGGCGGCCTCGCCCAGCCTGCGTTCGGCGTCGGCCAGCACGGCGGCGACCTCGTCGGACAGCGCCCGTGCCTGCCCGGACACCGCGCCTGCGCCTGCCGCTGCGGCCACCAGCTCCTGCGCCTCCCGCGGCCGTCCGGCGCGCAGGGCCGCCCGCGCGCGCCGCAGCAGCTCGGGCACCGTCGCTCCGGGGGTGGGCTCCGCTCGGCCTGTCCCCGCGTGGCCGCCTGCTGTCCCGGCCTGGTCTTCGCTCCACCGGGCGCCCGGCCGGCCGCCCTCGTCGGCGTTGGCTCCGGACGCCGCACCGGGCCCTCGAACGCCGGGCGGTGCGGGCTCGACCACCGCGCCCAGCTCGGCGGCCAGTCCGGCGATCACCGCGGCCGCGCGTCGGTCGTCGAGACCCAGGGCGGCGGCCTCGGCGAGCAGGTGGGCGTGGTCGTCGGCGACGAGCCGGTCCTCGACGAGCACAGCGGCCCGCACACGCGGCCGCAGGTACTCGGTGACCTCGACCGCCACCGCATCGAGGTAGGCCTCCACCGCGGCCCGGCCGGGTGCGAGCAGGTCGGCCACGTGCACGAGCAGCTCGTCGACGACGGCCCGCAGCCTGCCTGCGGGCAGCTCCCGCGCGCGGGACCGCCACGCCGTCCACCCGGCCGATACCTGCTGCTCCGTCGCCGACGGCACGAGCCCGAGCAACGCGAGCAGCGTCGGCGGCGCCGCGGCCCCCGTGAGCCTGCCGAACTCGTCGAGCAGCGCCCGAATCTGGCGCAGCCGCTCCGGCCCGATCGAGGGTCCGAGCAGGTGGTACGCCCGTATTCGGGCAGCAACCTCGTCCGGTGTGAGGCCGCCGAGCGCACCGACCTCCTCCAGTCCGGCGACCTTGTCCCGCGGGACCCCGCCGTGCCGCTGGACCAACCGGGAGATGGCGGCGTCCAGCAGCGCAAAGCGCGCGGTCTCGCGCTCCTCCCGGCGTGCGCGGGCCCGGGCGGCGGCGCCGCGGCGGGTGGACGCGTCGAGCAGCTCGGCGCTGCGCGCGGCGTGCGTCTCGACCAGTAGCGCGACGAGCGCGCGGTAGCGGGGGTGGTCGCGCTGGCGCTGCCAGAACGCCCAGACCTCCGCCACCCTGGCCGCGACGACCTGGTCGTCGAGCTCGGCATCCAGCGGCAGGTCGTACAGCTCGAACGGGTCCGACGTGTCCGGCCCACCGCGGCGTTCGACGGTGGCCAGCACCCGCTTGCGGTAGCCGTTCGGGTCGAAGGGAGCCAATTCATTCACGTCGCCGCTGCTTCCCCAGCTGGTCGCGCTCGCGGGCGACCTCGGCCTGGGACAGCGTGGCGCCGGTGGTGGCGGTGAGGACGAGCGGCAGCGCGGCGTCGACGTGGAACGCGGTGACATGCAGGACGCCGTCGAACCCCATCTCGAACGTCACGCGCACCTCGCTGCCCTCGCCGTAGCCGGGCGGGATGCCGGTGATCTCCCCCGCGATCAGCACCTTGGCGTCCTGCGCACGGGGCGACTCGGCCTGGCCCTGCTGCTCGACGACCGTGACCTCGATGGTCGGCTGGTCGGCCCGCACCGTGCCGAACGAGCGGCTGGTGCGGATGGGGAGCCGGTCGTTGCGGTGCACCAGCCAGCTCACCTCCAGCCGTCCGAGCTCGGCGTTCACCGCGAGCACGCCGAAGCCGCGTGACACGACCGTGTCGACGCGGATCTCCACCGCCCTGCGCACCTGGACCAGCGGCACGCCGAACGCGTCGGCGACGCGGCGGCAGGCGGCGTCGACGTCGGCGGGGAGGGCATCGTCGAGCGGGTCGCCATCGCGCAGCCGCCCTCGCGACCGCAGATCCGCGGTCACCATGCGTTCGAGCTCGGTCTTCTCCCCGTAGATCGCGGCGCCGCGGGCGACCGACAGCTCGGGGTCGTGCAGCTGCGGGTCGAGGTCGAGCTCACGGCGCAGCAGCTCGGCCACGGCGGGCATCCGCGACGAACCCCCGACCAGCAGCACGCGGTCAACCCGCGGCACGCCCCTGCGGGCGGCCTCGTCGAGGCAGGCGCGGGTGAGGTCGAGGGTGCGGCGCAGCAGCGGAGCCGTCATCTCCTCCAGCTCGGCGCGCGACAGCGACACGGTGGCGCGCGCGCCGTCGTGCGTCACCACCACCTCGGCCCGCTCGGCGTCGCTGAGCTGGCGCTTCAGCCGCTCGGCCGCCAGCACGAGGGCTTGCGACCCCGCGGAGTCGTCGAGCGGGTCCTCCGCGTCGGGGTTCGCCGCGCAGAAGCGCCGCGACAGATGCAGGGCGATGCGCTCGTCCCAGTCGGCGCCGCCGAGCTGGTGGTCGCCTTCCACGGCGAGCACGGAGATGCGCCGGTCGGCCAGCTCGATGACCGTCGCGTCGAAGGTGCCGCCGCCGAGGTCGTAGACGAGCACGGTCTCGCTGAGGCCCGCCTTGTCCAGGTCGGGCGCCCCGTCGAGGCGGCCGAACCCGTACGCGAGCGCGGCGGCGATCGGTTCGGAGAGCACCTCGACGACGTCCAGGTTGGCGTAGGTGCCCGCCAGCACCGTGGCCCGGCGTTCCTCGTCGCCGAAGTAGGCGGGCACGGTGATCACGGCCGCGGTGGGCTCCGCACCCGTCGCGAAGGCCGCGTCGCCGAGGAGGCTCTTGAGGATCAGCGACGACACCGCGGGCGCCGACCAGGCCTTGCCGTGCGCGACGAAGCGCCACTCGGCGTCGCCCATCCGACGTTTCACGAGCGTGCATACGTGCTCGGGATCCAGGCGGGCCTCACGCCGGGCCCCCTCGCCGACGACGTACTCCTGCGGGCCCGCGAAGAGCACGACCGACGGGGTGGTCGCGTCGCCGGACAGCCCGGCGAGCACCTCCGGTCGTCCGTCCTTGCCGACGCGGGCGATCGCGGAGTTCGTCGTGCCGAGGTCGATTCCGTGGACGGCCACGGCCGGAGCGTAGCCAGACCGCGTCCTGTGGGTCGCGGTCGATAGGCGTTGCGCGGCGCGGAGACCGCCCCACTGGACACGGCCTACTGTCGAGGTATGGGCGAGGTGACCCTGCAGGACGTCGCGGACCGGGTGGACGACCTCGCGCGGGCGTTGGCGCGGCAGGCGGTGACCCTCGGCGAGCTGGCCGAAGGGCGCCGCGCCGACCGTCCGGACGTGCCGCTGCTCGTGCAGCTGCACACGCTGCGGGTGGACGCGCTGGCGTGTGCGACCACCGCGCGCTCCCACCGCGAGCGCGACGCGTTCACGGCGATGGCGGCCGGGCTGGAGCGGCTGCTCGTCAGCCGCGGCGGCGCCGTGGTAGCACCTGCGGTCGGCGCCGTGTTCGACGCGCGCACGATGGAGGCGGTGGAAATCACGCCAACCGGCGACGCGGCCGCGGACCGCACCGTCGCGGCGCTGCTGGAGCCGGGTCTTTCGATCGGGCCGCGCTCGGCACGCGCCGCTCGCGTCGCAGTGCGGAAGCTGACGCCGGGATCCCACCAATGATCATGATCGTGCGGCACGCCGAGAAGCCCACGAGGGCGCAGCGCGGCGTCCGACCGGACGGCGAGCACGACAAGCATTCGCTGAGCGTCCGGGGCTGGACCAGGGCAGGCGCGCTCGTGGGGCTTCTCGCGCCGCTTCAGGGCGCGCCGAGGGCGGGCCTGGCGCGACCCGACGCGATCTACGCCTCGAGCCGTGCACACGAGGGCAGCCACCGCCCGGTCCAGACGGTCACGCCGCTGGCCGAGCGGCTCGGGCTGCCCGTCCACTGCGACTGGGGAGAGGGTGCGGAAGCGGAGCTGGCGAGCACTCTTACCGATCGGGCTGGCACCTTCTTGGTGGCGTGGCACCACGAGTCGATCCCGAAGATCGTCCAGGCGGTGGGATCGGTGAAGACGCCCGAGTGGCCCGACGATCGGTTCGACATCGTGTGGACGCTCACCCGCGTGGGCTCCGCGTGGCAGTTCGCCCAGGTAGCGCAGCTGTTGTTGGCAGGCGATCGGCCCGACCCGATCGAGTGATCGCGGCTCGTCCTGCGCGCGAGGCGCTTCGCAGGCAGGGTTGGTGGCGTGGACCGTCCCCGCATGACGCTCTCCGGCGTCGTCCTCGACTGCCCCGACCCGCAGTCCCTCGCGGGCTTCTACGAGGAGCTGCTGGGCTGGTGGCGTATCCAGGATGAGCCGGGTTGGGTCAAGCTGGCCGGGTCCGAGGGCGGTGCGGGTCTGTCGTTCCAGCAGGAGGACCGGTTCGTGCCACCGACGTGGCCCGCCGGTCCTGGCGCCCAGCAGATGCAGGTGCACCTGGACATCCACGTGGACGACCTCGACGTCGCGGGCGCCCACGCGACCGCCGTCGGCGCCCGGCTCGCGGCGTTCCAGCCGCAGGACGACGTGCGGGTTTACCTCGACCCGGTGGGGCACCCGTTCTGCCTGTTCCTGCACACGGGCTGAGCGCCGTCAGCCGACTTCGGCCAACACTTCGTCGGAGACGTGGATTTCGGCACAGTGGCGAACGCCAACCCCTTACGCGTCGACCTGAGCCATGACGTCGTCGGAGA
>CAVTOL010000007.1:0-109645 GCA_963736375.1 uncultured Actinomycetota bacterium
GCGACCGTCGAGCAGGATGTCACCGGAGTCGGGCCGGATCTCCCGAGCAGTGTCTTGAGCAGCGTGCTCTTCCCGGCGCCGTTGGGCCCCATCACGCCGATGACATCGTCCGGCTCGATCGAGAGGTCCAGGCCGTCCAGGGCGGTCACCCCACCGAAGCGTTTCGTAGGCCCGCGCCTCCAGCAGTGGCATCGCTCAGCCCACCACGACGTCGGCGAGCAGGGACGAGCGCAGGCGGCGCAGCACGGCGTCCAACCCCGGGGCGGCGCAGGCGTCGTACACGTAGAAGTCCGGGCGGACGACGACCGCGTCGGCGTCCAACTCCTCGAACCAGGCCGTGTAGGTGCCCGCGTCGTCGGACACCGCCGCACCCTCGCCGACCTCGACGAAGCGCACGCCGTAGTCCTCCGCCCATGCCCGGGTCGCGTCCGGGAGAGCGGCGAAGGCGCCGGGAAGGCCCAGCACTGTCCAGCCGTGGCCGAGGACGTCGTCGAACCGGCCGCTCACCCCATTGGCGGTCACCCGCCCCTGGTAGGACAGGTAACCGGCCTGCGGATGGCTGCCGATGAGGCCGGGCCCCAGGTGCGGAGGCGGCGCAGGCGCGGGAGCGAGCTCGGGGTGTTCGCGGGCGGCTTTCATCTGGGCGTCGCGAGCTGCGGCCGCTTCCGGATCGGTCACGCAGATGACCCGGCCGAGGTCCACGCACAGGTCGATGAAGTGCCGGACGTGCCCGATGCGCTCCGCACCGTAGGTGTCGAGCAGGGAATCGCGGGCCTTGCCCCGGAGCACGGCGTCGAGCTTCCACACCAGGTTCTCGGCATCGCGGAGGCCCGCACACATGCCCTGGCCTGCGAACGGTGGCATGAGGTGCGCGGCGTCTCCCGCGAGGAACAGTCGCCCGTCGCGCCACCGGTCGCACCAGCGCGCGCGGAAGTTGTACACCACGTGCCGTTCGAGGACCGCGTTCTCCGGGGTCAGCCCGAACTCGCCGACCAGGCGCCACGCCGTTTCCGCCGAGCTGAGCTCGTCGAGCGACTCCCCGGGAAGTCGCATGAATTCCCACCGCTGCCGGTGCGGGGCGCCGCCGGGGATGATCGTGGTCGGCCGCTCGGGCCTGCACCACTGCCAGGCGCGTGCATCGAGGTCCAGCGGCTCGTGCGGGATCATGTCGACGATGAGCCAGTCGTACTCGAACCCGAGGTCGGTCGTCGTGACATCCATGCGACTGCGGACCAGGGAGTTCGCGCCGTCCGCCCCGACGACGTACCGGCACCGGAAGGTTCGCGTCTCGGCCTCCGGGCCCGCCTCGAACGGGCGGGCCAGCACGGTGGCGCCCTCGCTGTCCTGGACGACCTCGACTGCCTCCCAGCCACGGAATACCCGGGCCCGCGGCTCCGTCGCGATGATCGCGTTGATCTCGCGCTCAAGGTCGGGCTGGTAGAAGAAGTGGTTACGGAGCCACCCGCAGGGCCCGGGGCCCCGCCAGTCCAACTCGAGCAGGATCTCTTTGTCCGCATCCACCCAGCGATACAGTTGGTCGAACTGCTGGATGGCGGGGCTGGTCTCGGGGTCGACGCCCACGCTCTGGAACAGCCGGGCGATCTCGTCGTCGAAGTGGACCGCGCGCGGGAAGGCATAGGCTTGGGGGAACCGCTCGATGCAGGCTGAGGTCCACCCCAGGCGCCCCAGCTTGAAGGACAGGTATTGCCCGACCGGGCCGTACCCGACGATGACGACGTCCACTTCGTCGTGGCTCATCTCGGACGCACTCCCGTCACCCGGCGCCCGCTCCGCGGCGCTCATGTTCCGGCCTCGGTCCTGACGGCCATGGGCCTGCCGGTCGTCATGGCGTGCTCCTGGTGAACAGGTTGGTGAACTCGATCAGGGCCGCGTCCAGCGCCTCGTCGTAGGGCAGCGAGCGGAAGCGTTCGGAGTTGCGACGGCCGCGGGCCAGCACGCCCGATCTCGTGGCCCGGGTGACCCACGCTTCGGTGGCGGCGACCAGCTGGTCGGCGGGGACGACCTCGTTGACGACGCCGATCTCGTAGGCGCGCCGGGCGTCGAAGGGGTCGCCGGTGAGCAGGTTCTGGAAGGCGTGCTGACGGCCGAGGGTGTGCAGGACGGGGACGGAGGCGACCATCGGCCACATCCCGTGGCTGGACTCCGTCGTGCCGAGCCTCGCACCGTCGGCGGCGACGACGATGTCGCAGGCGCACACGAGCGAGAACCCGGACATGAGGGCGTCCCCGTTGACCGCGGCGATGACGGCGACACCCAGGGTGGGGAGGGCCTTGAACAAGGCGACCATCCCGGCGGCGAACTGCGCCGGGTCGCCCTGGCTGAGCCGTGCCGTGTCCACCCCGCCGCAGAACACGTCGCCCGCGCCGGTCAGGACGACGGCCTTGACGTCGGGATGCGCGTCCGCGGCGTGGAGCGCCTCAAGCAGGCTTGCCACCAGTGCGGGGTAGAGCGCGTTCGTGTCGGGGTTGTCGAGGGTGATCCACGAGGCGTTGCCTCGCAGTTGGGTACGAATGCCTTCCATGACCGTTCCGGTTCCGTCCGTCGGATAAGGGTTGGGGGGTGACGTTCCGCGCCTACATGTGGCTGAGCAGCCAGTCGGCCCCGGGGCCGAGGTGCTCGGCGGCGAAGTTGGTGACGCCGTGGTTGCCCTGCTCGAACATCCAGAGCTCGCCGTTGGGCAGCGCTTCGGCGGTCCGCTTTCCGTGCTCGTCGGCGTCCATGAGCCCGTCCGCTCGACCGAAGATCACCAGGGTGGGCGCGTGCACCCGTTCGGCCACGCCGTCGAGGGTGATCGCCTGGGCACGCTCGCGGGCCGTCTCCTCGTTGCCGCCGCCGAGGTTCCAGATGTATTTCGCGCGGTAGAGGGGCGGGATCCGGGACCATTCGGCGCCGAGGCTCCATGGGCCGCAGTTGGCCAGCACCGCGTTGATGCGCGGCTCGAACGCGGCGGAGCGGATGGCGTAGTAGCCGCCGAGGCTGACGCCTGCGGCCGCAATCCGCGTGAGGTCGAGGTCGTCGCGGCCGGTCAGGGCGTCGAGCAGCGCGGACACCGCTTTGTCGTAGTCGTGCCGGATCCGCAGCTCGAACCCGACCTCACCCTGGCCCGGGCCGTCCATGGTGAGGGTGGCCATCCCGCGGCTGAGGAAATCCTCTTCCCACTGGGGGAACTCCTCCTTGACCGACTCGGTGCCGGGGATGAGCAGGACGAGCGGCGCCGGTCCGGTGTTGCGGGGTCGGCGGAGGTTGCCGACGACGTGGTGCCCGTCGAACGGGACCTCGATCCGCTCGAAGGTCGGGTCCATGCGCTGTCGGCCTGCGGCGACGGCTTCGACGCTGCGGATCGTCAGGTCCCGGTAGCGGGCGTCGTCCTGGACCGCCAGGGACTTGCCGAAGTGGAACGCGACCCCTGCGCGCACCCGTGCGGCCCCGGCGCTCGTCGGCCAGCCCGCGGCCTCGAAGCGGTCCGCCAGCTCCAGGTAGTGCTCGCCCATCGCGGTCCACTGGTCCCACCAGTCGTCCCAGGTGGCGACCTTCTCGGACAGGCGCTGGTAGTCCGAGAGGTCGATCCCTCGGACCACGCATCGGGCCTGCATGGTCGCGAGCGCCACGCCGACATCCCCGCGGGGATCTTTCATGGAAGTGTCCTTTCTCATGTCGTCACGGTTGGAGAGCGGCAACTACGGGGCCGATCACCGGTTCCCACGCGGCGACCTCGGTCGTGGCGATCACGCCGTTGGTCCTGAAGGGGTCCTTCTCGATCAAGGCGCGCACCTGCGCCTTGCCCGCCCGGAACAGCAGCAGTGCGCCGCGCGGCTCGCTAGGGCGGTAAGGTCCGGCCACCAGCAGAAGCCCCTGGTCGGCGAGCCCGCGCAGGTAGTCGCGGTGTTCGGGGAGGATGCGGTCGCGCGCGGCCACGTCGTCGGTGTAGCGGTAGGTGACAGCGACGATGGTCATCAGGTTCTCCCTGCCACTCACTGCGCCGCCACGGCCGCGACGCTCGCGGTGGCGGAGCGGTCGAGGGCGCGGACGGCGTCGAACAGCGTCTTGGCGCCTGCCTGGCCGGTGAACCCGCCGTCCACGGCGATCTCTGCACCGGTGAGGTAGCGGGACTCGTCGCTGATCAGGTAGACGACCAGGTGCGCCACGTCCTCGGGCTTGCCGAGGATGCCGAGCGGATTGGCCGCGAGTTGCGCCTGCCGGAACCCGGACGGAGCGTCGGCCACCATCGGGGTTTCGATGTAGCCGGGATGGACCAGGTTGGAGCGGATGCCCAGCGGCCCCAGCTCCAGGCTTGCCACCTTCGCCAAGCCACGCACGGCCCACTTCGACGCCGTGTAGGCGGCGGTGAAGTTGGGCGTGAGCGCCGCGGCGCTGCCGATCGTGACGATGGAGGCGCCGGGTGGCATCAGCGGCGCCAGGGCCTGGATGCCGAGCAGCGGTCCGGTCGTGTTCACGCGGAAGATTCGCTCCCAGTCGACCAGCTCGACGTCCAGCAGCCGGGCCAGGTGCGTGAGTCCCGCGTTGTTGACCAGGCCGTGCACCTGGCCGTTCCGTAGCTTCAGTTCGGCCGCGAGCCGGGCCCAAGCGGCGGGGTCGGTCACGTCGAGCTGCCGATAAGCGATCGCGTCACCGTGTCCGTCGAGTTCGCCGGGCACGATCTTGTCCGCGGCGACGAGGTCCGTGGCCACCACGATCGCCCCTTCGGCGGCCAGTGCGCGCGCCTCCGCAGCGCCCTGGCCCCGTGCCGCGCCGGTAATGACAACGACCTTGCCTGCGACCCGACCCGCAGTTGCCGTGCTCTCCTGGCTGGGCCCGTGGAGGGCGGTGCGGTCCGCCTGCATGAGTCCTCCTTCGTGGTTGATCCGTCGCCGTGCCTCGCACCCGGCAGTCGGATCGCTCGCGGGCGTGGCGGGCCGACTACGGCGGATCGGGCTGCTGAGCTGCCCACGGCCACTGGCCACCCCTTCGGGGGCTCGCGCCCGTCGGTGGCGGCCTCGCCCCTGCGCGTCTGCTTCTGCTGCTGGGCGCGGCGCGCTGGTCCTCGAGACCTGCCGCTGCTGTCCTTCTCGTGGTACATGCCGGACGCTAGGGCGCGGCAGACGGCCTGGAATCCCTGAATTCCGTAGTCCGGCCCGGTATCGCATCCGGAGCTCCGTCGCCAGTCGGGCCCAGGCGGCGGGGTCGCTCACGTCGAGCCGCCGATACGGCAGCGGTTCGCCGTACCCATCGAGCTCGCCCGCCGCGACCTGCTCCGCGGCGACAATGTCCGTGGAAACCACGATCGCCCCTTCGGCGGCCTGCGCACGCGCCTCCGCAGCGCCTTGGCCCCTGGCCGCGCCGGTGACGACGACCTTGCCCGCGACGCGGTCGGTGATCGGCGTGCCGTTCCGCCCGGACCCGCGAAGGAATGCGCTGTCCGTCGGCATGGGTCCTCCCTGACTGCGTCGAGCAGCACCGATCATGATTGATAATATTCTCGCGACTGATGAAGTCATCAGTTACTGTAGGTCGTACCGAGGCCCGTGTCCAGTCCTGAATGACGGCAAGAGTCAGGGCTTCCGGTCGTCGCGGGCCTCGCCGGGCCTGGTTGCTGCCCCACGTCGGGCAGGCAGCTGCTCAGCGCCTCGCCGTCCGCTGGGCCGCGTGCGGTCGCATCGGGCAGCCCAAGTCCGCATCGCTGCTCCGGGACCACTGGGCGGCCGTCGATGACCGCGGCGTGCCCTCGCGGCGGAGTCCTGACGTAGTTCGTGGGCGCGGGGGAGCGGGGCCGCCGGCCCTCAGGAAAGCTGCCGGGGCGCCGAGCGACCAGGAGGTCGCCCGGGTCAGGAGGGTTCGGGTAGCTCGGTGTCCGGCAGCGGCGCGTGCGCCAGCTGGCGCGCCTCGTCGAACGGCACGCCCAGCAGGCGCAGCAACTGTTCGACGAGCTGATCGCAGGCGGCGTCGTCGACCAGCTCGGGGTGCGTCAGCGCCATCTGTAGCGTGGCCAGCACCGCCCCGGATACGGCGGCGCGGACCAACCGTGGCTCGGCTTCGAGGAACCGACCCGTTGCCATGCCCGCCTTGAGGTCGCGCAGCAGGCGTGGGGCGACCCCGTCCTCGGTCTCCATGTAGTGCATCCCATGCCGGACGAGCACGGCGCAAAGCTGTGGGCGGCTGCGGCACAGTCGCAGCGTCAGCCTTGTCGACTGGGCATAGGCCAGGGCGGCGTCCTCGACGTCGACGCTGAGCTGGTCGAACAGCGCTCCCAGTTCCTCCAGGACGTCGGTGACCGCTGCCTCGAACAGCTCGGTCTTGCTGGAGAAGTGGTTGTAGAAGGAGCCGAACCCGACATCGGCCGCTCCGGTGATCTGCTGGATGCTGGCGTCGGTGGCGGTTCCTGCCGCGAGCATGGCCCGCGCGGCGTCGATCAGCTTCTGCCGGGTCAGCGCCTTGCGTCGCTCGACCCGGGAGAGGGGTGCCGCTTGGGGGGCGGCGGCCTCCGCCGCCGCTGTCATGTCAGGACTCAACGCAGAACGCCTCCGATCCCCTCACCACGACCCGGCTCCCTCCGGAAGATGACCCCACCTTGCCTGATCAAAGTATCGTCGCTGATCGGCATCCTCGCCGCCAGCGGGGGGTGCACAGGGCCGCTCCGCGCGCTTCAGGGAACTCATGCTGTCGGGTGCGCCGCGCTGACCGGCGTGGAAGCGGAGGGTCGTATCCCCACGTTCTGGGGTTCGTGCCACCCCGGATCGCCGGGATCGGGGAGGGGACGCAGGCAGATCCGGTGCGCTTCGTCGGCGGGGACGCCGAGCATGCGCAGCAGGTCCTCGGTGAGTTGGTCGGTGGCGTGCGCGTCGTCGCGTTCGGGTTGGTCGTGCAGGAGCTGGCCGAGGCACAGTGTGGCGCCCGCGATGACGGCCAAAGCGAGTTCCGGGTCATGGACGGTGAACCGTCCTGCGCGGGTGGCGGCGTCGAGGTCGCGGCGGGCTCGGGGGGCGAGACCATTGTCCGATCGGGCGAGGGCGAGGGCGTTGTGCAGCAGCACCTTGCTGAGCTCGGGTTGGCGGCGGTGTAGTCGGCCGGTGAGCCGGAAGCTTTGGGCGAAGACCTCGGCGGGGTCGTCGAGGCCGGCGGTGAGCCGCTCGAGCAGGGCGCCGTGGCCGTCGAGCGCTTGCTCGACCGCGGCCTGGAACAGCTGGTCCTTGCTGTCGAAGTGATTGTAGAACGAGCCCATCCCCACGTCGGCCGCCCGGGTGATCTCGGCGATCGGCACGTCGGTCTTCCCGGCGGCGAGTAGCGCCTGCGCGGCGCGGACCAACGCAGCGCGGGTCCGCTCCTTGCGCCGCTGCTGACGGCTGCGGGGGGCACTACCGGGCTGGGTCACTGCTCTCACCTTCCGCTCGCGATCGGCACCACGGTACCAGACTCCATCAATACTGAAGAAATCATCAGAAATCCTTGACTGACGCTACACTCATGCATGATGATGTCATCAGTTAACGATAGAGGGAGTGGACGGATGGCCGAGCAGCGGGACCCGCACGCGGGTCTGCACAGCGCGCAGGGCGGGCTGGCCGGGGAGCACCCGGGACGGGTGGTGAACCCGGTGGTGAAGGTGCACGACCTGGCGTGGTTGGAGTTCGAAAAGCCGGACCTGGCGCGCGCGGAGGTGTTCGGGCGCGCGTTCGGCTTCGCGCCGGTGCTGCGCACCGAGGACGAGCTGCAGCTGCGGGGCACCGACGCCGGGGCGCCGTGCGTGCTGATCCGCAAGGGGTCGCGGTCGCGGTTCGTCGGCACGGCGTTCCGCGCGGCCGACCCGTCGGATGTGGTCCGGCTCGCCGATTCCACCGGGCGGACGGTCGCGGCGCTGCCGGAGAGCCTGGGCGGGGTCGGGGTGGACCTGCGTGATCCGAGCGGGGCCCGGGTGCGGGTGGTCGCCGACCAGCACGAGCTGCCCGCGCTGCCCGGGCAGGAGCCGCTGCCCTGGAACGTCGGACACACGGTCACGCGAACCAACGCGACGCAGCGGCCGCCGCGGGCGCCCGCAACGGTGCAGCGGCTGGGGCATGTGGTGTTGCAGTCCAACCGCTATGTGCAGACGTTGGACTGGTACCTGCAGCCACCTCGGGTTGATCGTCAGCGACTTCCTCTACCACGCCGGGCAGCGCGAGCGCGGGCCGGTGATGAGCTTCATCCGCTGCGACCGCGGGCCCACCCCGACCGACCACCACACGCTGGCCATGGCGCTGGGCCCGTCCAACCGGTATGTGCACTCCGCCTACCAGGTGTCGGACCTGGACGCGCTGGCCGCGGGCGGGGAGTACCTGCGCGAGCAGGGCTACCACCGCTCGTGGGGGATCGGGCGGCACATCCAGGGCAGCCAGATCTTCGACTACTGGCGCGACCCGGACGGGTTCCTGGTGGAGCACTTCAGCGACGGCGACCTGTTCGACAACACCCTCGAGCCGGGCTGGGCCCC
Organism: uncultured Actinomycetota bacterium; assembly: GCA_963736375.1. Taxonomy (GTDB): domain Bacteria; phylum Actinomycetota; class Actinomycetes; order Mycobacteriales; family Pseudonocardiaceae; genus Pseudonocardia. Next base: position 8,483 of record CAVTOL010000007.1, read on the forward strand.
GATGACCGCGTCCGGCCTGGCCCAGTGGGGGCCGCCCGCGACCAAGGACTTCCTGGGCATCACCCCCGGCCGGGAGTCTGTGCGGGAGCTGCGCGCGATCGCCCGTGCGCTGCGCACCGACACCGAGTTCGACGTGCGCGCGCTGCGGGGCCTGCTGAAGGTGGCGACATCATGAGCATCTCCGTGCTGCGCACCGCCGACGCCTGGTACGTCCAAACCCCCACCGGCGCCGCCCCGATCGACACCGACGCCACCACCACCGCCGACCTGCTGGCCGACCAGGACGCAGTCGCGGCGGCCGCGGTGAGCACCGACCGTGTGCCGGTCGAGCACCTGGCCCTCGTCTCCCCGGTCACCGCGCCGTGCCGGGTGGTGGCCCAGATGACCAACTACGCCTCGCACGTCACCGACGCCGGCATGAACCCGGCCACCATCCCGCTGACCTTCTTCCGCAAGGCGTCCGGATCGATCACCGGCCCGCACGCCGAGGTCGTGCGACCCGCCCACGTGCGGCTGCTGGACTACGAGGTCGAGATCGGTCTGGTCATCGGCAGGCCGGTGCCGGTCGGCACCGAGATCACCGAGGACAACCTCGCCGACTTCGTCGCGGGCCTGGTGGTCACCAACGATGTGTCCGCCCGGGATGTCCAGCTGCCCCAGACCCAGTTCTACGAGGCCAAGTCCTACCCCACGTTCACCCCGGTTGGGCCCGCGCTGGTGCTGCTGGACCGCGACGAGCTCAAGCGATTCGGTGACCTGCGGCTGCGGCTGTGGGTCAACGGCCAACTACGCCAGGACGCCCGCGTCGGCGGCGACATGATCTACCCGCCGGTGCGGGCGCTGCAGTCGCTGGCCCGCTTCCAGCACCTCGACCCCGGCGACCTGCTGCTCACCGGCACCCCGGTCGGCACCGCGCTGTCCGCCCCGGCCAAGCCGCTCGCGTGGCTCAGCTCCTTCCTACCGCCTGCGCGCAAGTGGCAGATCTTCCTCGGCCGCCAGCGGAACAACCCGCGCTACCTGCAAGACGGCGACGTCATCGAGGCCACCGTGGGCACCGACGACGGCGCCATCGACCTCGGCAGGCAGCGCACCCCCGTGCGGTGGACGCGATGACCACCAACCCGAGGAACACCGACCCGATGACCACTCAGCCCCGGACCACCGACGTACTGTGGCCGGACTACGCCACACCGGATGACCTGCCCGTGATCGAAGCGGTGCCGCTGCACGCCCGTGGGCTGCCCGAGACCACCTATGCGCTGCTGGCCCGCGCGGCGACGCTGTGGCCCGACCGGGTCGCGGTGTCCGTCCTGCCCGACGCGGAGCGTTGGCAGGAACCGGCCCGGCGCACCTTCGCGCAGCTGCTCGCCGACGTGCATCGCTATGCGAACGTGCTGCACGAGCTGGGCGTGCGCCGCACCGACGCGGTGGCCCTGATGGCCCCCAACTGCGCCGAGCTGATCCCCGCAACGCTGGCCGCGCAGCTGGCGGGCATCGCCGCCCCGCTCAACGGGTCGCTGTCGCCGGGGCATCTGGGCGAGCTGCTGCGCCGCTCGGGAGCGCGCGTGCTGATCACGGCGGGCCCGGAACTCGCACCCGCCACCTGGCAGAGTGCTCGCGATCTCGCCGCCACCGGGGTGCTCGACACCGTCCTGGTCGTGCGACCCACCGCAGCAACGGGCGCACCCGAACCGTTGCCGCTCCTGCCCGGCGTCAGCGTCGGCTACCTCCACGAGCAGGCTCGGCACCGCGACCCGGCACGCTTCACAGGCATCGTTCCGCGATCGTCGGATCTCGCGGCGCTGTTTCACACCGGCGGCACCACCGGCGCGCCCAAGCTGGCTGCGCACACCCACGCCATGGAGGTGGCCGACGCCTGGATGCTGGCCGCGTACGCCGGGTTCACGCCCGCGTCGACGGTGTTCGCCGCGCTGCCGCTGTTCCACGTCAACGCCCTCATCGTCACCGTGCTGATGCCCCTGTTCAAGGGCCAGCAGGTGCTGTGGGCAGGCCCGCTCGGCTACCGCGACCCCGCGTTGTTCGCACGGTTCTGGACACTGGTGGCGCAGTACCACATCGCCTCGATGAGCGCGGTACCCACCGTCTACGCCGCACTGACCCGACACCCGGTGGACGCGGACATCTCCAGCCTGCGGCTGGCCATCGTCGGCGCCTCCCCGCTGCCTCCCGCGGTGCGTGACGGCTTCCACGCCCACACCGGTGTGAGCCTGATGGAGGGCTACGGGCTGACCGAGGCCACCTGCGCGAGCGCGCGCGCCTTCCCCCACGCACCCCGACCGGGTTCGGTCGGGCAGCGGCTGCCCTACCAGCGCATGAAGGCCGTGCGCGTGGGCGCCGAAGGCACCTGGGAGGACCTGCCTCCCGGGCAGCCGGGCGTGCTGGCGATCAGCGGCCCCACCGTGTTCCCCGGCTACGTCATCGAACGCAACGACGACGGGTATGTCCTGGACGGCTGCGGCAAGCTGGTCGAGGGCTGGCTGGACACCGGTGACCTCGCCAGGGTGGACGCCGACGGCTTCGTGTATCTGTCCGGCCGCGCCAAGGACCTCATCATCCGCGGCGGGCACAACATCGACCCGGCCGTCGTCGAAGACGCCCTGCTCGCGCATCCCCAGGTCGCCGGGGTCGTTGCCGTCGGTCGACCCGACGCGCACGCCGGTGAGGTCCCGGTCGCCTACGTGGCCCTCAACGCCGGGGCGACCGTCGGCGAGGACGAGCTGCGCAGCTGGGCGTCCGCGCGGGTCGCCGAGCCTGCCGCGGCACCCAAGACCGTCACCGTCCTCGACACGCTCCCGGCCACCGCCGTCGGCAAGCCCTACAAGCTGCCGCTGCGCGCCGACGCCACCCGCCGCGCCGTCCTCGACGCACTCAGCTCGATCAGCCCGCACGCCACGGTGGACACCCGGATCGAGGACGGTCGCGCGGTCGCGACCGTGCACGTGCCCTCGGATACCGACCCGGCCGCCGTCGGGGCGGCCCTTGGCCGCTACGCCATCGCATGGGAACTGGTGGTGATCGAGCGATGACCGCCTCCGGAAGTAACAGCATGATCGCCCTGCTGGCCCTCGCGGTGCTGGTCGCCGCGTTCTTCCTCGTCCTCGGCGCGGCCAAGGTGGCCGCGGTCGCCCCGATGCGCGCACGCGCCGCCCACCTCGGCTACGTCACCCGCTCTTACCAGGCGATCGGCGTGCTGGAGATCGCAGGCGCCATCGGTGTCCTGCTCGGCCTGATCGCGCCGCCGATCGGTGCGCTCGCAGCCGCCGGGCTGCTGCTCCTGCTCGCAGGCGCGGTCCTCGCGCACCTGCGCCACCGCGACCAGCCGCGTCTGCTGGCACCGGCCTTGGTGGCGGGCCTGCTCGTCGCCGCCTACCTCGTCACCCTGCTCGGAGGCCGGTCATGAACACCCCCGTCATTCCCGTCGTCATCATCGGCGCAGGCCCCACCGGGCTGACCGCTGCCACCCTGCTCGCCCAGTACGACATCCCGTGCCTGGTCCTTGACCGGTGGGACTCGATCTACCCGCAGCCCCGCGCGGTCCACCTCGACGACGAGGTCTACCGCATCCTGGCCCGCCTCGGGATCCGCGACGAGTTCGCGGCGATCTCCCGGCCGTGTCGTGGGCTGCGGCTGGTCGAGCCGGATCTGACGGTGTTGGCGGAGCTGCAACGGGACGCCGATCACGGCAGGCACGGCTACCCTCAGGCCAACATGTTCGAGCAGCCGGAACTGGAAGCCCTCCTGCGCCTCAACCTGACCCGGTACCCGTCCGCCACACTGCGCGGCGGCCTGGAGGTCACCGCCCTGACCCAGGACGGTGACGGGCCGGTACGGGTCGATGTGACCGATCGCCTCCACGGCACGTCGCAGACGCTGCTGGCCGCGTACGTGCTCGGCTGCGACGGCGCCAACAGCATCGCCCGCACCGCGATCGACGCGCACATGGCCGATCTGGGGTTCGACCAGCGCTGGCTGGTCTTGGACGTGGACACCCCCTGCGAGCTGGCCGAGTGGGAGGGTGTGCACCAGGTGTGCGACACCCGCCGTGCCGGGACCTACATGCGCATCGGGGACACCCGCTACCGGTGGGAGTTCCGCCTCGCCGCCACCGAGACCGCCGCCGACTACCGTCACATCACCCGCCTGCACCCGCTCATCGCACCGTGGACCAAGTCGATACCGCTCGACCAGCTACACATCGTGCGGGCCGCCGAATACACCTTCCGCGCCCAGATCGCCGACCGTTGGCGTGACCGGCGCATCTTCCTGCTCGGCGACGCCGCCCACCTCACCCCGCCGTTCATCGGACAAGGCATGGGCGCCGGACTGCGCGACGCGACCAACCTCGCGTGGAAACTCGCCGCTGTCCTGTCCGGTGATCTTCCCGAGCACCTCCTGGACACCTACGAGGCCGAACGCAAGCCGCACGCCCGCGCCATGATCCGGTTGGCGAAGCTGGTCGGCACGGTCATGACCGGCGGCGGCGAGTTCGGCAAGGTGGCGCGCAGGCTGGTCGCGCCGCGCCTGCATCACCTGCCCGGCGCCAGGCAGCACGTCCTGGACAGCCGGACACCGCCGCTGCGGCGCACCGCCCTGGTCGCCCGGCCTCGCCTGGGTCGATCACTGGCAGGCCGGCTGTGCCCGAACGCCGCCATCGACGACGCCCACCGCTTCGACGACCTCGCCGCCGGGCGCTTCGCCCTGGTCACCGCGACCACGCCAACCCGGGCACAGCAGCGCGCGATCGCGCGGCGCGGGGCCGTCGTCATCGCGGCCGCACCCGGTTCCGAGCTGCACCGGTGGCTGGGCCGCGGCCGCGCCGCCATCGTGCGGCCCGACGGCACCGTCCAGCGCACCGGCCGCCATATCAAACCGCTCATCAACGGCCTGACCCCGCTCCGGCCACCGTCCCCGGCTCCGACCCAGCCGCCGACCCCAGCGCCCGCGGTGCCCACCGCTCCCGCCACTGCGAAGGACCAGCCGTGATCAGCGAGAATTCCGCCCTCCCCACCGGCGACACCGGGACCACGATCTCCGCTGACACCGACCGACCCGTGCCTCCGGCGGCCGCGACCCCGCCCAAACCCAGCCGTGGCAGAGGCGCCGCACCGCGGCGGTCGGCAGAACCGCCCCAGGCCGCCGCGGCCCCGGCCGGGTCGATGACGAGGGGCGAGCACACCGACACCGCCGCACCGTTGGACCTGCTGCTGACCCACGGCGCCCGCGGCCCGCTGCGTCGGCTCGCGCCCGCCGGGCCAGGGCTGCGCTGGGCTGTCGATCTCGCAGGGCACCCGAAAACGGTCGTCCGGCGCGTTCGGGACCTGTCGACGGAGCTGGGACAGGTCGCGATCGGTCGATCCGCAGGCGCCGCCGGGGAACGGGATCGCCGCTTCCGCGACGACGCCTGGCGCACCAACCCCCTACTGCGGCGCATCCTGCAGGCCTACATCGCCACCAGCAGCACCGCTGAGATAATGCTCGCCGACGCGCACCTCGACTGGCGCGACCGCACCCGCCTCGAATTCGCCCTCGACAACCTCGTCGCCGCCCTCGCACCGAGCAACAACCCCTTCATCAGCCCCACCGCGTGGAAGGCGCTCATCGACTCCGGCGGCGCCAACATCGTCAAGGGCGTGCGCAACCTGGTCACGGACCTGGTCGAAGCTCCCCGCGTACCGACAATGGTCCGGCCCGATGCCTTCGAGGTCGGTGCCGACCTCGCCGTCACCCCGGGCGCGGTGGTGCTGCGCACCGAGACGTTCGAGCTGATCCAGTACACCCCGCAAACCCCGACAGTGCGCACCCGGCCGCTACTCGTCGTCCCACCAGTGATCAACAAGTACTACCTCGCCGATCTCGCACCCGGGCGCTCGCTCGTGGAGTACCTCGTGCGGGGCGGCCAGCAGGTGTTCATGATCTCCTGGCGCAACCCCGACGCCCGCCACCGGGCCTTGGGCATCGACGTCTACGGGCAGGCGATCCTGGACGCGCTCGACGGGGCCCTGGCCGTCACCGGCGCCGACGCCGCCACCGTGCTGGGCTTCTGCTCCGGCGGCACGCTGCAGTCGATGGCACTGGCCGCGCTGCAGCAACGCGGCCAGCTGAGCGACAAGGTGGCCGGGTTCGCCCTGGCGGTGTGCGTGCTCGACCAGGCGGAGGCCGGGATGGCCGCCGCGGCGCTCGACGACACCACCGCCCGGCTCGCGACCACAGCGTCCGCGACCCGCGGCTACCTGGACGGACGCACCCTGGCCGAGATCTTCGCCTGGCTGCGCCCGAACGACCTGATCTGGAACTACTGGGTGAACAACTACCTGCAGGGCAAGGACCCGGCACCGTTCGACATCCTGTTCTGGAACGCCGACACCACCCGCATGACCGCCGCCCTGCACCGCGACTTCGTCGACCTCGCCCTCCGCAACCCGCTGGTGGCGCCCGGTCAGGCGAGCCTGCTCGATCAGCCGGTCGACCTGGCGGCGATCACTATCGACGGCTACGTCGTCGCCGGTGTCGCCGACCACATCTGTCCGTGGCAGGCCTGCTATCGCAGCGCGCAGCTGTTCGGCGGACAGACCCGCTTCGTGCTGTCCACCAGCGGGCACGTCGCCGCGATCGTCAACCCGCCCACCAACCCCCGGGCCACCTACCAGGTCTCCGCGGATCTCGGCCCGGAGCCTGCCGGGTGGCAGCGCGCGACCGCGACGACATCGGGGTCGTGGTGGCCCGACTACCTCGCCTGGCTGTCGCAGCGCAGCGGGCCGGATCGCGATGCGCCGAACGCGCTCGGCGGAGCCGGGCTGGTCCCGCTGGAGCCCGCGCCCGGCGTCTACGTCCTCGACCGATGAACGCCGACCCGGCCCGGCCCGTCCGGCTGGTCAGCGTCGGCGCGCAGCTGCTGCGCATCCACGTCCGGTCGGGTGATCCCCGCCGCACGCCGCTGCTGCTGTCAACGGCGTCGGGGCGGGCCTCGAGTCCTTCGACCCGCTGGTCGACACGCTCCACCCCGACCGCCCGGTGATCCGCTTCGACCCCCCTCGAATCCCCGAAGTCCCCAGTCCGCGACCCCGCGGCACCGCTCGGCGGCTGCGGGAACGGTGGTGACGACCAGCGGTCCGGCTATCGGACAGCGACCTCGGGTGCGTGGGCGGACGCAGCGGGCATCTCGGCGACGGCCGGGCCGCGTGGCGCGGGCGGCATCGTGGCCGAGGGGGGCGCCGCAAGCTTTTCGCCTGTCGCGGCGGCCGCGTAGACGATGCTGTCGGGGCGGACGGCCATTGCCGTGAGGCCCCGGGCCCGCATCCAGTCGCGCAGTTGGTTCTCGACGTCCACGACCGCGCTGCGCCCGGGGTCGGAGCCTGCGGGGCGGAGCTGGAGGACCTGGACGCCTGCGCGGCGCCACCGATCGAGGTCCGGGCGGCCCTCGGCAGGTCCGGTGTGCAGCACCGCCCATGTGGTGTGGCCGAGGGCGTCGTCGAGGCGGGCGCGGCTGCCTTGCTGGTCGAGGACCCAGGGCTGGGGGATGTGCGCGCCGACCGCGCGGCGGGCGCCGCGCCGCCTCGGCGTGCAGGCGAGCATGCCCTCGCGGTAGGCGGTGACCGGGAACCAGCGCAGGTCGCGCAGGTAGGAGCCGAGCCCGGGAACCCGTCGGGCGAGGCGGAACAGCGGGTCGCGCACGGCGGTCACCGCCGGGCGGCGCTCGGTGATGACCCGGCCGAAGAACACCGCGGCCTTGGTGAGGGCCCGCACGTGCGGTTTCCGCTCGGTCTCGTAGGAGTCGAGCAGCCGCTCGATGACATTCGCGGGCTGGCGGCCGTCGAGGGCGGCGGCGAGCTTCCAGCACAGGTTGTCCACGTCGCGCACGCCCGAGGCCATGCCCTGCCCGATCCAGGGCGGCATGACGTGCGCGGCGTCGCCTGCCAGGAACACCCGCCCGATCCGCCAGCGGTCGGCGAAGCGGACGTGGTGGTTGTAGATGACCGCGCGCAGCACCTCGACGTGCTCCGGGCCGATGCCCTGACCGGCCAGCAGCTCCAGCACGGCCTCGGGGGTGACCAGCGCGTCGGGATCGTCTCCCGGGAGCACCGGGAACTCCCAGCGATGGTGGCCCAGCGGGGTGGGGCAGTCGACCGCGGGGCGGGCCGGGTTGCAGTGGAAGCGCAGCCGGTCGACCTCGGGCCAGGGCTTCTTGACCTTCGTGTCGATGACGACCCAGCGGTCGTCGTAGGTGCGTCCCTCGAAGCTGACGTTCAGGCGCCCACGGGTGGGGCTGGACCCGCCGTCGGCGGCGATCACATAGGCGGCGCGGGCCTGCCGGACATTGTCGTCCGTCGTCCGTGCGCCGGATGGTCAGGTCGACGCCGTCGGCGTCCTGGTCGAGCCCGGTGCACTCGTGCCCGAGCAGGACATCGACGTTGGGGTAGCGGGTGACTCCGGCCCGCAGCGTCTGTTCCAGGGCGGGTTGGTAGATGAACTGCTGGGTGGGGTGGCCGTTGCCCCAGGTTTGCGGGGTGAAGGACAGGAATCCGCGGCCTTGGGCGTCGACGAAGGTGATGGCCCGGTCGGCGAGCATGTCGGCGGTGAGCTGGTCGGCCAGCCCGATCCGCTGCCAGATCCGCAGGACCTCCTCGTCGGTGGAGATGGCGCGGGCGCGGGCGTAGACGTCGGCGTCGCGCTCCACGACCAGCACGCGCAGCCCCAGCTGTCCGAGCAGGTTGGCCGCGGTCACTCCGACCGGCCCGTAGCCGATCACGGCGACGTCGTAGGTGGTCTCGTTCACCGGTGGGCTCCCTTGGGGGTGGTGGACAGCGCCGGGACGATCTGTTCCTGCTTGCGCAGGGACCGCACCGCCGCGTGGAACTTGTTCATGACGGTGGCGACGTTCTCCCCGACGACCGTGTGCCCCCAGAGGGAGATGCCCTCGTAGTGGCTGGGCTCCCAGGTGGCCTCGAGTTCGGGGGTGATGACGACGGGCTTCCAGCCGACCTCGAGCTCGAAACCGGACGGGGTGACGCAGTAGTAGGACAGCTCCCGGTCGTTGGTGTGCTGGCCCACCGACCAGGCCATGGCGAAGCCGAGATCGGTGACGCGGTGGAAGCTCGCCAGCAGGTCCTCGAGGCGGGCGACCTCGATGTTGACGTGTTGCACCGCGGTGCGGATCGGGTCGATACGTAGGCCTGCGACGTTGGCGAGGGCGATCGAGTGGTGCCGCTCGCCGCTGCGCAGGAACCGGATCTGCAGCTTCGCGGGGCCGACCCGTTCGGTGATGCGGTCGGACAGGCGCAGGTCGAGCAGGTTGTTCCAGTAGGTGTGCAACTGCTCCGGCCGGGTCGTGGTGATGGCCAGGTGGCCCATGCCGCAGCGGCCGGTGACGAACGCGGTGTTCTGCATGCGCAGCGGGGCGGTGGTGGTGCGGGCGCGGGTGAAGATCTCGGTGGCGACGCCCTTCGGGCCCGGGAACCGCCACAGCCGCTCGACGCCGCGCAGCGCGGCCTTCTCCTCTGTGACCTCTTCGACGGGCAGCCCCACTGCGCGGACGCGGTCGAGGATCACGTCGAAGGTCTCGTGGTCGTCGATCTCCCAACCGACGGCGACCACGTCCTCGGCCGGCCCGCGACGGATCAGGAACCGGCACTCGCGGTCGTCGAGTCGGAACCGCAGCGCGTCGCGGGTCAGCTCGTCCACGTGCAGGCCGATGGCGTCGGTACCGAAGCGGTGCCAGTCGGTCAGCCGCTGCGACTCGACCACCACGTAGCCGAGCCGGGTGGCGCCGAAGATGTCCGGACGGACCGGGGCGGCGGCCCGCTCCAGCAGCGTGGCCGTCATGCCGCACCGTCCAGCCAGGCCAGTACGAGGTTGTTGAACCGGTCGGCCTGCTCGTACTGCGCCCAGTGCCCGGTGCGGGCGAACAGGTGCAGGTCGCAGTTGGGCATCGTGTGCGCCAGCCAGGGGCCGCCCGACGGGCGGTTGACCTTGTCCGCGGTTCCCCAGATCACCAGGGTCGGCACCGCGCAGCCCGCCACGCGTGCCCGGTCGCGGGTGAAGTCCATGCGCAGCAGCGTCCGCAGCGCCCCGCGCCCGCTCGGCCTGCCCAACGGCGGGTTCGCCACCACGTCCGGGTCGATGCTCGCCTCGTAACGCAGCTCGAGGAGCTCCTCCGGCAGCTGGGAGGAGTCGAAGACCAGGTAGTCGCGAATGAACGAGCGCAGCTTCGCCCGCGACGGGCCCTCGCCGGTGTAGTAGTTCATCAGCTCGCTCAGGCCCTTCGTGGGCAGCGCCCGGGTCGTCCCGATCCCGCCCGGCCCCATCAGCACCAGCCGTGCGACCCGGTCCGGACGGTCGAGCGCCAGCCGCAGTGCCGCCGCTCCGCCGTAGGAGTTCCCCACCACGTGCGCCTTGTCGACATCGAGTGCGTCCAGCAGACCGCGAACGAACACCGCGAGGTCGGCGAAGGGGTCGGAGTGGTCCAGCTCCTTGGACGACCGCCCGTAGCCGGGCATGTCCGGGACCAGAACCCGGTAGCCCGCGCTCGCAAAGGCGTCGATGTTGCGCGCGTAGTTGGACGCCCCGGTCGCCCCCGGGCCGCCGCCGTGCAGCAGCACCAGCGGTATCTCCCGGGTCGCGCCTGTCGTCGGAACGGCTTCGGTCAGGAAGACGTCCCGTGCGCCCACGCGCACCGTGCTCTCGCTCCGCCTCACCTCCCGCCGCGTGTCCGGTCGCTGCGACGTCGTCGTTGACATGCCCCTTGCCACCTCCATCGAGGAGCGCACCCCCTCGGGCCGCTCGCCATTTGTAGCGATCGTTCCAATTGGAACGTCTGCTACAGTAAGCCAGGTCGGGGGCACGGCGTCAAGGGAGCAAAGGCATGAGCGAGGGACGTAGCGGTCGCCGTAGGCGGGCGGATGGTGAGGAGTCGCGGCGACGGATCCTCGACGCGGCCGCCGAGATCGCGGGCGAGCGCGGCTACGAGGGCACCAGCATTGCCACGGTCAGCGCCCGCTGCGGGCTGCCTGCCAGCTCGATCTACTGGTACTTCGCGGACAAGGACGCGCTGATCGCCGCGGTGATCGAGCGCAGCTTCGACCGGTGGCTGGCCGCGTTGACGTTGCCCAGCGCAGCGGCTGGTTCCCCCCGCCAGCGGATGACCGCGATGGCGGTCGCGGTGGCGAAGGCGCTGCTGGACATCCCCGACTTCCTGCGCCTGGGACTGATGCTGGTGCTGGAGCGCCGCCCGACCGAGCCCACCGCGCGGTCGAAGTTCCTGCAGGTACGCCAGGTCGCCCGCCAGCGCGTCACCGAGGCCGTCCGGGAACTGGCTCCCGAGCTGTCCGAGGCGTCGGTCCGGCAGCTGACCACCTACGCCCTCGCAGGCGCCGACGGGCTGTTCATCGCCCGCGAGATCGGCGGCGAGAACGTCGACCTGATCGCCCTGTTCGAACTGCACGCCCGAACCCTGATCGACATCGTCGGGCACGAGTTCGCCGAACAGCCTAAGAGTTAGTCTGCGCCGGTCGGGAGCTGGTTCGCCGAACGGTGGGCGCGGATCAGCTACGGACCGACTCGCGCCCGACCCAGCTGAGCGTCGCCTCCTTGTACTTCTTGTCGGCGTCGTCCTGATCGAGGTGGCACTGGAACACCGCCTTGGCGTGTCACGTCACCGCCGACTTGACCTTGTTTTTGAACTGCTCCCACTTGTCCTTGTGCTCGGCGCGGCGCTGCTCGCGCAGCACCCGACGGGCCTCGGCCTCGGCCGCGTCCTGGGCGGCCCGGGCCGACTGGATCTCGTCGTAGACGTCCGCGGCGGAGCGGCGGGTGATCGTGCCACCCAGCCCGGACATGGCGTTGTCGACGACCTCGGGGGTAACCTCGCCGACCTCTGCGACGAGGACGGTCTGTCCAGGCCCGACTTGCCCGCTGATCGCGTCCAGCGCAATGTCTTGATCATCGGCGTGGTCCGCTGCGGCGACGCCGCCGGTGAGCATGCCGGTGGAGGTGCCCAGCAACATGCCCAACGGGCCGCCGAGCACCCCGATCAGCATGCCGATCAGGCCACCGCCTGCGATTGCGACGCCGGGGGCGGCGTCACCGCCTTCGGGCTCCCGCACCACGCCGTCGGGTCCGCGCTCCAGCAGCGCGGCCGCGCGGAGATCCACCCGTCCCGCGTCGCCCGCCTGCCGCAGCTGGCTCAGCGCCTGGTAGGCCTTGCTCTGATCGGTGAATCCGACGAGCACGACGTTGTCATCCATCCTGATCTCCTTCTCTGTGTGCGACGAGCAAGGCATGAGCCCTCGAACGCGCGGCTACCCGTCGCGCCGGCCCGGCGTCACGCGCCGCATACGCCGCCTCCTGGATCGCCATGACCGCGAACGGGATCGTGGCGACGGGGTGGCTTCGACCGCTGGCATCCGCTGACACGGGCGGTGCCAATGACGCTAGGGCGCGGCCGAGGACGTCGAATCCCGGAAATCCTTAGTGCACCGCTCCAAGTGGATGTCCCTCCCCCGCACGCCCGCCGGTCCCACCCGGGTAGGCGTGCTCGGCTTCGACGACGCTCGTATTCCTGGCGGGCTTGGGCGGGGGCGGCGAGCAGGGCCCGGGACCGGGCGAGCAGGCCCAGGGCCAGCGGAGTGGCGGTGGCGGTCGCGCGGTCGGCCAGCCGCCGCAGTGCGCGTTCTGCCAGGTCACGCCGACCCGTGCGGACGGCTGCCTCGACGAGGTCGGGCAGTGCCTGGGTTCCGACGAGCGGCGTGTCGTCGGTGTACGTCGGGTCCAGGCAGCCCAGGGCCGGGCCATAGTTGCCGAGACTGATCTCCCAGCACGCCCGTGAAGTACGCCGCCAAGGCCATCTCACCGGCGGCGCCCCGGCCCGGGGCCTCCCGGGCGACCGCCGCCGCGGTCGCCCGCGCTTCCGACTCCCGACCGCTCAACGTGAGGGTGAGCAGTGTGTGGGCGCCCGTGGGAGGGACGAGGCCGGGATTGCCGGTCACCGCCGCTAGCTTGTGCGCCTCCGCCGCGGCTGCCTGAGCCGCGGCCAGCCGACCTCCGGGCGCGTCGACGAAGGCACTGCGGAAGGCGAGTCCGGCGGCCAGCCTGGCCCCCTTTGGCGGGCACGGTCGATCCAGTCGGTGGTCAGCTGTTCCAACGATGTGTCGTCCAGCGATCAACTGCCGAGACGGCAACCCGACAGCGTCGTCCAGCACAGCGCCGACTCCGGTTCACCTCGCCGGGTCGGCTTGTCCAGCGCCAGCAGCGGCGGGCCGACGCGGACCTGGTCACTGCGGTAGTGCCACAGCTCGGCCCCGGCCGTGCCGCCAGACCACGTCCTTCGGGGTGACACTCACCCGCGGGCGCCCGATCCCGGCCGCCAGCTTGATGCCGTTGCGGGCGCGCAGCACGGTGCGGTCGATCTCAGCGCGAATCCGGTCGACCGCGGCGCGGGGCGCGGACAGCGTCGACTTCGCGGGACACCTCCCCTCGCTGCTCGGGGTCCTCGGCCACGTCGAGGCGGAGCCGGCGGACCTCCCGATCGAGCTCGCCGATCTGCCTTCGTAACCGTTTGACGTCGGTGCCGGCGGACAGGTTGACCGCATGCAGGACCCGCGCCGCCACACCGTCGACGGTGGCGGCGAGGGTGGTGCGGGCCTCGACCAGGATCGCGCTGGGTTGGGCGTAGTGGCTGGTGCGCACGAACGCCTCCAGCCGTGGGGCGAGCCGCTTCTCGATCGCGTCGTACGTTTCGCGGATGGTCGGGGCGCCCATGTGCTACGCCCTGACCAGGGATCGCGGCACCTTGGTGCTGCGTGCGCGCAGCCATTCACCGAGGGCCTTTGCCTGTGCGTCCAGCCGCAGAGACGAGGTGGCGCCGGTCCCGAGCAGTCCGTGGAGCACGAAGTTCACCGCGCCGAGGTTCGGGAGCTCGTAGCGGGAGACCGCCAGGTCGCGGGCTTCGGGGAGGAGGCGCCGGAGCTCCTCGACGGTGAGGGTGGACCTGAGCCATTCCCATGCGTGCCGGTCGCGTACCCAGACGCCGAGGTTCGCGTCGCCGCCCTTGTCGCCGGAACGGGCGTGCACGATCTCGCCGAGTGCGGCGACGACCAGTTCGTCAGCCGTCCAGGGCGGTTGCTCCGGTTGCGTGAGCAACTCGGCCTGCGGGGTCACCTCGTCGCCTCCGCCGTGTGCGTCGCCGGGTGGGATGACCTCGGTGGTGCCGTCATGGTGGTGGACCATGTGTTCGAGCACCGCCTGGTCGAGTAGCGCGGGCCAGTACACACCGAATGCGGACCCTGGTTGGGGCGGGCCGAGGGCGTACAACCCGGGGTAGCTGGACAGAGCCAGCTCGACCATCCGCGAGGAGAAGGCGCGCCCGGCGGCGTCCTTGGTCCCCTGCACTGTGATCTTGAGCAGCTGGGTGCCTGCGTTCTGGCTGTCGGGATCGGGTTGGGCGTGTCCGATGCGGTCGATCGCGACCGTGTCGAGCCCGTCAACGGCCTCGGCGTAGCGGTGGACGGATCGCTTGAGGAGGCCGGCCTTCGCGTCGAGGTCGGCGCCGGTGAGCGCAAAGAGCACGCTGTTCTCCCATCCCCCCACCCCGGTGATCGCGACCTTGGTCGTGGCGGGCGGCGCCGAGCCGCGCACACCGCGGATCCCGACGCGGTCCTCGCCGAGGTCGGTCAGCTGGGCGGTGTCCAGGTGGGTGATCACGTCCGGGTTGAGGTAGGCGGGTGCACCGATCTCGTAGACCAGTTGAGCGGTGACCGTGTCCGGGGTGACGGCGCCGCCGGTGCCGGGGGTCTTGGTGATCACGCAGGAACCGTCGGCGTCGATCTCGGCGATCGGGAACCCCGGCTCGATGAGGTCCGGAATGGTCTGAAACCCGGAGAAGTTGCCGCCGGCGGCCTGTGGCCCGCATTCGATGACGTGGCCTGCGCACACCGCGCCTGCGAGGGCGTCGTGGTCACGCGGGGTCCAACTCCACCACCAGGCGGCGGCACCGACGACCAGCGAGGCGTCGGCGACCCGCCCGGTGATGACGATGTCGGCGCCGTGCTGCAGGGCGCGCGCGATGCCGAATCCGCCCAGGTAGGCGTTGGCCGTCAGGGGCTGATGCGGCCAGGACGACAGCGGCTCGCCGCTGGTCAGGTGCGGTAGTGCATGGCCCGCCTGCTGCAGGGCGTCGAGGCGGGCGAAGACGTCGTCGCCGTCGATGTGGGAGACCCGCAGGTCGTGGCCGCGGCTTGCGATCAGTTCGCGGGTTGCCGCGGCCAACCCGGCGGGGTTGAGCCCGCCGGCGTTGACGACGAGCCGGATCCGGTTCGCGACGAGCTGCTCCAGCGCCGCATCGAGGTGCTGCAGGAAGGTGGTCGCATAGCCCAGGCCTGCGTCCTTGGCGCGCGCTTTTCCGAGGATCAGCATCGTGACCTCGGCGAGGTAGTCACCGGTGAGGACGTCGATGCCGCCCGCCTTCGCCATGTCGGCCATGGCCGAGGCCCGGTCACCGTAGAAGCCGGAGCAGTTCCCGACTTGGATCGGACGCTGCCCCGGTCCGGCTGTGGGGCTCATGTCGCCGCTCCCGCTGTGGTGGCCTGGAATCGGTCGGGGTTCGCTCCCGCGATCTTGGTGACCCACACCGTCCCTTCGAACCCGACCTCGCCGGAGGGGTTCTCCTCGATGAGCTCGAGGGTCAGGCCGTCCCGTCGCCGTCGCCGTCGGTCGCCGTGACGCGGGCGGTGTAGGCGAGGTCGGCAGGCGCGTAGATGGGCCTGCGCAACCGGTAGGCGACCTTCGCGATCTGCCACCCCGGGCCGAGGCCCTCGGTGACGCAGCGCAGCGCGAGCGCCGCCCGTAGGTGGGAGTGCAGCGCGAGGCCTTGGTGGCCCTCCTCGCGTGCGTAGGTTGCGTCGAAGTGGATGCGGTGCGGGTTCCAGGTGACCGCGCTGTAGCGGAACAGCTGGAAGGTGGTTGCCGTGTGTCGGAGCGGTGGCAGCAGGTCTCCGACCTGGAAGGTGTGCGACATTACGACTCCTGGGCGGGGTTGCGCAGCACGACGGTGCGCCGGTTGCGGTTGAGGACGGCGCCGTCGGCGGCGGTGAAGGTGTTGAGGGCGGTGACAAACACGCAGGGGCCGGAGCGGGTCTGTTTGGGAGTGACCGCCTCGAGGGTCGTCTCGAGCACCAGCTCTGTGCCCGCGATCACGGGGCTGAGCAGTTCCATCTGTTCGCCTGCGCCCATCACGCGCAGCCGCAGGTCGGCGTCGCCGAGCGGGATTTCCCCGTCGGTGGGTGTTCCGTCGGGCTGCAGGTGGGCCTCGGGGGTGCCGATACCCCATTCCACGACCGCGGCGAGCAGGTTCGGTGGCGCCACCACGTCGGCGTAACCGGCGGCCCGTGCGGCGGCCGGGTCGTAGTGGCTGGGGTCCGTGGCGCCGATGGTCAGGGCGTAGCGGCCGATGGTCACCGCGTCCAGCGTGCCGAGGCTGCGCCGCGCGAGGACGGTCCCGACCCGCGGCTGTGTCTGGGCGTAATAGGTCGCCAGGGGGGTGCCGGGTTCAGGCGTGAACGACATTCTGGGGCTCCTCAGGAGTGAACGGGAGGACTGCGTCGTCCGCGGCTTCGGTGTGGCGATGGAGCTCGGCGAGGATCTCCTCGGTCGACTGGCCCAGCGGTGGGGCGGCCCGCAGCGCTGCCACCGGCGAGTCGGCGAGCCGTAGCGGAGACCCGGGCACCGGCACCCGGCCCCGGCCCGGGTGCTCGACGTACTGGATCATGCCGCGCTGGATGAGGTGCTCGTCGGTGTCGACCTCGCGGATGGACTTGACCGGCGCGCACGGCACGCCGGCGGCCTGCAGGTCGCGGACCAGCTCGGCGCGGGTGCGGGTGCTGGTGACCGACGACACCTGCTCGTCGACCGCGTCGATGTTGGCGACCCGGTCTTGCTGCGTGCGGAACCGGGGGTCGTGGATCAGCTCGGGGCGGCCCAGTGCGGTTGCCACGCCGCGCCAGTGCCGCTCGGAGATGCAGATGATCGCCAGCCATCCGTCGCTGGCCGGGTAGATGTTGTACGGCGCGATCGCCATGCCCGAGTGCCGGTTCCCGGTGCGTTCGGGGAGTTCTCGGTCGGGGTGGTTGTGCAGGGCGCCCAGGCTCGAGGCCAGCATCGGGTAGATGGTGTCGTGCATGGACACCTCGACGATCTGCCCCCGCCCGGTGCGTTCGCGCTGGAACAGGGCCGCGGTGATCGCGGCGAACAGGTGGATGCCGCCGGAGAAGTCCACGAACGCGGCGCCGGCCTTGGTCGGCGGCCCGTCGGGCTCCCCGGTGGCCGAAGCGCCCCCGGACATCGCCTGCACCGTGATGTCCATGGCGGACATGTGCGCGTAGGGGCCGCTGGACCCGTAGCCCTTGCCGGAGGCCACCACCAGGCGCGGGTTGTGCGCCAGCAGCCGCTCCGCGCCCAGCTGCAGGCGCGCCATGGTGCCCGGCGCGTAGTTCTCGATGAGCACGTCGGCGGTCGCCACCAGGTCGAGCAGCGCCTGGCGGCCCGCATCGGTCTTGAGGTCGAGCACCACACTGCGCTTGTTGGAGTTCAGCATCACGAACTCGTGGGACTCGACCGGGTCGTGCGAGCGGAAGCGCAACGGCTCACCGCCGGGCGGCTCGACCTTGATGACGTCGGCGCCCAGCTGTGCGAAAAGCAGCCCGCAGTACGGGCCGTTGTAGATCTGGCCCAGTTCGAGGACCCGGACGCCGTCAAAGGCCTGCATGATCGCTTCTCCTGTTCGAGTCGTGTGCTGAGGGAAGTTCCCCCGGCGGGACCGCTCGCCGGGGAACTTCTGCGACCTTCGGATCAGGCCGTGTTGATGCCTGCGCCGCCGCCCCGGATGTAGGGGATCGGGGCAAGGCCTTGGACCGACGCCGCGGCCTCGGTCAGGTACTGAACGGCAACCGCGTCGAATACGGAGTGGAAGGTGCCGTCCTCGTTGAAGCTCACCTGCGCGCCCTCGATCCAGGCCAGGGCGATGGTGTCCTCGGTGTTGTCCGCGGGGCAGAAGAACGTGTGCACCGAGCCGCCGGGCTCGTACAGGTAGGAGCCCGCCACCTGCGGCTGGGTGGGGTACTCCTTGTACTCCCAGCGGCCCTGGATCGTCCACACCTGAGCCGGACCGGTGTGGTAGTGCAGCGGCAGCTCGCAGCCAGGCGCCAGGGTGGCCAGGAAGACCCACTCTCCCCTTTCTAGGTCCAGGCGCAGCGGCTGGACGTGAATGCCCGGCGCGACCAGGTCCTTGAGCAGCGGGACCTGCTCGATGTTGACGGTCAGAAGCTCGCCCTGCGGCAGCGCGACCACGGGCAGCGGGGCGCCGCTGCCGGTGGTGGCCAGGCCCGGAGAGACGGATGCGGTCATGGTGGAACCCTCCTTGTACAGATTTACGTATCAAAAACCATATATACGTATGTTAGCGGCACTGTGTGGCGTTGGCAAGACCGGGCCGGACTCGGCCGGGCTCGTCGGAGTGCTTGCTAGGGTCGGCCGCATGCCTGCGCGCCCGCACCGCACGGTCGATCGAGTGATCCAGATCCTGGAGACGGTGTCCTTGAGTCCGCGCGGCGTGACCTTGGCCGAGCTGGCCGTCGCCCTGGACGCGGCGAAGAGCTCCGTGCAGGAGCTGTCCAACGGACTTCTCGCCCGCGGCTATCTCATCGAGGAGGAGCACCGGTTCCACCTCGGACCGGGGCCGTTCGTCCTCGCCTCGCGGGCGAACAAGCTGGCCGCGCTGTCCCTCGATCACCGGTTCGTGGCCGAGTTGGGCAAGGTCCTCGGCTGCACCGTCCTCGTCGGGATACGCGTCGGAGACGCCATCGTGTTCACCGACTATGTCGGTGAGGAATCATCCGGCCTCACGTTCGTCGCGCGCACCCACGCCCGCCGCCCGCTCTACACGAGCGCCGCCGGGAAGACCCTGCTCGCCAACGTCCCCGACGGCGAGATGTACCGCCTGCTCGACCTCGCCGGTCCCGAGCAAGCAGGCGAGGTCCGACAGTTCCTCGCCGAGCTCCCCGAGATCCGCTCCCGCCGACTCGCCTTCAACCGCGGCGTCACCTTCGGCGACGCGTTCACCGTGGCCACGCCCCTGCTGGCACCCGACGGCAGCCTGATCGCGGCGATCAGTACAGCCATCGATCCCGCAGCAGCGGATCGTCTCGACGATCTCGGTGAAGAGCTCAAGGAGGCCGTTGCCACTCTCGCGCCCAAATACGGCCTTACGCCGCGCCCAACAGGCTGAACGGCGGGTCGAACATCGCTTGGAGCTCTGGCCGACCTCGCGGCAACGAACCGGGGAGGACCCGTAGCGCCTTGGCTTGCCGCCCGCGGCCGCCCCGGGTTCGGATCAATGGCGGTACCGGAGACGATCGCGAGCTCGAGCGGACGGGATCGCGGCGCCTCACCCGCGCTTGAGCCCGCGGGGGTGTGCCGCGGCACCGCGCAGCTCGGCCGTCCGGTGGGTAGGCCCGGCCGCCCGCTGCATCGCAGGCGAGCCTCCGCCGATCATCCCATCGCTGACAGAAGAATCAGTGATGACGAACTCGTCAGACAGACTTGACTGACAGCTTCCTCATAGCTGACGATATCGTCAGCCAGACGAGGATTGCGGTCGGTGATCGACGCCGGTGCCTCCTCGTCACGGGCGGAGGGAGATCAGGATGGAAGACAACGTCGTACTCGTCGCTTTCGCCGAGCAGAGCAAGGCCTACCAGGCGCCGATCGAGCTGCGGCGGGCGGCTGACGCGGGACGGGTCGAGTTCCGGGGGGCCACGTTGCCGGGACGGGGACCCGCCGGCGCCGTGCGCGTGCCCGACGACGTCGACGACGTCGCCGGTACGGCTCGCAGCGCTCGATGCTGTCCTGTTCACACCCCAAGATCTGTGAGTGTCCCCGCGGCCACGGACCGGCGACAGCGCCAAGAAACCGCGAAACCGGAGGGTGGGCGTGGCAATCGGGGCGCTGCGCCCGGAAAACCGGCAGCTGATCATGAGCCGAGGTGGTTTGGCGCGGCCCCCCGCGGGCCGCGGTCGGGGAGCAGTTGGTCGCGCGTGACACCTGGTAGGTCTGTGACCCACCGGCTGAGGTTGACCGTGGTTCTCGGGATGCTGATCGCGCTCGGGCCCCTGACGATCGATATGTACCTTCCCGCGCTGCCGGTGTTGACCAGCGAGCTGATGGCGACGTCGGCCACCGTCCAGCTCACGCTCACCGGCACGCTGCTCGGGCTCGCCCTGGGGCAGCTGGTGATCGGCCCGCTCTCGGACGCGGTGGGGCGGCGGCGTCCGCTGCTGGCCGGTATGGCGGTGCACGTGCTGGCGTCCTTGGCGATCACGTTGGCGCCCAACGTCGCGGTTCTCGGTCTGCTCCGGGTGCTCCAGGGCGCCGGCGCCGCTGCCGGCGCGGTGATCGCGCTCGCGATTGTGCGGGACCTGTACACCGGGCGCGCCGCCGCCAGCATGCTGTCCCGGTTGATTCTCGTGATGGGTGTGGCGCCGGTGCTCGCGCCGACGCTGGGCGGCGAGCTGCTGCGCGTCACGTCGTGGCGCGGCGTGTTCGTCGCGCTCGCGCTCTACGGGCTGGTGATGCTGCCGCTGGCCGCGCTCACCCTTCCCGAGACACTGCCCCCGCCGCGCCGGTGCCCGAGCGGCATCGGAGCCACCCTGCGCACCTACCGCAGGCTGCTGCGCGATCGGACGTTCATCGGGCTGGTGCTCGTCGCCGGCCTGGCGATGGCAGGCCTGTTCGGCTACATCGCAGGCAGCTCGTTCGTCCTGCAGCAGCAGTTCGGGCTCGACCAACAGCAGTTCGGCCTGGTGTTCGGCGCCGGAGCGGTATGGCTGATCGCGGCCACGCAGCTCAACGCGTACCTCTTGCGGACGTTCGAGCCGCAGGTGCTGCTGCTCGGGGCGGTGAGCGGCGGCGCGGTCGCCGCGCTGATACTCCTCGCCGCCGCGCTGACCGGGTTCGGCGGGCTCGTCGGGGTGCTGATCCCGATGTGGGCGGTGCTGTTCGCCGTCGGGCTGGCGTTGCCCAACGCGCCCGCGCTCGCGCTATCCCGGCACGGCGAGGCGGCCGGCACGGCAGCCGCGCTGCTCGGGGCCGGGCAGTTCGGCGTCGGCGCGCTGGTCTCGCCGGTGGTCGGGCTGCTCGGCACAGACGCTGCGGCCATGGGGTCGGTGGTCGCCAGCGGCCTGGTGCTCGCGCTGGCGGTGCTGGTTGCCGTCGTCCGGCCGTGGACCCGTGTCCCGGATCCGGCTCGCTCCGAGGACGCGCGGGTCGCGGTCGCCGCGGACTGACCGGCGACGGCACGCCCTTCGCGGCGGGCTCCGCCGTGATGGGCGCGTGTCGAGCCTCGTGTGCCGGTTTGGCCCTGCGGGTGACGGGGTTGGTGGGCGTGGGGCTGCGGGATCCGCGAACCGTTGGTCCGGTCGGTTCTGTGGATCAGGCTCGCGCAGCTGCTGCAGACTTCAGGAAGGTCCGGGTCCGGTCGTCGCGCGGCATGAACTCGCCCGCCACGAATTCGGTGACGCCTGCCGCCGAGAGTTCCTCCAGCCGGGCACCGACCGTGTCCTCGTTTCCGATGATGGCCAGGTCGGCTGGGCCGTCGGCGCCTTCGCGGTCCATCATCGCCCGGTAGGATGGCAGCGTTCCGTAGGTCTGGAACACCTTCGCGGCGCGGGCGCGGGCGGTCTCGACGTCGTCCGTCACAGCCACCGGTAGGACGCACACCACGCGTGGCGAGGGGCGCCCCGCCGCAGCGGCGGCTGCCGTGATGGTGGGCGCGATGTGGTCGCGGACGGTGGCAGGCCCCGTCATCCACAGCACCGTCCCGTCGGCGCGTTCCCCGGCGAGCCGGAGCATCCGCGAGCCCAGCGCCGCCACCACCAGCGGCACGCGCTCCTCGTTCGGCACCGACAGGCTCACGTGCGCGCGGAGCGTCTCACCGGTGAAACCGGCCGGTTCACCCGCGAGCAGCGGCAACAGGGCTGACAGGTACTCGTCCATGTGACGCAGCGGGCGATCGAAGTCGTACCCGAACATGTCCTCGATGACGACCTTGTGGGACAGGCCGATGCCGAGCGTCAGCCGCCCGCCGGTCGCGAGGGCGACCGTCCGCGCCTGCTGCGCCAGCGCCGCCGGATGCCGTGGATAGGTGGGCACGACCGCCGTCCCCAGCGCGATCCCGGGCACGCGGCTTCCTGCGACGGCTAGCGCCGTCAGCGCGTCCAGCCCGAAGATGTTCGACATCCACGCGGACGCGAAGCCGTCGTCGGCCGCCCGCCGCAGGTCGTCGGCCAGCTTGTCCAGCGCGTCCGGACCACCGCGTTCGCTCAGAGAAACACCAATGCGCACATGGACCTCCTGGTCGCTTCCGATCCTGGCACACGGGGTTCGTCCAGGCTCATCCGGCACATACGCACAGGCTGTTCGGCCGAATCTGCGCTGCCATTGTGAATCATCGAGCCGGGTGTGATCCGGCGGGCATCGGCGTCGCGGCGATCGGCAAACTCACTGAGTGGTGCGTCTTCGGTGAATATGCCTACTTCGAACTAAGCCTCAGAAAGGCCCTTTTGTGGCGTTGGGCGAAACCGCGGGGCGCGTGCTTCTGGCGCTGGGCCAGCAGACGGAGGATCCGCCACCTGCGCCGCCCAACGGAGCTGACTGCGTGGGCTAACGATCGGTTGGTATCTTGGGCGGTGCGTCAAGATCACCGGTCCACGAAACGGTCCAACGAACTGCTGACGCCTGTTCCTGCCGTACCCGATGAGGCGCCTGACGCGCACACTCAATCCCATGAATCGCACGGTAGCGTTCAAACTACGACAAGATGCTTGGCCGCACGTTCGTTAGAGTTGGTTCGCAATCCCGATCGTTAGTCTTCTTGTTCGCGGTCGTCAACGAGATGGCGAAGGTCAAGGGCAAGGTTCTCAGCCGATTTGATCGTGGCGGGGTCAGGGATGCGACGCCGACGCTCAAAGGACATCTTCACCGAGTACGCGGGCACGCTGATCGTCTCGAGCACCCGGCAATCAATTGCCAGATGGTGTGCGCTGATTCGAGCTCATCGGGATCGTTTTCGCCCAACACTCGGCGGCGTCCTGTCGAGCACTTCCTGGAAGCAGGAGGTGTGGCGGGCGCTCCAGTTCGACTCCAAGGAAGCGTTCATGGCCGGCTTCCTGGAGCCCCCGAGCAAGAGCAGCGAGCTGAGGGACATCAACGACGTGCTCAGTCATCTCGGCCTGTTCGGGGCGCGCCGAACCTGCATGCCCCAGATCGACAAAGCACCTCGGGCGGGCTGCTCGCCACCCCGATCTGACCCGTGCGAACGCCAAGCCCGAGTGGCTGTAGCGCCTGTCGCCTGCCAAACCCGTTGACGCCTACACTCACCAGCCACCGCACAACCACGAGTTCCGCATCCGCGGTCGAGCGAGCGGTTGAGCCGAGGCCGCGCACGATCTGGGAGGTCTCGGGAGGCGAGGTAGCCGATGGACAGCCAGGCGACGCGGTGGCTCCGGCTGCGACGGCCGCGCCCGGCGTCCGCCGTGCTCGTCAGCTGCCTCGTCGTGGCGGTCCTCGCCGCCTGCGGGCAGCCTGCGCGGTCCGACTCCACATGTGACGGGGAGCTCAGCGGGCCAAGGCCTACGTACATCACGGCCTGGTTCCACGCTGGGGGCGCCGCGAGCGCGGAGGCAGAGACTTTGCGCAAGCAGGTCGACGCCTTCAACGCCGCCGAGCGGGACGTGCAGCTCAGGCTGATCACGCTGCCCGTGGGCGACTATGCACGGCAGGTGACCGTCGCGGCCGCCCATGGCGGCCTGCCGGACGTCCTCGACTTCGACGGGCCCAACCTCTACAACTACGCCTGGTCGGGAAAGCTCAAGCCCATCGACTCCTGCGTCTCGACGGGGCTACGTGAGGACCTCCTGCCCTCGATCCTTCAGCAGGGAACGTATGCGGGGCGCCTCTGGGGCGTCGGGACGTTCGACTCAGGCCTCGGGCTGTACGTGCGGCCGTCGATCCTGGCGCGTGCTGGGATCCGCATCCCGACTGGGCCGGGCGATGCGTGGAACGTCGACGAGTTCACAGGTGTCCTTCAGCGGCTGCGCCAGGCCGGCTTCGCTCAACCGCTCGATCTGCAGCTCGACGAGCCCAACCCGGAGTGGTACAGCTACGGCTTCGCGCCTGCGGTCTGGTCGGCGGGCGGCGATTTGATCGACCGAGCGAGCTACCGCAAGGTCGACGGCTTCCTCAACGGGCCGCCCGCCGTGCAGGCGTTGACGATCTTGCAGCGGTGGTACAAGGAGGGCTACGTCGACCCGAACAAAAATGGAGATGCGTTCGAGAAGGGCAGAAGCCCGATCTCGTGGATAGGCCACTGGTTCTACGACCGGTACGCGAAAGCGTTTCCGGGTGACGTCAAGGTCGTCCCGCTGCCGAATTTCGGCGAGGGCACCGCCACCGCATCGGGCTCGTGGCAGTGGGGCATTACATCGAACGCGACCGACGGAGACGCCGCGTGGCGTTTCCTGGAGTTTCTCTTGAGTGCGCAGGAGGTGCTCCGGATGACGCAAGCGAACGGTGCGGTTCCCGCCACGAGGAGCGCCGTGCGCATCTCCCCGAGCTTCGGCGCGGGTGGTCCCGAGCACCTCTACATCCAGCAGCTGGAGAACGGCGTCGCCCGGCCGCGACCGCAGACCCCGGCCTATCCGGCGCTGAGCGACGCGTTCGCGCGGGCGTTCAACGAGGTCGTTGTCCAGGGACGTCCCGTCAAGCAGTCGCTTGATGCGGCCGTGGGGCGGGTTGAAGGCGAACTTCGTGACCACGAGTACTACCCACCACCGGGGCGCTGAGCAGTCCGTGGCCAGGGCCGCGCTCGGCAAGAGGACGCCGCTGCTCGCTCGACTGGGCGTCGGTGCAAAGCTGATGTTGCTGGTGCTCCTGCCGGTCGCTGTGCTGCTCGGCGTCATGATCGCCGGCTCGGTGAATGCATGGCGGAATGCGTCGTCGCTCAGCGATTTCCGACGGGCAACTGATCAGTCGTTCGTCGTCAGTGATCTTGTAACCGCGCTCGCCGACGAGCGCACCGCCGCTGTTCTCACGATCCTGCACCCGGGCGCGGCCAGCCTGGAGCAGCTGCGCGCAGCAAGGGCCGACGTCGACGCCGTCCTGGACCGGGGAAGCGCGCGTGCGGCAGACCGGGCGGGGCTGGTCGATCTCGGGGGTCGGTTGGATGCGGTACGGCGGCAGCTGAACGCCGTGCGGGTTCAGACGACGAGCGGCTCGCTCACGGCGCCGGAGAGCGCGGACGCGTACAGCACCATCGTCCGCGACCTGCTTCGGACGATGCAGGAGCTGGACGCGGTGGGGCCGACCCGGCTCTCGGCCCGGGCGGCCGATGCGTACGTGGCGATCGTCGAGGCGGTCGAGGCGGCCGAGCGGGAGCGCGTCGACATCGCGGCGCTGCTCGCGGCACCGGCCCCTGACACCATCGTGGCCTCCAACGCGGGCCGGTGGAACGTGCTGGAGACCGCGGAGCTTGATGCGTTCCGTGAGAACGCCGGTGGCTCGCTCACCGCCGACCTCGAGGCGGTGCTATTTAGCCCGGCGGGCCTCGCTGTTACCGCAGTTCGTGACGACCTCAACGACAACACGCTCGGTGCGCTGCACGAGCTCTCGGCCACCGGTTGGCTCGACGCGTCGGGCGCGCGGATTGCGTCCCTGCAAGTCCTGGAGGCCGACGCCCGAGCGAGCCTCACTGCGGCTGCTTCGAACGACCTCACTGCTGCACAAGCTGATGGCTTTCGTGACCTCGGGATCGTGCTCGCCGTTCTCCTCGTTGTCACCGGCCTCGGGCTCGCGTTGCGGCGGTCTATCACGGTCCCGTTGCGGGAGGTCTCCGAAGGTGCGCGAAACCTCTCCAGCGGCAAGCTGGCCTTCGACATCGGTTACAGCGGGCGTGACGAGATCGGCCACGTTGCATCGGCGTTCCACGACCTGCATGTCACGGTGGAGCGCCTGGCCGGGGAGATCCGAGAGATGACGGCCGCGGTCAGAGACAACCGTCTGGGACATCGCGCAGACGTCGCGGCCTTCGAGGGAAGGTGGTCTCAGCTGCTCGCGGGCGTCAACGACACCATGGCGGCTTTCGCCGACGTGGAAGACCGGCGGGAGCGGGCCGAGCGGCAGCTCGGCGACTTCTTCGAGCTCTCCCTCGATCTGCTCTGCATCGCAAACCTCGACGGTTACTTCACCCGTGTCAACCAGGCCTTCAAGCGAACGCTCGGGTTCACGAACGACGAACTGATGTCGCGACCCTTCATCGAGTTCGTTCATGCCGATGACCGGGCGCGCACCCTGGAGGCTTTCCACCGGCACGAACTCGGTCAGGACGTGAGCGAGTTCGAGACCCGCTACCTGTGCTCCGACGGCAGGGTGCGCTGGCTTCAGTGGAGCGCCCGCGCGGTACTCGCCGAGGGTCTCGTGTACGCGGTGGGGCGCGACGTCACCGAACGGCGACGCAGCGAAGACCAGCAGACGGCGCTGCGTCGGGTTGCGACGCTGGTCGCCGAAGGGGCCTCGCCGACAGAGACCTTCGCCGCAATCACCACGGAGGTCGGGCGGGTGCTGGGCACCGACCACACCAGCTTGATCCGGTACGACCCGGACGGCGAGGCCACGGTCGTCGGGGCGTGGACCAGCACCGGCCGGGCCCCACCTGTTCCCGTCGGCAGCCGGTTGCCCCTCGGCGGGCGGAACATGGCCACTCTGGTGCTCGAGACCGGCCGGCCAGCACGGATCGACGACTACGCGGATACCTCGGGCCGGGCCGCTCACATCGCCCGCAGGTGGGGCATCCGGGCGTCGGTCGGCGTGCCGATCACCGTCGAGGGCCGGCCGTGGGGCGTCATGAATGCGGTGTCCACGCGCGAGCAGCCGTTGCCGTCCGACGCCGAGGCGCGGTTGGCCGACTTCACCGAGCTGGTCGCCACCGCCGTCGCCAACGCACAGGCGCGTCTGGAGGTGCGCGGGTTCGCCGCCGAGCAGGCCGCGCTGCGGCGGGTGGCAACGCTGGTCGCTCGGGCGGCGCCCCCGGAGCAGGTGTTCGCCGCCGTCACCACCGAGGTCCGGCGGCTGCTCGCCGTCGATCTGACGGCCATGGGGCGCTACGACCCGGACGATACGGTGACCTATGTCGGCTGGAGCACGACCGACGACGAGGGGGCGGTCGGCGTCTGCGTTCCGCTCGGCGGGCGGAACCTGGTCACGCTCGTGTTCAAGACGGGCAGACCTGCGCGGATCGACGACTACCGCGCCGCCTCCGGCCCGTCAGCCGACCTCGTTCGCGGGTTCGGAATCTGCGCCGGAGTTGGGGTGCCGATCAGTGTCGAGGGTCGGCTGTGGGGCGCCATGATGGCCATGGCGCGCGAGCAGCCGTTGCCGGTGGACACCGAGGCGCGGCTGGCCGACTTCACCGAGCTGGTCGCCACCGCCCTCGCCAACGCGGAGAACCAGGCGCAGCTGACCGCCTCGCGTGCCCGGATCGTGGCCGCCGCCGATCAGGCTCGGCGTCGCATCGAACGGGACCTGCACGACGGCGCTCAGCAGCGGCTGGTTTCACTGGGATTGCATCTGCGAGCGTCGCAGGCGGCGGTGCCACCCGAAGCGATCGAGCTGGCGGCGCGGTTCGACGGACTGGCCGACGAAGTCACCACCGCCCTCGACGAACTGCGCGAGCTCGCCCGTGGCATCCACCCTGCGGCCCTCGCCCAGGGCGGATTGGGTCCGGCGCTCAAGGGGTTGGCCCGCCGCTCCGTGGTCCCGGTCAAGCTGGACGTACGGGTCGTCGGGCGGCTGCCCGAACAGTTCGAGACCGCCGCCTACTACGTGGTCTCGGAGGCGCTGACGAACGCGGCGAAGCATGCGCACGCCTCCGTCGTGCACGTCGGGGCCGACACCGTCGAGGACGACGGCGACCGCGTCCTGCGGGTCCGCGTCACAGACGACGGCCGCGGCGGCGCGCACTTTGCCGGTGGGTCCGGCCTGGTCGGTCTCAAAGACCGGGTCGAGGCGCTCGGCGGAACACTCACGATCAAGAGCCCGCCAGGAGAGGGAACAGCACTGCACGCCACGGTCCCGATCAGCGGGGGCCTGGACAAGCACTCGTCAAGCTGATTGCACAACGCCGGCGCCGCCGGGGGCGGTGAGCCGGAGGCGGGATCGCCGTGCGAACCGGCTCGCCGTCGGTGCGGTCACGATCTGCGCGTTGCGGTACACCCGTACCTGTGCCGTGTGGTCGCGGATTGTTCCCCATAGCAGGCTCCTCGTGATCACCAGCGCCGGCACAACGAGCAGGACGCCTTCGGCGCCAAGGGCGAAACGCTCCAGCAGCCCTTGCGGGAGCCCGGGGGCCAGCTTGGACACGCCGAACGCCCCAGCGGTCAGGGCACCCACCGCGAAAAATCGGTGAATATGCCCGTGAAGGACATCCACTGTGGATTACTGCGCATTAAGCGCGCGCCCGGCGAAGGCAAGACAAGAAGACCGCCCCACCGAACCAGTCTGAATAGGACTCGTGCCGACTGCTGGGGCATGCACTAGCCGGTCCCGTTCGGATCACCCACCCGGTCGTGATTAATCGGGTATGGAAGCCATTGAGGTGCGTTCGATCCATCATCGGGGAACTCGCGACGATCGCGCATTGCCGGCGGACCGACTTGCCTCTCCGGTTGACTGAAGCATTCCGTCACGATCGCCTGAAGTCCGCGTCAATTCCGCGTGAACTGCTGGCGAAGTCGTCGCGGCGGGCCCCTGACCGCATGACCGGTTGGCAGAAGGAGGTAGCAGGCATTGCCGGTCGGCGGGGTCCACGATCCCGGAATCCCTCGGCCGGGTGCAGGCAGCAGGTATCCGGACGTGCCGCCAGCGTTGCCCTCGGACTTACCGGTGGCGGCGATGCCGGAACGGGGCCTTCTCGACGATCGTCGGACCCGTCGCTGAGAAGGAAGCAGCGACGGATCGGTCGCCGAGCCTTGATGAGATCGGCGTCGACCCGCACGCGGACCGACCCCACCGCTCTCGTCGGGTCGGGTCGGGTCGGGTTCGGACAGTCGTGCTCCCGGTGTGGTCGGGGGCCGCCGAAGGCCGAACTCTCGAGGGAACGGGGCGCCTGTGGGCGCCATGAGGCAGGGACCGGCCGGCCGGTCGACGACTTGAGCGGTGCCGAGGAGAACGGGTCGACGACCCGGGCGGTGCCAGAAAACGGGGGGAAATGAACGAGCAACTGGCGGTGTCGGTTGGCGAGGGAACCGCCGATCCGGCCGCGGCAGGATCGGCGGTCGCCCCCGTGGCCGCGGTGTTCGTGGACGCCACCGGACGCCGACGCAGGCTGGTGACGTGGTTGGGGTGGTTGGTCGCGCTGGCGTGCGGGGCCTACCTGGGGGTGATCGGCGTCAGCATGACCGGGACGTCGGTCGGGCCATTGCCGCAGGTGCCGAACGTCGCGCCGCGGATGGTGGCGTTCGGGCCTGATGTGGCCGCGCTGCCGATTGGGGTCTTGGAGCTTCCGACTCCCGCTGCGGCGGTGCCGGTGCTGCCGAAAGCCCCGCAGGCGCGGGCGGCGGTCGTTCCGGCGCGGGAGGGGCGGCGCGCGTCCCTCCCCGGCTGCGCCGGCCCGATGGACCGTTTGCGCGGTGCGGGCGAACGGCACGACGCGATGACGCTGCGGCTGGTGTGCCACCGTGACGCGGCACCGGGCAGGCGCCGCAGGCGGCTGCGCCCGAAGGGGCTGCTGATCGGTCTGGTCGTGGCGATGTTCTGCAGCGCACTGCTGCTCAACGGCTTGGTCCGGTCGCAGGTCGGGATCGACGCGCGTGGGGCCGGGAACGACGGGGACGACTCGGCCGTCCCGACGGCGGTGAGCGAGGGCGGCCCGGTGATCGACCTAACCCATGGGCGTCGGCAGAGCATCGCGATGCCGCCGGGCACGGTGGCGTTGACCTTCGACGACGGGCCTGATCCGACGTGGACCCCGCAGGTGCTGGCGGTGCTGGCGAAGTACCACGTGCCCGCCACGTTCTTCGTGATCGGATCGTCGGTGGCCCGTAACCCCGACCTGGTACGCCAGATCCGCGCACAAGGCTCGGAGATCGGTCTGCACACGTTCACCCACCCGGATCTGGCCGAGGTGTCGCCGGACCGGGTCGACCGGGAAATGACCGAGACCCAGTATGCGCTGGCGGGGGCGACGGGTGAGCTGAGCTATCTGATCCGGCCGCCGTACTCGTCGGAGCCCGACGCGCTGGACGACACCCGCTTCGGGGTGATCTCCCGGCTGGGGGAGCAGGGGTATGTCACCGCCCTGGTCGATGTCGACAGCTTGGACTGGGAGCGGCCCGGCGTCGCCGCGATCGCGCACAACGCGGTCCCTGAGGATGGCCACGGCGGGGTGGTCCTGCTGCACGACGCGGGCGGTGAGCGGAGCGAGACCGTCGCGGCGCTGGACCGGCTCATTCCCCAGATGCAGCGCGACGGATTCACCTTCACCACCGTCAGCGCCGGGGCCGGGCTTCCCCCCGCGAACTTCCCGGCCGGACCCGTTGACCTCACCCTGGGCAAAATCATGCTGGTTGCGGTTGCCATCGCCGACCACATGGTGAGCGCACTGGAGTGGAGCCTGCTGCTGGTGGGTGGTCTGGTGGTGGCGCGGACGCTGCTGGTGATGGGCGTCGCCGTGGGGCACGGGCGCCGTAGACGACGGGCGCGCCGGGTGCGGGAGCAGGGCGCCTCTCCGCTGCGGCGCCCGCCGTCCGGCCCGGTCACGGTGGTGGTGCCCGCCTACAATGAGCGGGAGTGTATCGAGGCGACTGTGGCGTCGTTGGCCGCGTCGACGCATCCGGTCGAGATCGTCGTGGTCGACGACGGCTCGACCGACGGAACCGCGGAGCTGGTCGAGGACCTGGGCCGGGCGAACGTGCGGGTGATCCGGCAGGCCAACGCGGGAAAGGCCGCGGCGCTCAACACGGGCATCGCCGCCGCCCGTCACGACATTGTGGTCCTGATCGATGGCGACACCGTTTTCGAGCCCGGCACGGTGGCCGCGCTCATCGGCCCGTTCGCCGATCGGGCGGTTGGGGCGGTGTCCGGGAACGCGCGGGTGGCGAACCGGTCGGGGGTGCTGTCGCGGCTGCAGAACATCGAGTACATCATCGGGTTCAACATCGACCGACGGGTGCAGGACTCCTGGAGTGTCGTCACAACGGTGCCCGGTGCTGTCGGCGCGTTCCGGACCCGGGCGCTGCAGGCCGTGGGCGGGGTCAGCGCCGACACCCTCGCCGAGGACACGGATCTGGCGATCGCACTGGGCCGGGCCGGATGGCGCGTGGTCTATGAGCCGACGGCGCGGGCCTGGACCGAGGCGCCCGCGACCCTCGGGCAGCTGTGGCGGCAGCGTTACCGGTGGAGCTACGGGATCATGCAGTCGCTGTGGAAGCACCGCCACGCCGTCTTCGAGGGCGGGGCGTCCGGGCACATGGGCCGTGTGGGGCTGGGGCTGACCGCCCTGTTCCAGATCGTGCTGCCCCTGCTCGCCCCGATGGCGGACATCTACCTCGTGTACGGGCTGGTCTTCCTCGATCCGGTTGTCACGGCGGCTACCTGGGGTGGTGTGCTGATCGCGGCGCTCCTGCTGGGCGCGGTCGCGTTTCGACTGGAGGGCGAACCGATGCGGAGCCTGTGGCTGCTGCCCGCCCAGCAACTGGTCTACCGGCAGCTGATGTACGCGGTGCTCATCCAGTCCCTCGCGTCCGCGGTCGCCGGGATCGCACTGCGCTGGCAGAAGATCCCCCGCGTCGGCGACTTCAGCGCGGTCCCGGCACCGCGGTCGGCGTCATGACCACGTATCGCGCCGTCGTGTCGGGCCTCGCGCTGCTCGCGCTCGCCCTCGCAGGCTGCACGGGCCCGACGTCGGTGGCGGCCACGTCCACATCCATTCCCGCGTCGTCGTCGGCACAGGCTGGCACGTCCTCGTCGACTGCGTCCGCGGCAACGCCGTCGACGCACGGGGCGACGCCGACGGCGTCGCCGCAGGCCGTCCAGCGGAAGGTCCAGGTCACCTACTATGCCGCCGCCGACAACGACCCGCCCGGCAGCGCCCAGATCGCCTATCCCAACTCCCGGCACCCCTCGGCAGGAGGATCCGGCACCGTCGCCGACCCATTGTCGCTTGCCACCGACCCGCGCGAGATCCGGCCGGGCGTGCTCGTCTACTACCCAACCGTGCGCAAGTACTTCGTCATGGAAGACGACTGCGTACCCTGCATCGACCAATGGAGCCAGGACCGCACACCGCACGTGGACCTGTGGATGTCCAACACGACCGCCCCCGCGGTCCAGGACTGCGAAGCCGCGCTCACCCCCGACGACCCGGACACCATCATCGTCAACGCGCCGACCGACCTGCCCGTGGACACACGCCCCCTCTTCAGCGGCGGCCGATGCTGGCCGAACACCTGACAGAGGTCGCGATCGTGGTCCGGGCCGAAGTGGTCTCGCTGGTGCTGCTTGCCGTAACCGTGTTCGTGCAGTTCGCGCACGACGTGCCTGCCCAGCTTCCCGCTGCTGCCCGTGACCGCGACGGTCACCATCGCGCACCTCCCGGTGGTCCACAGATGAGCCGATGCATTTCGAAACTGGTTCCTCCCCCGACAAGGCCATCGACCTCATCGAGCGGCCGGCGCCGACCGTTGTTGTCGCCAATGGCCCGCCGCAGGCGCGGCTGACTCGGCGTGGCGCCACCTCGAGACCGAGCACGGGGTGAAGGTCCCGACCACCGCAAGCAGACCGGCCAGCGAGCACGGCGCGGTGGGGCCGGGAGGCATCTACGGATCACTCCCACGAGGACGTGCACGAGCGGTCGATGCTGTCCTCTTCACGCGCCAAGATCTGTGAGTGTCGTTGCGGTGCTCCCGGGTGGAGGACCACCAGGCTCGGTGCCGGTGACCCGACGTGACTCAGCCAAGATCTGGCCGCTTCGGCGTGCTCTGTCAGTGGACTTGTCCGTCGTGGTCGCCAGCACCGGCCTGGTCACCAGTTGGCTTGATCAGAAGCCTAATGAGTGTCGTTCCCGGCGAAACGGTGATCCGGATCGGCGCGTGCGGCGGTCGGGATGGTCCCGTGCAGCGGGATTCTTGGGGACTGCTGATCAGAAGCGGGGACGGTGATCTCTTCGGACAGACGGCGGCCCGGGCGCCGACACGAACCTGTTGGTGGGGTTCGTGTCGGCGCGCCACCCCCACGTGGCCGGCCCGCCGGTTGATCATCGCAGTCGCGAGCCGCCGACAGCACCACGACTTCACAAAGCGGGGCCGTTGAGCCCTGGGCAAGACGGTGGGTGCTGTCGGTCGCTGGGGGCTGCGAAACGACTGGTGCGATGGCGGGCCGACGAGCCCTGGTCATTAGGGCGACGTGCACCCCTGTGCGGCTCGGCGAGAACGCGGCCTGGAGGAGGGCCGCGACGATGACGCCCGCGACGCGGGCGCGGAAGGGAGACGACAGGTGCGGATCTGGTGTGGCATCGACTGGTCGGAGCGCCATCACGACGTCGCGCTGGTCGACGACGAGGGGGCGCTGGTGGCCAAGCGCCGCATCCCCGAGAGCGCGGCGGGGTTCCGGCAGCTGCTGGAGCTGTTGGCCGAGCACCAGCAGCGCAGCGATGCACCGATCCTGGTCGCGATGGAGACGGCGAAGGGGCTGTTGGCGGCGGCGCTGCGGGCCGCGGGGTATCAGTTGTTCCCGATCAACCCGCTGGCGGTGTCGCGGTATCGGGACCGGTATGTGGTCAGCCGGGCCAAGAGCGATCCGGGTGATGCGCTGGTGCTGGCCAACATCCTGCGCACCGACCTGGCCGCGCACCGCCCGCTGCCCGCCGACAGCGAGCTCGCCGGGAGCATCCGGGTGCTGGCCCGGGCCCAGCAGGACGCGGTCTGGGATCGCCAGCAGGCGGCGAACAAGCTGCGTTCGCTGCTGCGCGAGTACTACCCGACCCTGTTGGCCACCTTCGACGACCTGACCAGCCGCGACGCCCGCGCCACGCTGGGCGTGGCGCCGACCCCGACCGCGGCCCAGAAGCTGCGGCGGTCCACGTTGCGGGCGGCGCTGATCCGGGCCGGGCGCCGCCGCAATATCGACCACCAGGTCGACCGGATCCTGACCGGGCTGCGCGCCGAGCAGTTCCATCAACCTGACCTGATCGAGCAGGCCATGGGTCAGGCGGCGCTCGCGCATCTGCGCGCACTCGACGCCGCCGTGGCCAACGTCGTCGAGCTGGAACACGCCCTCGGCGAGGCCTTCCACCGGCACCCCGACGCCGCCATCATCACCAGCTTCCCCGGCCTGGGAACGGTGCTGGGCGCGCGCATCCTCGGCGAGATCGGCGACGACCGGACCCGGTTCGCCGACGCGAAAGCCCTCAAAGCCTTCGCCGGGACCGCGCCGGTCACCCGCGCGTCGGGCAAGAAGACCTCGGTGACCAGGCGGGTGGTGCGCAACCGGCGGCTCTGCCAAGCCGGCTACCTGTGGGCGCTGCCGCTGCTGACCCATTCACCCGGCGCCCGCGCCCACTACGACCACCGCCGCGAGCGCGGCGACTCCTACAACGCCGCCGCCCGCAACCTGGCCAACCGCTACTTCGGGATCCTGTTCCACTGCCTGCAGAACCGACTCAGCTACGACGAAGCCAAGGCCTTCCCGCCCCGAACCGCGGTCGCGGCTTGACGGCTACGGACGTGCGATGTCTGTCCGCCCGTGGGCGGTCGGGTAGCCCGGCGCATTGCTGCGCCGGGGGCCGGGGCGCAGCAATGCGCCCCGGCTACCCAACTCGCCGAGGACCGCGCGGACCGAGTCGGGGACGGCGCACAGCCGCGCGACCGCCGAGTTGTAACCGGCCTGCGCCGGTGTCTGCACCGATTGGTTACTATCGGTGCGGCTGGACGGGTGGGTGGTCACGGTCGTGGTGGTGGGGGCCGGGAGGGCGCGGATCGCGGCGTCGAGCAGGTCGGTGACCTGGGTGATCCGCGCGGTCAGCTCGTCGAGTTGGCCCAGCAGCATCCGGGCCAGCTGGGCGTGGTGGTCGGTGAACCGGCCGTGCAGGGCCTGTTCCAGGTCGGCTCGGCGGTGTGGGCCCGGCCTTTGGCCAGCTCGGCCAGCGCCGCGGGGTTGCGCTGCCCGGCGATCAACGCCTCGATCATCGCCCGGCCGGAGACCCCGAGCGCGTCGGTGAGCACCGACGAGATCTTGATCAGGGCGTCCTCGAGCAGCTTCTCGATCCGCTGCTTGATCCGGACGCGGTCGACGACCAGATCGAACCGGGCCCGGGCCAAGTCCCGCACCCGGCGCATCGGCTCGGCCGGCACCAGCGACGGCGCGACCATCGAGCGCTCCGCCAGCTTGGCCAACCACACCGCGTCGATCTTGTCGGTCTTCGGCCGGCCCGGGACGTTCTTGGCCTGCGCGGCGTTGACCAGCCACACCGTCAACCCGGCCGCCTCCAGCAGGTAGTAGAACGAGCGCCAGTAGTCCGAGGTGGACTCCATCTCCACCCGTTGCACCCGCTCGCAGCGCAGGTGATCACCCAGCTCGACCAGCGCCGCGGTGCTGGCCCGCACCGGCCACACCTTGGTCACCCGCCGCCCCGGGATCGACGGGTGCGGCACCCGCAAACACACCATCCCGCTGGCCTTGGCCACATCAATCGCCGCGACCCGTTCCACGATCTGCTCGTGCTCATCGACCTGCACCTCGACCGGCTGCTGCATCCTCTCCTCCTCGGGCGTAGGTTCGCCAGGCGGGGCTGCCCGAGGGGTCCGGTGGGACTGGCAGAATCTGACCGGCGTGCTCGTGGCAACAGTGCGCAACCCTTCAAAGGGCCCCGGCGCCTGACTAATCAACGGCCTCTACTGCCAAGGAAACGACGGCGTCGGGCGGGCAGCCCCACACCCAGGTTTAGCGCCGGCGCGGCGCCCCCCCACAGGGGACATGGTGTTGCCGGCCGCGCTGTCTGCACATGAGTCGGCGGCGTTCGATGTGCACGGGTCGGCATGGCGTCGGTGACCGGCTCTGCTGGCTGAGCGTCATGGTTAGTCCCGGGTGAGTTCGGCGGCGGCTTTCTTCGCGCAGGCGTCATCGACGATGGTCTTGCTGTCGGCCGCGGCGGCGATGAGCGCGGCGGTGGCGGCGTTGTTGAGCGCGCGGGGCAAGCCGTTGGAGACGCGGTGCAGCCGGGCGAGGGCGTCATCGGCGAACAGCGGCTCTTCGCGGCCGGCCAGGGCGAGGTGATGGCGCAGGTAGGCCGCCGATTCGCCCAGGTCCATCGCCTTGATCGTGTAGCGGGTGAGGATGCGCTGGTCCAGGGCGGCGAACATGCCCATGCGCAGCTGCCGGTTGAGGGTGGGCTGACCGACGAGGATGCCGGCGAAGGGCGAGGATGAGTCCATTTCGGAATTCGTCAAGAGCCGCAGCTCCTCGAGCTGGGCCGGCGCCAGCAGATGGGCCTCATCGACCACGAGCACGACGCGGCGGTGTCGTTCGGCGGTCTCGGCGGCGAGCAGGTCGGCGGCTTGGGCCATCAGTTCGGCTTTGAGGTAGCGCGGCTCGGCGCCCAAGGACCGCACGATGGTGACGTAGAGCCCGCGGGTGCCGAACGCGGGGTTGGCGATGTAGATGATCTGGTGCCGGGTCGGGTCCAGCCCGGCCACGGCCGCCCTGACCGACACGGTCTTGCCGGCGCCGACGTCGCCGGTGACGACCCCCAGCGCCGCTTCGAGGACGCAGAAGGTGATTCGGGCGACGGCTTCGGCGTGGGCCTGGCGGTGGAACAGATCGGCGGCGGGGATCGCCTTGCCGAACGGGGTGCGGGTCAGCCCGAAGTGCGCGGCCCACGGTGGGCGGCTCATGGCGTCTCGGTGTCGTTGAAGGTGTCTGGGTGTCGTTGAAGATGGCCAGCTGGGCGTAGTCGATCGGCGTCCCGGTGCCGGCGGCGTGTTCGTGGGCGGCCGCGACCAGGCCGAGGTAGTCCACCCCGGTCGGCTCCGGGGTGGGCCGGGCAGCCTGCGGGACCTGGCGGTGGGTGTGGCGGCCGAGCAGGAACGGGCGGGCCACCCCGGCCGCAGTGCCGTCCAGGTACACGTCGATGCGGGTCAGGTCCTCGGGGTCGTAACGCAGCTCGACCCGCCGCCCGACCAGGGCCGGGTCCACGCCGTAGGTGTTGCCTTCCAACGGCACGGTGGCGGTGCGGGTCACCCGCCGGGTCACCGACCAGCGGAACGCCTCGCGCAGCCGGTCCGCATCGGCGGCGCGGTGCGGGCCGCCGGCCTCGAACCGCTCGGTCGGCGCCTGCCCGGTCTCGGCATGCACCCGGCGGTTGCACACTTGTTCGGCCCATGCGGCGAACAGGTCGTTGAGCGCGTCGAGGGACTCGATGCCCTGGTGGGTGGCCTCGGCCAGGAACGCCTCCCGGATGTAGCGGTTCAGCCTCTCCTGTTTGCCCCGCCCTTGCGGCGAGTACGGCCGGGAATGCACCAGGCGGATGCCGAGCACCGCGCAGGTGCGGGCCAGCCACGCGTTGGCGAACGGGGCCCCGTTGTCTGCATAGAGGACATCGGGCAGGCCGCGGCGGGTGATGGCCCGGCGCAACAGCTCCTGACCGGCGCGGGCGTTCTCGTGGGCGAAGAACCGCCCATCGACCAGCAGCCGGGAATGGTCATCGACGATGAGGAACAGCCGGGCCCGGACCGAGGCCTCGACCCGGGGCCAGGGCACCCACGGGCCGACGAGCACGTCGGTGATCCACCGTTCGTTGGCCCGTTCGGCCTCGTAACGGCCGAACACCTTCGGTTCGGCAGCCAGTGCCTCGCGGTGCAGACCGCGCCGGCGTAGCTGCTGGCGCACGGTGCGC
The DNA here is from genome assembly GCA_963736375.1 of uncultured Actinomycetota bacterium. Classification (GTDB taxonomy): domain Bacteria; phylum Actinomycetota; class Actinomycetes; order Mycobacteriales; family Pseudonocardiaceae; genus Pseudonocardia. Next base: position 46,482 of record CAVTOL010000007.1, read on the forward strand.
TCGGCCACCTGCACCCCGTGCCGGTGGAACAGGATCGAGGCGATCTGCGCCGCCGAGCGGGTGGGCAGTTCCAGGCGCAGCGCGGCGGCCTCGTCGGCCAGCTCGGGGTGGGCGCGGACCGCGCCGGCGTCCGATCGCGGCGCCGGCCGCAGCGCGGCCAACCCGCCGGCGCGCCAGGCCCGCACCCAGCGGTCGATCGTGCCCCGCGAGTAGCGCCGGGTCGTGCCGTCGGGGTGGGTGTGGGTGCGGGCCGCGGCCGCTCGCACCGCCACCCCCCGCTCGGCCGGGCTCAACCGGGCATTGGCCGCCTCGGCGATCACCGCCCACCGGTGCAAGGCCACCTGTTCTTGCTGCTCACGGTCCATCTCGTCCTCCGTCTTCTCTGCGCCCGGTTGCGGGAGCTGGAGGCAGGAAACGGCGTTTGCCGACCACGAGGTAGGGCGAGGTTGTGTTGGCCGCCAGCAGCTGCCCGCCGCTCACGCAGCACGCGAACCGCCACCGGCCCAGCGCCGCCCAGCCCGGAAGCGCCGTGGCCGCCCGGAACGCGGCGCGGATCGCGGCAAACGCCCAGGCCTGCGGGTCATCACCCGGCTCGATCGCCTCCCCGCCCAGCTCGACCGCCAGCGCGGCGAACCCGACCGCCAACTGGGTCGCCCGCCGGCCCAGTCGACGCACCCAGCCGCGCGCCGTCGTGTGCGGCACCCCGGCCCGCTCCGCCTCCGGCCGCACCCCGCCCGCACCGCCGCTGACCTGCTCAAGCACGGCGCCGACCGTGCCGACCTCGTCCACCCGATGGGCCAGCACGAACCCCGGCAGCAGCGCATGGGTCGCCGCGCACCCGACGCAGCGGGCCCTGGGCACGAAGATCCGCCGGCACCGGCCACCCGCCGCCCGCACGTGGCGCCAATACCCGGACCAGAAGGTCATCGCCGTGCCGCAGGTCTGGCAATCCGGTCGCGGCACCACGACCTGCCGCCCGGCGCGGGCATAGGCATCGACCGACAGCGGGCACGGCCATACGATGGCCACGGGCGTGACACCCGCCTCGGACCCCTCCCGTGGACAGCGGCCAAACTGCGTGGGAGGGGTCCCTCGACGTCAGGGACAGCCCATCCTCACCGGGCGTCTCGCCCACAGCCATTCACGAGCCTCGCCAAACAGCGCGGCCGACATCGGCCCCGCGATGCTCAGCAAGTCACGCCGTCAACACATGGCACTAATCCAGGAACTCGCGCGGAAGCTAATCCAGGAACTCGCGCGGAAGCTGCGCCACGATCCTGTCGAAGACGTCGGGCGATAGCGCCTCCCGCAGGGTGGCGAGCACTGCCGCGAACCCCACGTGAACTTCGTCGCGGCGCAACCCGGTGCGGTCGCTGACCTGCTTCTCTGCGTCGGCCAATCCGGAATGCCGGGACGGCCTGCCCTTCACGCCACCCACCTGCTCTGCCAGGTGGTCGGGGAGGTGCAGCACTAACTCCCGGACCGCGCCCGCGCTCAACCGTTGGGCAAGTGCTTGCAGCGTCGCCCTGGTCAGGTCGGTGGCCTCCTCGCGCGACAGACCGGCCCGGTCGGCCACGGACCTGAAGAACTCCCGGTCGTCCACGTCGCCCACGTTAACCCGCGCCCATCGCCCCGTCCGGCGGCTCCGCCTCCGGTACCGGGAAGCTCGCAAGCCGGGACTGTGGATCTGTGAGTGATGACATCGGACGCTATGAGTCTACGCAAGCGTGATCAGGAGTCGGGGCGGCAGCTGTCGCCGGAGCAGGCCCGCGGCGGCGGCGATGGTGGCCGAGGCCAAGGCTCGTGGGCTGGCGTTGACCGGCCCGCACGGGCATCCGCCGGTGCTGCGGGCTCTCAGCCAAAGGCCGCAGGCTCTTCGACGACGGCGACGTGCCGTACCACCTCAAGGTGACGGCGACGGAGGCGTTCCCGACGGGCGTGGTCCGCGTGATCTACACACCCACCGAGGCACCCACCAAGGTCGGCTACGACGAGGTCAAGGACCAGGTGCCCGATGGGAAGTAGCGGCTCCAGCGATTCGAGGCCGTTGCCTGAGCAGGCCAGCGCGACGATGATCGGTGTCGCTGGCGATGACCTCGAGGTTGAGGGTTGATGCCCGGATGGCCGAGTCGGATCCAACCGCGACGCAACGGCCCATTGGCCTGGATATCCGCGCCGAGCTGAGCGCGGAGGGGTTGGAGCACGCCGAGGAGATGGGTCGGGGTGGATTTGGTGCGGTGTACCGCTGCGAGCAGCCGGAGCTCGACCGGACCGTCGCCGTCAAGGTCCTCACCGCCGACCTCGATCCGGACAACCTCGAGCGCTTTCTCCGGGAGCAGCGAGCCATGGGGCGGCTGTCCGGACACCCGCACATCGTGCACGTCATGCAGGTCGGGACCACGGTCAGCGGCAAGCCCTACATCGTCATGCAATACCACCCGAGGGGCTCGCTGCACGAGCGCATCCGAAAGCACGGTCCGCTGGACTGGGCGGCGACGCTCCGGCTCGGGGTCAAGATCGCCGGCGCTCTCGAAGCGGCGCACCGGGTTGGCATGCTGCACCGGGACGTCAAGCCGGCCAACATCCTGCTGACCGACTACGGCGAACCGCAGCTGACGGACTTCGGCATCGCACGGATCCCCGGCGGGTTCGAGACCGAGGTGGGCGCCGTCGCCGGCTCGCCCGGCTTCACGGCACCGGAGATGTTGCGGGGCGCGCAGCCGACGCCCGTGTCCGACGTGTACGGCCTGGGCGCGACCCTGTTCTGCGCGCTCACCGGGCACGCCGCGTTCGAGCGCCGCTCCGATGAGGGGGTGGTGGCCCAGTTCCTCCGGCTCTCGTCGCAGCCGGTGCCGGACCTGCGGGGGGAGGGTGTGCCGGACGACGTTTGCGGGGCGATCGAGGCGGCGATGGCCGCCGATCCGGCCACCCGGCCCGCGTCGGCCGTCGAGTTCGGCAACGAGCTGCGCGAAGTGCAGCGGCGGCACGCGGTCGCGGTCGATGACATGGCACTTCCGGCGGGCATCGTCTCCGAGCGGATCGAGCCGGCGACCGCAACGCGACGGCAGCCGGTCAACACGCCGACGCCACCGACACCGCCACCGACACCGCCGACGCCGGCGACGAAGTACCGCCCGCCCACAGCGACAAAGGCGCTCGTCTCCCGCGAACGCCTCATCGGCGCGTTGCGGGCGGGACGGCGGCGTCGGCTGACGCTGATCCACGGTCCGAGTGGGTTCGGCAAGACCACCTTGGCGGCGCAATGGCGTGACGAGCTCGTCAACGAGGGCGTCGCCGTGGCCTGGTTGACGATCGACGACGACGACAACAACGTGGTGTGGTTCCTTGCGCACCTCGTCGAGTCGATCCGGCGGGTACGCCCCGCGCTCGCTCGGCAACTGAGCCACGTCTTGGACGAGCACGGCGACGAGGCCGCGCGGTACGTCCTCACCTCCCTGATCGACGAAATAGACGCGGCCGACGACCACGTCGTGCTCGTCGTCGACGACTGGCACCGGGTGACCGACGCCGCGACCAGCGCGGCGCTGGCGTTCGCGCTCGACAACGCCGGCGAGCGGCTGCGGATCATCGTGACGAGCAGGTCGCGCTCCAGGCTCCCGGTCGGCCGGTTGCGGGTGCGCGACGAGCTCGTCGAGATCGACTCCGGCGCGTTGCGGTTCGATCCGACCGAGGCGCACACGCTGCTGGTCGACGTCGACGGGCTTGCGCTGCGGGGAACCGACGTCGACGCGCTCACGGCGACGACGGACGGCTGGGTCGCCGCGCTCCAGCTGTCGGCCTTGTCGCTGCGCGGCGGTGAGGATCCGGCGCGGCTGATCGATCATCTTTCCGGGCGGGACGACGTCGGTGAGTTCCTCGCCGAGAACGTCGTCGACGCGCTGGAGCCGGAGATCCTCGAGTTCCTCCTCGCGACCTCGATCACCGAGCGGATCTCCGGGAGCCTCGCGTCGGCGCTCGCCGGGGTGAAACGGGGCCAGGCGCTCCTCGAGGAGATCGAGGAGCGCGGGCTGTTCCTGCGCCGGGTCGACGGGGAGCGCCACTGGTTCCGCTATCACCAGTTGTTCGCCGACTATCTGCGCCGCCGCCTCGAGCGCGACCACGGTGCCGAGAAGGCCGAGGAGCTGCACCGCATCGCGTCGGCCTGGTTCGCCGACCATCACCTGCTCAACGAGGCCGTCGACCACGCCCTCGCCGCTGGCGACCCGAGCCATGCGGTCGATCTCGTCGAGGCCGACGAGGCGAACCTGCCGGAATGGTCGAGCATGAGCACCCTGCTCGGAATCGTCGCCAAGCTTCCGCCGCGCATGGTCGTCGCGCGACCCCGCATCCAGCTGCAGGTCGGGTGGGCAAACGTCCTGTTGCAGCGTCCGGTGCCGACCGGGGTGGCCCTGACCCGAGGTGATCGCCGAACCCGTTCGCCGCCTCGCCGCCGGGCTGGGCGACCGGTCGGTCACGGTGGGGGCGGCGGTGCGGGAGTTCGCCGACACGATGGATGACCGGGTCGCCGACACGGTGGCCGCCGCGCTGCTGCTCGCTCTGCAGCAACAGAGCGGCTAGCCCCTGGGCCGCGGCTGTGGCGGTGGTGATGAGGTTGGGCCGCAGCTCGCTCGCCTTGGCGTGGGCGGCAGGCCCGGTCAGGTCGCCGAGCTGATGCCCGCGCAACAAGGACCGGGTGGCCGGGTTGCTGCGTGACCGAGTCTGCCGCCAGCCCAGGATGGCGGCGCCGACCGCAGTCGCGACGAGCGTGGCCAGCGCCGCGCAGAAGCCGCCAATGGAGCCCGCAGGCCCGACCAAAGCGGGAACCCCGCCGGTGAACAGGCGGGGGAGCAAGCCCAGGCTCCACGCCGGGGCGGTCCAGCTGCCGGTGCCCAGAAATGCGGCGATTCCGGCGGCGACCCAGACGGCGCTGCTGGCGAGCACGACGGCGGCGATGCCAGCAAGGAGCAGCAGCGGCGCCGCGGCATCCCGCGCCAGCCCGACGGTGCCGCTGCCGCCGCTGTTGGAGGGGATCATGGCCGGGTCCGGAAGGCGGTGTCGGTGTCGTAGAGCCGGGCCTCGGTAGGGGTGAGCCGCATCGCAACGGGCAGGCCGATGCGTTGCCCGGACTTGATCAGGTAGCGGCCACGGCCGGGGTGGGTGTGGCCGGGATGCCACGTCGGCGGGGCAGCCCACGAGGCAACCAGCTCCCGTTCCGGGTCGGTGAGGGCGACGATCCCGGTGAGGCGGTCGATGTCTTGGGGGCCATGCCACCCAAGATCAGGACCGCGTTGCGGGCGGCCATGCCCCGGGCTTTGGCCCGATCCGTCGGGGTCGGAAGCGCGTCGAGGTCATCCAAACTGTGGGTGACCTGGATCGAGACGATCCCGCGGTGGCGTCCCAGCCGGGTGATCCGGTCGGAATGCTCCACCAGGCCCGGCGCCGCGCGTAGGGCGCGCCAGAGTTCGTCGTGGACTTGGACGGTGTTGCGTCGATCGCCTGCGGTGTCGGCCAGGGTGGCCGACCACGCCCACGAACACAACATGGCCGCGGCGACGACGTCGTCGGCGTCGTTGTCCAACGCGGACAGGTCGAGGGAGAGGGCGGGGGTGGTGGGGTCGGCGGTGATGGTGGAGGGCCGGTCGAACAGCCCGCGCAGGCTCCCGTCACACAACAGCCCGAGGGTGTTCACCAGCCCCCGCACCGCCCGGGCATAGCCGCGCTCGTCGGCGGTGGCGACGATGTGGGGGAGGGGGTCGGCGCCGACGGTGAGGGCGTGCAGCAGGTCGGGGATGGTCGGCTCGATCCGGGCCGCGGTGGTCTGATCCAGCGCGGCCGCGAGCAGGCGTCGACCCGTCGCCGACAGCGCACGCCCGCCGGTGATGGCCAACAGGGCCTCGAGCACGGCGAGGGTGCGGGTGCGCAGATTCTCGCCGATCTGCTGGCGTTCGGTGCCGACGGCGGCGGCCAGGGCGGGCGCGGCCAGGCCGGGGTCGAGCGGGTTGAGGGTGTGCCGTCCGCGGCCCAACCGCCACACCGTGCCACCCAGCGCGGTGATCAACGGGTTGTATTCGCCTTTGATGTCGCCGGGGATCAGGGCGCGCATCCCGAATCCGACCAGGCCGGTGACGAGGCGTTTGGTGATCGAGGACTTTCCGATCCCGGGTTGGCCCTGCACCCACACCCCGGTGTTGCTGATCAGCCCGGTGCGCAGCCAGTGCGCGGGATCCAGGCCGACCGGTTCGGCGGTGTGCAGGCTGCGCCCCACCGGCACCCCGGTCAACTCGGCACCGGAAGCCACGCTGAACGGGAACAGGCCACACAGCTGGCTGGTGGTGCCCGGATAGCGGGTGCCTGCGGAGACGTTCGCCGCCCGGCCCCCGCCGGGGCCGGCCCAGCCGGTCGGGGTGAGTCTCATCGTTGCCGGGGTCACCGCGAGGTTCCGAGGGTGAGCAGGTCGTCGGGATCGACGCCGATACCGAGGGCGGCGGCGAACCCGGCCGCCTGGGCTCCGCGCAGGCGGCGCAGCCGCAGCCGGGCTTGCCCGGCGCGTTGCTCGACGTCGGCGACCGCCGCGGACAGCTCGGCGTCGTCGGTGACGGTGGTGGTGGCGTAGAGGGTGAACCGGCCGACCCCGGCGCCGGCGGCTTCCTCGCGGGCGGCTTGCAGGGCGCGGTCGCGGTCGTCGCGGTCGCGTTGAGTTTCATCGCGGCGGGTGCGGGCGGCCCAGGCGCGGCGGATCTGTCCGGCGGTGACTTGGGCCTCGACCTTCGCGGCGGCGGCATCGGCGGGGTAGGGCTGATACAGCCAACACACCCGCCGCGGATACGGCCCAGGAGCAACGAGTGGCGCCAGGACGGTGGCGTCGACGGCTTGGCGGGGTGCCTCGCGCAGCGCCCAGCTGACCGAGATGCCGCTGTCGTGGCGGTAGTGGTCCCATTCCTCACGGGCGGCGGCCGGGACCGCGTCCACCCACTCCAGGGCGGCCGTGTGCAGGTGGGGGCGGGTGGCCGGGTCGAACGCGGCCCGTATCGCCCGGGCCAGCCAGGTGAGGGTGGCGCGGCCGTGGACGGCGACCCCGCAGGCGGCGAGTTGGGTTTCCAGCCCGGGCAGCCAGCGGCCGACCTCGACGCACGCGGCAAGCAGATCCGCCGGTTTCGGGGTGGCCCGGGCGGGATCCAGACACACCGCCAGCCACACCTGCACGGCTGCGGTCCGGGACGCGGTATCAGCAACCAGGTCCGTAAGCACCTGACGGGCCAGCCGGGGGGCGTGTGGGTCGAGCTGGGTGGTGACGTGCGCGGCGAGACCGCTGCCCGCCGGTGGGGGCGGTGTCGACGGTGACCGCGATGTGGCGGACGAGGGGTTGGTAGCCGAGGTCGGCGAGGAACCCACCCCACGCGGCCACCCACTGGTCGGTCTGCTCGGGATCGGCGAGATCCAGCCCGATCGGCGCGCACCGCAGCAGCACGGTCAAGGTGCCGGTGCGCCGGTTGTGCAGCAGCACATGACGACCGCCGCGGCCATCATCGACATCCAGCGGGTGCAGCGGGGCCAGCACGCCGGGCAGGCAGGCGGCGCGGGTGTCGTCGGCGAGCACCCCGGCCGACAGCCGGGTCCAGCCCCGTCGGCGGGCCCGCCAGAACCGCAGTCGCACCCCGAGCACATCGACCGCGGACCGGCTGCCGATTCGGATCACGAGCGCGGCCACCACCAGGCCACCGGCCCCGGTGAGCGGCAGCACGGCCGTGGGTGCGGTCGAGGCGGCCAGCAGTGGAGCGAGCACGGCCAGGAACACGACGATGGTCGCCGTGGTCGACAGCCGCCCGATGCCCCAGCCGCGTTCGGCTCGCCAGTTTCCATACAGCCGCGGGTCCCGCACGCCGGTGGCAGATGACGAGGAGGAGGCGGTCACGGCTGGCCACCCCCGGGCGGGGCGGCCCGGCGAACTGGTTGACCGCGCCGCGCCCCGCCGCTGCGGCGGCCCCGGCCGCCGCGACGGCGGCACCCGCCGGGCCAGCCGCCGCGCCCAGCGCGGCGCCCCGATCGATCGCAGGGCCGCGCCCGGCGCGGGCCAGCGCGACCGCTCCCGCGGCGGCCAGCGTCCCGGAGCCGCTGCCGCCCGAGCCGCCGATCTGGGTACCCGACCAGGAGAAGAACTTCAACAGGATCGGCATGGCCACGACGGCCAGGCCCAATATCAGGACGCCGGACAGGATCGTGCCCAGCTCACCGGGTGCGCCGGCGCGGGGGGACAGGTAGGAGAAGCCTAGGTAGTAGACGAACGCGGCCGCGGGCTTGTAGGCGACGATCGCGAGCAGCCAGCCGACCAGCCGGTCCAACCATCCTCGGGTGGCCCGGTTGAGCGATCCGGACGCGGCCAGGGGGAGCATGGCGGCCAACACCAGCAGCCCGGCCTGGCGCAGCTCCATCAACAACCACTGCACGACCGCGAGCACGGTGGCGATGTTCGACAGCAGCAGCACCCCCCACAGGTTGGTGGGGTTGGCCAGCAGCATCGCCTGCAACAGGCGGGCGAACTTCGCGGGGGCGTCGTTGAGGAGGCCGGTGGCCAACGCGTCCCCGGCACCTAGCGCGGCGTGCAGGACGGTCAGGCCGAGCCCGGCGGTGACCGCGTAGCGGATCAGCCCGAGCAGTACCTGCACCAGCGGATCACCCTTGCGGGAGATCATCATCCGGATGGATTGGGCCAGGGGCGACCCGACCAGGATCACCAAACTCAGCGGTTGCAACACGGACTGGGCGTGCCCTACCGCCGGATCCAACGGGTCCACGCTCGGCGTGGTGACCCACCAGGCGGTGGCGGAGACGACGAACTCGCCGGTGCCCCGGGCGATCTCCACGACCAGCGACTGGAACCCGGTCTGCGCGACCTGCCCGGCCTGACACCCGGCATCCCACAGCGCGCACGACGGTCCGGGCGCGGGCGGGAGTGGTGTGGGTGGCGGTTGCACGGCCCTGATGGCGATGACGGAGGTGACGGTGGACATCACGAGCCCAGCTGGAACGCGCCGACGATCAGCGCCGCGACCGAGGCCAGACCCAGCCCCGCGAGCACCCACGCCGCCCCGACCAGGCCCTCGTAGGCGGTGGCCGACCGGTTACGCCGCCCAATGATGATCATCATGGCGCAGGTGAGAAGGCCGACGACCCCGACCACGACGACGCCCCACTTCATCCACGACACGAGCCGGTTGGTGATCTCTGTCAGTCCCGGCGGTGGCGCGGGTGGCGGATCCGGTGGCTGGGCAACGTCCGCGATGGCGAGCACGAGGGCGGAGGAGAGTCTCGTCGGCAGAAGGTGGAAGGTCACCGTTGGCTCCTTTGCGCGGTGGTGCGAGACGGGCGTGGAGTGGGTCGGTGGGGAGCGGACGAGTACGGAGGCGCGGTGGCACCTGTGCGGTCGCCGAGGCTGTGGGCGAGGGCGTGCCCGGCGGTGGCGAAGCGGCGCAACGGGCGCGGCAGCTCGGTCACCGGGCGGGTCAGCAGGCCGGTGACGTCCTGTAGCGGGGTGGCCAGGTCCCGCCAGCGGCGCACGTAGGGCAGCACGACCACGCCGGCGGTGTGGGGTTCCAGCAGCCGCATCCGGGCCACGCTCGGGCGGCTCGGCCCGGCCGGGTCGACGGTGTTGACCGCCAGCGCCGGGCGGTGATGCTGCTGGGTGGAGATCAGGTAGGCGGCGCGGGCGGCGCGCACCAGCGAGTCCGCTGTCGCGCGACACACCAGCACGTCGACGGGGCGACCGGTGAACACGCCGCGGTCGGACCCGGCCAGCGCGCGAGCGATCGTGGTCGTACCCACCCCGCCCGCGACCCCGGCCACCGTGGGCGCCCGCCGTGCGGTTGCCTCGTTCACCTCGCCCCCTCGTGGTTCGTGTCGGGGCCGACCGTCCGCTGCCGCGTGCGCGATGCGTGCTCACCGGGTGCGCACGCGGTGCGCCGCATGCGGTGCGAACGGAGTGCGCACGCTGCGGGAACGGGGTGGCCACGCTGTCGACCTGGGGATCTGCAGGTGGAACCACGTCTTCGCCCTCGTGCGCACGCGTGCGTGCCGGGTGCCCGGGTCGGTGGGACATTGCCGCGCAGTCACACGTGCAGGCATCGCGATCAGTGCGCGTGGCCCCTGCGTGCGCATTGGATGGTCTCTCGTGCCCGGCCAGGTCACGCAGGCCGGCTGAGCGCCCAAGCGCCCGAGTCGCGGCAACGAGCGTGCGTGCTGCGGCACGAGCTGTCATTTCCGGCGGCACGGCCGCATTGGAGGGAGCACGCGACCGTCTACGGCCTCGACGAACCTGGCCGGGCGGGCGAGCGCGCTCGCCATCGTGATGGCGGAGGTTCGGATGGTCTGGGTCCCTGGCACCGACTACCCCCCGGCGCGGCAACACGTCGGCTACCCCGTCTCAGTGCTGGCCGACGGCAGCGAGACCGGCGCCACCCCGCTGCCTGACAGTGAGGCGGTGATCGGCTGGCGGTCGGGATGTGACTGCGGCTGGCGCGGCCGCCAGTTCTACCCCCGTGCCGAGTGGCCCAGCCCTACCGGCGCTGTTCCGGCTGCGGTCGAGGGCTGGGACGATGCCACCGCCACCTGCGGCGAGTGGGTCCGCCACGTCCAACACGCCGTCCCGGGACTGCCCGTCCACGAGTTGGCCCGCCGGCTCACCGCCATCCAGGCCACGTTGACCGAGGCCGTGACCGTTGCCCGCCGCGCGGGCTTGTCCTGGGCGCGGATCGGCGACGCCGCCGGGGTCAGCGCCGACCACGCCGCCCGCCGCTGGGGCATAGGCGGCGTCCGCGGCGTCCATCCACCGATCGCGCGACGTGCCGACGGCGCACCCCGTCCTGACACCGGGCCGACGCGGTAGGTGCGCGGTGGATCAATCAGCTGAGCCGGCGCAGCAGCTGTATCGGGTGCCGGACGCGATGCGGCTGCTGTCGCTGAGCCGCTCGGTGATCTACGAGCAGATCCGGGTCGGGCGGCTGAAGTCGGTCAGCCAGGGCCGAACCCGCCTGATTTCCGCCGCGGCGATCGCGGACTACGTCGCGCTGCTGCAGCGTGAAGCCGATGACGGCCCGGCGTAGCCGCGGCGAAGGCGGTATGTCCTGGGACCCGACCGGCAGCGTTGGATCGCGATTGTCACCGTTGGCTACACCCCGGCGGGCAAACGCATCTTCCGCCGTGCCAGCGGCCGTACCAAGACCGAAGCCCGGCTCAAACTGCAGCAACTCGTCCGCGACCGCGACACCGGCCACACCGACGCCCCGACCGACTACACCGTCGCCGACGCCGTGCGCGACTGGCTCCAGCACGGGCTGGGCGGGCGCGACCCGGCCACGGTGGAAACGCGGCGCATCCTCGCTCATCGTCATGTCATTCCGGCGCTGGGTGCGCGCAGACTGGTCGAGCTCTCCGCCGAGGACGTGGACCGCTGGCTGGCCGAGAAGGCTCGCACGCTGTCGACCCGCACCGTCCAGGACCTCAAGTCCATCCTGCGCCGCGCGGTCACCCGCGCCCAAGCCCGCGACAAGGTCGCCCGCAACGTCGTGCTGCTGTGCGAAACCCCCACCGGGCAGACCGGGCGGCCCTCGAAGGCACTGACGCTTCGAGCAAGCCCACGCGCTCGTCGAACACGCAAGAGGATCGACCATGGGCGCCTACGTGCTGGTGTCGCTGCTCACCGGAGCCCGCACCGAGGAACTGCGCGCGTTGACCTGGAGCCACGTCGACCTCACCGGCAGCCCCGACACCGACCCGCCGATCCCGCCCACATGCCGCGTATGGCGCTCAGTGCGCGCCGGCGGGGACACCAAGACCCGCGACCTCCCGCCGCACCCTCGCGCTGCCCGAACGCTGCGTGGAAGCGCTCACCGAGCAGCGCCAGCGGCAAGACGCCCAGCGTCAGCTCGCGGGCTCCCGATGGCAGGATGCCGATCTTGTTTTCGCCTCCGAAGCCGGCACCCCACTCGATGCGGCCAACGTCCGGCGCGGGTTCCGCCGCATCGCCGCTGCGGCCGGTCTCGATGCCGCCCAATGGACACCGCGCGAGCTGCGGCACAGCTTCGTATCGCTGCTGTCCGACAAGGGAGTGCCGATCGAGCAGATCGCCCGCCTTGTCGGGCATACCGGCGGGTCGACAGTCACCGAGACCGTCTACCGCAAGCAACTGCGCCCGGTCATCAACGATGGCGCCGTGACGATGAACGAGCTGTTTCCCCGCGGCGATAGATACTCAGCTAGATACTCACCAGAGCCGACAAGATCAAAACGGCCTGGTCTGGAGCATCGATTAGCGCTCCTGACCAGGCCGTTTGTTGGTCGGGGTGACAGGATTTGAACCTGCGACCTCTTCGTCCCGAACGAAGCGCGCTACCAAGCTGCGCCACACCCCGATGTGGGCCGAGTCTAGCCGACGTCCGCCACCGTCTTTGCGGGGGTGGTGGCCGCCGCCGACGGGGCGGTCGGTCGGGGGACGAGCGTCAGGAGGCTGGCCTCCGGTGGGCAGGCGAACCGGACCGGCGCGGTCGGTGCCGTGCCCAGGCCCGCGGAGACGTGCAGCCACATGTGCGCGCCCCACCGGGAGGCGCCGCGGGCGCGGGAGCGGTCGATGCCGCAGTTGGTGATGATCGCGCCGTAGCCGGGCAGCCGGAGCTGGCCGCCGTGGGTGTGGCCCGCGAGCACGAGGTCGTACCCGTCGCCCGCGAACTCGTCGAGTACGCGGGGCTCGGGGGAGTGGGTGAGGCCGAGGCACAGGTCGGGGGAGCCGGTGGGGCGCCCTGCGATGCGTTCGTAGCGGTCGAGGCGGATGTGCGGGTCGTCGACGCCCGCCGCCGCGATCGTGAGCCCGCCCGCCGTCAGGGTGACCCGGGCGTGCGTGGCGTCCTGCCATCCGCGCTCCAGCATCGCGGCGCGCAGGTCGCGCCACGGCAGCGGCACGCCATGCTGGCGCTTCGTGCTCTTCAACAGGTAGCGGACGGGATTCTTGAAGGTGGGGCCGAAGTAGTCGTTGCTGCCGAAGACGAAGATGCCGGGGACGTCCAGCAGCGGGCCGAGCGCGGCCAGTGCGGTGGGGACGGCGCGGGGGTGGGCGAGGTTGTCGCCGGTGTTGACGACGAGGTCGGGCTGAAACTCCGCCAGCCGGGCCACCCAGCGCTGCTTGCTGCGCTGGCCGGGCGTGATGTGCAGATCCGACACGTGCAGCACCTTGATCGGCCGGGAACCCTCGGCGAGGACGGGGAGCGTGGCCTTCCGCAGCGTCCAGTGACGGCGCTCGATGCCCGCCGCGTAACCGATGCCCGCCACCCCCGTGGCGACCGCGCCGAGCGCGAGCCGAGCCCAAGTGTTCACGTACCCGAGGGTAGCGTTCGGTACCGTGAGCGAGCTGAAGCAGCGCCTTCGCGCCGACTTGACCACGGCGATGAAGGCCCGCGACGAGCTGGTCAAGGCGACGCTGCGCATGACGCTGACCGCCATCGGGAACGCCGAGGTCGCGGGCACGGAGGCCCGGGAGCTCTCCGATGACGAGGTGCTCAGGGTGATCGCCAAGGAAGCGAAGAAGCGCGCCGAGTCGGCGGAGGCATTTGCGGGGGCGGGTCGGGAGGAGCTTGCCGTCAAGGAGCGCGCCGAGGGCGAGGTGTTGGCGCGCTACCTGCCGCAACAGCTCACCGACGACGAGCTGGCCGTGATCGCGCAGACGGCCGTCGACGAGGCGGCCGCCGAGCTCGGCGAACGGCCAGGTCCCCGGCAGATGGGGCAGGTCATGAAGCGGGCCAACGCCGCCGCGGCGGGTCGGGCGGAGGGCGGCCGGGTGGCGGCCGCGGTCAAGGCACTCCTCGTCGTCTGAGGCGCAGGCCGCGCGTCGCTCGCGCTGGCCGGTTCGGTGGCTCGCGCCGGCGTTGCGGTGCTCGCACTGGCGCCGTGCCGCCCGTGCGGGCACGGGAACGCATGTGTGGGCGTCCAGGCTGCGCGCGACACGGCGTGGCTCCGGCGCGGGCCGCTCTTACTTCGCGGGCGCCTTCTTCCGCGGCCGGGCGGGCGCTTTGCGCTTCGGGGTGGTGCCGCGGGCGCGGCGATCGGCCAGCAGCTCGGAGGCGCGCTCGTCGGTGATCGTCTCGACGGCATCGCCCTTGCGCAGGCTCGCGTTGGTCTCGCCGTCCGTGACGTACGGCCCGAACCGCCCGTCCTTGATCACCATCGGCTTCTTCGTGGCCGTGTCCGTGCCCAGCTCGCGCAGCGGCGGCGCGGCCGCGGCGGCCCGCCTGCCCCGCTGCTTGGGCTCCTTGTAGATCGCCAGCGCCTCGTCGAGGGTGACAGTGAACAGCTGCTCCTCGTTCGCGAGCGACCGCGAGTCAGTGCCCTTCTTGAGGTACGGCCCGTAGCGCCCGTTCTGCGCGGTGATCTCCTCGCCGCTCTCAGGGTCGGTGCCCACCAGCCGCGGCAGCGACAGCAGGCGCAGCGCGTCCTCCAGTGTGACGGTCTCGGTCGACATGTCCTTGAACAGCGAGCCCGTGCGCGGCTTGACCTTCTTGGCCGACGCGTCCTCGGGCAGGATCTCCGTGACGTACGGCCCGTACCGGCCCTCCTTGGCCACGATCTCGTGGCCGGTCACCGGGTCGGCGCCCAGCGTGCGTCCGTCGACGGGCACGCTGAACAGCTGCTCGGCCACCTCGCGGGTCAGCTCGTCGGGCGGCAGGTCGTCGGGCAGGTTGGCGCGCTGCGACTCCCCGTCGCGCACCCGCTCCAGGTACGGCCCGTAGCGCCCGACCCGCACGACCACGTCGTCGAACATCGGGATGGAGTTGATCTCGCGGGCGTCGATCTCCTCGAGGTTGACGCCGACGAGCTTCTTCAGACCGCCCGAGCGGGCCACCGATCCCTCGCGACCCTGCGCGGCCCCGAAGTAGAAGGCCGAGAGCCAGTCGGTGCGGTGCTGGTTGCCGGAGGCGATGGCGTCGAGCTCGTCCTCCATGGCGGCGGTGAAGTCGTAGTCGACGAGCCGCCCGAAGTGGTGCTCCAGCAGCCCCACCACCGCGAACGCGATCCACGACGGCACGAGCGCCGCGCCCTTCTTCCACACGTACCCGCGGTCCTGGATCGTCTTGATGATCGACGCGTAGGTGGACGGCCTGCCGATGCCGAGGTCCTCAAGGGCCTTGACCAGGCTGGGCTCGGTGTACCGCGCGGGCGGGTTGGTGGCGTGGCCCTCCGGGGTGAGCGAGTCGGCGACGAGCGCCTGCCCCTGCGTCAGCTCCGGCAGGCGGGACTCGGCGTCGTCGGCCTCGGCGTCGCTGCCCTCGTCGAGGGTCTCGACGTAGGCCTTGAGGAACCCGGGGAACGTGATCGTGCGACCGGACGCGGCGAACGTAACGGCCTCACCGGTGGCCGCCGTGCCCGCGATCCGCACGCTGACGGTGGTGCCGCGGGCGTCGGCCATCTGCGACGCGACCGTGCGCTGCCAGATCAGCTCGTAGAGGCGGTAGTCGTCGCCGTCGATCTCGTTCGCCACCTCGCCGGGTGTGCGGAACCGCTCCCCGGCAGGCCGGATGGCCTCGTGGGCCTCCTGTGCGTTCTTGACCTTGCGGGTGTACTGCCGCGGCTGCGCGGGCACGTAGGCGTCGCCGTAGAGCTCACGGGCCTGCGCCCTGGCGGCGTCGATGGCCGACTCCGACAGCGTGGTGGAGTCGGTGCGCAGGTAGGTGATGTAGCCGTTCTCGTAGAGCCGCTGTGCGCCGCGCATGGTGCGGTCGGCCGAGAAGCGCAGCTTGCGGCCTGCCTCCTGCTGCAGCGTGGACGTCATGAACGGGGCGTAGGGCTTGCGCGTGTACGGCTTGGACTCGACCGATTCGACGGCCAGGTCGCGGCCTTCGAGGGCCTCGGCCAGCCGCCGCGCCGACGCCTCGTCCAGCGCTTTCGCGGAGCCCTTGAGCCGACCGTCGGGGCCGAAGTCGCGGCCGGTCGCGACGCGGGTGCCGTCGACGGCCACGAGCCGCGCCGGGAACTGCCGCGGCGTCGCCTTGGCGCCCGCGTCGAGCACGGCGGCGATGTCCCAGTAGCCGGCGGAGACGAACGCCATCCGCTCTCGCTCACGCTGGACGATGATCCGCGTGGCGACGGACTGCACCCGGCCCGCCGACAGCTTCGGCATGACCTTCTTCCACAGCACCGGCGACACCTCGTAGCCGTAGAGGCGGTCGAGGATGCGGCGGGTCTCCTGGGCGTCGACGAGGTCGTGGTCGAGGTCGCGCAGGTTCTCCACGGCCGCGCGGATGGCGGGCTCGGAGATCTCGTGGAACACCATGCGGCGGACGGGCACCTTGGGCTTGAGCGTGTCGAGCAGGTGCCAGGCGATGGCTTCGCCCTCGCGGTCGGGGTCGGTGGCCAGTAGCACCTCGTCGACCGACTTCAGCGCCTCCTTGAGCTCGGCGACCTTCCCCTTCTTCTCCGGCGTGATGATGTAGAGGGGGGCGAAGGAGTTGTCGACGTCCACACCGAGGCGGGCCCACGACTCACCCTTGTACTTGGCCGGGATATCGGCGGCGCCCCGCGGGAGGTCGCGGATGTGCCCGACCGACGCCTCGACGACGTAGTCCTTGCCGAGGAATTTCTGGATCTTCGCGGCCTTCGTGCCGGACTCGACGATCACCAGGCGTCGCCGCGGGGCGCCCGACGTCATGGCCGTGGGCGTGCGGCGGCGACCGCCACCGGCGGCTGCCGTGGTGGTGGTTTTCGAGCTCGTCGTTCCGGTTGTCACGTGCGGTCCTACTCCATCGTCTCCGGGTCGCACTCCCGAGTATGCGGGTACGGGCTGGTTCGGACCCTTGGTGTCACCATGGTCACGGTCCGGGCACGAACCCCGTGTGCCGCGAGAGCGTAACCACATCTGTCAAGGCGCTTGGTTCAGCACGCCGTGCGACCGCGATAACGCGGCCACTCTGCGGCGGGCACCCGACCGGGTGGTGGGCCCACCAGTTCGACCAACCGCGCCACCCGTCTGGTCCCACTGATCCGCAGTGCGCTGCCGATGCGGGCGGGTGGCAGCCCCGCGCGGGTGGTGGCCGCGACGAGCGCCTGGTGCGTCTGGGGGGCGTGCGGATCGAGCCCCAGCAGGTAACCGCCGCGGCCGTCCGGCGCGCCCGCCGAGAGCGCCCACAGCCGTAACGTCGGACCGTCCAGCTGCCATTCCTGCGGCACCGACTTCACCGCGCCGCGGGTCCACGCCCTCGCGAGTGCCGCCAGGTCGGCGCGGAACGCGGTGCGCACGGCGGTGGTCCCGCTCTCGGTGACGACGGCCTGTGCGGCGACCCCGGCCTCGGCGCAGGCCGCCCGCACGGCCGGGGCGCGGGCGGCGTCGGCGAGCACGATCGACAGTCGCGCCTGGTCACCGGCCCCGAAGCGGACGATCTGCCCCGGCCCGCACAGCAGGCCCGCGAGGTCGGTCAGCGCGGCAGGCCGGGCGTCCGCGGAGAACAGCGAGAGCTGCGACACGGCACGCACTGTAGAACAGGCGTTCGAGCGTGCGATGTCGGCACGCCGTCAGTTGTCCTTGGCCAGGGTTTGGCAGTTGGGCGCCTGGGCGTAGGCGGCCTTCAGGGTCGGGTTGTTCTTGATGTCGGTCGTCGGGTCCTGGATCTTCGAGATGTCCTCGAGCGACGCGAACACCGTCGGGAGCGTCGTGGCCACCTGCGTGGCGTTGGTCGGGTCGATCCCGTCCAGTGCCGTCTTGGCCTTGTCGAACGACGTGCGGACGGTCGTCAGTGCCGTCTTGATCTTGACGACGGCCGCGTCGCCGTCCGCAACGGGGGCGGGGCCCACGGCGTCGAGCCCGGAGAGCGACTGGTCGATGGCGCGCTCGCTCTTGCCGAGGAAGTCGGAGAGCGACTTTGCGGCGGCGGTCGGGTCGTTCTGGTCGAGCTGCGGTGTCGTGGCCAACGACTCCTTGAACGGCAGCAACGCGCCGCACACGTTGTTCGTCCACGTCACCGGGTCTTTGGTCGGCGCGACGGCGTCGCCGCCGGTGACCGCGCCCGTGGGGGCAGGCGAGCCGGTGACGGTCGCGGAGCAGCCGCTCAGGATCACCGAGGCGGCGACTGCGGCGAAGACGAGGCGGCGCATAGCGGACAGTCTGCACGGACGAGCCCGACGACGGAGAAATGGCCCGCGAAACGGTGAAGGCCGCCCGTCCCGGTGGACGAGCGGCCTTCAGCTGGTGCGGGCCGCGGTCAGCCGACCGTGCTCTCCGCCGGTGTGTCGGAGATCGACGTCGAGCGCCGCTTGGTGACGACGACCGCCGCCACGATGATGGCGGCCGCGACGACCGCGATCACGTAGCGGACCGGTCCGGCGGGCGTGTTGGGCAGCGAGAGCGCGACGACCGCGGGCGCGATGAGCAACGAGACCAGGTTCATCACCTTGATCAGCGGGTTGATCGCAGGGCCCGCGGTGTCCTTGAACGGGTCGCCGACGGTGTCGCCGATGACGGTGGCGGCGTGCGCGTCGGAGCCCTTGCCGCCGAAGTTGCCGTCCTCGACGAGCTTCTTGCCGTTGTCCCACGCGCCGCCCGAGTTGGCGAGGAAGATCGCCATCAGGGTGCCGGTGGCGATGGCGCCCGCGAGGTAACCCGCGAGCGGGCCCACGCCGAGCCCGAAGCCGACCGCGATCGGCGCGAAGATCGCCAGCAGGCCGGGCGTGGCCAGCTCGCGCAGCGAGTCACGCGTGCAGATGTCGACGACGCGGCCGTACTCGGGCCGAACAGTGCCCTCCATGATCCCCGGGTTGTCGCGGAACTGGCGGCGCACCTCGAAGACGATCGCGCCCGCCGCGCGGGTGACCGCGTTGATCGCCAGGCCGGAGAACATGAACACCACCGACGCGCCGATGATCACACCGACCAGCGTGCTCGGGGTGAACACCTGGTAGTTGAACGACGGAACGGCCGAGATGTCCGTCCTGCCGATCGCAGTGGTGATCGCGTCGCGGTAGGAGCCGAACAGCGCGGTGGCCGCGAGCACCGCCGTCGCGATCGCGATGCCCTTGGTGATCGCCTTGGTGGTGTTGCCCACCGCGTCGAGCTCGGTGAGGATGCCGACCCCGGCGCCCTCGACGTCGCCGGACATCTCCGCGATGCCCTGCGCGTTGTCGCTCACCGGGCCGAACGTGTCCATCGCGACGATCACGCCGACCGTGGTCAGCAGGCCGGTGCCCGCCAGCGCCACCGCGAACAGCGCCATCGTGATCGAGCCCGTGGCCAGCGTGAACGCGCCGAACACGGCCGCGGCGATGACCAGCGCGGTGTAGACGGCCGACTCGAAGCCGATCGAGATGCCGGAGAGGATGACGGTGGCCGCGCCGGTGAGCGAGGACTCGCCGACGGTCTTGACCGGCTTGTGCTCGGTGCCGGTGAAGTAGCCGGTGAGCCACAGGATGATGCCCGCGAGCACGATGCCGATGATCACGGCGGCGGACGCGATGACCTGCGGGTTGGCGTTCCCCATGCTGGCGACGACCGTGGGGTCGGTCGGGTTGATCAGCGCGCCGAATGTGGCGGGCAGGTAGGTGAACGCGGCGATCACGCACAGCACCGCGGAGATTACCGCGGAGATGTAGAAGCTGCGGTTGATCGTGGTGAGGCCACTCTCGCCTTCCTTGGCGCGGGTGATGTAGACGCCGATGATCGCGGTGAGGACGCCGATGGCCGGAACGATCAGCGGGAACAGCAGGCCGTGCTGGCCGAACGCGGCCGCGCCGAGGATCAGCGCCGCGACCAGCATGACGGCGTAGGACTCGAACAGGTCGGCGGCCATGCCCGCGCAGTCGCCGACGTTGTCGCCCACGTTGTCGGCGATCGTGGCGGCGTTGCGGGGGTCGTCCTCGGGGATGCCCTGCTCGACCTTGCCGACGAGGTCCGCGCCGACGTCCGCGGCCTTGGTGAAGATGCCGCCGCCGACACGCATGAACATCGCCAGCAGCGCCGCGCCGAAGCCGAAGCCCTCCAGCACCTTGGGCGCGCCGCCCGCGTAGGCCATCACGACAACCGCGGCACCCAGCAGGCCGAGGCCGACCGTGAACATGCCGACCACGCCGCCGGTGCGGAACGCGATCCGCATGGCCTTCTCCCGGCCACCGTCCTCGCGCGCCGCCGCCGCGACCCGGATGTTCGCGTACGTCGCCGTGCGCATGCCCAGGTAGCCGATCGTGGCCGAGAACACCGCACCGATGATGAAGAAGATCGACCGACCGATCCGCTCGCCGACGGTGTCCGCGGGCAGGAAGAACAGCAGGACGAACACGATGATGACGAAGACGCCGAGCGTGCGGAACTGACGATTCAGGTAGGCGACGGCGCCTTCTTGGACCGCCTTGCCGATCTCCTGCATCTTCGGGGTGCCCTCGCCTGCGGCGAGCACCTCCCGGCGCAGGACGAATCCGACGGCCAGAGCGACCAGGGCGACGACCGCGATGATACCGACGAGAATTCGATCACCCCCGCCGAGCTCTAGGCCCGCCGCGAGGCTGTTGACATCCATCCGTCCTCCTGGTTCACGTGAATCAATCGACCAGGGCACTCGGACGGCGTCCCTGGCGTCGGAAGCAGAACAACCCCTCGCCGCAGGTAGAAGCGGTGACGGGGTTATCGCAGTGTAAGTGGGCGACCGCGCACGGCCGTCCGGGAGGTACCCCGCGCCGGGCCGGTCACGATTACATCACGGGCGACGAGGATCGGTACCCCTGGTCGATGCGGCCTTTGGAGACTTCCGTGACATCGTCGTGATGTCGGTGTGACGGCTGTCGGGTCCGGCCGAAGGGATGGGCGGGCCGCGGCCCGAGCCGGAGGGTGTGCCAGTCTGGGTGGTCGTGAGCGCGATGGCCGTGGGTGAGGTGGGCCGAGCGGCGCAGGGCCGCGGTGCCTACCTGCTGCATCGCGTGTTGGCGGGCTCCGGCGTGCCACCGAACGGCATCGCTGCGACGGTCGCGACAGCCGCGGCGGTGGGGCCGCCGGCGGCAGCAGGCGCGGAGGGCGCGACAGCCGCGACAGCCGCGACAGCCGCCGCGGTGGGGCCGCTGGCCGCAGCAGGCGCGGAGGGCGCGACAGCCGCAATAGACGCGCAGGGCGCGACAGCCGCAATGGGCGCGGAGGGCGGGATGGGAGCCGAGCCGTCCCCGTTGCGGCATGTCGTGCACGTGCCTGCGCGTGCCGGGCGCACCGCGCCGTGGCCGGACTGGGTGCCCACGCCGATCCGCGACACGCTGGTCGACCACGGGGTGCGCGCCCCCTGGATCCACCAGGTGCGCGCGGCCGAGCTGGCTCACGCCGGGCAGGACGTCGTGGTGGCGACCGGCACGGCGTCCGGGAAGTCGCTGGCCTACCAGCTACCGGTGCTCACAGCGCTCGCCGCCGACCCGCACGCCACCGCCCTCTATCTCTCCCCGACCAAGGCGCTGGCCGCCGACCAGCTACGGGCTCTCGCCGAGCTCGACCTCCCGGACGTGCGGTCCGCTGCGCTGGACGGCGACACCCCGTTCGACGAGCGCGACTGGGCCCGACGCCACGGCCGTTGGGTGTTCAGCAACCCGGACATGCTCCACCGGTCGGTGCTGCCCCGGCACGCCCGCTGGGCGGCGTTCCTGCGCAGGCTGCGCTACGTCGTCCTCGACGAGTGCCACACCTATCGCGGCGTGTTCGGCTCGCACGTCGCCCTGCTGCTCCGGCGCCTGTTGCGGGTCTGCGCTCGGTATGGCGCCGCGCCCACGCTCGTGCTCGCCTCGGCCACCGTGGCGGCTCCCGCCGAGTTCGCGTCCCGCCTCACCGGCCGCGCGGTCGTCGCAGTGACCGAGGACGCGTCGCCGAGCGCGGGTCGCACCCTCGCCCTGTGGGAGCCGCCGCTGCTGCCGGAGCTCACCGGCGAGAACGGCGCCCCCGTGCGGCGGCCCGCGGGCGCCGAGGCCGCGCGCATGCTGGCCGACCTCGTCCTGGAGGGCGCCCGCACGCTCGCGTTCGTGCGGTCGCGCCGCGGCGTCGAGGTGGCCGCGCTGAGCGCGCAACGGCTGCTCGCCGACGTCGATCCCGAGCTTGTGGACCGCGTGGCCGCCTACCGTGGCGGTTACCTCCCCGAGGAGCGGCGGTCTCTGGAGGCGGCGCTGGGCCGCGGTGACCTCCTCGGGGTCGCGACGACGAACGCGCTCGAGCTGGGTGTGGACATCGCGGGCCTCGACGCCGTGGTGGTGGCCGGGTTCCCCGGCACCCGGGCGTCCTTCTGGCAGCAGGCGGGCCGCGCAGGTCGCTCCCGAGACGAGGCTCTCGTGGTGCTCGTCGCCCGCGACGACCCGATGGACACCTACCTCGTGCACCATCCCGATGCGTTGCTCGACGCGCCGGTGGAGGGGTGCGTGCTGAACCCCGGCAACCCGTATGTCCTGGCCCCCCAGCTGGCATGTGCCGCGGCGGAACTGCCGCTGACCGAGCGCGACCTCACCGGCGTGTTCGGCGGCACCGCCGCGGCCGACGTGCTCGACGAGATGGTGGCCGACGGCGTACTTCGGCGCCGCCCCGCGGGATGGTTCTGGCCCTCGACCCGAGAGCGGCCTGCTGGCACCGTGGATATCCGCGGATCCGGACTGGGGCAGGTGGCCGTCGTCGAGGCGGAGACCGGGCGGATGCTCGGCACGGTCGACGCCGCGTCCGCGCCCGCCACGGTGCACAGCGGGGCGATCTATCTGCATCGCGGCGAGAGCTACCTCGTGCACGATCTTGATCTCGAGGGCGGGGTCGCGCTGGTGGAGGCCGCCACCCCGGACTGGCGCACCGACGCCCGCTCGACGGCCGACGTGGAGGTGTCGGCCGTGCTCGCTTGCCGGGAGCATGGCCCGGTTCGGGTGGCGTTCGGCGCGGTGACGGTGACCACGCAGGTGGTGGAGTACCAGCGACGGACACCGGACGGCACGGTGCTGGCGACCGTTCCGCTCGACCTGCCGCAACAGACCCTGCACACCCGCGGGGTCTGGTACGACATCGACCAGGCCGCACTGGAGGCCGCAGGCGTGGATCTCGTGCGGGTGCCGGGCGCGTTGCACGCCGCTGAGCACGCCGCGATTGGCATCCTGCCGCTGTTCGCGATCTGCGACCGATGGGACATCGGCGGGATGTCGACCGCCCTGCATCCCCACACCGGACGCCCAACCGTGTTCGTCCACGACGGGCATCCCGGTGGCGCGGGCTTCGCGGAACGTGGCCACGAGGTGCTCCCGCGCTGGCTCGGCGCCACTCGCGCGGCGATCGTGGGCTGCGAATGCCACGCGGGCTGCCCGTCGTGCGTGCAGTCGCCCAAGTGCGGCAACGGCAACGCGCCGCTGGACAAGGCGGGCGCCGTGCAGGCGCTGGACGTGGTGCTGCGGGCGATCGGCGCGGACGTGCCGGAGAGGTAGGCCGCCGCCGGCCCGCCCGGTCGGGGGGACGAGCGGGACGGCGGCGGCCGTTCGCGGTGGGGCCGGTTCGGGGGTGGGCGTCAAATGACGCTTCGGCCCCACCGCAGTCTGGGGAGCGACATCCGGCGATTCCCTGACCAGCCGAGGCAGGCGGGAACCTGTTCTAGTAGGCCTGTATCCGGCGCGCTGGGCCAGCGTGCGTCGCCGATTGGTGCGCTTGCAACGACGAGCGCGTCCTCGAGACGGTGAGCCGCGCTCTGAACAGTGTGTGTCAGCCGTGAACGTCGCGGACGCGGCCACCGCCCGCCTGGCGGTGTCCATCGACCGCTCGCCGACCCGGACTTGCCCGCCGGGATCCGGGCCTGCCGTCGCTTGCCCGCTTGCCGTGTCGAGACCGGGTAGCGGGATCGGCACCGGCACCCGTACCTCGACCAGCGCGCTCCATCCGACCAGGCGGCACCGCACGATGACGGCCCCGGCGGCTGCGGCGATCGGCGTCGCTCGGTGGCATGCCGCGGTTTCTCCGCGCACCGCCTCTCGGGCTGCGGCGAGGGCGGCGAGGTCGGCCGCGCTCTCCGCCCGGTGTCGTGCCACGAGCGCCGCACCGAGGTGGAGGCACGCGGCGAGCACGGTGGTCAGGACGGCCACCGTGGCAGCAGCCCACACCGTGGCGACCCCGGCGTCGCTGTTCACGGGACGGCCACCGTCTCCAGCGCCGCAACCGCGCGCCCGCTCACCGTCATCGGCAGGGAGCCGACCAACTGCACCGAGACCGTTGCCGTCACGGTGTCGTTGTCCTGCGTGAGCTCCAGCCGCGCCCCGGACGGCGCGAGACGGGCCGCGATCGCCCGGCCTCGGTCCGGCTCGCCCCTGGCCACGAGGCGCGCCAGCTCGCGTGCGGCGTCTGTGCAGCGCATCGTCTGGGCGACAGTCGTCAGCGCGCCGAGCGCCAACGCCACGAACACCGTCAGTGCGCACAGCGCCAAGGCCGCCTCGACCGTGACGGCTCCGGTGTCGGCCCGCAGGGGAGGGCGTCGGGCCACTGCCGCAGCAGGCATCGTCCCGCGCTGAGCGGATGCGCCCGACGCCCTCCCGGCCATCAGAACGCCACTTGCAGGGCGCGCTGCACCAGTCCGGTCAGCGCGGTCACGATGGAGTCGCCGGTGACGACGGCGTACAAGACCGCCGCAAACGCGGCCGCGGCGAGGGTGCCGATGGCGTACTCGACGGTGCTCATCCCGGAGTCGTCGCGGAGCCGGACAAGTAGCCGGGCGGTGCGGGGAACGGGCGGGGACATGGGAACTCCTTCTTCTCGGCATACTTTCTGGGACCTCCGGGAGGCGCGGTGGATCACCATCGCGCCAGCGCCTCGCCCGCGAGCCCGATCACGACCGGCGCGATGCCGAGGACGAGGAATGCGGGTAGGAAGCAGAGTCCGAGCGGGCCGGTGATCAGTACAGCGGCCCGTTGGGCGCGGGCCTGCGCGGCGTCGGACAGCTCGGCGCGCAGCCGACTGCATTCGGTGCGAGCCACCCGCGCCAGCGCCGCCCCGGTGCCCGCCGACCGCGCGGCGGCCCGTGCGAAGGCCGCGAGCGCCTGCCGATGCTCAACCGTGCGCCACGCGTCGATCGGATCCGCGCCCAGCTCCAGCAGGCCTGCGACCCGCCGCATGCCGTGCCCTGCGGCGCCCGTGAGCGGTGTGGCCGTGGCGTGGACCGCGCCCGCGACGGGCATGCCTGCCTCCAGACAGGCGGCGAGCAACTCCCAACAGCCCGCGAGCTCGGCGCCGTCCTCCGTGCGCTCGTCGGGGCGTGCGGCGAGCGTTCGGCGCAGCCCGGCGGCCGCCACTGCTGCGAGACCCATCGCAACCAGCCCGACGGCAGCGCCGCCGACCGCCCAGCCGACGCCTGCCGTCGCGCCGATTCCGACGACCATCCACGCGGGACGCAGCCGGGCTGGTGGCTCGGTCGCCGCGGCGGTGACCGTCGTCAGGTCCCGCCAGCGTTCACGACCGGGCCGACCTGGCGGCAGGAGCGTCGCCGCCGTGAGCATCGCCACTGCAGCGGGTGCGGCGTTCATCGCGGCACCGCCCGCCGGAGGATCTGTTCGGTCCAGGCGCGGCCCGCCGCGACCAGACCGAGTCCGACGACCAGCAATGTCTGGCCGAGCGGGCCACCGCGCAGCACACCGATCGGGTCGGCGCCCAGCAGCTGGCCCAGCGCCACGCCGAGGCCGGGCAGCGCCGTGAGCACGCCCGCGGTCGCCCTCGGGCCCGCGAGCAGAGCGCGAACCCCCGCACCGAAACGGACCCGCCAGCGGATGTCGTCGTGGACACCGACGAGGACGTCGGCAAGCGGCACGCCGTGCCGTTCGGCGAGCGACCAGGCTGCGGCCACGCGTCCTAGCTCGGTGGCGGCACCCGAACCGGTGTGCTGCCAGCGACGTAAGGCGGCGGGCACGTCGTCGCCCATGCGCGCAGCGGTGGCGGCAGGGCCGAGCAGCCGGGCCGCGATGGGTCCGTCGGCCGTCACCCCGGCGAGCGCCGCAGCTGGGTGGCTGCCCGCCCGGAGCTCGTCGGTGATGCGACGGAGGGCGTCGGCGAGCTCGGCGGCTGCGGCGGTTTCCGCCGCGAGCGCTGCGCGACCGGCACGGGCACGGTGAACGGTGATCGCGAGGAGCGCCCCGGCCAGGGCACCTCCCGGCCCCGCGCACAGCAATCCCGCAAACGCGCCGACCGAGACGGGACCGCCGAGCCGCCGCCACGGTCGCCGGGCGCGGGCCCGGAGCGGCCAGAGCATCGTCAACCGGTCGGCGACCACCCCCTGCGGGAGGCAGGCCAGCGCGCAGGCCAGTGCGAGTAGGGCGGCGCTCACCACGGAACCGCCGTCCCGCGTCGGGCCAGCAGTGCGCCGAGCGCGTCGCGTTCGCGGGTGAGACCCGACCCGCGCACCCAGACCGATCGCACGGCCACTCCGCCTTCGATGGCCGCCAGGACGCCCAGAGCATCCAACACCCGGTTACCGGTGGCCAGGCGACGCATGTGCAGCACGACTTGGACTGCTGCGGCGAGCTGGCTGTGCAGGGCCGCGCGAGGGAGTCCGCCTGCCGACGCGAGGGCCTCCATGCGGGCAGGCACCTCTTGTGCCGAGTTGGCGTGCACGGTGCCTGCGCCGCCGTCGTGGCCGGTGTTCAACGCGGCGAGAAGGTCGCATACCTCGGCCCCACGGACCTCGCCGACGACCAATCGATCGGGGCGCATCCGCAGCGCTTGCCGAACGAGGTCGCGCAGTTCGACGCCGCCCGCTCCCTCGATGTTGACAGGCCGAGACACCAGCCGGACGACGTGTGGATGACGTGGTCGAAGCTCGGCCACGTCTTCGACGGTGACGATGCGCTCCCGCGGCCCGACGACGCCGAGCAGCGCGCTGAGGATCGTGGTTTTTCCGGTGCCCGTGCCGCCGGAGACGAGGAAGGCCAGGCGGGCATCGAGCGTGGCGCGCAGCAACGCGTCGCCGAGGTGATCGACCGTGCCGAGTGCCCGTAGTGCGGCCAGGTCGTGGGTGGCGGGCCGCAGAACGCGCAGTGAGAGGCAGGTGCCGTCCACTGCGACCGGCGGCAGTACCGCGTGGAGGCGGACGCCGATGTCGGCGAGCCAGCCGTCGACATAGGGGCAGGCGTCGTCGAGCCTGCGGCCTGCGGCGACCGCCAGCCGTTGGGCGAGCCTGCGGACGGCGGCATCATCGGGGAACCGCAATTCGGTGCGCTCCAAGCCAGCGCCGCGGTCCACCCAGACCGCTGAGGGGCCGCAGACGAGGACGTCGGTGGTGCGCGGATCGTGGAGCAGCTCGTCGAGCGGGCCCGCGCCGGTGAACTCCTGACGCAGCGTGCGCAGGGCGGCGAGGACGTCGAGATCCGACGCCACCCCGCCGGACTCCGCCCGTACCGCTGCGGCGATGGCGGCCGGATCGGTGTCGCCGCCTGCGGCGGCCAGTCGGGAGCGCACGCGATCGACGAGGCCGACTGTCGGCGCGCTCACCGCCCACTCCCGGTGGCCGCCGCGGTGAGCCGGGCCAGCTCCGCGAGCACGGAGCGGGCCGCGCCCGCGAGCGGACCGCGGGGCCTGCCCGGTACTCGCCCGGCTTCGACCGAGCGGGTCAGGCCGGGCTCGGGCCGCATCGCCACGAGCAGCGGCACATCGAGCACGCGGGAGATCTCAGCAGCTGCGATTCCGCCGGGGGACGGGCCCCGGACGGCAAGGCGCACCCGGCCGCCGTACTCGGTGAGCTGCGCGGCTACGCGGGCAGCTGCGGCGCTCGCGCGGACGTCGGCCGGTACGACCAGCAAGGTCAGGTCGACAGCGCTGAGCGCGGTGACGGCCGCATCGGTGGGGTAGCGAGGCACGTCGCACACCACGGTCTCGCCCGCGCGCCGCCCGGCCTCGAGCACTGCGGCGACGGCGGCCGCAGTGGGGCCCCGTGGCGATCGGTCGCACGACAGCAGTGCCAGTTCGCCTGCCGCGCCTCCGGTGACCGGGGGCGCCGGAAGCGCGGCGTGCCACGCCGCAGCGGGGACGTGGCCGCCGCCGACGTCGATGTCCGGCCAGCGCAGGCCCGCAACGTGCTCGGCGCCGAGCACGAGATCGAGACCACCACCGAGGGGATCGCAGTCGACCAGCAGCGCCCGGCCGCCGCTGCGAACGGCGGTGACCGCGAGCGCGGTGGCGAGGACCGAGGCACCCGCCCCGCCGCATCCGCCAACGACCGCCACAGCCGCGCCGCGGCGGCAGCCTGCTGCAACGGCCTCCACCGCCTCTGCGAGCACCCGGACCAGCCACGCCTCGCCGTCCGGCAAGGACACGACGTGGGCTGCACCGATGGCGACCGCGTGCCGCCAGACCTGCGGCGGCGGTTCGGCCCGGACGACGACGAGGACGTTGTCGCGCCGCGGCAGCCCTGCCTGGCTGCAGCGGAGCGCGGCGTCCTCGTCGAGCACGACGACCGGCGCCTCGGCCCATCCCCGCCGGGCTTGGGGCGGATCCAACACCCGGAGCATCTCGCAGCCCGCCGCGGCGGCGAGGCGGAGCACACCGTCGAGGAGGTCGGCGTCGGACATCATCACGAGCCCGCGCCTGCCCGGGCCTGACGGCGGCCCTGTGTCGGGGTGCGATGGCCGCGCTGCCTCCGAACCCTGCAGGGCGCCGCCTCGTCGCTCGCGACCTACTCGCCGGGTCGCCCAGCGTCGGGGCCGAAGAGGTGGGCCCGGGTGGCGCCCAGCTCGGAGCGGACCAGCCATCGGCAGCCGAACGCGCAGCCGGGCGCCGTGGCGTCACCTGACGGCGAGCGGCCTGCCGGAGCGGCACGGGTTGAGGCACTGCCGGTCGGGGTGCAGCTTGGGGCGGCGACTCTTGCTGCGGAGGCGCCCAACCTTGCGCGATCCGGTCTGATGTCACCGTCATCCTCGCCCTCCCGGCTGCAATCTGGCTCGCCCTGTGTCGGGGCGATGTCATTCAGCGTGGCGACGCCGAGCCGGGAACGGGGAAGGATCATGTGAGTTGTGGATCGACCGCGCCGATGTGGACAACCTCGGGTCGGGACACGCGGCTGCAGCGCTTCTGTCGGTGCTCTGTGCAAGGCTGAGAACCAGGGGACCCCCACTCGCGCGCGGGCGGGGATCGAGGACGTGGCGTGGGTCGGACGCGGGACGGCCCCCGCCAGGGGGGATTGGCGGGGGCCGTCGGCGGTTCAGCTCCGGGGGGTCGAGCTGAACCCGTGCCCGGACGTATCCGGACGACGACAACTGTAGCCGTTACGGAGCTGCAATGCGCCCCCTGGACGGACCCTTATCGGCGTGCCGGTTGCCCGTCGCCGCCTGCGGCGGCTCTGGCAGTCTCGACACCCGTGGCCGATGCGGCGTTCTTCGATCTTGACAAGACCATCATCGCGGGCTCGAGCGCCCTCGCGTTCAGCCGACCGTTCCTGCGTGAGGGCCTGATCTCGCGAAGGGCCGTGCTCCGCAGCGGCTATGTGCAGCTGCTCCTCCTCGTCGCGGGGGCCGATGAGTCCACGATGGATCGGCTGCGGAGGCGCATCACGACGCTGTGCGAAGGCTGGGACGTGGCCCAGGTACGCGCCGTGGTGGCGCAGACGCTCCACGAGACCGTCGAGCCGCTCGTCTACGCCGAAGCCCAGGCGCTGATCGGGGAGCATCGGGCGCAGGGCGACGAGATCGTGGTGCTGTCGGCGTCCGGGCAGGAGGTCGTCGAGCCCATCGCGGCGATGATCGGCGCCGACCGTTGCCTGGCCACGCGCATGGGCGTGGCGGACGGCCGGTACAACGGGGAGATTGAGTACTATTGCTACGGCGAGGTCAAGGCGGAGGCGGCGCGTGCCATCGCCGCGGAACGCGGTTATGACCTTGCCCGCTGCCGCGCCTACTCCGACTCGATCACCGATCTGCCGTTGCTCTCCGCGGTCGGTTACCCCACGGCGGTCAACCCCGACCGGGCGTTGCGGCGGGTCGCGCTCGAGCGCGGCTGGCCGGTGCTGACCTTCGCCCAGCCGATCGCCCTGCGCACCAAGTTCCGCAGGCAAGCCGGGCTGGGCGCGCTCGCCGCGACCGCGGCGGTCGGGCTGCTCTGCGGGGCGCTCGGCGCGGGTCTGACCATCCGCCAACGGCGTGATGGTCGCTGACCAGGCGTACCGGTGATCGCCACCCTGCGTGCCTGAACCGGTGCACCAACCTTCGGCCCTTGTTGTGCCCCCCGTCACCGGCTACAAAGAACCCACGAACTCCTGGGCAGCCAGGGGCGGTGCGGAAGAGAAGCACCCGTCCACCCTGTTCAGGGCTTCGTACGTGACGATCGGGCGCTCCACGCACAGCACGCCGCGGGAGGCATGTCGTCGTGGGCCTGCGTACTGGGACGCCGGACGCCGAGGCCACTATCACGACACGTAGTGCACGCCTGGATCTCGAAAGTCACGTCGGCGGGCGGCGATCCTCCCCGGGGGACCGCCGCCCGTCATTTTGTGCGGCTGCGCGCCTCGGCGATCGACCGCCCTTCGCGCGCGCCCGCCACCCACTGGTCGCAGCAGTGCCGAATCCATGCCGACAACCCTTCAGGCGTGCCCTTCGCGAAGCCCTGTGCCGCCTCCCGATACGCCGCGCCCGCCCGCAGGTGTCCAACCTCTGGCACCGCCAGACCATGCGGGTCCAGCCCCGAGCCGATCGCCGCGAGGCGGGCCGCCGCCCGCGCCACCACGCCGTTCGCCGACGGGAACGGCTCGACCGCCAACAGCTCCCCGTGGACGACGGCGACCAGCACCGGCGCGGGCGCCGCCGACCCACCCGTCACCAGATCGGCTAGCAGCACGAGCCGCTCGGTGCCGCGCACCGGACGTCCTGGCTCGCCGTCCGGACCGGCTGCGAGGCCGGATGCGAGGTCGGCTGCGGCGAGCACGTGCAGCCGGGCCAGCGCCTGCAGCGGCGCCGTGCGCCACGACCCGAGGAGCCGTCCGGTTGCCTCGGCCACCCGCACCGCCCCGGCCAACACCGGGTCGGTGACCACGCCGTCGCGCCGACCGGGGCTCGCGAGCAGGAGGGACGCCCCGTCCAACGCCGCCGACGCCCGCGCCGCCCGCAGTGCCGCCTCGGCAGCAGATGCCGCCCACCCGGTGCGGTTGACCGGGTGGTTGTGCAGCGTGACGATCGCATCCCGGGCCCGTCGCACGGCCTCCTCTACGCCGGAGAGCGCCGCCAAATGGGCCAATGGATCTCGGCTCATCCGGCTATGCTGCCACCGCGCCTTCATCGATCAGGGGCTCGCCCCTGACCAGACTGACGGTGTGCTGTCCGAGCCTGCGGACTAGCGTCAATCCCCCAGCGCAGCGCCGCGCCGTGGCGCCCTTATAAGGAGGACGAGACACCAACTATGGCCGACTCGGGACCTACCCTTTCCAACCTATCCACCGAAACCCGTAGCTTCCCGCCGAGCGCGGAGTTCGCCGCACAGGCCAATGCCACCGAAGACTGGTACGCCCGCGCCGATGCGGACCGCGAGGGCTTCTGGGCGGCGCAGGCCGACCGGCTGACCTGGGCCAAGAAGTGGGACAAGGTTCTCGAGTGGGACGCGCCGTTCGCTAAGTGGTTCGTCGGCGGCACGCTCAACGTCGCCGTCAACTGTGTCGACCGGCATGTCGAGGCAGGCCACGGTGAGCAGGTTGCGTTCCACTGGGAGGGTGAGCCCGGTGACAGCCGCACCATCACCTACGCCGAGCTGCAGCGCGAGGTCTGCAAGGCCGCCAACGCCCTCATCGAGCTCGGTGTGAGGTCCGGCGATCGGGTGGCGATCCAGCTGCCGATGATCCCCGAGGCGGCCGTGGCCATGCTGGCCTGCGCGCGTCTGGGCGCGGCGCACAGCGTGGTGTTCGGCGGCTTCTCACCGAGCGCGCTGAAGACCCGCATCGAGGACGCCGAGGCGAAGCTGCTGATCACCTCCGACGGCCAGTACCGCCGTGGCAAGCCCGCGCCGATGAAGGAGAACACCGACCAAGCGGTCGCCGAGACGTCGACGATCGAGCACGTGCTGGTCGTGCGGCGCACGGAGACCGAGGTGCCGTGGACCGAGGGTCGCGACGTGTGGTGGCACGACATCGTCGACCGTCAGTCCGACACCCACGAGGCCGAGGCGTTCGACGCCGAGAAGCCGCTGTTCATCCTCTACACCTCGGGCACCACCGGGAAGCCGAAGGGCATCCTGCACACCTCCGGTGGCTACCTCACCCAGGTGACCTACACGCACAACGTCGTGTTCGACCACAAGCCGGGTGAGAGCGTCTACTGGTGCACCGCCGACATCGGTTGGGTCACCGGGCACAGCTACATCGTCTACGGGCCGCTGGCCAACCGGGCCACGTCCGTCATGTACGAGGGCACCCCCAACACGCCGCACGAGGGCCGCCACTGGGAGATCATCCAGAAGTATGGCGTCTCGATCTACTACACCGCGCCCACGCTGATCCGCACGTTCATGAAGTGGGGCAAGGAGATCCCCGAGAAGTTCGACCTGTCGTCGCTGCGGGTGCTGGGCAGCGTCGGCGAGCCGATCAACCCCGAGGCCTGGATGTGGTACCGAGAGAACATCGGGCGCAACAACTGCCCCATCGTCGACACCTGGTGGCAGACCGAGACCGGGGCGATCATGATCTCGCCGTTGCCGGGCGTCACCACGTGCAAGCCGGGCTCGGCGATGCGCGCGCTGCCGGGTATCGGCGCGGAGGTCGTCACCGAGGACGCCGTGCCGGTGGGTGCGGGTGGCGGCGGCTACCTGGTGTTGGACAAGCCGTGGCCTGCCATGCTGCGCGGCATCTGGGGCGACGAGGAGCGCTACCGCGATACGTACTGGTCGCGCTTCGCCGACCAGGGCTACTACTTCGCGGGCGACGGCGCCAAGTACGACGATGACGGCGCGATCTGGCTGCTGGGCCGCGTCGATGACGTGATGAACGTGTCGGGGCACCGCATCTCGACAACCGAGGTGGAGTCCGCGCTGGTCAGCCACCCCACGGTGGCCGAGGCCGCGGTTGTCGGCGCGACCGACGAGCAGACCGGGCAAGGCATCGTCGCGTTCGTGATCCTGCGCGGCAGCGCGGTCAACGATCAGTCCAAGGGCGAGGAAGCGATCAAGGCGCTGCGCGACCACGTGTCCAGGGAGATCGGCCCGATCGCGAAGCCGCGCCAGATCATGGTCGTCGAGGAGCTGCCAAAGACCCGTTCCGGCAAGATCATGCGACGGCTGCTGCGCGACGTGGCCGAGCACCGCGATGTCGGCGACGTCACGACCCTCGCCGACTCGTCGGTCATGGATCTGATCTCGCAAGGCCTCGAGAAGGGGTCATCGGAGGACTAGGACCGGTGTACCGGCCCCCGGAGAGCGAGCTGTCGTGGCGGTTCTCGCGCTCTTCGGGGCCGGGCGGGCAGGGGGTCAACACCACCGACTCGCGGGTCGAGCTGTCGTTCGACGTCGCGCAGTCGCCCTCCTTGCCTGCACACCTGCGGGCGCGGGCGCTGGCCCGGCTGCACCCGCGGCTCGTCGACGGCGTGCTGACGGTCGTGGCCACCGAGCACCGCAGCCAGCTGCGCAACCGGGACGCGGCGCGCGAGCGCCTGGTTGCGCTGCTGGCGGCCGCACTCACGCCGGATCCGCCACCGCGGCGGCCCACCCGACCCACGGCCGGGTCGCGACGCAGACGGCTCGACGCCAAGGCCCGCCGCGGCGCGGTCAAACGGCTGCGGGGCAGGCCGGACGAGTAGCGTCACCCGGCCGAGGCCCGCGGCTCGGCGTGGCAGGTCGGGCACGTGGCGGCCTGCCATGGAAGGATGCAGAAGGATCATCGAGCGCACGGCAGGAGGACCAGCGTGGCCAGCCCGACCAGCCGAGGGGGCGCGGAGGCGGTTCCGCCCGTGCTGCCCTCGATCCCGCTCGCGCCCGAGCCGGTGACGCCGCTTGCCGAGCAGTCGATCGGGAGCCTCGTCAAAGAGGCCACCGCGCACATCTCCACGCTGGTCCGCGCCGAGGTCGAGCTGGCCCGCGCCGAGGTCACCGCCGAGGTGAAGAAGGGGCTGCAGGGCAGCATCTTCTTCATCGTCGCCCTGGCGATCGTGCTGTTCAGCCTGTTCTTCTTCTTCTTCACGATCGCGGAAGTGATCGCGATCTGGCTGCCACAATGGGCGGCCTTCGCCATCACCTTCGGGATCATGATCTTGGCGGCAGCGATCTTCGGGCTCCTCGGCTACCTGCGGGTGCGCAAGATCCGCAAGCCGGAGCGGACGATCTCGTCGCTGAAGGAGTCGGCGCAGGTGCTCAGCCACCGTGGACACGCCGACGTCCCTGCCGAGCTGAACGGGCACGGCCTCCCGCGCTGACGGTGCGCCCGCCCGCACCGGAGTCGGTCCGCCATCCCGGACCGTGGACCCACCGGGCGGTGTCGGCGAACGGGATCCGGCTGCACGTCGCCGAATGCGGCGACGGCCCGCTCGTCGTCCTCCTCCACGGTTTCCCCGAGTTCTGGTACGCGTGGCGGCACCAGCTGGTCGGGTTGGCCGAACGCGGGTACCGCGCGGTGGCCATCGACCTGCGCGGCTACGGCGATTCCGACAAGCCACCGCGCGGCTACGACCTCTGGACCCTCGCGGGGGACGTCGCGGGGCTGGTGCCCGCGTTGGGGGAGGACCGCGCTGCGGTCGTCGGGCACGGGTGGGGCGGGGTGGTGGGCTGGACGGTGGCGGCCCTGCATCCGCGGCGGGTGCACGCGCTGGTCGCCGTGGCTGCGCCGCACCCGTTGGCGATCCGGCGCGCGGTCGTGCGGGAGCCTCGCGGGCAGGGGCGGGCGCTGGTCGCCGTAGCCGGGTTCCAGATGCCCCGATGGCCCGAACGCGCTCTTTGTGACGACGACGGCGCCGGTGTCGAGCGGATCATGCGCGCGTGGGCGGGGACCGGGTGGGCGGGCACGGCCGACTTCGCGGGCGCCACGGCGAAGTACCGGTCGGCAGCACGCATCGCGGGCGTGGCCTTCTGCTCGATGGAGTACTACCGGTGGGCCGTGCGTTCGCAGCTGCGGGCGGAAGGCCGCCGGTTCGCGGTCGCCGTCGCGCGGCATGCGGAAGTGCCGGTCTTGGGCCTGCACGGGGCCGACGATCCCTGGCTGTTGCCCCGCACCGCCGCGGCGTCGACGCCGTGGGCGGGGGAGCGGCACACACTGGAGGTGCTGCCGGGGACAGGCCACTTCCCGCACGAGGAGCGCCCAGCCCTGGTGACGGCCCGGATCGCGGATTTCCTCGCACGCTGACGTTCGGCCTTGAGACCGGCGCGGCGTCAGCGTTCGTCGCGGGCCAGTGCGGCCTCCTCGAAGTCGAGGCGACGCAGGACGCGTCGCAGCACCTCGTCGTCGATGTCGCCGGAGTCGCGGCGGGAGACGAAGGTGTTGCGCTCGCTGTCGAGCATCTCCCGCCGCAGCCGCCGGTAGGCCGCGCTCGGGCTCTCCCCCGTCTCGGACTCCGGCCGCCCCAGCCGCTCCCACACCGAGTTGGCGCTGTACTCGGCCATCCGCCGCAGCTTCTCCGCCGTGTGGCTGAGGTAGTTGTCGGCCTCGGCCGTCAGCTCGTCGAGCCGGGAGATCGAGGCCTGGACGGCGTCGAACTGCGTCTGCGCCTCGGCCAGCACGTCGGACTGGAACGCGTCTTCGCGCACCCCGAGCTTCCGGATGACCACCGGCAGGGTCAGGCCGTGGACCAGCAGCGTTGCCACCGTCACGAAGAAGGCCAGGAACACGATCGTCTCGCGACCGGGCACCGTCTCCGGGATCGCGAACGCCGCAGCGAGGGTCACCACGCCGCGCATCCCCGACCAGGCGATCACGGCGGGCACCCGCCACGACGGCGGCGGATCGCGACGGCCGATGGCGGGGATGATCCACCGCGGGATGTAGGTGGCCGGGAACACCCAGACGATGCGCGCCACGATCGCGGCGAGCGTGACGATCACCCCGGTCAGCAGCAGCGACTGGATCGAGCCCGCCGCGGCGACGACGCTGGTGAGCTGCAGCCCGATCAACGCGAACACGACCGACTCGAGGATGGTGTCGCTCGCCCGCCACACCGCCTGCTCCTGCAACCGGGTGGCGTAGCCGCTCTCCGGGGCCTTGTAGCCGAGGTAGAGCCCGGCGACGACCACCGCGAGCACGCCCGAGGTGTGCGCCAGCTCGCCGACCAGGTAGACGCCGAACGGCACGACGAGGCCGAGCGCGCTCTCGACGTCGGGGTCGTCGAGCCGGGTGCGGATCAGGTGCACGATCCAGCCGATCGCCAGCCCGATCGCCGTGCCGCCGACCGCCGCGAGCAGGAACATCCCGAACCCCTCGAGGATCGAGATCCCGCCGCCCGCCGCCACCAGGACGAACACGCGGAACAGCGTGAGCGCGGTGGCGTCGTTGCCAAGGCTCTCCCCGCCCAGGATCGTCATGATGCGCCGCGGCAGCCCCAGCCGCCGCCCGATGGACAGCGCCGACACCGCGTCCGTCGGCGCCACCACCGCGCCGAGGACGAGCGCGGCGGCCAGGCTCAGCCCCGGCACCACCTGCCACGCCACCAGCCCGACGGCGACCGCGCTGAACACCGGCAACCCCACCGCGAGCAGCCCTATCGGCCGCAGGTTCTGGCGGATGCCCAGGAAGGACGACTCCAGCGCCGACGAGTACAGCAGCGGCGTCAGCACGACGAACAGCACGACGTTCGGGTCGAACTGCACCGACTCGACGCCGGGGATGAACGACGCCGCGATCCCGACCACGACCAGCACGAGCGGGGCGGATACGTCGAGGCGGCGGCAGACCCAGGTCACCGCCAGCGCGCCCACCACGAGGGCGAGCAGCAACAGTTCCGTGTGCACGATGGCAGGATGACTCACTGATGACCGACGTTGCGACCTCCCCGGCGGTAATTCGATGAGCTGCTCCCACACCGTCGACTACGACCGGCCCGCCTGGGTCGAGCCCGCCCCCGGTTCGAAGGACACGTGCCAGGACTGCGATGCGCTCGGCGAGGACGTCTGGGCGCACCTGCGCATGTGCCTCACCTGCGGGCACGTCGCCTGCTGCGACTCCAGCCCGCACCGCCACGCCAGCGCCCACCACCACGCCACCGAGCACCCGGTGATGCGCTCGTTCGAGCCGGGGGAGAGCTGGCGATGGTGCTACGTGGACCGGCGCATTGTGTGATCCGGTCTAGCCCGAGAACGCGCGTACGGCCAGGAACGCGCAGACGGCGGCAAACCCGAGCCCGCCGACGATCATCAGTGCGCGGGCGGCGGGCGCCACCTCGCCGTCGCGGCGCATGGTGCGCGACGCCACCACGCCGCCGATCCCGAACACCACCATCGCCACGGCGGCCAGCCAGCCGAACACCGGAACCGCGATGACGGCGACGACGAACGCCGCGATGCCCGAGAACAGATGGGCCCGCGACTTCCGGGTGCGCTCCTCGTCGATCTCGCTCACCCGCTCATCATCCACGACCGCCGCGCGGCCACCGCGGTGTCCGGGTGGTCGGCGAACACGCCGTCCACCCCCGCGTCGAAGAACGCGATGAGCTCGCCCACCGCGTCGAGGCCCGCAGGGCGGAACCGCTCCTCGTCGCGGAACGTCCAGCAGTGCACGACGAGGCCGTGGGCGTGCGCGTCGGCCACGAGACCCGTCGGGGTGGCGAGGCGGTTCTCGGCGTCGCGGGGGATGACGAGGTCCTTGTGCGCGCCGACGGCCTGCGCGTACTCCGCGATGTCGGCCAGCGGCACGTCGGCGCCCGGCTCGACGAGCTGCCCGATCGGCGCACGCAGAGCGGGGCGAAGCTCCCGCAGGCTCTCGAACGACTCGACGACGACCGGCGCGTCCGGCGTGTTCAGACCCGCCGCGTCGAGCGACGCCAGCAGCGGCGGCCCGAACGGCAGGCCCAGCTGCGCGAACCGGCCCGGGTGCTTGAGCTCGACATAGACGCCAACGGCGCGACCAAGCTCGGCGGACAGTCGCGCGCGCAGGGCGAGGATCTCGTCGAGGGTCGGGACCTCGCCGTCGTACGCCGTGTTGGCGGGCCGCAGGTCCGGCACCCGTTCGACGGCACGCAGCGTGCGCAGCTGCGCGAGCGTCAGGTCCTCGACGAACCAGCCGTCCGGCCTGCGCAGGTGGGCGAGCTCGGGATGGGCGGCGATGTCGGTGGTCGCGGAGAGCTCGGCGTCGTGGCGGGCGACGAGCACGCCGTCGGCGGTACAGACGAGGTCGGGCTCGACGAAGTCGGCGCCCATCCGGACGGCCAGCTCGTAGCCCGCCAGGGTGTGCTCGGGCCGGTGGCCGGGCGCGCCACGGTGCCCGATGACGATCGGTGTGCCCACGAGGGCAGTCTGCCCGGCCCCGTTTTGACGTGATCACCGGTTCGGCGCATATCCGGCCGGATCTGGCCGCTTCTCGCACCCGACCGGTGATCATGCCGGGGTGCCGGTGCCGGGGACGCCGCCGCCTACGATGTTTCGTCGTGCGCGTCCTCGTGGTCGGTTCCGGTGCTCGTGAGCACGCGATCGTTCTCGCGCTTGCGCAGGACCCCGGCGTCACCGCGCTGGCATGTGCGCCGGGCAACGCGGGCACGGCCGCGGTCGCCGAGCAGCACGGCGTGAACGTCATCGATGCGGCCGCCGTCACCGCGCTGGCCGAGAGCTGGTCCGCAGACCTCGTCGTCATCGGGCCCGAGGTTCCGCTGGTGGCCGGGGTCGCCGACGCCGTACGTGCGGCGGGCATCACCTGCTTCGGCCCGAGCGCAGCGGCCGCGCGCATCGAGGGCTCCAAGGCGTTCGCCAAGGACGTCATGGCCGCGGCGGACGTGCGCACGGCGAGCGCTGTGATCGTCGACAACCCCGCCCACCTCGACGCCGCCCTGGCCCGTTTCACCGCTCCGTACGTCGTCAAGGACGACGGGCTCGCCGCGGGCAAGGGCGTGGTGGTGACCGCGGATCTGGAGGCCGCCCGCGCGCACGCCTGCACCCTGCTCGACGGCGGCCACCCGGTGCTGCTGGAGGCCTACCTCGACGGACCGGAGGTGTCGCTGTTCTGCCTCGTGGACGGGGCCACCGTCGTCCCGCTGCTGCCCGCGCAGGACTTCAAGCGCGTCGGCGACGACGACAGCGGCCCCAACACCGGCGGCATGGGCGCCTACGCGCCGCTGCCGTGGGCGTCGCCGGACCTGGCCGACAAGCTGGTGGCCGACGTCGTCGCACCGGTCGCGGCGGAGCTGGAACGCCGCGGTACCCCGTTCTCGGGGCTGCTGTACGCGGGGCTCGCGCTCACGTCGTCCGGGCCTGCGGTGGTGGAGTTCAACTGCCGGTTCGGCGACCCGGAGACCCAGGTCGTGCTCGCGCTCCTGCGCACCCCGCTGGCCGGGCTGCTGCACGCCACCGCCACCGGGGCGCTGGCCGCGCTGCCGCCGCTCGCGTGGTCCGACGGCGCGGCGGTGACGGTCGTCGTCGCCGCCGAGGGCTACCCCGGCGCGCCGCGGCTCGGCGACGTCATCTCCGGCGCCGACGGTGAGGGCGTGCTGCACGCGGGCACCCGCCGTCGCGACGACGGGGCCGTGGTGTCCGCGGGCGGGCGGGTGCTCTCGGTCGTCGGCACCGGCCCGGATCTGGCCGCGGCCCGCGCCGAGGCCTATCGCAGGGTCGACGGCGTCCACCTGGCGGGCTCGCACCACCGCACCGACATCGCCGCACGGGCCGCCGCGGGCGAGGTCACGGTCCCGGCGTGAGGTCGTGAGCGGAAAAGCGGGCTATAGCACTCGTTTTCGCGCACGAGCCGTAGGCTCGCCTTGATGACCACCCAACTCGGCGCGGCGAGGCGCGCGGGCATCCCGCCGTTCCACGTGATGGACGTCTGGGCCGCGGCGGGGGAGCGCCAGCGCACCCACGGCGACCTGGTCAACCTCTCCGCGGGCCAACCCTCAACACCGGCGCCTGCACCGGTGCGCGCGGCCGCGGCGAAGGCGTTGGAGTCGGAGGTGCTGGGCTACACGGTCGCGCTGGGCATCCCGCCGCTGCGCGCCGCCATCGCCGCCCATTACGGCCGCAACTACGACCTCGACGTAGCCCCCGAACAGATCGTCGTCACCACCGGCAGCTCCGGCGGCTTCCTGCTGGCGTTCCTCGCGGCGTTCGACGTCGGCGACCGGGTGGCCATGGCCCGCCCCGGCTACCCGTGCTATCGCAACATCCTCACGGCGCTGGGCTGCGAGGTCGTCGAGCTGCCGTGCGGCGAAGAGACCCGCTACCAGCCCACGGTCGCGATGCTGGAGGCGCTGGACGCGCCGGTGAAGGGCCTCGTGCTCGCCAGCCCGGCCAACCCGACCGGCACGGTGCTCGACCCGGCCGAGCTGGCCGACCTCGCCTCCTGGTGCGCCGAGCACGGCGTGCAGCTCGTCAGCGACGAGATCTACCACGGCATCGCGTACGCGGGCGCCCCCGTCCCGACGTGCGCATGGGCGACGTCGCGCGAGGCGATCGTGGTGAACTCCTTCTCCAAGTACTTCTCGATGACCGGCTGGCGGCTGGGCTGGCTGGTGCTGCCACCCCGGCTGCTGCGCGCCGCCGACTGCCTCGCGGGCAACTTCACCGTCTGCCCGCCCGCGCTGCCCCAGGTGGCCGCGGTGGCCGCGTTCGACCCCGAGAGCTACGCGGAGGCCGACGGGCACGTCGCCCGCTACCAGGTCAACCGGGACCTGCTGCTCGACGGCCTCACCCGCCTCGGCATCACCCGCCTCGCGCCGACCGATGGCGCCTTCTATGTCTACGCTGACGTCGCGCACCGCACCGACGACTCGATGGACCTGGTGTACCGGCTCCTTGCCGACGTGGGGCTGGCCGTCGCCCCCGGGTTGGACTTCGACCCCGCCCTCGGCCACCGGTTCATCCGGTTGTCGTTCGCGGGTTCGGAAGGTGAGATCCGGGAGGCGCTGGTGCGGCTGGAGCGCTGGCTCGGCTAGTTCTGCGGCGGTCCTACGCTGCCCGGCACGCTCCCCCCATCGGCCGACAAGCCGCGCGTCGAGGGCTGGAACCGGTCTTCGGGCTGGACTACCTCGTGCGGATCGCGCCCCGCGCCCGGTTCGAGCTGCGGCTCCGCGGCCGCGTCCTCGTCTACGTCGCGGGCAGCGTCACGCTCGTCGGGTTCGTCGCTGCGCGCGCCGTGCTCGACGCCGAGAGCGATGCCCCGATCACCACGCTCGGTGACGCGCTGTGGTGGGGTCACGACGATCACCACGGTCGGATACGGGGACCGGTACCCCGTCAGGGTGGAGGCCGGATCGTCGCCGGGGCGCTGATGTTTGGGCGGG
This sequence comes from uncultured Actinomycetota bacterium, assembly GCA_963736375.1. Taxonomy (GTDB): domain Bacteria; phylum Actinomycetota; class Actinomycetes; order Mycobacteriales; family Pseudonocardiaceae; genus Pseudonocardia. The sequence goes on from CAVTOL010000007.1 coordinate 87,822, forward strand.
ATCGCCCTCCTCGGCGTGGTGTCGGCGTCGATCGCGAGCTGGTTCGTGGAGACGGTTAGGGCGACCCGCGAGGAGGTTGCCCGAGAGGCCGAGCAAGACACGGAACGGCAGGCCGAGCGCACGTCGGCGCAGCTCGACGCCGTGCTCGCCGAGCTGCTTGCACTGCACGCGCGACTCGACGTGCTGGAGGCCGCCAGAACTGTCGGTGTCCCGCGGCAGGATGACACCCGACTCGCGGGAGGCCACAGCAGATCATGATCATGCCGGTCTGGTAGAACAGGGGCGGCTTGAGGAGAGGTGCTCGGTGACGGGATCGTTCGTACATCTACATGTGCACACCGAGTATTCGATGCTCGATGGCGCGGCCAAGGTCGGCGCATTGTTCGACGAGGTCGAGCGGCTTGAGATGCCCGCCGTCGCGATGACCGACCACGGCAACATGTACGGTTCCGCGGAATTCTTCCGGCGCTCTCGTAAATCGTCGGTCAAGCCGATTGTCGGCATCGAAGCCTACCTCGCCCCGCAGTCGCGCCACCACAAGAAGCCGGTGTTCTGGGGGCAGGCGAACCAGCGCGGCTCCGACGAGTACGGCGAGGGTGGCGACGTCTCGGGTGGCGGCGCCTACACGCACATGACGATGCTCGCGCGCACCGCCACCGGCCTGCGCAATCTTTTCAAACTCTCCAGCCTCGCCTCGTTCGACGGCTACTACCGCAAGCCTCGGATGGACCGCGAGCTGGTCGCCACCCACGCCGAGGGGATCATCGCCACCACCGGCTGCCCGTCCGGCGAGGTGCAGACCCGCCTGCGGCTTGGCCAGAGCGACCTGGCCCTGGCCGCGGCGGCCGAATATCGCGACATCTTCGGAAAAGAGAACTTCTTCCTCGAACTGATGGACCACGGCCTGCCGATCGAGCGCAGTGTGCGTGCGGGATTGCTTGAGGTGGCGAAAAAGCTCCACCTCCCGCCGTTGGCCACCAACGATTCCCACTACGTCACCAAAGACCAGGCAGAATCGCACGCCGCGTTGCTGTGCGTGCAATCGGGAAAGACGCTCGACGACCCCAACCGGTTCAAGTTCGACGGCGACGGCTATTACCTGCGCGGTGCCGCGGAAATGCGCGAGTATTGGGACGGCGAGGTACCAGGAGCGGCCGACAACACCCTGTTGATCGCCGAGCGCGTCGAGTCCTACGAGGGGGTGTTCGCCGAGGTCGACCGGATGCCCCGGTTCCCGCTCCAGCCCGGCCAGACCGAGGACGACCTGCTGCGCGCCGAGGTCGAGAAGTACACCCCGGAGCGCTTCCCCGGCGGGCTCACCGACGCGTACCGCGAGCGCATCGAGCTGGAGCTGCGAGTGATCTCGCAGATGGGATTCCCCGGCTACTTCCTCGTCGTCGGCGACCTCGTGCGGTGGGCCAAGCAGCAGAAGATCGCGGTCGGGCCCGGCCGCGGCTCGGCCACCGGGTCGTTGCTGGCCTACATCCTGCAGATCACCGACCTCGACCCGATCGAGCACAGCCTGCTGTTCGAGCGCTTCCTCAACCCTGAGCGGGTCAGCCCACCCGACATCGACCTCGACTTCGACGAGCGTCGGCGCGGCGAGGTGCTGCGCTACACGGTCGACAAGTGGGGCGAGGAGAACGTCGCGCAGGTCATCACGTTCGGCACGATCAAGACCAAGGCCGCCATCAAGGACGCCGCGCGGGTGCTGCACGGCCAGCCGGGCTTCGCCATCGCCGACCGCATCTCCAAGGCGCTGCCGCCGCCGATCATGGCGAAGGACATCCCGCTCTCGGGCATCTTCGACGCCGCCCACGAGCGCTACGCCGAGGCCACCGAGGTGCGCACGCTCGCCGAGACCGACCCCGAGGTCGGCAGGATCATGGGCACGGCGCGCGGCCTGGAGGGGCTGGTGCGCAACGCGGGCGTGCACGCCTGCGCGGTGATCCTCTCCGCGGAGCCGCTGCTTGACGTCATCCCGCTCTGGAAGCGCGACGACGGCTCGGTCATCACCGGCTGGGACTACCCGTCGTGTGAGGAGATCGGCCTCCTCAAGATGGATTTCCTGGGCCTCCGCACGCTCACGGTGGTGGGCGACACGGTCGACTCGGTGAGGAACAACTACGGCGTCGAGATCGACACGGCCACGCTCGCGCTCGACGACAAGAAGACCTATGAGCTGCTCTCCCGCGGCGACACGCTCGGGGTGTTCCAGCTCGACGGCGGCGGCATGCGCACCCTGCTCAAGGCGATGGAGCCCTCGCACTTCGGCGATATCGCGGCAGCACTGGCGCTCTACCGGCCGGGCCCGATGGCGGCCAACGCCCACATGGATTACGCCGAGCGCTCCAACGGCAGGCAGAAGCTCACGCCGATCCACCCGGAGCTGGAAGCCGCGCTCGAACCGATCCTCGGCGAGACCTACCACCTGCTCGTCTACCAGGAGCAGGTCATGGCCATCGCGCAACGGCTGGCGGGCTACAGCCTCGGCCAGGCCGACCTGCTGCGCCGCGCGATGGGCAAGAAGAAGAAAGAGATCATCGAGAAGGAGTACGAGGGCTTCAAGGCGGGCATGCTCGCCAAGGGCTTCTCGGCGCAGTCCTGCCAGACCCTGTGGGACGTGATGCTGCCCTTCTCGGGCTACGCGTTCAACAAGTCCCACACGGCGGGCTACGGGCTCGTCTCCTACTGGACGGCCTACCTCAAGGCCAACTACCCGGTCGACTTCATGGCCGCCCAGCTCACGTCGATCGGCGACAACAAGGACAAGTCGGCGGTCTACCTCGCCGAGTGCCGCCGCATGGGCATCAAGGTGCTCCCGCCCGACGTGAACGACTCCGACCTGTGGTTCCGCGCCGTCGACGGCGATATCCGCTTCGGGCTGGGCGCGGTGCGCAACGTCGGCGCAAACGTCGTCGAGTCGATCATCAAAACGCGCCGCGACAAGGGCCGTTTCACCTCCTTCACCGACTTCCTGGAGAAGGTCGACCTGCTCTGCTGCAACAAGCGCATCATCGAGTCGCTGATCAAGGCAGGCGCGTTCGACTCGTTCGGCCAGCCCCGCCGCGCGCTGCTGATGGTGCACGAGGAGGCCGTCGACGGGATCACCGGCCTCAAGCGCCAGGAGGCCATGGGCCAGTTCGACCTGTTCGTGATGGAGGACGCGCCCGCCGCCGCCGACGTCTCGCCGCTCGCCCACCTCAAGATCACCGGCGCGGAGTGGCCGCGCAAGCAGATGTTGGGCTACGAGCGGGAGATGCTGGGGCTGTACGTGTCGGCCCACCCCCTCGACGGCACCGAGCGCGTCCTGCGCAAACACGCGCCCAAACCGATCGCCGCGCTGATCGACGAGGCGCCGAAGGAGGGCGAGATCGTCCTCGCCGGGATGATCTCCTCGGTCGACCGGCGGGTGAACAAGAAGGGCGAGCCCTGGGCCATCGTCACGATCGAGGATCTCGACGCGTCGATGGAGGTGCTGTTCTTCCCGAAGTCGTACTCGGTGATGTACGAGGACCTGGTGGCCGATTCCGCCGTCGCGGTGAAGGGCCGGGTCAACTGGCGTGACGAGCGGATGTCGGTGTTCGCGTCCGGCGTGGTGTCGCTGGACATCGCCGATGCGCAGGCCGGGCTCGTCCAACCGCTCGTGCTCAAGGCCGACGCGCTCAAGCTCGACCACGCCACCGTCGGCGAGCTCAAGTCGGCGCTCATCGCGCACGCGGGCGACACCCCGTTGCACCTCGTGCTCTGCTACGGCGGCAAGGAGACGCCGCTGTCGATCGACCGCTTCTCGGTCACGGTGTCGTCCGCGCTGCTGGGGGAGCTGAAGGGCATCCCAGGGATCGCGGTCGCGTCCTAACCGCGGCGGACGCGCGCAGGCGACTTCGCACCCTTTCGCATCACTTCGCACCCCGCCGGCGCCGTGCGAAGAAGCGCAAGGGGTGCGAAGTGGCCGAGGGGGCGCCCGTCGCGTCGGTGGGCGGGGGAGTGGGCGGGCTAGCGGCCCGCGGCGGCGCGGCCCACGCCGGGGCGCAGCGAGCGCGGCGCGGGCACCGTCACCCCGCCGCGACCCGCCTCGACCTGGCCGATCCGGTCGAGGGCGGCGGTGATGTCGGCCTCACTGACGTCGGCGTGGGTCATCAGCCGCACACGCCCGGCCATCGGCGTGGCGCGCACGCCTGCCTGCTCGAAGCGCTCCAGGGTGCCCGCCAGGTCGGCGACCGCCACCAGCACGATGTTGGTTTGGGGCGCGCTCACGGCCCAGCCGCGCTCGGCGAGGCCCGCGGCGAGCGTGGCGGCCTTGGCGTGGTCTTCGGCGAGCCGGTCGACGCGGTCGAGCGCCACGAGGCCCGCTGCCGCGAGCACCCCGCCCTGCCGTACCCCGCCGCCGAGCATCTTGCGCAACCGCCGCGCCTCGGCGATGAACTCCTCCGAACCGGCCACCAGTGAGCCGACCGGCGCCCCTAGCCCTTTGCTCAGGCACACCTGCACGGTGTCGGCACCGACCGTCAGGGCCCGGGGCGGCACGCCGAGCGCGACCGCGGCGTGCCAGAGCCGGGCGCCGTCCAGGTGCACGCGCAGGTTCGCGCGCCGGGCCGCCGCTGCGAGGGAGGCGTGCTCGTCGGGTGCCGTCACCGTGCCACCGGCGGCGTTGTGCGTGTTCTCCAGGCACAGCAGCGTGGTCCGGAGCGTGTAGTACGGCCCAGGGCTGCCCGCGGCGCGGCGCACCGCGTCCGGAGTGATCTTGCCGGGACCTGCGTCGTGCGGCAGGGCGCGTGGCATGCCGCCCGCGAGCCACGCGGCCGTGCCCAGCTCGTTGTCCAGCACGTGCGCACCTGCCGGCGCCAGGAAAGCGTCGCCGCGGGAAAGATGGCTGGTCAACGCGATGAGGTTGGCCATGGAGCCGCTGGGGGTCCACAGCGCTTCGGCAGTGCCCAGCAGCCCGGCGACGCGCACCTCCAGCTCGCGCAGGGTCGGGTCGCCGTCCAGCACGTCGTCGCCGACCTCGGCGGCAGCCATGGCCGCGCGCATCTGCTTGGTCGGCCGGGTGACGGTGTCCGACCGGAGATCGATCGGCCCGTCCGACGCCCGGCGCGCTCGGGTGGAGGGTCGCACGGCTCCTGATTCAACCAGTCGGCGTCGCCCAGGTCGCGCCCGAGTCACGGAATGGTCACGCCGCTTGGGCTAAACGGGGGAATCCGGGCGGCCGGTGCAACGGTGCGCACCGGCTCTATCGTCCCCGAACGGAGGGAGGGACGTGGACGCGCTCGCCGAGGCCGAGTTCGAGCGGTACTTCCGCGCGCGCCGGGACGCCATGCGCCGCACCGCCTACCTGATGTGCGGCGACTGGCACCGCGCGGACGACCACACCCAGGCCGCCTTCGTCGCCCTGCACCGGCACTGGCGGCGGGTGCGGGACAAGGGCGCACTCGACGCGTGGATGCGCCGCACCCTCATGCGGGCGGTGGTCGACGAATCGCGGCGGCCGTGGCGGCGGGAGCGGTTCACGGACGACGTCGGGGCGGTCGACCGGGAGGTCGCCGACCCGGACGTCACGACCCGGCACGTGCTGGTCGACGGGCTGCGCTCGGTGCCGCCGCGGCAACGCGCCGTCTTGGTGTTGCGCTACCTGGACGGGCTGGACGTCGCCACGACGGCCGCCGCGCTCGGGTGCAGTGAGGGCACGGTGAAGAGCCAAACGGCGCACGGGCTCGCGGCTTTGCGCGCCGCGCTTGGCGGATCGCTCGACGACCTGCGACCGGCGGGCTGACTGATCGACAGCGAAGGGAGGACGAGATGACCGGCGAAACCGGAGACGACGACCGGCTGGCGGGGCTGTTCCGCGCGGCCGCGTCCGAGGCGGCCGCGCCGCCGCCGGGCTTCGACCACGCGGACGTCGTCGCCACCTCCCGGCGGATCACGGCCCGACGCCGTTCTGCGGTGATCGGTGGGGCGGTGGCGCTGCTGGTCGTGGCGGGGGTGGGCACAGTGGTGGCGCTGCCACGGGGACAGACGGCTGCGGTGAGCGCGGCAGCCCCGGCTGTCCCCGCCGAGCGGAACGCCGCCGGTGCGCCCGGCGGTCCGGCCGCGGCGGCCCCGGAGGCGGCGGTCGGCGGGGCCGGTGCGGGTGGCTCGGTGACCGGCGGGGGGTCGGGCGGTGTGGGCACGGGCGGCAGCGCTGCCGGCGCAGGTGCGGGTGGCTCGGGGTCGGCTGACGGGGCGGGTGCGGGCGGCGAGGGTGCCGGGGGTGCGGGTGCGGGCGGCACGGGAGCAGGCGGCACGGGAGCAGGCGGGCGGGAGCAGGCGGGCGGGTGCTGGCGGCAGCCCGGGAGCGGGCGGCGCGGGAGCAGGGGGTGCGGGTGCGGGGGGTGCGGGAACCGGGGGTGCGGGTGCGGGCGGCTCCGGAGCAGGCGGCGCGGCGCCTCGGCTGGGGGACGCGCAGGCCGCACCGCTCGGGCCGGGTACCACGACGTGTGCCGATCGCCAAGACCCGGCGCTGCGCGCGCTCCTCGTCCAAGCGCTACCGGAGGCGGCGAACGCCAGGGCGGCGGCGACGACCGACGTCTGCCTACCCGGTGGCAGGCGCTACGTGAGCCTCGAGCTCGGCGGCGGCGTACTCACCGTGGCCTACCTGCCTCCCGGCACCGCGCCGAGCCTCGCCGAGGGCGCGAGCAGCGCCCCGACCGCCTCGGGTGGCACCGTGGTCGTCACCCCGCCGCCCGCCCTCCACGATCGGGTGCCCGCGCTGTTGGCCGCCCTCGCTCCACGCCTCTGACCCCCAAGATCGCCGCGTTCGGTGCATGAGGTGCACCAGCGCACCGCATGCACCGAACCCGGTGATCTTGGTCGTGGGGGCGCGCCGCGGGTGTGGGAGCTCGGGGTGGCGCGCCGGTCATGGGGCGCGGTGAGCACACTGGACCCGTGGGCACCCCGAAGGGCGAGCGACGGCGGGACGCGCTGAGTGCCGCGGCCGCCGAGCTGCTCGCCTCGGGCGGGTTCGACGCCGTCCGCCACCGCGCGGTGGCCGAGAAGGCCGGGCTGCCGCTCGCGTCCACCACCTACTACTTCGCCTCGCTGGACGAGCTGGTCACCGCGGCCGTGGAGCAGCACAGCCGCGCCGGGCTCGCCGAGGGCCGAGAGCGGCTGGCCGCGCTCACCGAACCGGTCGGCAAGATCGACCAGGACGAGCTCGTCGAGCTGTTCCTCGACCAGCTGCTGGGCGTCGAGTCCCGCGACGGTGGCCTGGATGCGGTGCTCCTGCGCTACGAGCAGCTCGTCGGCTCCGGGCGGCGGCCCTTCCTCGCCCCGCTCATGCGCGCGATGCGGGGCGAGTTCGACGCCCTCCTCGCCGAGATCCTCGCCCGCGGCGGCCACCACCGCGACGAGACGGCGCTGCGCGATCTCGTCGCGATCATCGACGGGGCCGTGATCAGCGCGCTCATCGAGGCCGACCCCGACCCCCGCGCCGTCGCCCGCGCCGTGCTCCGCCGCTCGCTGGCGAGCCAACCGGCCCTGTGATCACCGGTTCGGTGCGTAGAGCGGCCGGATCCGCCCGCATCCGCACCAAAGCGGTGATCATGCCGGGGTGGGTAGGCTGACCGGACGTGATCCCCAACGTCCTCGCCGCCCGCTACGCGAGCCCGGAGCTGGTGGCGCTCTGGTCGCCGGAGTCCAAGGTGGTGCTGGAGCGGCGGCTGTGGATCGCCGTGCTCGCCGCCCAGCGCGACCTCGGCGTCCCCGTGCCCGACGGCGTGATCGCGGACTACGAGCGCGCTGTCGACCACGTCGACCTCGCCTCCATCGCCGCCCGCGAACGCGTCACCCGCCACGACGTCAAGGCGCGCATCGAGGAGTTCGCCGCGCTGGCGGGGCACGAGCACATCCACAAGGGCATGACCAGCCGCGACCTCACCGAGAACGTCGAGCAACTGCAGATCCGGCTGTCGCTTGAGCACGTGCGCGACCGCACCGTCGCCGTCCTCGCTCGCTTGGCCCGCCGCGCCGCCGAGCACGCCGAGCTGGTGCTGACGGGGCGCAGCCACAACGTCGCCGCCCAGGCCACCACGCTCGGCAAGCGTTTCGCGAGCGCCGCCGACGAGCTGCTCGTCGCCTACGACCGGCTGGAGGAATTGCGCGCCCGCTACCCGCTGCGCGGGATCAAGGGCCCGATGGGCACCGCGCAGGACATGCTCGATCTTCTGGGCCCCGTCAATCAGCCCGACCCCGCCCGCCTCGCCGACCTCGAACGGCGCGTCGCCGAGCACCTCGGCTTCACCCGGGTGCTCGACAGCGTCGGCCAGGTCTACCCCCGTTCGCTCGACTTCGACGTCGTCAGCGCGCTCCTGCAGCTGGCAGCGGGCCCGTCGTCGCTGGCCACCACGATCCGGCTGATGGCGGGCCACGAGCTCGTCACCGAGGGCTTCCGGCCAGGCCAGGTCGGCAGCTCGGCCATGCCGCACAAGATGAACTCCCGCTCCACCGAGCGGATCAACGGGCTGACGGTGCTGCTGCGCGGCTACGCGGGCATGGTCGGCGAGCTGGCCGGGGCGCAGTGGAACGAGGGCGACGTGTCCGACTCGGTGGTGCGCAGGGTCGCGCTGCCCGACGCGTTCTTCGCCCTCGACGGGCTCTACGAGACCTTCCTCACCGTGCTCGACGAGCTCGGCGCCTATCCCGCCGTGATCGCCCGCGAGCTGGACCGCTATCTGCCGTTCCTCGCGACGACGGCGGTGCTCATGGCCGCCGTCCGCGCGGGCGTCGGCCGGGAGACCGCGCACGAGGTGATCAAGGAACACGCCGTGGCGGTGGCGCTGGCGATGCGGGAGAAGGGGCAGGCCGAGAACGACCTCCTGGCCCGCCTCGCCGCCGACGAGCGCCTCCCCGCGTTCACCCTCCCCGAGCCGCTCGCCTTCACCGGCGCGGCAAGAGACCAGGTCAAAGCGGTCGTCGAACGGGTGGACGCGATCGTCGCCGCCCATCCCGACGCCGCCGCATACGCCCCCGGGGCGATCCTGTGAAGCTCCTGCACTCGGGCAAGGTCCGCGACCTTTACGCCGATGGGGACGACCTGATCCTCGTCGCGTCCGACCGCATCTCGATCTACGACGTCGTGCTGCCCACCCCGATCCCGGACAAGGGCGCGGTGCTGACGCAGCTGTCGCTGTGGTGGTTCGAGCGCCTGGCCGACCTCGTGCCGCACCACGTGCTGTCCGCTACGGACGTGCCGGAGGAGTTCCGAGGCCGGGCGCTGCGCTGCCGCCGTCTCGACATGCTGCCGGTCGAGTGCATCGCCCGCGGCTACCTCGCAGGCCTGGGTCTGAAGGAGTACGAGAAGCACGGCACGGTGTCGGGCGTCGCGCTGCCGCCTGGGCCTCGTCGAGGGCTCACGGCTGCCGGAGCCGATCTTCACACCGACCACAAAGGCTCCGGTCGGCGAGCACGACGAGTTCCTCACGTTCGCCGACGTCGAGGGGCTCGTCGGGGCGGCGACTGCGGACCGGCTGCGCACCCTCACCCTGCAGGTCTACCGGCGCGGCGCCGACCTTGCGACGGCGAACGGGATCCTCGTCGCCGACACGAAGCTGGAGTTCGGCCGCGACGCCGACGGCCGGATCGTGCTCGCCGACGAGGTGCTGACGCCCGACTCGTCGCGGTTCTGGCCCGCCGACCGGTGGCGGCCGGGCGGGCCGCAGTTCTCGTTCGACAAGCAGTTCGTGCGCGACTGGTCCGCGGGCCTCGACTGGGACCGCACCCCGCCGGGACCGGCCGTCCCGCCGGATGTCGTCGCCGTCACCCGGGCTCGTTACACGCAGGTCTACGCAGCGCTCACGGGCGTTCATTTCGGTATGTCGCAATGAGCACGTGACGGACCTCTTCGTGTCGCTGTCCGGCGGTGTCGCAAACGAGACGGCCGAGGCGTTCGCGGACGCCCTCGACGCCCGTGGCGTGCCACTGACCCACCTGCTGCGGCCCGCGGACGCGCCCGCAGAGCTCATCGCGTGGGTGCGGGAGCGCTGCAGCCGCGGCGACGCCCTCGCGCTGCACGGCTACGACCACGCCACCCGCCCGCTCGGCCACAGTCGCGGGCGACGCGGCGAGTTCGCGAGCCTGCCCCGCCACGAGGCAGGCCTGCGGCTGACGGCGGCCCGGCGGGCGCTCACCGCGGCGGCGCTGTGGACCGACGTGTTCGTGCCGCCGCGCTGGCTCGCCTCCGACGGCACGGTCGCCGCGCTGACCGAACAGGGCTTCCGCGTACTCGTCGACGACTCCGGGATCCGCGACCTGCCCACCGGCGCCGTCCTGCCCGGCAGGGTGCTCGGCTTCCGGGCGGGAGAGCGGCTGCTCGCGGCGGAGGTCGCCTGGGTGTTGCGGCGCGGCGGACCGGTGCGCATCCACGTGCGGGCCAAGGACCTGCGCCGTCCCGGCCGGGCCGAGGCGGCGCTCGCGGCCGTTGACGTCGCGCTCCCGCACGTCACTCCGACGACGTACGGGCGGGCGGCCCGTCGGGCGGCCTGACCCATACGGACGTCACATTCAGAGGTGCCCCACCGGCTGGTCGGGGGAAGACTGCCTCGGTAGCCTGACACACCAATGGCTGTGGAGGATGGCGTCCCGGGGTTGCGGGGACGCGCGCGTGAGTTGTCCAAGCTGCTCGACACGTTCCACGCGGCGGTCATGGGACATGCGGCGGCCGTGCTCGTCGGCGGCGACGCGGGCGTCGGCAAGACCAGCCTGGTCGGCGAGCTCGTGCGGCAGGCCCGCCGCGAGGACGCCGTCGTGCTCACCGGCAACGCCATCGACATCGCCGACGCGCCCCCGTTCTGGCCCGTGCTCTCGGCCCTCCGCGCGGCCGTGCGGTCGCGGCCCGACGACGCGATCGGCGCGCTGCTGTCGCAGTGGCTGGAGCGGCTGCCGTCCACCCGCGGTGAGGGTCCGCCGGTGCGGCTGCTGGACCTCCTGCACCAGATGATCATCGAGACGGCCGAGCTGCGCCCCGTGGTCCTGGTGGTCGAGGACCTACAGTGGGCCGACCGGTCGACCCGTGACCTGGTCGCGTACCTCGTCGCGATCCTCACCCACGAGCGCGTGCTGGTGGTGGCCACCTTCCGCAGCGACACCCCGGGCCAAACCCCCGACCTCGCGGTGGCGCTGGCCGAGCTGCGCCGCCACCAGAAGGTGACGGCGATGGAGCTCGACCCGTTGCCGCGCGATGTCATGGCGAAGCTCGTGGCGGAATGGGCGCCGGGCCGTCGCGACCTCGACGAGCTGGAGGAGCTCGTCTGGCAGCGCTCGGCGGGCAACGCGTTCATCGCCGACGAGACGGTGCGCGCCGTGGTCGGCGGCGACGCGCGCGGCTTGCCGACCACCCTGCGCGAGGTCGTGCTGAGCCGCATCGGGGTGCTGTCGGCCGCAGGGCAGCAGGTGGTGCGGGCGGTCGCCGCCAGCGTCGGCCCGCTGCGCCACCAGCTGCTGGCCGAGGTCGTCGAGCTGCCCGCTGCCGTGCTGCTGGACGCAACCAGGGAAGCGGTGGCGCACGGCGTGGTCGTGGTCGACGAGAGCGGCGAGGGCTACCGGCTGCGGCATGGCTTGATGACCGAGGTCGTGACGGGTGACCTGCTTCCCGGCGAGCGCATCGACCTGCACCGGCGGTTCGCGCTGGCCCTGGCGGCGAGCGCGGAGTCCACGCAGCCCGGTCTGGCCGCCCAGCTCGCCCACCACTGGTACGAGGCGGGCGACGCGGAGCAGGCGTTGGTCGCGTCGGTGGCGGCGGCGTGGGCGTCCGAGGGCGTCCACGCGCACACCGAGGCGCACCGGCACTGGTTGCGTGCGGCTGAGCTTCGGCCGCGCGTGGCAGGCGACGCCGTCGTGCTGCGGCACGCGGAGTGCCTCGACCGCGCGGCCAGGGCCGCCGAGCTCGGCGGCGACCACGACGAGGCGGTCCGGCTGCTCGACCAGCTCCTGAGCGGCCCCGAGGCGCCCGATGGCATGGCGGCCGCGCTGCTGCACGCCCGCAAGGGAAGCGCGCTCGCCGCCGGGGGCCGGGTCACCGAGGCCGCGGTGAGCTACCGGTCCGCGGCCGCGCTGCTACCGGCCGCCACCGCCGCACAGGCCGAGCGGGCGCAGGTGCTCGCCGGGGAGTGCGCCGCGCTGCTGCACGCCCTGGATTTCGCGGGCGCACGGACGGTCGCCGTGCAGGCGTTGACGCATGCCCGCGCCGCGGGGCTGCGCACGGTGGAGGCGCGGATCCTCGCCGTGCTCGGGTTCAGCCTCGCTTACCTGGAGAACGCGGCGGACGGCGCCGACGCCCTCGACCAGGCGCTCGCGGTCGCGGAGAGCACCGGTGAGCCGGAGGCCATCGGCGAGGCCCACCTGCGCCGCGCCGAGCTGCTGGCCGGACCGCTCAACCAGTTCGACGAGGGCATCGCCTACGCGCGCAAGGGCGTGGAGCGAATGCAGGCGCTCGGCCTTGCCCGCACGGCAGGCGCAGCGCTGCTGACGTACGCCGCCAACGCGTTCTTCCGGCTGGGTCGCTGGGCGGACGCGGAGCAGGCGGTGGCCGAGGCCTGGGCGCTCGGGCCGATCGGCGCGGCCGCGCTGGAGGTGCGGCTGGCCCGCTGCCGCATCGATCTCGGCCGCGGCCGGTTGGACGCGGCCGCCGCCGACCTCGAGGCCGTGGAGCTGCTGGCCCGCTCGACCACCGGCCCCCGGCAGCGCATCCCGCTGCTCGTGCTGTTCTCCGCGCTCGCGCTGTGGCGGCGACAGCCGGAGAATGCGCTGCGGCACGTCGAGGACGGGCTCACCGTGGTCGAGGCGGGTGCCGACGACATCTGGGCGGTCGCGCCGCTGGTGTGGCACGGCACCCGGGCCTGGGCCGACATCGCCACCGGCGGGCTCGCCAGGCCGTCGCAGGCGCAGGTGGACCGGCTGCGCCACCACTGCACCGAGCTGCACCGCCGCGGGTCGGGCACGGTGCCCGCGGTCCGCGGCGTCATCGACGCGTTCTACCTCATGTGCGCGTCCGAGATGGACCGCGCCGAACAGGTCGTCAATCCCGAAGGATGGGAACGCGTAGCCGACACCTGGGAGCGCTACCGGCAGCCGTACCCCGCTGCCTACGCCCGGATGCGGCAGGCCGAGGCGCTGCTGATCCGACGGTCGCGCAGCACCGCAGCGGCCGACGCCCTGCGGCGGGCCGAGGACATGGCCCGCCGCCTGGGGGCGGCCCCCCTGCTCGAGGACATCGCCGACCTGGCGGGCCGGGCCCGGATCACCCTCGAGATGCCGGTCCCCGAAGCGGACCCGGCGCCGTCCGGCGTGCTCGACGGGCTCACCGCGCGCGAGCTGGAGGTGCTCCGCGAGATCGCCAACGGCCTCACCAACCGGGAGATCGGCCAGCGGCTCTACATCAGCGAGAAGACCGTGAGCGTGCACGTCGCCCGGATCTTCTCCAAGATCGGTGTGCACAGCCGGATGCAGGCCAGCGCCGTGCTGCACCGCTCAATCCATGCTCGCTGACCCCTCCTCGAACATCCGACGCAGCCTGCGCAGCGCCCTGGCCCGGGTGGGTCCGATGCTGCCCACCGGGATCCCGGTGGTGGCCGAGAGCTCGGCGTAGCAGGGCGGCTCGTCCTGGAACAGCGTTCTGATCAACGTGAACGAGCGCGCGGGCAGCATCGCCATCAGGCTGCGCAGGACACGGGCCTGATCGGCGTCGACGACCGACCCCTCGACGTCGACACCTCCGTCCGCGAACTCGGTGGTCTCGGGCAGCGGCTCGATCCGGCGCTGCTCGGCCAGGATGCGTAGGCACTCCCGGCGCGCCGTCGTCTTCAGCCAGCCGCCGAGCGCCTCGGGTTCGCGGATCTGTTGGTGGTTTTCGAGCATGCGCAGCCACGTCCGCTGCGTCGCGTCGCGGGCGTCGGCCTCCTGGAGCCGGTAGGTGGTGATCATCGCGGCGACGGCGGGCTCGAACCGTCGCACGATCTTCTCCCAGGCGGCAGGGTCACCGCAGGCGGCGATGTGCAGCAGCTCGGTGGTGGGCAGGCTGTCGGTGACGGGATGGTCGAGGGAAAGGGTCATCTGGGCTCTCCTCGCACTCACGCTTGCGGGGGAAGCCTCGATCTCCGATCGGGTGTTGGGCGTCCGGTGAATTGCTTACGCGCCGGGGGCGGAGCACCCTATTTCGCCGAGCGGCTGGTCGCTCGGCCGTGGGTCGTCGCGGTGGTCGTGACAGCGCTTCTCCAGCGGGATCTCCGCCCACCGCCTGCCGAGCACCGGCCGGGTGACGCGGTTCACGACCCGCTCGGCTCCCCACATCCGGGAGTGCCGCAGCGACTCGGCGAGGTGATGCGACTCCCACTCCAGCTTGTCGCGCACGATGGCCTGCTCAGGGCCCTCCTTCGCGGCGGCGAAGGCGAGCGCGTTCCACCACACCTGCTCGCGGTAGGTCCGCAGCAGCCAGCCGCACGCCCGCTCGTCGAACCCGCCGAGGACCCTGTCGACGACGGCGAGGCCTGGCTCGTAGTTCTTGGCGAGCACGCGCTGCACGGGGTTCACGGTGCGGACCAGCAGGTTGTTCACCTGGTCGTGATCGAACTTGCGCTTCTGCATGACCTCGTAGTTGGTGAGGTCGGCGGGGTCGAGGTTGGCGGCGATGGCCCGGGGGAGGTCGAAGTTGATGTGCGCGTTGATCCCCAGCAGGGCGTTCTGCACGACCGACGAGCCGGGCTGCTTGGCCACGGCGTGGGCGACGTGCCACGCCCGGTCGCCCTTGGGGGCGGTCAGCGACTGGAAGTAGAGGGTGGAGAACCGGCCGGACAGCCGGTAGATCCAGGCCGGGTCCATGAAGATCCGGCGGTCCTTGTACTCGCGGCAGCCGTGGATGGCGGCGTAGACCTCCAGCGTCATGATGTAGTAAAGCCGCAGGAAGATGGCCCTGCGGTCGTGCGTCTCGTGGTAGTAGTGCAAGCCCCTCCGCATGGCGTCGAGCGCCTCTTCGATGTTCCCGGGACGTTGTGCGGCCACTTCGGCGATGTCCACCTCGTTCTCCCCTCCTCCGGATGAGGAGTCACCTGACCCCCGCCCTGATACCTCAGCGTTCGACGGGCTCGTAGGCTGCACAGCCGTGGCAAGAGTGGTGGTGGACGTGATGCCGAAGCCGGAGATCCTCGACCCGCAGGGTCAGGCCGTCACGGGCGCGCTCGCCCGCCTCGGGATCACCGGCGTGGCCGACGTGCGCCAGGGCAAGCACTTCGAGCTGGAGGTGGACGACGCCGTCGACGACGCGACGTTGGAACGCATCGCGGGCCAGCTGCTCGCCAACCCGGTGATCGAGGACTGGCGGGTAACGCGGTCGTGAGAGCGCTTGTCAGGATGACGCCATGAGAGTGGGCGTCATCACATTCCCCGGCACCCTCGACGACGGCGACGCCGCCCGCGCCGTCCGGCTCGCGGGCGGGCAGGACGTCGCGCTGTGGCACGCCGATCACGACCTGCGCGGGGTCGACGCCGTCATCGTCCCCGGCGGCTTCTCCTACGGCGACTACCTGCGCGCAGGCGCCATCGCCAGCCTCGCCCCGATCATGACCGAGGTCGTCGCCGCGGCCCGGCGCGGCCTTCCCGTCCTCGGCATCTGCAACGGCTTCCAGATCCTCTGCGAGGCGGGCCTGCTCCCCGGCGCGCTCGTGCGCAACGCGGGGCTGCACTTCGTCTGCCGCGACCAGCGGCTGCGGGTGGAGACCAGCACGGTGTGGACCGCCGACCTCGCGGGCCGGGAGATCCTCGTGCCGGTCAAGAACGCCGAGGGCAGGTACGTGGCCGACGCCGTAACGCTGGCCGAGTTGGAGGACGCTGGTCGGGTTGTGTTCCGCTACGCGAACGGCAACCCCAACGGCTCGCTGAACGACATCGCGGGCGTGGCGTCGGCCGACGGCCGCATCGTCGGGCTGATGCCGCATCCCGAGCACGCCGTCGACCCGCTCACCGGCCCGTCCGCCGACGGGCTCGCGCTGTTCACCTCCGTCCTGCGAGTGGCCACGGCGGCGTGATGGTCGATCGGGGCGAGCTGCGGGAGGCGGTGCAGCGGCTGCTGCTGGTCGAGGACGATCCCGGTGACGCGTTCCTCGTCGGCGAGCTGCTCACCGAGGTCTACCCGGACGTGGAGCTGATCGTCGCCGGGTCGATGCGCGACGCGCTCGCGCAGCTCGACGGGGCCGACTGCGTGCTGCTCGACCTCAACCTGCCCGGCTACGCAGGCCTCGAAGGGCTGCGCACCTTGCTCGCGACCGACCCGCTCGCCGCCGTCTGCGTCCTCACCGGCCTCGACGACGAGCACCTCGGCACCGCCGCCGTCGCCGCGGGCGCCCAGGACTACCTGGTCAAGGGCAAGGTCGACGGGCCGCTGCTGGTGCGGGCCATCCGCTACGCCGTCGAGCGACGCCGCGCCGAGACGAGCATGCTGCGGCTGCAGGAGGAGCAGCTCGTCGCGGCCGAGTCCGCCCGCCTCGAGCGCGGCCTCCTGCCCTCGCCGCTGCTCGCGGGCAGCGACGTGCACCCCGTCACCTTCTACCGTGCGGGCCGCACCCGCGCGGTGTTGGGCGGGGACTTCTTCGACGCCGTGCGCGACGCCGACGGCACCGTGCACGCGATCATCGGCGACGTCTCGGGACACGGCCCCGACGAGGCCGCGCTCGGCGCGCTCCTGCGGGTGTCGTGGCGCGCGCTCGTGCTGGCCGGGGTGGCCGAGGAGCGGGTGCTGCCGGAGCTGCAGCGGCTGCTGGTCAGCGAGCGGCACGACCCGCGGCTGTTCACCACGGCGTGCACGATCACGATCACGGGCGAGCACGCCACCGTGCGGCTCGCCGGTCATCCGCCACCGGTGGCGCTCTGGTCGTCCACCATGCTCACGCCGCCGGTCGGGCTGCCGCTGGGCGTCGGGCCGGTCGAAGGGTGGCCTGCGTTGCCGGTCACGTTGCCGCGCGGGTGGGCGCTGCTGCTCTACACCGATGGGCTCATCGAAGCCCGCGAGCCCGCCACCGGCGACTTCCTCTGGATCGACGGCCTGCTCGACCTGCTGGTCGCCGACCGGGCCGCGCCGTACGCCGAGCTGCCCGCCCGCCTCGTCGAGCACGCGGAGGCCTACAACGGCGGCCCGCTGCTCGACGACGTCGCCATCCTGCTGCTGGTGGGCCCGTGATGCGGCCCGACCCGACACGGCGGTGGACGCTCAAACGGATCTTCGCGTTCGGCGCAGCGTGCGCCGCGCTCATCACGGTGGGGGCCGCCGCGCTCGGCGCCGCGGCGCTGATGCGGCTGTCCGACGCGCGCACCCTCCTCCTGGACCAGGTCGGCCCGGCCGTCCTGGCGGCCCAGAACCTGACGGGCGACCTGCTCGATCAGGAGACCGGCGTGCGCGGCTTCGTCCTCGGCGGCGGCAACCCCGCGTTCCTCGACCCGTACACGCAGGGCAGGGCAGCCGAGGATCGGGACGTGGCGGCCGTCCGCGCGTTCCTCGCGACCGGCGATCATCCGGCGATCGCCGCGGATCTCGCCGCCGTCGAGACGTCCGTCAACGCCTGGCGAAGCGCCTACGTGCAGCCCCTTCTGGACCGCGCACCCACGGCGCCCAATCCCGACCAGGGGAAGGCGCTGTTCGACCAGATCCGCGGCGCGGTCGGCAGGCTGCAGGCCGACCTCAACACGGAACGCTTCGCGGCCAGGAATGGCCTCGCCGCCGCGGCGAACTGGCTGGCCGCGGTCGGGGTGGGCATCACCGTGATGATCGCGGGCTTCCTGATCGCAGCCGGGTTCGGGCTCCGCCGGTCGGTGCTGCGGCCGGTGTCGGAGCTGGCCGGGCAGGTGCGCGTCGTCGCGTCCGGCGATGCCGAGCACCCCGTGACGGTCGACGGGCCGCGGGAGATCATCGAGCTGGGCGCCGACGTCGATTCGATGCGCCTGGCCATCCTGCGCGACCTCGGCGTGGCGCAGGAGAGCAACCGGCTCCTCGACGAGCAGGCCCGGGAGCTGGAGCGGTCCAACAACGACCTGGAGCAGTTCGCCTACGTGGCGAGCCACGACCTGCAGGAACCGCTGCGCAAGGTCGCCAGCTTTTGCCAGCTGCTGCAGCGCCGCTACGCGGGGAAGATGGACGAGCGGGCCGACCAGTACATCGCGTTCGCGGTCGACGGGGCCGAGCGCATGCAGCAGCTGATCAACGATCTGCTCGCGTTCTCCCGGGTCGGCCGCACCGCGTCGGGGTTCACCGACGTCGCGCTCGACGAGGTCGTCAACGCAGCGGTCGCCCAGCTGGAACCCGCCCGTTCCGACGTCGACGGCATGATCGACGTCGGCCCGCTGCCGATGGTGCGCGGCGACGCCTCGCTGCTGCGGGCGCTCTTCGTCAACCTGATCGGCAACGGCCTGAAGTTCCACCGCGACGGCGTGCCGCCGAAGGTCGCGGTGAGTGCGTGCCAAGACGACGACGAGTGGCAGATCACGGTCTCCGACAACGGCATCGGTATCGATCCGGAGTACGTCGACAAGGTTTTCGTGATCTTCCAACGGCTGCACGCCCGTGACGTCTATGCTGGCACCGGTATCGGCCTGGCGCTGGCGAAGAAGATCGTGGAGTTCCACGGCGGGCGCATTGGCATCGACCCACCACGCCCGGAACCGGGCACCACTGTCCGGCTCACGCTGCCTGCCCCCCGGGAGACTGGAACACCATGATCGCCTCCGAAGTGCGCATCATCAACGTTCTGCTGGTGGAGGACGACCCCGGCGACGTCCTGATGACCCGCGAGGCGTTCGAGGAGTACCTGAACAACCGGCTCGACGTGGTGAGCGACGGCGGCGAGGCCCTGTCGTACCTGCGCCGCGAGGGAGAGTACGCCGACGCCCCCCGTCCCGATCTCATCCTGCTCGACCTGAACCTGCCCCGTCGGGATGGGCGCGAGGTGCTGGCGGAGGTCAAGGCCGACGAGAGCCTGCGGCACATCCCGGTCATCGTGCTCACCACCTCGCAGGCCGACGAGGACGTGCTGCGCAGCTACCAGCTGCACGCCAACGCCTACGTCACCAAGCCGGTCGACTTCGACGGGTTCATCGAGGCGATCCGCCAGATCGACCACTTCTTCGTGACCGTCGTCCAGCTGCCGACGGGCGAGGACTGACGAGCCCCGCGCTCCCATGATCACCAGTTCGGCGCGATTGCGGCCGGATCTGGCCGGTCTGTGCACCAAACAGACGATCATACCGGTACCGGGCCCGGGCGCGGAGCGTGGCGACCGTAGGCTGACGGCGTGACGACCGTTGCTCCATCCGACACCGTCGCCAACGCCGCCGCCACGCCGGAGCATCCCCAGCCCCACCGCGAGCTGGGTCTGAAGGACGACGAGTACGCGCGCATCCGGGAGATCCTCGGCCGCCGCCCCACCGACGCCGAGCTCGCGATGTACGCCGTCATGTGGAGCGAGCACTGCTCGTACAAGTCCTCCAAGGTGCACCTGGCCTACTTCGGCGAGACCACCACGCCCGCCATGCGGGAGCGCATGCTCGCCGGGATCGGGGAGAACGCGGGCGTCGTCACGATCGGCGACGGGTGGGCCGTCACGTTCAAGATCGAGTCGCACAACCACCCGTCCTACGTCGAGCCCTATCAGGGCGCGGCCACCGGCGTCGGCGGGATCGTGCGCGACATCATGGCCATGGGCGCGCGTCCGGTCGCCGTCGCCGACCCGCTGCGCTTCGGGCCTGCCGACGCGCCCGACACGCGTCGGGTGCTGCCCGGCGTTGTCGCGGGAATCGGCGGCTACGGCAACTCGCTCGGCCTGCCCAACATCGGCGGTGAGGTCGTCTTCGACGCCTCCTACGCGGGCAACCCGCTGGTCAACGCCCTCTGCGTGGGCGCGCTGCGTGCCGAGGACCTGCACCTGGCGTTCGCGTCCGGCGTCGGCAACAAGATCATCCTGTTCGGCGCGCGCACCGGGCTCGACGGCATCGGCGGCGTGTCCGTGCTCGCCAGCGAGACCTTCGACGACTCCGCCGGAGACCGCAAGAAGCTCCCCTCGGTGCAGGTCGGCGACCCGTTCACCGAGAAGGTGCTCATCGAGTGCTGCCTGGAGCTGATCGGCGCGGGCCTGGTCGTCGGCATCCAGGACCTCGGCGGCGCGGGCCTCTCGTGCGCCACCTCGGAGCTGGCCAGCGCGGGCGACGGCGGCATGCGCATCGACCTCGACGCGGTCCCGCTCCGGGCCACCGGCATGACGCCCGCGGAGATCCTCTCCAGCGAGTCGCAGGAGCGGATGTGCGCGGTCGTGCGCCCCGTCGACGTCGAGCGGTTCCTGGCGATCTGCACGCGGTGGGACGTGCTCGCCACCGTCATCGGCGAGGTCACCGACGGCGACCGGCTGGAGATCACCTGGGGCGGCGAGACCGTGGTGGACGTGCCGCCGCGCACGGTCGCCCACGACGGCCCGGTGTACCGCCGCCCGGTGGCCCGCTCGGAGCGGCAGGACGCGCTGGTCGCCGACGTCCCCGACACCCTCCCGCGCCCGGCCGCCCCCTCCGAGCTGCGCGCGGAGATCCTCCGGATGGTCGCGAGCCCCAACCTCGCCAGCCGGGCCTGGGTCACCGACCAGTACGACCGCTACGTCCGCGGCAACACCGTCTCCGCCCAGCCCGCCGACGCCGGGATGATCCGGATCGACGAGCGCACCGGCCGTGGCGTGGCCGTCGCGACCGACTGCAACGCCCGCTTCGTCGCCCTCGACCCCTACGCGGGCACCCAGCTCGCGCTGGCCGAGGCGTACCGGAACGTGGCGACGACCGGCGCCGTGCCGATCGCCGTCACGAACTGCCTCAACTTCGGCTCGCCGGAGGACCCGCACGTCATGTGGCAGTTCCGGGAGGCCGTGCGCGGGCTCGCCGACGGCTGCGCGCAGCTCGGCATCCCGGTCACGGGCGGGAACGTGAGCTTCTACAACCAGACCGGCGACCGCCCGATCCTGCCCACGCCGGTGGTCGGGGTGCTCGGCGTGATCGAGAACGTGGCGCGCCGGGTGCGGCCGGGCTTCTCCCGCGACGGGGACGTCATCGTCCTGCTCGGCGCCACCCGCGAGGAGTTCGGCGGCAGCGAGTGGGCGCACGTCGCGCACCGACACCTCGGCGGGCGCCCGCCCGCGGTCGACCTCGCCGCCGAGCAGCGCCTCGCCCGGCTCTTGGCCGCCGCCGCCGCCGACGGGCTGCTCACCAGCGCGCACGACCTGTCCGACGGCGGCCTGGCGCAGGCG
Organism: uncultured Actinomycetota bacterium; assembly: GCA_963736375.1. Lineage (GTDB taxonomy): Bacteria > Actinomycetota > Actinomycetes > Mycobacteriales > Pseudonocardiaceae > Pseudonocardia. The sequence continues at coordinate 109,109 of CAVTOL010000007.1, forward strand.
CTCGTCGAGTCCTGCCTGATCGGCGGCGCGGGCGCGATGATCGACGGACTGCCGCGGGTCGACCGGTTCGTCGCGCTCTTCTCCGAGTCGGCCGCCCGCGTGCTGGTGACGGTCGCGGACTCGGAGCCGCTCATGGAGCGTGCCGCCGCCGCAGGCGTGCCCGCCGCGCCGATCGGCTGGACGGGCGGCAACGCGCTCGGCATCGACCCTGTGCCGCCCTTGCCGCTGACGGAGCTGCGGGCGGCGTGGGAGGGCACGCTCCCCGCACTCTTCGGCTGAGCCCCGCCCGCCTCCTGCCGGGCCCCGCCCCGCTCGGTCGCCCTCGGGTCCGCGCTGCCCCGCTCGCCCCGCCACGCCCGCCCCGCCCCGCCGCGCTGGCCCCGGCTCGCCCCGAATCGCTCGCAGCGAAGCACCCGCGACTTCGCACCCCAAGGTTCACTTCGCACCCCGCCGGCGGGGTGCGAAGTGGGTGTTGGGGGTGCGAAGTCGGCGATGGGATGCGTGGTCGACTTGCGAACGTCGGCGGGTGGGGCGGGG
>CAVTOL010000008.1:0-148657 GCA_963736375.1 uncultured Actinomycetota bacterium
TTCATCGCGACGGCGCCTTCTTTGATGACCGGGCGCAGTTGCTTGCGGTAGACGGTTTCGGTGACAGCGGACCCGCCGGTGTGACCGACGAGGCGGGCGATCTGCTCGATGGGCACGCCAGTGTCGGACAGCAGGGAGACGAAGCTGTGCCGTAGTTCGCGAGGCGTCCATTCGGCGGCATCCAGCCCTGCCGCAGCCGCGATACGGCGAAACCCACGACGGACGTTCGCCGCGTCGAGTGGGGTGCCGACATCGGAAGCGAAGACGAGCCCGTAGTCGTCCCCACGCTCCCCCGCAAGCCGCTGGGCGCTTTGCCGCTGGCGCTGCTCGTACAGGGCTTCCACGCAGCGGTCCGGCAGCGCCAGGGTGCGGCGGGACGTCCGCGTCTTGGTATCGCCGCCGGCTCGTACCGAGCGCCATACCCGCATGTGCGGCGGGACCGGCGGCTTCGCATCCGGGCTGCCGGTGAGGTCGACGTGGCTCCAGGTCAACGCCCGCAGCTCCTCGGTCCGCGCCCCGGTGAGCAGCGACACCAGCACGTAGGCGCCCATCGTGGATCCCTTCGCGTGTTCCACCAGCGCGTGGGCTTGTTCGAAGGTCAACGCTTTGGAGGGGCGGCCGGTCTGGCCGGTCGGGGTCTCGCACAACAACACGACATTGCGGGCGACCTTGTCGCGGGCCTGGGCGCGGGTGACGCGCGGCGCAGGATGGACTTGAGGTCCTGAACGGTGCGGGTGGACAGCGTCCGAGCCTTCTCGGCCAGCCAGCGATCCACGTCCTCGGCAGACAGCTCGACCAGTCTGCGCGCACCCAGCGCGGGAATGACGTGCCGATGGGCGAGGATGCGCCGCGTTTCCACCGTGGCCGGGTCGCGCCGCCCAGCCCGTGCTCGAGCCAGTCGCGCACAGCGTCGCCGACGGTGTAGCTCGGTCGGGGCGTCGGTGTGGCCGGCGTCGCGGTCGCGGACGAGTTGCTGCAGTTTGAGCCGGGCTTCGGTCTTGGTACGGCCGCTGGCGCGGCGGTAGATGCGTTTGCCCGCCGGCGTGTAGCCGACGGTGACGCTCGCGATCCAGCGCTGCCGTGTCGGGTCCCAGGACATGCCGCCTTCGCCGCGGCTACGCCGGGCCGTCATCGGCTTCACGCTGCAGCAGTGCGACGTAGTCCGCGATCGCCGCGGCGGGGATCAGGCGGGTGCGGCCTTGGGTGACCGACTTCAGCCGCCCGATCCGGATCTGTTCGTAGATGACCGAGCGGCTCAGCGACAGCAGCCGCATCGCGTCCGGCACCCGGTAGAGCTGCTGCGTCGTCGTGGCTGATCGATCCACCCCGCACCTACCGCGTCGGCCCGGTGTCGGGACGGGGTGCGCCGTTGGTCGCGTCGAGCAATCGGTGGATGGTCGCCGCGTACCCCGCCTCGACCCCAGCGTCGGGCCGCGTGGTCCGCGCTGACCCCGGCCGCGTCGCCGATCTGCGCCCAGGACAAGCCCGCTCGACGGGCAACGGCTCACGGCTTCGGTCAACGTGGCCTGGATGTCGGCGAGCTGGCGGGCCAGTTCGTAGATCGACAGTTCCGGGACGGCCTGTTGGACGTGGCGGACCCATTCGCCGCAGGTGGCGGTGACGCCTTCCCAGCCCTCGACCGCGGCCGGAACAGCGCCGGTGGGGCTGGGCCATTCGGCGCGGGGGTAGAACTGGCGGCCGCGCCAGCCGCAGTCGCATCCCGCCCGCCAGCCGATCACCGCCTCGTTGGCGGGCAGCGGGGTGGCGCCGGTGTCGGTGCCATCGGCCAGCACGGAGACGGGGTAGCCGACGTGTTGCTGCGCCGGTGGGTAGTCGGTGCCAGGGACCCAGACCATCCGAACCTCCGCTGTCGCGATGGCGAGCGCTCTCGCCAGCCCGGGCAGGTTCGCCGAGGGCGTGGACGGTTGCGTGCTCCCTCGGCTGCGGCCGTGCGGACCGGAAAGGCCAGGTCGTGCCGCAACGCCGCAGGTCGTTGCCGCGACATGGGCGCTTGGGCGCTCAGCGGGCCTGCGTGACCTGGCCAGGCACGAGATAGACCATCCGCCGCGCACGCAGGAGCCACGCGCGCTGATAGCGACGGCTGCACGTGTGACTGCGCGGCAGTGTCCGCCCGCCTGGGCGCCGCGCGCACGCACGCGTGCGCAGACGTGGTGCACACGCAGATGCCCAGGTCGACAGCGTGGCCACGCCGGGAGGTGGCCACCCCGTGCGCACCCCGTTCCCGCAGCGTGCGCACGGCGTGCTCGCGATTGGGAGAACGCGTGCGCACACGGTGAGCACGTGCCGCGCACGCGGCAGCGGACGGTCAGCCCCGACACGAACCACGAGGGGCGAGGTGAACGAGGCAGCCATGCGGCGGGCGCCCACGGTGGCCGGGGTCGCGGGCGGGGTGGGCACCACCACGATCGCCCGCGCCCTGGCCGGATCAGATCGCGGCGTGTTCACCGGTCGCCCCGTCGACGTGCTGGTGTGTCGCGCGACTGCGGACTCGCTGGTGCGCGCCGCCCGCGCCGCCTACCTGAGCTATCAGGCCGTCCAGGGCGGCACCTCGCTCTGCCATTGTGGTCGCGCCGCGCAGCCTCGTCAGGCGATCGGCCAGGAAGGTGGCGATAGCGCCACCTGGTACAGGTCGTAGCTCGGCAGAACCGCCAGCGGGTAGTCCGGTTGCGTCATCACAGGCTCCGTCCGGGGAGGGGTTGAGAGGTCTGCCGGCGTGCACGGCTGGTGTGTGCCGCGCCGAGTGGGCGTGTAGGGCGGCTGGTCGGGTGGGTGGGTCCCATCGCGGCCGCCGCGATCTCCACAGCCACCGTGCGCAGAACCGGAGGGCTGGCGGGAAACACCGCCGCCGCTTGTTCGCGTGCCGTCGCAAACGCGGTCCGCAACGATCCCGTACGCGGCACGGTCGTACACGACGATCGCCAACCGTCCGAGACTGACGAACAGCCGCTTCGGCCTACCCTCGATGGCCTTGGCCGACCCGCCACCGACACCGCGGCACCCCCGGCCATCGATCACGCTGACCGCCGAGACCGGCTCGACCAGCGGCTGCGCACGCGTCGAGCCCCGACTCCGCGCGGGCAGCCACTGTGCCTCCCGTGAACAGCGCGCCCAGCCCGGTCGTTCCGGGACGAACAGCGCGGCCACCGCCGCCGGCGGAACCTCCCGCAAGCCGACTGTCATATGGGCCAGCATGCGTGGTGCATCTGGCGCAGGCCACTGCGATAGGCGTCGAAGCGCACCGGTCGGTCCGAGCACCTGTACCCGCCGGACCAGGCCGGCCCTGGCGTGGTGGCACGTTGTTCGCTGCCAAGCAGGACGTGCGGACCGCCAGTAGGACCAGCCCTAGCACCTGCCGCATCGCGCGCTGCAGCTGCGTCCGCCACGCCCGCAAGCACCTGTCCCCGATCCGGTCCACGGCCGGATCCGACGTCGACCGGTCCTCGGCAGCCTGATCAACCAATACGAAGTGACAGCGTCTGCGCCCGGCCGCCAGGTGCCGGCGGCGGCTCAGCAGGGTCGGGTGGTCCTTCTGGACTTGACCGTCCAGGACGGTGACCGCCTCCCCCAACAGCAGGCGCGCCCGCACCGGATCGCGCGTCGCGACGATGAGCGCGAGGTTGTGCAGGGTCGGCGCGAGATCGGGGTGGCGCGGGCCCAGCGCGTGTGAGTGCCGACAACCCTGTCACGGGTCTGACCAGAGCCTTTGCAACCAGCCGACGCCCGCCGCCGCAGCGTGAATCCCGACCACCATGATCGCTCAGCATGGCTCTCCGACTCATATACCTGGCGCTCGCCAGCGTGCTGAGCTGGCTGACACTGCTCGCCCGCTCCGACAAAACCAAGGACATCGAGATCCTCATCCTCCGACACGAGCTCGCCGTACTGCGCCGACGTAGCCCGCGCCCCGCAGTGACATGGGTCGATCGCGGGCTCCTCAGCGCACTGAGCAGGCTCCTACCCGCGCAACTGCGCCGGCCGCGGCTGGTGTCTCCCAGAACCCCGCTGCGCTGGCACGCCCACCTCGTCGCCCGCCACTGGACCCACCCACCACGACAACCAGGACGACCACCCACCCCACACCCGGGCCCTGCTGCTGCGGATGGCCCGCGAGAATCCGACCTGGGGTTACCGACGGATCCAGGGCGAGCTGGTCGGCTCACGTCCATTTTCCGGTTAGCGGCCCACGCTGGAATCTGTGCGGGGGGCCGCCGCAAGGGCGATCCCATCCTGATCATAGGCAGGTGTCCGGCGTAACGGGGGTTCCTCAGGTGATACGCATCAGCGGGAGCAGGTTGACCGCTGTGCTTCCCGGCCTCGGCCAGTTCCGAGACTACCGGCGCGGCTGGTTGCGTGGCGACCTCCTGGCAGGCCTCACCGTCGCCGCCTACCTGGTCCCGCAGGTGATGGCCTACGCCGACGTGGCGGGTTTGCCGCCGGTGGTCGGGCTGTGGGCGGCCATTGGACCGCTTGCGGTCTACGCCCTGCTCGGGTCGTCCCGGCAACTGTCGGTCGGGCCGGAGTCGACGACCGCGCCGATGACCGCGGTGGTGTTGATGCCGATCGCGGCAGGCGATCCGGTCCGGTACGCCGCGTTGGCCGCCATGCTGGCCCTGCTGGTCGGCGGGCTCTGCCTGCTGGGGAGATTGGCCCGCCTCGGCTTCCTCGCCGATCTGCTGTCCAAACCCGTCCTGGTCGGCTACATGGCCGGAGTCGCCGTCATCATGATCTCCGGGCAGCTGCCTGCTCATCCCCGCCGCCGCATGGGGCCTGTTTACGGTGTTCGGGATCAAAGCCGCCTACGTTTCGGGGGCCACGCTGGCGGCGGTCGGTGCCGCGGGAGCGATGGGGCTCAAAGCGGCCCAGCTCGCCAAGCACGCGGATCTGCCGCTGGCCGTCTCGGCCGTCATCGTGCTGCAACTTCTTAACCTGGTGGCGGTGCCGCTGTGGGTCGGCCAGGTGGTCAGCGGCGCGTCGATCAGCGCGGTGGCGATCCTGAAAGACCTACTGCTGTTGGTGCTGCTACCCCTCGCGATCGGGCTAGCCGCCCGCTGGCGCTACGCCGATCAGGCGAAGGGGTGGCAACCCGAGCTCGTGAAGATCGCCAACCTCGCGCTGGGCATCGCGCTGATCGCGGGCATCGCAGCGAACTGGAGCACGATCGTGTCGCTCTTCGGGTCACGCGTGCTGATCGCGTCCCTCGTTGTCGTGATCGTCTCTCTGGCCGTAGGTTATGTCGTCGGAGGTAAGAACGCACCGGCGCGGGCATCGACGGGGCTCGTGACCGGAGTGCGGTTCACCGCGCTGGGCTTGATCATCATCGGCACGCAGCTGAACGCGGACCCTGACTACCTAGGCCCGGCGATCGTGTTCGCGCTCGTCGATATGATTGTGGCGATGCTTGTCGCCCTGGAGATGGGCCGCAGGGCCCGCGCCTCAGCTCCCGGCGGCCAATCAGCCGCCTCTGGAGACGGGGTCGGCGCCACTTCCCCCGGCAGCGAGAGGCCCGCGGCGCCGCAAACGCCCACAGCAAGCGGGTAGAACATCGCCAAATGATGCCCGGCCTCGGGCTGAGGGCGGGACCGGTAGCCGTGCGGGTCTGGAGGGCGCCGGGCCATGTCGGACAAGTGACCGCCCGGGCGACCGGGTCCACGACCACGCGGGTCACATGGCCGCAGGCCCGTCGGTACAGCTGGCGTCGGCCCCGATTGTGAACGAGGTCGTCTCTGCCATGGCCACCCTCCTCGATCCTGGCGGGCCATCGTCCCGGCTCGTGAATGCGGCGCGGGTTACTACCCGCTGCGCGGCGCATCGATGCTGGCGATACCGGGTGGGACGACCTTGCCTTGCTCGATGTCCTGGGACAGTTCCGCCTTGGCGGCCAGGGACCCCTCGTCCAGCACGCCGGAGCCAGCCGCCCGGGAGATGACGTCGCCGCCGCGGCCGCGCAGCACGTACGCGAAGCCGACGGCGATCAGCGCGCCGACGACCGGCCCCTGAGATACACCCAGTAGCTGGTCCAGTCACCGCTGGCCAGGGCGGGACCGAAGGAGCGGGCCGGGTTCATCGAGACGCCGCTGACCGGTGCCGCCCACAGGCCCGCCAGGGCGATGTAACCGCCGACGCCGACCGCGGCGATCGCGCCGACATTCTGCGCGGCCGACGCGGTACCCAAGATCACGCTGACCAGCAGCGCGGTGAGCACGATCTCCATCAGCAGCGCCTGCCAGTCCTTATACCCCGGGCCCGGCAGCGTCGCCCCCAGATGCCGACGTTCCCGAACACCCAGCGCAGGAACAGGCAGGCCAGCGTCGCGCGATGAGCTGGGATGAGATGTAGCCCGGGACCCGCCGCCACGGGAAGTCCCCGCGCAACGCGAATGCCAGCGACACGGCCGGGTTCAGGTGCGCGCCGGAAACCGCGCCCATGAACAAGATGATCGCCGTCACCATCAGGCCCGGCGCGACGACCGCCGCCGCCAGGCTGATCTGCCCCTTCGCCTGCAGGAGCCCGCCGCCCGCGGCGGCCAGCACCAGCGCGAAGGGTACGGATTCGGAAGTCCTGTGAGCGGGCATCGCAAGAGCCGGCGTGGCCGGTTCGCGTGGCCGACGCCGTGGTGGTTGCCGGGGCCGGGGGTTAGCCGGGAGGCCGGGGTGGTGTTGCCCAGGCTTGAAGGTCGCCGGGGGGGTGTTCCAGGGCAGGAACCGCTCCAGTGTCGGCCCTGTGAGGGGTTTCGCGCCGTTGCGGCCGCATTCGTCGAGGTAGGCGGCGAGCCAGGCGAAGCTCCGGGAGGTCTTCGCCGAGGACGAGGCGCAGACACCGGCGGGTTGACCCGACCACGATCCTTGATCGACGCTCTGCACGTCCGTGGTGCTCACCCGTCCGAAGTGATGACCGGCCGCACGCCAGCCCACCGGCGCAGCCGGTGAGTCTGATCCACCCGTACCCCGAAGCGCCGCTCTGTCGCCAACTCCACGATCCGCCGACCCGATTGCCTACCCGACGTTGCGTGACGCGGCATTAGTTTCGTCGAATGACAGAAACAGCGTCCGCAGTGGGCCGTCCAGCCGACGGCACTGTCACCCGAAACATCCTGCCTCGCGGGCTGATCATTCTGCTCGGCCTGGCCTCACTCGTGGTCACCTTGGCAGGCGTGCGCTCCATAGCGTGGCTGGTCGGCCCCGTCTTCCTCGCGCTCATTTTGGTGATCGCGCTCGCCCCGGTGCAGACCTGGATACGCCGCCGCGGCTGGCCCGGCTGGCTCAGCACCCTCGTACTCATCCTCCTCGTCTACGCGGTGCTGCTGGCAATGATCGCCTCGATCGTCGTCTCGATCGCCCGGTTGGCCACCGAGATGCCGCAGTACGCCAACCAGGCCCAGCAGTACGTGACCGCGGCGACCAACCTGCTGGCGAAATACGGCGTAGGGCCCGAGCAGCTGCATAAGCTTGAGGGCCAACTGAACTGGGGCAAGATCGCGGAGTTCGTCGGCTCCCTCCTCGACGGGATCTCGGGCGTCGCCACCAGCATCGTGTTCCTGCTCGCGTTGCTGTTGTTCCTCAGCGTGGAGACCAGCGGGATCGCATGGCGGCTGGCCGCCGTCGGCGTGCGCCCGCAGGTGTCCGCGGCGCTCTCCCAGTTCGCCGTGGCAACCCGAACGTACCTCGTGGTGACCACGGTCTTCGGGCTGATCGTCGCAGCACTCGACACGGTGGCACTGTGGATCATCGGCGTTCCGTTGGCGATCACCTGGGGGCTGCTGTCGTTCATCACCAATTACATCCCCAACATCGGGTTCATCCTCGGACTGATCCCACCCGCACTGCTCGGACTCGTCAGCGGCGGTTGGCAAACCGCGCTGGCCGTGATCGTCGTCTACTGCGTGCTGAACCTCATCGTGCAGTCGATCATCCAGCCGCGCTTCGTCGGGGACTCGGTCGGGCTGTCGGTGACCGTGACCTTCGTCGCCCTGTTGTTCGGGACCTGGCTCATCGGGCCCATCGGAGCGATCTTGGCCATCCCGCTCACGCTGTTGGCGAAGGCGCTACTCGTCGACGTGGACCCAGCGGCCGGATGGGTCGCGGCCTTCCTGCGGGACAAACCGGTCGCCCAGGTCAGTCCCGACAGCCCGCAGAGGGCGGACCACAACGGGATCGCGCCCGACGGGGCCAGCCCGGGTCAGCACTAACGATCCTGGGCACCCGGCGGCGCCGCCTGGACGACGGTACACAGGCCCTGCTCGTCTAGGCCCACCCGTCCCCCGGCGCCACCTCGAGCACGGCCGCCACCCACACAGGCGAGAAACCTACCGCGATCTGGCCACCGACTTCGGGATCAGCACCACCACCGTCGGCCGCTACCTCCGCGCGGCGCTGGAGCTTCTGGCCGCGATCGCACCATCGCTGCAGCAGGTATCGAGGTCGCCCGCGAAAGGCCTACGTCATCCTCGACGGGACCTTGCCGCGGATCGACCGGATCGCCATGAGCTCCGCTCGGGCCCGGCCCCTTCTACGCTGGCAGGCACCAGTGCCACGGGGTGAACGTGCAGGTCATCGCCCACCTGGCCGGACCACGGATCTTGGCCTCACTGGCCCTGGCTGGCGCGCGGCACGACATGGGCGCTGCCCGGGAGCACGGCATCGTCGACGCCATCAACACCGCCAGGGTGCAAGCGGTGGCCGACACCGCCGACCAGGGCGGCCCCCGGGGTACGCGTGCGGCAGCGTCGCCCGTCGCCTGGATACCGCTACCGGCCGCTACCGGCCGCTGTCCCGCAGCCAGCGGGAGGTCAACACCGCACACGCCCGCCAGCGCGGCCCCGGCGAACGAGCCAACGCCGAACCAGAGAACTGGAAGATCCTCCGCAAGATCCGCGCCAGTCCCCGCCGGGCCACCACCCTCGTCCAGACCGATCAACCCCGGTGGCGCCTGTGGGCTTGGTTGGGAGGCGGCGGATGACGGTGAAGGCGGCGGCCCTGTTGAGCCACTCAACAATGATCTTGCACTTCCGGTGACGCCGTGTGCGGGTCAGCCGCTCTATGACTGCACACTGACGATGATCACTTGCCGGGCCGGCCGATTCTGGACGTGGACCTCCCCGTCCTGGGGGATGACAAGGCGGTGCGCTGAGCCGATTCTCTGTGGTGTTGTTTGAGGCGCCATCGGCGTGCGAGAGTCCTGACGCCTGCAGGTGTCCACGTTCCGCAACGCCAGCAAGGGGTGCGAGATGAGCGGCCAACCGGATGAGCGAGCCACGCCATCGGGGCCCGATCGGCAGGATGCCGTCCGGCATGCCGACGTCGCTCTGCGATCCATGGGACAGCCGAATTCGGTGACGGGCGAGTTCGACTTCTGGGACAACAGCTACGAGGGGCGGCGCCTGTTCTCCGAGTTGCTGGGCACCTTCTTCCTGGTCCTCGTCGCCGTCGGTGGCGGCATGGTCAACGCCCGCTTCGGCGGCGATGCGGTCCCGTCCGGCGCGGCTGTGGTGGCGCCCGCGCTGATGGTGGCGGCCATCATCTTGTTCATGGGGACGGTCTCCGGCGCGCATCTGAACCCGGCGGTCAGCGTTGCGTTCGCGTTGCGCGGCGACTTCCCGTGGAGGCGGGTGCCCGCCTACATCGTGGCCCAGTTGATCGGTGCCATGCTCGCCACGTTGCTGTTGTGGGCGCTGCTGGGCAAGCAAGGCAGCGCGGGCCTGACCCTGCCCGGTGCCGGCATTTCGACGACCACCGCGATGCTGTGGGAACTCGTGCTGACCACCGGCCTGGTAAGCGTGATCCTGGGCACCGCGTCGGGTGCCCAGCAGATCGGACCGCTGGCCGCCATCGGCGTCGGCGGCTACATCGCGCTGTCCGGATTGTGGGGGGCACCGGTCAGCGGTGCGTCGATGAACCCGGCCCGCTCGCTCGGGCCCGCCCTGGTACTGGGCGACTGGACATCGTGGTGGGCGTATCTGGTCGGGCCGGTGGCGGGAGCGGCTATCGCGGTGGGCATCGCCTACATCCTGCGGGGTCGCGGCGGCGGCAGCAGCGGGGAGGCGGCAGCGCAGGGCACGCTCGGCGTGGGTTGGCGCCCGGGCCGCCAGCCGCGCCCCTGAGCCCGTCGACGGTAGCGGTGTCTGCTTCCGCCTCGTGACGGGTCTGACCCCTGGCATCGGGACGAGCAACGGAAAGGGGTGGCGGTGAAGAGTGCGGGTGCCGGGCGGGCGTCCGGTCTGGGCCGTGAGCGGGCCGGGAAGGCGGAGCCGACGCGCGCGGATCGGGTGGCCCGGGGAAAGGATGCCAGGGCCTCGGCCCCGTTGGAGTCACACGCACAGTTCGCGCCGGACGGGTCGCGGGATCCGGTTGGCCTGCTGCTGGGCCTGTGGGGTGCCAGAAGTCGGGCCTGGGTCGCTGACCAGCGATGATCGCTGGTCGGACATGATCCCGGCGTGTCGCTTCGGTTGCTGTACTTGATCTTCCGGCAGGTGCTCGGACTGGTCTTACTCATGGGCCGCACGTCCTCCACCAAGGACGTCGAACTCCTCGTGCTGCGCCACGAGGTCGCCCTCCTGCGCCGCACCAACCCACGACCACGCCTGGACTGGGCAGACCGAGCCGTCTTCGCCGCCCTCGTCCAGAGACTGCCCCGAGCACTGCGCTGCCAGCGCCTGGTCACCCCGAACACGATCCTGCGCTGGCACCGCCGACTCGTCCGCCGACGCTGGACCTACCCCCACCGGACCGGACGACCACCGACCGACGACGCCCTCGCAGCCCTAGTAATACGGATGGCGCGGGACAACCCGCGCTGGGGATACCTACGACTGCAGCGCGAGCTACTCACACTCGGCCACCGCATCGGCGCCTCGACGATCCGGCGGATCCTGAAACGCCACCGCATCCCACCCGTCGCGGGACACCGACACCAGCTGGCGGCAGTTCCTGCGCACCCAGGCCGCGAGCATGCTCGCAGTCGACTTCTTCCACGTCGACTGCGCGGTGACGCTGCGGCGGCTCTACGTGCTGTTCGTGCTCGAGGTCGGCGACCGCTACCTGCACGTGCTGGGCGTGACCGGGCATCCCAACGGACCCTGGACCACCCAGCAGGCCCGCAACCTCGTCATGGACCTCGGCGAACACGTCGCCCGGTTTCGGTTCCTCGTCCACGATCGGGCCGGACAATTCACGGCGTCGTTCGACGCGGTCCTGGCCGATGCAGGCATCGAGGTGGTGAAGATCCCGCCGCGGTGTCCTCTCGAGCGAACTGCTTCGCCGAACGCCTCGTGCTGACCATCCGCACCGAACTCCGCATGCTGATCTTCGGCGAGCGGCACCTACGCCAGGTGCTTGCCGTGTACGCCGCGCATTACAACGGCCAGCGGCCGCACCGGGCACTTGGGCTGCGGCCGCCGCGCCCGCCATCGCCGGTTCCCGAGCCGGTCCATCGCAGGATCCGGCGTCGACCGATCCTGGGCGGACTCCTCAACGAGTACGAAGCGGCAGCCTGAAGCCGCTGGTCAGGCACCATGGCAACGTTCTGGAACCCACAGGTCCGACACCCGATGCCCGCCGGCCGCAAGCGCCTGGGCCAGGTTGCGGGTCGCAGTCGGGCGACCAGTTCACGCACCTGGGTTGCGGTCACCTTTAGTGGCGTCATGGTGCGGGCCCAACCGAACTGCGTCCAGGATTGCGGTCCAGGACGTGCGTCCTGGTTCGAGCGCGGCGATGATCGAATAGGGCCAGCCGGGGATCATCTGCGCCTGACCGTGGCCGCGACCGTAGGTATGGCAGAACATCCGCCCCGGACTGGTCGGGGCATCCGGTCGCAGCCACGGGCTGACGTCCACCCCGAGCACGATCCGCCCGTCTCGGGCACGAGGCAGCGCCAACCCGGCCAGCTCCCGCCGCAGCCGCGTCACCTCGATCCGGCCGTGGTTGATCCCGTCATACAGTGCGCCATGGCCGCGGCGGTGCTCGGGCGCCAACGCCAACTCCACCAACGTCTTGACCGGACCGTCGGTGCACAGCAACGCGTCGGTCAGCTCGAACAGCTCATCGGCCCGCGCGGTCAGGCAGCCGTAGAGCACCTCCCGGAACCGGGAAAGATCACCCCGGCGGCCCGGGTCTGGATCCTGGCCCCGGGCCGAGTCCTGCGGCACACTGCCCACCACGGCCACCGTCTTTCTCTTCGAGCTCTGTGGAAGGAACCCGAAGAGGATCAAGCGGTGGCCGTGCCATGTCCCGCCGACACGTCGAACGACCTGCCCAGAGGGCCACAGACGGCACAGCGAGGTTAAACGCCAAGCTAAGAGCGACCGGCAAATGATGGTGCGGGCCGGCCGCAGGTAGGGGTGATCGGTCTGGCCCCGCTGCGCCCCCTCGGCGTCGCCGCGCGGCCGACGAAACGTCAGTGCGCTCGAACGGAACACCAGCGGGGTTTCACCGCGCTGAAACCCCGCTGAGGTTCCTGTCGAGCATCGTCCGATACCGACGGACCGCATCTCTGCCACCCACACACCCGTCGCTCACGCCGACCATCAATTGCCGGACGTTCATAGACAGCTCAAGCGCTGCCTGCACGCCCGAGCCGCGGGTCGGCTGGGCGCGTTCGGACTGCCCGGGACGCGCCCTGGGTACGCAACAGACATGCCGCCGCAGGGCGGCTTCGCCTCCGCGGGATGAGGCGTTCGGTCATCCACCGGTCTTCCCGACGTCGATGCGCTCACCGATGGACGTGGTCACGATGACCGTGATTCCGTCCGGCAGTTCGGTATCGAGCTCGTGCAACAGGCTGTCGATCGGCGGCAATTTCTGCGGTGTCTGAACGTGGATGTATAGGTCGGTGGACACGAAGTTGACACCCTGGATTTCCGCGCCGGGCACGCTGCTGATCCAGTCCTGCGCGGTCGCCTGGGCGCGGGCGGTCAACAACGTCAGCACGTAGGTGGCCACCGTGTTCGCAGCGAGCGGGACGACGACGACCACGAGGACGATGGACAACGCCAGATACGCCCTGCGTCTGGACCGACCTACGGGCCCCTGGTCGCTTGCTTCGCCGCCGTATCCGAGCGTGGTGAACACGAGGGTGCCAGCCAGGACCAACGCCACCAGGTTGGATGCGAACAGCACCAACGCGCCCAGCGCCAGCCCGGGCGCACCCTGCCCCAGGCACACTCCGACCACGGCGAGCGGCGGGACCAGGGAGATCGCGATCGCCACCCCGGGGAGCACCGCGGCGACGTCGCGGCGCGCCAGCGCGACCGCGCCGGCGAAGCCGGTGGCGACGGCGGCGATCAGATCCAGCATTCCGGGCGACGTGCGACTGGTGATCTGACTGTTCCCGAGCAGGTCGAACGAGCTCGGCAGCACCAAAGCGAACAGCACTCCGATGAGCACGACCAGGACAGCGCCGCCCACCACGAACCGTCCCGCGCGGCCGGCCGCCCCGGCCTCGAGCTTGGCCACACCCAGCGCGATACCCATGATCGGCGTTGACAACGGCGCGATGATCATCGCCCCGATGACCGTCGCCGTAGAGTCCGACAGCACTCCCGCGGACGCGATGATCGCCGAAAGGGTGAGCATCGTCCAGAAGGCCGACCTCTTCGATACGGTGTCCCCGACCGAGAGATCAAGGTCGTCAGTCAGCTCGGCCAGCGTTCGCCGCTGCGAATCCGGTAGCATGCGGCGAAGCACGGCCCTGCGCATTTGGTGATTATGGACTGATCGCGGCTCTTGCAGCTGAGCGGGTGTCGCCAGGTAGATGATGCTCGTGACCTCAGCATGCTGGACATGTCGCGGTTCCCCATCGGCGTCGTGGGCGACCGGCCAGCCTCCCAGGCACCAAGCTCGGTGTCGGCGGCCACCACCTCGCCCTCATGTGCCATCGTCGATCTCCGCCCACAGCTGCTCATAGCACGTGGCTGCTCTGCTCGTCGGCGCGAAGACGGGGACCGGCGCGCGCCGCTCGGCCATCTGCTCGATGAGTGCCATCGACGGGATGACGGTGTCGGCGATCCGGCCGCGGTCGCGCGGCATGGCGTCGATGACCTCGCGGTGCAACCGCTTGCGCCGGTCAGCCATCGAGAAGAACGCCACGACCTCCGGGCGCGGTCGCGGCGCGTCCGCGACGAAACGGGTCAGCTGGGTATACGCGCGCAGGGACAGCGGCGCGGGGATGAGCGGCACGAGCAGGACGCCGGCCGCGCGCAGCACGTTCTCCGACACGAGCGACACGCTGGGCGGGCAGTCGAGGAAGGCGATGTCGTAGTCGTCGGCCATACCGGACAGCAACTGGTCGAGGCGGCGGGTTCGCTTCCTCGCGTCGTCGAGCTCGAGGTCCATGTTGCGGTAGGAGAAGTCCGCGGGCAGCAGGTCCAGGTTGTCAAAGTCGGTCGCCTTCACCGCGTCATCGAGTGGGCGCTTGCCGGAGACGAGACCACGCCCACCGCCCTTCACCCGCGGCTTGACCCGGAACAGGTAAGTCGCCGCGCCCTGCGGGTCGAGGTCCCAGAGCAGTACGCGGCGGCCGGACGCGGCCGCCAGGTAGGCGAGGTTGATCGCGGTCGACGTCTTCCCGACCCCGCCCTTGATGTTGTACGTCGCGTACACCTTCACCCGCCCGCCTGGCCGTCAAGCTCCGCCGGGTCATCATCGCCGCCAGATTTCACAGCCCGTGCCCTGAGCAGGCCACCCCGCAAGAAACCCGAGCCGTCCTCGCCGCCTGGGCCGCCGCCGGGACTTGATCAACAAAAACTGCGAAACACGAGCGTCCGCGAGCCCATCGAAGCGCGCCTGCACCGCGGCGCCCACGAGCTGCGCGCCTACTTCGACCGGTGCTTCAGCGCCGGGGGCGGCATCGGCCTGCAGCACTGCGCGATCACCGACGACGTCGCGCGCTGCGTGCTCGAGTTCAACTGCGTCACTGGGGCCGTCACCCGGTGCCCCAGGTCGGACTGGGCGTCTACGAATGGGGCTCCGATGGCCTGCTGGCCGCGGCCCGCCTCTACGACGACATCGAAGCACCTCCGCGCTGACGAGAATGCCGCACGACCACCACTTGACAGTGTCAAGTGGTGCGTGCCAGCCTTAGGGAGTCGCCCGCTTGACAGTGTCAAGCGAGGAGCACACCTGAGGGGCAGCCATGTATCACGCCATCGTCAAGCGCATCGCCACCAGGAACTTCACCCGAGTCAACGAGAAGGACTACGACGCCCTGCTCAAGGACTGTGCGCCGGACACCTACCACCGCTTCGGCGGCAATCACGCCCTCGGTGGCGAGCGTCACGACCGGGAGGCTCTGCGGCGGTGGTTCGACCGCCTCGGCCGTCTGAGCCCGACCCTGTCTCTGAAGGTGCACGACACCTGCGGTGAAGGGAACCCCCCGCAACACCACGATCGTCATACGCTGGTCGGCGACCCAGAACATGCCCGACGGCTCACCGTACAACAACCACGGCGTGCACATCGTGCAGATGAAATGGGGCAAGATCGTCTCGATCGACGCCAACGAGGACTCTCAGCTCGTCGCCGCAGGCCTGCAGATCTTCGGCGCCCACGGCGTGACCGAAGCCCTGGCCGACCCGATCGTGAGCTGAGCGGAAGATGCCCGACAAGCCGGAGACGGACGGTCGCACCGCTCTGCTCAGCGCGGCACGGGCGGAGCTCAATGAACACGGCCAGGCCGGGATCAGCCTCCGCGCGATTGCCCGCCGCGCAGGCGTCTCCCATGCCGCACCCAAGTACTTCTTCCAGGACCGCGCGGGCCTGTTGACCGCCATCGCGACCGAAGGCTTCGTCGCGTTGACGGACACGCTACGCACGGTTTTGGCGTCGCGGCCTGCCGACCCGCTCTCGGCGCTGGGCCGCGCATACATCGACTTCGGCCTGGCCAACCGCGCTCTGTTCGACCTGATGTTCCGACCCACCGAACTGCACATCGACGACCCCGCCCTGCGGACGGCCCAGGAGGAGGCGATCGGTGTGCTCAGCTCGGCCGTACCCGACGGGACCTCGGCGTCGGTTGAGGACGCGCTCCCGCGACTGTCGCTGGTCAGCTGGGCCCTGGCTCACGGCCTGGTCGTGCTCGCCCGCGACGGCGCACTGCAGTCCGCGACCAACGCCGCCACCCCCGAGGAAGCGGCTGAGATCGCTCGAAGCCTGACCGGCCTGTTCGCCGCCCAACTGGGCACTGGCCCCGCTCCTCGAGATACTCCCGGCGACCGCTCCCTGGCGAAGGGCTCGTACCGGTGACAGCCACGGCCGGGGCTAGAACAGGGTGCCGCGCAGGATGCTCAGCCCGGAGTGTGCAGGGTTGCCGTCGTAGTGTTCGGCGGAGATGTCCACGATGTCGAGCTGGGTCAGCGGCAAGTTCGCGGGCACGGTGAACGACCCGTTGTAGTCGCTGTCGCCGCGGGTCAGCGCGCCCAGCGCGACGATCTGGGTGCCGTCCCTGTTCATCAGCCACGCCTCGAGGTAGTCGGCTCCCGCCGTGTCCGTGACGCCGCTCAGGTGGATCACCATCGTGCGGACTCCTCCCTGCTCCGCCGCGCTCATCGTGCCCGTGCCCGCGGGGTCGATCACGCCGACCGGCCGTAGCTGAGCGACGATCGTCGACGACGGCGATGGGCCGCCACCGGCGTCCGCGCGCCCGAGCCCGAATCCGAGACCCACGCCGAGCGCAACCGCCACGAGGGTCGCGGCCACGGGCACGGCGGCGGCACGCCACCACGGCCTCCGTCCTGGCGCCTTGGCGGGTGGCGGATCGAGAGTGCCCAGACGCGGGCCGTTGGACCGCAGAGTGGGCAAGCCGCCCGGAGGGCTCAGCTCGGAGCCGAGTTCGGCCACGATGGCCCCCCACACCTGCTCTGGCGCCCCTTGCTCGCGCTCCTCGATAGCCCCTTCCTGGGCGAGCGCGACGGTGTGGGTGAGGTCGGCGACGTGCGCGCGACAGGTCGAACAGTCGGCGAGGTGCGCGGCGACCTGCGGGTCGGGCGCCTCGGCGGGAAGCGCCGCGAGGGCCAGATCCTCGGGGTCCGGGTGGGGGGTGCTCACGTCGCTCCTTCCTTCTGCCAATGCCGCCGGAGCCGCTCAAGCCCTCGCCGCAGGTGGCTCTTGACCGTGCCGAGGGGCAGACCGGTGATCGCGGCGATCTGCTGGTGGGTCAAGTCGTCGAAGAACGCCAGCCGCATCACATTGCCGACCTGCGGCGGCAGGTGGTCGAGGCCGTTGGCGACGACGAGGGCCTCCACGACGTCGTCCGGCATCGGCGCCGGGGTCGGGCGAAGTGACAGCCTGCCCGCACGATCGGCGAGCTCGTACTCGCGCCTGCGCAGGGCAAGCCGCTCGGCAATCTGCCGACGCGTGATGCCGACCAACCACCCCCCGAGCGCACCCCGCTCCGGATCCAGCCCCGCCCGGCCCCGCCACGCCCGCACGAACACCTGCTGTGTGACGTCCTCGGCGTCCTGGTGCACTCCGAGACGCCGTAGAGCGATCGCGTGGACCAGGCTGCCATAGCGGTCGAAGGCCTCACGCAAGGCCAATGGATCACCTGCGGCCAGCCTGCGTGCCATCGACCGGTCTGCGGCGTCGTCCTCCGGCGCCTCCTCGGAACCGGTCACGGCAGCGGCGCTGCCGATCGAGCGGGAAGCATTCCGCCAGCATCGCACGATGGGCACGCGCCCGCCGCTTGCGCAGGCACGGCGGCCCCGGTCATCGCGCAGGTCCTGGGGTCGCGACCCGATCGTGACCAGAGGACTGCATCCGCCGTGGCGTCAAGTGCGGTAAAGGGGTCATGAGACGACTTCTCCTGGCAGGCGCTGGTCTGGCGGCCGTGCTCGCGGCCGCCCTGTTCCCGGTGTCCGCCGCTTCCGCCGCCGAGTCCGCCACTGTGTACGTAGTGCACGGCATCCCGAAGACCCCCGTCGATGTGTACGTCGACGGGGCGAAGGCCCTCGACGACTTCCAGCCGGGCACGAGCAAGGGCCCGGTCTCGCTGCCCGGGGGCCCGCACAAGGTCGCGATCTTCCCCGCTGACGCCCCTGACGGCTCCGGATCGCCGCTGCTGTCCACGGACGCGAACCTTCCCGCGGGCGCCAACGTGACGCTGGTGGCGCACCTGAACGCGGACGGCCGACCGACGGTCACGCCGTTCGTCGACGACGTGTCCCGGATCGCGCCAGGGCAGGCGCGGCTCGTGGTCCGGCACACTGCCGCCGCACCCGCGGTCGACGTTCTGGCCGGGGGCAAGCCCGTGATCCAGGGCCTGACCAACCCGAACCAGAAGGTCCTGTCCGTGCCTGCAGGCTCGGTTTCGGCGGCCGTGGCGGCGGCGGGCAGTACCGACCCGGTGATCGGCCCGGCCGAGTTGAACCTGAAGGAGGGGACGGCGACCTTCGTGCACGCCATCGGATCGCTGCAGGACAAGACGCTCGATCTGGTGACATTCACGGTGTCGGGTCTGCACAGCGCACCGTCGGGTGTGCCGTCCGGTGCTCCGTCCGGAGCCCCGTACCAAGGTGGCCTGAACCTGTGGCTGCCCGGGTTGGCCGTCGCGGGACTCGCCACCGTAGCGCTGGCGGCCAGGCGCCTGCGGGTGCGAGGGACGCGCTGAACCGTCGATGGGGCCTCGCCAGGACGGTCGGTGGACTCGTGCTGCCCGCCGTCCTGGCGGGGCTGACCGGATCCGGCCCGCCACCGGTCACGGCACTGGCCGACCTGACGCCGAGCCTCTCGGCGACGACCGTTCCCGATCAACCGTCCCTCTGGCCGCCCGTGCGGATCAGGCTGCCGTCGCTCGGTGTCGACGCGCCGGTGATCGCCTCTGGTGTCGACGAACGCGGCGAGATGCAGGTGCCCGATGACATCCGCGAGACCGGCTGGTACCGGTTCAGTCCGCCGCCGGGCTCGGCGGTCGGCTCGAGTGTCGTCGCCGGTCACGTCGACGATCGGGTTCAGGGCCGTGGCGCCTTCTACGACCTTGCCGGACTGGCTCTCGGCGATCCCGTCATCGTCACGACCACGGCCGGTGTCGACCTGGACTACCGGGTGAGCGACGTCCGCCGGATCGCGAAGACGGCCCTGCCAGTCGACGAGATCTTCGCCCTCGACGGACCGCCCCGGCTCACGCTCGTCACCTGCGGCGGCGCGTTCGATCGCGCGACCCGCAACTACCGCGACAACACCGTCGTCACTGCCGTTCCGGTCCGGTGAGATGCCCGGCCGTCCGTACTACCGGTGGAGCTTTGACACCCGAAGCGCGGGCGAACGCGGTCGCCGAACGCTTCATCGGCACGCTGCGCCAGGTGTGCTGACCGAGGACCTGGTCATCGGCATCCTCGAGGCCTGCCCCCGCATCTACCAGATCACGGGGAGATACCTACCCGCCGAGTCGGTCTTCCTCGACGACCTGCCTGCCAACGTCGCAAGCACAGTGGCGGCAGGCAGGCATGGTCGCCGTTCGTGTCGACCTCGTGAGCGCTGCACGACGTTCAACGATGGCCGCCGGGCGCTCAGGCTTCCTACCCAGGTCTGATCGCTGTGCGACGCGCAACTCGTTGCCCTTCGCTCTCCCCCCACACGTCCAGGTGGCCCCGGTTGGATGGCGCTGCGCGAGCACCGTGTTCGATGTCAACGTCTCGCTGCGCGCCTACCTCGCCGCCCTCGACGCCCACGAGTTGGCCGCCGACCTCGACCGGCGACCGGACGTGCTCGTCGAGCCCACGCCCGCCAGCCTGGACGAGCTGGCCCATCGGCTCACCGGGTTGATTCGCTGGCCCGCGCGCTGCCCCTGATGGACGCCGACGAGGTGGCGGTGACCCGGGTGATCGCCGTCGCCGGTCCGGTCCCCGCCGACATGATCGCCGAGCGGCTGCGGTCCGACGTGGGGACCGTCCGCGACACCGTCGCCCGGCTGGGCGGCCGCGCCCTCGCCCTCGAGGTCGACGGCTCCCTGGTCCTGCCGGAGTTGCTCACCCAGCACTTCGCAGCGGAGTTACAGCACCTGCGGCCGCTGGCCGCGGTCGTCAAGCAGGCCCTGGTGGCCACCTGCAGACAGCCGTCGACGGCCTCGGCGGCGACTCCCACGGGCTCATCGAGGCCCGCCTGGCCGAGCGGCTCACCGCGTTGCTGGGCGATCCACAGGTGGTGGCCCGCGCCGTCGCCGCCCTTCCCCCGGACGCGCGCGAACAGGTGTCGGCGCGAACAGGTGTCGAAGCTGACCGTCGGACTGGTCCGGTTCACCCCGGGGGCACGCACCAACTGGCACCGCCACGCCAACGGGCAGCTGCTGGTGTGCACCGACGGCGTCGGCCTGGTCGGCACCCGCGACGGGCGCGCCGTCGTGCTGCGGGCAGGCGAGAGCGTGTGGACCCCCGCCGGCGAAGAACACTTCCACGGCGGCACCGCGCAGAACATGGATCGGAGCGTCGAGGATCGAGTCTGACCAGACACGTCCACCATCTGTTGCTCGTCGCCACCCATACCGGGTCGAGAGCTCACGGATCGACAGATCCGTCGCGGCGATGATGGCGACGGACGGCCTCGAACAGCTCCACCCTCGACCCCAACCCGGGCCCCAAGTCCGTGGTTGGCGCACAAGCATCGCGCCGGAGCCACCGAGATGGGGCCAACCAGCCCTGACCAGCCCTGTCACGCCGTCCCGGGCGCGCGGAACGGGATCGACGACCCGCTAACGCCGGGCCGCAGGTGATCAAGCACACGGTCGTCGCGCGATTGTGACGGCATGACCGGGGCAGACTGTGCAGAATGGGTGTCGCGGCCCGGATCGAGCGGCCACGCGGCGGAGGGTAAGTGACGACGATCATCCATAGCGTGCCTGCGGCCAATCCCCCGCTGACAGGTCTCACCGTGGAGGACGTGATGGTGATCGCGCCGAAGACGATGAGGCCCACTGCGACGGTCGCGGACGCCCGTGAGTTCTTCGAGGACGACCACGCTCACA
Source organism: uncultured Actinomycetota bacterium (assembly GCA_963736375.1). Lineage (GTDB taxonomy): Bacteria > Actinomycetota > Actinomycetes > Mycobacteriales > Pseudonocardiaceae > Pseudonocardia. The sequence continues at coordinate 20,965 of CAVTOL010000008.1, forward strand.
TGGCCCTGATCGCGACGTCCGGAACGCTGCAGGGGACGCTTGTCCGTGCCGACCTCACCGTCCTCGGCGACGACGCCATGCCCGCACTCAGTCGGGCCCGTCTCGACGGACGATCAGTCGCACTTCACGAACCGGCCGAAGAGGTTCGGGTGCGGCTGATCGAGCAAGGTCAGCGACGCCTGGCGGTGGTTGACGACACAGGTGTGCTGGCCGGGCTGGTATGTCTGAAGCGAAACCTGACCGGCTTCTGCAGCGACGCCGACATCGCCGCACGGGCCGCTGAGCGTGTAGCAGCACGGTCCCACGCGGCAGGTTGATGGCAGGCGACGTCCCGCCTCGGCGTCTCGGCCGCACAGCACTCGTGGCGGTAAACCAAGCCGACGTCCGACCGTCCGGGCGGCGGGCATGACTGGCCGTGGTGGGTGGTCGGGATCGCCCGGACGGCGTCCGGGACGTGCGGGTCCGAGTGCAGGCGGGGCCGACCGCGAGCCGCATCTACGTCTACGCCGACAACGTCGCGAGCGCGACCGTCGGTGGCGTCCGCTTCCGGGTGGCGCAGGCTTCGGCGGCCACTGGGCGTCGCGTACGCCGCACCGCCCGCCGTCGGCGTCGAGCCGTCACCGCGCGCAGGCCGCTGACCCGCACGGTCGTCGCCCTGTACGGCAGCCTGCCAGCCGACGCGGGTGCCCCCGCACTGCCGTGCGGGTGCCCCCGCACTGCCACCCGGTGCCGGCTGGGTGGAGATGTCCGCCGTGGCCAGCCGGTCCTTCACCGCCCGCGACTCCCCCCTCTGACCCGGGTTCCGCAGCTGATGTTGGCGCAGCAGGACCGGTCGAGGTCGAGGTCGAGGTCGGACTGCCGGACGGCAGCGGCGTCGTCCTCGGCACCCGCCGCGGTGTGCCCCCGCCGGAGCCCGTCGACCAGCCGCATCTCCTCGCCGACGGCCATCTCGATTGGCAGGCCAACCGATGCCGATCGCGTCCCTCCTCCGACGCCGGGATAGACGTGCACCCCGGAGCGGGCGGTGCCGGCTACGCGGCAACCAACCCAGGAAATGACCAGTCCGCTGCCGCGGGGGCGCGGCTCCGTCGACCGCGAGGCGAGACCTGCACGCGAGAACGTCTCTGCTCCGATCAAGCCCCACTTGAACCCCCCGATTCGCTACGCCAAACGCCAGATCCCCGATCCGGCTCGGCCAAGATCAGAACCCAGACCAGCGGAGACACAATTACGCTGGTCAAAGACGTCGCTCCAGGTCTACGTGCTGACTGGATGCTCCGGCGGGTGGAGCTATCGTCAACCACATGAACACCTGCCTGGCGCAGGAATGCCACGTTTCGGTGCCCGAGTCCCCACCGACTTGAACCCCCAACACTCGTCGGGAAACCTGGCTGAGACGGTCCTCTTGTCCGGTGACCAGGACGGTCGGCGGCCGCGGCGGCCAAGGTCGTCTCGCGGACGCCGACGAAGTAGCTGGCCAGAGTCGCCAGCACGATGCCGGGGCACACGCCGCGGGCTCGCGGGGTGCGCAGGAATCTGACAGATCGCAGAGAGTCCCCGGGTAGTGGCCGCCGAGTCGACCCGAGTGAGCGACCACCGCGACAAGCACGCAACAGACACCCAGCGCGCACACGACGAGCACGTCGACGACCGCACAAGCACTGCCAAGCACGACTGAAAATTCCCAGGAGCCGCTTTGCGCGACCCGATGCGGGAACGGGAGAACGGGCTTCAGTCGCGCGTCGGGATGGTCTACAGCGTCGGGATGGTCTACAGCTGTGATGACGTGCTTACGGAGCCTCGACAGGCCACGCCCGGGCTGAGTGAGTCGCCGCCCGGATCTCCCTCACCACCGGATCCTAAGTGGATGATCGACAAGCTGAGTAACTTACTGAGTAACAATCACCCCGCACAACGACACATATGCGTGGACGTCCATGGACGAAAGACACGCTGTGAGCTGCGGAAACACCCAGCTCAGCGGCTTGGCTAGGTTGCTTCACACCGAAGAGGTCACTGGTTCGATCCCAGTATCGCCCACCAGCGCAAACGCCCGTTTCTGCAGGTCGGAAAGGGGCGTTTGACAACAGTCCTGACAACAACGGTGACACACGAGCCGGGGTTGGCCCTGGTAGCGCCTGATTTTCGCGCTGCAGCCTCGTGTCGATGTTCACGTCGCCGGGCCCGTCACACCGCCTGGCGAGGGCCCAACCGGTGGGCTCTTCGAGGACGTAGTGCCCCGTGAACCACGGCTGACAACACCCGTGACAACAACGGATGCCTATCGGCTCTGGGTAGGGCCTCCCCCGCGCAACGCGCGGTTCATGTGCTGCAGCCCGGTGTTGATCTGGGTGTCGAACACCTCGCTGTAGATCCCCAGCGTCACGCTGACGTGGGAGTATCCGAGGATCACCTGGGCGTCGCGGGCGGGCACACCGAGGTCCTTGAGCAGGGTCGCGGCGGTGCGCCGGAGGTCGTGGAACACGATAGGGGGCAGACGCACGCGGCTGGAGGAGACACTGCCCGCCGCGGAACTGAACCTCACCGCGCACGACCTGGCCGAGATCGATGCGTTCTCGCACACGGCGAGCGTGCGCGAGAACACATCGACCTGTGAGGTGGTGTCAGCCGGTCTTGACGGCGGTCAGCACCAGGTGCTGGCCGGTGTCCGCGGCGACCCGGGCCGAGGTGAACCCGGTCTCGGCCAGCAGCCGCAGACGGCGGGCCGGTCCGCCGCACGCTCCGAGGCCGTGTGCTCCGGGCTGCGCCAGGGACGTCGGCGTGCACATCGAGGTGGAGACGGCGAAGTCGATACGCGCGATCGGGTTGTCGATGCCGTCCTCGAGCCGGTCGGTGGACCATGGCTCCACCACGACCACGATTCCCCCTGGAACCAGCAGGTCGTGGGCCCGGCGCAGCGCGCCCGCGGGGTCGCCGAGATCGTGTAGCGCGTCGAAGAAGGTCACGACCTCGAACGGGCCGGGCCCGAAACCGGAAACGTCGGCCACCCGGAATGCCACGTTGGGAGGCGATCCACCGTCGGCCGCCCGGGATCGGGCCACGGTGACCGACGCCTCGTCGATGTCGAACCCGGTGAACTCCGACCGGGGCCAGGTGCGAGCCATGATCAGGGTCGCGGCCCCGTGGCCGCAGCCCAGGTCGGCCACCCGGGCGCCGTCGTCCAGCCGTTCCACGAGACCCTCGATGGCCGGGAACCAGGACTGCGCCAGCTGGTGGGTGTAGGCGGTGCGGAAGAACCGCTCGATGCCGTGCGCGACCGTGTCCGGGAAGGCGTGGTAGTCGATGCCGCCGTCGCCGCGGAACGCGTTCTCCAGCCGGCCCAAGGTGGCGTACTGCCCGGCGATCACCTCGGCGGCGCCGATGACATAGGCGGGCGAGGCGACGACGGACAGCGCCATGGCGTGCTCGTCCGGCAGCTCATAGGTGCCAGCGGACGGGTCGTGGCGCAGGTAGCCGCTCACGGTCTGGGCGGCCAGCCACTCCGTGACCAGGCGAGGATGGAGTCGGGTCCGTCGGGCCAACTCGGTGGCCCGGGTCGGGCCCGCGCCGGTCATGGCCTCGTACAGCCCGAGCCGGTCGCCGATGAGCGTCATCGCGGTGCTGGCGGCGCCTGCGAAATCGGTCAACACGCGGCCTGCGAAGGCCTCGACCGCGGCCGTGTCGATGCGGGGAAGAGTGTTCGTCATGGCTCGAACGCTAGGAATGGGCGCCGGTCACGGGCATCGGCCGGATGCTCCATAGGTCGCAATGGAGCGTTCGCCTCAGCCGGTGAGGCCTGCTTCGATGGCGACCCGGGCCGCCGCGGTCCGGGTTCGGACGCCGAGCTTGGTGAAGATGTTGCTCAGGTGCCGGTTCGCGGTGCGCTCGCTGATGAACAGCCGGTCTGCCAGCTCCTGGTTGGTCACGCCTTCGGCCAGGACAGCCAGCACCTCCCGCTCCCGGGCGCTGAGCCGGGCGAACACCGGCTGGGCCGCAGCCGCCGAGCGCGCAGGTGCGGTCGCGGTCGCCTCGGCCAGCACCAGCCGCGCCAGCCAGCCGTCCACGCTGCCGGGGCCGAAGTCGAGCGCGCACGGCTGCAGCCCGACCGGGCCGATCCCGGCCCCGTTCCCGATCGGGTCGAAACCCAGCGACCGCAGCACCGGCGCGCTCACCTGCCAGTCGGTCACCGCCGCGAAGACCCGCGTCAGCGCCGGACGCAGCTCCAGGTAGCGCCGCTTCATGTCGACCACCATCGCGCCGAGCTCGGGGGAGGGGCGCTCCCCGCGACGCAGCCCCAGCGCCCGCCGATGCACCAGAGCGACGCCGCCGGGAGGCAGCGGACGGCGCCTGCTGTGGGCGACGAATGCCGCGAGGACCTCGTCGCGGGCGACCAGCCGGGCATCCACCTCGTCGAGCCGAACCAGGATGCTGAACGCCGTCACCGCGCCGTCGGGCCCGCGGCCGACCACGAATCCGGAGCGGTGTGACCGCCACCAGTCCTCGACAATCTCCGCTCCGGCCCGCCCGTCGTACCGCTCCGCGATCGCCAACACCGCCTGCAGGTCGTCGGACCCCGCCGCTTCCACCGGATGCTGCTGGTCGGCGGGCGGAAAGTAGCTGTTGCGGATGACCGGGTTCTGCACCAGGTAGAGCAGGTCGGCGGTGGCCTCCCAGCTGGGCCCGCGCTCGACGTCGCGCAACGCGGCAACCGCGGCCCGTCGGCGCAGTTGTCGCACCTGCTCCGGATTCCGGATTTCCAGGGCCCCGGCGATCGCTTGGCGCGCGGTCGCCTCGATCTCCAGGCCTGCGGGCGCGGTGCGGGTGAACGGCAGCCCGCGCAAAGCCCGCCACGCCTGTTGCAGGTCCACCGGTTCGCGGTCCGCGGCCTCGGGGTCGGTGAGGACCGCGGCCAGCAGGGGCTGGGTCACCCGGCGCAGGATGGCGGCACTCTCCACGCTGCGACGCTCCACCCGGTCGAGGTCGTCGAGCAGCACCTCGAACAGCTCCTCGACGACCTCGGCGGGCGGCCCGTCGGGAAGATCCAGGTGTGGATGCCGGGCCAACGCCTCCGCCAGCAGCTCCAGCGCCAGCGGATGGCCGCGGCCGAGCCGCAGCACCCGTCGCGCGGCCTCCGGCGGGAGGCCCCGGCGGTCGACGAGCAGGCGGGCGTCCCCGTCGTCCATCGGCCCGATGACCAGCTCGGCGAGCAGCTGTCGCCACCCGGACGCCGTGCGCCACGCCAGGTTCGGGGGTCTGCGGCCCACGGCCACGGTCCTCAGGTCGGCGGGTAGGGCGACCAGGAACTCATTGCGCAGCCAGGCGTCCAGCAGGTTCAGTCGTTCGTAGCTGTCGACGACCAGAGTGCCCACCTGCGCGCCGCCCAACGCCGTCGCCGCCGCCTGCGCCGACCCCAGACCGTCCCGGTCGAGCACGCGGGCCAGGGCCGCGAGGAATCCGGACGGCGTCGGCTCGAAGCCGCGGCCGTCCAGAGTGACCACCACGTGGTCCAGCTCGGCCGTCGCACCGGCCACCGTCATCGACTTCCCGATGCCGCCGGGCCCGGAGACGAACACCACCGCCGGGCCCTCGCCTCGGCGCAGCAGCCTCCCCAGCGCGGCGCGCTCCCGGCCGCGGCCGACGACACGGGATGCCGCCGCACGCCGTAGCCGGTCCCGGACCTGCACGGTCTGCCCCTCCACGCGGCCGACGGTACTGCCTGCCACGACCCGAGCGGGCGGCCGTGGAGCACTCGCCCCATCAACTGCCCCACCGTTTGGAGCATCCACGCGATGTGCACCCCGTCGACCGCCTGGGACCGTCGTGGTGTCCACCACCGATGTCACAAGGGAGAATGAACATGTACGTCCGGATCGTCACGTTCGCACTGGCCGGGATCACCGACGACGACTACCACCGGCACGCCACGGCCGTCGCCGAGGCGTTCACCGCGTGGCCCGGCCTGCTGGGCAAGGTCTGGCTCAGCGACCGGGACCGGAACCGGTACGGCGGTGTCTACCTCTTCGCGACCAAGGCCGCCGCCGATCGCTCGCGGTCGACACCGCTCTTCGCGGGCCTGGCCGCAAACCCCGCCTTCACCAACCTCGCGATCGAGGAGTACGAGACCCTGCCCGAGGCGACGGCAGTCACGTGGCCGGGTCTGCATGACCTGGCGGGCTCTGCGCTCGCCGCTGGATGACCACACGAAGACGGGCACGCCCGGGTGTCGATCCGGCACACCTCTTCGTACGGGTGGTCAGACCCACTCAGCACAGAAGGACGCATGAGAAGCACGCCTTGGTCGAATCGGTCACCCCGGACGGCGTGACGCAGGCAGCCGACACCCGGACAAGGCCGGCGGGCCGGATTCACCCACGCGCCCTGGCCGAGGAGTGCGTCCCGGAGGCCCCTGGTGGCGGCGCCAGCCCGAGCCTGCGTGGTCGTCAGTGAGGCTCGTCCGCCTGACCACTCCTGGCATTGGGGTCTGTCCATCGCGGTGTCCAACATCTCCGTGGACGACTTCGACCAAGAGGGACAGCGGCGGTGCGCCCGGTCCCGCGCCCGACTATCCGGCGATGTCGCTTGGCGGGGCTGCATTGGTACCTCGCGTGGAAGGGTCGAAAGTCCCTACCCGGGGATCGGCCGGATACGGAATGGTCTTTTCGACCACGCGGAGAGGAAGGACGCCGTCCCTGTGCCATCGTTCTCGGACCCGGTGATCGACGACGCGATCGAGCGACTCGTCTTCGAGTTCACCGGGCGTATGTCCGCCCAAACGGTCGCCGCGATCGTACGTCGCTCGCGGCACGATCTTGACTCCTGCCCACCTGCCGCGCTACCCGAGTTGACCGAGCGACTCGCACGCCAGCGGCTGAGCGACCGCCTACTCGTCGCCGGTGTCGCATCGGCCGTGTGATCGAGCAGGCGCGGCCTGCGCGCCAGGACGAGGCCCGACGTGCTGGTCGAGGCGGGTCGTCGACCCGCCATGACCACCGGGTCAGCCCTTCGTCACCGCGATCTTCGTCGGCTCCGATGCCGGAGCATGCTCCGCCACGGGCACCCGGATCTCTAGGATCCCGTCCTTATAGCCTGCCTTGATGTCACCCTCGGTGGCGCCCTCGGCCAACGGCAGCGTCCGTGTGAAGCTGCCATAGCGCATCTCGTGCCGGGTGTAGCCGGTGTCCTGGGTCCTCTCCTCCACCCGACGCTCCGCGTTGATCCGCAACATCCCTTCGGCCACCGTGATCTCGGCCATCTGCGTGCCGTCGAGGTAGCCCCGGTCCCACATTGAGATCTTCGAGGTAGGTGACCTGGTCCTCGTCGAGGAACAACGACAGCTCGCCCACCTCGGTGAAGTCGGTCTGCGTGGCAAACAACGTCAGGCTGGCCAGCCGCTTGTCCCCGTCCCGGGCCGGCGCCGCAGCGGCGATCGACATCCACGTGCCGCCCAGGCAGTACCCGACGGCGTGCACGCGATGGTCCGGCACGACGGCTGACACGGCGTCGAGGGCCGCCTCGATTCCCAACGTCCGGTAGTCCTCAAGGCCCAGGTCCCGGTCGCCTTCATCCGGGTTGTGCCAGGAGACGACGAAGACCGTGTGCCCGCTGAGGTCGGAACACCTGCTGGAGAATCCGCGTTAGCGGCGCACGCTGGAATCTGTGCGGGGCCGCCGCAAGGGCGATCCCATCCTGATCATAGGCAGGTGTCCGGCGTAACGGGGGTTCCTCAGGTGACACGCATCAGCGGGAGCAGGTTGACCGCGGTGCTTCCCGGCCTCAGCCAGTTCCGAGACTACCGGCGTGGCTGGTTGCGTGGCGACCTCCTGGCAGGCCTCACCGTCGCCGCCTACCTGGTCCCGCAGGTGATGGCCTACGCCGAGGTGGCGGGTTTGTCGCCGGTGGTCGGGCTGTGGGCGGCCATTGGACCGCTTGCGGTCTACGCCCTGCTCGGGTCGTCCCGGCAGCTGTCGGTCGGGCCGGAGTCGACGACCGCGCTGATGACCGCGGTGGTGTTGATGCCGATCGCGGCAGGCGATCCGGTCCGGTACGCCGCGTTGGCCTCCACGCTGGCCCTGCTGGTCGGCGGGCTCTGCCTGCTGGGGAGATTGGCCCGACTCGGCTTCCTCGCCGATCTGCTGTCCAAACCCGTCCTGGTCGGCTACATGGCCGGAGTCGCCGTCATCATGATCTCCGGGCAGCTGGGGAAGATCACCGGCGTCAAGGTCGACGGGGACGAATTCGTCCCCCAGATCGGGTCGTTCCTCAGTCGACTTGACCAGCTGCACTGGCCCACAATCATTCTGGCCACAGCACTGGTGGTGTCGCTGTTCACCCTGCAAAGGCTGGCACCCCGACTGCCCGGACCGCTCATCACGGTCGCCCTGGCGACCGCGGTGGTGGCGCTGTTCTCGCTGCAGGACCACGGAATCCTGGTGGTCGGAGCCGTCCCGGCAGGCCTGCCGACCCCGGCCATCCCCTCCCTGAGCGTCGCCGACCTGCAGGTGTTGATCGTGCCGGCCATCGGTGTCTCGTTTGTGGCCTACACCGACAACGTGCTCACCGCAAGAGCTTTTGCCCTGAAGGCAGGCCAGCCGGTCGATGCCAACCAGGAATGGACCGCGCTCGCCGCAGCGAACATCTCCGCCTCGCTCTTCCACGGGTTTCCGGTCAGCTCCAGCGGTAGCCGCACCGCACTCGGCGCTGCGCTGGGCAGCCGGACCCAGCTGTACTCCCTGGTCGCGTTGCTGATGGTGGTGTCGACCCTGGTGGTGGCCGGTCCGCTGTTGGCGGGTTTCCCGCAGGCGGCCCTGGGCGCCCTGGTGATCTTCGCGGCGGTGCGACTGATCGATATCGGGGAGCTGCGCCGGTTCGCCGGGTTCCGGCGCAGCGAGTTGCTGCTGGCCGTCATGACCACCCTCGCGGTGCTGGGCCTCGGCGTTCTCGACGGTGTGTTGGCGGCCGTGACACTGTCGGTCATCGATCTGCTGCGCAGGCTTGGCCACCCCCACGACGGAATCCTCGGCTACGTGCCGGGAATCGCCGGGATGCACGACGTCGACGACTACCCGCAGGCTCGCCAGGTTCCCGGCCTGGTCGTCTACCGCTACGACTCCCCGCTGTACTTCGCCAACGCGGAGGACTTCCGCGAACGGGCCCTGAAAGCGCTCGACGACGCCGAGGACACCGTCAGGCGCACCGGCGAGTCCGGCGGCCAGCCGCACCCCATCGAGTGGTTCGTGCTGAACGCCGAGGCCAATGTGGAGATCGACATCACCTCAGCCGACGCACTCGACCAACTCCGCAACGAGCTGCACCACCGCGGGTTGACCTTCGCAATGGCCCGGGTGAAGCAGGACCTCCACGTCCAGCTGGTCCGTGCGGGCCTGGTGGACAGGGTCGGCGTCAACCTGATCTTCCCTACGCTGCCGACAGCTATCGCGGCGTACCTGGACTGGTATCACGAACGGCACGGTGCGCTGCCGCCGGGGGTACGGGGCATCACCCCGCCGTCGGACCCGATGGAACCCCCGAAGGACCCCCGGCCTGCCTGACCCCAGGCTCCACCCCCGGCGCACAGGCCGAGCAGCACGCGGATGCGGAAACCGGCTGCGGCCGCGGCGAAAGCCGTCGCCCGCACGCAGTGGACGGTGGCGATGCCGACGACGTCAACGCTGTCGACGTGTCTGTCGGTCAGCAAGTCACGCAGCCGCGCACCACCGGGTTCGCCGCCCTCGAAGAGCAGGTTCGGGCGCTCGTCCAAGCCACCGATGACCCGTTCACCCGGAGACCTACCAGCTGGCAGGACTTAGGTGAGGGACCGCCACCTCACGACGTCGGCGGCGTCGAGTTCGGTCACCTGAACCTCGACCGGTGCCACCGCCGCGGCTGGGCTGTCCATCTGACGACGTCTCCGTTCCGGGTCAACCGACGATCATGACGGGGCATGGGGCGTAGTGCAGGACCGCGTGGCACACCGAGCCGAGGGGCGTCTCGGCGCCGCCTGCTCGTCCGTGCTTTCCGACGACGAGCAACGCCGCACTGCTCGCACGCTCCAGCAGCGCGCCCACGGGACGGTCGAGCACGACGACCTCGTCGACCGCCACTCCGGGATGCGTTCTCCGTACCGCGTCGAGCCGGTCGGCGAGCAACGCCACCGCGTCCTTGCGGTGCACTTCGCCGTCCGCATGCGTGAGCCCCAGCGCCTTGAGCGGCAGGTCGGACCAGGCGTGGACGGCCACTACCGGGAGGCTGCGCCAAGCGGCGATGGCGAAGCCCTCGCGGACCGCGCGGTCGCCTGCCGGGGAGCCGTCGACGCCGATGACGACGCCGTGTCCGCGGTCGTTCTCAGCGACATCGCGGATGACGGCCACGGGCACCGTGACCCTCCGGGTGAGCTCGGCGGCGCTGGAACCCAGGAGCACCTGGGGGTTCGCGGTCTGGCCGGACGCGCCTAGCACGAGCAGAGACGCGTCCGCGGCGAGCTCCGCAAGGAGCTCGATCGCGTCGCCGGTGAGGGCGTCTCCGTGGACGTCGAGTCCGGGTGCGACCTGACGGCAGTGCGCAACGGCGGCGCCGACCATCGCGGTCGCCGCCTGCCGGGCCTGTCCGCCGTAGTGGACGGATGACGGGACGCGCAGCTTGTCGAGCTCGTGCAGCGGCCACCGCATGACGTGGGCCAGCCGCAGCGGACGGCCGCTGCCGAGAGCCTCGGTCGTCGCCCACGACAGCGCCGTGTGGGCGGCTTCGGACCCGTCGTACGCGACGAGGATCGGCGGAACAGGTGCGCGGTCAGGGACATCCATCGGCATAGATGCACGATGACGGGTCGCACGGCGGCGCGCGGGAGGCGCACGGCCTGCTCGCGTGCGCCGGAAGACCCTCCGGGGGCTTTCGACCCCTGCCCGGCGCTGGCGGGCGCCGCGTGACGCTGTCAGGCAAAGGGGGTTGCGATGACGATGCCGACTGATCTCACGACGAGGGCACAGGACGTGCTGACCGTGCGCCGGGTCTTCGGCGAGCCGTCCGAACGGGAAGAGGTGACGGTCGGACCGGCCGCCCGCTTCACCTCGGGCGGAGGTGCGGGCAGCGGCGACCGCGGCCCGGACGGGGGCGGCGGTACCGGCGGCGGACGGGCTCAAGACGATCCGGTGAGCGCATTCGTGATCCGTGACGGCGCGCTGCGGTGGCGGCGCCCGCGGTCGACGTCAAACCGGGTCGTCCTGGTCGCTCAACTGGTGGTCGTCACCGCGTTGCTGACGCTGCGCCTGTACCTGAAGCTGCGGTGGCCTGCCTCCGCAGACGCGCGATGTCGCGGGTCTGACGGGACCTCAGGTCGCGTTGAGCTCACCGTACATCCGCCGTGCGGCATCCAAGGCGGCAACGTAGCCAGCCCTTTGGTAGGCGTTCGGGTCGACGTCGGCGGGTACGGCGAGCCGCGCCCGCGCCTCACCGACCGAGTCGAACCGCTTGCGCCTCAGCCACTCGGTGAGGCCGTCGAGCAGCACCTCCGTGTATCCGAGCCCGTGCCGCAGCAGCGCGGAGGCGGTCATGACGACGTCCGCTCCGGCGAGCAGGAAGGCGGCCACGTCGCCCGCGCTCTCGACACCCGACGTCGCGGCCAGCGAGGCGCGCACCTGCCCGCTGAGGATGGCGATCCACGAGCGGGCCAGCCGCCCTTCTTCCGGCGTGGACAACCCGACGCCCGGAGTGACGAGGAGGGTCTCCGGGTCCACGTCGGGGTGCAAGAACCGGTTGAAGAGCACGAGCCCGTCGGCGCCTGCGTCGTCGAGCCGCCGCGCCATCTCGCCGGTGGAGCTGAAATGCGGGCTCAGCTTCACCGCGACCGGGATCGAGACAGCGGACTTGACCTGACGGAGTATCTCGACGTGCCGGTCCTCGACCGCGCGCCCCGAGGTGCGCGGGTCGCCGGGCACGAAGTAGATGTTGAGCTCGAGCGCGGCCGCGCCCGCACCCTCCATCTGGCGGGCGAAGTCGGTCCAGCCGCCGAGGCTGCTGCCGTTGAGGCTGGCGATGACGGGGATGTCGACCGCCGCGACGGCCTCCTCGACCAGGCGCAGGTAACGCCACGTCGCCCCGGGCAGCTGGTCTCCGGGGAGGACGGGGAAGTAGCCCTGCGCCTCCCCGTGGGCGTCCTGGTACGGCTCGGTCAACCCGATTTCGCGCAGCTCCTCGGCAATGACCTGCTCCTCGTAGAGGGAGGGCAGCACGACCGCCCCCACGCCTGCGTCGGCGAGGGCTTTGATCCGGTTCACCGTGCTCGTCGCGGGTGACGGGCTGGCGACGAGCGGGTTGCGCAGCGACAGGCCGAGGTATGTCGTCGTGAGGTCGACGCCGGCCCGCAGGCCGACCGTGGGGCCGCTGCCGTTTCCGCTGAGAGCGTCCGAGATCGTCACCGCGTCACCTTCTCCACTGGGTCAACGACGGTGGCGGGCCACGCGCCCTCTGGCTGGAGGTCGACGGCGGTGCCCCCGGCGCCCGCAGGCTCTCCCGTGTCCGCGTCTCGGACCCGGGCGTCAGCCGGGAAGCCTTGCGCGCCGCGGGTAGCCATCTCCTCGTAGGTCTTCCAGCGCTGGTTGACCGCCTCCTGAGCCAGCTCCAGGAGCCGCTCGGCTTCGGCGGGATCGCGGTTGCGCAGGACCTTGTACCGCAGCTCGTTGTAGATGTAGTCCGCCAGCGGGATCCGTGGGCGCGGGGAGTCCAGCTGGAACGGGTTGCCTCCGCGTGCCCGCACCGTCGGGTCATAGCGCACGAGCGGCCAGTGACCGGAGGCAACGGCCTTGTACTGCTGGTCGAGCCCCTTGCGCAGGTCGTAGCCGTGGGCGATGCAGTGGCTGTAGGCGATGATGAGGCTCGGCCCGTCGTAGGCCTCGGCCTCCCGGAACGCGGTGAGCGTCTGGTGAGGGTCGGCGCCCATGGCCACTCGCGCCACGTAGACGTTGCCGTAGGCGATGGCCTGCAGGGCGATGTCCTTCTTGTTCATGGTCTTGCCTGCCGCGGCGAACTTGGCCACGGCACCGATCGGAGTGGACTTCGACGACTGCCCGCCGGTGTTGGAGTAGACCTCGGTGTCCATGACGAGGACGTTGACGTCGCGCCCGGTGGCCAGGACGTGGTCGAGCCCACCCGAGCCGATGTCGTAGGCCCAGCCGTCGCCGCCGACGATCCACACGCTGCGCCGCAGCAGGTGGTCGGACACGCTGCGCAGGTCGTCGACGGCAAGTCCCGAGTGCCCTTCCAGGCGCGGGAGCAGCTCGGCCACCCTTTCCCGCTGGGCCGCAAGCTCGGATTCGCGGACCTGCCGGGCATCGAGGATGGCGTCGGCGAGGTCGGCGCCGACGACGTCACGCAGCTGTGTCAGCCGGTCCCGGGCCAGCTTGGTGTGCAGGTCGGCGGCCAGGCGCAGCCCAAGGCCGAACTCGGCGTTGTCCTCGAACAGCGAGTTCGACCAGGCAGGCCCGCGGCCTGCCGCGTTCTTCGTCCACGGCGTGGTCGGCAGGTTGCCGCCGTAGATCGAGGAGCATCCGGTGGCGTTGGCGATGGTCGCCCGCTCCCCGAACAGCTGGCTCAGGAGCTTGAGGTAGGGCGTCTCGCCACAGCCGGCGCAGGCGCCGGGGAACTCGAAGAGCGGCTGGAGGAACTGGGTGCCGCGGATGGTCCCGAAGTCGACCCGGGAACGCTCGTTGAACGGCAGCGTCTCAAAGAACTCGATGTTGGACCGCTGGGTCTGCAGCTGGGGCTCGAGCGGCTCGAGGTTGATCGCCTTGCGGGTGGGGTCGGCCGGTTGACTCACCGGGCAGGCCTCCACACACAGGCCGCAGCCCGTGCAGTCTTCGACGTAGACCTGCAGCCGGTACTCCGCCGTCGGCAGGCCGACTGCGTTGAGCGGCAGCGTCGAGAAGGCCTCCGGTGCACCCGCGAGCGCGGCAGCGTCGACGTACTTGGCCCGAATGACGCTGTGCGGGCAGACGAAGGTGCAGTTGCCGCACTGGATGCACGTGTCCGGGTCCCATTCGGCGACGAACTCGGAGATCCGGCGCTTCTCGTACGTCGTCGTGCCGGTCGGGAAGGTGCCGTCCACCGGCATGGCGCTGACCGGCAGGGACTCGCCGCGGCCCGCCATCATCGCGGCGGTCACCGTGCGGACGAACTCGGGCGCGGTGTCCGGGACGACCAGGGGGATGGGGTGCCCCGACCCCGCCGTGACGGGGACCGGGATCTCGGCCATCGCCGCGGCGGCGCTGTCGACCGCCGTCTCGTTGCGCCGCACGACCTCCTGGCCGCGCCTGCCGTAGGTCTTGCGGATGGTCGCCTTGACCCGCTCCAGCGCCTCCTCGCGCGGCAACACCCCGGAGATGGCGAAGAAGCAGGCCTGCAGGACGGTGTTCGTCCGCCCGGGCAGCCCGGCCTCACGAGCGACGGCGTCGGCGTCGATGGCGAACAGCCGCAGCCGCCGGTCGATGATCTCCTGCTGCACCGGCACGGGCAGCGAGTCCCACACCTGGTCTGCCGGGTGCGGCGAATTGAGCAGCAGCGTCGCGCCGTCCTGGGCGGTGGGCAGGATGTCGACCTTGTCGAGGAGGGTGAAGTCGTGGATGCCGACGAACCCGGCCTTGGTCACCAGCCACGGCGCGGCGATGGGTACCGGGCCGAAGCGCAGGTGCGAGACGGTCAGTCCGCCAGACTTCTTCGAGTCGTAGACGAAGTAGGCCTGGGCGTGCACCTGCGGGTCTTCGGCGAGGATCTTCACGGTGTTCTTGTTCGCCCCGACCGTCCCGTCGGAGCCGATGCCGTAGAAGAGTGCCCGCAGCGTGGCGGGGTCCTCGATGTCGAGGTCGGGGTCGTACGGCAGGCTCATGCCGCTGACGTCGTCGTTGATGCCGATGGTGAACCGCGGCCGGGGGACTCGGCGGCCAGCTCGGCGAAGATCCCTGCGACCATGCCCGGCGTGAACTCCTTGGAGGACAAGCCGTAGCGCCCGCCGATGAGGCGCGGCATCCTCGCCAGCTGTCCGTTGGCGTGAGCCTCGCTGAGGCTGGTGACGACGTCGAGGAACAGCGGCTCGCCCATGGATCCGGGTTCCTTGGTCCGGTCGAGGACGGCGATCCACTCCACCGTGCGCGGCAGCGCGGCGATGAGCTCGGCTGTCGGGAACGGCCGGTAGAGCCGTACGTGCAGCACGCCGACCTTCTCGCCTGCGGCGGCGAGCGACGAGACGGTCTCGCGAGCGGTGACACCACCGGAGCCCATCACGACGATGACCCGGGTGGCCTCGGGGTGTCCCGCGTACTCGACGAGCCGGTAGGCGCGCCCGGTGCGCCCGGCGAGGGCGTCCATCGTCTCCTGGACGATCCCGGCGACCCGGGCGTAGTACGGGTTGACGGTCTCGCGGCCCTGGAAGTAGACGTCGGGGTTCTGTGCGGTGCCGCGGATGAACGGCCGCTCCGGCGTCAGGGCGCGCTGGCGGTGTTCGCGGACGAGGTCGTCGGGGACGAGGGCCCGCAGGTCGTCGTCCTCGAGCCGCTCCATCGTCGTGACCTCGTGCGAGGTGCGGAACCCGTCGAAGAAGTGCAGGAACGGCACTCGGCTGCGCAGGGTGGCCGCCTGCGCGATGAGCGCGAAGTCGTGCGCCTCCTGGACCGACGCCGACGACAGCAGGGCGAAGCCGGTCTGACGCACGGCCATGACGTCGGAGTGGTCACCGAAGATGGACAGGCCCTGGGCGGCGAGCGATCGGGCGGCGACCTGGAACACCGTCGCGGTGAGCTCCCCGGCGATCTTGTACATGTTCGGGATCATGAGCAGCAGGCCCTGGGACGCCGTGTACGTCGTGCTCATCGCGCCGCCCTGGAGCGCGCCGTGCATGGCCCCTGCCGCGCCTGCCTCGCTCTGCATCTCCATGATGGTGGGGACCGTGCCCCAGATGTTGGTGCGGCGGGCGCTTGCCCAGTCGTCGGCGAGCTCGGCCATCGTCGAGCTCGGGGTGATCGGGTAGATGGCACACAGCTCGGTGAGCCGGTAGGCGACGTCGACCGCCGCCTCGTTGCCGTCGATTGTTCCGCGCATGTGCCTCAGACCTCCGGAACAGGGATAACGGCGGCGCCGCGGCTGCTGGCGCCCTGCGGTGCCCGCGAAATGGCCCCCGACGCCGGGAACTCGCTCTCCGCGAACTCACTTTCGGCAACCATCTCGATGGCGTGCACGGGGCACTGTCGGTAACAGGCGGTGCAGCCGGTGCAGCTGTCGTAGTTGTACTCGTACCGGTTGCCCTTGCCGAGGCGGATGATGGCGTCCTCGGGGCACGCGCCGAAGCAGCCGTCGCACTCGAAGCAGTTGCCGCACGAAAGGCAGCGCCCCGCCTCGAAATGAGCCTCGTCGGTGGACAGGCCTGCGACGACCTCCCCGAAGTCCTGCACCCGGGTCGCAGGCTGCCGCTCGGGCTGCTGGCGCCGGTCGTGGTCGCCGAAGTACCAGAGGTTGAGCTTGTCGAACGACGCCAGCGGGTGCTTGGGGCCGGACGCGAACGTCTCGCCGCGCAGGTAGGCGTCGATGCTGCGCGCGGCCTTCTTGCCGTGCCCGACCCCGACCGTGACCGTGCGCTCGCTCGGCACCGCGTCGCCGCCTGCGAACACGCCGGGCGCCCCGGTCATGAGCGTGGTCCGGTCGACCTGGACGACGTCAGCGTCGAACTGCACCTCGGGCAGCGCGTGGAGGAAGCCGGTGTCGCTCTCCTGGCCGAGGGCGAGGATGACGGTGTCGGCCTCGAGCTTCTCGAAGCGCCCGGTGCCGTGGGGCTTGCCGTTCTCGTCGAGCTCCTGGATTTCGACGGTCAGGTCGCCTTCGCCCATCGAGCTGATCGTGCGCAGCCAGTTGATCCGGATGCCCTCCGCCTCGGCGTCGGCCGCCTCGTCCTCGTGGGCGGGCATCTGCTCGCGGGTGCGCCGGTAGACGATGATCGTGTCGTCGGCCCCGAGCCTGCGGGCGACCCGGGCGGCGTCCATGGCGGTGTTGCCGCCGCCGTAGATCGCGATCCGGCCGGACAGCGGCCGTTGCTCCCCGGACCCGACGTCCCGGAGGAAGCTGACGGCGTCGAGGACCCGGCCTGCGTCGGCGTTCGGGATGTCGACCCGCTTGCTCAGGTGCGCGCCGACCGCGACGAAGACGGCGTCGAAGCCCTGCCGCTCGGCCTCGAGGTCGGTGACCCGGTGCTCCTGCTCGAAGACGACGCCCATGGCCGCGATCCGGGCGATCTCCGCGTCGAGGACGTCGCGCGGCAGCCGATAGGCCGGGATGCCGTAGCGCATCATCCCGCCCGGCAGCGGTCCGTTGTCGCGGACGACGACCTCGTGCCCGATCCGGGCCAGGTGGTAGGCGGCCGAGAGCCCGGACGGGCCGGAGCCGACGACGAGCACCCGGCGACCGCTGCGGATCTCCGGAACGGGGAACTGCCACTTCTGCTCGTTCGCGAGGTCCCCGAGGTAGCGCTCGACCGCGTGGATCGACACCGAGCCGTCGAGCTCCTTGCGGTTGCAGCTCGACTCGCACGGGTGGTAGCAGACCCGGCCGTGGATCGCGGCGAACGGGTTGTCGGCGGTCAGCTGCCGCCAGGCGGCCTCGTCCTCGCCGACCCGAGCGTGCGCGAGCCAGGCCTGGATGTTCTCGCCTGCCGGACAGGCGTTGTTGCACGGCGGCAGCAGGTCGACGTAGACCGGACGCTGCTCGCGCACCGGACCGGAGCGCAACCGCCCTCGGCCGAGGGGCGCGAGGGGGGTGAGGTCGGGCTGCGAATCGACCATCAAGGCTCCCGGTAAGTGGGGGACGACGTCCGCTCAACCTAGGGCGGCCGATGCGGACCGTGTAGAGCCGAAGGTCACGATCGCCGCTCGACCCGGGCAGAACGTCAACGGCGGTCGGGACTTCGGCCCTTGCCCACCTTCGCATGAAAGGACTCCGATAGACGAGATGTTGTTGTCCGCGGCGCGGCTACCCGGTCGCCGCCGTCGAAGTCCCTGCTCACGCCGCTGCTTGCCGGGCCTCGCCGGACGCGGTCGGTCACCGACAACTCGGCTCGCCGCGGCGATGACAAGGCTCATCGAGACCCCACCCACTAGCCCGTGCGATTGGGATAGTTAACTCTGTGGTTGAGGCCCGCCTGCAGAGCGGGTCCCGACGAAGGAGTGCGATGTCCCCCGACACGGAACGGCGCGAGCTGATCCGTCCGGACGCAACGATCGCGTACTGGCTCAGCGGACCCCCGGAAGCTCCCACGGTGGTCTTGCTCCACGGCGCCACAGTGGATCACCACTCTTGGGATGCACAGGCGGCACGATTGGCGACTCGATACCGTGTCGTGGCGCCTGACCTGCGCGGACATGGCGAGTCCTCGTCGGCCGACGCCTTCCGGTTCGAGGACGTCGTTGCCGACGTCCTCGCGTTGCTCGACGGGGTCGACACCGACGCCCCGCTGGCTCTCGTGGGGCTGAGCCTCGGCGGCAACATCGCGCAGGAGATCGTTTACCGGGCTCCTGACCGGGTCGCCGCGCTGGTCGTCGCGGACGCGACCTGCAACACCGCCCCGCGCCATCCGCTGGCCGCACCACTCACCGTCGCCATGCTGTCGACGATGGCGCTGACCGGCCGCAAACGCTTCATGCAACGCGCGGCCGCCGTCACGTCCTTGCGTGAAGACGTGCGCCGCTACCTGGTGGGCGCCAACGCTGATCGCTCCCCGCGTGAGGTGGTGCAGATCCTCACCTCGTTGGTCGAGGACGCGCTGCATCCGGATCCCGACTATCGGCTGCCGGTACCGACGCTGCTGCTGCACGGTGCGAAAGACCGCGTCGGCGACATCGTCGCGGGCACGCGTGCCTGGGCAGAACGCGATCCTGGTGTCGAGTACGCCGAGATACCCGACGCAGGCCACGCCAGCAATCAGGACAACCCCGACGCCTTCACCGCCGAGCTGACCACGTTCCTCGACCGGGTGCTCCTCGTTCCCGAGGACGAGGCCTCACACCGGCCTAGTCTGGCCAGCCGAATCGGACGGAGACTCCGGCGCCGCCGCGCGAGCTGAACCGCAGAGCGGACGAGGTCACGATGCGGTCACGGTATCCCCGGCAGGCAATCCCCGACGGACGACGCGTCGTACTAGGAGCGTTGACATGTCCGACCGTCGAGGAGCTCTGATGACCCGCTCGTCCGCCGCCGAGAACGTCGCCACCACGACAGGGGCGGGCGCGCTGCGGACGCTGCGCGTCGTCTCGACGGTGTCCGTGGCGTTCTTCGTCGTGCAAGGGCTGACGGCGGGCGAGATCCTGTCCCGCAGCAAGGTGGCCGTGTCACTGCACTTCGCGGGGGCGTTCGCGGTGCACGCGTTCACGGCGCTCACCGCCGTGGCTGCCTTCGTGGTGATGCGGCAGCGGCAGACGTCGTCGTGGCCGACCGCGGTCGCGGCGGCGGTCTTCGTCCTCGGTTTCGTCCAGGCTGCGCTCGGTGATGCGGGGCTACTCGCAGTGCATGTGCCGCTCGCGATGCTGTTGCTGGTCGGGGCGGTCTTGGTCATGGCGTGGTCGTTTGCGCGAACGCGTCCCTGAAGCCTTCCGGGGGGTCGGACGGTGCGCGGGCGGCAGGTCGATCGGATGTCCGACGACCTGCTGCTCGCGGGCCTGACCGAGGGTGATGCCGAGCTGTCGGTCGCCTTCGTGCGACGCTTCCAGGGACCCGTCTTCGGCGTAGCCCTCACGGTGCTCGGCAATCCGACGCTCGCCGAGGACGTGGCACAGCAGGCGTTCGAAAGGGCCTGGCGGCACGCCGCCCTGTACGACCCGCGACGCGGCGCCGTCAGCACCTGGCTGACGGCGATCACCCACAACCTGGCCGTGGATGCGGCCCGCACCCGGCGGGCCGTCCCGGTCGATCCGCTGGAGCTGGAGGATGTGCTGACCTCGGAGACGCCCGAAGGCTCGGCCATCGCGGCGGAGACCGCCGACGAGCTGCGGGCGGCCATCCGGGCGCTGCCCGCCGAGCAAGGCCGGGCGCTGGTGCTCGCCGCGTTCCGCGGGATGACCGCCCGGGAGATCGCCGAAAGCGAGGGGATTCCGCTGGGCACCGCGAAGACCCGGATCCGCACGGCGATGCTGCGGCTGGCCGCGGCGCTGGAGACCCGGCAGGACCGGCCATGACCACGTCGAGACCCAACATGGACTGCGCCCGGTCCCGCGAGTTGGCCCCGGAGATCGCGCTCGGCCTGGTGGCGGGCCACGAGCGCGCGGAGGCGTTGGCTCATCTGCAGGGCTGCCCCGCCTGTCGGCGCCACACGGCCGAGCTCGGTCTCGTGCACGACCAGCTGCGGGCGCTCATCCCGCCCGCCGAGCCGCCGGTGGGCTTCGAACAGCGCGTGCTGGACCGGCTCGGCGTCAGCCCCCAGCGACCACGACCGGTCCGGACGGTGCGCTGGGTCCGCGTGGCCGCGGCCGCGGCGGTGGTCGCCGGGGCCTTCGCGGGCGGCTGGGCGACCGGAACCGCGAACCGGCCGTCGACGCCCATGCTCGCGCCCGCGGTCGCGAGCCCGCTGGTGGCCGGAACGCGACACGTGGGCGACGTCGTGGTCAGCTTCGAGCGGCCGAACTTCCTCTCGGTGTACCTGGACGTCGCTCGGCCCGGGCAGCTGAAGTGTGAGCTGCTGCGTACCGACGGCTCGGTCGCGGCGACCGAGACCTACGCCTCGCCGGGCGGCACCGGTTGGTGGGGCATCGACAGGCCCTCCGGAGACGTCGCGACGATCCGGGTCAGCGACGCCGGGGGCGCGGTCGTGGCGGTCGGCGGTCTGCCCCGGCTGTGAGCGGTCAGCCGGTCCGGTCCGCGGCGGATTTCGACGTGACCGGGTCCGCCCGGGCCGGAGGGCTTGCGCTGCTCCACGGCACGCGGAAGGTCTCGACGATGCGTGGGGTCGGCACCAGGTTGCGGAGGTCGGTGCGGTCGTCGGCGGCCTGCGGCGCAACGTCGATGCCGATCACCTGCACGACCACCTCCTCGGCGCTGACCCGCAGCCGCAGGTGCGACTTCCAGTCCTCGATCCGCAGCCCGGAGAACGCCTCGAGCGTGTGGCAGCCGAAGCCGTCGGCGACGTGCAGGTAGGTCACGAAGACCATCGTGCCGAGCATCACCAAGAGCGCGATCGCGATCAGGTAGCCGTACCACGGCGGCCGCGTCGGGTCGGCGACCAGCGCGGCGACCAGCGCCGCCACGGCCGCGGCCGCGACGAGGTGGGCGAGCGTATGGCCGGTCAGCAGCAGCCCGATGGCCCATCGTCGTCGGCGCCGGGGTCGGACGGCGTGCGCGCCGGACGCGGCGTAGAGGCCGAGCAGGACCGCCACGATGACGGTGGTAACCCAGAACTGCCAGGCACGCGGCCACCCGAACGGCCAGTGCATGAGGAAGGTCAGGAACAGCGCGACGTCGGCCGCCCCGATCAGCACCGGGAGGGACGGCCCGTTGCGCCAGGCGGCCGAGAGGAACCGGGACCGGCCGATCGCCCGCGATGTCGCTACGTCCGGGTACGCCGTGGCGCGCCGGTAGCCGACGGTCGCGCCGGACCCGCTTGGCCACGGCCGCAACGCGATCGAGAGGTGCTCGGGCAGGTGATGGGTGGACGCGAGGAAGGCGCCACCTCCGCCGCAGGTCACCAGCTCGGGGGCGAAGGGCTCGGCAGTGGGCGCGGTGTCCGGGGGCGGTGTCGGCGCGGTGCAGGCGTAACGGGCGTAATGGTGCTGATCACCGGTCAGCACCAGCCGGATCCGGTGGCGCTCGGCGTGCCCGAGCACGCGGTCGACGAACCACAACAGGGTGTAGAGCGGGCTGTCGGCTTCGGCGGAGTAGGTGCCCTTGCCCGCCCGCTCGGCCTCCAGCCAGCTCGGCGTTGCCGTGCAGAGGATGATCTTCGCGTCGCCCAGGTGCTTGCGGGCATCGCGGAAGTAGGACAGCTGCTCGGCGTCGATCGGGGCGTCGAGCTGGCTGTCGACGGCCCACAGCCACCACCGCGGGGACAGCTGCACGGCGAAATAGCTTCGGGATTGAAACGCGCCCCAGCCGCCGACGTCGTCGCGTTGGTCCGGGGTAGGCACCGCGACGACCTCCTCGCCGAGCGGCGGGTCCCGCTGCACCCAGGACTCGCAGAAGTTGCGCCGGAACGCGGCCAGGCCGTCGTACCAGTCGTGGTTGCCGGGCAGCGCCATTACCGCAGGCAGGTCGACCACCCCGTCGAGGCTGGCGGCGGTCCGCAGCACCTCGTTGAGCCGCTGCTCGTACTGCAGTGCCGACGCGACCGGGTACACCTCGTCGCCGCCGAACACCAGTAGGTCGGCCTGGGCGCCGCGGCCCGCGAACTCGGGGTCCGGCGGGATCGACCTGTCGGCGGCACCAGACAGGCAACGCGCGGTGGCGAACGTCGCGTTGAAGCCGTCACCGGTGTCCGCGACGTAGTCGACGAAGACGATCTCGCGCGGCTCTTGACCGGCGGCGGGGAGTCGGTAGAACTCGCGCGGGCTGGTGGCCATCGTCTCGCGCTTGTCCGCGTACTTGGCGAACGACGAGGCCTGCAGCACATCCAGCGCGGTGCGCACGAGTTGAGGCACCGACAGCCACCGGACCGCAGGGGTCTGGTGGACCGTAGGGGTGTCGCGCTGGACGGCGTCGAGCACGCGGACGAGCGGTGCGGGCAGGCCCATGGTCCTCACCTCTCGGCTGGTTGAAGACGCCGCATCGTTGCGGCGCCATCACACCATCTCAGAGCGGTCTGAACACCCGCTCAAGGTGGTCGCGCAGAGCCGTCGTGGTGAGCGGTGCAGCGCGAAAACCCAGGTAGCCGTCGGGCCGGACCAGATAGCCGCTGCACGTGGTCGCACCGTAGGCGTCGCGGAACTCGCCCTCCGCGTCCACGATCACCGGATAGCCGCCGAACCGGAGCGCGGGGTCGGCAGTGAGGAGACGCATCCTTGCCCGTCCGGCGAGCACCTTTTCGATCTCGACGAGGTCGGGCTGCTGCGCCGTGTCGTCGATGTAGAGCAGCAGCGTGGGGTCCGTACCGGCGAGCAGCTCGAACAGCCGCAGCGGGAAGTTCACCTCGGCGCGGCGCAGACCACGGCAGTCGGGGGCGCGGTCGCCTGGCCGGGGTCCGTTGCCGGGCCCGGCGTCCTCCGCGCAGCCGACGATCGGGCTGTCGGGGTAGCTCACCAGCAGCTGCGCCTCACGTCGGATGATGATCGAGAGGTCGTCATGGTCGGCCTCGATGCCCTGCCGGGCGTGGCGCACCGTGCGGCCGACGACTTCCTCGCCGACCGGGTGGCGCTCGGCGTGGTAGCTGGCGAGCAAGCCGTCCGCCGCGGCGCCCTGCACGGCCAGCGCGAGCTTCCACGCCAGGTTGACCCCGTCCTGGATGCCCGTGTTCATGCCCTGGGCCCCGGTCGGCGGGTGGATGTGCGCCGCGTCCCCTGCGACGAACACGCGCCCCACGCTGTAGCGGTCGACCAGCCGATGGCTGATGCGGAACACCGAGGACCAGCGCTGATCGTGCGCCCGGGTCGGCTGCGGGGATAGCCGATCGAGCACCGCCTGTATGTGCTGCAGGCTCGGCGCCCGTCCGCCCTCGATCCCGTGCTGCACCTCGCCGGTCGCCGGGGTGGCCAGCTCGTCGGGCACCAGCATCGACATCCGGTAGCGCCCGACGCCGGGCAGCGGGATGCACACGAGCACGTCGTCGGTGCGGCCATCCATCTGGTGCATCGAGCGGATGCCGTACCCATCCGGGAGGGACCAGTCCACCTCGACGTCGCCGAGCATGTACTCCTCGGGGAACGCGTCGCCGTCGAACGCGAGCCCGAGGCCCTTCCGGACCTGGCTGTGCGCCCCGTCGGCACCCACGAGATAGGCGACCCGCGTCGTCTCCTCCCCCGCCGCGCCCGTGAGCCGAACCGTGACGCCGTCGACGTCCTGGTCGAAGCCGACCAGCTCGACGCCGCGCTCGACCTGCCCGCCGACTTGGTGCAACCGCCCGGCGAGCAGGCCCTCGGTGACGTTCTGGGGCAGCGCGACGAACCCGAACGGCACATCATGGGGAACGGCCAGTTCGAGGCGGGACACCTGCGTGCCGTTGACGTACACGAGCTGGCCCCGCAGCGGCGTTGCGGCATCCAGCACTTCTCGCAGCAGGCCCTGCTGCTCCCACAGCTCCAGCGTGCGCGGCTGGATGCCGACCGCCTTGGCGTACGGCGCGGCATTCGGCAGCCGGTCGATGATCCGGCACTCCACGCCGCGTCGCCGAAGCTCGATGGCGACCGTCAGCCCGACCGGTCCTGCCCCGACGACGAGCACATCGCAGGTCACCAGCCTCACCTCCGTCCGATCGGTACGGTTGATCAACCCACCTTGTCAACACCCCTACCGTGTCCACAATGGGCAGGTGGCTGTGATCAACGATCGGGTGGAGTGGACAACTCCAGCCCATGTCCTGAACATTTCGGCCCGGTCAGCGCGCACTGCCTGCACGAACCCGCGCTCGTCGAACGAACACGAGCCCGGTCGCGGCCAGCGCCAGCAGGACCGGCACCACGCCGAGTGCGGCGGTCAGCGACGTCGCGTCCGCGAGCGTCCCGACGGTCAGGGGCGCGAGCAGCACCGCGAACGCCGTCACCCCCACAGCTCGCCCGCTCGCCGACCCCGTCCGGTCCGGCGCGAGCGCGACCGTCACCGAGATCCCCATCGGGAACAGGTTGCCGAGCCCGACCCCGAGCAGCGACAAGCCGACCAGCGCCTGCACGGGCCCCGTCGACGGCCACAGGACCGCGAAACCCACGGCGGCCACGCCGAGGGCGAACGCGAGCAGCCGCGCCGAGTCGAAACGGCGCGCCAGCCTGCTGCCGAGCGTGCGGCCCACCAGCACGCCGCCGAAGTAGCCCGCCATCAGCGCGACCGCGGTGTCCGGCGGCACCTGGGCGGCGTCCTCGACGAACGTCGCACCCCACGCGGTGATGCACCATTCGGCTGCGGCCAGGCAGAAGAGCATCGCGGCCGCGATCCAGAACGCGCCGGGTAGCCTGCCTTTCGCCGTGCTCGACGGCGGCGGCGCGTCGATGGCCAGCCGCCGGTTGCTCCACCAGGTGAGCGGGGGAACCACGAGCGAGATCAGCAGGGCGATCCGCCAGTCCGCGTGCAGCGCCGCGGTGAGCGACAGCACGCCGATCAGCGTGACGTAGGCGATGCTGGCCGCCACGTTGGCCTCGGCCAGCGCGACCGCGGTGCGCCCGCCGTGGTGGTCGGCGAGCACGGCCTGGATCGTGGCGAGCAGGAGCCCGCCGCCGAAGCCCATCACCAACGCCGAGCCGACGGTCATCTCGGCGACGCGCCCCGCTGTCAACCCGATCACCCCGGCGCCCATCAGCGCGGCCGCCGACCAGAACAGCGTGCGCCGCCCGAGCGCGCGTTCGACCCTGGCCGAGATCAGGCCCCCGACCATGCTCCCGGCGGCGAACGCCGCCACGTGCAAGCCACCCGTCGAGTAGCTCAGGTCGAGCTCGTCGCGCAGGTGCACGATGACGAGCCCCGGCGCCGCCTGCAGGTAGGCGAACCAGGCGAGCATCAGGTAGGCGACCCACGTGAGCCGATCGCGGCGGAACTCGGTCGATGGGCGTCCAGACACCATCTTAACGTTACACAGCTAGGGTGTCGGAATGCCAGGACGGCGGCGCGCGACGATGTCCCACGTCGCGCGGGAAGCCGGGGTCTCGGCGATGACGGTCTCCTACACCTTCAATCGGCCGGAGCGCGTCGCCGAGCCGACTCGGCGCAGGGTGCTGGAGGTCGCCGAGCGCCTCGGCTACCCGGGTCCCGACCCGAGCGCGCAGTCACTGCGCCGCGGGCGCACTGCCAACCTGGGGGTGGTCCTCGGTGAGCACCTGACCTACGCCTTCGACGACCCGCAAGCCACACAGTTCCTGGCGGGCATCGCCACGGTCTGCGTCGAGCACGGGCTCGGCCTGACCCTGATTCCCATCACCGGTGGTCCCCGGGACGCCGTCCGGGTCCAACAGGCGGCCGTGGACGCCGTGGTGCTGTGGACCACCGCCGACGACGACCCGGTCCTCGATGCGGTGGTCCGGCGCGGCCTGCCCGCCGTGGTGCACGGCGGACCGGCCCGACAGGGCGTTGGTCTCGTCGCCATCGACGACCGGGCCGCGGCCAGGGCGGCAGGGACGGCCGCCTTCACCGCCGCCCGTTCGCCCGCCGTGCTGTCCTTCCCGCTCGACCGCGACCGGCACCCTTCCGTCCGGTACGGGCCCACCGCCGATGCGGTCCCCTTCGGCGTCACCCGCCGCCGCCTGGAGGGTTACGCGGACGCCGCCAACGACGTCGGCCTGGACTGGACGCGGCTTCCCGTGGTGGTGCTGGCCAGGAACGACCGCGCCGAGGCCGAGGCGGCCGCGCTGCGCCTCCTGCAGGACGACGACGCCGATGTGGACGCGATCGCGGCGATGAGCGACGAGCTCGCCCTCGGGGTTCTGCACGCCTGCAGGCGCCTCGGCATCGACGTTCCGGCCCGGTTGGCCGTCAGCGGCTGGGACGACGGCGCGGCGGCCGCGGCGGCGGGTCTGACGACCATCGCCCAGTCCCTGCGCGAGCAGGGCGAGCTCTGCGCCCGTACGGTCGTCGAACCCGGCGGCGCGACCACCCTGTCCACACCGACGTGGCGACTGGTCGTCCGGGAAAGCACCCGGACGACCGCCGTCATCGAGCGGTGAGCCGCACGTCTCCTCGTGGTGTCAGGACACGACGGTGAAGGGCACCATCGCGCGGGAGATGCCCGCAGCGGCGATCCGGACCGCAGGCACGAGCGTGACCAGGGGCCGCTTGCCGCTCGGCACCACGACGGAAATGGCGGCGATCACGGCACCGGTCGCACCGCGGATCGGGACTGCGACAGACGAGGCGCCGTCGGTCATCTCGTCCTGCGAGAGGCAGTAGTCGCTCCGACAGATCGTGTCGAGGGCGCGGCGGAGCCGGTCAGGATCGGTGATGGTGTTGCGGGCCATGCGGGGCAGCCCGGCCGCGATGACCTGCTCGATGACATCCGGCGGGGAGAACGCGAGCAGGACCTTGCCCGGACCGGTGGCGTGCAGTGGCAGCCTGCGCGCCACCCGGGATCGGGTGTGCACCTCGGGGTGGGCCATCAGCCGCTCGATGAAGAGCGCCCCCTCGTCGAGCACGACGAGGTGGACGACTTCGTGGGTGACGTCGAGCAGGTCCTGGAGGAACGGGAGTGCCACATCACGCAGGTCCCGCGCCTGCGGCGCGAGTGAACCCAACTGCCACAGCCGCATACCGATGCGATAGCGGCCCCAGGAGACGCGCTCCAGCGCACCCCACTCGACAAGCTCGGACACGATGCGGTGCGCGGTCGCCGACGGCAGCCCGGCCGCCTCCTGGATCTCGCCCAACGTCTGCACGGTCTGCTCATGGGAGAAGGAGCCGAGGACGGCCAGCACCCGCTTGGCGGGGACGAACTCGAGATCGTCGGGCAGGTCGGTCAGGAACGAGATCTCCGTCGACCCGGGGTTGGCGAAGATCGTCGTCAGCCCAAATCGCCGGAAGACGTCGAAGGTGGCATCCCGCACCGTCGGCATCCCTCCTCCTCGGTCGCACGTGCGCGCCGACGCGTCAATGGCGGGTCCGCGCGCCCATCCGGTCGGCATCGTCCTCGGTCAGCGGCATCGGCTCGTCCGGCGCCGGGTTCCGGTTCACCAGCGCGATGCAGACAGCGCCGATCGCCGCGACGCCCGCGAAGATGTAGAAGCCCCACGGGTAGGCCAGGCCCACCGTCAGCAGCCAACCGCCGATCAACGGACCCGTGATGGCGCCCGCGCGCCCGACGCCGCTTGCCGCGCCCATCGCCGTTCCGCGGGCCGACGCCGGGTAGACGTGCCCGACGTAGGCGTAGACCAGCACCTGGGCGCTGAACACGAACACGCCTGCCAGCAGCACGCTGACGTAGATGCCGATGCCGGGGAGCTTGACGCTCAGCAGCGCAAGGAAGAGCGCCGCGGCGACGAACCAGGCGATCGTGGAGCGGCGGTTGCCGATCCGGTCGGCCACCCGGCCCGCGATCAGCAACCCCAGCACGCCGCCCGCGTTGAGCACGAGGAGCAGCGCGAGCGCCGCGCCCAGCTCGTAACCGGCCGACTTCATGATCTGCGGCAGCCAGGTGTTGAGGCCGTAGACCAGCAGCAAACCCATGAACGACGTGACCCAGAACGCGATCGTCGACCGGCCGAGGCCGTGGTGGAACAACGTCGCGATCGGGCCCTTGCGAGCGGCCACACGGGGTGTGTCGGAGCCGTCCGGCAGGCCTGCCCTGGCCCGGAGAAACGCCGTCGACTCGGGCAGGAAGCGCCACATGAGCGGGACCAGCACCACCGCGGGCACCGCTCCGATGACGAACATCCACTGCCAGCCGGAGCGTTCGACGACCAGGATCCCCACGAGCGCGGTCAACACGGCGCCGATGTGGTAGCCCGTCATCATGTTGGTGGTCGCGGCGCCCGCGCGGCCGCGCGCCGCGTACTCGTTGATCAACGCGAGCGCCGTCGGGAGCACACCGCCGAGGCCGAGCCCGGCCAGGAACCGTAGCAGCCCAAAGAACCACGGGTTGGTCGCGAAGGCGCACGCCAGGGTCAGCGCCGAGAACGCGATGACCGTCCACAGCATCGTCTGTCGACGCCCGATGTAGTCCGAGACCGTGCCCACGACCAGCGCACCGACCATCACGCCGAGCAGGCCGACCACGGAGACCAACGAGGCGGTGTTGGGCGTCAGGCCCCACGACTTCTCCGCCAGCAGGCTGGGCAGCACCACCCCCAGCACCACCAGGTCGAACCCCTCCAACGCCACCGCCAGCCAGCACAGGGGTGCCACCCAGCCCGCATAGCGCTCACGAGGGTTCACCACGTCCACAGCCATCGCGCTCTCCCTTGAGACGTCGACCGTCCGGCAAATCCTGAGTTCCCACTGCGTGCTCGGCAAACCCGCCTCTCCGTCCAGTGAGCAAGTCGGCACCGGCGGCGTGGGCATTGAAACGGCCACCGGCGGGTATCCGTTGCCCGTGACCGATCAGGGGACGCGTGCAGCCACATCGGGACAACTGACGGGCTTGGTCATCGTCGTCGCCCTGGTTTCGGCTGTGTCCGGCATGCTCTACGGCTACGACACCGGCATCATCTCCGGCGCCCTGCTGCAGATCACCAAGGACTTCGGCATCGCAGAGGGCTGGAAGCAGGTCATCGCGGCCAGCATCCTGCTCGGCGCGGTGATCGGGGCGCTGACCTGCAGCAGGCTTTCGGAGCGACGGGGCCGCAAGGGCACGTTGCTGATGTTGGCCGTGGTGTTCGCCGTCGGCTCGCTGTGGTGCGCGTTCTCCCCGAATCCCATCGTCTTGTCGCTTGGACGGATCGTGCTCGGCTTCGCGGTGGGCGGCGCGACCCAGACCGCGCCGATGTACGTGGCCGAGCTCGCGCCGCGGGGGCGGCCGTCAGCCTGTTCGTGCTCGGACTGCTCTTCGTCACCGGCCACGGCGGACGCGACTCGATCGCGTTCGTGGTGGCGTGCCTGGTGGTGTTCATGCTGTTCAACGCGGGTGGGCTGCAGTTGATGGGGTGGCTGACCGGGTCGGAGACCTACCCGCTCGCGGTGCGGCCCGCCGGTACCGCCGTGCAGTCGGCCGCCCTGTGGGGCACCAACCTGCTGATCACCCTGACCCTGCTCAGCCTGATCAGCGCGATCGGCATCGGGCCCGCGATGTGGCTCTACGCCGCGTTCAACGTGGCGGCCTGGCTCTTCGTGTACTTCCGCATGCCCGACCTGACCGGCGCCAGCCTCGAGGAGATCGAGGGCAAGCTGGCCGACGGCCGCTTCCGCCCTGCCGACTTCCAGCGCAGGCACGCCACGCGCTGAGCCCGCTCACGTAGCAGGCCAGCACCGACCCCCTGCGAAGAGCGGCTTGGGATCGACGGGCAGGTTGGTCGGCGGGTTCACGATGATCGTGTCCGGGTCGTCGGGCGTCAGCGCGGCCTCGCACTTCTGGACGGCGGGGTCGGTCGTGTTCGCCATCCAGAGGTCGACGTGCGGCGTCCGCTCCGCATTCCACTCGTCGATGCACGGGGCACAGTCGTCCTCCATGACGAAGTACTTCTTGATCGGCGGGTAGTAGACGAGCACCCCCGGCCGGATCTCGCGGGGATCGGTGGCCAGCGACAGCGGATCGGTGGCGGTGCCGGTGCCGCCCGCCGTCGGGTGCCGGGAGTTGGGGTAGGCGATGTCGGCGCTGCCGGGCGGGTCGTTGTCGGCGGCGGCGTAGAAGGTCACCTCGACCGTCTGCCGGATGCCCTGCTGCGGCGCCGGGGACGGCGCCGCGGTCGGGGCGGCCGAGGGCGAGGCGGTGGGCGCCGCGGGCGCGGGCGAAGGGCCCGCGCAGGCCGCGAGGCCCACCGCCAACCCACCAAGAGCGGCGGCGAAGACGACGCGGGCGCTCATGACGCAGGCCGTGTCGTCGGTACCCCGCTGAAGTCGCCGATGCGAGGGATCTTCTGCCAACGCAGCGCGATCCCGGCGGCCGCCGTCGCGATGGACTGGATGAGCACCGCGTACATGAGCTGCCGGTACACCAGCTGCTGCGCGGGCAGCAGCCACAACGCCCGTGCCGGCTCACGCTCGAGCCGGAACGCGACCGCGCCCAGCAACAGCTGGACGAACAGCACGCCGCCCCACGTGACCGCCGTGACGACCGGGTCGAGGAACACCAGCCCGTAGACCAGGTAGATGTCGACCAGCGGCGCCAGCAGCGGAAGGATGATCTGGAACAGGGCGGTCAGGCCCAGCCCCACCCGGCCGACGTGCCCGGACGCCCCCCGCTCGACGACGGCGTGCCGGTGCTTCCACAGCGACTGCATGATCCCGTAGCTCCACCGGTAGCGCTGCCGCCACAGCTGGCCGAGGGTCGCGGGCGCCTCCGTCCACGCTCGTGCGGTGGGCTCGTAGACCACCCGCCACCCGGCCCGGCCCAGCGTGATCGCCAGGTCCGTGTCCTCGGCGAGGGTGTCGGCGCTGATCCCGCCCACGGCGCGCAGGGCCCGGGTCCGGTAGGCGCCGACCGCGCCGGGCACGGTGGTCACCACGCCCCACATGTCCTGCACCCGCCGGTCGATGTTGAATCCGACGACGTACTCGATGTTCTGCAGCCGCGACAGGACGCCCTTGCGGTTCGCGACCCTGGCGTTGCCCGCCACCGCACCGACCGCAGGGTCGACGAAGGGCGCGACGAGCGCGGCCACGGTGTCCGGCTCGAAGACGGTGTCGCCATCGATCAGCACCACGATGTCGTGCCGCGCGGTGCCGATGCCCGCGTTGAGCGCGGCGGCCTTGCCCGCGTTGGCCTGCCGGATCACGCGCACGTTCGCCAGCGCAAGGTTCTCGACGATGTCGGCGGTGCCGTCGGTCGACCCGTCATCGACGACGACGATCTCGATCGGATGGGTGGATGCGACGAGCGAGCGCACGGTGGATTCGATGGTTTCCCGCTCGTTGTAGGCGGGCACCACGACCGTGACCGGGCCCGACGGCGGCCTGTGCAACGGGCTCACCTGCCCGATGGCCTGGCGGGATCGCTGCCTGCGCCGGATGCGCCGTCCATGGCGCAGCGCCACCACCATCACCAGGAGCGTCCGCAGCACGACGAGCCCACCGACGAGCAGCAGGCTCCACTCCAGCGCGGTCACCATGTGGTCCGCGATGGCCACCGCGACCAGCATGATCCGGCCGAGCGTGAGGTCAACAGGGTTCGCAGGGAAGTTCGCGGGCGGCAGTCCCGCGCCCCCGCTCACGGTGGTGAAGACGAAGCCGTCGCGCTGCAACTCAGGGATCAGCCGGTCGAGGGCCGCCACGGTTTCGCTCCGGTCGCCGCCCGCGTCGTGCAGCAGCACCACTCCGCCGTGGCCGTCCTCGGGAACCGCGTTGCGCACGATCGCGTCGACCCCCGGCCGTTCCCAATCCAGGCTGTCCACGTCCACGAGCGCGGTCACGTAGCCCTGCAGGCCCAGCCGGGAGATCACGTCGAACCGGGCGTTGTCGAGGGCGTCGGGCTCGGACGAGTAGGGCGGCCTGATCAGATAGCTCAGTTCGCCGGTCGCCCCCGCCAGCGCGTATTGCGTCTCGGTCATCTCCCGGTCCACCCGGTCCGTCGACACCTCGGCGAGGTCCGGGTGGGTGAACGTGTGGATGCCGATCTCCGAGCCCTGCGCCCGGATCTGGCGGACCAGGTCCGGGTCGCGGGCCACGGACGACCCGACCACGAAGAACGTGCCGGGCACGTGGTACTTCGCGAGCACCGCCAAGACCTGCGGCGTCCACGTCGGATCCGGCCCGTCGTCGAAGGTCAACGCCACCGTGTTCGGCGGCATGGCGATGCTCTGCCTGCGCCCGTGGGTCAGGTCGATCACCGGGCCGCCCTCGCTCACCGAGGCAGGCACTGCCGAGTCGTCGCCGTCGTTGCCCGCGCCGCGTGCGTCGATCCCGATCTGCGACCGCACCAGGCCGCTGAGCAGCAGCACGCTGCAGAACATCGCGACGACCAGGCCGATCAGCAGCCATTTCGGACGCCCTCGCCGACGATGATGGGCTGTAGTGGCGGCGGTTTCGCGGTGCCCCACCAGCCGCAGCGTCATCGCGAACTGCCCCCCGTCCGCATCGACGACGAGAGGCTGCGGACGACCGGATCGGCCGCAGCCTGCGGCGCGGCCACGGGTTGGGGCGCGGCGAACGGCGCCTCCAACGCCCCCTCCGGCAGGCCCCCGACCTCCGACCCGAACACCACCGAATGCGACGGGACGCTCGGCAGGTTGGGCAGCGGTCCGACCGAGGTGCCCGTCATGCTGATGCCGATCACGCCCAGGTAGGCCACACAGGCGAGTGCGACCAACCACCCGAAAACGATCACCCACCGGCGCCGACGCCCGGTGACGTCAACGAAGACCGGTACGACCGGGCCGAGGGTCAATGCCTCGTCGGCCGGTCCGACTCTCACTGCTGTTGCCAGCTGCTGATTCATTTTTCCCCCCAAGCCACGGCGACGGACCGGTTCTCCGCCCGGCCCGGCGTCGTGCAGTTCAGTGACCGCCGAAGCGGCCGTGCTCCTCCCCCCGAAGGGCACGAAATCGACGCTACTCGCGTTCGTGTGAACGCCGCCGCCGAAATATGTGTGTCCTGGACTACGTGTGATCGTCGGGGTGTGATCGTCGGGGCCTTACCGGGTGGGCACGGTTTCCTACGAGCGGATGAACGCGATCCTCATCGCGACGATGAGTCCGCGCAGCGGCGCCGGTCTACAGACTGAACGCAGACAGAGCACAGACCGCCTCGCACCGACGGAGACCGCCATGACCACCACGAGCACCCTCAGCGGACGCGACCGAGCGATCCTGCGCGCTGTGGCGGCTGGCGGGGCGGAGCTTCAGCTGGGTACCGAGCCCGACCTGTTCTTCGACGGCCGCTCCTGCTGCGACCAGTCCGCCGTCCACGATCTGGTCCGCGCAGGCCTCATCGCCGCCGCGACTCTGGGTCTGGTCGGCCAGCGCGTGGCCGCCGCCCTCACCTCCGCGGGCCGCGAGGCGCTGGGCACCACTGCTTACGCGGCGTAACACCCGTCGACGGCGCGGGGGCGTATCAGGGAGCGCCGGGATGCGCTCTTCTGAGCATGTCGAAACCTGTCCCGGCGTTGGTCCCTGCCATGGCGGGCGCCGTTGCGGCCGTCGCGGTGGCGCTGCTGATCGGCTGGCCGGGGCGTCCACCGGCGACCGGTATCGCAGTTGTCACTGCGGCTGCTGCGATCACCGTGGTCGCGGTCCTGCTCGTCGCCCGCGTCGCCGCGGCGGGCCGCCGCCGCGCCCTCCGAACCAAAGGTGCTCCCGTGTCACCGCCCGCCATCCGCGGCGCGGTCGCGATCACGGACGCCACCCCGCCGTCGAACCTGGTCGCGGCGTAGGCCGAATGGGGCCATTCCGTCCCTGGCGCCGTCGCGGTCGTCGACGGGTCCCGCGCCCGCCATGAGCCCCACCACGCGCACCCTGGCAGGCGCGCCTGCCGCGACGGCGATCGCGTACGGAGCCCCCGCCGAGTAGCCGACGACCGCGAAGCGGTCGATCCCGAGCGGGCCGACCCGCCGGGTCGCCGTGCTCGACCACCGCAACCCGCCTGCCCAAGACGGTGCGGACCGTCGTCTCCGCATCGGACACGACCTCACCGTACGGCCGACGGCCCGCAGGCAACTGGAAGGTCAACTGGAAGGTTCTGTCGTGTCGGGACGGCGCGCACCCTGCCACTGTGGAGGCGATGAAGGGAGGCGCTGTGCACCTGACGGTCGAGCTCCTCCGCACCGTCGATGGACGACTGGAGGGCGTCGTGACCACCGAGTCCGGCAGTCAACAGCAGTTCTCCGGCACGCTCGACCTGCTGCGGATCCTCGAGGAGCTCGAGCCGCCCGCCGACCCTGCTCTCGGCCACCTGCCGCGGCGGCTGGGATGACCCCCCCATCGACACCGTCGACGCAGGCGAACTCAGGTGCTGCGGCCCGGATCGCGGCCATCAGCGGGCTCGTGTTCGCCGTACTGTTCGTGGTCGCGTTGGTGCTGCTGTACCGGGCCCCGAAGCTCGCCGATCCGGATTCGGCGTACGCGGCGTTCTACGCCGACGGCGGTGACCAGCTCTTCGTCGCCATCGGGCTCTATCTCGTGCCCTTTGCGGGCATCGCGTTCCTGTGGCACATAACCGCGATGCGGACCGTCCTGGACACGCTCACCCCGGCGCCCTCGACGATGGCGCACGGGCTCAACCTGCTCGCCGGAATCATCTTCGTGACCCTGCTGTTCGCAGGCACCGCCGCGGTCGGCGCGGTGGCGTTCGGCGTCTACTTCGGCCACACGCCCGCCGAGGACCCGGCGGTGGCGCGGGCGCTCACCGCGGTCGGCTACGGGCTGGTGTTCGTCTTCGCGGTCCGCGGTGCCGGCATGTTCGCCCTCACCACCACGACCTTGCTGCGCAACGCCAAAGTGCTGCCGACGATCGCCGCCGTGGTGGCCTACCTGCTCGCCGCCTTCCTGCTGCTCGCCGTGACCAACAATCCCGTCGCCCTTCTCGTCTTCCCGGCGTGGGTCGTTTTGATCTCCTTCTTCCTGCTGCGCCACGCCGCGGCCTCCCGATCGCTCCCCCACCGCACGCCCGACACCACCCAACCGAGCATGTAGGAGCGACCCGTCATGACCGCCACCACCCCCGCCGCGTCGAGGTCCCTTGACGACATCCCGGGCCCCAAGGGCGTGCCGGTGCTGGGCAACATGTTCGAGATCAAGCAGGCCACGCTGATCCAGGACCTCATGAAGGTCGCGCGCGAGTGGGGGCCCATCTTTAAGATGGTCACGCCGAGGGGGCCGATCTACGTCACCTACGGCCTGGAGATGGTCGACGACCTCTGCGATGACACGCGCTTCGACAAGCTCGTCGGGCTGAGCCAGCGCGAGTTCCGCAAGACCCACAAGAGCGCGGGGCTGTTCACCGCGGACACCGATGATCCGCTGTGGAAGTCCGCGCACGACATCCTGTTGCCCAGCTTCAGCACGTGGGCGATGAAGGGCTACCTCGACCCGATGATCGACATCGCCGAGCAGCTGTGTCTCAAGTGGGAGCGCCTGAACCCGGACGAGCCGATCGACGTCACCGCCGACATGACCCGGCTGACCCTCGACACGATCGCGTTGTGCGGGTTCAGCTACCGGTTCAACTCGTTCTACCGCGACAGCCAGCACCCGTTCGTCGAGGCGATGATGGGCGCGCTGCACGAGACCCAGGCCCGGCAGCGCCTGCTGCCGATCGCGGTCAAGCTGCGCCGCGGCGCCCAGCAGAAGCTGATGGCCGACAGCAAGTACATGGACGACACGGTCGGCGAGATCCTCGCAGAGCGGAAGGCCAGCGGCGATCCCGGCACCGATCTGTTGGGGCACATGCTGGTCGGCACCGACAAGCAGGGCCACTCGCTGCCCGACCACAACATCGTCGCCCAGTGTGTGACGTTCCTCGTCGCGGGCCACGAGACCACCAGCGGCCTGCTCTCCTTCGCCATCTCCTACCTGCTCAAGAACCCGGAGGTCGTGGCCCGCGCGCAGGAGGAGGTCGACCGGGTGCTGGGCACCGACCCCTCGGTGCCGCCCACCGTCGCGCAGATCCAGCAGCTCGGCTACATCCGGCAGATCCTCGACGAGACCCTGCGCCTCTGGCCGACCGCGCCCGCATTCACCCGCCAGGCCCGTCAGACGACCACGGTGGGCGGATGGGGTCCCTTCGAACCCGGACAATCGATCATCGCCCTGACGCCGATGCTGCACCGCTTGCCCGAGGTGTGGGGCGCCGACGCCGAGGACTTCAACCCTGACCACTTCGACCCCCAGCGCCGCGACGCCCTGCCCCCCAACGCGTTCCGGCCGTTCGGGTCGGGTCAGCGGGCCTGCATCGGGCGCCAGTTCGCCCTGCAGGAAGCGACGTTGGTGCTGGGCATGCTCCTCCAGCGCTTCGAGTTCATCGACCACGCCAACTACCAGCTCAAGATCAAAGAATCGCTCACCCTCAAGCCGGACGGGTTGACGATCAAGATCCGGCCACGCCCAGGGCGCACCTGGGGCGCCGCACCGCGGCCGGTCTCGGCGGCGGCCAACCCGCGCACCCCGGCGCTGGCCGTGGTGCCCGCCGACCGGCACGGCACCCCGCTGCTGGTGCTCTTCGGCTCGAACCTCGGCGCGTCGGAGGACATCGCCTCCCGGATAGCACGGGACGCCACCGACCGCGGCTACACGGCCCGCACCGCCGGGCTCGACGACGCCGTCGGTGAACTGCCGACCGAGGGCGCCGTCGTAGTGATCACCTCGTCCTACAACGGCCAGCCGCCGGACAACGCGGCGAGGTTCTGCACCTGGGCCGACGACCCCGCGACGTCGGCAGCAGGCGTGCGCTACACCGTCTTCGGCTGCGGCAACCGGGACTGGGCCGCGACCTACCAGGCGGTGCCGACGCGGGTGGACGCGGCGCTGGCGGCACGCGGCGCGACCCGCGTGTACCCGCGCGGCGAAGGCGACGCGCGCGGTGACTTCGACGCCCAGTTC
Source organism: uncultured Actinomycetota bacterium (assembly GCA_963736375.1). Taxonomy (GTDB): domain Bacteria; phylum Actinomycetota; class Actinomycetes; order Mycobacteriales; family Pseudonocardiaceae; genus Pseudonocardia. The sequence continues at coordinate 58,218 of CAVTOL010000008.1, forward strand.
GAGGCCTGGTACTCCGGGCTGTGGGACGCGTTGGGCACGGCGTTGGGGCTTTCCGCAGGCGCGACGGAGAGGGCCGGGAGCGGCCCGCGACTGGCCATCGAGCTGGAGCAGCGCCGCACGGCGAGCCCGATCCTGCAGTCCTACCGGGGCCAGGCCGCCACGGTGCGCGTGAACCGCGAGCTCACCGCGCGGGCGGGCACCACCGGCGGCCGCTCGGTGCGGCACCTGGAGATCACGCTGCCCGCGGGCGCGTCCTACGCAGCGGGCGATCACCTCGGCGTGCTGCCGCGCAACGACGTCACGCTGGTCAACCGGGTGCTCGCCCGCTTCGGTCTGGACGCGGGCCAGTACGTCACGATCACTGCGACCGGCAGCACCCCGACCCACCTGCCCGTCGGCGAGCCCTACCCGCTGCTGGGGATCCTGGCGGGGTGCGTCGAGCTGCAGGACGTCGCGAGTCGGGCCGGGCTCGCGGCGATGGCGGCCCACATGCCCGAGGGTCCCGCCCGCGACGAGATCGCGGGCCTGGCGGGCACCGACGACGAGGCGAAGGCCCGCTACCGGGAGAAGATCGCCATCCCCCGGCGCACGCTGCTCGACCTGCTCGAGGAGCACCCCGCGTGCGACCTGCCCTTCGCGGAGTACCTCGACCTGCTGCCGCCGCTGCGCCCGCGCTTCTACTCGATCTCGTCATCGCCCACGGTGAGCAGCGACGTCGCCGTGACCGTCGGCGTCCTCGAAGGCCCGTCACGGGCGGGCGACGGCTCGACCTACCGCGGGGTGTGCTCGGGGCACCTGAGCGAGGTCCCCGACGGCGGCACCGTCTTCACGTTCGTGCGGCAGCCGAGCATCGCCTTCCGGCCGCCGGAGAACCCGCACGTCCCGATGATCATGGTGGGCGCCGGCACCGGGATGGCCCCGTTCCGCGGGTTCCTCCAGGAGCGGGACTCGCTGCGTGCCAGGCGGGATCCCGATCGCCACGTCGTTGCTCTTCCTCGGCTGCCGCGACCCCGAGGACGACCTGCTCTACGCCGACGAGCTGAAGGCGTTCGAGGCCGAAGGGGTCGCGACGCTTTTCCCGGCGTTCTCCCGGGTCAAGGACTACCCGCACCGCTACGTCCAGCACGCCCTCGAGGCGTCGGCCGACCAGGTGTGGGCGGCCATGCAGGAGGACGCCGTGGTCTTCGTGTGCGGCAACGCCTCGACCATGGCGCCCGGCGTGCGGGCCGCCCTGGTCGCGGTGTTCCGCGCCAAGACCGGCGCGGGCGCGGCCGACGGCGAGGCCTGGCTCGCGGGCCTGCGCGCGGCGGGCCGCTACCTGGAGGACATCTGGGGCGAGAAGGCGGTGGTCTAGTCACTCCAGGAAGACCAGCTCCTCCGGGCGGTAGCGCAGCCGGATGCCCTGCTCGTCGACCACGTAGGTGTCGTGTAGGTGGCCGCGCTCGCCGCTCGGGAGCTGGGTGAGGTCGTCGCGGTCGGGCTTGGCGCGCACCCAGGTGTCGAAGGCGGTCAGGTCGCTGTGGTTGTCGGCGAAGTAGTCGGATAGCCGCCGGTACAGCTTGGGGAAGATCACCATGTCGGACAGGTCGGCGACGCTCGCGGGCCGGGCGGGCGAGTCGACGGTGATGCTTTCCCTCGGCCAGAATCCGGCCTCCGCCGCGCGGGCCTTGCCCACCTCGTCGCGCAGGTGACCGATGAGCGCGAACGGCATCGTCGTGTAGAACTCGCCGTAGGCCAGACCGGCCCGCACCAGCGCGGCGTTGACGCTGCGGTCCAGCCGCGCTTCGTCGACGAAGACCCGGTCGCCGTCGGCGATGCCCTCGTCGGGTTGACCCGCGTAGACCTGCGCGACGATCCGGCCGTTGGCCTCGATGCCGGTGGCCAGCACGTAACCCGGCAGCGGGTGCGGCACCGCGCTCTCGACCTTGTTGGGGCGATCCGGCCGGAACGTGACCGTCTGGAAGCCGACCTGTTGGAGCATCAGGTCGCGGGCCGCGTTGGCGAGCTCGAGGTTCTGGTGGCGGTTCTTGTAGTGCGTCTCCAACGCGTCGATGCCCTCGAACCGCACGCTGTAGACGCCCAGGTGCTTGCGGTCGGGTGCGATGCCGTTGAAGCGGGGCAGCGCCTGCACGAGGTCGTCGTGCAGGGGCAGGAAACTGATCGTGTCGCCGTCCGGTTCGGGCCCATTGCCCGGCAGGTCCGGGTACAGCACGTAGAAGTCGCCGGTGATCAGGACGTACCGCGGTGCAGCCATCACCACTCCTCGCGTGGTCGGGTTGACACCACCTAGAGGTCCGCGGGGCCCGGCAAGATACGGTCAAAGCCCCAAATCGCGGCCGATGACCTCCTTCATGATCTCGGTGGTGCCGCCGTAGATGCGGGTGATGCGGGCGTCGGCGTAGGCGCGCGCGATCGGGTACTCGTTCATGTAGCCGTAGCCGCCGTGCAGCTGCAGGCACCGATCGACCGCGCGGCCCTGCAGCTCGGTGCACCACCACTTGGCCTTGGCCGCGTCCACGGCGGTGAGCTCGCCCGCGTTGAGCGCACAGACGCAGTCGTCGACGTAGCGCTGGGCGACATCGACCTCGGTGGCGAGCTCGGCCAGCACGAAACGCGAGTTCTGGAAGGACCCGATGGGCTGCCCGAAGGCCTTGCGCTCCTTGACGTAGGCGAGCGTCCAGCCCAGCGCCGCGCGGGCCGCGGCGACCGCGCCGAGGGCGATCGACAGCCGCTCCCGTGGCAGGTTGGTCACCAGCTGGGAAAATCCGCGACCCTCCGCGGGCCCGAGCAGGTTCGCGACCGGCACCCGCACGTCGGTGAACGACAGCTCGGCGGTGTCCTGGGCGTGCTGTCCGAGCTTGTCGAGGTTGCGCCCGCGGGTGAAGCCCGCCATCCCGCGCTCGATCACGACCAACGACATCCCCGCGTGCCTCGCGGTGGGGTCGGTCTTCACCGCCGTGACCACCAGGTCGGCGTTGATCCCGTTGGTGATGAACGTCTTCGCCCCGTTGACGACGTAGGCGTCGCCGTCGCGGCGGGCCGTCGTCGTGATCGACGCGAGGTCGGACCCGGTGCCGGGCTCGGTCATCGCGATCGCCGTGATCAGCTCGCCGGAGGCGATGCCGGGCAGCCACCGGGCCTTCTGCTCGTCCGAGCAGTATTCGAGGAAGTAGGGCAGGCAGACGTCGTTGTGCAGCGTGAGGCCGAGTCCCGCGGCGCCCGCGCCGATGCGCATGATCTCTTCCATGATCACCGCGTTGAACCGGAAGTCGCGCACCCCGCCACCGCCGTACTCCTCGGGCGCGTCGATGGCGAGGAAGCCCGCCTTACCTGCTGCGGTGTAGAGATCGCGGGCGACGATCCCGGCCGCGTCCCACTCCTCGAGGTGCGGGACGAGCTCGACCGCGAGGAACCGCCGGAATGACTCGCGGAACGCCTCGTGCTCGGCCTCGTACAGCGTGCGGCGCATGGGAGCGACAGTGCCACACAATCGGCTTACCCGGCGGATCGAACCTGCGCCGCGTGCGCCCAGAACTCCCGCATGACCGCGGGCGCCGTCGGGCTCTCCATCGCCACCGTCGTGAGCAGGACCGTGATCCCGTGGCCGACGGGGTCGATGTAGGCCGCGGTGCCGGAGCCGCCGACCCAGCCGTAGCGGCCCGGCACGTTCCACGGCTCGATCCGCTCGACGTCGACGCTCCCGCCGAACCCCCAGCCCTGCCCCTCCAGGAACAGCGCGCTGCCTGCCCGCTGCGTCGGTGTCAGGTGGTTGGTGACCATCAGCGCCACGGACTCCGGGGAGAGCACACCCGCGCCGCCCGCGACCAGCATGCGCTGGAACGCGAGGAGGTCGTCGACGGTGGAGACGAGGCCGCCCGCGCCCGAGCAGAAGGGGGGTGCTGTGCTCCACTGGCCGTCCGGCGGGTCGGTGACCACGAGCCCGGACCCGTCGGGCCGGTACGCGGTTGTGAAGCGGTCGAGCTCGGCCGCGGGCACGTGGAATCCGGTGTCGCGCATGGCGAGCGGGCCGAAGATGCGCTCGGCGAGGAACTCGGCGAACGGCCCGGCGGCGCGGGCGACCAGCACGCCGAGGATGTCGGCGCCGGTGTTGTAGAGCCATGCGTCGCCGGGGTGGTGCAGCAGCGGGATGGTGGCGAGGACGCGCATCCACTCGTCCGGCGGGGCCTGCTCCTGCGGCGCGGGCGGGCCCTGCCGCAGCTCGCTGAACAGCAGTCCCACCGCTGGCAACGAGAAGTCGTCGGGGAAGCCGTGGCCGTTGCGGAACGTCAGCAGGTCGCGCACGGTGATCGCCCGGCGCGCGGGGACCACGTCGTCGACCGGCGACTGCGGGGTGCGCACGACCATCGGCGACGCCAGCTCGGGAAGCCAACGCGCCACCGGATCGTCGAGCCCGAGCGTGCCGTCGTCGACGAGCACCATCGCGGCGGCGGCGGTGATCGGCTTGGTGACCGAAGCGATCCGGAAGATGGTGTCGCGGGTCATGGGTGGTCCGTCGATGCTGCGGGCGCCGACGACGGCGAACTCCACCTCGTCTCCCGTGGCCACCGCGGCCACCGCTCCGGGGAGCGTTCCCGCGCGCACGTGTCGGTCGAGCAGCTCTGTCAACGCGTTCATCGCCACCTCACTCGTCGGATACCGGTGAGACCGGCGACGGCACGCGGACTCATCGGTGCCCGGAGCGTCGGCGAGTATTGACGGCACGTCCACGCGCGACTTCGATCGGTGATCCGCCGGAGGACCGAGATCGCACAGGAGCGTCATGGCTGGCCGACAGGACCCCAGGCCCGTGCCGGGCCCCGCGGCATACGCCCGGCGCGACCTCGACGCCCATCTGACCCAGGCGGCGATCGTCCTCTCGCTGGGCGCGGCGGCCGCTGGCGACGCGGCACGGGTCGACCGCCCCACCGACATCGGGCTTCCCGCCGACCTCACCCCACTCGGCCGTACGGAGCCGATCCCGCTCGCCGAGGCGGTGGCACCGTTGGGCATCACCGCCGAGCAACAGCGGGAACGGCGCGGGCCGTCGGTTCCGGCGAGCACGCGTGCCGCGCTGATGGAGCGCCTCGTAGCCGATCCGAACCCCATCAACGCGGCGGCGCTCGTCGAGGCGTGCCTGCGCAGCGACAACCGGCTGGTGCGCACCGCCGCCGCGGTCGCCGCGCTCGACACCACCGGACCCCGCGACGACGTGCTGGACCAGCTCGTCGATGGCGCCTCCCGTGGACGTGGAATGGCCAAGGACATCGGCCGGATCGGCCTCAGCCGCGTCGACCCCGGCCATCCGGCGCTCCGCCGTGTCGTCGGCCGTCCGTCGCGGCTGGACGGCGCCGACCGGCCCTCCCACACCGCGTTCCTCACCCACGGCACGTTCGCGGCGCTGACGACCTGGTGGCAGCCCGGTGGCGACTTCTACACCTACCTCGACGCGCTCACCCCGCCGCTGCACCTGCACAACCCCAGCTTCAAGTGGAGCGGCCTGTACTCCGACGGCGCACGCAGGCTCGCCGCACAGCAGATGCTCGACTGGGTCGCCGACCAGGGCCTCCGCCAACCGGACCTGTTCGCCCACAGCCACGGCGGCACGGTGGCGACCCTCGCCACGGGGCTCGGCCTGCAGCTCGACCGGCTCGTCCTGCTGAGCTGGCCGGTCCACCCGGAGTGGTTCCCCGACTTCGGCCGCGTGCAGCGGATCATCGACATACGCGTCCACCTGGACCTGGTGATCCTCGCCGACGGCGGCGGGCAGACGTTCACACCGCCGCCCGCCGCGGCGGGCAAGGTGACCTCGCACGTCAACGGCTGGTTCGCGCACAGCGATACGCACGACCCTGACTACTGGGTCAGGTACGGCCTCGCAGGCGCACTGTGACCTAACCTGACGTCATGAGCGCCGCGGGGGCAGCCCGGCTGCTCGTCGCGGGCGCGGCGTGGCGGCTCGCCGGTGCCGCGCCCGCAGGCCGCGCGCTGGTCCGCGCACTGGCCGACGGCGACGAGACCGAGCGAGCCGTCGCGGCAATCCAGCTGACCCGCGCGGGCGACCGCTCCGTGCCGCTGTTGGCCGAGGCGCTCCTCACGGGCACTCCACCCGACCCCGCCGTCGACGTACTGGCGAGCATCGGCACCGAAGAGGCCCGAAACGCGCTGCGCCGGGTGGCCACCGCGCCCGACAGCGACGCCACGAGCAGGGAGTCCGCCACGAGAGCGCTGCGCACGCTCGACGACATCGACCGCGGCCATCCCTGACGCTCGCTCCGGCTTGCGTCGAGCATGGTCACAGGTATCGCATGGACGCTCGACCTTCCGGGAGGAACTCCCCATGACGTCCGACACCGGAGTCGGCACGCAAGACCAACTCGTCAGGACGGGCGTGCGCCGAGCGGGCCGACGCCTCGTCCCCCTGCTGATCTTGCTGTACTTCGTCAACTACCTGGACCGGGTCAACATCGGCTTCGCGGGGCCGAACGGCATGAACGCCGAGTTGGGCCTTTCGGCCACCCTGTTCGGCGTCGCGGCGGGCGTGTTCTTCATCGGGTACCTCCTGCTCGAGGTGCCGAGCAACCTGATGCTGCACCGGTTCGGCGCCCGTCGTTGGATCGCCCGCATCCTTGTGACCTGGGGAATCGTCGCGACGATCATGGCCTTCGTGCCGAACGCGACCTGGCTCATCGTGCTGCGATTCCTGCTGGGCGTGGCCGAGGCCGGCTTCTTCCCCGGCATCATCCTGTACCTGACGTACTGGTTCCCTGCCGGTCAGCGCGCCCGGATGACCGCTTACTTCATGACCGCGATCCCGATCTCGACGGCGGTCGGCGCGCTGCTCTCTACGCTGATCATCCAGCACGGCGAAGGGCTGTTCGGCCTGTCAGGGTGGCGGGTGATGTTCCTGATCGAGGGCATCCCGTCGGTGCTACTGGCCGTCGTGGTCTGGTTCCTGCTGACCGACCGGCCGTCCGCGGCGGGATGGATGCCGCAGGCCGAGCGCGACGCGCTGGAGGAGCGGCTCTCGACCGAAGCGAAGGAGGTCTCCGAAGCCAGCCCGACGTCGGTGCCCGGGGCGCTGCGCAGCCCGCGCGTGCTCGCGCTGTCTTGGGTGTACTTCGGGGTGGTCTACGGGCTCTACGCGCTCGGCTTCTTCCTCCCGACGATCATCAAGGGCTTCGCCGCCCAGTACGGCACCCACTTCTCCACCGTCCAACAGGGTTTGATCACCGCGATCCCCTACGTGATCGGGTTGGTCGTGATGGTCGTCTGGACCCGCCGCGCGGCGAGCCCGACGGTCCGGGTGGCCGCGCCCGCGCTGATCGGCGGCATCGCGATCCCGGTGGCCCTCTATCTGTCGAACCCATGGCTCGCGATGCTCGCGGTCACGATCTGCGCGTGCGGCGTGCTCGCCGCGCTGCCCGGCTTCTGGGCCCTCCCCACGGCCTACCTGACCGGCGCAGCGGCCGCGGCAGGCATCGGGCTGGTCAACTCGTTGGGCAACATCTCCGGCTTTGCGGCACCGTACGTCACCGGAACCTTGTCCGACGCGACCGGCAGCAACCGGCTCGGGCTGTGGATGGTCGGGATCTGCATGGTGTCGGCCGCCGTCGTGACCTGGATGCTGGGGCGCACGCGGAATCGCCAGGGCGCGCGGGTACCAGACGAATGAGGCGGCGGAGCGGGGCGCGATAATGACCGCCCACCACGACGATGGGAGCACTCATGGCAGGCTACGACGACGAGACCGTCAACGCGGATCCTCGCGGCGTCGAGGCTCCCCGCCCGCGGATCGACGCGGGCAGGCTGTGGGCAGGTGGGGCGGCGAGCGCCGTCGTTGCGGCGCTGATCGGCCTCGTCGGCGTGCTCGTCATCCGTGCGGTGTTCAACGTGGCGTTCGCGGGGTCACCCGAGGCCGGTGTCTTCGGTGACTACAGCACCGCGGTGCTCTGCGCCCTCGCCGCGCTGGCCGCGATCGCCGCCACCGGCCTCGCCCACCTGCTCGTGCTCAGCACCCCGCGCCCGCTCGCCTACCTCCGCTGGATCATCGGCCTCGTGACCGCAGCGGCGGTCGTCACACCCTTCCTGTCCAGCAAGCCGATCGGCGTGTCGCTGGCCCAAGCCCTCATCTACCTCGTCATCGGCCTGGCCATCGGCAGCCTGGTGCCCGGCGCCGCCGCGAGCGCGATGCGGTCGAGCAGGCGGCGGTACGAGCCAGGGCCCGGGCCGTCGGGCACCTGGCCGCAGTGACGGCGTCCGACCGACGCGCTCACACCGCGGTACGTGCCGCGCCCAGATCGACGACGCGCGCGACGGCCGTGGCGGCGGCAGGAGTGGCCCTCGGCGTCGCAGAGCGACGCCTCGAGCACCGCGTGGTCGCCCTCGCGGTGCTTCGACCCGGCCGCGGCCCAGGATGCGGCCGGGACGGGTCGGGCGAGGAATCGACGTTCATCTGGAGCGTGGACTGAAACTCGTGCGGCTCGAGCGTGGCGAGCAGAGCAGGCCCGACGGTGTCGTAGAGCATGGCCGCCAGAAAGGCGCCGAGCACGTTGCCCGCGGGGTTGGTGAATCGTCCCCGGCGGTGAAGGCCAGCTCGATCGTGCCCGCCTGCTCGTGGCGGAGAGGAATTCGAAGCCCAGCGTGCGGGCGGCCGGGGGCACGGCGCCCGGCCTTCGACGCCGTCCCAGAACGGACCCGTTCTCATCGTGCCCTGCCTCCCACGGTGCGGATGCGGCCCACGGATCGGGACTGTGATCAGCCTGCGCCGCCGGAACGGCCCCGGCCATCCCAGGATCCTGGGGTCATACTCGGGCGATGGCGGTCGCAGCACCCGAGCGCGTGCGCCGGGACATCGTCCGGCTCGTGAACCGGGGCCTGGGGGTGCGGGAGTTCGCGCTCCAGGCCGCGGGTGCTCGCGAGCGCGGTGCCCTTCGACGGGGTCTGCGTGCTGACGTGGACCCGGCCACGCACTCCCGACGGAGAAGTCGTGCAGAACGGGCTCCCCGCCGTCGCGATGGCCCGGATGGCGGAGATCGAGCTGTCGGGCACGGACGTCAACGCGTTCGCCCCTCGCCCGCGCCGAGCAGCACACGGCAGGCCTGAGCGCGACGACCGGCGGCGACCTCGACCGCAGCCGCCGCCACCGCGAGCTCCGACGGCCGCACGGGCTCGGCGACGAGCTGCGCGCTGCGCTGGTGAGCGAGCACACGACGTGGGGCGCGCTCACCCTCCTGCGCGGCCGCCACCGGCCCGACTTCGCGCTCGCGACCGGCGCTCGTGGCCGCCGTGGCCGACACCCTCGCCGACGGCCTGCGGCGCGCGACCCTGGCGCGACGCCTGTGACGCGGTCCGCACCGAGCGGGGTATCGGCCTGGTCGTGCTCGCCGCCGACGGCTCGCTCGCCGCCGTCGACCCCGTCGCGAACGGTGGCTGGCCCCGCTGCGGGACAGCGACACACTCCCCGTGCGGTCACGGCCGTCGCCTGCCAGGCGCGCCGCATCGCGGCCGGACGGGCGCCGCCGACGCGGTCGCCCGGGCCAGAGTCCGCACCGCCGACGGACGGTGGCTCGTGCTGCACGCCGCACCCTCGCGGGGCCGGAGCGACCACGACTGTCGTCGTCGAACCGGCCCCGGTGCACGAGATCGCGCCACTCATCGCGAGCGCGTACGGGCTCACCGAGCGGGAGCGGGCCGTCACCCGGCTCGTCGCCCGCGGGCTGGCGACCGCCGAGATCGGCGCGGAGCTGCACCTGTCGCCCTGGACCGTGCAGGACCACCTGAAGGCGATCTTCGGCAAGGTGGGGTGCGCAGCCGGGGCGAGCTCGTCGCGCGCCGGTTCTTCCCCGACGACGCACCGGAGCTCACCGGCTGACGGCCACCCCGAGCAGGCCGGAGACGGCCACGACCATGGTGACGATGGCGAGCCCGAAGAGCAGGGCACCGCCCGGCAGCGGACCAGGCGAGACGACGAGGGCGATGCGCATCTGGCGTTCGCGCAGGGTCGCGAGCCACCACAGCACCGCCGACGTCAGGAGCCCAACCCCCAGCGACCACCCGCCGACGGTTCCGGGAAGGAAGCGCAGCGCGACCAGGCTGCCGATGGCCAGGGTGAGCAGCGTGCGGCGCCAGGCGAGCCGGGTGCGCTCGGGCTGCAGGCCGGGGTCGTACAGCGGGCTCACCTCAGCACCAAGCCGAGCAGCACGAGCAGGCCGACCGCCGACGTGCCGACGACCAGCAGCGGCGCGACCCATGAGGACGGCAGCGGCTCCCCGCGCCGCACCGCCCGTTCTCGGCCGCCCCAGCCCGTCCAGGCCAGCGCAGGCACGGCGAGGCCGAGCGCCAGCAGCAGCAACGAGGCGGCCAACCGGAGGCCGGGCAGCATGGGTATGGCGAGGGCCTCCAGGGCGACGCCGCCCGCCGTCATCGCGAGCGCGGTACGAATCCACGCCAGGAACGTGCGCTCGTTGGCGAGCGTGAACCGCGGATCAGGCTCGCTGCCTTCCCCGTACACCCAGCGGGGAAAGCGTGCGGCGCTCATTGCGCCATCCTGTCGCGGACGTCGACCGCGGTGCGCGGCGACGCCCCCTCACAGGCTGACCATGGCCTCGATGATCGTCGGCACACCGAAGGCGAGCGCGCCGACCCCGACGGTGGCCCTGGCGTGCATGCCGCGATCGGCGAAGACCTCGTTGACGACGTCGCTGAACCCGTCGGCGACCCGGGCCAGCGCGGGACCCTGCAGGTCGGGTGCGGCGTTGACGTAGACCGTCGAGCGCAGCCAGGTGAGGCCGTCGAGGTCGCCGACGGTGCGCTGCAGTGATGCGACGATGGCCAGCGCGGTCAGCCGGGCCGAGGCGCAGCCGTCTTCCACCCGAGAGGTGATCGTCCCTCGCCCACCGGCAACGGTTCACCGAGGACCTGCTGCGCTTCCTCGCCGCATGATCACGCCGTGTGGTGCACCTCCTGGAGCGCGTAGACCGACGTCGGGATCCCCTCCGCGCGGGCCTTGAGCTGCAGCGCCAGGTAGAGGGAGTAGTAGCGGGACTGGTGCAGGTTGCCGCCGTGGAACCACAGCCCCTCCTGCTGGGTGGGCTTCCACATGTTGCGCTCCTCGCCCTCCCAGGGCCCGGGGTCTTTGGTGGTGTCCGAGCCGAGGCCCCATACCTTGCCGACCTTGTCGGCCATCTCCTGGCCGATGATGTCGGCGGCCAGGCCGTTCATCGAGCCGTAGCCGGTGGCGTACACGACGAGGTCGGCGGGGAGCTCCTCGCCGCTGTCCAGCTTCACGCCGGTCTCGGTCAGCTCGACGACCTGACCGTGCTTGACCGGGATCTTGCCGTCGGCGACGAGGTCGCCCACGCCGACGTCGATGTAGTAGCCCGAGCCGCGGCGCAGGTACTTCATGAACAGCCCCGAGCCGTCCTCGCCCCAGTCGTGGCGGAAGCCCGAGGCCTCCAGCCGGTCGTAGAACTCCTGGTCCCGCTCGGCCATCGCCTGGTACTTCGGGGTCTCGAACTGGTGCAGGATCCGATAAGGCAGCGACGCGAACATCGTGTCGGCCTTGAACGTGGTGACCCCGGCCGCGAGCGCCCGTTCCGAGTACAGGTCGCCAAGCCCGAGGTCCATCAACGAGTCGGACTTGACGATGTGGGTGGAGCTGCGCTGCACCATCGTCACGTCGGCGCCGACCTCCCACAAGGCGCCGCAGATGTCGAACGCCGAGTTGTTCGAGCCGACGACCACGACCCGCTTGTCCTTGTAGGCGTCCGGGCCGGGGTGCTGGGAGCTGTGCTGCTGCTCGCCGCGGAAGACGTCCTGCCCGGGGAACGACGGGATGTTCGGCTTGCCCGACACCCCGAGCGCGAAGACGAGGTGCTTGGGATGCAGCACGACCTCCTCGCCCGCCCTGTCGACGGTGACCGTCCACTCCTTCTTCGCGTCGTCCCACGTGGCGCTCTTCGCGGAGGTTGAGCCCCAGTAGTTGATCTCCATGACGCGGGTGTACATCTCGAGCCAGTCGCCGATCTTGTCCTTGGGGGCGAAGATCGGCCAGTTGGGCGGGAACGGCAGGTACGGCAGGTGGTCGTACCAGACGGGGTCGTGCAGGCAGAGTGACTTGTACCGGCTTCGCCACTGATCGCCCGGCCGTTCGTGCCGGTCGACGACGACGTGGTCGATGCCGAGCTGGCGCAGCCTGGCGCCGAGCGCGATGCCGCCCTGGCCACCGCCGATCACCACGACGAAGGGATCACGGTCCCGGCCGAGGCCCTCGACCTCGGCGGTGCGCGCCTCCCTCCACGTGACCCGGTCCTTGTACGCGCCGTGCTGAACGCCCTTCGGTCTGGTGGTGCCTTGCAGCTCCTCGTGGCCCTTGAGCTCGTCCAACGTGGTGAGCAGCGTCCACGCGCCCTCGTCGTTCAGGCGCAGCAAGCCCGAACCGCGCCCGACGGCGGTCTCGAACCGGATCCACGCCGTGATGACGCCGCCTGCCTCGGCCGGCTCCTCGCCCTCGGTGATCCGGAAGTTCGTTGCGTCGGTGGTTTCCATCGTGTGCCGGAGCAGGTCGGCGACGCCTTCGCGGCCCTCGGCGGTCGTGATGTTCCAGGTGAACGCGATGAGGTCCCGCCAGAACGATGTCGTGGCGAACAGGCCTGCGGCCCGATCGGCGTCCCTTGCGGCGAGCGCGGCCGAAAAGTCCGCCAGCCACTTCTCCACGCGCTGCCGGGCGGGCGACGCGGTGCTGGTCTCCGGCTCGATGGTCTGGGTCACGGGCACGCCTCCGATCCGGTGCCGCACCGGTGCGGCACCGGTGCCCAGACAACTCGATCTCGCCGGATGAGGCAACGGCAGCCGGGCCGGAGGTCGGCGCACGCGTTGGGCGCAAACGGGGAGGCGCGATAGCGCGTCGCCGCCGTGGCCGCCACTTGACGAGGGGGTGGTTGGGGCAAGCGCGAGTAGGCGCGCGCGCCGGTTGTGCGCCGCACGAGGGGGTGAGGCCACGCGCGGGCTCGACGACACCACGGCCGGGTCAGATGCGGGCGACCACAGGCCTCGTCTCCGCGGGCTGTACGGCGACGCCGAGCCGCGCGCCCGCGAACCCACCAGCCGACCATCGCCTCACGGACGGCGAGCAGCGCGGACACCCACCGCGGCGGGTCGTCGAAGATCGTCGACGCCCAGAGCGCCGGCAGCGGGCATTCCCGGGCGCCGCGGGACGGCGTACGCATCGACGAAACGACCTCGGGCAGCGCATCGGCGCCAGGCCTGCCTCGGCCGGAGCCGTCGCGCCTGCCCGCGGCCTGCTGAGCCGCGCGAGCCCTGCGGTCGCCGAGAGCCGGGCCGCCTCCGCGCGACCGGTGCCGAGTCTCGTGGACGTGGTGCACGTGCATCGCCGACCTCCGTACGCCACCGTATGGAGGTAACCATACGCTAGCGTATGGACGTGGGGAAGCGACTTCCGCGGACGACTGGGCAGCGGCCGCGCTCGCGGCGCTGGCCGAGGGCGGGGTGGCGGCGGTCGCGGTGGAGCCGCTGGCCGCGCGGCTCGGCGCGACGAAGGGCAGCCACTGGCACTCGCGAGCCGCGACGCACTCTGGCCGGCACGCTCGAGCGCTGGTAACGAGTCGGCACCGAGGACTCATCGCCGCCATCGGGGAGAGCCCGATCTCGTTGCCCGGCACGGCCCGCTCATGCACGCACTCGACGGCGGGCCACGTGTGAGCTGGCACTGCAGCCCGCCGCCGCGCATCCGTGGTGGCGCCCGTGCTCGCGCGGGTCACCCGACGCAGGCTCGACTACCTCACCGACCTCTTCACGGCGCTTCGACCGGACACCGCCCGCGAGCGCAGCGTGCTCGCCACACCGCCTACCTGGGCCACGCCCAACTCACCCACGCCACCCCGGGGCTGCGAGCGCTCCCCGCTACGTCGGTGGTCGCGTCGTTACCGGCCGCCACGACTTCCGGTTCAGGCCGCGCGGATCACCTCGGCGAGCACCTCAAGCGCCTCCGCCAGCAGGTCGTCGCCGATCGCCAGCGGCGGGAGCAGCCGCAGCACGTTGCCCCAGCTACCGCACGTCAGCACGATGAGCCCGGCCTGGTGGGCCGCGGCGGCCACGGCTTTCGTCGTGGCAGGGTCCGGCTCCACGGTGTCCGGGCGGACGAACTCGACGGCCAGCATGGCGCCCCGGCCGCGGACATCGCCGATCCGCGGGTCGTCGGCCTGGAGCGCCCGGAGGCGCGGCAGCACCGTCTCACCGATGGCGGCGGCCCGCTCCACGAGGCCATCGGACCGGATCGTCGCCAGCGTGGCCAGGGCGGCGGCGCAGGCGACCGGGTTGCCGCCGTAGGTGCCGCCGAGCCCGCTCGCGTGCGGGGCGTCCATCAGCTCGGCCCGCCCGGTGACGGCCGCGAGCGGCATGCCGCCCGCGATGCCCTTCGCGGTGGCGATGATGTCCGGGACGACGCCCTCGTGCTCGCAGGCGAACAGGTGCCCGGTGCGGGCGAAGCCGGTCTGCACCTCGTCGGCGACGAACACGATCCCCTTCGCGCGCGCCCACTCGTGAAGCGCGGCCAGGAAGCCGGGCGCGGGCACGACGAAACCGCCTTCGCCCTGGATCGGCTCGATCACCAGCGCGGCGAGGTTCTCCGCGCCGACGTGTCGCTCCAGGTACTCGATGCTGCGCGCCGCCGCGGTGGGCCCTTCGAGGCCGTCGCGGAACGGGTAGGACATCGGCGCCCGGTAGATCTCCGGCGAGAACGGGCCGAAGCCGTTCTTGTAGGGCATGTTCTTGGCGGTCATCGCCATCGTCAGCGACGTGCGGCCGTGGTAGGCGTGCTCGAACACCGCGACGGCCGGGCGACGGGTCGCCAGCCGCGCGACCTTGACGGCGTTCTCCACCGCCTCCGCCCCGGAGTTGAACAGCGCCGAACGCTTCTCGTGGCGGCCGGGCGTGATCGCGTTGAGTGCCTCGGCGACAGCGACGTAGCCGTCGTAGGGGGTGACCATGAAGCAGGTGTGGGTGAACGCCGCCACCTGCTCGCGGACGGCCTCGACCACCGCGGGCGCGCTGTTGCCGACGGTGGTGACCGCGATGCCCGAGCCGAGGTCGATGAACGAGTTGCCGTCGACGTCGACGACCACACCGCCGCCCGCGGCCGCCGCGTACACCGGCATGATGCTGCCGACGGCGCTCGACACGGCGGCCGAGCGGCGCGCGGCCAGCTCCCGCGAGCGCGGGCCGGGCACCTCGGTGACCAGGCGGCGCACCTGGGGCAGCGTCGGTCCGCCGAGATCGGCGACGGTGGTGGCGGTCATGGCAACCCCTAAGACACGAGTGGTGGGACCCATGCCGACCGTAGGGAGCCCAGCGCCCCGCGGAAAGGGCAGTGGGGGGGGGGGGGGGGGGGGGGGGGGAGGGGGAGGGGGGAGTGGTGGGGGGGGGGGAGTGGGGGGGGGAGGGGGGGGGGGGGGGGGGGGTGGGAGTGGGGGGGGGGGGCTGGGAGGGGGGGGGTGGGAGGCGGGGCGAGCGCAGGAGGAGCAGGCCGCGCGGCGCGCGAGCAACGACGCGGGCGACGGATCGGCCACGACGGTGGCGCTGTGCGCGCAGGCCGCGGGCATCGTCGGCGAGCGGGGGCGAGACGGAACGGCCGCCCAGCCGGCGAAGCGGCGCGACGCCGGCCACACTGTACGTGCCCACGCGGCGCAGCCGACGGCCGGACCGCACACCGACACCGGCCGGCGGGCAGCACGCCGGCAGCGCCGGCCGACCGGGAACCGACCGGCACCGGCTGCGGCGGCGGGCCGGGGACGTGAGCGGCACAGCGCCACGCGACGCCGCCACGCGCGCGCCGGGGAGGCCGCCGGGCCGACGCGCGCGCACCGCGAGGGAGACCGGGGCGCCGCGGCGGCCGCCCGCGCGGGCAGCCCGACGGGCCAGGCCGCGGGATGTCCGCCGCGACGCTGCCCGCTGCGCGCGGCGGCGCGGGTGGCGCGCCGACGTCCCGACCGACCAGGCCGAGGCGCTCGCCGCCCTGGGCGCGGGCGACCGAGGACCGACCGGCCGCCTGGCGACGCCGACCCGGAAGGGTCTGCCCACCGGTCCGACGCGGTGACCAGGGACAAGGGCGATCGAGCTGCGGCTCGTCGTCGTGCTGGCCGACGGCACCGACCCGAAGGGTGTGGACGCGGCACTCGGGGTCGACGGCCGCGCGGGTCTCGGCGCTACCCACCCGCTCGCCGAGCTGGCCGCCGCGGACGGCACCGCCCGCGCCGCAGGAGGGGTCGATCGTGATCGCCGGTTGGGCGCGCAGACCGGCCAGATCCGGCCGCATTCGCGCCGAAACGGTGATCATGGGGCGGCGCTGGTGCGTCGAGGAGAGAGGGGGGAGGGGGGGGGGGGTGGGTGAGGTGGGAGAGAAGGTGGATGAGTAAGGAGAAGGAGGTGGGTGGGTGAGGGGAGAAAGTGGAGGGGGGGATGAGGGAGGGTGAGGGGAGGGGAGGTGGATGGGTGAGATGGGGGAGGAAGGGGGGGGGGGGGGGGGGGGCGGCTATTCGTAGACGAGCTTCTGCGGCCCCGGATAGATCCAGGCCAGTGCGTCGCGGAGGCTGTCCCGCCAGTTCTCCCAGGTGTGGCCGTCGCGGGTCTGGAGGAACCGCACCGTCATGCCCGCGCCCTCGAACGTGGGCACCATCGATCGGTTGGGCGTGATCAGCGGCTCGAACACCCCGCAGCTGACGAGGAGGCGGTCGGCGACCCGCCGGGGCCGCGCCCGGTAGCGGTTGACGAACTTCACCACCGGGTCGAACACCGGCCCGCCGCCGTGGTCGGCGCCTGCGATGTCGGTGAACACGAACGAGCCTGACATCAGCGCGAGCGCGCCGTAGGTGTCGGGCGAGCGGTAGGCGGCCGAGAGTGCCGCGACCGCGCCGAAGCTGGACCCGAGCAGGCAGCGGCCAGACCGCTGCCCGACCAGCGGCAGCTCCGCCTCCAGCCGCGGCAACAGCTCGCGGGTGAGGAAGCGGGCGTGCGCGGGCGAGTCGGCGTACTCGACGAGCCGGTCGCCGGGGCGGATGAACGCCGCGACGAGCTCGGCGACGTCGAGCCGGTGCACGAGGTTGTCGAGCACGGTCTTGGCCGCCGCGTACTGCAGGAAGTCGCCGCCGTCGTGCACGACGAGCAGCGGGTAGGCGACGGTTCGGCGAAACCGCGCGGGCAGGTACAGGGTGACGTCGCAGTCGCGCCGCAGCGCACGGCTGGGCACCACGATGTCGGTGAGGGTGCCGGGCCGGGCGTCCGGGTCGAACTCGGTCCAGTCGGGCGTGGTGTAGCCGTGCGCGAAGCACACCGACGACGTCCCCACCGGGCTGTAGGAGACCTTCGGGTTGAGCGGGTCGTTCCCGGTCTCCACGTGCTCGCCGCGGCGCACCTCGATCTGGTAGTTCACCCGCGAGCCCGCGGGCAGCTCCAGCACGACCGACCACAGGTCGGTGCCCCGGATCCGGCGCAGCGGCAGCCGGTCGGACAGCCCGGTGATGCGGTGCACGAGGTGTACGGCGTCGGCGTCGCCGCGCCACAGGAACGTGCACCGGTCGCCCTCCACGATCGGCACCTCGTGCCGGGCCAGGAACCGGTCGACGGCCGCCGCGTCAGGCCTGCGCTCTTTGAGCCGGTTGACCGCGAGCCTCATGCGGCGCCGCCGCTCGTGCGCGGAAACGAGTGCTCTGGCACTCGTTTCCGCTCACGGCCGAGTGAGCCGTCGAGGTGGACGATCAGGGCGTCCGGGGGGAGCCGGCCGTCCGGGCCGAGGTCGAGCCGCACGCCGTCGTCGAGGATCACGCAGCGCGCGGGCATCGCCCGCACGGCCAGCTCGGCCATCCGCGCCGGGTCGTCGATGCGCAGCCGCCGCCGCGCGTGCGGCAACAGCACCGCTTCGGGTACCCAGCCCAGCCCGGCGTCGGCGAACTCGGCGTGCGACGGCCCGTACGCGGCCCGGTCGTGGAAGAGCAGCACCCGGTCGGTCAACGCCATCGCTCCTGCCGACCAGGCGACGACGGTCGGGGGCCGGGTCTGCGCTGTCACGGCGAACAACCGCAGGACGTGCCCCAGCACCCCGACGTGGCCGCCCGCGACCGCCAACGCCGCCGCACCGGCCAGCACCCGGCCGACCTCCGCCCGGTGCGCCGCCACCACCGAGCGCTCCGCGGGCCGCCACCGCTCCAGGAACGCGGCGCGCTCCTCCGCCACCCGCGCCAGGTGCCGGTCGTCGACGAGCCGGACGACGGCCTCGGCGTCCGCGCGGGCTTGCTCCCGCACCCGCGGACCGCCGCCGCCGCGCCGTGCGACCTCGCGCAACGCGCCCAGCACCCCGTCGAGCTGCACCAGGTGCAGCTCCTGCTGCTCGGCGACCGCGGCCCGGTGGGCGCGTTCGGCCGCGGCGTACTCCTGGTCGCGCTCCAACACGTCCTGCCAGCGGGCGTACAGGGCCAGGTTGACGCTGCGGCCGTCGAGGAGCGCGTCCAGTTCGGCGTCGTCGGGCTCGCGCTCCTGCCAACCCGCCGTGATCGTCGCGACCGGCCCTTCGAGGCCGACGGCGTCCAACGTGGGCCGCCGCTGCGGGCCAAGCAGAACGATCATGAGGCGTATACGTGCACCGTTCGGCCCACGTTGTCGAGCATCCCCCGGAGCACGTCGTAGTCGGGGTGGCGCATGCGGACGTAGGCGTTGGCCCAGTAGCCCGCCTCGACCGGCTGCGTGGGGGTGCCGGGCTCGGGCAGGTGCGCGTCGATCACCCACTCGCCGAGCCGGGCCTGTGCCTCGTCGACGCCGGAGTAACCGCTGATGTGGCCGTCGCGGTCGGGCCGCAGCGCGACGATCCCTGTCGCGAACCGGCGGGACGGCCGCGCCCCGATGTGCCCGTGCACGATCGCGTCCGCCCAGGCGCGGTAGAGGTCGAGGTCGTTGCCCGCCGAGTAGAGGTCCCACGCCCCGACACCCGGTGGCCTGCAGCCGATCTCGGAGAACCGCAGGCCTTTCGGTCCGAAGAACCACTCCATGTGGGTGGCGCTGGTGCCGATGCCGAGCGCCGCGTTGACGCGGGCGCCAAGCTCGCGCAGCTCCTGGTAGTCGGCGGCGGAGTCGATCCGGTTGGTCGAGATGAACTGCGGCGAGATCCAGCGGGTGCGCATCGCCTCCAGGACGTTCGGGTAGTAGTGCGACGCGAAGTCCACGACGGCGTGCCCGTCGACCGAGACGGTGTCGTAGAAGCCCTCGTGCCCCTCGACGAACTCCTCGACGGCGATCGACTCGACGGCCTGGCCGCCGAACCGGCCCAGCGCGTCGTCGAGCTGGCCTGCGTCGTCGACCCGCACGGTGTCGAGCGCGCCCGCTCCGGTGCGCGGCTTGAGGATGACCGGGAATCCGATGTCGGCGACGAACGCGTGCACGTCGGCCGCCGAGGTGACGGCCGCCGACGCCGCGGTCGGGATCCCGGCCGCGCGCAGAACCTCCTTCATCGACGGCTTGTCGCGGCAGAGCCACGCCGTGCGTACCGAGGTGCCCGGGATCGTGCACGCCTCGCGGGCCTGTGCCGCAGCCATCGTGTGAGCCTCGATCGTCGACTCGAGGCGGTCGATCCAGACCTTGCCCTGCACCCACCGGACGGCGTCGGTGAGCACGCCTGGGTCGACCACAGTGGACACCTGCTGGTAATGCGTCATCCAGCCCTTGAGCTCGTCGTCGAGGTGCTCGACCGGCCGTTCGCCGACCCCGATCACGGACGCGCCTGCCTCGGCGAGCGCCCGTACGAAATGCCGCTGCGTCGGCGGGAAAGCAGGCTCGACGAAGACGATGTTCACACCCCGGGACTGTAGCGTCACCGGGCATGATGAACGCCGCGTTCGTCGCCCCGTTCCTGATGCCTGCCACGATCCGGTTCGTGGCCACCGCGGCCCAGCTCCCGGACGTGCGGCTGGGTCTCGTGACGACCGCACCCGCCGAGCAGGTGCCCGCCGAGCTGGCCCGACACCTGGCCGCGCACTGGCGGGTCGACGACGCGTTGGACCCGCGGCAGATCGCCGAGGCCGTGGCCGGGCTCTCGCGTCAGCTGGGGCCCGTCGAGCGGCTGGTGGGCGCACTGGAACAGCTTCAGGTGCCGCTCGCGCTCGCCCGCGAGGCGCTGGGCATCCCCGGGATGGACGCCGCGACCGCGCGCAACGTGCGGGACAAGTCGCGGATGAAGGAGGTGCTCACCGCGGCGGGGGTGCCGTGCGCGCGCCACCAGCTTGTCCGCCACGCCGACGAGGCGCTCGCGTTCGCGTCGGCGGTCGGGTTTCCGCTGGTCGCGAAGCCGCCCGCGGGTGCTGGGGCGCAGGCAACCTACCGCCTCGACGACATCGACGCCCTGCGCAGCTGGCTGTCGGCGATCCCGCCCCGACCGGAGGCGCCGGGCCTGCTCGAGGAGTTCCTCGTCGGCGACGAGTTCACCTTCGACAGCGTGCAGATCGGCGGCGCCACGGTGTGGGCGTCCATCTCGGACTACCGGCCGCCGCCGCTCACCGTGCTGCGCAACCCGTGGATCCAGTGGACGGTGCTGCTCCCCCGCGACCTTTCCGACCCGCGCTACCGGGAGATCTTCGATGTCGGGCCCGCCGCGGTGCGGGCGCTTGGGGTGCGCGACGGCCTCACGCACATGGAGTGGTTCCGCCGCCAGGACGGCTCGGTCGCGGTGTCCGAGGTCGGTGCCCGGCCGCCGGGCGCGCAGATCGCCACGATGCTCGGGTACGTGCACGACGTCGACTTCTTCCGGATGTGGTGCGAGCTGGTGATCCTCGACCGGTTCACGCCACCGGAGCGGAAGTACGCCGCGGGCTGCGTATACCTGCGCGGTCAGGGCCGCGGCCGGGTGCGCGCGGTGCACGGCGTCGACGAGCTGCAACGACGGCTGGGGCACCTCGTCGTCGAGGTGAAGCTGCCCGAGCCGGGACAACCCGCGTCGACCGGCTACGAGGGCGAGGGCTACGTGATCGTCCGCGACCCGGACACCGCGGTCGTCACCGACGCTGTGGCCGCGATCGTGAACGGGATCCGGGTCGAGCTGGTGGAACATGAGTCGTGAGCGAATAACACTGTTCCCGCCGCACTTTTCGCGCACGAGCGCCGGAGGCACGGAGTGACCACCGTGCTGATGCTCTCCCCCGGCTACCCGGCCGAGATGCCGTACTTCACCCGCGCGCTGGCGACAGTGGGCGCGCGCGTGATCGGCGTCGGCGATCAGCCGCCGCACGAGCTGCCCGCCGTGGCCCGCGACGCGCTGGCCCACTACGAGCACGTGTCGCTGGCCGACGAGGGCGCGGTGCTCGCGGCCCTCCGCGGGCTCGCCGCGCACGTCCGGTTCGACCAGGTGGAATGCCTGTGGGAGCCGTACATGATCCTGGCGGCGCGGATCCGACAGGAGTTCGGCCTCGCGGGCATGACGGTGGCCGAGACCGTGCCGTTCCGCGACAAGGAGAAGATGAAGCAGGTGCTCGACGCGGCGGGCATCCGCACCCCGCGGCACGCGAGCACCACCACGGTGGCAGGGGTGTGGGCGGCGGTCGAGCGGATCGGGTACCCGATCATCCTCAAGCCGATCGCGGGCGCAGGGTCCGCCGACACCTACCGCGTCGACTCCTCGGCCGAGCTGTCCGATGTGCTGCCCCTGCTGCGGCACGTGCCGGAGGTGAGCGTCGAGGAGTTCATCGAGGCCGAGGAGCTGACGTTCGACACGGTCTGCGCGGGCGGGGAGATCCTCTACGAGAACGTGATGTGGTACCGGCCGCGGCCGCTGCAGATGCGGCTGCACGAGTGGGTCAGCCCGGTGTCCATCGTGCTGCGCGACCTGTCGGTCCCGGAGCTCGCGGGCGGGCGCGCGATGGGCCGGGCGGTGCTGGCCGCGCTGGGCTTCCGCACCGGGTTCACGCACATGGAGTGGTACCGCACCGCCGCGGGCGAGGCGGTGTTCGGCGAGATCGCGGCCCGGCCGCCGGGCGCGCGGGTGGTCGAGCTGATGAACTACGCCTGCGACGCCGACCTCTACGTCGCCTGGGCCGAGGCGGTGCTGCTCGGGCACCTGCGCACGCCGATCGCGCAGCGTTTCAACTCCGGCAACGTGTTCAAACGCGCGCACGGGCAGGGCCGGATCACCGCCATCGAGGGCATGGACGCGCTGCTCGCGGCGTACGGCGAGCACGTCGTCAACGTCGATCTCCTGCCGATCGGCGCGCCGCGCCGCGACTGGCGCACCACGACCGTCGGCGACGGCGGCGTGGTCGTGCGCCACTACGAGCTGCAGAAGGTGATCGAGATGACCGACGCGTTCGCGCGCGACCTCCAGCTCTACGCGGGCTGAGCGGAGCTTGCGGAGCGAACATCAGGGCTAACCGTAGACCGAGACGTGCCGCAGGCTGCGCCCGTCGAACGGCTCGCCCGCCCAGCCGCCCCACCGGTCGCGCAGCCGCAGCCCGGCGAGCCTGGCCATCAGGTCCAGCTCGCTGGGCCAGATGTAGCGCAGCGCCAGCGGGTCGACGGCGAAACCCGCTGCCCCGAGGCGGACGTGGCACTTGTCGACGCGCTGGGTGGCTCGGTCGAAGCGGCCGACCTCGACGGTCACCCCGTCCGGGCCGATCGCCTCGGCGTCGACGTACTGGTCGATGCCATCGCGGTCGTGGCGCAGCCCGTACATCGGGTCGGGCACCACGTTGTCGACGACGAACACGCCGTCGTCGCTTAGGTGTTGTGCGGCGTTGGCGACACACCGCACCTGTTCGTCCTGGGTGAGCAGGTTCATCAACGAGTTGAACACGACGTACACCAGCCGATAGCGGCCCGGCATCGTGACCGTGGCCATGTCGCCGCAGACCACGGTGAGCGCGTCACCGCCGGGTTTGGCCCGCAGACGCTCGATCATCGCAGGGGACAGCTCGATCCCGTCGACGGGCACGCCGGTGGCCGCGAGCGGCAGGGCTATCCGGCCCGTGCCGATAGCGAGCTCGAGCGCGCGGCCCGCGCCTGCCAGCTCGGCGAGCCTGGCGACCGCCGCCTCCTCGTCGCCCCGCGTCCCGTCGTCGTAGTGGTCGGCGACCTGCGGGCCGAAGCTGTCGCGCGGGTCGAAGGACATCGCGTTGAAGGGCATCGCGCCATTCGAACGCCGTGGCCCCGCCCGCGGCAACTCAGTTCGGGATCGCCGTGACCTTGGCGTCGCGCACCCACAGCCCGACCAGGCCGCGGACGTGCGCGACGAACCGGTCGTGCTCGTGGGCCGGGTAGGTGGCCTTGACCGTCGCGACGAGCAGGGCGTCGAAGTCGGCGCTGTCCACCCACTCCAGCACCACCTCGTCGAGGTGCGCGAGGCGGCTGGCGCAGAAGTCGAGGTAGCGGTCGGACTCGAAGTAGTCGTCGGCGAGGCGCCGGTAGGCGGCGAGCTTTTCGCGGTAGGAGAGGTCCTCGCGGTCGGCGACCGCGAAGTACTTCGCCGACTCGAGGTCCAGGCGGGACTTGCGGCCGGTCACGATCGTGAACACGGTCCAGCGCACCAGCGCGGCCATCGCCCACGGGAAGTAGTAGTGCAGTGAGGTGAGCGCGACGTCCGGGCAGGCGTTGGCGTAGTCGATCGGGTGCACGTCGGTGCCCGCCACGAGGTTCTCGCAGGAGTTGAACTCCCACTTGAAGAACGCGTTGACCAGTCGGGAGATCGTGACGACCTCGTCACCGACCTCGGGCGTGAGGAACTCGTGGGCCACCTCGTAGCGATCGTGCATGGGCAGCTCGGGCCGGAACTTCATCACCATCGTCTCGGCGCCGATCGAGAGCGAGCGGGCGAACACGTCGTAGCCCTCGACGGCCTTCTGCAGGTGCATGAGCCGCTGGCCGGAGTCGTCGTAGGCGATGTGCAGGTCGTCGACGTTCTTGATGCGGGTGACGCCCACCCATGCCCCGCCGTCGTAAGGCTTCATGAAGAGCGGGTAGCCCATGCGCTCGGCGATCGCGTCGAGGTCGAACGGCTGGTTGTAGCGCCGCGCGGTGTAGGCGAACTTCGCGTTGTCGGGCGGGTTCTTGAAGGGCACGAGCACGGTTTCGGGCACTTTGAGGCCGAGGCGCATCATCGCGCAGTACGCCGCGTGCTTCTCCATGCTCTGGAACGTGAACGGGCTGTTGAGCAGGTACACGTCATCCATGAGCGCGACCTTCTTCAGCCACTCACGCGGGACGTAGTACCAGTACGCGAGCCGGTCGATCACCAGCTCGTAGCGCGGCTTGGCGCGCAGGTCGAACGGCTCGATGGTGATCCGCTCGACGCCGAAGGCGTGCTCGTCGCCCGCGCCGGAGCGGACGGGCCCGAGCCGCCGCATGAGCGCCTCGAACGCGGCGGGCCAGTCCTCCTCGGTGCCCAGCAGCAGCCCGACCAGGTGTCGATCCACTGAATCACTCTCCATCTACGTCATTCGAGACAAGTGGTGCGCGAGCTGGCGGCGCCACCACGGCCAGTCGTGGGCGACGTCGTGACCCCAGACGTCCAGCTTGTGCGGGATGTCCTTCTCCGCGAGCAGGCCCGCCAGCTTGCGGGTGCTGGCCTGCGCACCGGTGGTGTCCTCCCACATGCCCTGGCCGCACACGAGCGTGAGGTGCAGGTGATGGCGTAGCCAGGTCAGGTGGTCGCCGTGCAGGTTCGCGACGTAGGCGGTGGGGTTCTGGAAGTAGAGCGCCTCGCCCTGCTCACCCCAGCCGTGCCACGTCGACGGGTCGTAGTTGCCAGAAAGGCACAGGGCTTGCGGGAACAGGTCGGCGCGGCGCAGGGCGAAGTTGGCGGCGTGGTAGGCGCCCATGCTCGCGCCGAGGGTGAGGATCGGTATCGGGCCGCCGCAGTCGTCGTGGATCCACGGCGCGACCTGGTCGAGGATCCACGATTCGAACGCGCTGTGCCGCCGCGCGCGCTCTTCCAGCGGGAGGCCGCGGTCGGACCAGGACGCGGCGTCGTAGCTGTCGACGCAGTAGAGCTTCAGGCGGCCTGCGTCGAGCAGGTCGGCGATGGCCTCCACCATGCCGTTGGCCTCGAAGTCGCCCGCATGGCCCGCCTCGGTGGGGAAGACGAGCACCGGGCTGCCCCAGTGGCCGTAGGCGAGCACGGCGCCGCTTGCGCCGACGGCGGGTGACCAGAGATCGAGAGCCCGCCGCGTCATGGTCGCACCGTAGCCGGACGAAAGGCGGTTTCCCACCGCCCCGAAGTTCACGTACCATCCGGTACATGATGACCGAGAGCAGCGTGGAGATCGCGGCCCCGGCGGCCGCGGTGTGGGCGGTCTACGCCGACGTCGAGCGCTGGCCGGAATGGACGGCGTCGATGACCCGGATCGAGCCGCTGGACGGCTCGGAGCTCGCGGTCGGAAGACGCTTCGCGATCAAGCAGCCGCGATTGCCCCGGCTCGTGTGGACGGTCTCGGAGCTCGATCCCGGCGCGGCGTGGACCTGGCAGCAGGGCGCACCAGGAGGCCGCACCCTCGCCGTCCACGAGGTGGTTGCACTGGACCCGGAGCGCACATTGGTGCGGCAGCGGATCGATCAGCGCGGCCCGATCGGCACGCTGGTCGGGGTGCTCATGCGCGGGCTGACCCGGCGCTATCTGGCGATGGAGGGCGAGGGGCTCAAGGCCCGCTGTGAGCACCGGGTTGCCCCGCCCACGTGACGATGCGCGGCGCCGAGCGCTGCTCGACGCCGTGATCGGCGTGTTCGCGGGCGGTGGCATCGGCAGGCGGCCGCTGCGCGCGATCGCCGAGGAGGTCGGCACCAGCCACCGGATGCTGCTCCACCACTTCGGGTCGCGCGACGAGCTGCTCGTCGCGGTCGTCGAGGAGGTGGAACGGCGCCAGGCGGCGGTGTTGGACACGCTCCCTGCCGACCCTGCGGCCGCCTTCATGGCCATGTGGGCCGACCTGCGGCGGCCCGAGCTGCGCCCGCTCGAGCGGCTGTTCTTCGAGTGCTACGCCCGAGCGACGCAGGGCGAGGCCCCGTTCACCCGGCTGCTCCCGGCCGCCGTGCGCGGCTGGCTCGACGCGGCCGACCGGCACACCGGCGGCGCAGTCGACCCGGCACTGGCCCGCCTCGGCCTCGCCGTCACCCGTGGTCTGCTGCTCGACCTGGTGGCGACCGGCGACGACGCGGGTGTCGACGCCGCGGCCACGGCCTTCGCCACCCTGCTGAGCTCCTTCCCACCGCCCGCGCCCGCCGCACCAGAGCCTGCGCCCGCCCCACCAGGGCCATGATCGTCAGTTCGGTGATCATGGCCGGGCGTGGGGGGTGGGTGGCCCGGGGTGGCTCAGGTGACGCGGCCGTCCCACGACCACCGTGGGACCGGCAGGCCGTCGGGTACCTGCTCGGCGGACTCGGGATAGCCGCCCATCGCGTGGGAGGTCGCCCACGCGAAGTACGCCGACAGCGTCGCGCGGGTGCGGTCATCGAGGCCGATGTCGACCAGCGCCTGGTCGAAGCACACGACCGCCCGCTGGTCCATTTCCGCGTGCGGCCCGTTGCCGCTGTGCATCCGTACGACGGCGGTCTCGTCGCCGAAGGCGCCGGTGTAGAGCGGCGGGCCGCCGAGCGCCTCCGCCCAGTACGCCGCCAGCCGCTCGGAGTGGTCGGCCCGGTAGCCGTGGCTGAACGCGTGGCTCACGACCTCGTCCGCCATCACCCTGCTGTGCCACGCCTCGGCCAGCCGCAGGAGCCCGTCGAAGCCGCCCGCCGCGTCGTACACCGTCGCCATCGACCAAGAGTTTCACGCAGGTCCGGGCGCGGCCCGACCGACCAGGGCGAGCGCCACGGCCCACGGGTCGCGGCCGTCTGCCGCCAGTACCGGCCCGAACGCCGCGCCGGGCACCGTGCGGGCCGGACCGGCAGGAACCCGTCGCGCCTGCTCGAGCACCGCGTCGACCAGCGGCGGGTCGGGGCGCCACACCCGCCCCAGCGCGGTCGCGACGTCCCAGCCGTGCACCACCGTGTCAAGCAGGTGGAAGCCGATCACGACAGGCACCGGGAAGCGCTGGGCGGTCGTGATCTCCGGCAGCAGCACCGCGTCGGTGCCGGGGTGGGCCACCGCGTCGAGCAAGTCGGTTACCGAGCCCGGCCACGCCTCGACGTCCGGCACCGGCGCGTAGGCGGCGAGCTCGATGCCGCCGCGCAGCGCATCGGCGAACCCGTGGTTCTGCCCGGTCATGTGCGCGATGAGGGCGGCGAGGTCCCAGCCCGCGCAGGGCGTGGGACGGCCGAGGTCGGCGGCCCGAACGGAGCTCACCAGCTCCGATGTGAGGTCGAGGGCACGGTGGTGGAGCGTTATCGTCTTCATATGTCGATGGTCTACTACGGTAGACGATATGTCCAGCGCTATTGTTCTGGCCGTGGCCGATCCCGAGCTCGCCGCCGCGTTCGACCGGCTCACCCGCCGCGCGGTCGCGATCGAGTTGCCCGTGCTCACCGCACACGACCTGACGATGTGGGAGTACGTCGTGCTGTCCGGCCTCGTGGACGGCCCCGCGCAGACCCAGGCCCGGCTCGCCGAGGCGGTCCGGCGGGACAAGACCCGGCTAATCCCGATCTTGGACGGGCTGGAGGTCCGCGGGCTGCTGATCCGCACGCCCGACCCGGCCGACCGCCGCAACAAGGTCGTGTCGCTCACCGGCCCGGGCCGCGCGCTGCGGGCGTCCGCGGCGAGCGCCATCCGCGCCGCCGAAGAGGAGCTGCTCCGCCCGCTCGACGCCGCGGAGCGCCGGACCTTCCGCGCCCTGCTCCGCCGCCTTTCCTGACGCGCGGTGATCGCCGCGTTCGGTGCGAGAGGTGTGCATGCGCACCACAGGCACCGAACTCGGCGATCATGGCCGACCAGCGCCGGAGTTGCACCTGCGCGTGGACGGTCGCGGCGACCGCACACGGCAGGTGTACCAGCAGGTGCGGGCCGCCATCGCCGACGGGCTGCTGCGACCGGGCGAGGCCGTGCCGTCGAGCCGGGAGCTGGCGCAGCGGCTGGGGGGTGGCGCGCAACACGGTCACGCTGGCCTACGACCGGCTCACCGCCGAGGGCTTCCTGCGGTCGCGGGTCGGGGCGGGCACGTACGTCTACGCGGAGGCGGTGTCGCCGGTGTCGCGGCCGCCCGCCGACTCGCCCCTGCGCCCGCAGCCGGTGTGGGACGGCATCGACGGCGGCCCTGACATGCGCGCCTGCCTGGAGCGTGATCAGCCCGCAGCGGTCATGTCGAGCACGACCTTGCCCGCCACCGGTCGTTTCCCCAGCTCCCGCAGCGCGGTCACGGCGTCGGCCAGCGCGACGGTCTCGCCGACCCTGGCGACGAGGCTCGCCACGGCCGCAGGACCGGGACGGCTCCGCTCCTGCGCCGCGTCGAAGGAATCCCGCAGAAGGCCCTCAGGGTTGGCGGCTCGCCACGACCGCCGCGAACTGGCCCAACACGTCGACTACCACCTCACGCAACCGGCGAGAGCCTGCATCCGCTGCTCGCCGCGCTCTGCACGTGGTCGGTGCAGCACATGCCGGACGTCGCGCAGGCCAGGGCCGTCGCGGGTGGAGTCTGAGCGAGCGTTCACACCGCCACGAGCGGGATGCGAGGATGGCCGGGTGGCGCCAACGTCGACAGGGCCCCGCGCATGGCTGCTGCGACACGATCCCGGGCTCGCGGTCGTCCGACGTGCCGCGCGGGTCACGCTCGTCGCCTGTGTGGCCTTCTACCTGTGCCGCTACGCGCTCAACAACGTCACGATGGCCCCCTACGCGCTGTTCGGCGTGGTGGCGATGGGCGCGCTGTCGCAGATTCCGGGCAGCCCGGCCGAGCGTGCCCGCACCCTGCTTGGCGTGCTGCCGGTCGGCTGGGTGCTGGTCACGCTCGGCACCCTGCTGTCGGTGAGCACGGCGACGGCCGTCGCGGGGATGTTCGTACTCGGGTTCGCGGTCGCCTACGCGGGGATCGGCGGCCCGCGCCTGGTCGGCCTGGCCACGGGCACCCAGCTGCTGTACATCCTCCCTTGCTTCCCGCCGTTCGACCCGGGCTCGCTCGGGTTCCGGCTGGCCGGGCTGACCCTCGGCGTGCTGCTGCTCGCCGCGGCGGAGGTCACGCTGTGGCCCGACCGCACGCCGACGCCGTACACCGCGAAGCTCGGTGACGCCGTGGCCGCCCTCGCGCGGTGCCTGGACGCGGTGGCCGACATATGGTCGGGGCGGCCCGACGCGCAGGAGCGGTTCACGGCCGCGCTGCCCGAGGCGACCGCCACCGCCGAGGCGCTGCGGCCCTCGCGCCTACCACCGGGGCAGCGGCCCGCCTCCGCGGGGCGGCGCGACCGTGCGCTCGCGGCCGCCGCGGGCTCCGCGCGGCTGCTGCTGGGCCGCACGGTGGACCTGTCGCTCGTCGACGACCACTGCGCGGTCACGCTGCCCGCCGCCGCTGCCCTGTTGCGCCAGACGGCCTCGTGCGCCGCGGCGACCGCAGCGTGGCTGCGCGATCCCGAGCAGGAGGTGCCGGACACCGACCGGATCGTGGCCGCGCTGGCCGAGTTCCGCGCGGCACGCGAGGCCATCTCGCCCGACGGCCTGCCCCCGGAGCGGCTCCAGCTGGGGTCGCTGGCGCTGAGCCTCGGCGAGTGGACCAAGTCGATGGTCGCCGCCGTCCGCGTTGCGGCGGGCGCGCCCGTCCCGCCCGACGCCACGCCGCCGTCGGCCCAGCCCGGCCCGCTCTGGTTCGCCTACCGCAGCACCCCGTGGCTCTGGTGGCACCGGTTGCGCGAGCACCTCACACCGCGCTCGGTCTACTTCCAGGGCGCGCTGCGGCTGGCGTTGGCGCTCGCGGCGGCCCGGCTGTTGGCCGGGGTGTTCGATCTGTCGCACGGCTTCTGGGTGCTGCTCACCGTGCTCACGCTCCTGCGCACCTCGGCAGCCGACACCCGCTCGGCGCTGCGCCCTGCGCTGGTCGGTACGACCGCGGGCGCGCTCGTCGCCGCGGCGCTGCTGGTGGTCGGCGTGCCCGCGCCGGTGTACGCGGTGGCGCTGCCCGTCGTGATGCTGGTCGGCTTCGCCGCGGGCCCGCTGCTCGGCCCCGGGTGGGCCCAAGCGTTGTTCACGCTGGTCATCGCGTTCGTCTTCGCGCAGGTCTCACCGGTGGACTGGCGGCTGGCCGAGGCGCGCGTCGTGGACGTGGTCATCGGAGCCGGTGTCGGGGTGCTGATCGGGCTCCTCGCGTGGCCGCGTGGCGGCTCCGGTGAGCTGCACCGGGCCACCGGCACGTTCCTCGCGACCGCGGCGCAGGTCGTTCGGGAGACGGTGGGCGTGCTCGCCGACAACGCCGTGCCGGGAAGCGGGCTCCCCCGTGCCCGCGAGGCGGGCATGCTCGCCGACGCGTCGTACGCGCTGTACCAAACCGAACGGCACCCCACCTCGCGAGTCGACTGGCAGGCCACCCTCGTCGCGGGCCACCACGCCGTGCGTGGCGCAGAGGCGCTGCTGCGCGGCTGCCCGACGGGCTGTCTGCTGGCCTGCCGCAACCCGCTGACGTCGGCGGCCGAGTACGTCGCCCGTTGCTACGACGTGGCGGCCACCGGCCTGATCGCCCACGACGCGAGCGCGGCGACCCGCCTGCCGGACCGGCCTGTGCTCGACTGGCCGACCAACCTCGGCCAGGACCTCTATCGGCTCGCCGACCTGCGGGTTTGGCTCGACGGCCTGCGCGACGACCTCGGCCGGATCGCCGCCGCCGTGCGGGACGAGACGGATCTGCGCGCCCGCGTCGCCCACCTCGCCGACGGCGCGGCAGGCTGACACGCGCCGCTCAGCGCCGATGTTCGCTCCGCAGGCTCCGCTCAGGGCCCCTGGATGCGGGCGATGTAGCGCGCGGCGGAGCGGCGGACGGCGCCCGGGCCGTCGGTGAGCACCACCCGTCCCCACCAGCCCCCGTAGATGCGGTCGAACCGGAACGGGGAGACGCGGTCGGCGATGGTGCGCACGGTGTCGGCGTCCAGCGGGATGAGGTTGGGGTAGCTCCACATGAAGCTGACCCACTCGCGGTCTTGGACGACGGTGATGGTGTCGCCGGTCAGCAGCGCGCCGCGGCCGCCCGCGCCCGCCGCCCAGTGCAGCACCGCGGCCCCGTCGAAATGGCCGCCGATGCGGGCGAGCGTGACGCCGGGCAGCACGTCGACCCGGTCGTCGAACAGCTCGACGCGGTCCGACCGGCGCTGGATCCACTGCTCGTCGGCCCGCGGGAGCAGGACGCGCGCGTCGAAGGCGTCGGCGATGTCGACGTGGGCGCCGTAGAAGTGCGGGTGCGAGATGCAGATCGTGTCGATGCCGCCCGCCGCGGCGATCGCTGCCCGCCCGGCCTCGTCGAGCAGCGGGATCGCGTCCCAGAGCACGTTGCCGTGTGCGGTGCGCACCAGCAGCGCGCGTTGCCCGATCCCGACGGCAGGGGTGACGCCGATCCCGAGCAGGCCCGGTTCCTCCTCGCGGATGTCGGTGGCGTGGTCGCGGGCGAGGTCCGCTGCGGTCGTGAACCGCTGGCCGTCCCAGCCGACGTACTGCCGCTCGTCCTCGCAGATCGGGCAGCGCGTCGGGGGCTCGGCGGTGTCGGTGTACTGCACGGCACAGGTGGTGCAGATCCAGGCGGGCACGCCCCGATCCTGGCACGCCTACTGACCGACGGCCCGCAGGATCGACACGTTCGTCGAGCTCTGCCCGACCACGTAGATCAGGCCGTCCTTGGGCCCGACGGCGACGGCGACGGGAGCATCGCCGACCGGGAACGGCTTGCCCGCCCGCAGCCCCGCGGTGTCGATCGTGACGATCGTGTCGGCGTCCTTGCTGGTGACGTAGAGATGGCTGCCGGTGGCGTCGAGGGCGATCGAGCTCGGCGCCGGATCGACGCGCGCCGCGGCCACGTCGGACGTCTTGGCCACGGTGTCGATCACGGAGATCGTGCTGCTGCGCTGGTTGACGACGAACAGCCGCGCGCCGTCGCGGCTGACGGCCACGTCGACCGGACCGTCGTCGACGATCGCGCGGGCGATCGGGGTGGCGCTGGCCGTGTCGATCAGCGTGACGTCGTTGGAGTCGAAGCCCGCGACGTACAGCCGCTTGCCGTCCGGGCTGATCGCGATGCCGCGGGGTCGCTTGCCGACGGGGACGGGCGCCCCGACGGGCTTCGTGGAGGCGGTGTCGACAACGGTGACTGTAGCGTCGTCGCCGTTGGCCACGTAGAGCAGCTTGCCGTCGGGGCTGATCGCCAGCCCGTCCGGCGCATGTCCGACGGCGATCGTCGCCGTCGCCGCGTTCGTGGCGGTGTCGAGCACGGAGACGGAGCCCGCCACCGAGTTGGCGACGTACACCCGACGCCCGTCCGGTGCGACGATCACCGCGTCCGGCGCCGCACCGACCTGCGGTTGCGCATCGAGCGCCCTGCGGGTGGTCGTGTCGATCACCGAAACGGCGCCGACGTCATGCTTCGTCACGTAGGCCCGGCTCCCGTCGGGCGACAGGCCGATCCGCGTCGGACCGCCACCCACGACCACCTTGGACACCAGCTCGAACGCGGGCGTCCCCGAGAGCAGGCGGGGCACCACGATCACGGCGGCAACGAGAAGGGCGCCGAACACGGCCACCGCGACGACCCACCGGCCCCTTCGGGACCGCGGCGGCGCCGAGGCGCCCCCCTCGACGGCCGCGGCCGGTTGCGCCGACCTGCCCTCGGCAGTCGAGGCAGCATGCGGAGGGACCCACGCCGGGGATTCCGGGCGGACGGCGGGCCTGGCGACCGTCGCCGCCTCGACAGGGTGCGGCGGACGGGGCGCCGGGGCGGGCGTCTGCGGTCGCGGGGCGGGGCGGGGGGCGTCCCGTCGGGACGGCGTGCCGGACGGCTCCGGTGCCCGTCGGGAAGGCGTTCCGGTCGGCTCCGGCGCCCGTCGGGATGGGGGGTCGGACGGCTCCGGTGCCAGTCGGGGCCGCGGCGGCGGACTACTCACGCGCGCGGCGGGCGTCACCGGGGTGGTCGGCCTCCCCGCGCCGGGCCGCGCGGCGCCGCCGCCGGTGGCGGGACGCCCCGTCGGCCCCGCGTCGGTACCGGTCTGCGGCGCAGGCGACACGTACGACTTCACGAGCGATGGCGGCTGCGGTGGCACCGACGACGCCGCCGGATCCTCCCAGGCAGCAGGCGCCGCCTCCGAGACCGTCGGCCGCCCACGGTCGCCCCGTTCCGCGGCGCCTGCCGACGCCATGTCGCCGCCCGGGGGCGCCGACAGCCCCTCCGGCGACCGGCCGCGGCCCTCTGACGCCGCGGCTGGCGGTGCCTCGTCGACCGCGAACGCCTGCGCCGTATCCGTGATGCCTGCTGCGTCGGCGGGCTGCTCCGGGGCGGGCGCAGGCGCGCTCGCGACCAGCGCAGCCCTGGCGGCATCGGCGAAGTCGCCCGCCGTGGCGTAGCGATCGTCCGGGTCCTTCGCCATGCCCCGCGTCACGACGTCGTCGAGGGCGGACGGGACGACGGCGCCGTGCTCCGACGGCCGCGGGCGTGGCGCCGCGAGGTGCGCGCGCAACGCCTGGAGCAGGTCCGAGGCCGGGAACGGCCGACGGCCGGTGAGGCACTCGAAGAACATGCAGGCCATCGAATAGACATCGGCGCGCCCGTCGACCCGCTC
The DNA here is from genome assembly GCA_963736375.1 of uncultured Actinomycetota bacterium. Classification (GTDB taxonomy): domain Bacteria; phylum Actinomycetota; class Actinomycetes; order Mycobacteriales; family Pseudonocardiaceae; genus Pseudonocardia. The sequence goes on from CAVTOL010000008.1 coordinate 91,920, forward strand.
CCCGCTCATGCGCTCCGGCGCCATGTACGCCGCGGTGCCGACGGCGAGGCCGGGCCTGCTGAGCGTCGACGCGCCGCCAAGGGTGCTGGCGATCCCGAAGTCGGCGAGATAAGCGAAGCCGCGCACCGACGCGCGCTCCGGCGGCCCCACCAGGAGGATGTTCGACGGCTTGACGTCACGGTGGATCAGGCCCTCGGCGTGCGCGGCGTCGAGGGCGTCGGCGATCTGGGACACGATGTCGACGGTGCGTTCGGGCGAGATGCTGCCCGCCTTCAGCACCTTGGCCAGGTCGGTGCCTTCGACGAGGCGCATGTCGATGTAGAGCAGGCCGTCGATCTCGCCGTAGTCGTGGATCGGGATGATGTGCGGTTCACGCAGCTTGGCCGCCAGCGCCGACTCCCGTTGGAACCGCGCGCGGAACTCGCGGTCCTGCGCCATCTGTCGCGGCAGCCGCTTGACGGCGACGAACCGGTTGCGCCGCTCGTCCCAAGCCCGGAACACCTCGCCCATGCCGCCGCGGCCGATCAGGCTCTCGAACCGGTAGGGCCCGAACCGCTCGGGGTTCATCGACTCATCCGCAGGTCACGCGATCGACCATGCGGCCGCGGGGCACGCCTCCCCCGTCGGTCCCACATCACTCGTCCCGTCGCGTCGGCCCGGACCCGCGCTGTGCGCGGCCTTCCGCGCTCGATCATCCCACCGAGCCTTCCACATTTGTGTGTGGCACCGCCGACGCGGGGTTGCCACAAGGTAAGAAAAGCCTGCCCCTTCGCATCGCCGACGCGCCCCTCAAGGCAATGGTTCGGCCGACGCCGCGCCGGAAGACTTGCCGCACCGAGAACGCTGAGGAGCAAGAGCGAGATGTACGAGAACAACGGCGGGAACGTCCCGAACCAGACCTACCCTGCCGACGCGCACGTTCCGGCACCGGCGGAGCTCCCGCAGGCACCCGCCGCAGGTCGCAAGCGTCCCGCGGTGCTGATCAGCGGCATTGCCGTGCTGACCCTTGGTCTCGTGCTCGGAGCCATGATGGTCGCCGACCCGTCGTCGGCCCAGGATGGCGTGCCCCGCGTGGTGGTCCCGTTCGCGGTGAGCGAGCCCGAGCCGCCCGCGCCTGCGCCCGCCCCGGCGCCCGCCCCGGCTCCCGTGCCTCAGCAGCGGTCCGTCGCACAGCAGCAGGACCCGGTCTACTCCGCGCCGGTGCAGCACCCCGCGCCGTCGTCCGGCCCATCGGACTGGGGTGACAAGGGCAACAAGGGCAACGACCACGGTTCGGGCTCGTCGAACTGCCAGTGGAGCTCCGATCACTCCGGCAGCTGCAAGGACGGTTCCGGCTCGCCGCAGTGCGGATCGGGGTCCGACCACAGTTCCGACTGCAGTGGTTCCAGCTCGGGTGGCTCCAGCTCCGGCGGTTCCAGCTCCGGCGGTTCCAGCTCGGGTGGCTCCAGCTCCGGCGGTTCCAGCTCCGGCGGTTCCAGCTCGGGTGGCTCCAGCTCGGGTGGCTCCAGCTCCGGCGGTTCCAGCTCCGGCGGTTCCAGCTCCGGCGGTTCCAGCTCCGGCGGTCTCCAGCTCGGGTGGCTCCAGCTCCGGCGGCTCCAGCTCCGGGAGCAAATGAGCGAGCCCGGCCCCGGCCGTGCAGCGCTGCGAAGAGATCGGCCGAGGTCGTAGGGTCGGTGCATGGAGTATCGACAACTCGGACGGTCCGGTCTGCGCATCTCGACGATCACGCTGGGCACCATGGGCTACGGCGGGAGGGGTTGGGCGAAGGCGGTCGGCGAACTCGACGTCGATGCCGCCCAGCGGCAGATCGGCATGGCCCGCGACGCGGGCGTCAACCTGATCGACACGGCCGACGTCTACTCCGATGGCCTCTCCGAAGAGATCGTCGGCAAGGCCCTGGGCGCCGACCGCAACGACGTGCTGCTCGCCACCAAGGTGCGCCTGCCGATGGGCGATGGGCCCAACGACGCAGGCCTCTCTCGCCACCACATCATCCGCAGCGCCGAGGCCAGCCTGCGCAGGCTCGGCACCGACTGGATCGACCTCTACCAGGTGCACGAGTGGGACGGTGCGACCCCGCTTGAGGAGACCCTCGCCGCGCTGGACCACCTCGTCCGGTCGGGCAAGGTCCGCTACGTCGGCGTCTCGAACTACGCCGCGTGGCAGCTCATGAAGGCGCTCGGCATCTCCGAGCGGCTCGGCCTCACCCGCTTCGTCAGCGAGCAGGTCCACTACTCACTGCAGGCCCGCGACGTCGAGCCCGAGCTGGTGCCCGTCGCGATCGACCAAGGGCTCGGCATCCTCGTGTGGAGCCCCATCGCGGGCGGCCTGCTCTCGGGCAAGTACCGGCGCGGGGTCGACGCGCCCGCAGGCAGCCGACACCTCGGCGAATGGGACGAGCCGCCCGTCTACGACCGGGACAAGCTCTACGACATCGTCGACGTCCTGGTCGAGGTGGGTGAAGCGCACGGTGTGTCGGCGGCGCGGGTGGCGCTGGCCTGGCTGCTGGCCCGGCCCGCGGTCACCTCCCTGATCGTCGGGGCGCGCACCGAAGAGCAGTTGGCCGACAACCTCGCCGCCGCCGAGCTCACGCTCACCGCTGACGAGATCGCCCGCCTCGACCAGGTGAGCGCCGATCCGTTGCGCTACCCGTTCTGGCACCAGGCGAAGACCGCAGGCGGTCGACTCTGCCCGGCCGATCTCAGCATCCTGGGCCCCCACCTGCCCGCCTGAGCGGAGCTTGCGGAGCGATCATCGGCGCTGACCCGAGCGCGCGGCGGCGTGTGAGCACGCACAGGGTGGTCACGCACACCGCGAGCCATGCGCCGCCGAGGAACCAGCCGGTGACCACATCGGTGAGCCAGTGCACGCCGAGGTAGAGCCTGCTGGCCCCGATCAGCACGACGCCGGACACCGCTGTGGCCAGCGCGCCGACCCGCAGCGCGGCACGGCGCGTGACCAGCACGACCACCGCGGCCAACACGCCGAGCACGACGATCGACCCCAGAGCGTGCCCGGACGGAAGGGCCGGGTTGGTCTCGATCATCAGTCGCTCGGCCGCGGGCGGTCGGACGCGCCCGTACAGCCGCTTGAAGCCGTCGATGAGCAGCGCAGCGCCGACCGCGGCCGCGAGCACGACGGCAGCCTCCGGGCGGCGCCTGCTCCGCCACAGCAGCACAGCGGCCACGATCGCGAGCGCCGCCATCCCCGGCACGTCGCACAGCACGCTGACGGCCTTCATCACGAACGTGACCGGCTCGGCGCGGTGGTCGACGAACCACGTCCACACGTCGCGGTCCGCGACCCCCGGCGTCCGGAGGTCGGCCACGTGATCGACCACGGCCGCCTGCGCGACGAGCAGCAGGGCCGTGGCACCCGCACCGACCAGCACCGGAACCCGCAACTCGGTAGGCACGAGCCTGCCCAGCGCGGTGCGGCGCGTAGCCAGCACGACGGTGGCCACGAGCGCCCATACCGCCGCGACCGACCAGGCGATCTTCTCCCCGATGTCGGCGAACCACATAGCCCTATCGTGCCGGTCTGTCGCTGTGACGCCGATGAGAGTGCAGGTCAGATGGAGTGTCGCTGCACGTCCATACGCAGTAGCAGCACTTGGTCCGGGTGGAGGATCGGGGCGGCAACGCCCACATGCTCCAATGCGGCACCGGTGAAGACGGCGCCCGGGAAGCCTGCAGCATCCGACGCCCGCTCGCCCCACCACCGCGGCGGCTTCAGCCCTGACGGCGCCGAGCCGACGAGGACCGGCCGCACCCGGTAGGCCCGCTCCGGGGCGAGACCGCGGAACCGCAGGCGCTGCGCCGGGTCGGGATAGAGGCTGTCGAAGGGCGCGAACGCGAAGAGCGCCCGCGAGCGGTCCGGCGCAACGACGCCGTGCAGGCTGACCCGGTCCCCCACCCCGTCCATCCGGACGAGATCACCGGCGAGCAGGAACCCGCGCTGCTCCTTGTAGAACATGATCCAGGCCGTCAGCTCGGCGATCTCCGGCCTCGAGGCCTGCGCGAGGTCCCACTCGATGCCCAGGTGCCCGAAGAGCGCCGTACCCGCGCGGAACCCGAGGTCGTGCACGCGCCCCGTCACGTGCGAACGGCCGGACGCGATGTGCGAGCCCAGGTACTCCGGCGGCACCAGCTGCCCCGTCCAGCGCAGCATCCGCTGCCGGTCGTGCGGGTCGATGTTGTCCGACACCCAGACCCGGTCGGTGCGTTCCAGCACCGCCAGGTCGATCCGCGCCCCGCCGGAGCTGCAGGACTCGATCTCCAGGTCGGGATGAGCGGCGCGGAGCTCGTCCAGCAGCCGGTAGAACGCCAGCGTCTGGTCGTGCACGCCGGGCCTTCCCCCGTCGGTCTGCGTGCCCGCCTCGGTGAGGTCGCGGTTGTGGTCCCACTTGATATAGCCGATGTGGTACTCGTCGAGCAACGCCAGGATCTGGCCCTTGACGTGCGCGTAGACCTCGGGGATGCCGAGGTTGAGCACCTGCTGGTGGCGCGACTCGACCGGCCATTCCGGCCGCGCCGACATGATCCACTCCGGATGGGCCCGCGCGACGTCGGAATCGGGGCTGACCATCTCGGGCTCGAACCACAGCCCGAACTGCATGCCGAGCTTGCGGACGCGGTCCACGAGCGGGTGCAGCCCGTCCGGCCAGACCTCGTCCGCAACCACCCAGTCGCCGAGGCCCGCGCGGTCGTCGCGACGGGCGCCGAACCAGCCGTCGTCGAGGACGAAGCGCTCGACGCCGACGTCGGCCGCCCGGTCGGCGAGGTCGAGCAGCCGGTCGCGGTCGTGGGCGAAGTAGACCGCTTCCCAGACGTTGAGCGTGACCGGCCGCTGCGCGGAGACGGGCCGCGGGCGGGCCCGCAGATGGCGGTGGAACCGGCGGGCGACCTCGTCCAGCCCGTCGCCGAACGCGCCGTAGAGCCAGGGGCTCGTGTAGGTCTCGTCCGTGGCCAGCCGGATCTCGCCGGGCAGCAGCAGCTCGCCGCCCCCGAGCAGGCACTCGCCGGTGGCGACGCGCTCGGCGTAGTGGACGTGGTTGCCGCTCCAGGCGGTGTGCACCGCGTGGACACGGCCCGCGGCGAACCCGAAGCCCGCCGGGCCCGCATGCAGGACGTAGGCGCTGTCGGCGCCGGTGCGACCCCGGCGGTTCTCGCGCAGGTGCACACCCGTGGGAAACGCCGTGCGCTGCGGCACGCGCTCCTGGTTGTGCCTCCCTGCGAAGTCGAGCAGCTGATCCGCGTCGGCGGGCACCGGGAGGGCGGGCGTGAGGCCGTCCACCGCGTAGTGGTCCGCGAGGTTCGTCACGGCCGCCCGAACGCGCACCAGACCCGTCGGGAGCAGCTCGACGACCAGAGCGAGCCGTAGCTGCGCCACCTCGTCCACCGCCAGGAACTCCACGCTCGCCGCGCCCGCGGTGACGTACCCGGAGACGGGCACGCTGTCCACGTGGATCGCCGTCACCGCGAACGCGGGCGACCACTGCCGCCCGCCGCGCGAGCCCACGAGCCCGGGACGGCCCGTCCACCCGGTGTGGTGCTCGGGCAGCACGGCGAGCCGCGGAGGCACGTCGACGTTGTTCGAGCCGATCACCGGAACCGCGGCTGTGGCCAGCGCCGCGGCCTGCGCGGCGGACATCGGCGCGAGCGCCGCCCCCCAATGGACGACCGCGGGCAGCCGCCCACCCCTCGCGTCGAGAACAAGACCGACGCCATCGGCCGTCAGAACGATCAGGGCATCGGAAGCCTTGGCATCGGGCGTCATCCCGCAAGCCCACTCCACGTGGGGAGATCGCGCCACCCCAACACGGGTCGGCAGCGGGCGATCAGGGCCGTGACCAGCCCACGTCGAACTGCAGCACCAGTACGAGCCCGCCGCCGTCGAGCCGTAGCCGCTCGACCCGATCGGGCAGCTCCGCCAGCCGAAATCGGCCGTCCTGGTCGCCACCCGCGGAACGCACGGCCGTCATGCGGGGACCCGTCGCCTCGACCGCGTAGGCCCGGCCGACGTCGTCGGCGGCCAGCACCCGGCCTTCGATGCGGACCCGACCGGGGCCGAGCCTGCGCACGTCGAGCAGCACGTCCGCCGGATCGCTGGTGAACGCGAGGTGGGCGATGTCGACAATGTCGTCGGCGGCGTCGGCGCGCAGAGCGGCGACGGCCAGGTCCTGGCGGCTGTCGAACAGAATGCGGGCCACGACCTCGACGGGCTCCTCCCTGTCCCCCGGCTCGAAAGACGGTCGACGCTGCGCCTGCGGGTCGACGAGCGGCAGCGTGGCGGCCGCCGCGTGAAAGCCGCGCAGCCACGCGACGATCTCGCGCACCCTGGGGTTGCGCACGGCCGCATCGGCCACACGGGCGGCGGCCGCAGGCTCAAGCCGTCCCTCGACCCAGTCGATGACGGTGGCGAAGTCGGGGACGGCCTCTGGCCCGTTCACGTCCGGTCCTCGTACCAGCCCGCCACGCCGCCCCCGCGACATCGGGCCTGCAGTGCGGCGTCGAGCAACCCGATCCCCTTCGGCAGACCACCCCTGATCCCCCGACCGGGGGAACCGTAGCAGCGTGAGCACCGGCTGCTCGCCACCGACACGACATCAATGGCGTAATGCTCGTTCGCTCGGCTGGGTGACTTGCCCGTATTGCGGCCTCGACTGGGCCTGGCGGGCGTCGCCCGTCCGGGGGTCGCTCGTTGGACGCAGCGTGGACCGATCGGAGAACCCCAGCGGGGACGGCATCGTCGTGCTCGCGGTCGACGACGAGGAGCCCGCTTTGGCGACGCTGACCGACCTGCTGCGCGGTCATCCCTACGTCGCCGACGTGCGCCAGGCCAGGGACGCGGAGGGCGCGCTGCGGCTCCTGCGTTCCGACACCGCGCCGCAGGCGATCTTCACCGACATCACGATGCCGGAGATGACCGGGATGGAGCTGGCGCGTGCCGCGGCGGGGCTGCCGACCCCGCCGCCCGTGGTGTTCGTGACCGATCACGACGACCGGGCCGTCGACGCCTACGAGCTCGGCGCCGTCGACTACCTGCTCAAGCCCCTCCGCCCGGAGCGGCTGGACATGGCGCTGGTGCGGGTGCTGGCCCGCCGCGCGACGCTGCCGGCCGCGTTCTCGCCACCGGAGGAGATCGTCCCGGTCGAGCTGGCGGGTCGGACGACGCTCGTGCCGCGCTCGGAGGTCCGGTACGTGGAGGCCCGCGGCGACTACGCGCGGCTGCACACGGACGACACCACCCACCTCGTGCGGATTTCCCTCGCGACGCTCGCCGAGCGCTGGCGCGACGCGGGCTGGGTGCGGATCCACCGCTCCTACCTGGTTGCGGCCGACCAGGTGACGGCGGTGGATCCGGGTGGCGTCGGCTACGTCGTTCGGCTCGGCCGCGGCCGCGACGCGGTCGAGCTGCCGGTGAGCCGCAGGCATCTCCGCGACGTCAGGGCGGCGTTGTCGCGCTGACCGCGGTGGACACGGCGCGCACCGGCGCCGCGAACTCCATGTCCTTGGCGACGTCGCCGCGGTCCATCTCGTAGCGGTCGCGCAGGTAGTTCTGCCGCAGCGTCCACGGCGAGCGGGTGCTCTGGCGCGGCAACGCGTTCAGCGACCGTCGGATGTAGCCCGAGGACAGGTCGAGGAGGGGCCGGGTGGCCATCCCGCGTGGCAGGCGCGGCGTCGCGGCCGCAAAGCCCTGCGCGTCCATGTAGGCGAGCAACCGGGTGACGTACCGCGCGACGAGATCGGCGCGCAGGGTCCAGGATGCGTTGACGTAGCCGATGCAGAACGCCAGGTTCGGAACGCCGGAGACGAGGCAGCCGCGGTACGCGACCGTCTCGCCGGGCTCCACCGCAGCGCCGTCGACCGTGACCGCGATACCGCCCCACGCCTGAAGCTCCAGTCCGGTGGCGGTGACGAGCACGTCGGCGGGCAGCTCCCGGCCGGACGCACACGTGACGCCTTCCGGGGTGACGGCGGCGATCCGGTCGGTGACGACCTCGGCCCCGCCGTTCTTCATCGCACGGAAGAAGTCGGCGTCGGGCACGACGCACAGGCGCTGGTCCCACGGGTCGTAGCGGGGGGCGAAGTCGGTGTCGACGGCCGCGGGATCGGGCAGCACGCGCTCGAGGCCCGCCCGCAGCATCCGCTTGCCGAGGCTGGGCGCGTGGTGGCAGATCTGGAAGAAGGCCTGCGTGGTGAGGATGTTCTTCCAACGGGCCGCGGCGTGGCCCAGCCGTGGGGGTAGCCGCCTGCGCAGGGCGTTGGACATAGGGTCGGTGCCCGGCAGCGCGAGCATCCACGTGGGCGAGCGTTGGAGCATCGTCACGTGCGCGCCGCGCTCGGCCAGCGCGGGCACCAACGTGACGGCCGTGGCACCGCTGCCGATGACGACAACCCGGCGCCCTGCGACGTCGAGGTCCGCGGGCCACGCCTGCGGGTGCACGACCGGGCCCGTGAACGCGGCCAGGCCGGGGATGTCGGGCGTGTAGCCGTGGTCGTAGCGGTAGTAGCCGCAGCACAGGTACAGGAAGGCGCACGTCCAGCGCTCGGTCGCGCCCTCGGCCGTGCGGACCTCGACGGCCCAGCGCTGCCGGGCGGACGACCACGCCGCCGCGACGACCCGGTGCCCGAACCGGATGTGGCGCTCGATCCCGAGCTCGGCGGCGGTCTCCCGCAGGTAGCGCAGGATCGAGTCACCGTCGGCGATGGCCTTCGCCCCGGTCCACGGCCGGAACGGGTAGCCGAGGGTGAACATGTCCGAGTCCGAGCGGATGCCAGGGAACCGGAACAGGTCCCACGTGCCCCCGACGGCGGCACGGGCCTCGAGGATCGCGAACGTGCGCCGCGGATGCGCGGTCTGCAGCCGATGGGCGGCTCCGACACCCGAGAGGCCCGCTCCGACGATCAGGACGTCCACATCGTGCATGCCGCCACGGTAATCCGCGGCGGCCCGAACAACTCCTATATCTCGTGGGCGTGGTCGTACCCGAAGTCACCATCCGGGTCGATCTCGCGGCCGATGCCGTGGGAGCCGACGAGGGGGCGCCGTGCGGATCGGCGGACGGGCGTGTCCAACGCCGCACGCACTTCGTCGAGCATGTCGTAGCCGTAATCCCCGGAATGCTCGTGCTCCGCCACTGAGGCTCCCCTCACCGACCCACACACCGAACTCACGCTGCGTCATCGCAACGCCACTCTCCGGTGCCAGAACATCATCTCCCGGCGGCGAGCCGTGGACAAGACCGTTCCCCTTGCGTGAAACCCAGGGCACCCGGTCGGGCGCACGATCGGAGCACTGCCGCCGCTAACCCGAACGCCCGCAGGCCGCCGTGAGGGCGCCGCCATCCGCGTGACGTTCGAGCCGCGTGGTGAGGAACGCCCGAAGCGCGTCGAGGATCGAGACGCCGTCCTGCCGGTCTCGCACCGCGGCGACGAGCGCCGCCTCGCGGTCGGCGTCCTGGTCGAGCCGCCGCATTCGCCGCGACCGGCATCGAGCGCGCCATCGCCGACGACTCCCCCGCGCATTCCCTGGCGATGATGACCGCGCTGGCGGAGGGCCGCAGCCCGTTCGCGGAGACCGCGTAACCGGCAGGATGGCGGCATGGACATTGCCGATCTGTTGGTCGACGCCTTCGACCGCGTCCGTGGCGCGGTGCTCGGCGCCGTCGAGGGGCTCACCGAAGAGCAGCTTGGCGCGCGGCTCGACCCCCAAGCCAACTCGATCGCCTGGCTGATCTGGCACCTCACGCGCGTGCAGGACGACCACATCTGCGACGTCGCCGGGGTCGAGCAGACCTACACCGCGCAGGGCTGGGCGAAGCGGTTCGGGTTCCCCTTCGACGACGCCGCGATCGGATACGGCCAGCGCAGCGCCGATGTCGCGGCCGTCCGCGTGGCCGACCCTGCGCTCCTCGTCGGCTACTACGAGGACGTCCACGGGCAGACCCTGCGGTTCGTGCGCGGGCTCACCGCCGCGGATCTGGACCGCGTGGTCGACGAGGCGTGGAACCCGCCTGTGACGCTCGGCGTCCGGCTGGTGTCGGTCGTCGACGACGACCTCCAGCACGCGGGCCAGGCCGCCTTCGTGCGCGGGATCCTGCTACGACGTTGACGGGACCCTGCTCGCACGGCGCACCGGGATGCGGCACCCTCATGCCTGTGGCTCGGGTCGTGCTCGCCGTCGACGGCAACGCGATCGTGCACAGGGCGTTCCATGCGCAGGCGGTCACGGGTTTCCGCTCCGCCGACGGACGCCCGCGCTGGGCCGTCCGTGGGCTGTTGACCCAGCTCGTCGCCGCGGTCGAACGCATCGGCCCTGACCTGGTCGTCGTCGGCTTCGACGACCCGGACACCAGCGATCGGCGCGCGCGGTGGCCGGACTACAAGGCGCACCGCGCTGCCAAGCTCGACACGCTCGTCGACCAGCTCGCCGCGGCGGCAGGCACGCTGCGGGAACTCGGCGTCGCCGTCGTCGTGCCGAGCGGGCTGGAGGCCGACGACGTGCTCGCGTCGGTCGCGCGGCAAGCGCCCGCCGTGGGCGCCAGCACCGTCGTCGTGACCTCCGACCGCGACGCGTTCGGCCTCATCGACGCCAACACCCGCGTCCTGCGGATCATCAACGGCGGCGTCGAGGCGTCGCCGCTGCTCACCGCCGAGCGGCTGGTGACGCTGCTGGGGGTGCGTCCCGACCAGTACCGCGACTTCGCTGCGCTGCGCGGCGACCCTTCCGACAACCTGCCCGGCGTGCGCGGCATCGGCCCGAAGACGGCCGCGCGGCTGCTGGCCGCGTTCGGCAATGCCCTGGCGGCTTTCGACGACCTGGCCGCGGTCGCCGAAGCTCTGGGTCCCGCGGTGGCGGCGCGGTTGGCCGCGCAGGAGGCCCGCGCGACATGGGAGCTGAATTGCCAGGTCATGGCGATGCGCGCGGACGTGGCCGTCGACCTGTCTGGCGCCGCCGGTGCGCTCCCGCTGCCGTCCATCGCGGTACAGACCACGTACGGGTCACTGGAGCTGCCGTGGACGGCGGCCACGGCGCTGCGGGTGCTGGCGGGCGACCTCTCGGTGCCCTCCCCGCCCGCGCCCGTCGAGCCCGATTGGAACCCACCGCGCCGCCGCGGCCGGTCTCTGCCGCCGCTGCGGAAACGCCCCGCGGTTGAGCAACTGGCGCTCTTCTGACGGCGTCTCGGGCGGCGCAGCGCTCAGCGGGGCGCCGCGGGCCGCGGGCCGGTCGGGGCGGCCACCCTTCGCAGCCACGGCGGAAGCGGCGCCCCCGGAGGCGGCGGCGGCTGCCGGATGTCGCGGGTGCTGCCGAGCAGGGCGCGCATGTCCGCCGCGGCCGCCGCGGGACGACCGAGTTCCACCGCGATCACGGGCGCGACCTGTCGCAGGGCGTGGACCAGGCGTTCGTCCACGAGATCATGCGTTCGGTCGACCGCCCCGACGACGATCACGTCAGGGCGCAGGGCGCCGACCGCCCGCGGATCCGGCGCACGCGGCGGCCCAACCGGCTCGATGCCGTCCACCGTTCCGGCGCAACCGACGATCACCGCTCCCAGATCGAGCAGCAAGGCGGCGACCTCGTCGTCGGTGGCGACGAGGCGACGCACCGCGGGCGGCAGTGGCACCGAGGCGCCGGTCGCGTCGACGAACGTCCGCCTCAGGCTGGCCCCCGCGCTGAGGAGCCCGGTGAGGACGGAGGTGCGCCCAGCGTTGCGGCGGGGGTCCTCCGGACGGGGCATGTCGGCAGCGTATGCGGCGCTGCCGCAGCGCGCGCTTTGCGGCCCGTGGCGCAATACAGCGCGACACAGCGCGGAAACACGGCGCAAATGCTGGCCTTAACAGGCAACGTCATTGAGCATCCGACCGAGTAACCAACGAATGTGGTGTTGGCGCGGCGGCGGGAGCGAATGGATGACGGTGCAGCAGCGGTTCCGTCGCCAACGCACCGAGAGCGTCGCGGGCCTCGATGCGGGCCGTCCTTCGACGTCCTTGCCGGTAGCGCGGCGGGTGGGGCTCGTACCATCGCTCGTGTCGATTGGCGTCGTCGCGGCGCTGGTCACGGTCGCGGTGTGGGCGTCGACGCCGACGATGGCGGTCGCCGTCGCGGCCATCGGCATCGGCGTCACGGCGTGGGGATGGTTGCGCGCGCAGAAGCGCAAACGCTGGGACCTCGCGTACGACGAGTTGGTTCGGCTGTGGCGCCCGCTCACCACGTCCGCCGCGTTGCCTCGCGTGCTGCCTTCACCACGGACATTCGCGGCGCTGCTGGCGCCTGCGGCCGGTCTGAGCAGGCTGGAAGGGCGAGACGCCGAAAGGGCCGAGCTACTGGCGTGGTGCACCGACCCGACCTCCGTGCCGGTTCGGGTGCTGGCGGGCGTCAGCGGCGTGGGCAAGTCCCGGCTGGGTGTGGAGCTGGCCATGGCGCTGCCGAACGAATGGACGGCCGGGGTCGCCCGCCCGGGGAAGACGGCACAGGTCGTTGCGGCCGCGGTGGCCGTCGGCGCCCGGAGGCCGGTACTGGTCGTGGTCGACGACGCGGATGTCGTACCCGCTGCCGACATCCTCGCGGTGATCCATCAGGCAGGCGTCGCGCCGAACCGGGTGCGGGTGCTGATGCTGGCGCGGGACGCCGACGCGTTCGGCATCGTGCTCGACGAACAGGCGCACGCCGGGACGTGGGAGTCCACAACGCTGCACGTGATCGGGGTGGACGGCGACCGGCGCCGGTTCTTCGCCGATGCCGTTCGGGCATTCGGCGGCCTGGCCGACGAGGCGCCGTTGCCCCCGTGGGCGGTGGCGGAGGCCTGCCCGGTCGGTGTGGACGAGGAACCGATGGCCATCACCCAGGCCCGGGCCGCCCTCGCTGTCCTCGCCGACGATCCGGACGACGCGCTGGCGATGCGGACCGCCGACCTCGAACGGCTGGCCGACGAGATCGTCGTGCACGAGAAGCGGCGCTGGAACACCGACGGCATGGAACCCGATGCGCAGGAGGAGGCGCTGCTGACGTTGCTGGTGCGCGACCCGCACGGCATCGAGGACGCCGTCGGCAGCTTGCGGACGCTCCACCGTTTCCGCGACCGGGACGAGAGCACCCTCCGCGACATCGCGTTATGGGTCCGCACACTGTACCCCGCCGACGCCGACGAGCACGTCGACGAGCGATGGCTGGACGCGCGGCCCGAGCTGCTGCACGGATCCCTGCTCGCACTCGCGATCGAGCGTCATCGGTCACGCGTGGTCGAAGCCGTGGACGACGACCCTCGGGTGTTCTTGCGCATCGAACGCGCTGCTGCCTGCCACCCACGCCGCAGCGAGCTGTTGCGCTCGCTGCTTGCCGAGGTCCGGCTGGTCCCGGTGATCGAGGTCGCCGCGCTCGGCGACGTACTGAACCTGCGCGCCGACCTCGTCGAGGCGTTGGCCGACCGGGCCATGACCGGTGCGGAGGTCGAACGGTTGCTCCCGATCACCGAGGCACCGAGGTGGTCGCCGGTGCGGGTTGCGCTGCGGCGGGCCGCGGTGCGGCAGCTGCGCGGGCTCGTCTCGGGCAACCCCGATTCCGGCGACCGCGCGGTGCTGGCTCGCGCGCTGTGCGACCTCGGCGGCGCTCTGCGCAACGCCGGTGCCCACGACGACGCCCTCGCACCGGCCCGCGAAGCCCTTGAGCTCTACCGGGACCTCGTCGGCGCGCGTCCCGACCGGCACCGTGCCGATCTCGCCGCCGCGCTCACCGGCCTCAGCGCGAGCCTGCTAGCGCTCGGGACCAACCAAGCGGCCCTCTGCGCGACACGGGAAGCGGTCCGGCTCTATCGGGACCTCGGCGCCGACCACACGCACGATCTCGCGCGCTCCCTCACCGATCTCGGGGGCGTCCTGCGGGAGACGGGATCGACTGAGGATGCCCTTACGGCGTGCCGCGAGGCCGTCCGGCTCTCTCGGGATCTTGCCGCCACGGGTCCCGCGCGCCACATCCCCGACCTCGCGGCCGCCCTCGCCGCGATGGGCGCGAGCCTGCGGGAGCTCGGGCCGCAGGACGAGGCCCGCACCGTCACGCGCGAAGCCGTCCGCCTCTACCGGGACCTGGCCGCCAACAGCACCGACCGGCACAGCCCGGACCTGGCCCGTGCCCTCGCCGACCTCGGCGCCGTGCTGCGGGAGACGGGGGCGCCCGACGAAGCCCTCGCCGCGTGCCGGGAAGCCGTTCAGCGCTACCAAGATCTGGCCGCCACCCAGCGCGACCGGCACCTGTCCGATCTCGCCCGCTCGCTCACCTTGCTCGGCGCCACCCTGCGTGACGTGGGGGCGTACGAGGCGGGCGTCGCCGCCTGCATCGAGGCCGTTCGCCTCCACCGCGAGCTCGCCGCCACCGACCCGGCCCGCTACACCCCCCACCTCGCCCGCGCCCTCGCCGATCTCGGCATCAGCTTGCGCGGGCGGGAACCACACGACGAAGGCCTCGCCCCCGGCCTGGAGGCCGTGCAGCTCAATCGGGAGCTGGCCGCCACCGACCCGGCCCGCCACACCCCTGACCTCGCCCGCTCCCTCACGGATCTCGGCATCAGCCTGCGGGGGCGCGCGGCGCACGGCGAGGCGCTCGCCGTCACCAGCGAGGCGGTGCAGCTGGGCCGGGACCTGGCGGCCGTCCACCCGGCCCGCCACACCCCCGAGCTCTGCCGCGCCCTGATCAGCCTCGGTGCGGGCCTGCGCGCGCTCGGCCGTCGGTCGGACGCGGTGCTCTACGAGGGCGAAGCCGTCGCGTGGTGGTGGCACCTGAGCCAGCAGTGCCCCGGTGAGTTCGACGAGCGGTACCGCGACGCGCAACGGCGGTACTTCCGCACCTTCAGCCTGTGCGACCACGACCCGGAGGACCTATTGACCGCCGAACTCGTCGCGCGCAGCCACGTCCAGGGCTATGTCGAACGCGTCGCCGTCGAACGCGTCGCCGCGCCGCATTCCGCCGAGGACGTGCTTGTCGACCGATAGCCGCGCTGCGTTCGAAGACACGGTCCATCGTCGCCGGTGCTGCGGGCAAGGGCGTTCGACCTGAAGGGCATCATCACCGCGCTGCGAACCGCCGGGTGGACCGGGCCGCGGGGAGTCGAGATCCTTTCCGACGAGCACCGATCGTTGCCCGTTCGGGAAGCCCTCAGCAGAGCAGCCAACAGCGCGCGAGCAGCTTGAGCGGGCGGTGCCGTAACTGTCGAAAGGTGGATATGGTGGCCAGCAAGAAGCCTGAAGAGTTGCGCAGTCACCGCTGGTACGGGGCGTCGGATCTGCGCTCTTTCGGACATCGGTCCCGGACCGCGCAGATGGGTTATGAGAGCGCCGACTACCGGGGAAAGCCGGTTATCGCGATTGTCAACACCTGGAGCGACATCAACCCATGTCACACCCACTTCAAGCAGCGCGTGGAGGAGGTGAAGCGCGGCGTATGGGAAGCGGGCGGATTTCCCGTCGAGATGCCTGCGATGTCGTTGTCAGAGCCGTTCCAGAAACCGACGACGATGCTCTACCGCAACCTGTTGGCGATGGAGACCGAGGAACTGCTCCGGTCCTATCCTGCGGACGGCGCCGTGCTGATGGGCGGGTGTGACAAGACCACGCCGGGTTTGCTGATGGGGGCGGCATCGATGGACCTCCCGGCGCTGTTCTTCCCCGCCGGGCCGATGCTGCGCGGGCATTGGGGCGGCACGACCCTGGGTTCCGGGTCGGACACCTGGAAGTACTGGGCCGATCTGCGCGCAGGCGCCATCACGGAACGGGACTGGCAGGAGATCGAGAACGGGATCGCCCGTTCCCCCGGGCACTGCATGACGATGGGTACGGCGTCGACCATGACCAGCGCAGCCGAGGCGCTGGGCGTCACGCTGGCGGGCGCGGCGTCGATCCCGGCGGCGGATTCCCGGCACGCGGTGATGGCGACGCGCACCGGGCGCCGGATCGTCGACATGGTGTGGGACGACGTTCGGCTCTCGACGCTGCTCACCCGCACCGCCTTCCGCAACGCTGTGACGACCGTGCTCGCGCTGGGCGGCTCGACCAACGCGATCGTGCACCTGATCGCCATGGCTCGGCGGCTCGGCGTCGCCCTCGGCCTGGACGACTTCGACGAGCTGTCACGCCGTACGCCGCTGCTCGCCAACATCCGTCCGGCGGGGACGTACCTCATGGAGGACTTCTTCTACGCGGGCGGGCTGCCCGCCCTGCTGGCCAAGCTCGGGGACCTGCTCGACACCACGGCGCCCACCGCCAACGGGCACACGCTCGGCGAGAACATCGCCGACGCCAAGGTCTTCGACGACGACGTCATCCGTTCCCGAGACAATCCTTTGGTCGCGTCGGACACGCTGGCGATCCTGTACGGCAACCTCGCCCCGGACGGCGCGGTGATCAAGCCAGCGGCGGCGGAGACCCGCCTGCACCGGCACAGCGGTCCCGCCGTGGTGTTCGCCAACTACGACGACATGGCCGCGCGTATCGACGACCCCGACCTGGTCGTCGACGAGAACTCGGTCATCGTGCTGCAGAACGCCGGACCGCAAGGGGCGCCTGGCATGCCCGAGTGGGGCCAGCTGCCCATCCCGAAGAAGCTGCTCGAACGCGGGGTGCGCGACATGGTGCGCATCTCCGACGCGCGCATGAGCGGCACCAGCTACGGCGCCTGCGTGCTCCACGTCGCGCCGGAGTCCGCCGTCGGTGGTCCGCTCGCTCTCGTGCAGGACGGCGACGTGGTGGAGCTCGACGTCGCGGCCCGCAAGCTGGTGCTGCACGTCGGCGCGGTAGAACTGGAGAAGCGGCGGGCGGCCTGGCGGGCGCCGACGCCGAAGTACGGCCGCGGCTACGGCGCCCTGTACCTGCGGCACATCACCCAGGCCAACGAAGGCTGCGACTTCGACTTCCTCGAAGCAGGGCCGCCGACCCCCGAGCCCGAGATCCACTAACACCATCACATGGACCAGCCGAGGAGACGAACGATGACCGACCGCCATCGGTTCGTCGTCGGGGGCGTCGGGGGCGGCGGGTTCGGGGCCGACAGATCGGCGACGACGCGCCCGCGGTCGAGGCACAGCTTTCGGACGGGACCCACCAGGGCCAAAGGACCCGGCCGGGCAGGCCCAGAGCATGAAATCCTGGCCATAGCCAGCAGCCATCGACGGTCCGGAGGGTCGGCATGAGCGATCTGCTATTTGGGATGAGCGAACTGGTTGGGGGGCCCGACACGGAGTTGGATCGGATCGTGGCGGGCGAGCACCATAACCCGCACAGCGTGCTCGGCGCGCACCCGGCCCGCGACGCCGAAGGGCGGCACGTCGTGGTGATCCGGGGCTGGCGGCCGGACGCGGTCGACATGGCGATCGTCCTCGATGGCGGCAACGGCGAGCGGATAGCGATGCTGCCGCTGCACCCGGCAGGCATTTTCGGCGGGGTGGTGGCAGGCACCCGGATCCCCGACTACCGCCTGGAGGTCACCTATCCGGGCGACAACAACGTGGTGACAGTCGACGATCCGTACCGCTTCTGGCCGACGATGGGTGAGTTGGATCTGCACCTGCTGGGCGAGGGCAGGCACGAGGGCCTGTGGCGGCACCTGGGCGCGCACGTCCACGTGCATCAGGCGGTCAGCGGCACGTCGTTCGCGGTCTGGGCGCCGAACGCGCGATCGGTACGGGTGGTCGGCGACTTCAACAGCTGGGACGGCCGGATGAACCCGATGCGGACGCTGGGCGGATCGGGCGTCTGGGAGATCTTCCTGCCCGGCGTGGCCGCTGGCGCGCACTACAAGTACGAGCTGCTCACCCAGCACGGCCATCTCGGTCTCCGCGCCGACCCGTTCGCCTTCGCCACCGAGGTTCCGCCCTCCACAGCCAGCGTGGTGTACGACACGTCGTACACCTGGCGCGACGACGGCTGGCTGGCCGACCGCGAGGCCCTCGACGCGATGATCTCGCCGATGTCGATCTACGAGGTGCACCTCGGCTCGTGGCGGTTGGTCGAGGACGGCCACGGCGGTTGGCGCCCGTTGACCTATCGTGAGCTGGCCGACGCGCTGCCGCAGTACGTCAGCGATCTCGGCTTCACCCACGTGGAGCTGCTGCCGGTCGCCGAGCACCCGTTCGGCGGCTCCTGGGGCTACCAGGTGACCGGCTACTTCGCGCCGACCGCGCGGTTCGGCTCACCCGACGACTTCCGGCATCTGGTCGACCGGCTGCACCAGGCTGGGATCGGCGTGATCGTCGACTGGGTGGTCGCCCACTTTCCCAAGGACGACTGGGCGCTGGCGCAGTTCGACGGCACCGCCCTCTACGAGCACATCGACCCGAGGCTGAGCGAGCATCCCGACTGGGGCACCCTGGTCTTCAACTACGGCAGGCACGAGGTGCGCAACTTCCTGCTCGCGAATGCCCTGTACTGGATCGAGGAATACCACATCGACGGGCTGCGGGTGGACGCGGTCGCCTCGATGCTCTACCTCGACTACTCCCGCTCGCACGACCAGTGGGTGCCCAACCGGTTTGGCGGAAAGGAGAACCTGGAGGCCATCGATTTCATCAAGGAAACAAACGAGGTCGTCTACCGGCATCATCCGTCGGCGTTGATGGTCGCCGAAGAATCGACGTCCTGGCCCGCCGTCTCGCGGCCGACGCACCTCGGCGGCCTGGGCTTCGGCTTCAAGTGGAACATGGGGTGGATGAACGACTCCCTGGAGTATTTCGCCCAGGACCCGGTGCACCGTCGCTACCACCACCACGAGCTGACCTTCAGCCTGCTGTACGCGTTCCACGAGAACTTCATCCTGCCGCTCAGCCACGACGAGGTTTCGCACGGCAAGGGCTCGCTCGTCGGCAAGATGCCCGGTGACCGGTGGCAGAAGCATGCCAACCTGCGCACGCTGCTGGCATGGATGTGGGCGCATCCCGGGCGACAGCTGCTGTTCATGGGCGGCGAGATCGCCCAATCCGCGGAGTGGCGGAGCGAAGGCAGCATCGATTGGCACCTGTTGCAGTACCCCGAGCACGTCGGCACGCAGACGCTGGTGCGCCAGCTGAACGCGATCTACCGCGCCGAGCCTGCCTTGTGGGAGCAGGACTTCGACTGGACCGGCTTCCGCTGGATCGATCCCAACGACGCCGACCACAGCGTGCTGTCTTTCCTGCGCTTCGCGCCGTCGGGGGCAGGCAGGCCGATCGCCTGCGTCGCCAACTTGACTCCAGTGGTCCGGCACGACTACCGGATCGGCCTTCCCGAGGGCGGCCGCTGGGCGGAGATCCTCAACTCCGACGCCGCCGAGTACGCAGGCGCGAACGTCCTGCTCGGAGAGGTCACAGCGGAGGACACGCCGTGGAACGACCTGCCGCATTCCGCGAGCATCTCCCTGCCGCCGCTCGGTGTGGTGTGGCTGGCGCACGACCCGCACGCCGCCGCGAGCTGAACGCGCCGCCACCCCGCAGCCGGAGGATTGGCTACCGCCGCTGATGAACACGACCTTGTTGTCGAGCAGGGGCAGCATTGGTTCTCCTCGCCGCGCACGGCATGTGGTGGGGTGCTGCGCTGCCGCGGTCCTGCGCCTTCCGAGCGCGACCGCCGGTCGTCGTTGGCTCTCAGGACTCAGCATCACGCTGCGAAGTCGTTGGACCGGTCCAATCATGGCATTCTCGGAAATCACCCTCAACCCCACAAGCGGCAGCAAGATCTTCGCCATCGCCCCGCCGCCGATCGACCGGTTGAGGCAAAAATCGAAGGCATTGCATTGTCGAGAAGAATGGAATGACAGCGCACTCCGAACCGCGCTGCTTGCGGCATTCCCGCCGACAGATCAACTGCTCTGATCTGATCATCAACACGCCCGGCATCTGGGTCCAACCGACCTCAGTGCGCACCGTCTTGGGAAGCCTGCACGCGCTTGCCAGCGTCATCAGGACAGCAGACAGCCGGAGCACACTCGGCGACCAGGGCGAACGCCGAGCCTCGAAGATCGACTGCGCGGAGGTGCTGAATGAGCCGCTCACCATCTTCCACCTGGTACCCGATGCAGCGTGTGCCACCGACGCCGTGCGGTAGCCGCCCAGTTGCAGTGAAGATGTGACCTTGGGCCATTAGGCCTGGGACCTATGCCCGGTGCCCGGGGATAACAAGATCCGTAACGTCTGGAATTCGCACATCACTACCGCCGAGCTGACCATCACGTGGCGTGCGCCGTCGGCATCGTCCCCTGTGGCGAGCCGGGCAGGACAGCATCAAGAGCATGAACGGATAGGAGCGAAGCGATGACGACCGCGACCGAACAGCAGCCGCTCAGCAGCAGGCTGCCGCTACAGGACAAGGTAGCGCTGGTCACCGGAGGGACCCGCGGCATCGGAGCAGGCATCAGCCACCGCCTCGCCGAGGAGGGGGCGCACGTCGCCGCGGGGTACTGGCGGCACCACGAGCCTGCCGAGAAGTTCATGGCCGAGATGGACGCCCTGTACCCGGGCACGGTCACCGTCCACAACGGGAACATCGGCGAGGCAGACGACTGCAGGCGCGTGGTGCGCGAGGTCATCGAGCAGCACGGCCGCCTGGACATCGTGGTGAACAACGCCGGGATCACCCACGACAAGACCGTGGCCAAGATGTCCGACGATGACTGGCTGCAGGTGATCTCCGTCAACCTGTCCGGGGCCTTCTTCGTGGCCAAGGCAGCACTCGAGCACATGATGGAGCGCGGTACCGGCAGGATCATCAACATCTCCTCCGCCTACGGGGAGATGGGCAGCGTCGGGCAGGTGAACTACACGGCGTCCAAGTCCGGCATGTTCGGGCTGACCAAGTCGCTGGCCAGGGAGTCTGCCTTCATGCTGGCCCGGGCCGGGCACCCGATCGGTGAGGGCGTCGGGCTGACCGTCAACTGCGTGACCCCGGGAGCCATGGCCACCGACATGCTGGCCAGAATCCCGGAAAAGGCAATGGAGCGGCTGGTCGGCCAGATTCCGTGCGGCCGGATCGGGAGGCCGGAGGAGGTCGCCCGCGTGGTCGCGTTCCTGGCGCACGACGCGTCGTCGTACATCACCGGACAGATTTGGGCCGTCAACGGCGGCTTGGACATGTGAGAGGAAGAGCAATGGAAGACGTATTCGTAATGTCCGCTGTCAGGACCCCGATCGGCAAGTACGGTGGCGGTCTCGCCTCCGTACCGCCTGCCGATCTCGCCGCCACGATGGTGCGCGAGGCGGTCAACAGGGCAGGCGTGGACCCGGCGCAGGTCGGCCACGCCGTGTTCGGCAACGTGCTCCACACGGAGAAGCGGGATATGTACCTCTCCCGGGTGGCGGCCATCAATGGCGGCCTGCCGGTCGGGATACCAGCGTTGACCGTCAACCGGCTGTGCGGCAGCGGGCTGCAGGCCATCGTCTCCGCTTCTCAGTCGATCATGCTCGACGACTGCGAGGTCGCTGTGGCAGGCGGCGCCGAGTCGATGAGCCGCGTCCCGTACTGGCTGCCCAGCATGCGCTGGGGCCAGCGGATGAGCGACGGCGTCGCCGTCGACGCCATGGTCGGGGCGCTCACCGACCCGTTCGACGCTTGCCACATGGGCGTCACCGCGGAGAACGTCGCCACCGATTACCACGTGTCCCGGGAAGACCAGGACGAGCTGGCCGCGGAGAGCCACCGCCGAGCCGCGGCCGCGCAGGCAGCCGGGTACTTCAAGGAACAGATCTTCCCCATTGAGATTGCAGGCAAGAGGGGCAAGACCACCATCGTCGACACCGACGAGCACGTGCGGGCCGAGGTCAGCGTCGAGGACATGGCCAAGCTGCGGCCCGCGTTCGCCAAGGACGGCACGGTCACCGCGGGCAACGCTTCGGGCATCAACGACGGCGCCGCGGCCGTGGTGCTCGCCTCTGAGTCGTTCGTGAACGGCAACGGCTTCAGCCCGCTGGGCCGACTGGTGGGATACGCCCACGCCGGGGTCGAGCCGCGGATCATGGGCATGGGTCCGGTGCCTGCGACGCGCAAGGTGCTCGACCGTACCGGTATCAAGGTCGACGAGATCGACGTGTTCGAGGTGAACGAGGCCTTCGCGTCGCAGGCGCTGGCCGTGGCCAGGGAGCTGGGACTGCCGCCGGAGCGCACCAACCCGAACGGCAGCGGGATAGGCCTCGGTCACCCCGTGGCCGCGACCGGCGCCATCCTGACCGTCAAGGCGCTGTACGAGCTCAAGCGCACCGGCGGCAGGTACGCGCTGATCACGATGTGCATCGGCGGCGGGCAGGGCATCGCGGCGATCTTCGAGCGCGTCTGATCCGCACTTCACGGCCACGGCGCACCGGTCGTGAGTTCGTACCGCCAAACGCCAGCCGGGTACGTCAAGCCCCTGCTTGACGTACCCGGCTGGCGTGGGTCTTCAGTTCTGACTCAAGTCATGTGTGGGCAGGGCACGAGAGCGGAGGCCTTCGGCCCGGTGGTCACCGCGACAACTGCCCGATCTTGCACCTCAGTCGTCACGCTGTCAGCCTCGCCATGAGGCGGTTTCGCAGCATCGCAACGGCCGGACGCGCTCCAAATGGTTGTTCTTGCTGCGGTCAGACCGTGATATGCGGGTACTCGGGACGCCACATGGCGGAGTGGACCTGCTGAATCGGGTTGTCGAGCGGAACCTGCGCGAGGCCTTCGGCTGCGGCGGCGCAGGCGACAGCGACTCCGACGCCTGCCGAAACACGGCGCAGATCGGTCACGGCAGGCAGCAGTGGTGCGCCGGGCGTCGTCGCGTCGGACAGACCTGCGACTGCGTCGGCGGCAGCGGCAATCATCTGGTCGCTGATCCGTCGGGCGCGGGCAACGGTGACACCGAGCCCGAGTCCGGGAAAGACGAGGGCGTTGTTGGCCTGGGCGATGTGGTAGGTCGTCTCACCCAGGGTGACCGGTGCGAACGGGCTGCCGGTGGCGATCAGTGCTCGGCCTTCGGTCCAGCGCAGCAGGTCCGCGGGGCGGGCTTCGCAGCGCGAGGTGGGGTTGGATAGCGGCATGATGACCGGCCGCGTGGTGTGGGCGGCCATGTCTCGAACGATCGGCTCGGTGAAGGCCCCGGTCTGGGTGGAGGTGCCGATAAGGATGGTCGGCTTCACCCGGGCGACGACCTCGGCGAGCCCAGTACCGTTCCAGTCCGCGATGTCGGCGGCGGGGCGGGCGTAGGGCTGCTGGAAGTCGTACAGGCTCGCGGCACGGTCCTCGGTAAGCAAGCCACGGCGGTCCAAGGCCCAGAACCGGCGGGTGGCTTCCGCGCTCGACATACCGTCACGGACCATCTGATCGCGCATCATGTCCGCGATGCCCAGACCCGCGGTGCCTGCGCCGTGGATCACCACTCGCTGATCGGTCAGCCTGGTGCCTGTGGCCTTAAGCGCGGAGAAGACGCCGGCGAGGACGACGGCAGCCGTTCCTTGCATATCGTCGTTGAAGGTGCAGCAGCGGTTGGCATGGCGGTCGAGGATCCGGCGGGCGTTGCCTGCCCCGAAGTCCTCCCAGTGCAGCATCGCCTGGGGGAAGAGCTTGGTGGCCGCGGCGACGTAGGCGTCGATCAGGGCGTCGTAGCGGCCGTCCCGCACGCGGGCGTGCCGCTCTCCGAGATACATATCGTCGTTGAGCAGTCCGAGGTTGTCGGTTCCCACGTCCAGGACCACCGGCAGGACTCGGTGCGGGTGGATGCCTGCGGCCGCGGTGTAGACGGCGAGCTTGCCGCTGGCGATCTCGATCCCGCCGACGCCCTGGTCGCCGATGCCGAGGATTCCCTCGGAGTCGGTGGCCACCAGCAGGTCCACTTCCTCGGGGCCGAGGCCGGTGTTGCGCAGCGAGGTCTCGACGTCCTCGGGGTGGTCGACCGACAGGTAGACCCCGCGTGTGCGGCGGAACTCGTGGCTGAACCGTTCGATGGCCAGTCCCACCGTCGGGGTGTAGACGACGGGCAGCATCTCGTCGAGGTGCTCGGACAGCAGCTTGTAGAACAGCACCTCGTTGCGGTCGCGCAGGTTGGCCAGATATACCCATTTGCGCAGGTCATCGGCTTGATTGCGGTATTGGGCGTAGACGCGTCGCAGCTGGCCGTCCAAGGTGGTCACCCCCGTCGGGAGCAGCCCGATCAACCCCAGGGCGTGCCGCTGCTCGAGGGTGAAGGCGGTGCCGCGGTTGAGTGTCGGCGAAGTGAGGACGGCACTGCCGCGCAGGCGCACCTTGGCCAGAATTCCGTCGTCGGTCGCTACGAGCTCGTAGGGTCGCTGGACACCGTCGTCTGCTGCACTCATGGCGCGACCTTCCTTTCGGTGATGGGTCCGCGCGCAGACTGCGGTTCGGCGCACGTCAGGCTCGGGCGTTCCTGGAAGTGTATGGACCGCGTCCCGTACGGCCCGGACGCTGTGCGCGCGGTGGCGAGCTGGTCGCATGACAAGCAGCCGAGCAACAGCTGGAGCCGACGCCTTTACCGATGACCGTCAATCGCGCGTTGACCAGCGAAACGGCGCACACAGCACGACATGGCGCCATTGTCCCTGGTCAGGCCGGTGGGCGCGGCTCATCACGATTTCGCACCACGCCCATGATCAACCAAAGGGTCGGCAGGCCGACCACGACGGCGGACGGACATGGGACGTCAGGCCACGTGCAGCCAAGCCCGCAGCGCCTGGCGGATGACGTCGCTGACGCTGGTGTCGTCGGCGTCCGCGCGGGCGGCCAGCGCGGTGCGCAATTCCGGATCGAGACGCACCGGAACGACCTCCGCCGGGGCTACACCCATCGGTCGCCGACCGCCCCTGCGCCGCAGCGCCGCCACGTCGTAGCCTGCCGCGGCCTCGTCGGCCAGCCGGTCGACCAACTCCTCGGTCACCGGCACGCCCCCGGACGTCCGGTTCTCTTCCTCTCGCTCAGCTGTCATGTCGGCTCACTTCTGTCATGGCAAGAGTCCTCGGTACGTGGGCCTCATGCGCATCGCGTGAATGACCAGTTCATCCCCGTCGACGCCATGCCTGCGCGCCGCGCGGTGGACATCCACCGAGCAATCGTAATACGAAACTAGGTCGTCGCCAAGCTCACGGCAGTACCCGCACGATCACGAGCCACCGCAGGGATACCCGCCACAAGAGTCCACCCACGGTCTGCGAGACGGTGGGGATCGAGAGCGACAAAGCAGCCACTAAGGATGCGCCCTGCTGCGATGAGCGCTCGTCCCGTGGTGCGAAAACAGTGTTTCGCCGACCAGGCAGAACGATCTACACGGCGCCATTGTCCCTGGTCAAGCCGGTGGGCGCGGCAGGGATCGAACCTGCGACCGCTCGGGTGTAAGGCTGGCACTCCACGCCACACGACGCCTCTACCAGCGCCTCCAGGCCGCAGACCAGCCTCTCCAGCCGCCGCACACCGCGCCGCTCATCACGATTCGCACCACGATTGATTCCATGCCCATGATCGATTGAGCCGACCGCCCTACTCCGTCACCTTCGGATGTGCCGGGCTAGCCGCGACGAGCCAGACGATCCGCCGGTCCGGATCGGGGCAGTACCAGATCCGCCCCGCCGCAGTCACCTCGTATTGCCACTGGTCGAACAGGCGCCCGCCGATCTGCCGATGCGACAGCTGCCCCCGCAGTCGATGCTGCCGCCCAGGATTCTCTGGTCGGGTCGGCCGCTCGGTCAGCACAATCCATGCCTCCCACGTGTTGGCCTGAGCGACCCGACACAGCTCCTCCCAGCCCTTCGCCGCCTCCGATGTCGCAAACCGGGCCTCCCACCCGTCCGGGCGAGCAGGCGGCGCGACGCGGTCACCGCGCTTGGCCGGCAACGGTCACGCCCCGCCCGGCGCCGGTACCGGGCCCAGGTCGGACTCCAGCGGCCGCATCAGTTCCTCGGCAAGAGCCGGGTCGGCGTAGACCGCGGCAGTCGCCTTCCACTCGACCAGCACCTGTGCCAGTACTGACCATCGCCCCAGCTCCGCCGACGCCCCCACCGCGCGCACGAAGTCGACGGCAAAGGTCCGCCGCTCTGCGTCGGGCAGCAGGTCGACCCAGGGGAACTCCTCCCGCAGAACGTCGGCAGCAGCCTCCGTCGGCAAGTGAGCCAGAGCGTTCCGCAGAGCACGCGCCGCACTCATCGCCCCATCCGCGCCAGCGCTGGCGCTGTCCTCCCGCACCAACAGCAGCGGCACCCCGTCGCGCCTGCGGACGCGCACGTCACCCCGCTCGGCGAGCGCGGCCACGCCTTTGGGATCGCGCTGCAGCTCGCTCCACTGCACCTCGGTCGTCACGTCACCATCCTGAACATTTTCAGAAGTTGGCGCAAGACTACCACCGCTGGCACGTCCAAGCTTGCCTCACTCGATCTTCGCGTGGTGTCGGCCAGCCGACCACGGCGGCGGACGGACGTCGAGGACTGTCCCGTCAAGTCAGGGGCACAGCACGGAAAGCCGGGCCCGGACGGCTGGCGTCCGGACCCGGCGGTTGCGGTGGGTCAGTGGATGTGCGAGCCACCGTTGACGTCGTAGGTGGCCCCGGTGATGTAGCCGGACTCAGGCCTGCAGAGGTAGGTAATGAGGTCGGCGACGTCGGCGACGGTGCCGACGCGTCCGACCGGTGTACCCGCGAGAAGCGCGTCCTTGCGTTCGCCCTCCAGCGCACCGCCGGTGATGTCGGTACCGATCAGGCCGGGTGCGACGGCGTTGACCGTGACACCCTTCGGGCCGAGTTCGCGGGCCAGCGCTCGGGTGAACCCGAGCTGGGCTGCCTTGGCCGCGGAGTAGGCGACGCCGCCGAACACTCCGCCTCCGCGTTCGGCCGAGACCGAGGACAGGAACACGATCCGGCCGAAGCCCTGATCGGCGAGGCGGGGGGCGACGCGGCGGGTGATGTTGTAGGCGCCGCGGACGTTGACCGCGAAGATGCGGTCCCACTCCGCTGCGGTGATGTCGAGGAACCGGGTAGGTGAGGTGATGCCCGCGTTGTTGATGAGGGCACCGACGGGCGGCACGTCGCCGTCGAGCGCGGCGAGCGCGGCCTCGACCGAGGCCTCGTCGGTGACGTCGCAGCCGACGCCGACGGCCTGCACCCCGTGCCGCTCGGCCACCTCGTGGGCGGTGTCCTTGGCGCTGGCCTCATCGAGGTCGAGCACGGCGATGTGCCAATCCGCGGCGGCGAGCGCGTGTGCGGTGGCACGGCCGATGCCCCGCTTGGAGCCCGCGCCGGTGACGATGGCGGTGTATGACATGGCTTTTCTCCTACAGCTCGGTCTTGATGCGGGCCACGACGGCGTCGGTCGAGAGGCCGTAGCGGTCGTGGAGGGTGGGCAGGGCGCCCGCGGCGAGGAACTCGTCGGGCAGCGCGATCGGGACGACCCGCGTCCCCTTCCCGGCGTAGGCGAGCGTCGCGGCGACCGACTCGGCGAGCCCGCCGATCACGGTGTGGTTCTCGCAGGTGACGACGAGCCGTCCGGGCTCCGCGGCGCGCACGATCGCCTCGCGGTCCAACGGCTTGATCGTGGGCACGTGCAGCACGGCGACATCGACCCGGTCGGCTGCGAGCCGCTCGGCGGCCTGCAGCGCCCGCATGGTCATCAGGCCGGTCGAGATGATCATTACGTCGCGGCCGGTCCGTAGCTCGGCCGCCTTGCCGAGGGTGAACCGGTAGTCGTACTCGTCGAGCACACTCGGCACGGCGCCGCGCAGCAGCCGAAGGTAGGTCGGCCCCGGGTGCGCCGCGAGCTGGGGCACAGCCTGTTCGATGTCGACCGAGTCACAGGGGTCCACGATCGTCAGCCCCGGACACGCCCGCAGGATCGCGAGATCCTCGGTGGCCTGATGGCTGGGCCCGTAGCCGGTCGTCAGCCCGGGCAGCGCGCCGACGACGTTGACGTTCAGACCGGGCTCGGCGATGTCCAGGCAGAGGAAGTCGTAGGCCCGACGCGTGGCGAACACCGAATACGTCGAGGCGAACGGCACCAGCCCGACCTCGGCCAGCCCCGCCGCCGCGCCGAGCATGGCCTGCTCGGCCATGCCCATCTGGAAGAAGCGGTCCGGGTGGGCGTCGCGGAAGACGTGCATGTCGGTGTACTTGGCGAGGTCGGCCGACAGGCCGACGATCTCGGGGCGCTCCTCGGCAAGCCGGGCGAGGGCGTGGCCGAACGGGGCGCTGGTGGTGCGCTGGCCGGGGTCGGCGAACGAGGCGATCATCGCCGAGGTGGTGAGCTTCTTCGCTGTGGTAGTAGTCATCGGGTCAGCCCTTCCTCGAGCTGGTCGCGGGCGATCTGCCATTCGTGCTCGGCCACGCGCATGAAGTGCGCCTTCTCCCGGGTCTCCAGCAGCGGCACGCCGCGGCCGATGCGGGTGTCACAGACGAGCACGGCGGGCGAGCCGCGATGCTCGGCGAGCTCGTCGAACGCTTCGACGAGCGCGGGAATGTTGTTGCCGTCGACGCGAATCGCGTGCCAGCCGAAGGCGCGCCACTTGTCGGTGACGGGCTCAGTGCGTAGCACCCCGGCGGTGGGGCCGTCGGCCTGCAGCGCGTTGACGTCGACGATCGCCGTGAGGTTGTCCAGACCGTGGTGGGCGGCCTGCAGCGCGGCCTCCCACGTCGAGCCTTCGTCGAGCTCGCCGTCGGAGAGCAGGTTGTAGACGCGGGCGGCGTTGCCCTGGTGGCGCAAGCCGAGCGTCATGCCGGTGGCGACCGCGAGGCCGTGCCCGAGCGAGCCGCCGGAGATCTCCATGCCCGGGGTGTAGGACGCCATGCCCGACATCGGCAGCCGGGACCCGTCGGAGCCGTAAGTGGCGAGCTCCTCGACCGGGATCGTCCCGGCCTCGGCCAGTGCGGCGTAAAGGGCGATCGCGTAGTGGCCAATGGAGAGCAGGAACCGGTCCCGGTCGGGCCAGTGCGGGTCCTCGGGCCGGTGGCGCAGTTGGTCGATGTAGACGACGGCGAGCACGTCGGCCACACCCAGGGCCTGGCCGATGTAGCCCTGGCCTTGGACCTCGCCCATGTTCAGGGCGTTGAGCCGGATCCGATGGGCGGCCTGCCGGATCCGTTTGACCCGGTCCTCGCTCGGCGCGGTCATGAGGGATTCCCTCGGTTCGATGGTGGTCATGTCAGCTCCCGGCGGCGGTCTCGGCGTTGCGGTGCAGGGTGGGTTCGGGCGCAGACGGCCCGGACAGAGCGCTTTCGAGCGCTGCGACCTCCGCGCGCTCGGCGCGTCCCCAGGTCTCCTTCGTCACGAGCGCGGCGAGGAAGCCGAGCAGGCCGTACGCGCTGAACAGCAGGGCCGGGCCGATCCACCCGACGGCCACGAACAGCGCGGTAGCCACCAGCGGTGTGAACCCGGAGACCACGGCGGAGAGCTGGTAGGCCAGCGAGGCCCCGGTGGTGCGCGTCTTGGTGGCGAACAGCTCGGAGAACCAGGCGCCCTGAACACCGGCCAGCATGTTCTGCAGGACCGTGTAGCTCACGACGAAGGTGATCACGATCAGCACCGCGACCTTGGTGTTGACGAGCAGGAACAGCGGGATCCCCCACACCAGGTGCAGCGCAGTGCCCACCAAGTACACCGGACGCCTGCCGACCTTGTCGGTCAGCGCACCCCAGAGCGCGGTGGCGACGATCCCCAACGCGGCCGCGATCAACAGGGCGGTGAGGCTGACCGACCGGTCCGCGATCTTCGTGCTCGCGAGGTAGGAAAGCATGAAGGTAACCGACACGGCGTAACCCGCGGTCTCCGTGATGCGTAGGCAGAACGCGCGCACGATGTTGCGCCAGTCGTCGCGCAGCACCTCCAGCAGCGGGTTCTTCGAGACCTCACCCTCGGACTTGAGCTCCTCGAACTCCGGGGACTCCTCGATCTTGAGGCGGATGAGGATGCCGACGACGATCAGCACGGACGAGAGCAGGAACGGCACTCGCCAGGCCCATTGCTCCCCCAGCGGCACACTGACCAGGAATGCGAGGTTGGCCAGCAGCAGCCCGACCGGGAAGCCCGCCTGGGTGATGCCGGTGTAGAGGCCCTTCTTGCGCCACGGGGCGTGCTCGAAGCACATGAGGATCGCCCCGCCCCACTCGGCGCCGAACGCCAGTCCCTGCACGACCCGCACCGCGACGAGCAGGATCCCGGCCCACACGCCGACCTGCTGGTAGGTGGGCAGCACGCCGATCAGCACGGTCGCGATGCCCATCAGGAGCAGCGAGCCGACCAGGACCGGCTTCCGGCCGATGCGGTCACCGAGGTAGCCGCCGATGATGCCGCCCAGCGGGCGGACCGCGAACCCGATGCCCAGCGTCGCGAACGACAGCAGGGTGCCCGAGAGCGGGTCGGTGGCCGGGAAGAAGACGTGGTTGAAGTAGAGCGCCGCGGCGGTGCCGAAGCCGATGAAGTCGTAGGTCTCGATGGTGGCGCCGATCGAGCAGCCGATGGCCACCTTCTTCTTCTCCGGCGTGCCCTCGATGGGGTGCCAGTGCGCGACGTCCTCGAGATGCGGGTCCCGCAGCGGCGGGTGCCGTTCGGTCATGGTTGATCTCCGTCGATCAGATGGGTCCGGATGGTCTCGCTCGAGGTGGCACCGCAGAAGCCGTTGCCTACCTCCAACAGTTGACTGTTAACAGTCGACCGTTGCGGAAATGGTGAGGGTGCGCACCGAAGCTGTCAACGCCTGACGGCGGTCCCCACCCGGATGGCGGATGCGTGATGCACCGGCCGAGCGACGCGGTGGAAGGTCAGGCGTCCTCGTCGGCTGGCGCGTACTGGCGCGCCGCCGCTGCCATGTGCTGTTCGACTACGCGGCTCGCTGCGGAGATGTCACCGCTCGCGATCGCGTCCACGATCGGCGCGTGCCGGTCGCGCGACATCATCGTCGGCGCCTCGTCCGACTCGCCGTTCATGATGGTGACCCGGATTCGACCCTCAAGATGGCGCCAGGTCTCCACGAGCATCGAATTGCCGGAAAGCGAGCACAGCAGGAGGTGGAACCCGAGGTCGGACTCCAACTTCTCCGCGAAGCCCGCCCCTTCGGTGTCGGCGAGCTGGTCCAACGCGGTGCGGAGCGTCGCCACCGCCGCGTCCCGCCGCGGGGAGACGATGATCTCGGCTGCGGCCAGCCCTTCCAGCGCGGCGCGCACCCGGAAGAGCTCGCGGACCTCTTTCGGCGACACCGTGGTCACCCGCAGCATCCCGCGGTTCCCCGCCGTCACCAGACCCTCTTGCTGCAGGTGGCGCAGCGCCTCGCGGACCGTCCCCCGACTCACCCCGAGGTGACTCGCCAGCTCCACCTCACTCAGGTGGTCCCCCGGCCGATATTGCCCCGACGTGATCGCCGAACGCAGCGCTCCCAGCGCTTTCTCCCGCAGCGTGCTGCGGTCCAGGCTATGCAGGGGCTCCACGCTCACCACGACCTCCTCACTCTCGTCCGAGGATAGAGGACCGGTGTCAACAGTCGCCTCCCGGCTGTCGACATCGTTTGGCGATGCCAAGTGTCCTAACCTGGCACCCTCGGTTGACCGCGTGATGTCAGCGGCCGCGCCGTTCATTGGGTAGCCTCGATCGGCCCGCACGCCCGGCCGCGCTTGTCCGTGCAGAGCGTCGAGCCGTCCCGGTGGGAGAACTCCGCGCCAACGGCGGGATCGGCAGTCGCAGCTCGGCCCGCACGTGCTCGTGGCAGCCCGTACCAACCCGGCCTTACGGGCAACACGCTCGCCTTCCGCGCCTATCAGCTCCTCGCGCTTGACCAACCCGCGCGGGCCGCCAGCGAGGAACCGAACGAGCGCGGCGTCGACCTCGGCGTGCGAGCGCTGCTCTACTCGGGCGCCCCGGAGACCTTCGCGCTCGACGGCGACGCTGCAATGACCGCTCCCTGCTTCGACCGCGCGGAAGACGCGCTCGCCGCCGTCAAACGACCAGACCCCCGACTACGCCGCATGGATCGACGGCGGGGCAGCGATCGACTCAGCAAGGAAAACCGCTGGTCAGGCCGGTGGGCGCGGCAGGGATCGAACCTGCGACCGCTCGGGTGTAAGGCCAGCACTCCACGCCGCACGACGCCTCTACCAGCGCCCCCAGACCGCAGACCAGCCGCTCCAGTCGCCGCACGCCTCGCCGCTCATCACGATTTCGCACCACGTTTGATTCCACGCCCATGATCGCCCGAACCAGACCTTCCCTCCGTCACCTTCGATTGAGGGAGGCTGGCGGGAGGCGATGGGGCGACGAAGCGAGCGAGTGGACGTTGGCCTTGCGCTCCCAGGTCGGCCTGCTTGATCAGTACCGCCGTGGTTGCCGCGCATCGCGGCGATGTGGAGCAGGCCCTCGGTCACCGCGAGCCCGGCGGCCAGATCCTCGGCCATCGACACGGCGACCCCTCGACCTCCGCCCGACGGGCCTGCTCGCCCGGCGCAGGCAGTTGGGTCCTGCCCGGCGCTGCCGCACGGGCGGTGAGGGCACAGACCAGAGCGTCGAACCCGTCGTCGCTGCGGGCGCACCGCTTCCGCGCGTCTGCAGCAAACTCCAGCTGTGGGATACGGGCGACGAGCAGACTCAACAGCGCGGCAAGCGCCGGGCGGTTTCGCGACCGCTTGTACCCGGTGTTCGGCAGCCCCCATGTCCGTAGCGTGGCGGCCGGGTAGACCTCCACCACCGCACCGGCTATTCCGGCTCGGTCGACCTCGCCGAGTGCGTCGAGCAGCAACGCGCAGCGCATCGTGGTCAGCCCGCTGAGGTATGAGTCGGGGCCAGGATGTTTCACGCGGCTTCACCGCCCCCCAGCGTCGACCCTCAGTTAGACCAGAGGCCGCCGCTCGTCTCATCCGTCTCACCCCATCGCGGCGGACAGCGCGCAATGCTGATCACAAATCTGGGCGTAAGCCGGTGCAGCTCGCCGGTCTGTGCCCGGTCCGGAGTTCGAGGGCGCGTCGAGCGGGCCTGGCCAGACCGGACGTTGCTGCTCGGGCGACCATCGGGCGTAGGGTCGCGATTATTGGGAGCGCATTGCGCGGGCGTTCAGCCCCGCTTCGTTCTTGACGAATTCCCAACAGGGACCATGAGCGGTCCTGGGAACAGGAGCGCCGACATGCCGTCGGTCCCTCAAGAGCACGGCGCCGCATCACCGACCACGCGCGATGTGGAACAACTGCCGGCGGACGCTCCCGCCTCCACCACCTTCGTCTGGGACGACGAAGAGACCGACGCCCTGCGGGAAGCACGTAAGGACGCCGAGCTGACCGCCTCGGTGGACTCGGTACGGGCCTACCTCAAACAGATCGGCAGGGCCGCGCTACTGAATGCGGAGCGTGAGGTGGAGCTCGCCCAGCGGATCGAGGCCGGCCTCTACGCCGCCGAACGGCTGTCGGAGGCCACCGACGGGGGCGGTGGCTCACAGGTGCGCCGCGACCTGCGCTGGATCGTCCGCGACGGACAGCGCGCCAAGGACAACCTGGTGCAGGCCAACCTGCGGCTGGTGGTGTCGATCGCCAAGCGCTACACCGGCCTGGGCCTGCCGTTCCTCGACCTGATCCAAGAGGGCAATATCGGCCTGATCCGCGCGGTCGAGAAGTTCGACTACGCCAGGGGCTACAAGTTCTCCACCTACGCCACCTGGTGGATCCGGCAGGCCGTCTCCCGCGCGATGGCCGACCAGGCCCGCACCATCCGCATCCCGGTGCACATGATGGAGGTCATCAACCAACTCCGCAGCATCCGGGGCCAATTGATCGGGGCCCTGGGCCGCGAGCCCACCCCGGAGGAGCTCGCCCACACCATGATGATGACCCCGGAGAAGGTGCTGGAGATCCAGCACTACATGCGGGAGCCGGTCAGCCTCGACCAGGCCATCGGCGACGAGGGCGACAGCGAGCTCGGCGACTTCATCGAAGACTCCCAGGCCGTGGACGCCCTGGACGCGGCCGCGTTCGGTCTGCTGCAGGGCCAGTTGCAGTCGGTCCTTGCCACCCTGAACGAGCGGGAGGCCGGAGTGGTCCGACTGCGGTTCGGGCTGACCGATGGCAGACCCCGTACCCTGGACGAGATCGGCCAGGTCTACGGCGTGACCCGCGAGCGAATCCGCCAGATCGAGGCCAGATCGATGGCCAAACTACGCCACCCGGCCCGCTCGCAAACACTGCGCGACTACCTCACCTAGCCGGCCGGGCTTGGTCGGGTCACACCCGACGACGTCCTCTTCGTCCCGAACACCGACGCGGTGTTCGGGCGGCCGTCGGCGGGAGTGATTGACGCTGGTCGTCGTGCCAGTCCGCGTGTCCTGTGCGGGCTGGTGCTGGGGCTCGTGATGCCCTTCTGACGCCGGGCGACCGCTGTTGATCTTTGCGCCCCTAATGCGCTTGGTCGAAGGTCTGCGGGCGTCGACCCGCGTGCTCAGCTTGGGAATCCGACCGGGCGTCGTCCCACTGCTGCCGACCTGCCGGCGCGCGGGGGCGGTAGTGACCTTGCTAGGTCCGGTCGTAGCCACGCTTATCGCACGGATCCTGGCGGTTGGCCGAGGGGCTGACGGTAGCCGGCGTTGCTGTATCTCCCGACTGTGCGGCAGATCCTCAGCGTTCGTCCGCGACCTGCAGGTCGGTTGCGTGCACATCGCTGCGCACGCGCACAAGGCGCACGGGGTGCCGCCACTGCAGCCCGTCGAGCACGAGGTCGGCGGAGACCTCGACGACGATGTCGGGGCGGACACGGGTGTAGGCAGTGCGCGGCGCTCTTCACTGGTGCGCCGGGAGCTTGTCGGGCCAGTCGTGGTCGAGCAGGGTGCGTTCCGTGTCGTCGAGCATCGTGGCGTCCTTTCGTCGGCGGTCCGGCGGTCACCTGGCACGGAGGAATCAGGTCGGGGCCGGTCCTTGGACGAGGTGCACGATCCCCGAGATCACCAGGTACACCCCGAACGCGCCGGCGGCGAGCACGACGATCGTGCGCCCGTGCCGGGAGAGCCAGCCGTTCACCGCGGTGACCACCCGGATCGTTGGCTCGGGCGCGACGGCGTGGGCGACGACCGGGATCTCGATGGCCAGCATGTAGATCCCGGCCACCAACAGGACGCTGAGGATGGTCACCTGCACGCTGGCATTCGCCTTTGCGATCGAATGAAGGGAGGCGAGGTAGAGCGGCGAGGGCGTGTACATCAGCAGACCGATCGCCAGCAGCCCGAGCAGGCCGAACTCGCGGCGTTGTTTCGCGGCCTTCGGACCCTTTGGTGGTCGGAACCAGACGTAGACCGCCGAGCCCAGCAGCAGGACCCCAATGGCGAGATCGATCCAGGCGGGCACCGTGCGGTGCGGGCCGCGCTCCACGCCGGAGCCCTGCAGGAGGAACACCAGGGCGAACCCGAAGCCCAGGGTCGCGAGCACCGCGCCCGCGATGAAGATCAGGGCGCGTCTCCTGGGCTGCGGACTGACAAGCAGGAACGCCACGAACAGCAGTCCCGGAGGATAGATCGCCGCCCCTAATGCCTCCGGTACCGCTTCGCTCAACATGAGCTCACCCTCTCTGACGCGTCATAACGTGCGGCCCGTCGTCGGGGAGGGCTCCGGCGCGGGGGCGGGCGCGGGCACTGGAGCGGGCTCGGGCGCGGAAGCGGACACGTGTGGGCCAGGGTCGGGCAGCCGGAGCGTGATACGTAGGACACCACGACTCCGACGATCACAAGCGGGATCACCATGAGCCCGGTACTTCCGAGGAACAGGGTGGCGAGCCCCAAACTGTGCGCCAACGACGTGAACGCCCAGCCCTGGATTGCGCCGACCAGCGCGAGGAACCAATACGCGACCGCCCAGATCGGCACCCCCAGCACCGCGGCGACCACCAGCAACCCGAGGTACCGGCGCGAGCGCAGGATGTCCATCGGGGCGACCGGTCCGGCCCGGGGCACCGGCGGCGCGACGTCAGAGTTCACCACCTCACGTCCTCTTTCCGGAGTCGGTCGACCTGGTCAGGGCGGTCCAATGGGGCCACCCCGCAGTCGGCAGTGCCGATTCAAACGGCGTACGCCTCGTCGAACGCCGCGCGCTGCTACGCTCTCCTGCTTGGTCGGAAACTTCAGCGCGGTCGAAGTCGCCATGTGCTCTTCCCCTCGTGGGTCACTAGCCAGACCGGCCCTGAGACACCAAGCGCGTTGCCGACCGCCCGCAGAGGCTGTCTACGGGCGACCGTCCCCTCGTCACCGGCCGTCCACATCACCCAGACCAGATGAGCCGTGCTGACGACGCCTGATTCTCAATCCGGTTCACCGGCGCCCTGCATCACCATCGACTCGAGCAGCTCGTGTCATCCATCCCGGGAAGGAAGCTGCGCCTGGCCTCACTGGTCCTCAAGATGTCCGTCCCGCTCGACGGTTACGTCGCACCAATTGACGGGAGCACCGACTGGATCGCCGCGAGAGGCTCCGATGACGCCCTCAGTTGGACTGTCGAGACCGTGAGCAACGCAGGCGCGCACCTCGTGGGTGCCACCACCTACGCGGTGATAGCCGCCCACTGGCCTAGCGCGTCCGGGCCGTTCGCGAAGCCGATAAACGAGATCCCCAAGGTCGTGTTCTCGGACTGGCTCGCGTCCGCCGACTGGGGCGAGA
The DNA here is from genome assembly GCA_963736375.1 of uncultured Actinomycetota bacterium. Classification (GTDB taxonomy): domain Bacteria; phylum Actinomycetota; class Actinomycetes; order Mycobacteriales; family Pseudonocardiaceae; genus Pseudonocardia. The sequence continues at coordinate 128,477 of CAVTOL010000008.1, forward strand.
CGACGATCGGCCGCCGGAGACCTGGCCAAAGACATCACGCGGCTCAAGCGGGAGCGCTCCGACGGATACATGCTTGCCCACGGCGGGGCACGGTTCGCCCGAGTGCTGGTCGAGACCGGCTTGATCGACGAGTACCGCCTTCTCATCCACCCGGCCGTCCTGGGTGCGGGCGAGCGGATCTTCCTCGCGACGCTCACCATCGAGCCGATGAGCACCACCGTCTTCAGCGGCGGAGCCGTCGCCCACGTCTTCGCGAGCTACGCCGACGCGGGCGGACCTTCACCATCCGCAGATCGCCACCGGCTGGAGGTGACGCGGCCCAATTGGGCACGCCGTGCGGTTCACCCGATGCGAGTGATGGAAGTTGTACTGGATCGCGAGCAGGCTGTTCGCATGCCGCATTCATCCCATGTCCGGGCCGGGCACCTGGATGTTTCCGCCCGCGCTGGGCTGTTACTCGGTGCGCACGCCAGCGGGTGGTCCTATCAGCCCAACTTGCTCTCGCGGGCCAGCCGCGACCAGGCGATCATCGCCGGCGTCGCGGCGTCGACGGCGTTCGGGTGGGGGACGGCCTCGCACTCGTTCCTGCGGTCGCTGGCCGAGCGGTTGCCGGGCGCGACGGGGTCGACCCGTGCGCAGGCGGTCAGCGGGATCGCCGTCGACGGGCTGACCGCGCTGGCCGGGACGTCCGCCGCCGCGCTGCTTCGCTGGCGGCGCGACGAGCAGACCGCGCGGTCGTTGCTGCGGCTGGCCGCGGGGTCGACGTCGGCCAGCGCGATCGCGGGTGTCGCGGCGAATCTGCTGGAGCTCACCGCGCGCCGCCGTGGCGGGCGGCTGCTGACCCTGGCCGCCACCTTGGGCTCCTGGGGTGTCGCCTTCGCGCGGGTCCGGCACGAGCAGGCCCGCGCCGGGTCGGCGCCGGTCGATGGCCGGGAGGCCGAGGAAGACGTGACCCGGGTCGTGTCGATACCCACCGCGGTGGCGTCGGGACCGGTCGTCAGCCTGGCACTGGTCGGTGTGGCGGTGGCCGAATCGGCGCTGAGTGCGGCTGCGGCACGGGCGGCCGCGGTGGTGCTGGGCGGCACGTCGAACGACCGGCGCACGGCCGGACGAGCGGTCGCTGCCGGTGCACTGGCGGGCGTCGGCTATGCCGCGCTGTCGTTTGCCACCGGAAAGCTGACCCACGCCGGGGAGCATCTGGAGCAGGCCCACGCGGACCCACCCACGGTCGCCGAGGCGACCGGCGGGCCGGGCTCGACGATCCCATGGGCGTCGCAGTCCCGGGAGAGCAGGCGATGGCTGACGATGGTGTTGCCCGCCGACGGTATCGCGCACGTGATGGGTGAGCCTGCTCGTCAGCCGATCCGGGTCTACGCCTCGTTGGAGTCGGCGGCGTCGATAGCGGACCGCGCCGCCATGCTCCTGGCCGAGATCGACCGCACCCGGGCGTTGGAGCGTTCGGTGTTCGTGCTGTTCTCACCGACCGGGTCGGGCTATGTCAACTACGTTGCGACCGAGACCCTCGAGTACCTGACGAAGGGTGACTGCGCCTCGGCGGCCATTCAGTACTCGGTGCTGCCTTCGGCGCTGTCGTTGGGCAAGGTGCACCTGGCCACTCAGCAGACGCGCATCGTGGTGAACGGCATCGTGCAGCGCCTGCTGAAGATGCCTGCCGAGCGTCGGCCGAGGTTTCTGCTGTTCGGTGAGAGCCTGGGGTCGCAGGTCAGCCAGGGACTGTTCGAAGGTCAGGGACTGGCAGGCCCGACCGGCATCGGGCTCGAGGCAGCATTGTGGATCGGTACGCCTGCGTCCACGGTGTGGCGGCACCAGATCACCGCGGGCGCGGACATCACCCAGACCCCGACCGTCCAACCGGGCGGGGTGTACGTCACCCGCAGCCTGCGTGACTGGGCCGCGTTGTCCGATGCCGACCGCGCGTCCGTGCGTTTCCTGTTGCTGCAGAACGGCGACGACCCGATCCCCAAGTTCGAGGCCCCCGTGCTCTGGCGCCAACCGGATTGGCTCGGGCCGGACGACACCCGTCCGCACGGCTGCCCGAGGGGCACCCGATGGCTGCCGGTCACGACGTTCTTCACGACGTTCATCGACCTGCAGAACGCGCTCGCGCCGACACCCGGTGTGTTCGGCGAGGGTGGTCACGACTACCGCCGGATCGTCCCGGAGGCGCTGCGCACCGTGTTCCGGCTCTCGGCCACCGAAGCGCAGATGGTCCGGGTCCAGCAGGCGCTGCGGGCACGGGAACTGGGATGGGAAGCCAAGCGGCGTTGGGACGCCATCGAGGCGATGCCGCCTGCCCAGCAGCAGCAGGCGCGCGCGGATCTCGAACCCACGGTGTCGGAGTGGGTCGGTCACGCCGTGGACGACGCGGCGGTCGAGGAAATCATCGACACCGATACCCAGCCAGGCTGAGCAACCGAACCGCGCCACCTCACAATGATCGGCTCGCTTGCTCGGGATACACCTGCAGCGGGTCACCGAAGGACGGGACGCGCTGCCAGCTCGGTCAACGTCACGAAGCGATAGCCACGGGCGGTGAGGTCGGCAAGCAGGCTCTCGACGACGGTGACGACGCGGCTCCGGTCCGGACTGCCTTCATGCAAGACGATGACATCGCCCGGCCGCACCTTCCCGGCTATTCGACGGGCCACCGACTCCGGATTGCGCGAGTCGGTGTCCAACGTGGAAATTGTCCCCAACGCGCAACGATAGCTGCTATCAGCTGCCATCTGCAGCATTCTCGGCGTGAAGAACCCGGAGCCCGGCCGAAAGTATCGAACGGTTCCGAAACGACGAAGAGTCGCATCAACCTGCAAGAGCTGCGCTTGGAATTCCGTCGCCGAAAGAAGGATACTGGGATAGTCCGATAAGAGGTGATTCCCGAGTTCATGACCACTATCCACGATCCGCCGCACGAGATCCTCATGCCTCGACGCGTTGACGCCGATCAGGAAGAATGTAGCCCTCGCCCGATACCGATCCAGAAGATCGACAAGCCCCGGGGTAGTCGCCGGGTGAGGACCGTCGTCAAAGGTGAGAGCAACCACTCTCGTGTTCGACCGCACCGACCACAGAACCTCTCGTACGAGATGACCTGCCAGGTGCCGTGCGATCAGATGCGGACATCGCACACAGAAAGCGAGGACCGCCGACGCCGCAAGCATCATGAACAGCTTCATGCCCCGACCGCAGCAGACACAACGCGAACATCGCGGCCGCCGGCCGGCCACCGGCCCTGATCGCGGCTGACGCCACCAGGTCGGCCGCACGCCCACCGCCATCAGGTAGGCCTACATGTCCTTGACGGCGTCACGCAATGCCTCGTCGAATCCTTCGGGGTCCACACCGAAGTCTTCCCCGGTCTGCTCCTCGACACTTGTGACCGCCTTCTCGATGACATCCCACCTCCACCAGGAGCGCTGCGGAGTGCCGGACTAGCTCCGGCCGGGCGGGCACCAGGACGACCTGCCGAGCAGAGCAGGGCGAGTATGGCGTCCGGGGCGAGCCCTGCGCTGGTACGGGCGCAGACTTGCACCGTTGAGCTGCGTTCATTGTGCGCGTGGAGCTGGGGTGGTCGTCGTTGTCGCAGGTCAAGGGCATGTGTCTGGTGCCGGGCGGTTCGTTCTTGATGGGGAGTGCGGATTTCTACCCGGAGGAGCGGCCGCTGCGGCAGGTGGAGGTGGCCGACCTGTGGGTGGACGAGCACCCGGTCACCAATGCGCAGTTCCGCCGGTTCGTCCGGGACAGTGGGCACGTCACGGTCGCCGAACTCGCCCCGGATCCGAACGACTTTCCGGGCGCGGACCCGGACCTCTTGGTGGCTGGGTCGCAGGTGTTCGTCGCGACGGCGGGCCCGGTGCCGCTGGATGACTGGACGCGGTGGTGGGCGTGGGTGCCGGGCGCTGATTGGCGGCATCCCGAAGGCCCGGGCAGCAGCCTGGACGGCCGCGAGTTGCATCCGGTGGTGCACGTGGGTTTCGAGGATGCGCTGGCCTACGCCGCGTGGGCCGGTAAGACGCTGCTGTCCGAGGCGTGGTGGGAACGTGCGGCGCGCGGCGGGTTGGATGGGGCGACCTATCCGTGGGGTGATGAATTCATGCCGCGCGGGAAGGTGCGGGCCAACACGTGGCACGGCCGGTTCCCGTACCAGAATCAGGCCGCGCCCGGCGCCGATCGCACGACGCCGGTGAAGCGCTTCGCGCCCAACGGCTTCGGGCTGTTCGATGTCGTCGGGAACGTCTGGGAGTGGACGAGCTCGCCCTGGACGCCGAACCACGCGGGGGCGAGGACGGAGACGCCCCCGCTCGCCTGCTGCGGCCCGGCCACGGATGCGTTGACCGAGCAGGACCGTCGAGTGATCAAGGGTGGCTCGCATCTGTGTGCGGCGTCGTACTGCCATCGGTACCGGCCTGCGGCGCGGCAGGGGCATGCCGTGCGGAGCACCACCAGTCACGTCGGTTTCCGGTGCTGCCGCCCGGCGTGATCCGGGAGCACGCCAAGGTTGGTCACCCTTCGGGGGTGATGCGGCGCGGAAGGGTCCGATTCGATGCTGGCCGCCTGTCAACTGGAAGTTGGGCGGTTTCGATGACCACACCGTTCCGTGGTTTGGTGAACATGGATGTGCGTGAGTCGGTGGCGGATTGGGCGCCCTACGAGCAGACGAAGGCGCCTTCTGGCGCCCCGAACGTGGTCTATATCGTGCTCGATGATGTCGGCTTTGCCGGGCTGAGCTGCTACGGCGGGATGATCGACACCCCGAACATCGACAAGATCGCCGCGCGCGGGGTGCGTTACAACGAGTGGCACACCACCGCGCTGTGCTCGCCGACCCGCTCCTGCCTGTTGACCGGACGCAACCACACCACCAACGGGATGGCGTGCATCACCGAGGGCGCGGCCGGCTTCCCGAACGGCAACGGCCATATCCCACCCCAGTGCGCGACGCTGGCAGAAGTCCTGGCGGAAAGGGGATTCAGGACCGCCGCCGTCGGCAAGTGGCACCTGACCGCCGAGGACGAGATGAACATGGCCTCGACCAAGGCGAACTGGCCGTTGGGTCGCGGGTTCGAACGCTTCTACGGCTTCCTCGGCGCGGAAACCAACCAGTGGTACCCCGACCTGATACACGACAACCACCCGGTGGAACAGCCCTACGCACCCGAAGACGGCTACCACCTCAGCGTCGACCTCACCGACAAAGCCATCGCCTACATCGACGATGTGAAGTCGATCGCACCGGATCAGCCGATCTTCCTGTACTACGCCCCAGGCTGCGCGCACGCCCCGCACCACGTCCCCCGCGAATGGATCGACAAGTACCAGGGCCGCTTCGACGCCGGCTACGAACATGCCCGGGAAACCATGCTGGCCAAGCAGAAAGAACTCGGCATCGTCTCCAAGGACACCGAACTCCCGCCGATCAATCCGCTCGGCACACCGCAGAACCGGGTCGGACCGAACGGTGAAGCCTTCCCTGCGCTGGACGAGACCACCCGGTGGGACAGCATGACCCCCGACGAGCAGGCGCTCTCGGCGCGGATGGCCGAGGTGTACGCGGGATTCCTGTCCCACGGCGACGCCCAGATCGGCCGCCTGGTCAACCACCTGGACGAGATCGGCCAGCTGGACAACACCATCATCATCGTGGTGTCGGACAACGGCGCCAGCGGCGAAGGCGGACCCCACGGCTCGGTCAACGAGATGCTGTTCATGAACGGCATCCCGGACACCATGGCCAACAACATGACAGCCTTGGACGAACTCGGTGGACCGAAGACCTACAACCACTACTCCACCGGCTGGGCGATGGCCTTCAACACCCCGTTCAAGATGTGGAAACGCTACGCCTCCTTCGAGGGCGGCACCGCCGACCCGTGCATCTTCTCCTGGCCGGCAGGCATCACCGCCCAGGGCGAAGTCCGCGAGCAGTACCACCACGCGATCGACATCGTGCCCACCGTTCTTGACTGTCTGCAGATTCCCCAACCGGACGTGGTCAAGGGCTTCACCCAGATCCCGATCCAGGGGGTCAGCATGCGGTACAGCTTCGACGCGCCGGCCCTGCCCTCAGAACGCCACACCCAGTTCTACTCGATGCTCGGTACCAGGGCGATCTACCACGACGGCTGGAAAGCCGTCACCACCCACCCCGCAATCGGCGGTTGGGGGCACTTCGGGAAAGACACCTGGGAGCTCTACCACTCCGAGATCGACCGGGCCGAAATTCATGACGTCGCCGCCGAAAACCCCGACAAGCTCAACGAGCTGATCGGACTGTGGTTCTACGAAGCCGGGATCAACCACGCCTTCCCGCTCGACGACCGGACCGCCCTGGAGATCATCCTGACGCCACGCCCGCAGCTCGTACCGCCCCGCAACCGCTACGTCTACCGACCTGACGGAGCGGAAGTCCCCGAGTCCGTCGCGGTGAACGTGCGCAACCGGTCCTACACCATCGCCGCACAGGTCGATATTCCGGAAGCCGACAGCGCGCAGGGTGTGCTGTTCGCCCACGGCAGCCGATTCGGCGGCCACAGCCTATATGTCAAGGACAACCGGCTGATCTACGTCTACAACTTCGTCGGCCTCAACGAACAACGAATCGTCGCCACGACGGACATCCCCACCGGAACGAACCTGCTGCTGTCGGCCAGCTTCGACAAGACCGGCGAGCAACCCAAAGGCGTCGCGCAGGGCATCCTGTCGCTGTACTACGGCGACCACAAGGTCGGCGAGGGCCACATCCAAACCCAACCCGGCAAGTTCGCCATCGGCGGCGAAGGCCTCAACGCAGGCCGCGACGGCGGCGCACCCGTCACCTCCGACTATCCCGGAGAGGCACCCTGGGCCTTCACCGGCGGCACCCTGCACCGCGTCGCCGTTGACGTCAGCGGAGACCCCTACATCGACCTCGAACGCGAAGCCGTGGCCATGTTCGCCCGCGAGTAGTCACCCGCACCCCGCACAGCCTCCGACCCTGCAAACGACGCCACCCCTGACCACGGAATCGCCGTTGCGGCGCCCTGAAACGGCGCCACGCAGGCCCGCCGCGCGAATCGACTCGGCCGGACCGCGTCTGTGCCCGACCTGGGTGGTGCGACGGGACACCCGCAGGTGACCGGCGGAACGCACACCGGAGACCACTCCCGCGCGCAGCCGGTCAGCGCGGCGACCAGCTGCCCGATGACGGTCGTTCGATGTGCGAGATCGCGCATAGCCGACGAGACCAGGAGGATGCACCGTGGCCGACGATTCCCTCTCGACGTGGCGCGACGGCCCGACGAAGCAGGCGATCATCGACTTCGTCCGGCGCACCTGCGGCGAGGACGGATCCCCCGCCGTTCCGATCGAGGAACGCGTCGCCGTGTTCGACAACGACGGCACCCTGTGGTGCGAGAAACCGATGCCGATCCAGCTCGACTTCATCATCCGACGCCTCGCCGAGATGACGCAGGCGCAGCCGGAGCTCCGCCAACGCCAGCCGTGGAAGGCCGTCGCCACGCGCGACCTCGCCTGGTTCGGCTCGCTCATGACCGAGCACTACGCAGGCGACGACACCAACGTGCGGACGCTGGCAGGCGGAATCCTGGCCGCCTACGCCGGGATCAGCGTGGAAGACTTCGAGAAGCAGTCAGACACCTTCATCCGCACCGCCGCCCATCCCACCCTCGGCCGCGGCTACCTGAAATGCGCCTACGCCCCGATGGTGGAACTGCTCGGCTACCTGGACGCCAACGACTTCGCCACGTACATCGTCTCAGGTGGCGGCCGCGATTTCATGCGCCCGATCAGCCAGGACATATACGGCATCCCCCGCGAGCGGGTGATCGGCAGCAGCAGCACCTTCGCCTACACCAGCAACGATAACGGCGGCACCATCACCCACAAGCCAGAGGCCGACTACCTCGACGACGGCCCGGAGAAACCCATACGGATCTGGAATCGCACCGGCCGGCGCCCCCTGCTCGCGGCCGGAAACTCCAACGGCGATGTCCCCATGCTCGAATTCACCTACCACACCGACAAGCCCACACTGCGCCTCCTCCTCCTTCACGACGACGCCGAGCGCGAGTTCGACTACACCACCGGAGCCGAGCAGGCACTCAGGCGAGCCAAGGCCGACAGATGGACTGTCACCAGCATCAAGAACGACTGGACCACCGTCTTCTGACCTCGACGCGAACAGGGAGCCGCATGCTCCGCGGCAGGCCACATGGCCAGGGGCCCGCGCACACGGCTCCCCCGCACCCAGTCTCCGAAGGGACCTGCACGTGCCCTCGCTCCAGCCCGTTGACGAGCGCTTCTTCGAGTCGGCCCCCGCTCGCTATTCCCATCGTTGGTCGATCCCTCGTCCCACCTCAGCGGTATGGGATGAGCTGGTCAGCGACCGACCGATGCACTGGTGTCGAGGCCAGACGATCGGCTGGACCTCACCCCGGCCTTTCTCGGTCGGAACGACGCGCGAGGCCAAGGTCCTCGGCAGCGCGCTGAAGTTGAAAGAGCTCTTCTTCCTCTGGGACGAGGGTCGACGCTACGCGTTCTCTATGACCGAAGCGAACCTTCCGCTATTTCACAGCATCGCCGAGGACTATGTCGTGGAACCCGACGGCCCCAATCGCTGCACTTTCGCGTGGACGATTGCACTGGCGCCCACCGCTCTCGGCAAGCCGGGCGGAGCCGTGTACGGGTTTCTGTTCAACAGGTTCTTTAAGGACACCACGCGCTACTTCGCGGCCTGGTAAGCGCCAGGCGCCTTATACCAACTCAGTGCTGGAAGGCTCAGGCTCATGCCGTCGGCCGACTCACCAGGGACAACCTCGGCGCCATCGTCGGTCCACTCCGCGCGCTCGGACTGCCGTCGTTGTTCAGCGTCCGACCGGGATCCCGATCTCGGTGATCCCGGGCGACACCACGGACTCACCACCGCGTCGCCGCGGGTATCCCGGCGGTGGTATCCAGACGGGCTGGGCGGCGGCCGAGATGCACTCGGAGCAGATGAATCCGCGGTTCAAGCGGTGCATCAGCGGGTAACCTCGCAGGTACGTTGCTCCAGACCCCGGTGGCGCCGTCGACCGACAGCGCATGACGAGTTCACACTCAGGGGTACCGATGGGCGATCCAGCAGTCATCGACCAACGCTCGTCGCTTGAGTTCGTCCGCCGCACCTGGCTGGCGCGACCCCGACAACTGGCACCGCTGCGCGCCGAGGTGCGCCGATGGCTGGCACCGCTCGACCTGCCCGGGCAGGCCGAAGACGACCTAGTGCTGGCCGTGAGCGAGGCAGCGAGCAACTGCGTCGAGCACGCCTACAGCCCGGCGACCGCCGACGACATCGTCGAGTTGACCTTCTGGACCGAACCCCACGCGGTCTGCATCCAGATCATCGACCACGGCCAGTGGCGCACTCCGTGCGACCAACCCACCCGACGGGGCAGGGGAATCGCGATCATGCAGCAGCTCATCGCGTTCGTCCTTATCCGCCACGACACTCGTGGGACACGGGTGTTCCTGCGTCATCCGTTGCCGGGCGATGCCCTCAACGCGTTGCACCTCACGCCCACTGACTCCTGGTGACTGGCCAGCGGGACGTGCATGTGGGCACTGGTGTAGCGCCCGCTGACAGCGCGCTCACTCGGTGGTGTCGGGGCGTCCGGACCGCGCTTGGCATCCAGCCTCGACATCTCGTCGTCTACCGGGGACGGCCTAGGTGAGTCCGCGGCTGTGGCGTCGCACACGTCGACACAGGACGGCGAAGGCGGCACACGTCAGCCATCGGTCTCCCCCTTCGGCCGTGGTGGCGTCGGCGTCGTCAACACCGCTGGCACCGCTACCGACCGGTTCACCGTCCCCGCCTCGGCAGCCGGGCTGCGCGAGCTCGTGCGCCGCCTCCGCCGCGCCCACGTCGGGGAGGTCGCGAGTGAACGCAGCGACGGGCAGGTCGTCGACGCCCTGTTCGCCGCGAGCGTCACGGTCGTGGTCATCCCGCCGGGCAGGTGGCGAACCTGCGGGGCCGCTACCGCTCCGCGGGGAACAAGGACGACCGGTTCGACGCCTACGTTCTGGCCGACACCCTGCGCACCGACCGAGTTTGGCTGCACCCGCTGGTCCCCGACACCCCGGCCAGCATCGCGCTGCGCTCGGCGGTCCGCGCCCGTAAGGACCTGCTCACCCATCGGGTGGGGCTGGCCAACCAGCTATGCGCTCACCTGGAGTTTCACTATCCGGGCCCGGTCGGGCTGTTCGCCGACCTCGACGGGGTCACCGGGGTCCCGGACCAGCAGCCTCGTCGTCATCACCGGCGCGACGGATCGCGTCGAGAAGCAGACGACGCAACACCGCGGGATCCCTCGGATCGACATCCGCCATGAGACTAGCGACCGACTTTCCCGCCTTCCTCACTTCAAGTCAGACCATCGGTCGGCGTTCCAGACCCGGGGCCGGGGACGCGATCTCGTCAGCTTCTGATTCCGAGATTCTCGGCGTTGCGATTCGCGTCCGTTCGCGGGCTGTCGACTCGACCAAACCCCAGTCGCGGAGCAGAAGGTAGGCGCGCTGAACGGTCGACGACGACACGCCGCGATCGCCCGCCAGAGCCTTGATTCCAGGCAGGTCGGTACCGACTGGGTAGAGACCGTCGAGGATCTGGCCACGCAGTTCGACCGCGAGGTGCTCGTGGGGCGTTCTGGGGCTCGTCAGCGCCCGTTCTGCGGGGCTCTTACGTGACCGGGAAGGCGCTCGGCGCGCGAGCCCCCGCCGCCGCGCGCTGGTCGGCCTCGGCCAGCCACGCGGCGTAGCCGCGGAGCGTGGTCACTCCGCCACCGCTGTGGCCCAGCCGCCCCGCCACCGTGCGGACGTCAACACCGGCGCCGATCAGCTCGGTCGCCGAGTAGTGGCGCAGGCAGTGCAGGTGCGTCTCGATGCCGAGCCGGGCAGCGAGGCGGCTGTACCGCTGTGACACCGACGACGGGACGAGATGCGTCGAGCTGTCCGCCACCAACGAGAACACGAACGCGTCGCGCCGCAACACCTCCCCGACCGACGCCGCGCGCTCCTGGCACCGCCCCCAATGCTCAGCCAGCACTGTGACCGTCTCCGGGTCTAGCGTGAGCCGCCGCTGCTGGTGGGTCTTGGTGTCCTTCTCGCTCCGCTGCCGCCCGAACTGCGAGATCGCCCGCCGCAGCGTGATGACGCTACGGTCGAGGTCAACGTGCGACCACCGCAGCGCACACAGCTCGCCGCGTCGCGCGCCGGTCGTCATCGTCAGCCAGACGAAGGTGCCCCAGTCCGGGTCCTCCCATGCCGCGTCGACGAGCTGCGCCGCCTCCTCGGGCGATGGAGGCTGTGGATCGGGTTGCTTCGCTACAGGTGCGTCCATCATCAGCACCGGGTTGGCGCCCACCCAGTGCCACCGAACGCCCTTCTCGTGGGCGGCCCGCAGGATGAAGTGGATGTGCCGGATCGTCGTCGACGACAGCGGGTTGCAGCGATGCGGGTGGCAGCGCTCGTCGCACTCGTGCTCACGTGGGGTGCGGTGGTCGACGCCGCGGCCGTCGGTGCAGTGAGTGCGGCAGCGGCGCAGCTCGGCGTATAGCGAGTCCAGCACCTCGACCCCGACCGCACCCGCCTTGAGCCGCCCGACGAACGGCCGGACGTGCTTCCAGGTACTTCGTCGTGTACATCGCATGCGTGGTGCGGCCGACGTCGAGCGTCTCCGGGTAGCGATCGAGAAGCTGGTTCAGCGTTGCGTTCGTCCGCGGGTGCCTGCGCTCATCCACCTGGCTCGCCAGGCGACGCATCACCTTCTCGGCTTCGGCCGCAGCCTTCGGACCCGCGGGGACGACCTCGCGGAGGTAGTGCCGCTTGCCAGTGAGGGGGTCGGTCCCGGCGTACACGGCGACACGGAGGGCACCGCTCGGCAGCTGCTCGACGCTGCCCTTCGAACGCTTGCGACGTGCCCCGGTCGCGCTCGCCATGGCGCGACCGTCGCACCGTTTCGCACGACGTTTGATTCCACGCGACGCAGCAGCGATCAACCCGGTTGGGAAAACCGCTGGTCAGGCCGGTGGGCGCGGCAGGGATCGAACCTGCGACCGCTCGGGTGTAAGCCGAGTGCTCTCCCGCTGAGCTACGCGCCCTGGCACGCCGGGCAGACCCGGCGGCGGTGGTGGATCGACGTCAGACGGCCGCGAGGGCCTTCTTCCACACCTCCTGGTCCCGGGCCTCGCCGGGGCCGTTGACTTCCGCGAAACGCACGGTACCGGTCTTGTCCACCAGGAACGTGCCGCGGAGCGCGAAGCCCGCCTTCGCGTTGAACACCCCGTAGTCCTGCGCGATCTTCCCGTGCGGCCAGAAGTCGGCGAGCAGCGGGAACTCGTAGCCCTCCGCGTCCGCCCAGGCCCTCAGCGCGAAGGCGTGGTCGACGGAGACCGCCAGGATCTGGACGTCGGTGTTCTGGAACGACGTGAGGTCGTCGCGAACCGCGCACAGCTCGCCGGTGCAGATCCTGGAGAACGCGAACGGGTAGAAGACCACCAGCACGCTGCGGTCGCCGCGGAACGACGACAGCGTGACTTCCTGGTTGTTCTGGTCCTTCAGGGTGAAGTCGGGCGCTTCGGTACCCACCTCGGGGGCCATTGTCGCTACTCCTCGTCGGCCGGGACAGGCGGCGCCACTGAGCCTAGTGTCCACCTCGTGCACATCGCGGACTGGTTCCTCACCGCGGGGGAGATGGGCAACCCTGCCCGCGGGCTCGCCCCGTGGACCACCGGCAACGCCGTGACGCCGCTGGTGGACGGCAGCGTGTACTTCGCCCGTCTGGTGGCAGAGGTCCGCGGCCTCCGGGCGGGCGACTGCCTGTTCTTCACCGACTGGCAGGGTGACGCCGACGAGCGCCTCTGCCCCGAGGGTCCGACGGCGGCTGGGCTGTTGGGGGACGCGGCGCAGCGCGGTGTCGTGGTCAAGGGGCTGATGTGGCGGTCGCACTCGCGAAAGCTGTCCTACAGCGAGGAGGAGAACCGCCAACTCGGCGACGACGTCAATGATGCAGGCGGCGAGGTACTGCTCGACCAGCGCGTTCGGCGGGGCGGCTCGCACCACCAGAAGCTGGTGGTGCTGCGCGGTCCGGAGCGCGACGTCGTGTTCGTCGGCGGCATCGACCTCTGCCACGGCCGCCGCGACGACGCCAGGCATCTGGGCGATCCGCAGGCCCAACCGATGGCGAAGGAATACGGCGCGCACCCGCCGTGGCACGACGCGCAGCTCGAGATCCGCGGACCTGCCGTGGCCGCGTTCGACACCACCTTCCGGCAGCGCTGGAACGACCCACGCTCGGTCGACACGGACAACCCGCTGTCCAAGCTGAAGGACCGACTGCGCCGCGTCGATATCAGCCCCGATCCGCTGCCACCACCCCCGCCGCCACCCGAGCCGGTCGGGTCATGCGCTGTGCAGGTCCTCCGCACCTATCCCGCGATCCGCCCGCGCACGCCCTATGCGCCGCACGGCGAGCGCACGGTGGCCCGCGGATTCGTCAAGGCGCTGGGCCGGGCCCGGCGGCTCGTCTATCTCCAGGACCAGTACCTGTGGTCGCCGCACATCGCCAGAGTGCTGGCCGGGGCCCTGCGCGCGGAGCCCGACCTGCACCTTGTGGTGGTCGTCCCGCGGCACCCCGACGTCGACGGTCGCCTCACCCTGCCCCCCAACCAGGTCGGCCGCGTGGAGGCGATCTGGATGTGCCGCGACGCCGCGCCGGACCGGGTGCACGTTTTCGACCTGGAGAACGAGCAGGGCACTCCCGTGTACGTCCACGCGAAGGTGGCGGTGTTCGACGACGTGTGGGCGAGCGTGGGCAGCGCGAACCTCAACCGACGCTCGTGGAGCCACGACAGCGAGCTCACCGCCGCGGTCCTCGATGACGAGCGGGATGAACGGCATCCCACCGATCCCGCGGGGCGCGGCGACGGCGCCCGCAGGTTCGCCCGCAACCTGCGGCTGGAATTCATGCGCCAGCACCTCGGCCGCGCGCCCGGTGACGACGCCGATCTCGTGGACCCGCACGCCGCGGTCGCGGCCATGGAGGCGGCGGCCGCCGCCCTCGACGCCTGGCACCGCGGCGGACGGTCCGGCCCGCGCCCACCGGGTCGGTTGCGCAGCCACCACGCCGAGCGGATGTCCCGCCGGACGCGGCTCTGGGCCACGCCGCTCTACCGCCTGGTCTACGACCCGGACGGGCGATCGGTGCCCGACCGGTGGCGGGGACGCTGGTGATTCTTGGGGTCAGCGGCGAGACTTGCCCGCTTTCGGCGCCACCAGCCGCGAGCCCACCCAACCGTCGCTCACGGTGGTGTTGGACGTCTGGGAGAACCCGGCCGTCGACGCGGCCTCGGCGATCTCGCTCGGCTCCACGTGACCGGTGCGGCCGGTCTTCGGGGTGAGCACCCATATGACGCCGTTGTCGGCCAGTGGGCCGATGGCGTCCATCAGTGCGTCGGCGAGGTCGCCGTCACCCTCGCGCCACCACAGCAGGACCAGCTCGATGACGTCGTCAGCGTCCTCGTCGAGCAGCTCGTCGCCGCAGCGTTCCTCGACGGCGTCCCGCACAACCTCGTCGACGTCCTCGTCCCAGCCGAGCTCCTGGACAACCATGCCCGGCTCTACGCCGAGCTTGCCCGCGATGTCGGGCGCTCGCCCGCCATCTCCCGCGGCGACCACGCTGTTCCTACCCCACTTCCTCTTCGACCATCTACGGATGCGGAATCCGAACACGGGACTCGTCCGCGCGCAACCAGTCGTTACGAGTTTGGCCCGCGAGGGGCACGATAGGGGACACCAGCCCACATGCAGACCACGAACCACCGCAGGGAGAACTCTTGACCGGCCAGTCAGGGCCCGACACGCCTCCGCGGCGCGTCCACGTCATCCGCGACGGGCTCGCCGCCCACCTGCCCGACATCGACCCGGAGGAGACGGCTGAGTGGCTGGACTCCTTCGACGCCGTCCTCGACGCGGCCGGGCAACAGCGCGCCCGATACCTCATGCTGCGCCTGCTGCAGCGCGCGCGGGAGCGGAACGTCGGAGTTCCGGCGCTGACCAGCACTGACTACGTCAACACGATCCCCACCGACCGGGAGCCGTGGTTCCCCGGCGACGAGGAGGCCGAGCGGTCCTACCGTCGCTGGATCCGGTGGAACGCCGCCATGACCGTGCACCGCGCGCAGCGGCCGGGGATCGGGGTCGGCGGGCACATCTCGTCCTACGCGTCGTCGGCCACCCTCTACGAGGTCGGGTTCAACCACTTCTTCCGCGGCAAGGACCACCACGGCGGTGGCGATCAGGTCTACATCCAGGGCCACGCCTCCCCCGGCATCTACGCCCGCGCCTACCTGGAAGGACGCCTCTCCGAGGACCGGATGGACGGCTTCCGGCAGGAGCTCTCGCACGGCGGTCCTGGCGCGGGCCTCCCGTCCTACCCGCACCCGCGGCTCATGCCGGACTTCTGGGAGTTCCCCACGGTCTCGATGGGGCTCGGCCCGATGAACGCGATCATGCAGGCGCGGTTCAACCGCTACCTCGGCGACCGCGGCTTCAAGGACACGTCCGACCAGCACGTCTGGGCGTTCCTCGGCGACGGCGAGATGGACGAGCCGGAGTCCCGCGGGCTGATCCACATCGCGGCGACGGAGAGCCTGGACAACCTCACGTTCGTCATCAACTGCAACCTGCAGCGGCTCGACGGCCCTGTCCGCGGCAACGGCAAGATCATCCAAGAGCTGGAGGCGTTCTTCCGCGGCGCGGGATGGAACGTCATCAAGGTGATCTGGGGCCGCGAGTGGGACGCGTTGCTCGCCGCCGATCGGGACGGCGCGCTGATCAACCTCATGAACGTCACCCCGGACGGCGACTACCAGACCTACAAGGCCAACGACGGCGGCTACGTCCGCGAGCACTTCTTCGGTCGCGACCCACGCACCAAAGCGCTGGTCGAGCCGATGAGCGACGCCGAGATCTGGGGCCTGCGCCGCGGCGGGCACGACTACCGCAAGGTCTACGCCGCCTACGCCGCCGCGCTGGAACACCACGGCCAGCCCACGGTGATCCTCGCCAAGACGATCAAAGGTTACGGCCTCGGCGCGCACTTCGCGGGCCGCAACGCCACCCATCAGATGAAGAAGCTGTCCTTGGCCGACCTCAAGCAGTTCCGCGACGAGCAGCGCATACCGATCAGCGACGCCACGCTCGAGGCCGACCCCTACCTGCCGCCCTACTACCACCCGGGGATGGAGGCGCCGGAGATCCGCTACATGGCCGAGGCCCGGGCCCGCCTTGGCGGCGCGCTCCCCTCGCGGCGCGTGGTCACCAAGCCGCTCGTGTTCCCCGGCGACAAGGTCTACGACGTGGTGCGTCGGGGATCGGGCAAACAGGAGGTCGCCACCACGATGGCGTTCGTCCGGCTGCTCCGGGAACTGATCA
Organism: uncultured Actinomycetota bacterium; assembly: GCA_963736375.1. Lineage (GTDB taxonomy): Bacteria > Actinomycetota > Actinomycetes > Mycobacteriales > Pseudonocardiaceae > Pseudonocardia. The sequence goes on from CAVTOL010000008.1 coordinate 144,962, forward strand.
AGGACAAGGAGATCGGCGGCCGGTTCGTGCCCATCATCCCGGACGAGGCGCGCACCTTCGGCATGGACTCGATGTTCCCGACGCAGAAGATCTACAACCCGCACGGCCAGCAGTACACGTCGGTGGACGCCACGCTCATGCTGGCCTACCGGGAGTCCGAGCAGGGCCAGCTCCTGCACGAGGGGATCAACGAGGCGGGCTCGGTGGGCTCGTTCACCGCGGCGGGCACGTCCTACGCGACCCACGGCGTGCCGATGATCCCGGTCTACGTCTTCTACTCGATGTTCGGCTTCCAGCGCACCGGCGACTCGATCTGGGCGGCGGCCGACCAGATGGCGCGCGGCTTCCTGGTGGGCGCGACCGCGGGCCGCACGACGCTCACCGGCGAAGGCCTGCAGCACAACGACGGGCATTCGCTGCTGCTGGCCGCGACCAACCCCGCCGTCGTGTGCTACGACCCGGCGTTCTCCTTCGAGATCGCGCACATCGTCCGCGACGGGCTGCGCCGCATGTACGGGGGGGACGACAACGGGTCGGAGCTCTCCGGCGAGAACGTCATGTACTACCTGACGGTCTACAACGAGCCGTACGTCCAGCCAGCCGAACCCGAGGACCTCGACGTCGACGGCCTGCTGCGCGGCATCTACCGCTACCTCGCCTCGCCGCGGACCGACGGCCCCCAGGTTCGACTTCTCGCCTCCGGCGTCGCGCTGCCGTGGGCGCTCACCGCGCGCGACATGCTCGCGGACGAGTGGGGCGTCGGCGCCGAGGTGTGGTCGGTGACGAGCTGGGGTGAGCTGCGCCGCGACGGCGTCGAGGCCGAGCGGCACAACCTCGTGCACCCCGGCGAGGAGCAGCGGGTTCCGTACGTGACGCAGGCACTGGCTGACGGCGGCCCGATTGTCGCGGTCTCGGACTGGATGCGGGCGCTCCCCGATCTGATCCGTCCCTGGGTGCCCGGCCCGTTCGTCTCGCTCGGCACGGACGGATTCGGCCTTTCCGACACCCGTCCCGCGGTGCGCCGCCACTTCAATGTGGACGCGGAGTCGATCACTGTGGCCGCGCTGCGTGCGCTGGCCGACCGCGGCGAGGTCGATCATTCAGCGGTCACGGATGCGGCCGCGAAGTACCGCATCGACGACCCGCAGGCCGCAGGGCCGCAAACGAGCGACAGCGGCGTCGCCTGACCACGAGCCGAGCCGAGCCCCGATACCGGGCAAATCCACAGGTCATTGGGGCTCGGCAAGGCCGCGATTAGGCGATACGCTCCGCGCGACGCCGACCACGCGTGGTCGTGGCGGCGCCGCAGAACCGGGTTTGCAGACGCCCGGCGCAGGAGTACGAGGAGAGCAAGAATGGCAGAAGGCACCGTCAAGTGGTTCAACAGCGAGAAGGGCTACGGCTTCCTCGCGCCCGACGGTGGCGGCGCGGATGTGTTCGTGCACTACTCCGCGATCCAGAAGAACGGGTACAAGAGCCTCGACGAAGGCGAGCGCGTGTCGTTCGACGTCGAGCAGGGGCAGAAGGGGCCGCAGGCTAGCAACGTCGCTCCGCTCGGCTGACCGCCGGGGCCCGTGGCGTCGACGCTCGGGGCCTGCAGTTCGCTCCGCGAGCTCAGCCAAGCGTCGCGTGCATCTCCCAGACCAGCACCTCGGCCCCGTCAGGGCCCGCCGTCACCCGCTGGCCGTCCGCACCGGTGATTCGTGCAGCGTCCCCGGTGCCGAGCACGCCTGTGCCCTCCAGCTCCACGGAGCCGCGGGCGACAAACAGGTGCGCCAGCGGGGCCACGGGCGAGGTCGCGGACGCGCCGGGCGCGAGCCGTGCCGCATAAAGCGCGGCGTGTTCCTGGCGGATCGAGATCGCGCTTTCGTGCTTGTGCCGAGGCATTCCCGAAGCCACCACGACCAGGCCGCCTGCGTCCAAGCTGGACGCTATGTCCAACTGCTCGTAGCCGGGCGTGATCTTCTCCGTGTCGGGCACCACCCACATCTGCACGAAATGCACGTCCTCGACCGCATCGTGCGCGTCGTTCTTCTCCGAGTGCAGGATTCCTGTGCCCGCACTCATGCGTTGGGCGAGCCCGGGATGGATCACGCCCGAGTGCCCCGTGGAATCCTGGTGCACAAGCGAGCCCGCCAGCACCCACGTCACGATCTCCATGTCGCGGTGCGGATGGGTCTCGAAGCCTGTCCCCGCCTTGACGACGTCGTCGTTGCTCACCATGAGCACGCCGAAATGGGTGTTGGCGGGGTCGTAGTGCGGGCCGAAGGAGAAGCTGTGGCGAGAGTCCAACCAATCGATGTTCGTGTGGAATCGCCGGTCTGCGCGACGGATGTCGACGGTCATCGGGTTCCTTCCCGGTCCGAAGTCGTTGCCGACGCAACAATCATCGCGGGTGTGCTGTTCCCATGCTGCCGCACCTGACGACGGCGCTGTCCCCGGCCACCCTCCGGCGCATCGAGCTGGCCTCCGGGGAGCTCGCCGCCACATGCCTCGCGGAGATGGAGCGCCGCCAGCCGTGGTTCGGGCGGCTGCCCGCCGACCAGCGCGCAGGCGTTCTGCTGGTGACCCAGACGGGCGTCGCGAACTTCGTCGCGTGGCTCGGCGAGCGCGGCGAGTCGATCCGGCTCACGGCGGAAGCCTTCCGGATCGCGCCCCACGACCTGGCCCAGCGGCTTTCGCTGCGCCAGACCGTCGACCTCGTCCGCATCGCCACGGACGTCTTCGAGCACCACCTTCCGCCGCTGGCGGCCGATGAGGCGGAGCGGCACATGCTCGTCGAAGGCATCCTACGGTTCGGCCGGGAGATCGCCTTCGCCGCCGCCACGGTCTACGCGGGCGCAGCCGAGACCCGCGGCGCCTGGGATGCGCGGCAGGAAGCGCTGGTCGTCGACGCCGTCGTCCGCGGCGAGACCGACCACGCGCTGGTGTCCAGGGCTTCGGCGCTGGGCTGGGACGCGGCGGCCGCGTTGCGGGTCGTCGTCGGCAGCCCGGCGAGCGGGCCGCGCGAAGGCCCCGTCACCCTGCGCCGCGAGGCAGGCCGCGCAGGTCGCTCTGTGCTCGTCGGCGTGCAAGGCAGCAGGCAGGTGGTGCTCGTCTCGGAGCCGACCGTGCCCGCGGGGGTCGCCTCCGCCGCCGTCCCGGAGCGGCTGGCGATGGGGTTCGGGCCCGGCCCTGTCGTGGTCGGCCCGGTGGCGCTCGACCTGGCGAGGGCGCACGCCAGCGCCCGCGATGCGCTTTCCGCGCTGCGGGCCGCGCCGGGATGGCCTGCCGCCCCCCGACCGGTCGCCGCCGACGACCTCCTGCCCGAGCGCGCGCTCGCGGGCGACGCCGTGGCCCGCGCACGGCTGGTGGCGGCCATCGCACCGCTGGCGGCCAACGACGAGCTGCGCACCACGCTGGCGGTCTACCTGGAGGGCGGCGGGTCGATCGAGTCGTGCGCCCGCGCACTCTTCGTGCATCCCAACACGGTGCGCTACCGGCTGCGGCGGGTGAGTGAGATCACGGCGCTGGAACCTGCGGACCCGCGCGACGCGCTCGTCCTGCGAACGGCCGTGATCGTCGGCCGTCTGGACGACCAGTGAGCTGCGGAGTTCCTACAATCCACAAGCCTTTGTCCCGGGTTGGGCCGCTGTTCGGTTGGAGGAAACCTCCAATCGGTGCCCGTCGAGTTGGTGGACGCCGCTATCCCGCAGG
>CAVTOL010000009.1:0-36238 GCA_963736375.1 uncultured Actinomycetota bacterium
GCCGAGTGCTCTCCCGCTGAGCTACGCGCCCTGGCACGCCGGGCAGACCCGGCGGCGGTGGTGGATCGACGTCAGACGGCCGCGAGGGCCTTCTTCCACACCTCCTCGTCCCGGGCCTCGCCGGGGCCGTTGACTTCCGCGAAACGCACGGTACCGGTCTTGTCCACCAGGAACGTGCCGCGGAGCGCGAAGCCCGCCTTCGCGTTGAACACCCCGTAGTCCTGCGCGATCTTCCCGTGCGGCCAGAAGTCGGCGAGCAGCGGGAACTCGTAGCCCTCCGCGTCCGCCCAGGCCTTCAGCGCGAAGGCGTGGTCGACGAGACCGCCAGGATCTGGACGTCGGTGTTCTGGAACGACGTGAGGTCGTCGCGAACCGCGCACAGCTCGCCGGTGCAGATCCTGGAGAACGCGAACGGGTAGAAGACCACCAGCACGCTGCGGTCGCCGCGGAACGACGACAGCGTGACTTCCTGGTTGTTCTGGTCCTTCAGGGTGAAGTCGGGCGCTTCGGTACCCACCTCGGGGGCCATTGTCGCTACTCCTCGTCGGCCGGGACAGGCGGCGCCACTGAGCCTAGTGTCCACCTCGTGCACATCGCGGACTGGTTCCTCACCGCGGGGGAGATGGGCAACCCTGCCCGCGGGCTCGCCCCGTGGACCACCGGCAACGCCGTGACGCCGCTGGTGGACGGCAGCGTGTATTTCGCCCGTCTGGTGGCAGAGGTCCGCGGCCTCCGGGCGGGCGACTGCCTGTTCTTCACCGACTGGCAGGGTGACGCCGACGAGCGCCTCTGCCCCGAGGGTCCGACGGCGGCTGGGCTGTTGGGGGACGCGGCGCAGCGCGGTGTCGTGGTCAAGGGGCTGATGTGGCGGTCGCACTCGCGAAAGCTGTCCTACAGCGAGGAGGAGAACCGCCAACTCGGCGACGACGTCAATGATGCAGGCGGCGAGGTACTGCTCGACCAGCGCGTTCGGCGGGGCGGCTCGCACCACCAGAAGCTGGTGGTGCTGCACGGGCCGGAGCGCGACGTCGTGTTCGTCGGCGGCATCGACCTCTGCCACGGCCGCCGCGACGACGCCAGGCATCTGGGCGATCCGCAGGCCCAACCGATGGCGAAGGAATACGGCGCGCACCCGCCGTGGCACGACGCGCAGCTCGAGATCCGCGGACCTGCCGTGGCCGCGTTCGACACCACCTTCCGGGAGCGCTGGAACGACCCACGCTCGGTGACACGGACAACCCGCTGTCCAAGCTGAAGGACCGACTGCGCCGCGTCGATATCAGCCCCGATCCGCTGCCACCACCCCCGCCGCCACCCGAGCCGGTCGGGTCATGCGCTGTGCAGGTCCTCCGCACCTATCCCGCGATCCGCCCGCGCACGCCCTATGCGCCGCACGGCGAGCGCACGGTGGCCCGCGGATTCGTCAAGGCGCTGGGCCGGGCCCGGCGGCTCGTCTATCTCCAGGATCAGTACCTGTGGTCGCCGCACATCGCCAGAGTGCTGGCCGGGGCCCTGCGCGCGGAGCCCGACCTGCACCTTGTGGTGGTCGTCCCGCGGCACCCCGACGTCGACGGTCGCCTCACCCTGCCCCCCAACCAGGTCGGCCGCGTGGAGGCGATCTGGATGTGCCGCGACGCCGCGCCGGACCGGGTGCACGTTTTCGACCTGGAGAACGAGCAGGGCACTCCCGTGTACGTCCACGCGAAGGTGGCGGTGTTCGACGACGTGTGGGCGAGCGTGGGCAGCGCGAACCTCAACCGACGCTCGTGGAGCCACGACAGCGAGCTCACCGCCGCGGTCCTCGATGACGAGCGGGATGAACGGCATCCCACCGATCCCGCGGGGCGCGGCGACGGCGCCCGCAGGTTCGCCCGCAACCTGCGGCTGGAATTCATGCGCCAGCACCTCGGCCGCGCGCCCGGTGACGACGCCGATCTCGTGGACCCGCACGCCGCGGTCGCGGCCATGGAGGCGGCGGCCGCCGCCCTCGACGCCTGGCACCGCGGCGGACGGTCCGGCCCGCGCCCACCGGGTCGGTTGCGCAGCCACCACGCCGAGCGGATGTCCCGCCGGACGCGGCTCTGGGCCACGCCGCTCTACCGCCTGGTCTACGACCCGGACGGGCGATCGGTGCCCGACCGGTGGCGGGGACGCTGGTGATTCTTGGGGGTCAGCGGCGGGACTTGCCCGCTTTCGGCGCCACCAGCCGCGAGCCCACCCAACCGTCGCTCACGGTGGCGTTGGAGGTCTGGGAGAGCCCGGCCGTCGGGGCGGCCTCGGCGATCTCGCTCGGCTCGACATGGCCGGTGCGGCCGGTCTTCGGGGTGAGCACCCAGATCACGCCGTTGTCGGCCAGCGGGCCGATGGCGTCGACCAGGGCGTCGACGAGGTCGCCGTCGCCCTCGCGCCACCACAACAGGACCAGGTCGATGACTTCGTCAGCCTCCTCGTCGAGCAGCTCGTCGCCGCACCGTTCCTCGACGGCGTCACGCACCGCCTCGTCGACGTCCTCGTCCCAGCCGAGCTCCTGCACGACCATCCCCGGCTCGACGCCGAGCTTGCCCGCGATGTCGGACGAACGCCCGCCATCTCCCGCGGCGACCACGCTGCTCCTACCCCACTTCCTGTTGACCTGTACGGATGCGGAATCCGAACACGGGACTCGTCCGGGCGCAACCACTCGTTACGGGACGGGCCCGTGAGGGGCACGATAGGGGACCCCAGCCCACAAGCAGACCACGAGCCACCGCAGGGAGAACTCTTGACCGGCCAGTCAGGCGCCGACACGCCGCCGCGGCGCGTCCACGTCATCCGCGACGGGCTCGCCGCCCACCTGCCCGACATCGACCCGGAGGAGACGGCCGAGTGGCTGGACTCCTTCGACGCCGTGCTCGACGCCGCCGGGCAGCAGCGCGCCCGCTACCTGATGCTGCGCCTGCTGCAGCGCGCCCGGGAGCGCAACGTCGGCGTGCCGTCGCTGACCAGCACCGACTACGTCAACACGATCCCCACCGACCGGGAGCCGTGGTTCCCCGGCGACGAGGAGGCCGAGCGGTCCTACCGTCGCTGGATCAGGTGGAACGCCGCGATGACCGTGCACCGCGCGCAGCGGCCGGGGATCGGCGTCGGCGGGCACATCTCGTCCTACGCGTCGTCGGCCACGCTCTACGAGGTCGGGTTCAACCACTTCTTCCGCGGCAAGGACCACCACGGCGGCGGCGACCAGGTCTACATCCAGGGCCACGCCTCCCCCGGCATCTACGCCCGCGCCTACCTGGAAGGGCGCCTCTCCGAGGACCGGCTGGACGGCTTCCGCCAGGAGCTCTCGCACGGCGGTCCGGGCGCGGGCCTGCCGTCCTACCCGCACCCGCGGCTGATGCCGGACTTCTGGGAGTTCCCCACGGTCTCGATGGGGCTCGGCCCGATGAACGCGATCATGCAGGCGCGGTTCAACCGCTACCTGGGCGACCGCGGCTTCAAGGACACGACCGACCAGCACGTCTGGGCGTTCCTCGGCGACGGCGAGATGGACGAGCCGGAGTCCCGCGGGCTGATCCACATCGCGGCGACGGAGAGCCTGGACAACCTCACGTTCGTCATCAACTGCAACCTGCAGCGCCTCGACGGCCCGGTCCGCGGCAACGGCAAGATCATCCAGGAGCTGGAGGCGTTCTTCCGCGGCGCGGGCTGGAACGTCATCAAGGTGATCTGGGGCCGCGAGTGGGACGCGTTGCTCGCCGCCGATCGGGACGGCGCGCTGATCAACCTCATGAACGTCACCCCGGACGGCGACTACCAGACCTACAAGGCCAACGACGGCGGCTACGTCCGCGAGCACTTCTTCGGCCGCGACCCACGCACCAAAGCGCTGGTCGAGCCGATGAGCGACGCCGAGATCTGGGGCCTGCGCCGCGGCGGGCACGACTACCGCAAGGTCTACGCCGCCTACGCCGCCGCGCTGGAGCACCACGGCCAGCCGACCGTGATCCTCGCCAAGACGATCAAGGGTTACGGCCTCGGCGCGCACTTCGCGGGCCGCAACGCCACCCATCAGATGAAGAAGCTGTCCCTGGTCGACCTCAAGCAGTTCCGCGACGAGCAGCGCATCCCGATCAGCGACGCCACGCTCGAGGCCGACCCCTACCTGCCGCCCTACTACCACCCGGGGATGGAGGCGCCGGAGATCCGCTACATGGCCGAGGCCCGGGCCCGCCTTGGCGGCGCGCTGCCCTCGCGGCGCGTGGTCGCCAAGCCGCTCGTGTTCCCCGGCGACAAGGTCTACGACGTGGTGCGTCGGGGATCGGGCAAGCAGGAGGTCGCCACCACGATGGCGTTCGTCCGGCTGCTCCGGGAACTGATCAAGGACAAGGAGATCGGCGGCCGGTTCGTGCCCATCATCCCGGACGAGGCGCGCACCTTCGGCATGGACTCGATGTTCCCGACGCAGAAGATCTACAACCCGCACGGCCAGCAGTACACGTCGGTGGACGCCACGCTCATGCTGGCCTACCGGGAGTCCGAGCAGGGCCAGCTCCTGCACGAGGGGATCAACGAGGCGGGCTCGGTGGGCTCGTTCACCGCGGCGGGCACGTCCTACGCGACCCACGGCGTGCCGATGATCCCGGTCTACGTCTTCTACTCGATGTTCGGCTTCCAGCGCACCGGCGACTCGATCTGGGCGGCGGCCGACCAGATGGCGCGCGGCTTCCTGGTCGGCGCGACCGCGGGCCGCACGACGCTCACCGGCGAGGGCCTGCAGCACAACGACGGGCATTCGCTGCTGCTGGCCGCGACCAACCCCGCCGTCGTGTGCTACGACCCGGCGTTCTCCTTCGAGATCGCGCACATCGTCCGCGACGGGCTGCGCCGCATGTACGGGGGGGACGACAACGGGTCGGAGCTCTCCGGCGAGAACGTCATGTACTACCTGACGGTCTACAACGAGCCGTACGTCCAGCCAGCCGAACCCGAGGACCTCGACGTCGACGGCCTGCTGCGCGGCATCTACCGCTACCTCGCCTCGCCGCGGACCGACGGCCCCCAGGTTCGGCTTCTCGCCTCCGGCGTCGCGCTGCCGTGGGCGCTCACCGCGCGCGACATGCTCGCGGACGAGTGGGGCGTCGGCGCCGAGGTGTGGTCGGTGACGAGCTGGGGCGAGCTGCGCCGCGACGGCGTCGAGGCCGAGCGGCACAACCTCGTGCACCCCGGCGAGGAGCAGCGGGTTCCGTACGTGACGCAGGCACTGGCTGACGGCGGCCCGATTGTCGCGGTCTCGGACTGGATGCGGGCGCTCCCCGACCTGATCCGTCCCTGGGTGCCCGGCCCGTTCGTCTCGCTCGGCACGGACGGATTCGGCCTTTCCGACACCCGTCCCGCGGTGCGCCGCCACTTCAATGTGGACGCGGAGTCGATCACCGTGGCCGCGCTGCGGGCGCTGGCCGACCGCGGCGAGGTCGATCATTCAGCGGTCACGGATGCGGCCGCGAAGTACCGCATCGACGACCCGCAGGCCGCAGGGCCGCAAACGAGCGACAGCGGCGTCGCCTGACCACGAGCCGAGCCGAGCCCCGATACCGGGCAAATCCACAGGTCATTGGGGCTCGGCAAGGCCGCGATTAGGCGATACGCTCCGCGCGACGCCGACCACGCGTGGTCGTGGCGGCGCCGCAGAACCGGGTTTGCAGACGCCCGGCGCAGGAGTACGAGGAGAGCAAGAATGGCAGAAGGCACCGTCAAGTGGTTCAACAGCGAGAAGGGCTACGGCTTCCTCGCGCCCGACGGTGGCGGCGCGGATGTGTTCGTGCACTACTCCGCGATCCAGAAGAACGGGTACAAGAGCCTCGACGAAGGCGAGCGCGTGTCGTTCGACGTCGAGCAGGGGCAGAAGGGGCCGCAGGCTAGCAACGTCGCTCCGCTCGGCTGACCGCCGGGGCCCGTGGCGTCGACGCTCGGGGCCTGCAGTTCGCTCCGCGAGCTCAGCCAAGCGTCGCGTGCATCTCCCAGACCAGCACCTCGGCCCCGTCAGGGCCCGCCGTCACCCGCTGGCCGTCCGCACCGGTGATTCGTGCAGCGTCCCCGGTGCCGAGCACGCCTGTGCCCTCCAGCTCCACGGAGCCGCGGGCGACAAACAGGTGCGCCAGCGGGGCCACGGGCGAGGTCGCGGACGCGCCGGGCGCGAGCCGTGCCGCATAAAGCGCGGCGTGTTCCTGGCGGATCGAGATCGCGCTTTCGTGCTTGTGCCGAGGCATTCCCGAAGCCACCACGACCAGGCCGCCTGCGTCCAAGCTGGACGCTATGTCCAACTGCTCGTAGCCGGGCGTGATCTTCTCCGTGTCGGGCACCACCCACATCTGCACGAAATGCACGTCCTCGACCGCATCGTGCGCGTCGTTCTTCTCCGAGTGCAGGATTCCCGTGCCCGCACTCATGCGCTGGGCGAGCCCGGGATGGATCACGCCCGAGTGCCCCGTGGAATCCTGGTGCACAAGCGAGCCCGCCAGCACCCACGTCACGATCTCCATGTCGCGGTGCGGATGGGTCTCGAAGCCTGTCCCCGCCTTGACGACGTCGTCGTTGCTCACCATGAGCACGCCGAAATGGGTGTTGGCGGGGTCGTAGTGCGGGCCGAAGGAGAAGCTGTGGCGAGAGTCCAACCAATCGATGTTCGTGTGGAATCGCCGGTCTGCGCGACGGATGTCGACGGTCATCGGGTTCCTTCCCGGTCCGAAGTCGTTGCCGACGCAACAATCATCGCGGGTGTGCTGTTCCCATGCTGCCGCACCTGACGACGGCGCTGTCCCCGGCCACCCTCCGGCGCATCGAGCTGGCCTCCGGGGAGCTCGCCGCCACGTGCCTCGCGGAGATGGAGCGCCGCCAGCCGTGGTTCGGGCGGCTGCCCGCCGACCAGCGCGCAGGCGTTCTGCTGGTGACCCAGACGGGCGTCGCGAACTTCGTCGCGTGGCTCGGCGAGCGCGGCGAGTCGATCCGGCTCACGGCGGAAGCCTTCCGGATCGCGCCCCACGACCTGGCCCAGCGGCTTTCGCTGCGCCAGACCGTCGACCTCGTCCGCATCGCCACGGACGTCTTCGAGCACCACCTTCCGCCGCTGGCGGCCGATGAGGCGGAGCGGCACATGCTCGTCGAAGGCATCCTGCGGTTCGGCCGGGAGATCGCCTTCGCCGCCGCCACGGTCTACGCGGGCGCAGCCGAGACCCGCGGCGCCTGGGATGCGCGGCAGGAAGCGCTGGTCGTCGACGCCGTCGTCCGCGGCGAGACCGACCACGCGCTGGTGTCCAGGGCTTCGGCGCTGGGCTGGGACGCGGCGGCCGCGTTGCGGGTCGTCGTCGGCAGCCCGGCGAGCGGGCCGCGCGAAGGCCCCGTCACCCTGCGCCGCGAGGCAGGCCGCGCAGGTCGCTCTGTGCTCGTCGGCGTGCAAGGCAGCAGGCAGGTGGTGCTCGTCTCGGAGCCGACCGTGCCCGCGGGGGTCGCCTCCGCCGCCGTCCCGGAGCGGCTGGCGATGGGGTTCGGGCCCGGCCCTGTCGTGGTCGGCCCGGTGGCGCTCGACCTGGCGAGGGCGCACGCCAGCGCCCGCGATGCGCTTTCCGCGCTGCGGGCCGCGCCGGGATGGCCTGCCGCCCCCCGACCGGTCGCCGCCGACGACCTCCTGCCCGAGCGCGCGCTCGCGGGCGACGCCGTGGCCCGCGCACGGCTGGTGGCGGCCATCGCACCGCTGGCGGCCAACGACGAGCTGCGCACCACGCTGGCGGTCTACCTGGAGGGCGGCGGGTCGATCGAGTCGTGCGCCCGCGCACTCTTCGTGCATCCCAACACGGTGCGCTACCGGCTGCGGCGGGTGAGTGAGATCACGGCGCTGGAACCTGCGGACCCGCGCGACGCGCTCGTCCTGCGAACGGCCGTGATCGTCGGCCGTCTGGACGACCAGTGAGCTGCGGAGTTCCTACAATCCACAAGCCTTTGTCCCGGGTTGGGCCGCTGTTCGGTTGGAGGAAACCTCCAATCGGTGCCCGTCGAGTTGGTGGACGCCGCTATCCCGCAGGACCCCCCCACGGTGTACTCCTCAACGCGTGATCGCGCTCCTCGCGCCGGGCCAGGGATCGCAGTCCCCCGGCATGCTCACCCCGTGGCTCGATGCGCCGGAGGCCGATGCCACGCTCGCGCGGTGGTCCGCTGCTGTCGATCTCGACCTGCACCGCCTCGGCACCACAGCGAGCGCCGAGGAGATCAAGGACACGGCCGTGACGCAGCCGCTCGTGGTGGCCACCGCGCTGCTGGCCGCGCGCAGGCTCGACCTGCCGCCCGGCGCCCCCGTGGCCGGACACTCCGTCGGCGAGCTGGCCGCCGCTGCCATCGCGGGGGTGCTCGACCCGGACGCCGCGGTGGCGCTGGCCGCCGTGCGCGGCCGGGAGATGGCCGCCGCCTGCGCCCTCGAGCCGACGGGCATGAGCGCGGTGCTCGGCGGGAACCTCGACGACGTGCTCGCCACGCTCGAACGGTTCGGGCTCGATCCGGCCAACCGCAACGGCGCGGGGCAGATCGTTGCCGCGGGCCCGCTGCCCGCGCTCGCCCAGCTCGCCGAGCAAAAACCCGACCGGGCGCGCGTCGTGCCGCTGGCCGTCGCGGGCGCGTTCCACACCCGGTTCATGGCACCCGCCGAGGAGGCGCTGCGCGCGCACGCCGCGTCGATCGCGCCTGCCGACCCCACCCGCCCCCTGCTCTCCAACGCCGACGGAAGCGTGGTCGACACCGGGGCGGAGACCCTGCGTAGGCTCGTCGCGCAGGTTACGCGCCCGGTGCGGTGGGACGCCTGCATGGCGATGCTCGGCGAGCTCGGCGTAACCGCGGTGATCGAGCTGCCCCCGGCAGGCACGCTGGTCGGGCTCGTCAAGCGGGAGTTGAAGGGCACCGCCACCTTGGCGCTGAAGACCCCCGACGACCTCGAGAAGGCGGCCGTCTTGATCAAGGAGCACACGTGATCGAGCTTGCGAGGGCACCACTGGGCGCGGTGGCCCGGCTCACGAAGGCTCCGAGCGCGGGCGAGGAGCGGCGATGAGCGTCCGGCTGCGCATCGCACAGCCCGTCGCGGGCGCACGGATCCTCGGGTTGGGCAGCGTCCAGCCCGACCACGTCGTCACCAACGACGAGCTCGCCGCACGCATGGAAACCGATGACCAGTGGATCCGCGATCGGGTCGGCATCCAGTCCCGTCGCATCGCCGATCCCGAGACGAAGCTCGTCGATATGGCCGCGGACGCGGGCGAGCTGGCCGTCAAGGACGCCGGGCTCACCCCGGCCGACGTCGACACGGTGATCGTGGCCAGTTGCACGATGCCCAACCCGATCCCCAACGCGGCAGCCCAGACCGCCCACAAGATCGGGATAACGGCGCCTGCCGCGTTCGACCTCAACGCCGCCTGCGCAGGCTTCTGCTACGCGATGGGCACGGCCGCGGACCTGGTCCGAGCGGGCTCCGCCCGGCACGTGCTGGTCATCGGCGCCGAGAAGCTCTCGGACTGGATGGACTGGGATGACCGCTCCACCGCGATCATCTTCGCGGACGGGGCGGGCGCCGCCGTGGTCGGTCCCGCGGCCGACGAGGACGCGATCGGGATCGGCGCCGTGGCCTGGGGAAGCGCTGGCGACATGGCAAGCGTCATCGAGATCCGCGACGACAACCGTTCACGTGCGGGTGGCGGGCTGCGCCAGGAAGGCCAGGCCGTCTTCCGGTGGGCCACCACGCAGATCGCCCCGGTGGCGTTCAAGGCCATCGAGCTGGCCGGGCTGACCCCCGCCGACATCGACGTGTTCGTGCCGCACCAGGCCAACCTGCGCATCGTCGAGTCCGTGGCCAAGCGGCTGCGGGCGAAGGGCGCGCGCACGGACATGATCGTCGCCGACGACATCGTGCACTCGGGCAACACCTCGTCGGCGTCGATCCCCATGGCGCTCGACCACCTGCGGGCGGCGGGCCGGACCCGGTCCGGCGACGTGGCGCTGCTCGTCGGATTCGGCGCGGGCCTATCCTACGCGGCCCAGGTCGTCATCGTTCCTTAAGATCCGATACCAGACCCCGTAAAAGGAGAACCCACCGTGGCTGACAACGCCGAGATCCTCGCAGGCCTCGCCGAGATCGTCGAGGAGGTCGCAGGCATCGACACCGCCGAGGTGACCGCCGACAAGACCTTCGTCGACGACCTCGACATCGACTCGCTCTCCATGGTCGAGATCGCCGTACAGGCCGAGGACAAGTTCGGCGTCAAGATCCCCGACGACCAGCTCGCCGAGCTGAAGACCGTCGGTGACGCCGTGGACTACATCGCGACGCACCAGTGAGCTCAAGCTCTTCATCGCCCTCCCACCATGCCCCGATCGTCGTCACCGGCCTGGGTGCCACCACCCCGCTCGGTGGGGACGTCACGTCAACCTGGGAGGCGATGCTCGCAGGCCGCTCCGGCGTCAAGAGCATCGACGACGACGAGCACGAATGGGTGCGCCGCTACGACCTGCCGGTGCGCATCGCCGCTCCGCTGGCGGTGTCGCCGCTCGAGGTGATCCCGCGCGTACAGGCGCGGCGGCTGGACCGCTGCGAGCAGGTCGCGCTCGTTGCCGCCAAAGAGGCCTGGGCCCACGCAGGCCTCGGTGAGCCCGGCGAGGTGGTCGACCCGGAACGGCTCGCCGTCGTGATCGGCACCGGCATCGGCGGCGCGGTCACCCTGCTCGACCAAGACGACCTCCTCGAGGGCCCCGGCCTGCGCAAGGTCTCCCCGCTCACGGTGCCGATGCTCATGCCCAACGGGCCCGCAGCGTGGGTCGGCCTGGAGTTCAAGGCACGGGCGAGCGTGCACTCGCCGGTGTCGGCGTGCGCGTCGGGGGCTGAGGCGCTGGCCTGGGCGGTGCGGTTGTTGCGCGAGGGCGAAGCGGACGTCGTGATCGCGGGCGGGGCGGAGGCCTGCATCACCGGCATCACCGTCGCCGGGTTCGTGCAGGCTCGCACGCTCTCGCAGCGCAACGACGAGCCCGAGCGCGCGTCGCGCCCGTTCGACGCGGAGCGCGACGGGTTCGTGCTCGGCGAAGGCGCGGGCGTGATGATCCTGGAACGGGCCGAGCACGCCGCGGCCCGGGGCGCCACCGTGCTCGGCCGGATCGCGGGCTACGGCATCACGGCCGACGGGTACCACATCACCGGGCCCGACCCGGAAGGCAAGGGGCAGATACGGGCGATGGCGAAGGCCGTGACGGACGCGGGTCTCTCCCCCACCGACATCGACCACGTCAACTGCCACGCGACGTCCACCGTCGCGGGCGACCCCGGTGAGGCGAGGGCAGTGCAGCGGGCGCTGGGCGACCACGTCGTGCTCACCGCGCCGAAGTCGGCGCTCGGGCACACGGTCGGCGCGGCGGGTGCGGTGGAGAGCATCGTCACGCTGCTGTCGATCCGCGACGGCGTCATCCCCGCCACGCTCAACCTGGAGAAGGTCGACCCGGGCGTCGAGCTGGACGTCGTAGCAGGCGAGGCCCGTAAGGCCGACATCGACGCCGCGCTGTGCAACTCGTTCGGGTTCGGCGGCCACAACGTGGCGGTGGCGTTCACGAAGGCCTGACGGCGGGCGAGGGCCCACGGCCCACGCCCCGCTCAGCCTCGACGTTCGCTCCGCAAGCTCCGCTCAGCGCCGACGTTCGCTCCGCAAGCTCCGCTCAGCGCCGACGTTCGCTCCGCAAGCTCCGCTCAGCCGACCTGGTAGAGCCACGTGACCGGGGCACCATCGCCCGCGAGACGGTAGGGCTCCAACGCCTCGTCCCACGCCTCGCCGAGGAGCTCGCGCATCCGCAGCGGCACCAGGTGCACCGGCGTTTCCGCGAGCAGGCTGCGCAGTTGGTCCTCCGCCACCACGATGTCGCCGTTCGCGCTGGTGCGCCCGCGCCACAAGCCCAGCGTGGGCACGTGGCAGAACCGCTCGCCGTCGACGCCGGGCGTTGGCTCCTCCGTGACTTCGAAGCGCAGCATCGACCACGCCCGCAAGGCACCGGCGATCGCACCACCACTGCCGACCGGACCTGCCCAGGTGCACTCAGCGCGCATCTGCCCTTGCGACCCGGGCTGCGGGGTCCAATGCAGGGAGACGCTGGTGCCGAGCACGCCGGAAATCGCCCACTCGACGTGCGGACACACCGCAGTCGGCGACGAGTGGACGTAGACCACGCCGCGTGCTTCCACTGCAGACCTCCCTGACAGACGAGGATCGTCTTCCCCTACGTCCTCGTTCTGTGGCGGCCTGCTCCGGTTGTGGTCATTAGTCTGCCGGGCCTCGGGCGCCCACACCAAACCCGACACGCCAGAGATCAACCGATCAGGATGTGTAGTGCGCCACCTCGCCCTCCACGGACCTCGTCGCGATGCCCCGCTCGACGAGCACCTCGAGGTGCGCCATCGTCTCCAGCGTCGCAAGCATCTCGTTGAACGGGTCGAGCTCGGACAGCGTGCGCTCCCGCCGGGTCCAGGTCAGCACGCCCGCTACGGCGTACGCGGTGCTGCGGCCCTCGGCGAGCGCGGCGAGCGTGGCGTCGAGGCGTTTGCTGTGGTGCGCGATCAACTCGTCGATGCGTTCGTGCACGCGCATCCCAACCGGACCGTGCGCGGGGAGCATCCGCGCATCCGGCCGCTCGCGGATCAACTCCAGCGAGGAGAGGAAGTCGGCGAGGGGGCTCACCTTCGGGTCCGGTTCCAGCCCGATCGACGGCGTGATCCGGGGCAGCACGTGGTCGCCGCAGAACATGATGTCGGCAGGCTCGTCGGCGAAGACCAGATGGCCGCGGGTGTGGCCGGGGGTCTCGACGGCGACGAGCGTGCGGTCGCCGACGGGAAGACGTTCGCCGTCGGCGATCCAGTCATCCGGGGGTGCCCAATCGGCCATGTCGAGGTGCGGCGATCGGAGCCCCTTGAGCTTCGCCAGCACCGCCTCCCCGCCCGCCCGCCGCAGCCGGGTCCCCATGATCGGGCCCTCGGGCTGGTCCGGATCATTGATCGTTTCCAGGCCGTGCCGCTCGCCAGCGCCGAGCGCCACCCGGATCCCGAACTCGCGACGCAGGGCCACCGCCTGCGTGTAATGGTCGCGGTGGATGTGGGTGACGAGGAAGCGGCGCACGTCGGGGAACCCGGCGTCCAGCTCGGCAAGGCCCGCAGCCAGCAGCTCTCGCGCCTCCGGTATCGCCCAGCCCGCGTCGATCAGCGTGATCTCGGCGTCGTGCCGGATGGCGTAGACGTTCACGGCGCGCAGACCGTCCATGGGCAGCGGCAGGGGGATCCGGTAGACGTCGGGAGCGCAGCGAAAAACGCCGGGGCGGGTCCAATCGTCCGCGCCGGTGAGGTCGTCGTCCTCGATCACCGACCGACCCTACGTCCGCTGCGTCGATGCGGCCGAACGGATGTGGCGATCAGCGCACGCGGCCACGCGGGACGAGCCGGGTGGACGGCAGATCCGGCGCCTTGAGGGCAGGCGCCGAACCCGGCACGGCGGCAAAGCCGCCGTCCCGCCACCGGTCACGGGCCGCGGCCACCTCCTCGCCGGTGCGGGCGACGAAGTTCCACCACATCACGATCTGCTCCGCGAACGGCTCACCGCCAAGCACGAGCAGACGGGCGGGCGCATCGGCGGACAGGCGCAACGTCGAACGGCCGGAGCCGAGATATCCCAGCGATCCGGGCGGCAGTGGACCGCCGTCGACCTCCGGTGCGCCGGAGACGGTGAGCACGGCGTGCTCGAACTCGGGCGTCAACGGGAGCAGGGCGGGGCCGCCTCCTTCGACGCCGATCTCGACATCCACGCCGACAATCGCGGTGTAGGTGCGGCCTGGGGAGCGGGCACCGTCGACCTCACCGAGCAGCACGGTGGCGCGTAAGCCCGGTGTCGTGAGGACCGGGAGCCCAGCGTGGTGTTCGAAGGCAGGCGCAACCGCGCGGTCGGCATCCGGCAACGCCACCCACAGCTGGGCGCCGTGCAGCACCGGGCCATGATTCTGCGGCGACACCTCGGAGTGCGCGATTCCCGCCCCGGCGGTCATCAGCCCCAGGTCGCCGGAGTGGATCACGCGGTCGCTGCCGAGGCTGTCGCGGTGGTGCACCTCGCCCTGCAGGATCCAGCTCACGGTCTGCAGCCCGATATGCGGATGCGGCGGCACCTGCATGCCGGGGCGAGCGACGATCTCGTCCGGCCCGTAGTGGTCGACGAAGCACCACGCGCCGACCATCCGGCGCCCGAGGGTCGGCAGCAGCCTGCGCACGATCGTGCCTTCGCCCAGCGGCACAGCGCGGGCGGGGAGCAGCTCACGAACCGGGCCCGCCGCCGCCGCGGCGGCACAGACCTCAACCGGGTTGTCGACAGCCGTGTTGCTCACACGACCTCCTCGCTGGCGCTCGTCAGCCGCGTTCGCTGCGCTGCTGTGTTGGATGGTGAGCTCGCAAGCTCCCTCACGTGACCTCCTCGCCAGCGCTCGTCAGCCGCGTTCGCTGCGCTGCTGTGTTGGATGGTGAGCTCGCAAGCTCGCCCAACGTAACTACCGTAGGCGCAACACTTCGGTAACCGAAGCTCCTTAAGGCTCGCGCTGTCATGACGGTGGTGCCCCGGCGTGGGGCACCACCGTCCAGGCGTGTCAGCTGCAGCCGCTGGTGGAGCCGCAGCCCTCGCAGAGGTAGCAGCTGCCCGCGGGGCGCATCTTCGTGCCGCACGTCATGCACAGCGGGGCGTCCGCGGCCTTGCCGAGGCGGAGCTCCAACAGCTCGGTGGAGCTGCCGACCTCGACAGGGGCCGGGGCCGCGCCGCCACCCGTGTGGGGGGTCTGCTCGACGTCGACGCTTGTGCGCAATCCCTCGACGTCCACCTCATACGCGTCGCTGACCTGGACCGCACGCTCCTCGGCCGAGAAGATGCCCAGCTGCGCGCGCTTCTCGTAGGGGAGGTAGTCGAGCGCCAGCCTGCGGAAGAGGTAGTCGAGCACGCTGGTGGCGATGCGCAGATCGGGATCGTCGGTCATCCCCGCAGGCTCGAAGCGCAGGTTCGAGAACTTCGAGACGTAAAACTCCAGCGGGATGCCGTACTGGAGGCCCACCGAGATCGACATCGAGAACGCGTCCATCACGCCGGAGAGCGTGGAGCCCTGCTTCCCGAGCTTGACGAAGATCTCGCCGAGCCCGTCGTCGGGGTAGGAGCCCGCGGTGAGGTAGCCCTCGGCCCCGCCGACAGTGAACGACACGGTCTGGCTGGGCCGCTTTTTGGGCAGCCGCCGCCGAACCGGACGCGCCTCGATCGGCTTCTCGGCCTCCCCCTTGGCGGTCTTGCCGACGGACAGCGGTTGGCCGACCTTGCAGTTGTCGCGGTAGATCGCGAGGGCCTTGAGGCCGAGCTTCCAGCCCTCACGGTAGATGCCCTCGACTTCCTCGACGGTGGCCGACTCGGGCATGTTCACCGTCTTGGAGATCGCCCCGGACAGGAACGGCTGCACTGCGGCCATCATCCGCACGTGCCCCATCGGCGCGATCGATCGCGTGCCCATCGCGCAGTCGAACACCTCGTAGTGCTCGGGCCGCAGCCCGGGGGCGTCGACGACGTGCCCGTGCTCGCCGACGTACTCGACGATCGCCTCGACCTGCTCGGGCTGGTAGCCCAGGCGGTCGAGCGCGCGCGGCACGGTTTGGTTGACGATCTGCATCGACCCGCCGCCGACCAGCTTCTTGAACTTCACCAGCGCCAGGTCGGGCTCGATGCCGGTGGTGTCGCAGTCCATCGCCAGCCCGATCGTGCCGGTGGGGGCGAGCACGGAGGCCTGCGCGTTGCGCCAGCCGTTGGCTGCGCCGACCTGCAGGCACTCCTGCCAGGCGATCGTCGCGAGGCGATGCAGCGGGGCGCTGGCCGGGAAGGTGCGGACGTCGTCGTTGGCGGCGGCGTGCTTGCGCATGACGCGCTGGTGGGACTCGGCGTTGCGGGCGAAGCCCTCGTACGGCCCGACGACCCCGGCGAGCTCGGCGGAACGCTTGTAGGCCGCGGCCGTCATCAGCGAGGTGATGGCGGCGGCGAGCGCCCGCCCTCCCTCGGAGTCGTAGGCGTGGCCGGTGGCCATGAGCAGGGCGCCGAGATTGGCGTAGCCGATCCCGAGCTGCCGGAACTTCCGCGTGGTGTCCCCGATCGGGTCGGTCGGGAAGTCGGCGAAGCAGATCGAGATGTCCATCGCCGTGATGATCAGCTCGACGCACTTCTGGAAGCGCGCCGCCTCGAACTGGCCGTCGGAGCCGAGGAAGGTGAGCAGGTTCAGCGAGGCCAGGTTGCAGGAGCTGTTGTCCAGGTGCATGTACTCCGAGCAGGGGTTGGACGCGGAGATCCGACCCGACTCGGGGCAGGTGTGCCAGTCGTTGATCGTGCCGTCGTACTGGATGCCGGGATCGGCGCACTCCCAGGCCGCCTGCGCGATCGTGCGGAACAGCTTGCGCGCGTCGACGGTCTCGATGACGTCGCCGGTCAGACGCGCGCGCAGGCCGAACTGGCCGTCGGACTCGACCGCGCGCATGAACTCGTCGGTGACACGCACCGAGTTGTTGGCGTTCTGGTACTGCACCGACGTGATGTCTGTGCCGCCGAGGTCCATGTCGAAGCCCGCGTCGCGCAGCACGCGGATCTTCTGCTCCTCCTTGGCCTTGGTGAGCACGAACTCCTCGATGTCGGGGTGGTCGACGTCGAGCACGACCATCTTCGCCGCCCGGCGGGTGGCACCGCCGGACTTGATCGTGCCCGCGCTGGCGTCGGCACCGCGCATGAACGAGACCGGTCCGGATGCGGTGCCGCCCGAGGAGAGCAGCTCCTTCGACGACCGGATGCGGGAGAGATTGAGACCCGACCCCGAACCGCCCTTGAAGATCAGCCCCTCTTCCCGGTACCAGTTGAGGATCGACTCCATCGTGTCGTCGACGGCGAGTATGAAACACGCCGAGACCTGTTGCGGGCTCGAGGTGCCGACGTTGAACCAGACCGGCGAGTTGAAGCTGAACACCTGGTGCAGCAGCATCCAGGTGAGCTCGTGGTCGAACACCTCGGCGTCGGCCTCGGTGGCGAAGTAGCCGTGCTCGACGCCCGAGCGCCGGTAAACCGCGACCACGCGGTCGATCAGCTGGCGGAGGCTCGACTCGCGCTCCGGCGAACCTGCTGCCCCGCGGAAGTACTTGCTGGTGACGATGTTGGTGGCGTTGATCGACCAGAAGTCCGGGAACTCGACGCCACGCTGCTCGAAGTTGACCGAGCCGTCCCGCCAGTTGGTCATGACGACGTCGCGGCGCTGCCAGGTGACCTCGTCGTACGGGTGCACGCCTGCCGTGGTGTGGATGCGCTCGATCGTGAGCCCGGCGGACCGCTTGGCCGCTGCGCCTTTCTTGCCGCGCCCGTTGGATCCTGATGCGCCCGATCCCGGTGCGCCCGACCCGTGCGTGGTCCCGACGATCTCGGTCATGCTGTTCCTCTTCCTGCGGCGCGACGACTGGGGTTCGGCGCACCGTGGTCGGCGATGGCGTGCTGGTGGTGCAAGAGTGCTGGTGAGGCGCATCGGAAGCCCGACAGCGGCGGCGGGCAGGCGTAGGCCCCGGTCCGCGTCCGGGTGTGGGGCACCCGGGCGCGGCAAGAGTTCAGGAGCCCGATTCCCCGCCGGGGCGGCGGAGGTCGGCGATCTCCTTCTCGAAATCCTCTATCGAGGAGAACGAGCGATAGACGCTGGCGAAGCGGAGGTAGGCCACCTCGTCCAGCTCGCGCAGCGGGCCGAGGATAGCGAGACCGACCTCGTGGCTGGGGACCTCGGCGGCACCCCCGGCCCTGACCGTCTCCTCGACACGATGGGCGAGTTGGGCGAGCGCATCCTCGTCGACGGGCCTGCCCTGACAGGCGCGGCGCACGCCGCGCACGACCTTCTCGCGGCTGAACGGCTCGGTGACGCCGCTGCGCTTGACGACGGCGAGCACGGCCTCCTCGACCGTGGTGAACCGTCGTCCGCAGGCGGCGCAGGAGCGCCGACGGCGGGTGGCCTGACCGTCGTCGACCTCTCGGGAGTCGATCACGCGGCAGTCCGAGTGCCGACAGAACGGACACCGCACGGCTACGCACCCCCTCCCCGGTCCCGGCGGAATGAACCCCACCGGTAGTCGAACAACACGAGTGTAACCACAAGATGTGGGGGCAGGGGAAGATGGTGGGCCTGATCCGGACGGCGAGTCGCCCGAACGGGGGCACCGGTTTTCCTCCGCTCGCGAGGCGCGGTCGAGCCTGCGCGCAGCGTCATCGCCAAGCCCTACGCCGGCACGCGCAACACCTCTCCCGGCCACACCCGCACGGAGGTGAGCGAGTTGGCGGCCACGATCCGATCGACCAGGGCCGCTCGCTGTGGGCCGGATACCCCGGGGGCGACGCCGTCGGCGACGTCCCACACGGTGCCCGGCGCGGCGACCGTGACGGTGATCTCAGCGGCCCTGGCGACTGCAGGCGTGTCGGCCCCCCTGGCGTGCGCCGTCAGATCGGCAACTCGGCCAAGGCCGACCACGACGGCCGCCGCGGCTAGCGCCAGCGCCAGCCCCGCCATGACTCGACGGGCCCTATCGCCGCGACGCAGGACCTGCTGACCCGGGCGGATGAGAAGCCGCGCGCCCGCCCCGCGCGTCGCCCGTGCACCACCGACGCCCGTCCCGCGCGTCGCCCGTGCACCATTCCCGCCGACCCCGCCGACCCCGCCGACCCCGCCGACCCCGCCAGTCCCGCGGACCGCGCCCGGCCAGCCGACGCCGTGCACCGCATCCATCGCGGCGGCCGAGCCGAACGGGAGGGCAGCAGCACCCCAGCGATCGACGCGGCCGCCACCCACACCGCCGCCACCCACACCGCCGCCACCCACACCGCCGGTTTCGGTCGCCGGGCGGCAGACGGCCGGACCCGTGTCCGGACGTACAGAAACCTGCAGCGCGGGCGGTCGCACCGGGCGCGGCCCCACCGCCCCCCGCCGCGACGGCCGGGCGACTCGCCTCGGCCCCTGCCTCCCCGACACCGGAAGGTCGATCCCGATGTGGCCGTGTTCGCTCATCCTCGCCACCTTCTTCCGACCGCTCTCTTCTCAAACACGCGTTCGAACGAACGCCTGCGGGCTGTCTACCACCCGGCACCGACAAAGTTGGAGAAAAGTGCGCGTGTCGTTCGAACATGTGTTTGGCGATCATCGTGTGGAGGGCTACGGTCATCCGCGAAGACGGCGCAGGCATCCGTCCCGACCAGGGTGGACACCGGTCCACACCGATCGGGCGCTCTCCGCGCCCCGCGACCACCGGCAGCACGCCCGAGGAGGAGCACACGACATGGCAGCCGACGAGCCCGGAAACGGCGGTGCCGCCCACGGGGCCGCGGAGGTCCGCCCCTTCCCTGATCCCCGGCTCACGGCTCGGCAGCGAAAGGTGTTGCGGGTCATCCGCGAGTGGGTCGACGAGTATGGCTACCCACCCAGCGTCCGCGAGATCGGCGATGCGGTGGGGTTGCAGTCCACCTCGTCGGTGCACCACCAACTCCGCACCCTGGAGCGCAAGGGTTATCTGCGCCGAGACCCCAACCGCACCCGCGCCGTGGACGTGCGGTTGCCCGAGGAGCAGCCCCATCCCCCCACCGACGACGTGGCGGAGACGGCGAGCGGCCTCGCCACGGGCGACCTGCACCCGCAGCCCGCGTTCGTCCCCCTGCTCGGCAACATCGCGGCGGGTGGTCCGATCCTCGCAGAGCAGGCTGTCGAGAGCGTGTTCCCGCTGCCGCGCGAGATAGTCGGCGAGGGCACCCTGTTCCTGCTCCACGTCCGCGGCGATTCGATGATCGAGGCCGCGATCACCGACGGCGACTGGGTGGTCGTGCGTCAACAACCGGTGGCCGAGAACGGCGAGATCGTGGCCGCGATGATCGACGGCGAGGCCACGGTGAAGACCTTCCGGCGCCGCGACGGGCACAACTGGCTGATGCCCGCCAACCCCGCCTACGAGCCCATCCCCGGCGACGACGCCACGGTGCTCGGCCGGGTGGTCGCGGTCCTGCGCCGCCTGTGAGCGTAGCTAAGCGTCGGCGTTGCGTCAGTCGGGGCTCGGCACGATCACCACGGGGTAGCGGGCGCTGCGTACCAACGCGCCCGCCACGCCACCGAGCATCAGCCCGCCGCATGAACCGGTAGCCGCGCAAGCCGATCACGAGGAGGTCGGCGCGCTCGGGAGATCGGCCAGCGTGTGGGCGACCGGGCCGACCACCACGTCGGCCAGCGCGGGCCATCGGTGGGGTACACCGTGGCGACGATCCCGCCCAGTCCGGTGAGGCGCGTCAGCTGGGCGCCCAGCACGAGGGCGTCATGCCCGCCGGGCGTGTCCTCGTACCCGGTGACGATCGGCCTGCGCGCTCCTCCCGGCCGCCCGTCACGCTAGCCGTCGCACCCCACCCGAGACACCGACAGGACAATCGGTAACGCAGCCGTCACGTCACCCATGATCATCGCTTCGGTGCGCAGACCGGCCAAATCTGACTGGAAACGCGCCCAACCGGCGATCATCGGCGGCAGGGGTGGGTAGCGGCCGAGTGGGCCGGCGACGGAGCGTCAGGGCCGGGTGGCCTCGGCGACGTACGGCAGGACGAGCGAGGCCAACTCGGGGCCGACGCGGGCCCGCAGCAGCGTGCCCTCCGGCGTGTGTTCCTCCGCGAGCACCTCGCCCTCGGCGTGGACCCTCGCGACGAGCGATCCCTCCGGGTAGGGCACCAGCAATTCCAGCTCCACCTCGGGGTGGGGCAGCAGCTCGGCGATCCGCTCCCGCAGACGCGCAACGCCGTCGCCGCGACGGGCGGACACGAACACCGCGTCGGGCAGCAGGTGCCGCAGACGGGCGAGCTGGAGATCGCCCGCAGCGTCGATCTTGTTGACGACCAGCAGCTCGCGCGGCATCGCGCCGTGCTCCGCACCGATCTCGGCGAGCACCTGGCGCACGGCCGTGATCTGCTCCTCCGGCAGCGCGTCCGAGGCGTCGACGACGTGGACAAGCAGATCGGCAGCGGCCGTCTCCTCGAGCGTCGACCGGAAGGCCTCGACGAGCTGGTGGGGCAGGTGGCGGACGAAGCCGACGGTGTCGGTGAGCGTGTAGGTGCGCCCGTCGTCGGTTGTGGCGCGGCGGGTGGTGGGATCGAGGGTGGCGAAGAGCGCGTCCTCCACCAGTACCCCGGCGCCGGTGAACGCGTTGAGCAGGCTGGACTTGCCCGCGTTGGTGTAGCCGACGATCGCCACCGACGGCACCTCGTGGCGACGTCGGGCGCCCCGCTGCGTGTCACGCACCTGCTTCATGGCGCCGATCTCGCGCCGCAGCTTCGCCATCCTGGTGCGGATGCGGCGGCGGTCCAGCTCGATCTTGGTCTCGCCGGGCCCTCGCCCGCCGATGCCGACGCCGCCTGCTGCGCGGCCACCGACCTGCCGGGAGAGCGCCTCACCCCAGCCGCGCAGGCGCGGCAGCAGATAGGACAGCTGCGCGAGCTCGACCTGTGCCTTGCCGTCGCGAGAGCGCGCGTGCTGGGCGAAGATGTCGAGGATCAAGGCCGTGCGGTCGATCACCTTGACCTTGAGCTTGTCTTCCAGCTGCCGCAGCTGGCCGGGCGACAGCTCGCCATCGCAGATGACGGTGTCGGCCTCGGCCGCCTGCACCGCGACACGTAGCTCGTCGACCTTGCCGGAACCGATGTAGGTGGCCGGATCGGGCTGCGGACGGCGCTGGATCAGCCCATCGAGCACCTGCGAGCCCGCGGTTTCGGCGAGCCGCGCCAGCTCGTGCAACGAGGCGTTCGCCTGGGTGGATGTGCCCGAAGCCCACACCCCGACGAGCACAACGCGCTCCAGACGGAGCTGTCGGTACTCGACCTCGGTGACGTCGGTGAGCTCAGTGGACAGGCCCACGACGCGGCGGAGCGAGGAGCGCTCCTCCAGGTCGAGATCGCCTGAGGTGAATGCGGGTTCGGTCATCGTGGTAGCCATGCTCCCACGTCAACGCGGAAGGCGTCGCCGATGTTTCCGACGCTACCGTGGGATCCGTGCGCCATCACGATCTCGTGATCATCGGCAGCGGATCGGGGAACTCGATCGTCGACCACCGCTTCGCCGATCTCGACGTGGCCATCGTCGAGCACGGGGTCTTCGGCGGCACCTGCATCAACGTGGGCTGCATCCCGACCAAGATGTACGTGTACCCGGCCGACATCGCACAGCACATCCGGCACGCGAGCAGGCTCGGCATCGACGCCACGCTGGACAAGGTGCGCTGGCGCGACATCCGCGATCGCGTCTTCGGCCGCATCGACCCCATCGCGGTCGACGGCCACGCCTACCGCGCGCGGCGCAGCGCGAACGTCACCCTGTACGACGGCCACGCCCGGTTCACCGGGCCGAAGCAGATCGCCGTGGAAATGCCGGGCGAGCAGGCCGAGTTCACCGCCGACCGCATCGTGATCGCGACCGGCGGCCGCCCGTGGATCCCCGATCCGCTCCGCGGCGTGCCGCACCACACGTCGGACACGATCATGCGCATCGACGACGTGCCCGAGCGGCTCGTGATCGTCGGCAGTGGGTACATCGCGGCCGAGTTCGCGCACGTGTTCTCCGCGTTCGGCGCCAGGGTTTCGATGATCGGCCGCAGCGGGCTGCTGCTGCGCAACCAGGACGAGACGGTGGCCGAGCGCTTCACGCGGCTGGCCTGCGAACGCTGGGACGTGCACCTCGGCCAGAAGGTCGCGGCCGCACGGCAGGACGCGTCGGGGATCACGTTGACGCTCGTCGACGGCACGAACGTGCGGGGCGACCTCCTGCTGGTGGCCGCGGGCCGCATCCCCAACGGCGACCTGCTGGACCTGGAAAAGGCGGGCATCGACGCCGACCAGGGAGGCCGCGTGCTCGTCGACGACCAGCAGCGCACCTCCGTCGACGGCATCTTCGCGCTCGGCGACGCGAGCTCGCCGTTCCAGCTCAAGCACGTCGCCAACCACGAGGCCAAGATCGTGCAGTACAACCTCCTGCACCCGGACGCGCCGCGGCGAACCGACCACCGGTTCGTGCCGTCGGCAGTATTCACCGACCCGCAGATCGCGTCCGTCGGCCGCACCGAGGCGCAGTGCCGGGCGATGGGCCTCGACTACGTGGTGAAGATCCAGGAGTACGGCGACATCGCCTACGGCTGGGCGATGGAGGACACCACCGGCTTCTGCAAGCTGATCGCCGATCGCGGCACGGGGAAGCTGCTCGGCGCGCACATCCTCGGCTCGCAGGCGTCGACGGTCATCCAGCCTGTGATCCAGGCCATGTCGTTCGGCCTCGGCGCCAAGGAAATGGCCTCCGGCCAGTACTGGATCCACCCAGGACTGCCGGAAGTGGTGGAGAACGCACTGCTGGGGCTCGATCTTTGACCTTCCCGCGGTGTCGCGGGGCGCTGGATGCCTGTAGACAGGACATGAAGGCAAACCTTACTTCGGAGAGGACCCTATGACCGTCGCCGAGAGCCCGACCCGACAGTCGGGCCCCCAGCCCCTCCTCGACGGACGGCGCGGAACCGCGCAGCAAGTCGGGGTGTACGTGTTCGTGGTGGTCCCCCTACTCGCGTTGATCGCGGCGATCCCGTTCGCGTGGGGTTGGGGCCTGACTTGGGTCGACGTGGCCATCGCCGCGGTGTTCTACGTGATCAGCGGCCTGGGCATCACCGTGGGCTTCCACCGCTACTTCACCCACGGCTCATTCAAGGCGGCGCGGCCGCTGCGCATCGCGTTGGCCGTCGCGGGCAGCCTGGCGATGCAGGGCCCGGTCGTCGACTGGGTGGCCGACCACCGGCGGCACCACGCGTTCTCCGACAAGGAGGGCGACCCGCACTCGCCGTGGTTGTTCGGCACCAGCGCCCGGGCACTGGCCAAGGGCTTCTGGCACTCGCACACCGGCTGGCTGTTCAAGCGTGACCAGACCAACGAACAGCGCTTCACCCCCGACCTGCTCGCCGATCGCGACGTCATGCGCGTGAACGGGTCGTTCATCCTGTTGTCGGTGGCCACGCTGTTGGTGCCCGCGCTGCTGGGCGGCCTTCTGACCTGGTCATGGTGGGGCGCGCTCACCGCGTTCTTCTGGGGGGGCCTGGTGCGGGTGGCGCTCCTGCACCACGTGACGTGGTCGATCAACTCGATCTGCCACATGATCGGGAACGCGCCGTTCGTCGCGCGTGACCACTCGCGCAACGTCTGGCCGCTGGCGGTCCTGTCCTTCGGGGAGTCGTGGCACAACCTGCACCACGCCGACCCCACGTGTGCCCGGCACGGTGTGCAGCGCGGCCAGGTCGACATCTCCGCCCGCGTGATCCAGGCTTTCGAGAAGCTCGGCTGGGCCACGTCGGTGCGCTGGCCCACGCCGCGACGCCTGGAGCGCCTCGCCGCCAAGGCCTGACGGGTCGTGCGCGAATGACGTCGTGGGAACGACGTTATTCGCGCACGACGTTTATGCGGCTGGGTCGAACGGCTGGGCGGGGGGCGTCTCACCGCGGATCTCCCCCACCAGCCGCGTGACGTCTGTCATGATCGCCGACGTCACGGCGTTCAGCGCGGTGCGCGTGCGCGGCCCGCCCGCCCATGTCGACAGGTCCACCGGCGGACCCGCCACGATCGACACCCGCCTGCGCGAGAAGAGCCGTGGCAGCGGCGAGCCCGGCGGCAGCACGTCCTGGGTGCCCCAGTTGGCCACCGGGATCACCGGCGCGCCGGTGACCAGCGCGATGCGCCCGATCCCGTTCTTGGCCTTCATGGGCCAGCCGTCCGGGTCGGCGGTGTAGGTGGCCTCGGGGTAGAACACGACGACCTCGCCGCGCTGGATGGCCGCGATGGCTTCGCGGTACGCGTCACCCGCGCGCGCCGACTCGCGGTACACCGGGATGTGGCCCCCCTTCGTGAGCACCGAGCGCACCACCGGGATCTTCCACAGCTCCGCCTTGGCGAGAAAGCGCGGCATGCGCCCGTGGCAGATGCAGAACGCCACGTTGAAGATCGGGTCGGTCAGCGAGACGTGGTTCGCGGCCAGCAGCGCGCCGCCCGTGGGCGGAAGGTGCTCGCCACCGCGCCACCCCACCCGGGTGCCGAACATCGTGAACGGCCACAGCAGCGTGATCGCGAGCCCGAACCAGAAGCCCGCCGTGCGCCACTTCCGCGTGAACGAGAGCCGCAGCTTCGCCGCGGTCGTCAGCGGGGTCACCGTGTTCATGCGCGCTCCTGTCGGACCTTGGTCATCTCGCGGATCATCCCGTGTGCAGGCACGATCGTCTTCGGGCCCCCGCTACCCGGCGTGGTGTGACGTCGCTCTCAGACGTCGACCCCGTTCGGGGCGGAGGCAGAACACCGGCTTGAGAGAAATGAGGTCGCGTGGTCGACACCCTCCCCCGTCTCGAGCCGGTCGGCGTGCCACCTGCCCATCCACCCGCGGTCGTGCTCGTCCTGCACGGCGGACGCGCCCGCAGCACGGAGAGCGGCGATCGCAAGCGGCTGGCCTACCTTCGGATGCTGCCGTACGCCAGGATGCTCGCCCGGCGCGGCCTGGCCGTGTACACGCTGCGGTACCGGGTGCGCGGCTGGAACGCGCCACGGCGCGACGCACTGGTCGACGCCCGTTGGGCGACGGCGGCGCTGGCCGAGCGGCACCCGGGCGTGCCTGCCGTGTTGCTGGGGCACTCGATGGGCGGACGGGCCGCACTCGCGGCGGCGGGAGCGGCGAACGTCGTCGCCGTATGCGCGCTGGCGCCGTGGCTGGACGAGGGCGACCCGGTGGCGCAGCTCGCAGGCCGGACCGTGCTCATCGCCCACGGCGACCGGGAACGCTTCACCGATCCCGCGGCGTCCTTCGCCTACGCCGTGCGCGCAAAGGCCGCGGGGGTGGCGATCTGCCGGTTCGACCTGCCCGGTGCGGGTCATTTCATGCTCACCAGGGTGAGCGGCTGGAACGCGCTCGTGCGGCGGTTCGTGCTGGGCGTCACCGGTGTCGAACCCCTTGACCCGAAGATTGCGAACGCACTGGCACAGCCTGCCCCCTACGGCCTGGCCGCCCAGCTCAGGGATATGGAGTCCGCCCGATGACCCGTCCGAGGGCTGCCGTGGTCGGCTCCGGCGTCGCCGGGCTCACCGCCGCCTACCTGTTGCAGCGCCGCTACGACGTCACGCTGTTCGAGGCCGACGGCCGGTTGGGCGGGCACGCCCACACCCACGAGCTGCCCACCTTCGACGGCGGCACGGTCGACATCGACACCGGCTTCATCGTGCACAACCGGCGCACGTACCCACAGCTCCTGCGGCTGTTCGGTGAGCTGGAGGTGGCGACGCAGGAGTCGGACATGTCGATGAGCGTCCGCTGCGCGGGGTGTGGCCTCGAGTACGCAGGCGCGCGCGGACTCGGTGGCCTTTTCCCGCAGGCCTCCAACCTCGCGCGGCCCGCTTACCTGCGGATGCTCGCCGAGGTGCTGCGCTTCCACCGGCACGCGCGCCGGGTGCTCGCCGACGAGAGGGCGGGCGATGTCACGCTCGGCACGTTCGTCGCCGTCGGTGGCTACTCGCGCTACTTCGTCGAGCACTTCCTGCTTCCCGTCGTCTCGGCGGTGTGGTCGGCAGGCGAGACGGTGTCGCTGGCCTACCCCGCGCGCTATCTGTTCACGTTCCTGCACCACCACGGGATACTCGCGGTGACCGGGTCGCCGCGCTGGCGGACGGTCGTCGGCGGGTCACGTCGCTACGTCGAGGCCGCCGTCAAAGGGCTCACCGCGGTGGCGGTGTCGACGCCGGTGCGGGCGCTCGCGCGGACCGGGGCGGGCGTGGAGATCCGTGACGACGCCGACACCGTGCACCACGCCGACGTCGCCGTGGTCGCCACCCATCCCGATCAGGCGCTCGCGCTGCTCACCGCCCCCACCGCAGCCGAGCAGGAGCTGCTGGGCGCCTTTCGCTACTCACCCAACGTCACCCAGCTGCACCACGACGCGTCGGTGCTGCCCCTTCGGCCGGGCGCGCGGGCGTCGTGGAACTACCTCAAGACCACCTGCGGGGTCCGCGACGCGCCGGTGCTCGTCAGCTACGACCTGAACCGCCTCCAGCAGCTCGCCGAGCCCGAGGACTACGTCGTGACGCTGAACGGCGGCGACCGCGTCGATCCGCGCCATGTGATCGCCACGATGCGCTACGAGCACCCGATCTACACACCGGAGTCGGTCGCGGCGAGTCGACGGCTGCCGGAGTTGAACGACGGCACGCTCGCGTACGCCGGGGCCTACCACGGCTGGGGTTTCCACGAAGACGGCTGTGCGGCAGGCGTCCGCGCGGCGGCGTCGCTGGGGGTGGTGTGGTGACGGAGGCGCCCGTCCTCTACGACGCCGAGGTGCGCCACGTCCGGCACAGCGCGTTGCACCGCGACTTCCGCCACCGCGTCTACCTGTGGCTGGTCGACCTCGACGCGCTGCCCCGGCTTCCCGTGTGGCTGCGGCCGTTCGCCCGGTTCGCCGCCCGCGACCACCTCGGCGACCCGCACGGCACGATCCGCGCCAACCTCGACCGCTATCTCGCGACGCACGGGATCGACCTGTCCGGCGGCCGAGTGCTGATGCTCGCCAACGCCCGCGTCCTCGGGTACGTGTTCAACCCGCTGACCGTCTACTGGTGCCACCGGCCCGACGGGCGGCTCGCGTGCGTCGTCACGGAGGTCCACAACACCTACGGCGAGCGGCACTGCTACCTCCTGCACACCGACGAGGCCGGGCGGGCGCGGGCCGCGAAGGCCTTCTACGTGTCGCCGTTCCTGCCCGTCGACGGCGAGTACCGCATGCACCTCCCCGTGCCCGACGAGCGACTCGCGCTCGCGATCACGTTGCGACAGAACGGGTCAGCGGCGTTCGCGGCCATGGTCAACGGTGTGCGCAGGCCCGCGAACCCGCGCTCGTTGGTGGGCATGCTCATCCGCCGTCCGCTCGTGACCCTCCGCACCTCGGCGCTGATTCGCAGGCACGGCGTCGCGCTGTGGCTGCGCCGCCTTCCCGTCATCCCCCGACCGCGCCACGCACCGCAGGAGAGCGTCCAATGACCACCTACCCCGTCGCCAGACGCTCGAACAACCACTTCGTTCCCCGGCCTGCCGAGGGCGTCTGGCCGGGCCTGGCCAACCCACCGCACTCCACCACACGGGCCCGCATCGCGGAGGCCCTCTTCCGACGGGCGGTGCGCACGCTGCCGGTTCGCGTCGTGTTCGCAGGCGGCGAGCGCATCGGCCGCGGCGGACCGGACTCGCCGGTGATGCGGATCGTGCGGCCCGCGGCGTTCTTCCACCGGCTCGGTTGCAACTCCAAGATCGGCTTCGGCGAGTCCTACATGGTGGGCGACTGGACGGCCACCGCGCTGGCCGACCTGCTGACGCCGTTCGCGGCCCGGCTCTCGACGCTCATCCCCCCGCTGATGCAACGGATCGGGCGACGCTTCGCGGAAGCGCGGCAGCCACGGGAGGAGCGCAACACGGTCGAGGGCTCCCGGGAGAACATCCACCGCCACTACGACCTGTCCAACGAGCTGTTCGCAACGTTCCTCGACGAAACCATGAGCTACTCGTCGGCCTGGTTCTCCCGTCCGGACGAGAAACTCGCCGATGCCCAGCGCGGCAAGATCGACGGCATCCTGGACATGGCGCGCGTCGGCCGCGGCATGCACCTTTTGGAGATCGGCACGGGCTGGGGCGAGCTGGCCACGCGGGCGGCGCAGCGGGGTGCCAGGGTGACCACCCTGACGATCTCCGCCGAGCAGGCGCGGCTGGCGGAGCAACGGCTGGCCGCTGCGGGTGTCGCGGACCGGGTTCAGGTATTGCTGCGCGACTACCGCGAGGCGCAGGGCGCCTACGACGCCGTCGTCAGCGTCGAGATGATCGAGGCGGTCGGCGAGCGTTACTGGCCGACGTACTTCACCGCGCTGGACCGGCTGCTCAAGCCCGGCGGCCGGGTGGGCCTGCAGTCGATCACGATGCCGCACGACCGGATGCTCGCCTCGCGGGGCGACTACTCGTGGATGCACAAGTACGTGTTCCCGGGCGGGCTCATCCCCTCGGTGCAGTCGATCGAGCAGCACCTGGCGCGGCACACGACGCTGCGGGTCGCCGAGCAGCACAGCCTCGGGCAGCACTACGCGCGGACGCTCGCGCACTGGCGGGAGAACTTCCTCTCCCGCTGGGAGACCGTCGCCGCGCTCGGCTTCGACAGCACCTTCCGGCGGATGTGGGAGTTCTACCTCGCCTACTGCGAGGCGGGCTTCCGCGTCGGCTACCTCGACGTCTTCCAGTTCTCGCTCGCCCGCTCGTGAGCGGAAGACGTCGCTATAGCGACGCTTTCCGCGCACGACCCTTCGGAGGTCCCGTGCGCCAGCCCGTCGCTCCGCAGCTCGCAGGCCTCGTCGAACACCTCCTCGGTGCGCCCCTTCCCGTCCGGATCCGGGCCTGGGACGGGTCCGAGGCGGGCGCCCCCGACGGCCCCGTCGTGGTCATCCAGCACCGGCGAGCGCTGCGCCGCCTGCTGTGGAACCCCGGTGAGCTGGGCCTCGCACGGGCGTTCGTGGCGGGCGATCTGGAGGTCGAGGGCGACGTCGCCGAGGGCCTCTCCCGGTTTTGGACGCTGGCGAAGACGCAGAACCGCACCGGCCTGCGCCCGACCGCGCGCGAAGCGCTCGCCGCCGCCCGGCTGGCACTGCGCCTCGGCGCGGTCGGCCCGCGGCCGCGACCACCGTCCTCTGAGGCACGCCTCGCAGGCGGCCTGCACACCCGCCGCCGCGACCGTGCCGCGATCGCCCACCACTACGACCTCTCCAACGACTTCTACGCCTTCCTCCTCGACCCGCAGATGGCCTACTCGTGCGGCTACTGGACCCAGGAGGAGTCGGCGTCCTACGGCCTCGTCGACGCCCAGCGCGACAAGCTCGACCTCATCTGCCGCAAGCTCGCGCTCCGGCCGGGCATGCGGCTGCTGGACGTGGGCTGCGGGTGGGCCTCGCTCCTCGTGCACGCGGCGCAGCACTACGGGGTGCGGGCCACCGGTGTGACGCTGTCGGCCCAGCAGCGCGCTTACGGGTTGGCCCGGGTCGAGGTGCTGGGCCTCGCCGACCGTGTCGAGATCCGGCTGCAGGACTACCGGGAGCTCACCGACGAGCCCTTCGACGCGGTCGCGTCGATCGAGATGGGCGAACACGTCGGCGAGCACAACTACCCCGAGTACGCCGCCCGGCTGCACCGGCTTCTGCTGCCGCATGGCAGGCTGCTGCTGCAGCAGATGTCGCGCGGCGCGACGGGCCTGAACAATGCCCCCGGCGGTGGCCCGTTCATGGAGCGCTACGTCGCACCCGACATGTACATGCGCCCGCTCGGCGCCACGCTCGGGATGCTGGAGACGGCGGGGCTTGAGGTCGTCGACGTGCACTCGCTGCGCGAGCACTACGTGTGGACGGTGCGCCCGTGGCTCGACACCCTCCAGCGGCGGAAGGCGGAGGCGATCGTCCTGATCGGCGAAGAGCAGTGGCGGGTGTGGCTGCTCTACCTCGCGGGTGGGCTGTTGGCGTTCGAGGAGAACCGGATGGGCGTGCACCAGGTCCTCATGGTGCGCCCCGACGACCGGGGCCGCTCGGGCCTGCCGCGGGGGCGGACGGCGACGCTGGGGCCCGACCCGGAGCTCGACCATCCGACGCGCGCCGCGGTCCCACAGCCGACACGATGAGCGGCATGCAGGCCTACCCCTGGGGCGCCGCGCTCACCAACCTGTGGGTGACCGCGCTCGTCGTCGTAGCGACGTTCGCCATCACCTTGCTCGTCGCGGTAAGGGTGCGGGGCGGGCGGCACGACGGGATCGACGTGGTGTGGGGCCTGGGCTTCGCCATTGTTGCGGTCGTCACGCTGCTCCTCGCCCGCGGTGCGGGCGACCTGTGGCGACAGGTGCTGATCACGGTGCTGACGTGCGTGTGGGGGTTGCGGCTGGCCATTCACATCGCCCGTCGCAACCGGGGCAAGCCGGAAGATCCGCGCTACGTCGCGATACTTGAGCGGGCGAAGGGCAACCCCACAGCCCACCTGGTCCGCAAGGTCTACGTGCCTCAGGCCGTGATCCTTTGGGTGGTGTCGTGGCCGGTGCAGCTGGGCCAGTACGGATCCGCCGACGGCGCCCTTTCGATTGTCGTGACCGTGCTCGGGGCGTTGTCGTGGGCGGTGGGGTTCTTCTTCGAGACGGTCGGCGACGCCCAGCTCGCCGCGTTCCGGGCCGACCCGGACAACAAGGGCAAAGTGATGGACCGCGGCCTCTGGCGCTACACCCGCCACCCCAACTACTTCGGCGACGCGGCGGTCTGGTGGGGACTCACGCTGCTCGCGCTGCACCACGCGGCTGGCCTCATCTGCCTCGTCAGCGCCGCGCTGATGACGTGGCTGCTCGCCAAGGGCACCGGAGCAGCCCTGCTGGAGAGCTCCATCGGCAGGCGACGACCCGGCTACGCGGAGTACGTCCGCCGAACGAGCGGGTTCATCCCGCTGCCGCCCAAGAAAGCGGTGTACTGAGAGCTCAGCGGGGCAGGGCGGGGAGGCCGTCCAGCGACTCCGCGTTGCGGGCGGCACGGTACTCGTCGAGCTTCTCGGGGCCTCGAGTGCGCGACCAGGAGTCCAGTACGTCCCGCTCCTCGACGAGCGTCATCTTCGGCACGGCGTAGCCGCACGAATCCGAGATGCGCCCGACGTCCACCAGGATCACCGCACGGGCTTGCGGGCGTCGTGCTGCGCCCGCCTCCCCGAACACGGCGAGCGCGTCGTCGAATGCAGGGTCCTCGCGGTGCACGACCCGGCCGGTGCCGTGCAGGCGCACGATGTTCGGGCCGCCGTCGAACGCGCAGAACATCACGCAAATGCGGCCGTTCTCACGGAGGTGCGCCACGGTCTCGACCCCGCTCCCGGTGAGGTCGAGGTAGGTGAACGTGTGCGCGTCGAGCACCTTGAACGTGCCGCGGGTGCCCTTGGGCGAGACGTTGACGAGCCCGTCCCCGGCCAGCGGCGCGGTGCCGACGAAGAAGAGCGGCTGCGCATCGATGAAGGACGTGAGCTTGGCGTCGATGCGCTCGTAGACCTTGGCCATTCCTATACGGTGGCACGAAATCAGGGCAGAGTGAGGATCTCCGAGCCTTCGGCGGTGACGAGGATGGTGTGCTCGAACTGCGCGGTGCGCGAGCGGTCCGCGGTGACGACCGTCCAGTCATCGGCCCACTTCTCGTTCTCGCTGGACCCGATCGTGATCATCGGCTCGATCGTGAACGTCATTCCCGGCTCCAGCGGGATGTGCACGTCGGGATCGTCGTAGTGCAGCACGACGAGGCCGCCGTGGAAGCTGCGCCCGATGCCGTGGCCGGTGTACTCGCGCACCACGCCGTAGCCGAACCGCTTCGCGTAGGACTCGATCACCCGGCCCACGACGGAAAGTTCACGACCCGGCCGCACCGCCTTGATCGCCCGCATCGTCGCCTCGCGGGTGCGCTCGACGAGCAGGCGTGACTCCTCGTCGACGTCACCCGCGAGGAACGTGGCGTTGGTGTCGCCGTGCACTCCGCCGATGAACGCGGTGACGTCGATGTTGACGATGTCGCCGTCCTCGATCACGGTGGTGTCCGGGATGCCGTGGCAGACCACCTCGTTGAGGCTGGTGCAGCAGGACTTGGGGAAGCCCTTGTAACCCAGCGTCGACGGGTACGCGTCGTGGTCGACGAGGAACCCGTGCACCACCCGGTCGATCTCGTCGGTCGTCACACCGGGCGCTACCGCCGCACCGCCCGCCGCCAGCGCCTGCGCCGCGATACGGCCCGCCACCCGCATCGCCTCGATCACCTCTGGCGGCTGGACGTCGGGCCAGGTGTTGGGCGCCGGGGACGCCTTGCCGACGTACTCCGGCCGGGGGATGTGCGTGGGCACCCGACGCCCTGGCGTGGAGGTGCCGGGGACGAGCAGGGCGCGGGTGGGCATGGCCACCAGTGTAGGAGGGTCTATCGGACGCGTTGGGCCACCCGGTGGGCCACGAAGGCGGCGAGGCCGCGCCACCCGAGCAGCAGCACGCCGAGCGCGCACGTGGCCACGATCGCGAACGACAGCGGCAGCTTGCCGAGGAACGCGAAGCGCACCAGGAGCCCGATGGCGGCCGTGCCCGCCAGTACGGCGAGCCCGGCGGCCAGTCCGGTCGGACGGTCGCGCACGAGCGGTGTGGCCCACGCGGCGGCGAGCCCCACGCCGAACGGGGCGGCCGTGGCGAGCAGGCCCAGCAGGTCGGCGGACTCGTCGTGACTCGCCCGGCCCACGGCGGCAAAGACGATCACCGCGACGACGTCCGCTGTGAACGCGAGCGCAGGGATCCGGTACACGCGGACAGCGTATGCCACACCCCGCCGTTCAACCCAGCGCCGCGAGAAACCGGTCGGCCACCTGCACCGCAGGGCCCGACGTGCCACCGTCGACGATCAGCACGGCGAACGCCAGGTCGCCGCGGTAACCGACGAACCAGCCGTGCGCGCGGCCGTCGTTGGTGTACTCGGCGGTGCCGGTCTTGCCGTAGACCTCACCGCGGCGGCCGAGGAGCTCGGCCGTGCCGTCGGTGATGACCGCGCGCATCATCGGCCGGAGCTGGTCGAGCGCGGCGGGGTCGGGTGGCGTGGCCGCCGTCAGCACCTCGGTGGGGCGGCCGCGGATGAGCTGCGGAACGACCGTCGCGCCGTGCGCCACCGTGGCCGCGGCCAGCGCCATGCCCAGCGGAGACGCGAGCACCTGGCCCTGCCCGAACCCGTTTTCGGCGCGCTGCACGGTGTCGGTGGACGGCGGCACCGCGCCGGTGACCGTCGTCAGGCTCGGCACGTGGTAGTCGGCGCCCAGCCCCAGCCGCAGAGCGGCGCTCGGCAACGCGTCGGGCGGCAGCTGGGCGCCCAGCTGTGCGAACGTCGTGTTGCACGACTTCGCGAATGCCGTGCGCAGGGGCACGGTGCCCAGGTCGAACTGCCCCTCGTTGGGCACGGGACGCCCGCCGATGACGGTGACGCCGGGGCAGGGCTCCGGCGAATCGAGCGTCAGGTGCAGGCCCGCCACCGCCGCGGTGGCCGTGACCATCTTGAACGTCGAGCCCGGCGGATAGCGGCCGGTCAGCGAGATCGCCCCCGCGGCGTCGGCGGGCCCGTTCTGGGCGACGGCGAGGATGTCGCCGCTCGAGGGCGCGACGGCCACCAGCACCGTGGCCTGCGGCACCGGCTCTACGGCGTCCTCGGCCGCGGTCTGGATGGCCAGGTCGAGGCCGGTGGCGACGGTCGTGCCCGCCCGCGGAGGTGTTTCGACGAGCGAGCTGATCGCGTTGCCCGCGTCGTCGACGGCGAGCACCGACCAGCCCGGGGTGCCGTCCAGCTGCGCCCCGGCCTCGCGGCGAACGGCGGGCAGCACCTGGCTCGCGAACCCGGCGTCCGGGGCCAGGAGCCGCTGTGCGTTGGTGAACCGCACCCCGGGCAGCTCGTGGATGGCGTTCTTGATGCGCAGGTAGTCGGCTTGCCGCAGCACGGCGACGGTGTAGCTCTGCCCGTCGGGGGTCTTCGTCGCGCCGTCGGTGATGGACGCCTGGGTGATCTCCGGGTCGATCGGGCCGAGCGCAGCCGCCAGCGAAGCCGCGACCGTCGCCAGGTTGCCCGCGGCTTTCCGGTCCAGCAGCACGGTGACCACCGGCGTCGCGGCGAGCAGCGGCGCGCCGCCGCGGTCGATGACCGGCGCGGGCTGGGCGTCCTCGGTGCGCAGCGCCACGCGTTGCCCGGCACCGAGCTGTGGGTGCACGACCGAAGGTGACCACTGGACGAGCCAACCGTGCGGGGCGCCGTCCCTTGGCAGCAGGTTGAGCTGGTCGAGGTAGTGCCACCGGCGATCCTGGCCGAGGTCCCAGGTCACGTCGACGGAGGCCGTCGCGCGGTCGGTCGCCTGCCGCAGCTGGCCCAACGTGGCGGTGAGCCCGACGGGCGCGAGCGTGGTGCGGGCCGCCGTGAGCAGCTCGGACGCGGAC
Organism: uncultured Actinomycetota bacterium; assembly: GCA_963736375.1. Classification (GTDB taxonomy): domain Bacteria; phylum Actinomycetota; class Actinomycetes; order Mycobacteriales; family Pseudonocardiaceae; genus Pseudonocardia. Next base: position 35,156 of record CAVTOL010000009.1, read on the forward strand.
TTGGGGTCGTCGGTGGCCGCCGCGGCGGCCGCGATGTCCCCCGCCGACCACGCCGTGAGGAACGCGGCAACAGCCTTGTCCGGCCCGTTCGTCGAGAAGAGGCCGCATCCCGACACCAGCAGGGTCAGCGCGGCGAGGAGGGAGAGGCAACGAACGCGGCGCACAAGCGCGAGTATGCCGAGGAATCGCTGGGCGAGCGGCGGACCCTGAATATGCCTTGTCGCGTATATAACTGGGCGAGTATGTTCGCGGCATGAGCACGTGGGCGGCGCTGGTCGATCCGCAGCGGCGGGCGTTGCTCGACGAGCTGCGCGGTGGCGCACGGTCGGTCGGCGAGCTCGTCGCGGCATTGGGATGCAGCCAACCGACGGCGTCGAAGCACCTGCGGGTGCTGCGCACGGCCGGTCTCGTCGATGTCCGCAAGGACGCCCAGCGCCGCATCTACGCCCTGCGCCCCGCGCCGATCGCGGAGATCGACGCCTGGCTTGCGCCGTACCGACGGCTGTGGAACGACCGGCTCGACGCGCTGGGCACCTACCTCGACACCCATCCCGAAGGGAGCTCCCGATGACCGATCGCGGCACCTACGTCGAGCACGAAGGGCGGCCTGCCGTCCGCTTCACCCGCAGCTACCCACATCCCGCGGAACGGGTGTGGGCGGCGGTCAGCGAGCCCGCGGGGCTTGCGCACTGGTTCCCTTCGCACGTCGATCTGGAGCCGCGGGCGGGTGGGCGCATCGCGTTCCATGGTGACCCGAACCTGCCCGCCGACTCGTCGGGCACCGTGCTGGCCTACGACCCGCCGCGGCGACTCGCGTTCACGTGGGGCGGCGACGAGCTGCACCTCACCATCGAGCCGGAGGGCGAGCGGGCCTGCACGCTGACGCTGCTCAACGTGCAGGAGGCGCGCGACACGGCGGCCCGCAACGCGGCCGGGTGGACGGTGTGCCTCGCGGAGCTGGACAAGTACGTGCGCGACGGCGTGGCCGACGGCCCCCACAGCACGGGCGCCGAGCCGTGGGAGGAGCACTACGCTGCCTACGTGGCGGCGGGCGTGCCGTCCGGCGCACCGATCCCCAGCGCC
>CAVTOL010000010.1:0-167500 GCA_963736375.1 uncultured Actinomycetota bacterium
CATTTGACAATCGTCACGACCCTTGAGCAGCAGGAACGCCAGCTGTGATCGCAGTGTGGTCGCCGACGGGCGCACCACGCCTACCGCAGGGCGGTGTTCGATCCCGAGGCGTGCAATGCGCCTTTCGAGGAGGTCGAGCATGACGAGCTCACACACCCACCGCGGCCGCGTCTACCGTCGCTGTGCCTGCCGTTCCGAAGGCAGGCAACTCGGAGCGCACTGCCCAGAGCTGACCTCCAACGCCCGGCACGGCACCTGGACCTTCGCCGTCGACCTGCCCAGCCTCACCGGCAAACGCGCCACCCTGCGCCGCGGCGGCTACCCCACCCGCAAAGCCGCAACCACCGCGCTGGCCCGCGTCCTCGACTGCGAGCGCTCCGGGATCTGGCTCGACGACCGGCAAACCGTCGCCGACTACCTCACCACCTGGCTGGCCGAGAAATCCCGCACGCTCAAGCCGACAACCATCGCCGTCTACACCGACTACATCATCAAGGACCTGGTTCCCGCCTTCGGCGCCATCCGCCTCGAGAAGCTCAACCACCTGCACGTCGCCCGCTTCATCGACGAGCAACTCGCCGCAGGCCGCGGCCCGACCACGATCCGCCGCCTTGTCGCGACCTTGTCCAGCGCCCTCGGTGACGCCGTGCGGCAACGCCGCCTGCAACACAACCCCGCCCGCTACGCGCCCCTACCGAGCCCGACCAAGCCGAACTTTCCCTGCTGGACGCCCACCGACGCCGTCACCTTCCTGCACCACTGCGCTGTTGTCGACGACCCGCTCACCGACCTGTTCGAGGTCCTCATCGGCACCGGGCTGCGCAAAGGCGAAGCCCTCGCCCTGCACTGGGCCGACGTGCACCTCGACGAGGCGGTGCTGTTCGTGCGCTACACCCTGTCCAACATCCGCAACACCACACCCGTCATGACATCCCCGAAGACCAAGTCCAGCCACGCCTGGGTCGGACTATCGAACCGCGTCGTCTCCGCCTTCAAGCGACAGGCCCGCAGACAGCAGCTGCTCGGCGTGACGAGCGACCTCGTGTTCAGCCAGCCCAACGGAGCGCCGCTGCGACCAGAATCCGTCCTCCATCACTTCCACCGCCGCTGCGCCGCCGCCGGTGTTCCGCGGATCCGAGTACACGACCTGCGCCACCTCGCCGCCACACTCATGATCAGCTCGCAGGTGCCGCTGGCGATGGCGTCGAAGACGCTACGTCATTCGAAGCTGTCGATCACTGTCGACACCTACGGCCACCTCGTGCCCTACGCCGCCCAACAAGCCGTCGACGCGATCGCCGATGCCCTCGCCGCCGCGGAACTGTGCAGGTCAAACGCCTGAGCCGCATCGAGGTCGCTGGTGTGCGATCACAATGCGACCACAATCAGTCCGTGCGACCGCGTTCAACGCCCGAAGCAGTGGGAGACACCAGCCGCCAGGAAGCCTACGACCAGCAGAAACGCTGAATTCAAGATCCAGCTTCTCGGAGTGGAGCTGAGGGGATTCGAACCCCTGACCCTTTGACTGCCAGTCAAATGCGCTACCAACTGCGCCACAGCCCCTTGCCCGGGCAACGGTACACGAGGCCGTCGGCCGGGCGGCAGCCGGGGTTCACCCGATGATCGTCTTGAGCCAGTTGGCGTTGTTGAGGTTGACCATCGCCCCGTTCGCCACGACGGTCGGTGTGCCGAACGCCCCATCGGTCTGCAGGGCCGGGTCCGCGACGGCCTTCGTCGTCTCCGCGGTGACGGCTGGGGCGTTCTTCGCACCCGTCACGCACGCCGCGAAGTCGCCCTTCGCACCAAGTTCGGTGCCGAACTGTACGAGTTGGTCGTCGGTCAGGCCCGCGCTGCCCTCGGAGGGCTGGCTGGCGAACAGCTTCTGGTGGTACGCCGGGTAGATCCCGGCAGGCACGGCGCACAGCGCCGCGTTGGCCGCACGCGTGGAGTAGCCCGCCGGATTGGACCGCGTGTCCAGGATGGCGATCGAATGGAAGCGGGCGGTCAGCTTGCCCTCGTTCAGCGCGGAGACGATCTCGTTGCCGTACGTCTTCTCGAAGATCTCGCAGTTGGGGCAGAGGAAGTCCTCGTAGACGTCGATCGTGGGCTTGCCGGTGCCCGCGGTGACGACGGCGCCGGATGCGGTGGCGGTGTAGGTGGGCGTCACCGCGGCGCCGTTCGAGGAGCTGCGCATGTACAGCACGACCCCGCCGACCAGCACCGCGACGACCACGACCGCGATCACGATCAGCAGCGACGCGTTGGAGCGCTTCTGTGGCACCTGGATCCCCGCCGCCGTGAGCCGTCGCGCGGCCGCATCCTGGCGCCGCTTGCGGTCGCTGCGTGACGCTCCACCCATATCAGGTCCTTCCCACGGTCAGCCGTGCATCCAACGAAAGCAGGGTGCGCGGTCGGACGACGAGCCACGCGGCCAACGCGAGGAACCCGGTGTCGCGCACGATCTCCTGCAGGTAGGCCGTGGCTCCGGGGGCCACGGCGCCACCACCGCCGAAGCAGCCGCAGTCGATCGAGAGCCCGCGCGCCCACGCCTGGGTCACCCCCGCCATGAACGTCAACAGCAGCACCCCGGAGACGACGGCCACCAGCCGGGTGCCGATCCCGAGCAGGAGCAACAGGCCGAGGGCGATCTCCACGAACGGCAATACGGCGGCGACGACGTCCACCCCGGCCCGCGGCAGCACGTCGTAGGCGCGGACGGCGACGACGGTCTGGTCCAGGTCGATTGCCTTGAGCGTGCCCGACACCAGCCAGACAGCGGCGAGGCCCAGGCGCGCCAGCGTGCCGACCAGATCGAGAACGTGCGCCCGACTCACACGTTCAGAGTAGCGAGCCCACCTGAGAGCCCTTCAGAAGACTTCACGGGCCGCCTCCTGCTCCAGGACGGCGTCCAGGTCGGCCAGCCGTTCCATGCTCGCGACGGCCCGTGCCGTGCGCTGGTTGGCCGCCAGCAGCTCGCGGTGGCGGTACGTCCACGCCCAGTAGCCCGCGGTGAACGGGCAGGCGTCGTCGCCCAGCCGTTTGCGCGGGTTGAACGCACAGTCGCCGCAGTGGTCGGACATCCGCGCGATGTACGCCCCGCCCGCGCTGTAGGGCTTCGTGGCCATCATGCCGCCGTCGGCGTGCTGGCTCATCCCGATCACGTTGGGCGGCATGACCCATTCGAAGCCGTCGACGAACGCCTCGCGGAACCATCCGACAGTCCGCGGGCCGGTAGCCGCGCTGCAGAGCGTGGTTGCCCAGCACCATGAGCCGCTGGATGTGGTGGGTCCAGCCGCGGTCGCGGACGCCTTCCAGCGCGACCTGGAGGCAGCGCGCGGTCACGGCGTCGGCGTCGAGGGCGCGCCACCAGTCCGGCAGCGGCGTGCGGGCGCGCAGGGTGTTGCGGCGCAGGTAGCCGCGGCCGAAGCGCCAGTACAACTGCCAGACGTACTCCCGCCACCCCAGCACCTGCCGGACGAACCCCTCCGCACTCGCGATCGACACCGCGCCCGCCCGGTGGGCGTCCTCGGCCGCGCGCACGGCGTCCAGGGGGTGCAGCAGGCCCAGGTTGAGCGGCACGGAGAGCAGCGAGTGCGCCATCGACCAGTCGGCGGTGAGCATGGCGTCCTCGTGCGGCCCGAAATGCGCCAGACGCCGGTCGACGAAGTGCCGCAACGCCCGTCGGGCCTCGTCCGCGGTGACGGCGAACCAGCGGGGGCCGTCGCGGCCGACGGTCGGCAGGTTCATCCGATCGAGATCGGCCCGCACTTCGGCGTCGACGGCATCCTCCTCGGGCTGCCACGGCGACGGCACCTCCAGGGTGGTCGCGCCGCGGGGCGGGGGCTCGCGGTTGGCGTGGTCGTGGTTCCACTTGCCGCCCAGCGGGTCGGGGCCGTCCATGAGCACGTCGAAGCGACGCCGCCCCGCGCGGTAGAACTCCTCCATGCGGAAGGTGGTGCGCTCGCCAGCCCAGTCGGCGAACTCCTCGCGGGACAGCGCGAACGTCGGCGTCGGCAGGATCTCGGCGACGAGCCCGTCCTTACGGAGGCGCTCGACGAGGTCGGATGCGGCGTGCGAGGTCGGCTCGTGCACGACCACCGGCCGTCCCACCTGCTCCAGCGCCTCGCGGTAGGTCTCGGTGCGCAGGTAGCGCGCGCGGTCACCCAGCTCCGCGGCCAGGTGCCGCATGCCGGACAACACGAGATGCAGCTTCTGACGGTGGAACGGCCTCCTTCGCAGCACCCGCGCCGACTCGACGAGCACGACCTCGCGGTCGGGATGCCCGCCGTGGACGTGTGGCCCGAGCTGGTCGGCGAAGACCCACAGCGGAGCGTCGGACATCACGCCAGTCTGCCCGGGCATGTCGGCCTACGCTCGCCGTCATGACCGAACCCGATATCACGCACCATCACGCGGACGTCTCCGGCGGCTGGCTGCGTGCCGGGGTGTTTGGGGCGATGGACGGGCTGGTGACGAACATCGCGCTGGTCTCGGGCGTCGGCGGCGGTGGGGCGGACCGGAACACGATCATCCTCACTGGCATGGCGGGCCTCGTGGCGGGTGCGTTCTCGATGGCGTTGGGCGAGTTCGCGTCGGTCGACACGCAGAACGACGCCGTGGCGCACGAGGTCAGGGTCGAGCGCGACGAGATCGCCCGGCACCCCGACGGCGAGATGGCCGAGCTCACCGACTCGTACGTGCAGTTGGGCCTGTCGCGGCCTACCGCGGAGGCCGTGGCGCGCGAGGTGCACGCCGACCCGGAGCTGGCGGTCAAGGTGCATATCACCCAAGAGCTCGGCATCGACCCGGACGACCAGCCCTCGCCGTGGACGGCCGCGATCAGCTCGTTCGTGGCGTTCTCGGTCGGGGGGATCCTCCCGTTGGTGTCGTACCTGCTGGGGTCGTCGTCGCTGGTGACAGCGCTGCTGATCGGCGCCGTCGGCCTATTCGTGGCAGGTGCGATCACGTCCCGCTTCACAACGCGCTCGTGGTGGCTGGCGGGCCTGCGCCAGCTGCTGTTCGGCGCGATCGCGGCGGGCGCGACCTACCTCGTCGGCATGGCGATCGGCGTCTCGACATCGTGATACTCTGTGCGCAGACTATCTGCGCAAGGAGGAAAACATGTGGGAGCACGAGTACACGGCCGAGACGACGGCCACGCCCGGCACGGTGTGGGCGATCCTCCGCGACCTTGACCGCTGGGCCGAGTGGGACACCTCGATGGAGTGGGTGCGCCTTGACGGACCCTTGGCGACGGGCTCGTCGGTCGTCATGAAACCGATCGGCCAGGACCCGATTACGTCGACGATCACCGCCGTGGACGAGGGCGTGCGCTACGCAGACGAAACTGTGTTCGGCGAGGTCACATTGCGGTTCAGCCACACGCTGCACCCGACCGCCCACGGCGGCACCCGGGTGGTGCACCGGCTGGAGGTCGACGGGCCGGACGCCGCGGCCGTCGGCGCGATGGTCAGCGAGGACTTCCCGGAGGCGATGGCCGGGCTGCTCGCCGCCGCCGAGAAGTGACGCGGTTCGCCGAGGGTCCCGCGCAAAGCCCCGGCTTCCTGCTGTGGCGGCTCACGCTGGCGTGGCAGCGCGCGGTGACCGCCGCGCTCGCCCCGCTCGACCTCACCCACGTGCAGTTCGTGCTGCTCGCCTCGGCATGGTGGCTCGCCGAGCAGGGCACCGTGCCTCACCAGCAGGATCTCGCGACGCACGCGGGCACGGACGCCCGGATGACCTCCGAGGTCGTGCGAAAGCTGGCCGACAAGGGCCTGCTCGTCAGGGAGGTCGACTCGAACGACACCCGGGCGCGGCGACTCCGGCCAACCCCGGCGGGCGTTGCGCTGGCCACCCGGGCGATCCAGGCCGTCGAGGACGTCGACGCGACGTTCTTCGCGGCCGAGTCCGACACGCTCGTCCCGGTGCTGCAGCGACTCATCGACCGCTGAGGCCGACGACCTGGCACCATCATCAGGTGACCGCCGAGCCGCTCGAAGCCGCGAGCCTCGTCGACCTCGCCGCCCGGCGGCTCCGCGCGGAGATCCTGTCCGGGGAGCTGGCGCCGGGCGAGCGAATCGTCGAGGAGCAGCTCACGCGGCGTTTCGGCACTTCGCGGGCACCGCTGCGGGAGGCGCTTCGGCTGCTCGGCCAGCAGGGGCTCGTCCAGCATCTGCCCCGACGCGGCGTCCGGGTCACCCGGCTCTCCGCGCGTGACATCGACGAGCTGTTCACCCTGCGCGACGCCCTGGAGCAGTTCGCCGTGCGCTGCGCGCTCAGCGGCCACGGCACGCCGAGTTCGGCCGGGCTCGAGGCGATGGCGACGGCCGTCGCGGCGATGGAACAGGCCACGGCCGCGGGCGACGTGCTCGGCCAGGCGGCCGGACACCGGGCGTTCCACCTCGCGCTGGTCGCCATGTCGGGGCATCGGCACCTGCTGGACGTCTACGAGCCGGTGATCCTCAAGCTGCAGCTGTACATGGCCACCAACATGCGGCGGGAAGCCACGCAGCGACCGCCCGAGGAGGGGCCGGGGCGGCATCGTCGGCTGTACGACGCGGTGCGCGGAGGCGACCTGCCGACCGTCCTCGCCGAGCTGGAGTCCCACGGTTCCCGCGCCTACCTCGCGCCCGAGCTCGGCGACGGCTGAGCCGGTTGCCGCCAGGCGCACTGCCGGTGAATACTTGGATCCAACGTCGCCGCCGGGACCGCGGCAGGTGTTCGAGGGGCGCGCTGACCCGGCACGTGCATTATGCGAGATCAGGGCTATCAGTAATCAGCGTCAGATGAGGTGGTCGAACTCCCCGTCCTTGATCGCGGCCGACAGCGAGCGGAACTCGTCACGGGTGTACCGAATCACGATCCCGGGCTCCCGAGAACTCCGGATCGCGACCTCATCCCCATCGACAGCCACCTCGGCACATTCCGTCGTCGCGTTGCAACGAGCGGGCCGAGCCCAGGCGAGTGAATCGTCCGTCATCGACACTCCGTTCACAGCGAGATGTCGACGCTGCCATATCGAGTCAAGAAACGCCACCCGGATGTAACGGAACGTCCACCAGCGATTCGCCTTATAGGTCGCAGTCTCCGTCAGCGACCGACGAGATGATCGAAGTCACCACACTTCGCCCCGTCGATCCAAGCGCTGATCTCGGCGCGCGTGTAGTAAATCTCCACGTCAGGACGGTTCGAACTCCGCACAGCAATCATGTCACCCGCCGCGGCCAGCTCAACACACGCGGTTGACGCGTTGCAGAAGCTGGACTTGATCCAGTCGAGGGCGTGCCGCGGCGGTTCCAATCGAACGTCTCCTTCAATGGTGGGGGAGCGCGTGCCCGTCGCGGGCTCGGTCATGACGCGGCGTCAAGATACTTGGCGATCAATCGCCGCGATGCAGCGGGATCCCATGCGATGGCCCGCATCTCCTCCCACTGCGTGCGGTAGTGCGCAAGCACGTGCGAAGCGGAGTGTTCTGATGGCGTCGGCCCACCTTCGGAGTAGGCAAAGTCAGGTTCGGCGGCGCCGCGGCCGACGAGGATGAAGTGGCTCCTCGCGCCCGGATACAAGCCGTACGAGAATACGATCACCTGGACGGTGATGTTGGGCCGCTCGGCGACCTCGTACAGGTGCTCGAGTTGGGCCCGCCGTACCGATGGCTTGCGGGGGCCGCGGGCAAGCGCCGCCTCGTCGATCACGACGGTGAGTTTGGGCGCACCGGGATCGCTGAGGATCTCCTGGCGCCGCGTCCGTACGCTGACTGCCTGCTCGATCTGCTCGGCAGACACGCGAAGGTCGCCGTGGGCGGCAACGACACGTGCGTAATCCGGTGTCTGCAACAGCCCTGGTATGACCGTACCCGCGAACTCCGCGATCGACGATGCCGCCTGCTCCATCCCGATCAGCGATCGGTAGGCGGGCTCCAGGTCGACCTGCTGCCACCACGCCCGCCGACGGCTCTCAGTGGCAAGTACCATGATCTGCTCACGAACGGGCGACGACAGCTCATACCAGTCGGCGAGATTCTCCACCTGACGGACCGGATAACCTCGTGAACCAGAATCGAGCCGCGAGGCCTGTGCGTTCGTGACACCGAGTCGCACAGCAAGGTCATCGAGACTGCGTTTGTGCTGCTCACGGGCCCGGCGGAGAATTCTCGCCAACTCCCAGCGAGCTACTGTCGGATTAGGCTGCCGCGTTGTCGGCATTCCGCGCCTCTTTGCTGTTCACCGGACGCCCCCACTCGTTTGTCCGCGTGTCACCAGCCGTTGCTTGCTAGTGGAATCTGCCGAGAGAAGACTAGCGGTGCGGGCGAGGATCGCGACGAGGGGTTCGGCGATCACCCACCCGAGGACGCCACCGGCACATAAGCCAGGGGCGCCGACGTCGTACATCGGCGCCCCTGAAAAAGGCGGGGCAAGCAGGGCATCCCCGCTGGTACACCGCCCGCCGACGGTGTTGGCCCACGGTCGGCGTGGTGATCGCCCGTACCCTCCAAGCTCAGGGGAGCAGTGCGACACCGATGAGAAATCCTACCTGGCTCGGGCGTGTCGCGGAACGCATCAGACGACTGTGTTCCGCACTCGACGACGCCATCTTCGAACAGTCCGATCTGGACGCCAACGCGCGCGGATGGGAGGTACGCAGGGACCGGCCGTTCACGCGCACCTATCGCGATCCGCGCTGGGACAGCATCGCCGCGTGCCCCAACTGCCAGGGTGAAGGCGCCTTCGGTGCCCACCCCTGTTGGGAATGCGACGGTCGCGGCACGGTCCGGACCGACCTGAACGCTTCCGCGGAACCGACGCGGACCGTACGTCAGGGAGGTGTCACGCGAATCAACCACGACACCGACACCCCCCGGCGACAGACCGGACCACGCGGACGTCGGCCCGAAGGGCCCGCCGCGCGGCGGGCACGGCCAGCACCAACCTGGCCTCAGCGATGAGCGAGGACGGCGGCTTCCGCCGCCTGAACCCACCACCGCGGCGGAGGGTTGGTCTGCACGACATCCTTCTTCGCTGGCGGATCGAGATCTTGGTGGCCGCGCTGGCCTACGGGCTGTGGTGGCTCGTCGGCTGGCTCGGGCTCGCCGTGATCGCCGTCGGTGTGACGACGCTCGTCGTCGTCTCGCGGCCGGTGCGCAAGATCGTGGTGGGCTATGCACTGGGGGTCGTTGTGACGCACCGCGTCCGCGTCGGCCTCGTGCAGGCAGGCGTGGCCAACCGCGACGGCAAACTGCCGTGGCTCCTATATGCCCGTCCGGGCGCGGACGACGACGTGATCGTGAGCGTCTGGCTCCGCGCCGGTACCACGATCGGGGATCTCCGCGTTGGGGCGCCCGTCGTGGTCACGGCATGCGGAGCACGCTCCGTGACCATCACCCAGTTGGGCCCGCGTTCCGACCGGGTAGTGCTCTCGGTCGTGCGGCCTCGCTGGCCGTGGCCCTAGAAGAAAGACCCGCTTGCGCGGCTGAAGGAAGACGCCGGGTGCTCCCCTTGGGGCGGCCCGGCGTTCGTGCGTCTTCCGCGGGCGTGGCCGCAACACAGCGTTAACGGACAGGGGCTGTTGTTGTCACCAAACCGTCGACAATCGACAGAGTGCAGATCTCGGCACCTGACGTCTCGCGGGTCTCGGCTCTGCGTGCGGCCTACGCGCGCGGGCTCTCGGCCCACGCCGTCGTCGATGCCGTCCTCGAACGCTTGGCGGCCCGCGGCGACGACGGCGTCTGGATCTCGCGCTTCGACGCCGCCGCGCTGCACGCCCGCGCGGCCGCGATCGAGGACCGGTGGGTGCCCGATGCACGCCCACCGCTCTACGGGGTGCCGTTCGCGATCAAGGACAACATCGACGTCGCGGGCCTGCCGACCACCGCGGCGTGCCCCGCGTTCAGCTACTCCCCCGCCGTCGACGCCACGAGCGTGCGCCTGCTCCTCGGCGCGGGCGCGATCGCCGTCGGCAAGACCAACCTCGATCAGTTCGCCACCGGACTGAACGGCACCCGCAGCCCGTACGGCGCGCCCGAGAGCGTCTTCGGGGGCGATCTGATCTCCGGTGGGTCGAGCTCGGGCAGTGCCGTGGCGGTAGCGGCCGGAGTCGTCGCCTTTGCACTGGGCACCGACACCGCCGGGTCTGGGCGGGTGCCCGCCGCGATGAACGGGATCGTCGGGCTCAAGCCCACGCGCGGGCTGGTCAGCACGGCCGGGGTGGTGCCTGCCTGCCGCTCGCTGGACTGCATGTCGGTGTTCACGACCGATCTCGACGACGCGCGGCTCGTGTTCTCCGTCCTGGCCGCGCCCGATCCCGCCGACCCGTGGTCCCGCGAGCCGAAAATCCCCACACGGCGTGTCGAAAGCGCGGACCCACCGCGGTGGAGGGTCGGCGTGCCGCACGCCGACCGGCTCGCCGGGCTCACCGACCCCGGGTTCGCCGCTGCGTTCCGGCGAATCGTCGACGGTGTGGGCGCCGAGCTCGTCACGATCCCGCTCGACCCGCTGATCGAGGCGGGCGACCTGCTCTACGACGGCCCGTGGGTGGCCGAGCGCCTCGCCGGGCTCGCGGGCTTTCTCACCGAGCACCCCGACGACGTGCTGCCGGTGACCCTGGCCGTGATCGAGCGGGGCCGGGAGTTCGACGCCGTCGCCACGTTCCGCGCCCGCCACCGGCTGCAGGAGCTGCGCGCGTGGACCGAGCGGCTGTGGGCACGCGTCGACGTGCTGCTGCTCCCCACCGTCCCGACGACCTTCACCCGCGCCCAGCTCGCCGCCGAGCCGGTGGCGCACAACCGCACGCTGGGCCGGTTCACCCAGTTCACGAACCTGCTCGATCTGGCTGCCGTCGCCGTCCCCGCGGGCACGACGGTCGAAGGGCGCCCGTTCGGCGTCACCCTGTTCGGCCCGGCGTTCGCCGAGGACCGGCTGATCTCCGCCGCGCACGACCTGATCAGGGAGGCCGTATGAAGCACGACCACCACCACCGCGGCAAGGAGCGTTCGGGATGACATCCACCCTTCCCAAGACCGCGGTGCTCGGGCCGGTCGCCGCGAACCCCTACGCCTGGCCCTTCGACGGCTCGGTCAGCACCCAGCATGTGGCGCTGGTCTGCATCGACTGGCAGGTCGACTTCTGCGGACCCGGCGGCTACGTCGACCGGATGGGGTACGACCTTTCGCTCACCCGCGCAGGCCTGCCCGCCACCGCCGCGATGCTGGCCCACGCCCGCGCCACCGGCATGCTCGTGATCCACACCCGCGAGGGCCACGCCCCCGACCTCTCCGACCTGCCCGCCAACAAGCGTTGGCGCTCAGCGCAGATCGGCGCGGAGATCGGCTCGGAAGGCCCGGCCGGACGGATTCTCGTGCGCGGCGAGCCCGGCTGGGAGATCGTGCCGGAGGTCGCGCCGGTCGCGGGCGAGGTGCTCGTCGACAAGCCGGGCAAGGGCGCGTTCTACGCGACCAACCTCGATCTCGTGCTCCGCACGCACGCGATCACACACATCATCCTGACCGGCATCACGACCGACGTCTGCGTGCACACGACCATGCGCGAGGCGAACGACCGCGGCTACGAGTGCCTGATCCTGTCCGACTGCACCGGCGCGACGGACCCGTCCAATCACGACGCCGCACTGCACATGGTGACCATGCAGGGCGGGGTCTTCGGCGCGGTGGCCACATCCACCGCCGTCATCGAGGGGACAGCGTGACCATGCCGACCAACGCCCCGGCCCCGGTCCCCACCGCACCACCGGTCGAGGAGCACTCGGCAGTTGCGGTTGACGCCCAGCCCTACCCGTTCAGGTTCGACCCGGCGACCACCGCGCTGGTGATCATCGACATGCAGCGCGACTTCGTCGAGCCCGGCGGCTTCGGCGAGACGCTCGGCAACGACGTGTCGTTGCTGCAGTCGGTCGTGCCGCCGCTCAGGAAGGTCCTCGAGACCGCCCGCGCGGTCGGCCTCACCGTGATCCACACCCGCGAGGGGCACGTGCCCGACCTCTCCGACTGCCCGCCCGCCAAGCTGAACCGCGGCGAGCCGAGCCTGCGGATCGGGGCACCCGGGCCCAAGGGCCGCATCCTGATCCGTGGCGAGTACGGCCACGACATCATCGACGACCTCGCGCCTGCCCCCGGCGAGCTGGTGATCGACAAGCCGGGCAAGGGCTCGTTCCACGGCACCGCCTTCGGCGACGAGCTCAAGGCGCGTGGGATCACGTCGCTCGTGGTCACCGGCGTGACCACCGAGGTGTGCGTGCACACCACCGTGCGGGAGGCCAACGACCGCGGCTACGAGTGCCTCGTGCTGTCGGACTGCGTCGGCTCCTACTTCCCCGAGTTCCAACGGGTCGGCCTGGCCATGATCGCCGCGCAGGGCGGGATCTTCGGCTGGGTCGCGCCGTCGTAGGCATTCCTGTCCGCCCTCGTCACCCAGGAGGTCGCGTCGTGACCACGTCGACGGAAGAATCCACGATCAAGCTCCCCTGGTGGGTGAGCGGCGACACCAACGCGTTCTTCGGCCTCGGCTTCAACACGCTGGTGAACGTGCTCGTACTCTCGGGCCTGTGCCTCGGCGTGGTCAACATCCCGGGCGCGGACGTCTTCGGGGTGATCCTGCCCGCGCTCGGCGTCCAGCTGCTGATCGGGAATGTGTACTACACCTACCTCGCGCGACGGCTGGCGCGGCGCGAGGGCAGGCTCGACGTCTGCGCGATGCCGTACGGCCCGTCGGTGCCGCACATGTTCATCGTGGTCTTCGTGATCATGCTGCCGATCTACCTGCAGACGAAGGACCCGTTGGTGGCCTGGGCGTCCGGGCTGGCGTGGTGCTTCATCATCGGGCTGATCGTGCTGGTGGGCGCGTTCGTCGGGCCGTACATCCGCCGCTACACGCCGCAGGCCGCGATGCTCGGCACCCTCGCCGGGATCTCGATCGCGTTCATCTCGATGCGTCCCGCAGCCCAGATGTGGGAGGCGCTGTGGATCGCCTTCCCTGTGATGATCATCATCCTGATCGGCTTCTTCACCGACCTCAAGCTGCCGGGCAACATCCCGGTCGGGCTCGCCGCGCTGCTGGTCGGCACCGCGATCGGCTGGATCGGCGGGTACATGTCGGCGCCGGACGTGGTGAAGGCCGCCGAGGACGTCGCGGTGTCGCTGCCGACGGCCGACTTCGCCCGGCTCGGGCACGGGCTCGCCGACGTCGCCCCGCTGCTCGCCACGGCGATCCCGCTGGGCATTTACAACTTCACCGAGGGCATGACCAACGTCGAGAGCGCCGCGGTCGCCGGCGATGAGTACAACCTGCGCGCGATCCTGCTCGCCGACGGCACCGGCGCCGTGGTCGGCTCCGTTCTGGGCTGCCCCTTCCCTCCCGCCGTCTACATCGGACACCCGGGCTGGAAGGCCGCGGGTGGACGCACGACGTACTCGCTCGCGTCCGGTGTCGTGATCGCCCTCATGTGCTTCCTCGGGCTGTTCCAGCTGCTCGGCGCGCTCCTGCCGTTGCCTGCGATCGTGCCGATCCTGCTCTACATCGGTCTGCTGATCGGCGCGCAGGCGTTCCAGGAGACGCCGAAGCGGCACGCGGTGGCCGTCGTGTTCGCGCTGATCCCGAACATCGCCTCGTGGGCAAGCGGGCTCATCGACAACGCCTTGGCCGCGGCGGGGACGTCGGCGGCGAAGGTCGGCGAGGAGGCGCTGACCAACGCCGGGCTGGTCTACGAGGGCTTGAAGCTGCTCGGCGGCGGGGCGATCCTCGCCGGGCTCGTGCTGGGCGCCATCACCGCGTTCATCATCGACAAGGAGTTCATCTCGGCGGCGGTCTACTGCTTCATCGGCGCTGCGCTCGGCTTCATCGGGCTGATCCACGCCGAGCAGGTGGGCTGGAACGTCGGCGGCCAGATCGCGCTCGGGTACGCGTTCGCCGGGATCGTGCTGCTGGGATTCGGGCTGGTCCAGCGGCGGCGCGGGACGCCGACCCGCACCGAGGAGCCGACGACCGCCACCATCGAGGAGGTGTCGCCGCCCGCAGTGGACGCACCCGCCGCCGTCGCGCCGATTGACACGACCCGCCCGGCCACCGCGTGAGGGCCCTTCGGGCTCGTGCGCGAAAAATATCGCTGGGACGACGGTTTCCGCGCACGAGCGGCGGAGCCGCGTGACGCTCGACCGGCCGGAGGTGGTGGCGTCCGTGCGCGCTGCCCTCGACCGGTACGAGCGCGCCCTCGTCGCGGGCGACGTCGCGGTGCTGACGGAGCTCTTCTGGGACGACGAGCGCTGCGTGCGGTTCGGCGTGGCCGACCGGCAGCGGGGTGCGACGGAGATCGCCGCGTGGCGGGCGGCGCACCCGTCCGTCCCGCCCGGTCGGTGGCTGCATGACACCCACGTGCTCGCCGTCGACGACCGCACGGCCGTCGTCACCACGCTGTTCGGCTACCCGGACGGCGCGGTCGAGGGCCGCCAGAGCCAGACGTGGGTGCGGTTCGCGGCGGGGTGGCGGATCGTCGCGGCGCATGTCTCGGAGGTCGGATGACGAGCGCCGCGCCGGAGCGGCACCCGGCGGTCGCTCCGCCGACCGTGGCGCTTGCCGTGGTCGCCGCACATCGGGTTGGCCAGCCGTTGCATCCGGAGCTGGTCGCGCTCGGGGCGACGTTCGACCGCGTGGAGCTCACGGCTCCGGTCTACCGGCTGATCGCGCTGCCGGGGCCGGGGGTGCCGCGGGGTGGGATCGTCGCGGCGGGCGCGGGCGGCACGTCGGTGGAGGTGGAGCTGCACGAGCTCCCTACGACCGCGCTCGGTGACCTCCTCGCGGCGTTGCCCGCCCCGTTGGCGCTCGGCCGCATCCACCTGTTGGACGGCGAGGTGCTCGGCATGGTGTGCACGGTGGCGCCGACGGGCTCGGTGGACATCAGCGCCTGGGGCAGCTGGCCCGCCTACCTCGCCGCGACGTCGAAGGCGGCCTCGTCAGGGTAACCTGACAGGCATGGACGGACTGCACTGGCCGGATGGGTACGAGGCGTGGAAACGTCTGCGCGGCTGGCACGAGCGAAGCACCGCCGATGGCGACGCGGCCCTGGACGCGCTGTCCGACATCGGGGCCCTGCGGCGGCTGCTCGACCAGGCCGAGCTGGCGGCCGTGCGGGCCGCCCGCAGCCGGGCGAAGAGCTGGGCGGAGATCGCCACGCGCCTCGGGGTGACCCGGCAGTCGGCGTGGGAGCGTTGGCGCGACCTGGACGAAACGTCGGAACGCGATGAGGAGGTGGCCGCCGCGGGCGCGGCGGCCGAGCTGGTGGCTACCGTGCTCGGGAGCCCCACCGAGCTCGTCGCCGTGCCGGACGTGATCGGGCTGGAGTGGGACACCGCCAGGAGGGTGCTCGCGTCGGGGCGGCTGGTGGCGGCGAGCGCCGATCCGGATGGGCCGCCGCTGTCCGCGCTGACCGGCGGCCAGATCGTCGTGGACCAGAAGCCTGCGGCGGGCGAGCGCGCGAAACCGCGGTCGTCGGTCCGGCTGTGGCTGGGCCGCGGGCCGGGGTCGGCGGGCGTGCGGGAACCGCTGCACCCGCGGCCGACCCCGCGTGCGACCGGGGGCGCCATCGACGAGGCGACGGGCCGGGCGATCCCGTAGCCGCGCCTCGCACCGGCAAAGCCGTGCCCGCACAGCCGTCCAGACGCGAGCGCGGGCACCGTAACGCCTGCGCGGCCTGGCGCGGGCGGAGCGCTGGCTAGGTCAAGGCGGCGCGGACGGCGGGGACGACCTCCTCGGCGAAGCGGATGATCTGGCGTTCGTGGTCGTCGGCTGGCCAGTACACGAAACCGTTCATGCCGAGCGCGTGGACGGCCAACAGCTGGTCGGTCCACTGCGCGACCGTGCCCCGGAACGGCTCGCTCGTCTCGGGGCCGATCAGCCCGGAGATGTTGTAGACCTTCCGCAGCCGGGCGGGATCGCGGCCCGCGGCCCGCGCCGATTCGTCGATGCGGCCCAGTGCGGCGGGCAGCTTGTCCACGCCGAGGAACGCGTGCGACGGCAGCCAGCCGTCGGCGGCGGCGCCGGTGAGGGCGAGCATCCGCGGCCCGTACGCGCCGAGCCAGATGCCCAGCCCCGGGCCCGGCTGCGGCCCGGGGTGCAGGCCCGTTATCTGGTAGTGGGCGCCCCCGACGCGCACCGAGCGCTGGTCGCTCCACATCGCGCGGATCACCGCGATCGCCTCCTCCAACGCCGTCACCGCCTCCGCGGGTGTGCGACGGGGGCCGCCCATCGCGACGATCGCGTCCCAGAACGCGCCCGCCCCGAGGCCCAGCTGCACGCGGCCGCCGGTGAGCAGGTCGAGCGTCGCCGCCGACTTGGCGAGCACGGCGGGCGGACGCAGCGGGAGGGTCGCGACGGTCGGCACGAACGTGATCCGTTCGGTGCGTCCCGCGAGGTAGGTCAGCAACGTCCACGTGTCGTAGAACGCGGCCTGGTAGGGGTGGTCCTGGATCGTCACGAGGTCGAGGCCGAGGAGCTCGACGGTGATGGCGTGCTGAACGGGGAGGTCGGGGGGCTGCCACAGCGGATCGACGTTGGCGCCGAAGAGCACGGGGAGGGTCATGCGCGCAGCGTGGCACGCCGGGCGCGCAGGAACGCCACTTCTGCGACGTTGGTGGTGCGCTCGGCCGCGGCGGCGTAGGCCGCATCGGCCTCGTCGGTGCGGCCCAGCCTGCGCAGCAGGTCGGCGCGGACCGCGTGGTAGAGGTGCAGCCGTTCCAGCGGCAGCGGGTCGACCAGCGCGAGCGCCGCGGCGGGCCCTTCGACCTCGGCGACGGCGACGGCCCGGTTGAGCGCGGCCACCGGCGTGGGTGCGAGCGCGAGGAGCTGGTCGTAGAGCGCCACGACCTGCCGCCAGTCGGTGGGCTCGTCGGTGTGCACGGCCTGGATCGCGGCCTGGATCTGGTAGGGGCCCGGCAGGCCGCGGCGCAGGCAGCGGCGCACGAGGGCGCGGCCTTCGGCGACGAGCGCGGCGTCCCAACGCGAGCGGTCCTGCGCGGGCAGTGGCACGAGCGCGCCGTCGGCGTCGGTCCGCGCGTCCCGGCGCGCCGCGGCGAGCAGCATGAGCGCGAGCAGGCCCACTGCCTCGGGCTCGTCGGGCATGAGCTCGACGAGCAGTCGGCCGAGCCGGATCGCCTCGCCGCAGAGGTCGTCGCGGACGAGCGCGGCGCCGCCTGAGGCCGTGTAGCCCTCGTTGAAGATGAGGTAGACGACCGCGAGCACGGCGCGCAGCCGCTCCGGGAGGTCGGCGTCGTGCGGCACCCGGTACGGGATGCGCGCAGCGCGGATCTTGGCCTTCGCCCTGACGAGCCGCTGCGCCATCGTCGGCTCGGGGACGAGGAACGCGCGGGCGATCTCGGTCGTGGTCAGTCCGCCGAGCAGGCGCAGGGTGAGCGCGACCCTGGCCGCGGGGGCGAGCGCGGGGTGGCAGCAGGTGAAGATCAGCCGCAGCCGGTCGTCGGGCACGGGACCCTCCGTCTGCACAGGCCCGCTCCCTGGGTCGCGCTCCGTGAGCCGGAGCGCCTCGGCGTGACGGTCGTCGCGGAGGGCCTCGCGCCGCAGCCGGTCGAGCGCCCGGTTGCGGGCCGTCGTGATGATCCAACCGGCGGGCGCGGGCGGCACGCCCTCGTTGGGCCAGCGCGCCACCGCCGTCGCGAACGCCTCCTGCACGCACTCCTCGGCGAGGTCGATGTCGCCGAAGGCCCGGACGAGCACGGACACCGCGCGGCCGTGCTCGTCCCGGAATATCTGGGCGACATTCACAGGAACGGCTGCACCTCGATGGGCAGCGTCGTCGCCTTTGCGAAACGGCGGGCCCAGGCCAGCGCGGCATCCAGGTCCTCGGCCTCGATCACCGCGAGCCCACCCAGGTACTCCTTGCCCTCCAGGAACGGGCCGTCGGTGAGCAGCACCCCGTCGTCCGTCGCGCGCACCACGGTGGCGGTGGCGGGTCCGGCGAGGCCGCCCGCGAAGACCCACGAGCCTGCGGCCTGCAGGTCGACGTGGATCTCGGCCAGGTCGGCGCTGATGCGTTCGAGCACCTCGGTGGGCGGCCGCTCGCCCGTGCCGGGCTGGAAGACCGACAGCAGGTAGCGGGTCATCGGCGGCCCTCCCGTGCGTACTGGGTGATGAGGACGCCCGCGCCGGTCGGGGTGACGTCCGCGAGGCGCAGCCTGGCATGCGGCCCGTCGTCGGCGAAGAGCCGCTGCCCGGCCCCGAGCACGATCGGGTGCACGAGCAGCAGCAGCTCGTCGACGAGGTCCTCGGCGAGCAGCGCGCGCAGCAGTTGCCCGCTGCCGAGCAGGGTGAGTCCAGGGCCGTCCGGCAGCGCCTTGACCGCGGCGACGTCGGGAAGCAGCACCGAGTTGGCCCAGATCAGCGGCTCGGCCAGTGCGCCGGAGACGACGTACTTGCGGCCCGCGTCCAGGCGCGGTGAGAACGGGTTGTCGGTGCGCCCGGCCCAGGACCGGTGGAAGTCCTCGTAGGTGCGCCGACCGAACAGCAGGTCGGACTCGCCTCGCATGTGGCCCGCCATGACCCGGCCCTGCACGGGATCGGCGGCGTAGGGGACGGCCCAGCCGCCGTGGGCGAAGCCGCCACGTTCGTCCTCGTCGCGGCGGCCGGGGGCCTGCATGACGCCGTCCAGGCTGATGGACTCGACGGCGGCGATCTTCCGCATGTGTCCTCCTCGGTGGGTCTCACCGCCTACACGAAACGGTCCCGCCCGAATCGACAGCCCGCCCACGATTCTTACGGCCGAGCCTCCAGCACGATGTTGAACGGCGTCTCGGCGGCCCGCCGGAACCGCGTGAAACCGGCGGCGGTGACGATCTCACGCAGCGCGGCCTCGCCCGCCTGCGCCCCGAGCGCATGACCGCCGTTCTGGGACAGGGCGTTGGGCACGCACAGGAACGTGGAAAACGCGTAGTAGACGCGACCGACGGGGTGCAGGTTGTCGGCGACCGCGTCCCCCGCCGCAGGCTCAACGATCAGCCAGGTGCCGTCGTCGGCGAGCGACTCGCGCACGTGGCGCGCCACGCCCACCGGGTCGCCCATGTCGTGCAGCGCGTCGAACGTGGCGACCAGGTCGTAGCCGGTGCCGGGGAACTCCCGGGCGCCCGCGACCTCGAAGCTCGTGCGCTCCTGCACGCCTGCTTCAGCGGCGCGCTTGCGGGCCAGCTCGACCGAGGCGCCGTGGTAGTCCGAGGCCGCGAACCGCGATGCCGGGTAGGCCTGCGCCATGAGCACGGTCGACGCGCCGAGCCCGCAGCCGACGTCGGCCACCTCGGCGCCCGCGATGAGCTTCGCCTCGACGCCGTCGAGGGACGGGATCCAGCTCGGCACCAGGTTGGCCAGGTAGCCGGGCCGGAAGAACATCTCGCAGCCGAGTGGCACGTCGTGGTGGTGCTCGTGCCAGCCCATCCCGACGCCGCTGCGGAACGCGTCGCTGATCTGCGGCTCCGCGCGCAGCGCGCCGAGGGCCAGCACGAACGCACCGGGCACGTAGAGCGGGCCGTCGGGGTCGGTGAGCGCGAACGTCTGCTCCTCGGTGAGGGCGAACGTGCCCGCCGCCGCGTCGTGCTCGACGTAGCCGCCCGCAGCCTGCGCCCGCAGCCATTCGGCGACGTAGCGCGGGGTCGTGCCGGTGCGCTCGGCGAGCTCTTCCGGGGTCGCGGGACCCGCCGCGAGCGCGCGGTAGAGCCCGAGGCGGTGGCCGATGACCACCCCGCCTGCCGCGATCGTGGCGCCGAGATCGCGCACGAAGCGGCCGAGGAAGTCGTCGAGCTTGTCCTGGTCGATCGCCATGTCGTTGCCTCCTTGTCCGGACTGCCAGTTGCCGGGAGCGTGGTCGCACGCCGTCAGCCCTTCGTCATCGCAGCGTCAAGCGGGCAGCTCGGTGATAAGGCGCGTCGGCCCGGGTAAGGCTTTGCCCACGACGGCCGGAATCCGCGCGAAACCGTCGGGGTCCGCGGCTAGCGTCGTCGTCGTGACCGCCACCCACCCCGTGCTCGCGCCCCCGGTCCGTCCCGCTCCCGTCCGATCGCGGGCCGTGCTCGCGGTCGTGGTCACGGTGCTGGCGTGGGCGTCGGCGTTCGTGGTCATCCGGGCGGTGGGCGCGCACTACGAGCCGGGCCCGCTCGCCCTCGGGCGGCTGCTCGTCGGCACCCTCGCGCTCGGGGTGTCCATACTGGTCAGCCGCCGGTGGGTGGCGCCGAGCCGCCGCGAGTGGACGCTCATCGCCGTGTCCGGCGTGGCCTGGTTCGCGGCGTACAACGTGGCCCTGGCCGCGGCGGAGCAACGGGTCGACGCGGGCACCACCGCGATGCTCGTCAACGTGGGCCCGATCCTCATCGCGCTGTTCGCCGGGCTGCTGCTGGGCGAGGGCTTCCCGCGGTGGCTGGTCATCGGGGCGCTCGTGGCGTTCGCCGGGGCCGTGCTCGTCGGCGCGGCCACCGCGCGGGGCACGTCCGACGTGTGGGGCGCGGTGCTATGCCTGGTCGCGGCCGTCACGTACGCCATCGGCGTGCTCGCGCAGAAGCCCGCCGTGCGGAGGCTGCCCGCGCTGCAAGTCACGTTCCTGTCCTGCGCGATCGGCGCCGTGGTGAGCCTGCCGTTCGCCCCGGGCCTGGTGCACGATGTCGTCGCGGCGCCCATCGCGGTCACGGGGTGGCTGGTCTATCTGGGGGTGGTGCCCACCGCGCTGGCGTTCAGCACATGGGCCTACGCCCTCGCCCGCATGGACGCAGGGCGGCTCGGCGTCAGCACCTACGCCGTCCCGCCGATCACCATCGGCCTCGGCGCGGCCCTCCTGGGCGAGGTGCCGCCGCAGTTGGCCGTCGTGGGTGGGGTGATCTGCCTGGTCGGCGTCGGGCTGTCGCGGCGGCGGTAGCTCGCCGTCCACCGCCATGATCGCCGAGTTGGGTGCCTGGGGTGCGCTGGCACACCTCAGACACCGAACTCGGCGATCACTGCTCGGTGCGGCGCACGAACGCCCAGGTCGGCGACCTGGGCGTTCGGGAAGTTGCTCGGCTCAGCGGCCGGTGACGTCGCGGACCAGGCGGCGCGTGCTGTCCCGCCGACCCCACGCCACCACGGCGGCGAGCACCAGCACCACGGCCGGGATCACGGCGAGCACCCCACCGCCGATGGCCAGCGTCATCGTCACGGCACCGATCATCAGCGCGACGAAGCACGTCGCCGCGAGCCCGGTCAGCCGGGGCACGAACATCGCGATCGCGCCTGCCAACTCCAGCGAGCCGATGATGTACATCCCGGTGTTGCCCAGCCCCATGGCCTGGAACCCGGCGACGTTCTGGGCCTCGGCCGACAGCTTGCCGAACGCCGAGAACGCGTACACGGCGGCGAGCAGAACCTGCAGCGTCCACAGGCCGACGTTCGCGGCCCGCGAGCGGGTGCGGCGAGGAGCGGCGGCGTTGGTCGTGGTGGCGGCGAACGTGGTCATCGTGGGCTCCATCCCTGCGCTGTGGCGTGCTGTCATGAAGGGAGACCACCGGCCCGCCTGGGATTCATCGATCGACCGGAAGACAATTCCTCTGGTCGTCGCGCGGAGTGGTTCAGGGTGCGGCCAGCGTGGCGTCGACCGCCCGCGGTGACAGCACCTCGGCCAACGGTCGCATGAGTGCGCTGTTGGATGTCGCCCCTGTCGTGCCGGTCGTGGTCCTGGAGGACGCGACGCAGGCGGTGCCGCTGGCCCGCGCGCTCGCCGCGGGCGGCCTGCCGATCATCGAGCTCACCCTGCGCACGCCGTCGGCGCTGGAGGCGGTCCGGCGGATCGCGGCCGAGGTACCCGAGTTGCTCGTCGGCGCGGGCACGATCCTGTCCGCGGGCCTGGCCCGCCGAGCCGCCGCGGCGGGCGCGCAGTTCCTCGTCAGCCCGGGCAGCACGCCCGCCCTGCTGGACGCGATGGACGCCACCGGGCTGCCCTACCTGCCCGCACCTCGACCGTCTCGGAGATGCTGGCCGTCGCGAACGGGGCCACACCGCGATGAAGTTCCTCCCCGCCGAGGCCGCGGGCGGCGCGCCATACCTGGCGTCGCTGGCCAGCCCACTGCCGCACCTCCGATTCTGCCCGACCGGCGGGATCACGGCGGCCACCGCGGAGCGCTATCTGCGGCTGCCGAACGTCGGCTGCGTCGGCGGCTCCTGGCTGACCCCGACCGACGCCCTCGTCGCGGGCGACTCGGCTCGGATCACGCGGCTCGCCGCGGAGGTGGCCCTCCCGGTCGCCGCCTGACCGCCCCTGGAGTCGGTCGCGCACGATTCGCCGTGCCCGCACAAGCGTCGCGACGCTTGTGCGGGCACTGTTTCGTCTGCGCCACCGTCATTTCGCCGCGACGAACGCCTGGCACCGCGAGGAGTTTCGGCAAACGGCCACGGTGATCGGACGGGCGGGCTACCGTCGCACGGCATGGACGTGCTGGGCTCACCCGCCGGGGTGCGGGGGGTCGACGAGCTGGGTGCGGTCGAGGTCGTGCTCGCGGCCGACGGTCTGCCGCACCGGATCCGGCCGCTGGTGGGCTGGGCTCAGGCGGCCCGAGCGGAGCGGGCGGGCGCGGCGGTCGGGGAGGCGTTCGCGGCCGCGCACCGCGTCCACGTCGCGGCCACCGCCGCGGAGGTGGCCGCAGCCGCGGCGGCGCTCGGGCGCGCGCCCACTCCGCCGGAACCGATGGCCCGGCCTGCAGGCGAGTGGGGATCCGGGCGGCAGTTGCTGGAGCTCGCCGAGCACGCCATGGCCCGGCTCGGGTCCGGGCTGCCGGTCGGCGTCGGGCGATCGGCCGCCGCGCCGGTGACGATCACGCTCACGCCGCCGTGCGGCACTGCGCTGCACGCTCGACGAGCGGTGGGCCGCCGCGGTCGGCGCGGCGCACGCCGAGGCCGCGCTGGCCGAGGCGCTGGCCGCCGCCCGCCGCGATCTGACCGCCGTCCGTCGCGGAACGGGCGTCGGCGGCCGCCGCTCTCGACGATCTGGTCGGGGCGATGATCGAACAGCTCCACGCCCTGCCTCGGAGGGCGTGATGGCACCCACCGCCACGACATCGCACGTGGCCACCGGGGCGCTCCGCGCGGAGGCCGACATCTGGTCCGCGCAGGCAGGCGTGCTGGCGGGCGCGAGCGATCGAGCGCGCGCGTTGGCGTTCGACCGGCTGCAGGCAGGCGTCTTCCAGCTGATCGTCACCACGCACGCCGAGCTCACCGCGGCGGTGGCCGCCCGCTGCGCCGAAGGGACCGGGCAGATGCGGCAGATCGCCGCCACCCTGCAGCACGTCGCCGACGTCTACGACGACGAGGAACGCCGCCACGTGCACGCCTTCCGCAGCCTCTACTGACCTCTCCTCGATCGCCAACGGCGACGAGTGGAACACCAACACCCGCTCGCCGCCCTCCTGGTCCCGGCTCTGGTCCGAGCCCTGCAACGTGGAATCGAAGCTCAGCGTGGCCAGCAGCAGATCGATGTCGACCGTGCGCCAGGCCAGTGCGCCCCGGGCCTGTTGCACGATCCGTGGCATCACCGTCGCGCAGACCCGAACGGGGAGTTCGCGGTCAGGGCGCGTCGAGGTAGTCCCGGAGCAGTCGGGCCCGCGCGGGGTGGCGCAGCTTCGTCATCGTCTTCTGCTCGATCTGCCGGATCCGTTCGCGGGTGACGCCGTAGATGTGACCGATCTCGTCGAGCGTGTGCGGGCGGCCGTCGAAGAGGCCGAACCGGAGCCGCACGATCCCGGCCTCCCGGTCGGTAAGCCCGCTGAGGACGTGCTGAACCTGCTCGTGGAGGAGGTGTGCCGCGACCGCGTCGAAGGCAACGGCTGCGTGGGCGTCGGCGATCAGGTCGCCGAGGGCGAGGTCGCCGTCGTCGCCGAGTGTCTGGTCGAGGGAGATCGGCTCACGGTCGATCCGCCGAAGCTCTTGGACGCGCTCCGGGGTGATGTTCAACAGGCGGCCCAGCTCATCGAAGCTCGGTTCGCGGCCGTGGTCGCGCAGGTGCTCCCGCCGGACGCGCTTGAGCTGGTTGAGCTGCTCGGTGATGTGCACCGGGATCCGCACGACCCGGCTTTGCTCGGCCAGTGCGCGACCGACGGCTTGCCGGATCCACCAAGTGGCGTAGGTGGAAAACTTGTAGCCCTTGGCGTAGTCGAACTTCTCAACGGCTCGGATGAGCCCGACGTTGCCCTCTTGCACGAGATCGAGGAAGGCCAGCCCGCGTCCGGTGTAGCGCTTGGCGATCGAGACGACGAGCCGCAGGTTCGCCTCGATCAGCATGATGCGAGCGGCGCGGCCCGCCCGCACGATCTGACGCAGATCCCGCTGGAGGTCGGCGGGGATGGCCTCCTCGCCGCCATGGCATCGGCGCAACCGCTCCGCCGCGAACAGGCCTGCCTCGATGTCCATCGCGAAGGTCACCTCCTCCTGCGCGGTCAGCAGCTTCCGCTGGCCGAGCAAGCGCAGGTAGCTGCGCACGGAGTCGACTTCGACGGGCTCGGACGCCGCGGCTCGGCGCGTGGCCGGGACCCGTCGCGGGAGCGCCGCTGCGGTTACGCGGCTCGCAGTCATCCGCCCGACTCCTGCCCGGCCGCGGCGTTGTCGTGGGTGACGTCGAACGCGACGACGGTGAGCGACCGGACGAACTCACGCGCGATGGCCAACGCGCGGTACTTCTCCCCGACCTCGGGGCGTTCGCCCGATCGCTGCACGTCCTGCCACAGCGTCTCCACGTAGTGCCGGATCAGCTCACGGGCGTCGAGTTGGTCTGTCTGCGCGGCCTGGTCCATCCGGCTCAGTCGCGCACGGTCGAGCGAGGCGAAGACGTCGACGAAATCCGGGCGGTCGTCCATGCCTGCTCGCGGTCTCAGATGGGTCGGACCGCGGTGGCCTGCGGGCCCTTCTGACCCTGACCGACCTCGAATTCGACCTGCTGGCCCTCGGCGAGGCTGCGGAAGCCCTGCGCGTCGATCACGGAGTGGTGGACGAAGACGTCCGGGCCCGAGTCTTGCGCGATGAAGCCGTAGCCCTTCTCGTCGTTGAACCACTTGACGGTTCCTTGTGCCATGGTCGGGCTCCTGTCTCAAGGCGGGGTGGGGGTCTGCGCACGTCGCGGTGGCGTGGCTCATGGGATCCAGGCGTGCGCGCCGGATTGAGACTGGTCGATCCGCCGTACCGCTACGCCGTAGACGCTACGCTATAGCGGCAGTACCCGGCAACGGGCCCCGGCAACCGACGCAGCAAGGAGGCGGAGTGTGGCCAGCACAGTGGGATCGAGCGCAGGGCCGGACGAGGATCGCGCGACCCAACGAACGAGCCGATCCCGGCTGACGCGGCTCGATGTGCTCAGCACGGCCTTGCGGCTGATCGACGAGAACGGCGTGGAGGCGCTGTCGATGCGACGGCTCGGCCGCGCTCTCGATCGGGATCCGATGCGGCTCTACCGGTTCGCGGCCAGCAAGGACGAGCTGCTCGACGGGGTCGTCGAACTCGTGCTGGACGAGTTGCACGTTCCGTCGCCCGACTCCGCGAACGCGTGGCCCGATGTGTTGCGGGCAACCGCGCACCGCTACCGCCGCATCGCGTTGCGGCACCCGCACATCGTGCCGCTGCTGGTCACCCGGCCGCTGGCCACGCCGTTGGGGCTGCGACCGCTCGGCACCCTCCGCCCGTTGGAGGCGTTGCTCGACCTGCTCATCACGGCCGGTTTCGACCCGCAGGGCGCCCTGCACGGCTACCGCCTCTACATGGGCTTCCTCCAAGGCCACGTGCTCACCGAGCTGCAAGAACGCGTGCAGAACCCCGACGAGACCGACGCTCTTCTCCGCCTCGGCCTCTACCGACTGCCGCCGAGGGAGTTCCCGCGGCTGCGTTCACTGGCCACCGCGCTCACCGCCTATGACGGCGAACAGGAGCTCGACGAAGGGCTCGACATCGTCCTCGGCGGGCTCCGACGGCAT
This sequence comes from uncultured Actinomycetota bacterium, assembly GCA_963736375.1. Classification (GTDB taxonomy): domain Bacteria; phylum Actinomycetota; class Actinomycetes; order Mycobacteriales; family Pseudonocardiaceae; genus Pseudonocardia. The sequence goes on from CAVTOL010000010.1 coordinate 25,973, forward strand.
GTCGGCGACTCTCCCGACCCGTGAGATCGGACCGACAACGTCACAGTTGCCCCCGCAAGCGACGGGTCGGGCCCGTGCACCGCTAGACTTGATCCCGAATGCCCGGGCCGACACGGCTCAAGGTATCCCAGCAGTACCCCATCAGGGCGCGATGTCCGCGCCCCGGCTCGTCTCTGAAATCTCAGCCGCCACATCTCGGCGCTGCCTTTCCGTGCGACGTGCCACGTCCCGGAGGTTCGTTTGTCCTTCTCGTCTCCTGCCCGCCGCGCACGATCCTCGGCGAGCAGCCGCCCCCGCCGGTCCGGTGGTGGCCAACCCCGCGCCGCCCGCGACCAGTCGCTCCGCCCGGCTCCCCACCATCCTGCCGTCCCGGAGGTGCTCTGGACGGCGCCCGCCTCGGGCATGCCCTCGTTCGCAGACCTCGGCCTGCCGGGCCCCCTCGTCCGCGCGTTGACCAGTGCGGGCTTCGCGGCGCCGTTCCCCATCCAGGCCGCCACCCTGCCGGACACGCTGCGCGGCCGCGACCTGCTCGGCCGCGGCCAAACCGGCTCCGGCAAGACCCTCGCCTTCGGCCTCGCCATGCTGGCTCGCCTCGAGGGCGGCCGGGCACGGGCCAAGACGCCGCGTGGCCTGGTGCTCGTGCCCACCCGCGAGTTGGCCCAACAGGTCATCGACGCACTCGCGCCGTTCGCCACGGCGCTGGGCCTGTCCACCGGCTGCGTCGTCGGCGGCATGTCCTTCAACCGGCAGGCCGCCGAGCTGCAGCGCGGTGTCGACCTGCTGGTCGCCACACCCGGCCGCCTCACCGACCACACCACCCAGCGGACGTGCGACCTGTCCGCCATCGAGGTCACGGCCATCGACGAGGCCGACCGGATGGCCGACATGGGGTTCCTGCCCCAGGTCCGCAAGATCCTGGATCTGACACCCCGCGAAGGTCAGCGGCTGCTGTTCTCGGCCACCCTCGACGGCGATGTCGGCGTCCTCGTCCGCCGCTACCTCACCGACCCCGTCACGCGCTCGATCGCCTCAGCCACCGCGCAGGTGTCGACGATGGAACACCACCTGCTGCTCGTCGACACCGATCACAAGCCGCGCGTCGTCACCGAGATCGCCGCCCGTGACGGCCGCACGATCTTGTTCGCCCGCACCAAGCACGGGGTCGACAAGCTGGTCAAAACGCTGCGACGGGAAGGCATCAACGCCGTCGCGCTGCACGGTGGCAAGGCGCAGAACGCGCGCAACCGGGCGATCGCCGCCTTCAAGGACGGTTTGGCGCCGGTGCTCGTCGCCACCGACGTGGCCGCCCGCGGCATCCACGTCGACGACGTCAGCCTGGTGGTGCACGTCGACCCGCCTGCTGATCCCAAGGACTACCTGCACCGCGCAGGCCGCACCGCACGGGCGGGCGAGAGCGGCGCCGTCGTCACACTGGTCACGCCGCAGCAGCGGACGGACGTGCACCGCCTCACCCGGGACGCAGGCGTCCGGGCCACCAGCAACGAGGTCGTGCCCGGCGCACCCGCGCTCGTCCAGATCACCGGCGCTCGTCAGCCAAGCGCGGTTCCGGTCCCCGAAGCGGCGCCGCCTACCGCGGGCCCGCGCGGACGCCGCGCGCCCACCAGGGTTCGGTCCGGACGCAACGGGCAGGCCAGGCGTTCGAGCAGCCACCGCCAGAACGGCGGCGCAACCCGCAGGAGCTCCGCGGCCTAGGACGGGCCCGTCAGCCGACCGACGTGGCCTGCACGGCCTGCGACCCCGACGTCACTGCGGAGAGGGCGGGCCGATGGGCGTAGCCCGACACCGCGCCCTCAAACGCCCGAACCTCTCACGAGCACGTACACGTACCGGCTCCGGGTCCGCCGGCCGCGGCTGCGGCACGGAGGGGTCGAACATGGCATCTCCTCGTGTGCAGGCACCGTGGTGGGGAGCTGCGGAGAGCGCGGAGCGGAGTCGTGGGCGCGAGCTCGACATCGTTGCTGCTCAGGCCAGGTCAAGTCGGTTGGGATCGCCCAGCAATTCGGCGCGTTCTGCGACGCTTAGCCCACCCCATATGCCATAGGGCTCTCGGACGGACAGGGCGTGCCGACGGCATTCCTGGATGACCGGGCAGCAGACGCACACCCGCTTCGCGAGGCGGTCGCGTTCGTCCTTGGCCGCGCCGCGTTCGTTCTCAGGGTGGAAGAACACGGAGCTGTCGATGCCGCGGCATGCGGCGCGCATCTGCCAGTCCCACACCGTGCTGACCGGGCGGGGCAGGCGACGGACGTCAGCCATCCTCACCACATCCCGTGGACAACGCGGACGCGCAGCATACGTAGGGCAGTGACATGGTCCATCCCGTCCCTCGGGAGCAAACGTGGACATCCGCACAATGGACGCCGGGGACTGGGGCGGTGAGCACAGCGGGCGCGAAGCCTGCCCGCTGCTGACACACACCGCCCACCAACTGCGGGCGGTGGTCGTCGTGGTCTGGGCCCAGTGTGCACCCGGGGCGCGTTATTGGTAGCCATGATCGCCGGAATCGGTCGAAAACGTGCGTCTGTGCACGTCATCCGCCGGTTTCGGTGATCACGACGTCCTCGTCCTCGCGTAGCAGGTCTGCCCTGGCTCCGTGCGTCCGGCCGTGGGCACCGTGGGGGCCGGGGTGTACACGAATAGTGCGGACAACACCGGCGGGCGCCCTGCCGAGAAAGTTCGGCATGAACGCCCGCCGGAGATGTGGATCAGTAATTCCTGGACTGCCCACGGGTAAGGCCCGTCAGCGACGCCCAGGTCTGCTGCTGCACCTTCACCGCGTTCTCCACCGCCGAGGCAAACAGCCGAATGGGCATGAACGCCAGCGCCATGCCCGACTCAAGGGCCGGAACGGCACCGGACGCGGCCTTGACGGCGGGACGCGACCAGCCGGGCGCGGACGCGGCGACGGGCTCAGGCGCCCAGCCCTGCTGGCCCTGAGGGCCCGGCAGGCCCTGCGGCCCAGGCTGTCCCTGGGGTCCGGGCGGACCTGCGGGACCCGCGGGCCCTGCCTCTCCGACGGGACCCTGCTCGCCAACGGGACCCTGCGCCCCGACCGGACCCTGTGCACCGACGGGACCCTGCTCGCCAACGGGGCCCTGGTCACCGACCGGACCCTGCTCGCCCACCGGGCCCTGCGCCCCGACGGGACCCTGCTCGCCGCGCTCGCCGATTGGACCCTGGTCACCGACCTCACCCTGGTCACCGACCGGACCCTGGTCACCCGTGGGGCCCTTGTCACCGACGGGGCCCTGTGCCCCGATGGGACCCTGGTCTCCGACCAGACCCTTCTCGCCGCGCTCGCCGATCGGGCCCTGGTCACCGCTCAGACCCTGCTCGCCGCGCTCGCCCGGCTGACCCTGGTCACCGGTGGGACCCTGCTTGCCGATCGGGCCCTGCTCACCGCGCTGACCGCGCTTGACGTCGTCGACGACCGTCGAACCGTTGCCTGCGCCGGTACGGCGGGCCGTCGTTGTCGACGGCGTTGTTTCCTGTGCCATGGCTTTTCCTCAATCTCGAGATCGTGCAGTCGGGCAGGGGGAGATCCGGGTATCGCCGAAGCAGCTCCTTGACCTTGGCGACCGGCAACCGCAAAATGCGGCCTGCCGTTATCTGAGCGGTGCGACACAAAGGCCGCCGACCGAACTGCCGTCGTCATTCACGAAATGGCAGGCGGCGCCGACAGACAAGATCTCCCGAAAAGTATCAATTGTGCTCGGAGGCAGCCCTCCCTCTGTGAACCACCAACACGGTTCAGGGCTGGCTGCACAACCGACAGTAGGCGCAGGCCGCCGAAGTCGCCAGTGTGGGAGATGCGCGTCCCACCTGGGTTTGATGATCTCACCTTCTGGCCATGGGGGCGCGTACGCGCGCCACCGAGAACCTCGTCGGGTGATCCGCGTTTCGGTTCGCGCCTGCGGGGAAAGGTGTTCCTGTGGGAGTACGCACCTGGATCGGCACTTGGCCGGTCGCGCGCCAGCTCACGGGCGACGACCCGCTCGGCCGCGGCACGTCGGCACGCCACGACGGCGGGATGGTGGACAAACGCGCTCGCACCGAGGACGCCGACACCGTCACGAAGTCGATCTGCCCGTTCTGCGCCGTCGGTTGCGGGCAGCAGATCTTCACCAAAGGCGGGAAGGTTACCCAGGTGGAGGGCGACCCGGATTCGCCGATCAGCCGCGGACGGCTGTGCCCCAAGGGGTCCTCCACCCTGTCGCTGATCACCGCGCCCACCCGGCAGACGAAGGTCCGCTACCGGCGCCCGTACGGCACCGACTGGGAGGACCTCGACCTGGACACCGCAGTCGACATGATCGTCGACAGGGTCCTGGCCACCCGCGAGAACACCTGGCAGGACGTCGACGACCAGGGCCGACACCTGCACCGCACGATGGGGATAGCGAGCCTCGGAGGGGCGACCCTCGACAACGAGGAGAACTACCTCATGAAGAAGCTCTACACGGCGATGGGCGCGATCCAGATCGAGAACCAGGCGCGTATTTGACACAGTTCCACCGTTCCCGGTCTGGGAACCTCGTTCGGTCGCGGCGGCGCCACCAACTACCAGCAGGACCTCGTCAACTCCGACTGCATCGTCATCCAGGGCTCCAACATGGCCGAGGCGCACCCGGTCGGGTTCCAGTGGGTGATGGAGGCCAAGAAGCGCGGCGCGACGGTGATCCACGTCGATCCGCGGTTCACCAGGACGTCCGCGGTGGCGGACCTGCACGTCCCGATCCGGGCGGGCACCGACATCGCCTTCCTCGGCGGCCTGATCCACCACGTGCTGGAGACGGGCGCGTACTTCGCGGACTACGTGCGCGCGTATACGAACGCCCCGATGATCCTGCGCGCGGACTTCCGGGACACCGAGGACCTCGACGGGCTGTTCTCCGGCTTCGACCCGGAAACGGGCACCTACGAGGTCGGCTCGTGGGAGTACGACGACGACAGCGTGGGGGCGGCGGTCGGGCCACGCGACGATCGGCCGGTGGCCGAGCACGAACGCGGCCAAATCGCGGGCTCGGGGGGCGCCCCGATGAGGGAGGTCCCGCGGCGCGACGACACGCTGCAGGACCCGCGCTGCGTGTTCCAGGTGCTCAAGCGGCACTTCTCCCGCTACACCCCGGAGATGGTGCACGAGGTCTGCGGCATCGCCCCCGCGACGTTCCTGCAGGTGGCGGACGCGCTGACCCGCAACTCGGGCCGCGAGCGCACCAGCGCCTTCTGCTACGCCGTCGGCTGGACCCACCACACCGTCGGCGTGCAGTACATCCGCGCGGCGTCGATCCTGCAGATGCTGCTCGGCAACATCGGCCGACCCGGCGGCGGCATCCTCGCGCTGCGCGGCCACGCGAGCATCCAGGGCTCCACCGACATCCCGACGCTGTTCGACATGCTTCCCGGCTACGTCCCGATGCCGCACGCGCACCGCGAGCAGGACCTGGCGGCCTTCATCGCCGCCAACACCGGCGACAAGGGCTATTGGGGAAACCTCGACGCCTATGCGGTCAGCCTGCTCAAGGCCTGGTTCGGCGACGCCGCGCAACCCGACAACGACTTCTGCTTCGACCACCTGCCGCGGCTGACGGGCGACCACTCCAGCTTCACGACGGTGATGGACCAGGCGAGCGGCAAGGTGCCCGGCTACTTCGTCATCGGCGAGAACCCGGCCATCGGCACCGCGAACGCCCGCATGCAACGCCAAGGCCTCGCGAAGCTCGACTGGCTCGTGGTCCGGGACCTCAACATGATCGAGACGGCCACGTTCTGGAAGGACGGACCGGAGATCGCGACCGGCGAACAGCGGACGGAGGACATCGGCACCGAGGTGTTCTTCCTGCCCGCCGCCGCCCACAGCGAGAAGGACGGCACCTTCACCAACACCCAACGGCTGCTGCAGTGGCACCACAAGGCCGTCGAGCCGCCCGGCGACTGTCGCAGCGACCTGTGGTTCTACTACGAGCTCGGACGACGCATCAAGCGGCGGCTGGCCGGTTCCACGGACCCGAAAGACCGCCCGCTGCAGGACCTGACGTGGGACTACCCCGTCGACGACACGGGCGAACCGAGCGCCGACGCCGTGCTGCACGAGATCAACGGCACCGGCCACGGCGACGAGGCCCTCAGCGGCTACACTGCCCTGAAGAACGACGGCTCCACGGCGTGCGGCTGCTGGATCTACTCCGGCGTCTACGCCGACGAGGTCAACCAGTCCATGCGGCGCAAGCCCGGGCAGGAGCAGGACCTCGTCGCGGCGGAGTGGGGCTGGGCGTGGCCGATGAACCGGCGCGTGCTTTACAACCGCGCCTCGGCCGACCCCGACGGCACGCCGTGGAGCGAGCGCAAGAAGCTCATCTGGTGGAACGCGGACGAGAAGACGTGGACCGGCGGCGACGTCCCGGACTTCCCCGCCACCACCGCACCGGACTACCGCCCGCCCGAGGGCGCCCGGGCCGCCGAGGCCATCGGCGGGGACGAGCCGTTCATCATGCAGGCCGACGGTCGCGCCTGGCTGCACGCCCCCGCGGGCCTGCTCGACGGCCCGATGCCCGCACACTACGAGCCGCAGGAGTCGCCGGTGCCCAATGCGCTCTACCCGCGGCAGCGGGCCAACCCGGCCCGCCAGGAGTTCCACCGGGAGGGGAACCGCTACCACCCGGAGCCGGGCGCGCAGGGCGCGGACGTCTTCCCGTACGTGTTCACCACGTTCCGCGTCACCGAGCACCACACCGCGGGCGGGATGAGCCGCTGGACCCCGCAGCTCAACGAGCTCATGCCCGAGATGTTCCTTGAGGTCTCCCCCGAGCTCGCCACGGAGCGCGGGCTGGAAAACGGCCAGTGGTGCCACGTCGTCACCGCGCGATCCGCCATCGAGGGCAAGGTCCTGATCACCGAGCGGGCCAAGCCGCTGAAGCTCGGTGGCACGGTGATCCACCAGATCGGGGTGCCATGGCACTGGGGCTCGAACGGCCTGGCCACCGGCGACGCCGCGAACGAGCTGCTGTCCGTCGCGCTCGACCCCAACGTCCACATCATGGAGACCAAGGCGGCCACGTGCGACATCCGGCCCGGCAGGCGGCCACGCGGGCCGGAGCTGGTCACCTTCCTCGCCGACTACCGCCGACGTGCCGGGCTGGAGAGCTGATGGCCAACTCGTTGTACGGCCCGCTGGCCGACCCTTCCGGCAACGCGGGCTACCCCGATGACCATCCGCCGCGCGTCGGGTTCTTCACCGACACCAGCGTCTGCATCGGCTGCAAGGCCTGCGAGGTGGCGTGCAAGGAGTGGAACGCCCTGCCCGCTGACAACGCTGCCGGGGTGATCGATCCCGACCCGCTCGACCTCACCGGCATGAGCTACGACAACACCGGCGGTCTGGGCGCGAGCACCTACCGGCACGTGGCGTTCATCGAGCAGACGGTGCCCGCGCGGCGCTCCGCGACCGTCGATCTCGGCATGCCGTCGCCCGCCCCGCCCACCGAGGGCGACGCCACCGAGGTCCGCTGGCTGATGGCGTCGGACGTCTGCAAGCACTGCACCCACGCCGCCTGCCTCGACGTCTGCCCCACCGGCGCCCTGATCCGCACCGAGCACGGCACGGTCCTCGTGCAGGACGACATATGCAACGGCTGCGGCTACTGCATCCCCGCATGCCCGTACGGCGTGATCGACCAACGCAAGGGGCCCAAGGACAAGGGCGGCGGCGGGGCGTTCAAGTGCACGATGTGCCAGGACCGCCTCGGCGCGGGCCTGCAGCCCGCGTGCGCCACGGCCTGCCCCACCGAGTCGATCATGTTCGGGCCGCTCGACGAGCTGCGCGAACGCGCCGACGCCCGCCTGGCGACGCTCCACGAGCGTGGCGTGCCCGAGGCTCGGCTCTACGGCCACGACCCGGACGACGGCGTGGGCGGTGACGGCGCGTTCTTCCTGCTGCTGGACGAGCCGGAGGTCTACGGGCTGCCGCCGGACCCTGTGGTGACCACCCGCGACCTTCCCTCGATGTGGCGGCACGCCGCGGTGGCCGCGCTCGGCGTGGCCGCGACCGTCGCCGCCGCGTTCCTGGGCGGCCGACGGTGACGCGCGTCGGCGATCCTCGGCGCCGCCGTCGGGGGCGCGGCGAGCAGCTGATGGTGCCCGAGGCCGAGTTCACCTCGTACTACGGCAGGCCCGTCATCAAGAGCCCGACGTGGCGGATACCCGACGTCCCGCTCTACCTCTACCTCGGCGGAGCGGCGGGCGTCTCGGCGACGCTCGGGGCACTGGCCGACGTGACCGGGCGGCCGGGGCTGCGGCGCGTCGGGCGGCTGGCCGCGCTGGGCGGGGCGCTGGTCAGCGTCGGCGCGCTGATCCACGATCTCGGCCGCCCGACCCGCTTTCTCAACATGCTGCGCGTGATCAAGCCGACGTCGCCGCTGTCGGTGGGCTCGTGGATCCTCGCGCCCTTCGGCACGCTGTCCGGGCTGGCCGCGGCGTCGGAGATCACCGGGATCGCCCCCGGGATCGGACGCGCCGCCGGGTTCGGGGCTGGCCTTGTCGGGCCCGCGATGACCACCTACACCGCGGTCCTGCTCGCCGACACCGCCGTGCCTGCATGGCACGCAGGCTACCCCGACCTGCCGTTCGTGTTCGCGGGCAGCGCCATGGCGGCAGGCGGGGGCATGGGCCTGCTCGCGTCGGGCGACGTCACGCCCGCGCGACGCGTCGCGGTGGCAGGTGCCGCCGTGGAGCTCGCGGCCACCGCGCTGCTGGAGCGCCGCGTCGGGTACGCGCGGACGGCCTACACCGAAGGCAGACCCGGCACCCTGCTGCGGGCCGCCCGCGCCGCCACGGTCGCGGGTGCGGGCGCCGCGATCGCGAGCGGCCTGGTGCGGGGACGCCGCGGCCGGATGCTGTCGATCGCGGCAGGAGCCCTGCTCAACGCGGGCTCGGCCGCCACGCGCTTCGGTGTCTTCGACGCGGGCATGGTGTCCGCCCGCGACCCCTCCTACACGGTGGTGCCGCAACGCGAACGCCTCCGCGCCCGGCGTGCCTGACGGCCATCTGCTCAGCGCGGAGCGCGATGCTCACCTGGGCTGATCCTCAGCCCCGGACCTCGGCTCGTTGACAAGAACCTTGACGATCCTCGACGGACGGCGGCACCCACCCTCTCTTCCTCGTGGCCCGCTGTCCGGTCTGCCCTCGACCGAGAGGAGAGCACCGTAGTGAACGACTTCCGCGATCGTGCCGCCTGCCGTGACGTCGACCCCGAGCTGTTCCTCCCCGCTGGGAACGCCGGGCCCGCCCAGCGGCAGATCGCCGCCGCCAAGGCGGTGTGCAAGCGCGCTGCCCGGTGATCGACAACTGCCTGGCCTGGGCTCTGGACGCGGACCACGACGAAGCGGGTGGGGAGGCCATGACATGAGCGGACGCCGCGATCTGCGCCGTCGAACCCGCGGTGCCGGCGCGCGTCGGGGCGCGACATCGCCGACGACGGATGTCGGCCTGCCATGTCCATCGCGACGGAGGACAGTTAACTGCTCGGCACCGCGGAACCGATTTGGTCGGCTCCACGAACCGATATCGCCCCGGACCCCGGCGAGAGTCGTTGATGATCGTCCAATGTTCGCGTCCGGGAGGTCGACACCGCATCCTCGGCTCTTGTCGTGCGGCCACCCCCGGTTGAGCCCCAGTCCGGGCCGGTGACGCTCGCCGACGTCAGTGGCCCAGATCGCTGTGGCCGCTGCCGCGGCTGGTCGGGCGACGCACCCCTTCGCTGCCCGACCAGCGACCGGCGCTCGACACCCGAGAACGCGGCCCGGACGCCGGAGTCTTCGGGAGAACGACGGTGGTGCAGCACGAGCCGACCGGTCGGAGCTCCGATGAGGCCTTCAAGTCGTTCGTCGACGAACTCGCGGCGAGCACGACCGATCTGTTGACCCGCATGAAGCTCGGACACGAGCCGGACGAGCACGGCTGGTGCAGGCACACGACGCACGAGCACCACTGGGAGAGCCATCCCTGTCCGGTGCTTCGGCTCGCTCGGCTGGCCGAGACCGACGCCAGCCCGCTTACGCCATAACACGACGGCGTCAGCTGAGAAGACGGTTTCCTCCGGAACGCATCGTTGCTGCGCGACGGGGTAGCCGACTGCGGTGATGAAGACCTCAGAAGACCAGCGGGTCCGCAACCGGTTGCCCGGCGAGGAAGCGGGGAACCCGGCCCAGATTCCGCCGAAGGGCTGGTGGCAGGTGGTGCGCCGCGCAGCAAAGGAGAGCAGCGCCGACAACGTGCCCATGCTCGCCGGTGGCGTGGCGTTCTTCGCGTTCCTAGCCATCTTCCCGGCGATCATCGCCGCGCTCACCCTGTACGGGCTCGTCGCCGATCCGGCGACCGTGGCCGCACAGGTGCGGGACCTGGCCGCCGTGCTCCCCCAGCAGGCCCAGCCGATCGTTGCCGACCAACTCCAGTCGGTGTCCTCCACCAGCGCAGGCGCACTCGGCTTTGGCCTCGTGGTCTCGCTGCTGGCCGCGGTGTGGTCGGCCTCGAGCGGCACCGGCAACCTGATCAAGGCCGTCAACCTCGCCTACGACGAGGACGAGACCCGCGGCTTACTCAAGGTCCGCGGCCTCGCGCTGCTGTTGACCCTCGGCGCGATCGTGTTCCTGCTCCTCGCCCTCGCCCTGGTCGCCGTCGTCCCGGTCGCGCTCAACGCGCTGGCGCTCGGGACGGCGGCCACGGTGATCACCCAGGTCGTGCGGTGGGTGCTGCTCGTCGTCGTCATCGTGGTGGCGCTCGCCGTGGTGTACCGGCTGGCGCCCGACCGCGACGCCCCCCGCTTCGCCTGGGTGAGCACCGGATCGGTCGTCGCCGCCCTGCTGTGGATCCTCGGCAGCGTCGTGTTCAGCCTCTACGTCAACAACTTCGGCAGCTACAACAAGACCTATGGCACGATCGCGGGCGTCGTCGTGCTGATGCTCTGGCTCTACCTCACCAGCTACATCGTCCTGCTCGGCGCCGAGATCAACGCCGAGTCGGAGCGGCAGACCCGGCACGACACCACCACCGGCGAGCCTGCCCCGATGGGCGAGCGTGGCGCCGCCGCCGCCGACGAGGTTGCTGCTGTCGACTCTCCTTAGAGAGATCCCATGGCCCGTTGGGCCGCCTCGAAGGGGACGAAACGGACGGTTTCCTTCACAGTTCCTTGAGGCCACGGCAGGCAAGATCGCCACAGCAAATCGGCCGCCCCGGACCCGGTGGCATCACCGCAACAGTGATGCGTGGAGGAACGCCGCAGCGCGTGATGGCCGAGCCTCCCCGCTACCGACTGTGTTGTTCGGCCTCCCCTGACGGGCGCGTGTGTGATGGTGCCGACGCGTGGGCACCCTGCCGGTCGGGTATGCAGTGGTATGCGGCGCGCCACGTCGTCACGAGAGGTCTCCTGACCCCGGGCCTTCACACCAATGACGGCCCCCTTTGGGACGTCGTTGTCAGCCCGAAGGAGACCCATGGCCACCACGGCGCACCTCGTCGATCCCCGGGGCCGACGTAGGCCCCGCGGCAGGACGCGGCCTGCGGTCGTCCTTCAACGGGAGATCGTCCTGCACGGCCAGCAGATCACGTTCCTGGAAACCGGTGCCGACACGGGCGGCCCAACCGTGGTGCTGCTGCACGGTCTGGCCAGCAGCTCGCGGACGTGGGCCTCGGTGATGCCGCTTCTCGGCGCGCACGCCCACGTCATCGCCCCGGACCTGCTCGGGCACGGCCGCTCCGCGAAGCCGCCGAATGGCGACTACTCGCTCGGCGCCTACGCCGCGGGCCTCCGCGATCTCCTGGTCGCTCTGGGTGTGCGTCGGGCCACGATCGTCGGGCACTCGTTCGGAGGCGGCGTCGCGATGCAGTTCGCCTACCAGTTCCCCGACCTCACCGAACGGCTCGCCCTCATCGCCAGCTGCGGACTGGGTCCCGACGTGTCCTTCGCGCTGCGTGCGGCGACGCTGCCGGGAGCGGCACTGGCGCTGCGCATCGCAACGACCTGCACGCCACGATGGCTGACGCGCCTAGGCCAACGGCTGGCGCGCGCGCTACCGAAGGTGGCGCCCGCCGACATCGACGGTCTCGTCGACGCCTTCGGCTCGTTCACCGACCGGGGCGCACGCAACTCGTTCACCCAGACCGTGCGGGGTGCCCTGAACTGGTCGGGCCAGCGCCTCAACGGGACCGAGCGGCTCTACCTCCTGGCCGAGATGCCGGTGTTGCTCGTCGGCGGCGACCGCGACTCGGTGATCCCTGTCGCGCACACGCTGGCCGCACACGACCTCCTCCCCGCCGGCAGGCTTGAGATCTTCGGCGGCGCCGGTCACTTCCCCCATGTCGAACGGCCCCAGCGCTTCGTGCACCTCCTATACGACTTCCTGACCACCTCCGCGCCTGCCCACGTCGACGCTCGGTCCGTGCGCGGCCGGTTGCTGGGCGGTTCGCACGCGCAGGTTGTGCAGAGTTAGGCGGCCGCAGAGGCGGCGGCAGGGCTTGGCCAGGATTCCGGACAGCTGCTGGTCCGCCTTGCACGGCGCTCACCGCCGATATGCTGCCGGTTCCGGTCCGTCTCGGTAGGGGTCAGGCAGGGCTATCAACCCTTCGTGGGGCCTGTTCGGGACGAGCGTCGAATCGAGCGTGCGGGGGTCAGGCCCAGCACGGCGAGGTCCAGCTCGCGGTCGACGAGCAGGCGGGATACCTCGGCCAAGCGCAGGTTGTTGCCGCGGCAGTAGCGGCGCAGCCGATCGAACGCGGCGTCCATCCCCACCCCGAAGTGTTGGGCCACCACACCCTTGGCCTGCTCGATGACCACCCGGCTGTGCAGGGCGGCCTGCAGTTGTTCGTTGAGCACCTCGCCGCGGCGGATCGCGCGTTCCTGCAGGATGCCGATGGTGGCCACATCGGCCAACGCCTGACCAAGGGCGAGATCGGCGTCAGACATCCCGCCGGGCCTGCGGTGGAACAGATTCATGGCGCCGATGGCCTGGCCGCGCAGCCGCAGCGGTATCGCGTGCACCGAGGCGAAGGCTCCGGCCCGGGTGACGGCGGCCACGAACCGCGGCCACCGCTGCGCCGCCTGCGACAGGTCGGGAATCCGGACCTGGGCCGCGGTCCGGTAGGCCTCCAAGCACGGCCCCTCGTCGGACTGCAGCTGCAGCAGCTCCATGGTCTCGGCGTCCTCGCTGGAGGCCGCGACCGGGCGCAGCTGCTCGTGGGGATCGGCGAGCAGGATCCCGGCGGCATCCGCGACCAGCAACGTCACGCTGTGCGCGACGAGCCGGTCGAGCAGGTCGATGATGTCGTAGTCGTCGACCAGGGTGTCGGCGAGCGCCACGAACGCCTCGCTGACCCGCTGTTCACGGTCGGACTTGGTCACCACGGGTCCCCCTCCGTTTAGATCCCGACATCGGTCTACGTCATCTCCTCAGTGAACACCAGCCTTCGCTCCACGACATCGCGGGCGACGTCGAGCAGCAGCCGCTGGTGCACGAACGCGTACCCGCGCAGGCGCGCCAGCGCGTCGGTCGCGCTGATCCCGAGCTGGACCAACACCATCCCGGTCGCCTGATGGATCTCGGCACGGTGCCCGAAGGCGTGATCCAGCCACCCACCGCCATCCGCGCCGGCGCCTGGCGCACCGTTGCCGTGGGGCTCCGTGCGCTGGCCGAGCAGCATCAGCGCCGCGGTGTCGGCGGCGGCGAGCGCGTCGCGGCGCTGCAGGTCGCTGAGCGAGCCCGGCGCGGCCCGGTACAGATCCAACACGCCTAGGTTGACCGCACCCCACTGCAGCGGCAGCGCGAACAATGCCCCCACCGGGGTCTGCTCGGCGACCGCGGCCGCGAAGATCGGCCACTGCGCCGTCTCCACGCTCTCGCGCAAGTCCGCCACCAGCACCGGGCGGCCGGTGTCCGCAGCCTCCATGCAGGCCCCCTCGTTCAGGGTGAACTGCAGATCCTCCAGCATCTCAGCAATGGTGTCGGTGGCCCACAGGGTTTCCCGGGACGTGCTCGCGGTGAGCACCGAGATCGCGGCCCCGTCAACGTCGAGCCCGTCCACGCAGGCCCGACAAATCCGTCCGGCCAGCGTGCGGTCATCGGTGCCGTCGCGGGCGATCCGCAGCAGCGCCCGGGTCACCGTGCCCAGTTCAGCCATCGCGGGCCTGCCCGTCGGATGGAGACCCGCGCCGCCACCGCACCCGTCGGCAGACGATCGTGCTCACAGTCACAGGCTCCCGTCCCGTCGTGGGTCAGCCGAGGCGCCCAGCGCAATGACACGCGCGGGCACCGCGGAAACACGACGGGGACCGGGTCGGCATCGGCGGCACCGATGACAGTACGGCAGCGAACCGGAACCGCCGACCGGAGGTGGCTCCGACGCACGCGAGGGCGACGCGAGCGCAATCCCGAAGCCTCTTCGGTGAGTGAGAACTCTTGCGCCTGGGTAGCCCAGAACGACGCTGCCCCACCATCAGTCTCAACCCGAAGGGATCTCTCGATGTCGAACGACGCGATCGTGCTGCTCAAGGAAGACCACAAACAAATTCAGAAGCTCTTCCGCGAATTCGAGTCGACCGGCGAACGGGCGGTCAAGACTCGGGCGACGATCGTCCACAAGATCATCGAGCTGCTGACCGTGCACACCTACATCGAGAACGAGGGCATGTACCCGGCCGTTCGGGAACTGCTGCCCGATCTCGAGGACGACGTCTTGGAGTCCTATGAGGAGCACCACGTCGCGGACGTCCTGTGCATGGAACTGACCGGGATGAGCGCGGACGACGAGCGGTTCCGCGCCAAGGCCACCGTTCTGATCGAGAACGTCACCCACCACGTCGAGGAAGAGGAAAAGGACTGGTTCCCCAAGGTACGCGCAGGGCTCAGCCGCACCCAGCTGCAGGAGATCGGCGCGCATCTGCTGGAACTGAAGGAAAAGGCCCCCCGAAGCCCCGCGCAGCCGGGGTCCCTGAAGAAGGTCGTCGACGCGGTGTTGGACTGACGGCGAGTCCCACCGAGGATCCCACGGGTCGTCCGCGACGATGCTGAGGGCAGAGACCGGACCCACTCCGACACGCGCCACCCACCTCGGTGAGCATGAGCGCGCGCGGCGCTACCGAAAAGCGGCGCCGCCGGGAAATTCAGAAATTCGGCCGCGGCAGCATTTCAAACGTATTTGTGACTTCACGCTCACTTCCTGCCACGCAGGGGGAAGCAGCGGTCGCGGCGGTACGGTGAAGGCACCGCCGAGGGCAGTCTGCCCGGCACGCCTGCAGGCGTGCGGTGCTCAGCTAATCCGGTTGAGCCGATATGCGGCAGCAAACCACGTGACAGTCGAGAGGCAATACTCATTATGGCTCAGCCGAAAGTACCCGCGCGCGACGCCGACAAGCAGTCCGCCCGCGTCAGCCGTGCGGCAGCCGCACCGGTCGACAGGAGCGCCAATGCCGCCGCCGGGTCGACCGGCGAGCGCGGCGACAAGGGTGTCAAGGGCACCCGCGCGATGCCCGGCGAGGTGGGCGACAAGGGCGACAAGGGCCCCAAAGGGCCGGTCGGTGCCGTCGGTGAAGCCGGTGAAAAGGGGGCCAAGGGCGTGAAGGGCGGCGGCGGCCCGATCGGCGAGCGAGGCGAGAAGGGCCCTCGGGGCGTACCCGGCCCGATCGGCGAGCGAGGCGACAAGGGCCCCGACGGGCCGACCGGTGAGCAGGGACCCACCGGCGTCCGGGGCTCGACGGGCCCGGCAGGCGAGCAGGGCGACAAGGGTCTCGACGGCCCGACGGGCCCGCCCGGCAAAGCCGGTCAGCCGGGTGAGCAAGGGATCCCGGGCGCGATCGGCAAGCCGGGCGAGCAGGGCCTGCCCGGCGCGCGCGGCCCGCGCGGTGCTGCCGGGCCTGCCTGGCTCGACTTGCCCGAACCGGCCGAACTGGTGCGCAACGTCGTGCGCGCGGCCGTCTCCGTCACGCCCCGAACGGTGATCGACCCCCGGGCCGGATATCGATACGTGAGCACGCTGGCCTCGCGGTTGATCAAGCTGCAGGGCGGCCTCGTCCTCAGGGCGATCCTCAGCACGCCCCATAACTCGGCCGAGCCTGCTGATCGCTCGAACGTGCGCGCAATCGGATAGGCCTGCCCATTCCAGGCGGCGGCCGCCTGGAAGGCCGCCCTCGAACGTCCCGAGGGCCCCAACGGCCTGGCACTGAGCCGCCAGAACCTGCCGCTGCTCGAAGGCACCTCCGCCGATGGCGTGGCGAAGGGCGGCTACGTGCTGGCCGAGGCAGGCAGCGGCACACCCGAGGTCATCCTGATCGCCTCCGGCTCCGAGCTGCAGATCGCCGTCGAGGCGCGCACCGTCCTGGAGGCCGAGGCCGACGGAGTGCCGACGCGCGTGGTCTCGATGCCGTGCGTCGAGTGGTTCCTCGAGTAGGACGACGCCTATCGCGAGTCGGTGTTGCCGCCGCGGTGCGGGCGCGGGTGTCGGTCGAGGCCGGGATTGCCATGTCGTGGCACCGGTTCACCGGCGACCTCGTCGAGAACGTCGCGATCGAGCACTTCGGGGCCAGCGCCGACTACCAGACCCTGTTCCGGGAGTTCGGCTTCACCACCGACAACGTCGTCGCCGCGGCCCGCCGCAGCCCGCCAAGACCAACTGAGGAACACCATGACTACGGACCGACGCGCCGCGGCCGCCGCCGCGGGCGTCTCTATCTGATGCGGACACTGTCCGCCGTTGGGGTTCGCGCGCCCCCGATCATGGGTACGCTGAGGAGAGCGGGCTCGACCCGCCGGTTTGATTCCGCCCTGGACCTCGGTGGACCACGCCGCGCAACTGCGCAACTGCGCAACGGCCAACACCATCACCGAGGAGAAACCCCCGAGCGTGACCACCACCAACGCCGTCACCGCATCCACCCCGAGTGCCGAGGGGAGGGCCAGCGAAGCCAAGCCCGTGCTCGTCGACAAGCGTCCGTCCTCCGAGGCTGCGCTGGTCTATGCGTTCGTTTTGCTCCCGATGCTCGCCTTGGTTGTCGCCGTGCCGCTGGCCTGGGGCTGGGGGCTTTCCTGGCTGGACGCCGGGCTGGCCGCCGCCTTCTACCTGGCGACCGGGTTCGGCGTGACCGTCGGGTTCCACCGACACTTCACCCACCGCGCGTTCAAGGCCCGCCGCGCCCTGCGCAACGGGCTCGCCATCGCGGGCAGCCTCGCGATGCAGGGCGATGTCGTCACCTGGGTCGCCGACCACCGCCGCCACCACGCCTTCACCGACAAGGAAGGCGACCCGCACTCGCCGTGGCTGTTCGGCCGCACCCCGCTCGCGCTGGCCCGGGGCTTCTTCCACGCCCATATGGGCTGGATGTTCAACCGCGACCGCACCAACGCCGACCGGTTCGCCCCCGACCTGCTCGCCGACCGCGACATCGTCCGGATCGGCGGCCTGTTCCCGCTCTGGACCCTGATCACGTTGCTGGCTCCCGCATTGATCGGCGGGGTAGCCACGATGTCGTGGTGGGGCGCGTTGACCGCGTTCTTCTGGGCGGGCCTCGTACGGGTCGCGGTGCTGCACCACGTGACCTGGTCGATCAACTCGATCTGCCACATGATCGGCGACCGCCCCTGGGCCGCGCAGGGTCGGGCCACCAACGTGTGGCCGCTGGCGATCCTGTCGATGGGCGAGTCCTGGCACAACCTGCACCACGCCGACCCGACCTGCGCCCGCCACGGCATCGGCCGGGGCCAAGTCGACATGTCCGCCCGGGTCATCTGGGCGTTGGAGAAGCTCGGCTGGGCGCATGCGGTCCGCTGGCCCACGACCGCCCGCAGGGCCAGGCTCGTCGCCCGCGCCTGAGGCGGGCAGTGAACAGGCGGTCGGCCGCCGAACCGGTCAGACTGAACACATGGTCGACGTCTCACGCACCCTGACCGTCCACACCCCTCTGCCTGCCGTCGTGGACTACCTGAAGGACTTCGCGCACGCCGAGGAGTGGGACCCGGGCACGGTGTCCTGTGTTCAGACGACCGAAGGGCCGGTCGGGATCGGCACCGAGTGGCGCAACATCTCGCAGTTCCGCGGCAAGGAGACTACCCTCACCTACCGGCTCGAGCGGGCCGAGGAGCGCAGACTGGTCTTCGTCGGCAGCAACAAAACCGCCACCTCGACCGACGACCTCACCTTCACCGAGCAGGGCGACGCCACCACGATCACCTACCACGCGCACGTCGTGTTCCACGGCCTCGCCAAGCTTGCCGACCCGTTCCTGAAGAAGGAGTTCGACCGGCTCGGCGACGAGCTGGTCCACACCATGACCACGGCGGTGGAGAAGCTCCCGCGGCCCTGACCCAGGCCCGGAACAACTGCGGATGACCGTAGGAGCGCCGCTCTTCGAGACGGGTCATTTGACGGATGCTCGTGCTCGGCCCTTCGGCCGAACCTGGCGTGGACAACCAAGCCCCTTCACGTCGCCGGGCACATCCGAAGAGAAGACCCCTGTCCCACCACCTCGACACCCCACTGGCCGCGCAGACCGGCCAGCTTAACCTCGACGACCTGTACGTCTCCCCGGCGAAACGGGCGCCGTGCTCGTCATGAACGTCAACTCGACGATCACCGGAGCGCACGCCGAGCCTGCCTTCCACCCCGAGGCGCGCTACGAGTTCAAGCTCCACGTCGACGGCGCGCCGTTCGAGGACCGCACCTACCGGATCTCCTTCTCCGAGGCCGACGCCGACGGCAGGCAGGCGCTGCGCCTGCACGCCTTGTCCGGCAGCGAGGCCTGCGACGACGCTGCGACCGGAGCGCGTTGCTTCTGGAAGGCCGCACGCGAGAAACGGCGACCACGCAGGACGTCCGGCTCTGGGCGGGCCGGATCGGCGACTCCTTCTGCATCGACCTTTCGCTGCTTGCCATGGTCAACTCGGCGGTGCGCAGCGGCACCGCGCTCGACCTGTCGCAGTGGAACCCCGACGAGGCCGCGAACAGCTTCACCGACGCCACCGTCGAGACGATCGTCCTGGAGATCTCCCACGTGCACCCGCGCATGGGGCTTGGTGCCCGTATCGGCGTCTGGGCCACCACCAAAATGGCGACCGGCGCGGGCGGATGGCGGCAGATCAACCGGGCCGGGCACCGATGATGTGGCCCATCTTCTGGCCCGACGACACCCACTTCACCAACCCCGCCAACAGCCGCCACCCTTCCGAGGATGCCGCCGCAAGCCCCGCGATCGCCGAGCTCATCGCCGCCACCGTGGCCGCGACCGGCACGTCGGGCGATCCACAGGGCTACGGCGCGACCTTGGCGAGCACACTGTTCCCTGACGTCCTGCCCTACGTCGTCGGATCCCCGGCGATGGCACGGCGGCGGCGATCAACCAGATGCCGCTCGCGGTCGCGGAGCCTGGGTGGCAGGCAGACCAGGCGGGAGGCCCTCAACACCGATCATCCGCCCGGTGCTGACCTCGTCGCGGATCGGCTTGATCCCCTCGTAGTCCCGACCGTAGTAGAACGATTCCCAAGCTCGTTGACACGGAAATTCCATCAGCACGATCCGCGGCGGATGCCAGTCCCCCTCGTAGGTCGTGAGCGCCCCGCCACGCGCGAGATAGCGGCCACCCGCCGCCTCCAGCGCAGGCGTCACCCGCTCCATGTAGGTCAGATACCGCTCCACGTCGCTGATGGCCACGTCCAGGATGACGTAGTAGGGCCCGGTGCGCTCGTCGCCGGTCATCCGTCGCACGCTAGTCGGCTGCCGCCATCGCGACGACACGCGCGTCGTCCTCGAAGGGCAGGACGTTCTCGGCAAGGCAGGCTTGATCGCCGCGAGAGCGACGTTTCCGGTCGTCGAACCCCGAGAACGTCGACCTCACGACGATCATCGAGCCGGAGACGCGATACTCACCACGTCGCGCCCGCCAGTGCCCCTCGAACGGCTTGCGCAAACGGCGCTCCGACTCGGTCGTTCCTCGCGGAGCCGTTTGAGCACCATCGGATACCGCAGGAAGGTGAGCATCGCGTTGGCGATCAGGTTGACCGTGGTCTCATGGCAGCCGATCAGCGGTGGGCACCCGGTCTTGGTGCACCCCGCCGGTCCCGGCGACGACGGCGTCACCCGGGTTCCCCGAGCGCAGACGCGGTCACCGCAACCGGGACGTTTCCGGTGATCAAACCCCGAGAACGTCGTCCTCGCGGTGATCATCGAGCCGGGCCGCCGAGCCCGGCGCGGCGGGCGGGTCGCCACGCAATCCCGACCACGGCTCGGCACGGCCGCCGCAGTGATCGCCTGGCTCGGCTTCGCCAACCTGGCCTTCCTCATCACGCCCGACCAGGCCGCACTGGCAGGCCACGACGCCGGGCTGCCGACCGCGACCACCGCCGCCTTCCTGTCGGCAATCGACCAGAATCCCGTCGCCACCGCCGCGACCACGCTGTTCGTCACCGGCCACATCCTCGGCATCGTGCTCCTCGGCGTCGCCCTGTGGCAGGTGATCCCGCGATGGGCGGCGATCGCGCTGATCGTCTCGCAGCCCCTGCACTTCGTCGTCGCCGTGATCGTGCCCAACCACCCACTCGACGTCCTGGCCTGGCTGCTCACCACGGTCGGATTCACCCGCCGCGGCGGCCGCGGGGCTGAGCAGGTCGCGGACCTGAGTCTCGGTCCAGGCCGCCACGACAAGTGCCCCGGGTCGCCCAACGACCCGAGGCACTTGTTGATCTTTCTGTGGAGGTGCCGGGAATCGAACCCGGGTCCTCCGTTGCTTCACGAGGGCTTCTCCGTGCGCAGTCCGCCTTGCCTCTACTCGGACCCACCGGTCATGCGAACGAGCCGGTGTGACGATCCCAGTCGCTGTTTGGTGTCCCTGCCCACCCCGCGACCGGGCAGACAGGTGAGTCCCCTAGATGATGCCGGGAACCGGGTCGGGAACGCACCCGGGCCGACAGCCCGCTACTGGATCAGGCGGCAAGCGCGAACGAGTCGCGCGTGGCCTGAACCGGGGCAGTGCGCTTATCAGCGGCACTTATTGTTTTACGACGCATGGTTAACGAGATCATCGTCGTCTTCCTCGGCACGCTTCCCCTCGATCGACATCCGGAGTCGAAACCGTTCACCCCCTTCGGCGGCCCGTGCAACCGGGCGTCCGTTGAGGATAACGCCTCGCGCGGCGGCGTTCATCCCGGTTGGCCCAACAGCCGCGCGGGCGCGTCGTGCAGCACCGAGCGCAGGAACGGCACACCGAGCCGATGGTCGGCGGCCGCCCACCCGGCGATCGCCCGCAGCTGCTCGGCGTAGGCGTAGGGGATGTTCGGGAAATCGGTGCCGAAGACGACGCGGTCGGCGACGGCGACCAGCCGGGCGGCCCAGTCGTCCGGGAGCGGGGCGTAAGACACGCTGAACGGGACACCGACCATCGTCGTGTCCAGGTACACGCGCTCGTACCGGTGCACGAGGTCGAGCGCGCCCGCGAAGTCCGGCATCCCGGCGTGGGCGAGCACCACCGGCAGCCGCGGGTGGGCGGCAAGCACCTCGCCGAACACGTCGAGGCCGGTATGTACGCCCCGCCGCGGGCCGTGGCCGCAGTGCACGATCGCGGGCACGCCCGCCTCGGCGAGCAGCCCCCACGCCGGGCGCAGCAGCGGGTCACGCGGATCGAACCCGCCGACCTGCACGTGCACCTTCACCAGCCGCGCCCCTGCCGCGATCGCCGCACCGAGGTAGTCGGCCACGTCGGGCTCGGGGAAGAGCGTGGCGGTCGGGACGGCGCCTGCGGTCTGCGCCGCGAACTCCATGACCCACGCGATGAGCCACCGGCCCATGCCGGGCTTGTGCGGATAGACCAGCGGAGCGAACGTCTGCACGCCCAGCTTGTCCAAGGTGGCGAGCCGCTCGCTCACCGAGTCGCGGTAGTGGACCGGCCAGGCCATCCCGTAGTGCGTGTCGGCCTCGTCGAAGAACGCCCAGACCTTGTCCATGACGCGGTCGGGCAGGAAGTGCGTGTGGACGTCGACCAGCCCGGGCAGCTGGAGCGCCGCGACGAACCCCGGAACGTCGGCGTCCGCCCCGGGAGGCGGGATCACCGCATCTCCCGGGCCCGCCCCTTGGCCGCGCGGCCGTAAGCCCGCTGGATCTCCCGGTCGGCGTCGCGCTTGGCGAGGTCGGAGCGCTTGTCGTAGGCCCGCTTGCCGCGCGCCAGCGCCAGCTCGCACTTGACCTTGCCGTCGCTGAAGTACAGCGACAGCGGCACGAGTGTGAGACCGCCCTCCCGGATCTTGCCGATGAGCCGCTCGATCTCCCCGCGGTGCAGCAGGAGCTTGCGGGTGCGGCGGGGCTCGTGGTTCGTCCAGCTCCCCAGCGTGTACTCGGGGATGTTCAGGCCGCGCAGCCACACCTCGCCGTCGTCGACGGTGGCGTAGGCCTCGGTGAGCGACGCCCGGCCCAGCCGCAGGCTCTTGACCTCGGTGCCCACCAGGGCGACGCCCGCCTCGTACGTGTCGAGAATCGCGTAGTCGTGCCGTGCCTTGCGGTTCTGCGCGATCAGCGTGCGGCCCTTCTCCTTCACCGGACCAGCCTACGCGGAGGCCTACAGCCGGACGTACAAGCGCAAGGTGATGTAGCCGGTGACCGCCGCGATGCCGCCGCCGATCATGAGGAGGATCGGTGAGACCCAGAGCACGTCGCTGATCTGGATCGGGGGAACTACGCCGTTGGAGACGATGCCCGAGAGCAGGTCGTCGATGAACAGGAACTTGGCCACCAGCAGCCCCACCGAGGCGATCACCGCCCCGATCACGCCCGTAACCACGGCCTCGATGAGGAAGGGCAGCTGCGTGTACCAGCGGGTGGCGCCGACCAGGCGCATCACGCCCACCTCGGTGCGCCGGGTGAACGCCGACACCTGCACGGTGTTGGAGATCAGCAGCAGCGCGGCGACGGCCTGCACGAGGGCGACCGCGAACGTCACGTTGCGCACGCCCGCGAGGAAGTCGAAGAGCTTCGCGACGACGTCCCGCTGGTCGATCACGGTACGCACGCCGACCTGGCCGTTCATCGCCTGCTTGACGGCCGCGGCGCCCGCCGCCTGGTCCTTCAGCTTCACCCGCAGCGTGGCAGGCAGCGACTGCGGCCGTACGACGTCGGCCAGCGACTGCCCCGCGAACAGCTGCTTGTAACGCAGGTAGGCCGCCTGCTGGCTCTCGAAGCGCACGGAGTCGACCAGCGGCGAGTTCTTCAGGGTCGTCATGAGGACCTGGCAGATCGGCTGGCTGCAGTCGGCGTCGTTGGCCGAGACGTCGGAGGCGAGCGCGACCTGGACCTCCACCCGGTCGCTGTAGAGCTCCTCGGTGCGGTCGATCGTGCGAACGGCGAGCAGCCCGGTGCCGACGAGCGCGAGCGAGATCGCCGTGGTCAGCACCATGGCGATCGTCATGGTGACGTTGCGCCGCAGGCCGTTGAGGACCTCGTGCGCGACGAAATCGCTTCTCATGCCGCCTCCGCGGGAGGAAGTGCGTCGGCGGGTCTCACCGACCGACCCCGTAGACCGCTTTGGCCTCGTCGCGCACGACCTGACCCAGGTCCAGCTCGATCACCCTCCGCCGCATCGAGTCCACGATGGAGTGATCGTGTGTCGCCATGAGCACCGTGGTGCCCGTGCGGTTGATCCGCTCCAAGAGCAGCATGATGTCCTGGCTGGTGTCAGGGTCGAGATTGCCCGTTGGCTCGTCGGCCAGCAGCAGGAACGGCCGGTTGACGAACGCGCGCGCGATCGCCACGCGCTGCTGCTCGCCGCCGGAGAGCTCGTTGGGCATGCGGTCGGCCTTGCCGTCGAGCCCGACAAGGTCGAGCACCTCCGGCACCACCTTGCGGATCGTGTCTGCGGGCTTGCCGATCACCTCGAGCGCGAATGCGACGTTCTCCCCCACCGACTTGTTGGGCAGCAGCCGGAAGTCCTGGAACACGCACCCGATACGCTGCCGGAGGCGCGGCACGCGGCGACGCGGCAGCTTGGCCACGTTGAGGTCGGCGACGGTGATCGTGCCGCGGGTCGGCACGTCCTCGCGCAGCAGCAGCCGCAGGAAAGTGGACTTCCCCGATCCGGACGGGCCGATGAGGAAGACGAACTCGCCCCTCTCGATCTCCGCCGAGACCCGGTCGAGCGCCGGGCGCGTGGAGGTCTTGTACACCTTGGTGACGCGGTCGAGGCGGATCACAGGCGGGAGGCTATCGGCGACTGCGACCGAACCGTGATCCGGGGCGCGGCGTGTCGCTTGACGTTCGGATCAGCCCTGGTTGCGCCGCCAGCGGATGCCTGCCTCGATGAACCCGTCGATGTCGCCGTCGAGGACGGCGGTGGGGTTGCCGACCTCGTAGTCGGTGCGCAGGTCCTTCACCATCTGGTAGGGGTGCAGCACGTAGGAGCGCATCTGGTTGCCCCACGACGTGCCGGTGTCCTTGAGCGAATCCAGCATCGCCCGCTCCTCCTGGCGGCGGCGCTCGAGCAGCTTGGCCTGCAGCACCAGCATGGCCGAGGCGCGGTTCTGGATCTGGCTGCGCTCGTTCTGGCAGGACACGACAATGCCGGTGGGCAGGTGGGTGATCCGCACCGCGGAGTCGGTGGTGTTGACGCCCTGGCCGCCCGGTCCCGACGAGCGGTAGACGTCGATGCGCAGATCCTTCTCGTCGATGTCGATGTGGTCGGTGGCCTCGACGACCGGCGCCACCTCGACGCCCGCGAACGACGTCTGGCGGCGGCCCTGGTTGTCGAAGGGCGAGATGCGCACGAGCCGGTGGGTGCCCTGCTCGACCGACAGCGTGCCGTAGGCGAACGGGGCGTGCACCTGGAACGTGGCCGACTTGATGCCCGCTTCCTCGGCGTAGGAGACGTCGTAGACGTCGGTGGCGTAGCCGTGCTTTTCCGCCCAGCGGAGGTACATCCGCATGAGCATCTCGGCGAAGTCGGCGGCGTCGACGCCACCGGCCTCCGACCGGATCGTCACCAGCGCCTCGCGCTCGTCGTACTCCCCCGATAGCAGGGTGCGGACCTCCAGCGCCGAGATCTCCTGCCGCAGCTTGGCCCGGTCGGCGTCGGCGTCGGCGATGGCAGACGCGTCCGCCTCGTCCTCGGCGAGCTCGTAGAGCACGGGCAGGTCGTCGAGCCGCCGCCGCAGGTCGTCGATGCGCCGCAGCTGGCCCTGGGCGTGCGCCAGCCTGCTGGTGACCTTCTGCGCCGCCTCTTGGTCACTCCACAGGTCGGGCTGGCCCGCCTGGTCTTCGAGGTCCGCGATCTCGGTGCGCAGCCCGGGGAGGTCCGACACCGCCTCGATGCTCTCCAGGGTGCTCGAAAGCTCCTTGATGTCGGCTGCGGCGTCGGCGTTCACAACGCTCCAGGCTACGCGGTGCGCTCCACCGCGGTCGGGATGGCGTCGAGCAGCGTGAGCATGGCCTCGAGGTGGGCGACGGTGAACTCGGCGACCGCCCGCTTGCACGGATCCTCCGCCGCGGCGACGGCCTTCTGCGCGTCCCTGAGCCGGTCGGTGTAGGCGCTGCGACTCGTGGCGATGAGCTCGTCACGGTCCTTCGCGGACAGCGCGTTCGCGTACAGGAGGCGCAGGACGAGCGGGCTGCGCAGCGCGTCCGCCCCGCCCGGCCCGGCCAGCCACGCACCGAACGAGCGCTTGCCCGCCGCGCTGATGCGATACTGCTGTGACGCCCTGGCGCCCAGCTTTCCGAGCCGCAGCAGGCCTGCTTCGGCGAGCGCTGGCAGCTCGCGGTAGACCTGGCTACGGGTGACGGAGAAGAACCCGCCGAACCGCTCGCCTGCGGCCGCCACGAGCTCGCCGCCGGTCATGGGGCCGTCGTGGAGCAGGCCCAGGATGGCGGCGGCGGTGGCATTCACGGGAATGGGACGGGCGGCCATCCCCCTACGGTGCCACCCACCGGCCCACCGTGCAGCATGGACGGAGCTACAATCCGATCGTCAGCTCGGCAATGCGGGCGCGGTGGGCCTCGGCGTCGCCCCACTGTCCGGCCAGCCGCTTGGCGCGCTTGTAGAACAGGTGCGCCTCGTGCTCCCACGTGTACCCGATGCCGCCGTGATACTGGATCATCGCGCCTGCGCTGGCCACCGCCACGTCGCCCGCCTTGGCCTTGGCGACGGCCACGGCGAGCGGGGCGTCCTCGCTTCCGGTGTCGACGGCGTGCGCCGCGTAGAGCGCGGCGTGCTCGGCCATCGTGACGGCGACGTGCAGGTCGGCCAGCGTGTGCTTGATCGCCTGGAAGGAGCCGACGGGCACGCCGAACTGCTTGCGCTCGCGGTCGTAGGCGACCGTGCGGGTGAGCGCCTCGCGGGCGATGCCGACCAGGTCGGCGGCGGTGAGGACGGCGGCCCTGGCCCGGATCTCGGCCCCGACCTCTTGGCTCGCGCCGGGCAGCTCCTCGACGGTCTCCGCGGTGACGTCGGCCAGCCGCACGGTGCCGTCATACGAGCCGCGCGGCGAGCTCGACGCGGCCGTGACGAGCTTGCCGCTCGGCGCGACGACGACGTCGGCAATCGCCCCGTACTCGACGGCGGGCAGCAGGCCGGGCGCCGTGCCGCGGCCCGCGAGCGCGCCGACCGTCGCGCCGGTGGCGAGGCGGGGCAACCACGCCGCCTTCTGCTCGTCCGAGCCCGCGAGCCGGATCGCGTCGGCCGCAAGCACGGTGCCCCGCCACGGCCCCGGCGCCACCCCCGCGCCCAGCGCCCGTGCGATGACCTGTGCCTCGACCAGGCCGAGCCCCAGCCCGTCGAACTCCTCGGGCACCGTGACGGCGAGCCAGCCCTGCTCGCCCGCGGCCTTCCACAGCGCCGCCGGGTTGCCGTCGCCGTCGGAATCTTCGACGACGCCCCGGACGGCGGCCAGATCGAACCGCTCGGCGAGGTAGCCGCGCACGGCGGCGCCGAACTCCTGCTGCTCCTCGGTGAGCGCGAAGAACACCCTGGCCCCCTACCGCGGCAGGCCGAGCACGCGCTCGGCGGTGACGTTGCGCTGGACCTGGCTGGAGCCGCCCCAGATCGTGACCGAGCGCGACCACATGGCCTGGGTATGGAGCGGCCTGACGTCGACGCCGTCCACCAGGTCGAGGGTGGCGTCCTCGCCGAGCAGGTCGTCGTAGACCTCCCAGAGGTCCTGGAACGTCTCCGACCAGATCAGCTTCGTCATCGACGCCTCGAATCCCAGGTCGCGGCCCTGTTCCACCTGGGTGAGCACGTGCATTGAGTGCAGCCGCAGGCACTCCAGGTCGGTGAGCACGCGGGCGAGCCGGTCGCGCAGCACCGGGTCGCCCGCGCGCCCGAGCTTCCGCGCGAGGTCGACGATCGCGTCGTACTGGCGGCGGAACTCGGTGTACTGGCTGATGCCCGAGGCGCCGCGCTCGAACGACAGCAGCAGCATCGCGGTGCGCCAGCCGTCGTCGATGCCGCCGAGCACCTCGGTGACGGGCACCCGCGCGTCGGTGAAGAACACCTCGCCGAACTCGCTGGCGCCGCTCATCTGCTTGAGCGGCCGGGCCTCGACGCCGGGCTGGTGCATGTCGATGAGCAGCATCGAGATGCCCCGGTGGCGTTCCGAACCGGGATCCGTGCGGACCATGGCGAAGATCTTGTCGCCTTGCACGGCGTTGGTGGTCCACACCTTCTGGCCGTTGACGACGAAATCGTCCCCGTCGCGCACGCCGCGCGTGGAGAGCGCTGCGAGGTCGGACCCCGCGCCGGGCTCGGAGAAGCCCTGGCACCAGATCACCTCGTTGCGCAGCATCGGCCCGATGATCTCTTTCCTCTGGGCGTCGGTGCCGATCGCCATCACCGTGGGCGCGAGGAACGTGAGGCCGAGCGGGTTGACGGTGCGCGGCGCGTCGGCCAGCACCATCTCTTCGTCGTAGATCGCCTTCATCCCGGGGGTGCCGCCGCGGCCGCCGTACTCGACGGGCCACTGGATGCCCGCGAACCCGGCGTCGGCCTTGGCGCGCTCCCAGTCACGCCGGACGCGGAAGCTCTCGTCCTCGGGCAGCGACGCCCAGAAACCCGGCCGCCGCCACTCCTCCGGCACGTTGGCCGACAGCCATGACCGCAGCTCGGAGCGGAACTCCTCCTCCGCCGCGGTGTAGGTGAGGTCCATGCGTCCACCTTGGCATACCGACGGGTAACATGGGACCCACCTTCGAGGGACGGTATCCTCCGGGCCATGCGCAGCGAGCGGGTCACGGTGAGCCTGCCCGCCGACTTGCTGGCCGAGATTCGCAACGCGGTCCAGCTGGGTTCGGCGGCGAGCATCTCCGCGTACATCGCCGAGGCGGTCGTCGCCCGACAGCTGCGCGAGCGCTCCCTCGCCCGCCTCGCGGATCTCTACGGCGGACCCCCTCCCGATGACGAGCTGGCCGAGGCGCGCCGCGTGCTGCGCCTGGTGCCGCCCGCCGCCGCGGTCTAGCCGTGATCGCGGTGATCGGCGGACGGGTGCTGGACAGCACGGCGCTCGCCGCGTTCGCCATCGGGCGGCCGGTCTACATGCGCGCGCTGGTGTGGGCTGCGGTGGAGGCGAACATCGTGCTGGCCGTGCCGAGCGCGGCGCTCGGGCGGGCGTGGGGGCTGGTGGAGCAGGAGCACCACGACGCCCTTCGCGTGCTGCTCGACCTGCCCAACGCCGTGATCGACGAGCTCACGCCCGCGTCAGCGCACGAGTCGGGCCTGCTGCTCGCCGCCGCTGGTCAGGACGACATCGCCGCGGCGCAGGTGGCGGCGTGCGCCCGGCGGCGGGGATGGCCCGCTGTCACGGGCGAGCCCGGCGCCCTCCGCAAGCTCGACGCGGCGGTCATGATCGAGGAGCTGCCGTAGCGCGCGCCCGGGGTGTTGCAGGAATGTCACCCTGCTGACGTTCAATGGCAGGAGTGTCACCCTGCTGCAGCGTTGGGGGACGTGCGCAGCCGCTTCCGGAGGCGGTCCAGCGCCGCCTCGTCCAGGCCGCGCTCCACCAGCCAGCCCGCCGCCCCGCCGTGCTCGGCGTCGAGACGGGCCAGCACCGCCTCCATCACCTCGGCCCGCGGGTGGTGGGGCCGCAGGTCCTCCGGCGCGGGCATGGGCTCGCCCGACGCGGCCGTCCAGCGTCGAAACAGCGCCTCGATCTGCGCGCTGGACTGGGCGTAGTCGTCGACGACCGCGGCCCGCTCCACGCCCGCCACCTCGAGCACCATCGCCACCACCACCCCGGTGCGGTCCTTGCCCGCGGCGCAGTGCACCAGCGCGAGCCCGCCGTCGAGCGCGGCGAGCCGTCGTACTGCCTCGACGACGTTGGCGGGCTGGTCGTCGAGGTAGCCGAGGTAGGTGCGCAGCAGCGGGTCGGTGTCGTCGCCGGTCTCGGGCAGCTCCCGGCTCGCGCCGATGAGGTTCAGCGCGACGGTCTCGACGCCCGCGGCAGCCACCGGCGTCGGCCCGTCGCGATCGATCTCCCGAGGCGAGCGTAGGTCCAGCACGAGCCGCAGCCCGAAGTCGTCGACCAGCATGCGGACGTCGGCGGGCGTCGCCCAATGCAACGAGGCGCTACGCAGGAGCACCCCCGGTCGGGTGGTGTTGCCGTCGCGCAACGGGAGGCCGCCGACGTCGCGCACGTTGTCGAGTCCTTCGAAGCGCACCCACCGGTCGGTCACCAGTTGATCCTGCCGCATCCTGCGGCCTCCCCGCGCTGTGCGGACCCGCGAAGCGGACGACGGCAACGCGGCGTACGGAGCAATCCGAGCACCCCGTACGCTGCGCCGAGGAGAGTGACCGCGGCGCCGCACCCCGAGTCGACCCGAATATCGACTCCGTCGCCGGTCGTCGAGAGCAACCCGAGGAACCGATGACCGATCCCCGCACCAGCCTGATCCGCCAGCAGCTCGCCGAGCTGGGCCGCAGGCACGCGGCAGCCGCGAACGCAGGCGCCGTGTCGCCACGCGCCGCCCGCGTGCTCGTGATCGGGAACTTCGGCAACGGCAACACCGGCGACGAGGCGATGCTCGCCCGCACGCTGCAGGAGCTGCCGGAGGGTCGCGAGGTCAAGGTCGTCTCGCGGAACCCACGGATGGTCGAGGCGCTGCACCACGTCCCCGCCGTGCCGATGGAGGGCGTGGCGTTCGTCAAGGCGCTGCGCTGGTGCGACGGGATCGCGGTCGTCGGCGGCGGACTGTTCGGCACCGGCGCCTCGCCGCTGGTCAAGATCCTCCCCGCGGTCGTGTGGGCCACCACGACGCGCGGGCGCGACGTCGCCTACATCGCGATCGGCGTCTACCCCGGCACGCCCGACCGGGTCCTCGACCTGTTGCGGCGTTCGGTGCGCAAGCCAGGGCGGATCACCGTGCGCGACGAGGTGTCGGCGGCCACGCTCGGCGACAACATCGTCGCGCCCGTCGTCGGCGACCTGGCGATGGGCCTTGCCCCCGCCCCCGCCGCCGAGGCGAAGCGCACACTCGCCGCCGCGGGCCTCGACCCGACCGTGCCGCTGCTGCTCGTCGCGCCCAAGGCGCTGCCCAACCCGATCCTGCTCGACGCTCTGCAGGAGGCGGCTGAGAAGCTCTCCCGCCGCTGGCTGGAGCGCGGCGGCGCGGTGGCGGGCCTGGCCATCGGCACGCACGCCGACTACGGCCTCGGCCTCGCCCGCCGCGACGCGGTTCTCATCGAGGAGCTGGGCAAGCGGCTGGGCCACGACGTCCCCGTGCTGGGCCCGCAGCTGCCCCCGGCGCTGGCCAAGGCCATCGTGGGCGAGGCCGACGCCCTGTTCGGCCTCCGCCTGCACGCGCTGATCTTCGCCGTGTCCACGGGCGTGCCCTGCCTCGGCGTCGGCTGGGAGGAGCGCACCACGGCGTTCCTCGCCGAGCACGAGCAGTCGGCCATCAGCACCCGGCCGCCGGACGAGGACCTCATCGCCTGGGTCGACGCCACCCTGCCCGCCCGCTGGTCGGCCCGTCCCCGGCTGCTGAGCTCATGAGTGGAAAACATCGTTATAGCGATGTTTTGCACTCACGCGCTCAGGCTCAGTCGGTCGCGATGAAGACGTTCTTCGTCTCGGTGAACGCGTCGAGGGCGTCCGGTCCGAGCTCGCGACCCAGCCCCGAGCGCTTGAACCCGCCGAAGGGCGTCCAGTAGCGCACCGACGCGTGCGAGTTCACCGAGAGGTTGCCGCTCTCGACCCCGCGCGCCACCCGCAGGGCCCTGCCGACATCCCGGGTCCAGATCGACCCGGAGAGCCCGTAGTCGCTGTCGTTGGCCTTGGTCACCGCGTCGGCCTCGTCATCGAACGCCATCACCGCGACGACCGGACCGAACACCTCCTCCCGCCACACCCGATCGTCCGCCGAACGGGGCAACACGACGGTCGGCGGGTACCAGAACCCCGGACCGGCGGGAGCGTCGCCGCGGAAGGCGATGTCCACCGGCTCGGTCGCGTCCTCGACGAACGAGCGGACCGTCGCGCGTTGCGTCGCCGACACCAACGGCCCCATCTCCGCGTCCGGCTCGCCGGGTGCGCTCACCCGCACCCCTCGGACGGCGGGCTCCAGCAACTCGAGGAACCGGTCGAACACGCTGCGCTGCACCAGGATCCGCGAGCGCGCGCAGCAGTCTTGGCCCGCGTTGTCGAACACGCCGTACGGCGCGGTCGCGGCCGCCTGCTCCAGGTCGGCGTCGGCGAAGACGATGTTCGCGCTCTTCCCGCCCAGCTCCAGCGTGACCCGTTTGACCTGCGCGGCACAGCCCGCCATCACCTCGCGCCCGACCGCCGTCGAACCGGTGAAGACGACCTTCCGCACATCCGGGTGCTCGACGAACCGCTGTCCGACGACCGATCCCCGGCCCGGTAGCACCTGGAACACGTCCTCCGGAAGGCCCGCCTCCACGGCAAGCTCACCGAGGCGCATGGCGGTGAGCGGCGTCAGCTCGGCGGGCTTGAGCACGACCGGGTTGCCCGCGGCGAGCGCAGGCGCGAACCCCCAGGCCGCGATGGGCATCGGGAAGTTCCACGGCACGATCACGCCCACTACGCCGATCGGCTCCTGGAACGTCACGTCCACGCCGCCTGCCACCGGGATCTGACGGCCGAAGAGCCGCTCGGGCGCGCCCGCGTAGTAGTGCAGGACGTCCCGGACGTTGCCCGCTTCCCAACGGGCGTTGCCGATCGTGTGCCCTGCGTTGCGCACCTCCAGCGCGGCCAGCTCGTCGACGTGCGCGTCGACGGCGTCGGCGAACCGGCGCAACAGCCGGGCCCGGTCACCCGGGCTCACCGCCGCCCAGCTCGCCCGCACCGCCGTGGCGCGCGCGATCGCGGCGTCGGTGGCGTCCGCGTCCACCTGCGTGACGGTGGTGACCGTCTCCTCGGTAGCGGGGTCGAGCACGTCGTACAGGACGGTCATGACGTTCGTCCTACCCGCTATCGCCCCTCCGCGGGAGTGCGGCGCAGCAGATCGGGCAGGAGGCGCGCGCCCGCGCCGTCCTTCGCGACCCGGTCCCGGGGGTTGTAGAGGCCGCAGCGCTTCAGGGAGAGGCAGCCGCAGCCGATGCAGGAGTCCAGACCGTCGCGGAGCGCCACGAGGGCGTTGATCTGCTCGTCCAGCCTGCCCCGCCAGGACTTCGACAGCCGTGTCCAGTCGGCCTTGGTGGGCGTGCGGCCGTCGGGGAGGCGGTCGAGCCCTTCGCGCACCTCGTCGAGCCCCACACCGAGTGTGCGCGCCGCCCTGATGAACGCCAGGCGCCGCAGCACCGACCGCTCGTACCGGCGTTGCCCGCCCGACGTGCGCGTGGCGTGCACTAGGCCTTCGCGCTCGTAGAACCGCAGCGCCGACTGGGGGAAGCCGCTCCGGTCGGCCACCTCCCCGATCGTGAGGAGATCCTTCTTGTCCATCGCCTTGACCTCAACCTGACTTCAGCTTGCACGGTTGACCCATGACTACCACAGCCATCGTCACCGGCGCCGGAACCGGCTTCGGTCTGGCCCTCACCCGTGCGCTCGCCGACCGCGGTGTCGAAGTGGTCGCGTGTGCCCGCAACGGAGAACGGCTGCGCGCCGCCGTCGCCGATCTGCCTGGCGTGCGGGCGGTGCCCGGCGACGTCAACGACCCCGCGTCCCGCACCGCGCTGCTCGCCGCCGCTGGCGAGCGGATCGACCTGCTCGTGCACAACGCGGGCGAGCTCGGCCCGTCTCCGCTTCCGACGCTCGCCGCCTACCCGGCCAGCGCCTTGCGCGCCGTCCTCGAGACCACCCTGCTCGCCCCGCTCCAGCTCACCCAGCTCGCGCTGCCCGCCCTGCGCGCCGCGCGCGGCACCGTGGTGACGCTCAGCTCCGACGCCGCCGTCGAGGCCTATCCGGGCTGGGGCGGCTACGGCGTCGCGAAGGCCGCGCTCGACCAGTTCGCGGCCGTGCTGGGCGCCGAGGAGCCCGACCTCGCCGTCTACGCGTTCGACCCCGGCGACATGCGCACCGCCATGCACCAGCGCGCGTTCCCCGGCGAGGACATCAGCGACCGGCCCGAGCCCGAGACCGTCGTCCCCCGACTTCTCCAGCTGATCAACGAGCGGCCCCCTTCCGGCCGCTACCGGGCCGCCGACCTCATCGTCCCCGCATGAACACCGCGATCAACGAGCGGCCCCCTTCCGGCCGCTACCGGGCCGCCGACCTGGCGGTGTCGGCGTGAGTGCTGCGTTCACCGTGCCGCCCGAACTGTCGGCCGACGCCCCTCCCGAGGCTCGCGGGGTGCCTCGGGACGGGGTGCGGCTGCTCGTCGCGCGCCCGGGACGCCCGCTGCGACACCTCACGTTCGCCGGGCTCCCGGGCGTGCTACGCCGGGGCGACCTCGTCGTCGTCAACGACTCCGACACCGAACCCGCCGCCGTCGATGGGCACCGGGCCGACGGGCGGCCGGTCGTGCTGCACGTCTCGGGGCCCACCGTGGACGGCGGTGAGTGGGTGGTCGAGCTGCGCACGCCCGACGGACAGCGGGTACACGACGGGGCGGCGGCCGAGGCCGTCCGCCTGCCCGGCGGCGTGACGGCGTTCCTCTTGGCCGCCCACCCGGACCCGCGCCACCGCATCGGCAGCAGGCTGTGGCGGGCGCGCGTCCCGGTCGCGGGCGGGCTGCCGCAGTGGCTCGCGGCGTTCGGCCGCCCCATCACCTATCCCTACCTGCGCGGCCCGCGCCCGCTCGCCGATCACCGCACGCTGTTCGCCCGCCGTCACGGCCACGGGTTCGGCTCCGCCGAGATGCCCAGCGCCGCCCGGCCGTTCACGCCCGCCGTGCTCTGCGCGTTGCGGCGACGCGGCGTGGGGGTGACGGCGCTGACGCTGCACACGGGCGTCGCGTCGCTGGAGGCGGGCGAGGAGCCGCTGCCCGAGCGGTACGCGGTGCCCGCCACGACGGCGGCCGCGGTGAACGCGACCCGTGAAGCGGGCGGCCGGATCGTCGCGGTCGGCACGACGGTGACGCGCGCCTTGGAGACCGTGGCCGACCCCGACGGCACCGTGCGGGTCGGCGCGGGATGGACCGACCTGGTGCTGGGACCCGACCGACGCGCGCGGGTCGTCGGAGGGCTTGTCACCGGATGGCACGAGCCCGAGGCGTCGCACCTGCTGCTGCTTGAGGCGGTGGCAGGGCGCGACCTGGTGCGGCGGGCCTACGCCGCGGCGTTGTCCCGTGGCTACCTCTGGCACGAGTTCGGCGACTCCTGCCTGCTGCTTTCCGCCGGGCGCGCCACTTGACCGCTCGTCGGTGACGACGCGTCGGCGACGGAGAGCCGAACGGCCTGTGAGCAGCGACGACAGGCAGGACGCGCCCTTGCCCAGATGCGCCGTCATCTCATAGGTTGCTCGACACGCGTCACGATCCCATCACGAGCGCGGCCGAGCCGGGACTCCCCACCCGGCTCACCGGACCCCGAACCGGTATCGCGCTGTGGGCGGATCGCTCCCCAGCGCCGAAAGGTCAGGTTCGTGGCAGGACACCGCTCCCCGCGTGGTCGCCATGCGCGCCAAAGCTCGACGATGGTGCCTGCGCGCCAGCTCATCGCAGGTTCTCCCCCACCGGCCCGACCTGCCCTGCGCACCAGCATGATCGCGTCGGCGGCGGCCGTGGGCGCGGTCGCCACCGGGTCCGTCGCGGCGTTCTTCCCGACCGGCACCGGGACGCCGACCGCAGCCGCCGACGAGGCGCCTGCGATCGGGTCGCTGTCGGCGGGCACCGCGGCGATGCTCCACAACCCCGGCGCGGAGGCGGTCGGCACGCTGGCTCCGGTCCCGGTGGACGGGTTCGCCGCCGCGGACCAGCACCTCGCGATGCTGGGCAAGGCCACCGACATCGCTGCCCGCATCGCCGAGGCCCACCAGAAGGAGCTCGAGCGGGCGCGCATCGGCGACGCCGTGGCACGGGGCGGCCTCGACGGCTGGATCGCGCAGGCGTTGCAGGTCCTCAACCTCCCGCAGACCCTTGCCCCCGGCGTCAAGAAGATCATTTTGGCGGAGTCGGGCGGCAACCCGCACGCGATCAACCTCACCGACTCGAACGCCCGTCGCGGCACCCCGTCCCAGGGCCTGATGCAGACGATCCCGACGACGTTCCGGCACTACGTCGCCCCGCAATTGGCGGACCGGCCGATCACCGACCCGGTCGCGAACATCACCGCGGGGGTCAACTACATGGTCAACAACTACGGCCTCAACACCGTGGCCGCGGGTGGCCGCAGCAACGCCGTAGGCAGCTACATCGGGTACTGACCATCCCCAAGGAGCCGCACCCGGTGGCGGCCGCAAGGGCATGACTCGTAGACGACGATGCCTTCGCTCGTGAGGTGAGTCGAGCGGATCCTCCAGTGGTGGTTCATGCCCACAGGATGCTGTAATGCCATTGTGCATCTCAACCCTTACGGAGGGGATGGGGTCGCGCTCGCCGTCGACCTGGCGAACGACCCACCCTCGTCGGTCGCCGACCTGGAGCGACGCTGCGTTGCGGCGGGCCTGGTGCTCGGCAGGCCCATGGATGGGGCCGACCTCGCCACCGTCGACGAGTTTCTGCGCCGGTGGACGGCCGTCGTGGACGCGCCCACGCCCGGCGTCCGGGCCGAGCGGGTCAATGCGCTGCTAGCCGCCGCGACGGCCCATCCTCGGCTGACCGATCACGACGGGGTGTGGCACCTGCACTATCGCGACGACGACCTCCCGCCGTCGGGGGTCGTCGCGGCGGTCGTGGCGGCGGGGACGGCATTGCACCTCGTCGGGCGCGGCGTGGGCAGGCTGGGGCGATGCGCCGAGGACGGCTGTCGGCAGATCTATGCGGACACCAGCCGCGGCGGACGGCAGCGCTACTGCTCACCCGCATGCGCCAACCGCGACGCGGTGCGCCGCCACCGCGCACGCGCCGCCGCCCGGAGCTGAGGTTCAGGGTTTCCCCGTGTCGCGCGGGTCGCCTGCGGCCCAGGCCGGTCACCGTGTCCGACACCGCTCGCACCGTCTCGACGCGCCTCCGCGCCGTCGGGCTCGGGTGGCTTGCGTTGTCCGCGCTGTCCGTCGCGGTGTTCGCACGATCCTGCTGCGGGACGTCGCCGCCCACCGCCGCTGGATGCTGCACACCTTCGCCCTCAGCTACGCAGCGGTGACCCCGCGCCTGTGGCTGATCGCGCTAGTCCAGCGGTTCCTGGCCGAGGGCGAACCCGGCCCGACCCCACGTTCACGCCGACCCCGCGCCAGCCCGGGCCGAACTGCCCAGCCGGTCGAAGACGAGATCATCGCCCTGCGCATAGACCTCGGCCGACACGGCCACGAAGCCGGCGCCGCCACCATCGCCGCGCACCTGCAACAGCGCCACGGCCCCGACGCGAACGTCCCGGCGGTGTCGAGTCCGCGCCGATGGCGAGGATATTCGTCGCGGCGTTCAGGCGGGCGCGCGCGGCGATCTTCATGTACCCGATCAACAGCCCGCGGAGCCCACACCGCTCGGCCGGCGCCGTGATGGGCGCCAACCCGGCGCACGACACCAGGCTCGGATCGTCGAACCGCGCACTGATCGCGCGGCTGGCGTGAGTTGCATCCATCGCCCTCCAGGCTGGTGTGGACCTTCGACAAGTCACATGTCCCGGCTGCTCCGGCGGGGCGTACTCAGGCTGGCTGGGCCTTCTTCCCGGCCTCGTTCCGGGGGATGAGCAAGGCCGCGAACCAGCCCACGATCGCAAAGGCCTCGACGATCAGGAGCGCCGAGAGGTACTGCCCGCCGCCGGGTATGGCGCCTGCGACCAGGGAGCCTGCGATCGCCACGCCCATCGAGGAGCCCAGGTTGGAGACGCTGCGCGAGACGCCGGAGATGTCGCCCTGGACGCTTTCCGGCCAGGCCGACTGCACGAGATTGACCGACGCGGTGAGCATGATCCCGATTCCGACGCCCATCAGGAACAGGCCAGGCAGGTAGCTCCAGACGCTGGGATTGGTGCCGCCGAGCACGAGCAGTAGACCGAGCCCGAGGGCGGTGACGAAAAAGCCGAACCGGATCAGCCTGCGTTGGCTGTGCCTGCGGGCCATGCGTGGGGCGGCCGCGGACGACAGCAGCAGGCCGATCGTGGCGGGCAGCAGCACCAGCCCGGTCTGGATCGCCGAGTAGCCGCGGACCTGCTGAAGGAACACCGAGATCACGAAGAAGGCGCCCTGCAGGACCAGCCATTGGAGGTTTTGCGTCAGCAGGCCCAGGTTGGAGGTGAGGTTGGTGAACAGTCGGACCGACACCAGCGGCACGCGACCGTGCCTCTCCCTCGCCCACGAGTAGCCGATGAACAGGGCCAGGATCACCACTCCGATAGCCACGTAGAGCCACACCGGCGAGACACCGCCCTGGTGGATGATCACGGTGCCGCCAATCGTGTAGTCCTGCGTGGCCGTGCCCCATCCGTAGGTCCCGCTCTGCAGGATCCCGAACACCACGAAGAACAGGCCCAAAGCCGAGAGCACTGCGCCGAGCCCATCGAATGTCGGCCGCTGCGCAGGCAGCGGTGGATCGGCGATGCCGCGCCCCAGCCAGATGATCGCTGCGACGATCAACACCTGCAGGATGAACGAGGCCCGCCAGCTGATGAAGCTGGTGACCAGGCCGCCGATCAGGGGCCCCGCCGCGGCGCCGATCCCGGCAGCCCCGCTCACCACGCCGAAGTACTTTGCGCGGGTGGTGGTGTCGTCGAACAGCATGGTGATGAGGATGTAGATCGGCGGGATCAGCAGCGCCGAACCCACCCCCTCGAGCAGGGAGTAGCCGACGATCAGCAGGGGCAGCCCCTGTGCGGCCGCGGCGAGCAGCGCGCCCGCTCCGTAGATGATGAGCCCCAGCAAGAAGCAGAACTTGCGGCCCCAGATGTCGGTCAGCTTGCTGCCCGGGATCATCAGCGCCGCCATCGTCAGCGTGAACAAGGTGATCGTGGTTTGGATCCCGGCCACCGAGGTGCCGAGGTCGCTGGCGATCGCGCTGATCGCGACGTTCATGTTGGAGCCTGCGTAGCTGGCGACGAACTGTGCCAGTGCCAGCGGCAGCACCGCCGCTTTCGCTGCCGCCAACGCCGCGCCGCCGGCTCCTCCGGTCCTGGTCATACCGATCCTCCGGGTCTGCTGATGTTCACGCGGCCGGTCAACCGGTCGCCTAGCTTGCTCGGCCGGGCGAAGGTCGTGAAGAGCGAGTCAAGTTTGGCTCTCCTCGGCTGAGATCGGAGGGCGTACCGTGCTTGGTGCTCGCTCCACAGCGCAACGACAGCGCACCTGACCTGCAGATACGCGCTTCGCGTCATGGTCGACATACCTAGGCGTGGCGAGCGGCGGCGGTCGGCCACGCGGACCGCGGGTCTCTGTGTGAGCATTCTCGAAAACAGGAAGCCGACCACCGCATGCCTCGTCGGGCTGGAGCGCGGGCCCCGGCTAGCACTCGCGCCAGCCTGGACAAAGTCCGACCGGCGACTCCGCAATCGAGCAGGCTGAAGGCCCCAGCCAATCGAGAGCTACCGAACATCGGTGCCAGGAAGGATTACGAGTGCTTCTTGGCTAGCTTCCTGAACCGCTTGGAGGTCTTCGCCCTCGTCTGGGATCCTCGGCCTTGCGATCATGTTCTCCTCGAT
This sequence comes from uncultured Actinomycetota bacterium, assembly GCA_963736375.1. Lineage (GTDB taxonomy): Bacteria > Actinomycetota > Actinomycetes > Mycobacteriales > Pseudonocardiaceae > Pseudonocardia. Next base: position 65,112 of record CAVTOL010000010.1, read on the forward strand.
GCTCTTCGCTTCCGGCGATTTCGCAGCCTCGCGACCCCGTTCATCAGCCGACCCATCGCAGCCCACCTCCGTACATCCGGGTTAGCGAGTGCGTCGCATCGTCACATCGGACGAATGATCGGCACATCGCCTGATTCGGGTGACGGCCGACTGCCCGACACCGGGGAGCGCGCGCAGCCGCCGCGCTACCACGCGCAACACGGCAGGCCTCCTACCAAGTGGTGGCGGGACGGTCTCGTAAGGGCGCTACCACACACGGCCGCGTGGAGAAGTCGTCGGGGGCGTCCTGTCCATCGCGTTGCGGATACTGATGGAGGAGCCTGCCCGGCGGACAGTGTCGCGCTGTTCGGCGGCGCCAGCTTGCGATACGGGGTCCGCTGGTTGGTCTTCACGGTGTTCACCGACACGCAGAGCTGGGCCGCGACCTCCGCGTTGGACAGCGTGCTCGCCAGATCCCGCGGCACCGTCCGCTCCCACTCGGTGAGCGGATCGATGAATGCGCGCCGGGCCTGGGCGTACGCGGAGGTCCCGACCCGGCGGGGGTCGGGGCGCTCCCGCTTTCGACCTCGACGACGCCGCCGGGCAGTACCGCACGATCACAACGACGACGGCCCTATACCAGCCACTGCCCCCACAGATGGCCGAGGTGAGACCTCATGTTCCAGCCGGGCCTCGGTAGGCGACGAGGGCCCAGATGATGAGCACGTCCAGCGCAATAATCAATATGGACCAGACCGGGTAGTGAGGGATGAACGGGAAGTTGACGAGGAGACTGAGCCCGGCAGCCAGCACCCCGACCAGCCGTCCCCACGTCGCCCCTTGGATGACCCCTATACCTGCCCCACCCACGATCACCCCGAGGATCAAGTGCACCCAGCCCCATCCGGTGAGGTCAAATTGGTACAGGTATTCCGGCGTGGTGACGTACACCTTGTCATTCAGGATCGCGGAGATCCCGACGATGACCCCCCACAGCCCGGAGATGATCATCAAGACGCCTGCGAACATGGCGAACCCCGTCGCCCACGGGCTCGACTGCTGTCCCTGCGCAGCCGGTCCGGATGTGGCGTGCGTACTCATGTGGATTTCCCTCTCTTCATCCTGTGGGCTGTCGCCAAGGCTCGCCCAGGGCAAACTTCGGCATACCATCCGTCAAGGGTGAATTCGGCGCTCAGGCTTTAACCGGTTGGGGCCGGACAGCCGTTAACCGCGGCTCCTCAGCCGACCGGGGCTGGCTGAGAAACTCGTTCGCAACGCGATCCGCAAGAACCGGAAGCGTGTCGAAGATCGCCGCGCCGGGGCCGCCTGCTTCGCGACGTTTCACCAGTGGGCCGCGCGTCACGAGCAGGCGCGACCCGGTCCGCCACGACCCTTCCGGTCATCACGAAGAGCGCGGAGGTGCCGGGCGTCACCTCGTCCCGCACATTCTTGATAAAGTTGTCGTCGATCCCCACGTCGGCCAGCAAGCCGGACAACGCGCCAAGCGCCGCACCGACCGCCAAACTTCCACCGTCAGTGTCGCCATCCGCGCTTCTCCTCTGCCGCGACTGTCGGCAACACCCTGCGAGGCTGGGCCAGGCCGAGCATCACCCCTCGGGGGCGAGTGCGTCCTCGCTGAGGGGTGGAACCGACGCCGGGCCCGCGTACCGGAAGTCGGGCGGCTACCCGTGACGAGCCATTCGCACCAGGCGCCCGCGGTGCTCGACGTGCCAGTCGGTACGAGCGACGTTCTCGTCCAACCTGACCGACGGTCACGGGAACGACTCCACCGCCTGGTCGATGACCAGAACGAGCCGAGCCAACAACTGATCGGCCTCCGCGTCCGTGACGACCCCGGCGGCCATGGCCGCCTGAATCTCACGGGTCAATAGTTGCGTCAGCCGCTGCGACCACAGGGTACGTTCGAGAGGGTGGTCATCCGAACCCACCGCGGGCAAGCGGCGTGCATCCACCGACACCCGCTCGGGCGCTCGTGACACCGTCGGCGCTCGGACTCTGGGCGCGTAAACAGCTATGTCGTTGGCCTTGGGCTCCACCTTCGGCATTCGTTCACCTCCGCCTGCGACGCGTCAGCAATGTCACTCCCGCTGTTCGAAGTCGGCATCACCCGATCCAGGTGATGCCTGATCATCGCGGGTAGAGGTGGCCTAGGTCGGGCGCGGAAGACGGGCCAGCCTGCACGCCTGCTCGCCCAAGACAGGTGAGGTCGGGACACGGTAGGGGTTCTAGCGTCGCCACATGACGACTTCCGGGCTGTCAACGGCCGCCGCCGGTCTGCATCGGTGGGGTCTTCCGCGCGGATTGATCGTGCTGCTTGGCGGCGCCGCGATGGTGATCATTGTCGCTGGCATTCAGGGCGCGGCGTGGCTGATTGGTGCGGCGTTCATGGCATTGATTGTCGTCATCGCGGTGGCACCTGCGCGGAGGCGTAAGGGTTGGCCTGCGTGGTCGACGACGCTGGTCATGGCCCTGTTGGTCTATGCCACCCTGATCGGGTTCGCGCTCGGCATCATTCTGTCCATCGCTCAGGTATTCCTGCTTTCCTTGCTGTTGTTCCTGAGCATCGAGTCCGGGGCGTCCGGTGAGCGAATCGCGTCGATCACTGCGGACCGGCCGCCGATCGCGGCCGCGCTGGCGCACTTCGCGTGCGGCACGCGGCAATACCTTCTGGTCACAACGGTCTTCGGGCTGATCGTCGCGGTACTCGACTCGATCGCCCTCTGGCTTCTCGGCGTCCCACTGGCGCTACGTGGGGGCTTCTGGCGTTCATCACCAACTACATCCCCAACGTGGGATTCATCATCGGCGTGGTGCCGCCCGCCGTCCTCGCCCTGCTGGCAGACGGCCCGCAGCTGATGGTGATCGTCATCGTCGTCCATTGCGCGATCAACTTCGTCGTGCAGTCGATCATGGGACCGCGACGGCCGAGGGGACACCTTCAGCCACCGAGCTCACACGCGCGGCCTCTGCCACATCGGCGCAGAACGAGGGATCCTTGCCAAGCGAGCCGCGAGTACACGACCCGCACGTCACATGAGTCCTGAGGTACTCCTGCTCGCGCTATCCACGGTGATCCGCCCGACGACGGTCGCGGCGTTGTTCGCGATCCTCGCACATCCCCATCCGCGCAGGCTGCTGGTCGCCTACATCGTGGGGGGACTCGCGTTCAGCCTGACCGTCGGCGCAGTGGTCGTGGTTCTTCTTCGGGGCATCGGTCTGGCACTGTCGTCATCGACGTCCCGACCCGTCGTGGACGTCGTGCTGGGCGGAGCGGCTCTGGGATACGCCAGTGCGGTATGGGCCGGATGGCAGCCCCGTCGAAGTAGTGCATCAAGCCCGGCTGAGGCCCCGGGATGGATGCATCGGCATCTGCGAGACCTCTCGGTTCGCAGTGCTGCTGTGGCGGGTGTGCTCACCCACCTCCCGGGCGTGATCTACCTCGCCGCCCTCAACGCCATCACCGGTAGCACCGTAGAAATCGTGGACGGGCTTTTCCAGGTGGCCGTGTACAACGCCATCTGGTTCAGCCTGCCGATCTGCGCGTTGGTGATGGCCCAGCGCCGACCGGACCTCACGCGCGCCCTCCTCGACCGGCTCAAGAAATGGATGCTGCTCTATAGACGCCGGATCGTCGTGCTGTTCCTCGGAGCGTTGGGCGGATACCTCTTGGTGACCGGGATTGTGCATCTGGTCCAGTCGGCGTCCTGACGCACGATGTCGACGGTCAGTTCTCGGTCGTTCTCGGGTCGTCGGTGTCGACGATGACCCTGCCCAACGGGGGGTCAGTGCTGGAGGAGTTCACCACGCCCAGCGAATACGACAACTGCGGGCTGACCAGAACGAGCGAGACCACCGAGCATTGGTCGACGCCATCGCCTCGGGCCGTATCGCCGCGAATGCGAACTTATAGGATGCTCGGCGTTCCGCCGCCGGGCTCGGCCGCACGGCCCAGAACATCACCCAGGACGGCACCCCGCAGGCTCGCGGGCGGGATCCGGTTCTGACCGATCTCTCGGACGAGCGCGGTCCGGTGCTCGAGATCAGCGAGTAGCCAGCCTGCATCCTCACGGCCGGAGAGCACGACCGCCAGGCCCACCGGGAGAGCCTCGCAGAGGCTGGTCGCCTGCAGGAGCTGCATTCGGTCTGCCGGAAGGCCGGAGAATACCTCGCCGACCAGGTAGTCGGCGACCGACCGCTCGTCGCCGGAGAAGTCCGCGAGGAAACAATCGACGTCGGTTGCCAGGTCCAAGGCGGCAGCAGCGAGCCGCAGCCCTGCAGGCCAGCCGTCGGTCTGCTGGTATAGCCGATCGACCTGAGCTGGGGTCAGCCGTAGTCCTGCTCCGCGCAAGAGGGTGCCCGCCTCCAGCCGATCGAATTGCAGGCGGTCACTCCGTAGCTCGGTCAGCCGCCCCTCAAGGCGTAGCCGGTGCAGGTGTAACGGTGGGTCAAGCCTGCTGGCCAGGACGAGGATCACGTTCGGTGGACGGTCACGCACGAAGTTCTGCAATCCGCGCAGGGCTACGGCGTCCGTCACCTCATGCAGGTCGTCGAGCACGAGCCGCAGCGGCCGTGGAAGGGTGGCGAGCGCTTCGATCAGCTTGGCGAGGAAGTCCGGCTGGCCCGCGGACGCCATGTCCCAGGTCCCGCCGTCGGAACCGGCGTGCAGCGGGCTACTGGCCGAGATGGCAAGAGTCCGCGCCATGGAGGCCAGCACGGCGCTCCACAACCGTTGCGGATCGTCGTCGTCCCGATCTACCCGCACCCAGGCCGTGTCGACTTCGGTGGAAGCACGTGCCCACTCCGCCAGGAGCACGGTCTTGCCGTGTCCTGCCGGCGCAGATACCAGTCCGACGTCGGCGACACCGTCGAGCTGGCGCATGAGTCCCGTGCGGGGGACCAGGTCTGGCGGAAGCTCCGGGATCGAGACCTTGGAATTCGGCACGAGCCTCATCGTCACCACCTCTTCCGTGCCCACGACGTGGGTCGTGGCCACCGCTGTGGATCTTGGCTGACCCAGACGGCGCCCGCCCGCCGGGTCGAGCTTTGCGTCGAGCGGGATGGGAGGGCGTCGTCCTCAGCGGATGAGGAGTACCGATGCCGCCGGTCGCCGGTCCCCGCGGCGTCATAACAGCTGCAGATGCCGGACGCGACGGACAGCTTCGCACCGCCCCGACACGCCGAGTTTGCGGCAGAGCGACCGCTGGTCGGTCTTCACCGTCGCGACCGACACGTAGAGCTCGCCTGCGATCTCGGCGTTCGGCAGGGTGCAGGCGAGATAGCGCAGCACCGTCCGCTCCCGCTCCGCGCCGCAAGGATCGCCCTTGTGCGCATGGCTCGACCGTGGAGCTGCGCGGAGTCCTGGTCGACCAAGCCGCGCTGCACGAGATCATCGCCCGTCTCGAGCAGCTCGGTGTGGAGTTGGTCGGGCTGAGCAGCCTTCCTGAGCATCGGTGATAGCCGCCGACATCGGCCGCGCTCCACCACATCCCGACCACCCCTGTCGGCGGGGCTTCACCCGTGTCGCTTGGCCCGCGACGTATTTCGGCCCCGTCCACACGATGCCGCTGGCGCGGCGCGTAGTCGAGTGGCGAAAGTCCCGTTTTGCCTTGTCCCTCACCCCCGATGGGCGAGGTTCTGGGTAAACGTTCAGGTGGTCGGCTGGACGACACCTGGTCTGGCGACGGCGGCTGATCGTGGGCCGAGTTGCCTGTGGTCGATGACAGGTCGGTCGGCGTGTCGCTGTTGGTCCGCTGTGGACTTGTGATCATGTTGTCGTGTGTCCGGGTCGTTGCCGCCGTCGCCGGGCTGTGATGCGTGCGCATCTCGGGACGTGGTGATCGCAGAGCTGGTCGCGGCGAATGCTCGGCTGGTCGAGCGGGTGACCGCCCTGGAACGGGCCGCGAGTCGTAACAGCGGGAACTCCGGGATGCCACCCTCCACAGATGATCTTCCGGGGCGGAAGAAGCCGGCGCCGAGGCGGGCGAAGGGCTCGGGGCGTGATCGGGGCAAGCAGAAGGGCGCGCCGGGCAGTTGGCTGCCGTGGGTGGCCGAGCCCGATGAGTACGTTCCGCACCGCCCGCAGGGCTGCTGCGGGTGCGGTGCGGACCTGGCCGGGGCGACGGAGGTGCGGGTGGAGCGTTCGCACCAGTCTCACGACCTGCCCGAGATCAAGATCGTGGTGCGGCAGCACGACATCTACCGGGTCCGCTGCGGGTGCGGGCGCGAGCATGTCGGGGCGCTGCCCGATCAGGTGTCGACCGCGCCGACGAGTTACGGGCTCAACATCAAGTCGTTGGTGGTGTACCTGCTGGTCTACCAGCACGTCCCGGTCGCGCGGTGTGTCGAGCTGGTCGCCGATCTCACCGGCGGGACCGGTCCGTCGACCGGGTTCGTGCACGGCATGCTCGACCGCGTCGCGGACACTCTCCACGAGGTCGTCGACCTGATCAAGACGTTGATCACCTTGTCGTATGTCGTGGGGTTCGACGAGACGACCCTGCGCGCCGGCCCGGCCGGGACCAAGCGCTACGTCCTGTCCGCGGTCACCGAGCTCTACAGCCTGTTCGGCCTGGGCGGGCGCGACCTGGGCTCGTTCCGGGACTTCGACATCCTGCCCGACTTCGCCGGGATCGCCGTGCACGACCGCTACCAGAACTACTACAACGAGGGCTGGACCCGCCTCGCCGCGCATCAGGCATGCTGTTCGCATCTGCTGCGCGATTTCACCGACGCCGCCCAGGCCTACCCCGACGCGGTGTGGCCCGAGCAGGCCCAGCGCGCGCTGCGCGGGCTCATCCACGCGTTCAACCAAGCCCGCGACACCGGCCAGCCCCAGATCGCACCGCTGGTCCGCGACCCGCTGATCAGCTCGTTCCGCCACGCCGTGCGGGTCGGGCTCGCCGAGGTCCCCGCCAACCCCGGCCCACGCAGCAACACCAAACAACCCCCCGGACGGGTCCTGCTGGAATTCTGCCGCGACCGCGAGACCGACGTCCTACTGTTCGTCACCGACACCCGGATCTGGCCCACCAACAACATCAGCGAACGCGGCCTACGCCCGACCAAGACCCAACAGAAGATCTCCGGGCGGCTGACCAGCGAGATCATCACCCAAGATCGCCTCGACATCCGCAGCTACATCGACACCATGCGCAAACACGGCGCCGACGTCCTGACCGGCATCCGCAACGCCCTCACCGGGAAACCCTGGCAGCCACCACTGCCCGCACCCACCTAAGCGTCGCACCCAGCACACCCGGCAACCCACCCGCCGACATCCTGAACCGGCGGCGATCAAGCACGTACGCAACCAGCACGTGAATGTTTACGGTTCTGGCGATCCGATAGGGACAAAGTGGCGCGAATACGACACACGGATGGAGATCGCCGATGGCGGAGGCGCGGTACGAGTTGAGGATAGCGGGATGTCTGTCCGAGCGCGCACGCTGGGCCTTCCCAGGCATGCGGGTGGCCACTCTGCGGTCACAGACATCCATCTGCGCCGAGATCGACGACGGGACAGACCTGCACGAGCTCCTCGAACTGTGCAGCGGAATGGGTCTTCGGCTGATCTCGATGCGACGGCTGCCATCGATATCCGCTAAGCACGACGAGGATGTCCACGGCCACATCGAACGGGGCGGATTGGCCGAGCTGCCGCCGATCTGACCATCGTCCGAGCGTGCGACCCGGACTCATCCCTCTCGGGTGGTGCCGCCGAGCCCGGCCAGGAGCAGCCCTCGGCAGTGGGGAGACGAAGGGGGAGGAACGTGATGACGATCGGCCCGGTTCAGTTGCTGGTTCTGGGATTCGACCGGCCGGACTTCCATGGCGAGATCCGGGCGGAGCTGGAGCGGCTGCGCGACGACGACAAGGTACGGGTGGTCGACTTTCTCGCCGTTTACAAAGCGCCGGGCGGCGAGGTGACGGTACTCAAAGAGAGCCGGCTCGATGCTGCCGAGATGTTGGAGTTCGGGGCGACGTGGGTGCCCTGGTCGGGGTCGGAGCCGGGGTGGGCGCCGACGCGGGCGCCCAGGCGGGCGCTGAGCTGGTCGCCGAGCGGGACGCAGTATTCGGCGAGGACGCATGGGACGCGCTGGCTGACATCCCGGAGGACTCCGCGGCCGCGCTCGTCCTGCTCGATCACCGCTGGGCGATGCCGCTGCGGGACGCGATCGTCAGAGCGCGGGGGGTGAGGTTGGCGTCGGAGTTTGTGAGCCCACTGGACCTGGTCGCGGTCGGGCTGGTGGCTGCGGAAGAGGCCGAGACCGGCCGGGGATATGGGTCTTGCGGGGGCTGTGCCCGTACAGCGGAGCGCCCGCGGGGTGGTCCGGGCCGCCGGGAGCGGATTCCACCCGCCGCGGGTGACCTGCCGCAAGCCAGGGCAGCCAAGACTCCTCAGAGGACGCGACGGGCGAGGTCAGGGAGGCAAAAGTGGGAGTCGAGCGCGAGCGCGTCGAGAGCTTCGGCAGTCTGGCCGACGGGTTGCGGCAGGCGAGCAGCTGGTACCTCTGGGGCCCGTATCTCAGTGAACGGCAATGGGGCACGGTGCGGGAGGACTACAGCCCCGACGGCGAGGCATGGAGCCACCTGCCGCACGACCACGCCCGCTCTCGGGCCTACCGGTGGGGAGAGGACGGGCTCGCCGGTTTCAGCGACGTCGAGCAGCGACTCTGCCTGGCGCTGGCGCTGTGGAACGGGCGCGACCCGATCCTCAAGGAGCGGATCTTCGGGTTGACCGGCGGCGAGGGCAATCACGGCGAGGACGCCAAGGAGTACTGGTGGTACCTCGACGCCGTCCCTAGTCACGCCTGGAACCGCTGGCGCTACCACTACCCGCAGCGTGCGTTCCCCTACGAGCATCTGCTGACGGAGAACCGCCGCCGCGGCAAGCTGGACCCCGAATTCGAGCTGCTGGACACCGAGGCGTTCAACGACGACCGCTACTGGGTGGTCGAGGTGCACTACGCGAAGGCCGGACCGGAAGACCTGCTGATGACCGTGGAGGTCACCAACGCGGGTCCGGAGGCCGACGTGCTGCATGTGCTGCCCACCGCGTGGTTCCGCAACACCTGGTCCTGGGAGATCGACGGCGCCGCGGAGACGATGACGGCGACCGGCCCGACGACCGTCGGTATCCCGCACCCCTTCCTGGGTGAGCTGGAGCTGGTGGCAGGCCCCGGCCCTGACGGGGCCACCCCTGAGTTGCTGTTCTGCGACAACGAGACCAATGTGGATCGGCTATACGGCCAGCCGGGGCCGCGCTACCCCAAGGACGGCATCAACGACCACGTCGTGGCGGGCGCACCGACCGTGAACCCCGATCGGCATGGCAGCAAGTGCGCCGTCTGGTACCGCCTGCGGGTCGCGCCCGGCGAGACGGTGGAGCTGCGGCTGCGGCTGCGGCCTGCCGGGGTCACCGCCGATATGGGCTCGGAGTTCGAGCAGGTGCGCGACCGCAGGCGGGCCGAGGCCGATGAGTTCTACGCCGAGCTCACCCCGGCCACGGCCTCGGCTGATGAGGCACGGGTGATGCGTCAGGCGTTCGCCGGGATGTTGTGGAGCAAGCAGCTGTACTACTACGACGTGCGCCGGTGGTTGGACGGCGATCCCGGGCAGCCGGTCCCGCCCGCCTCGCGGCGGCACGGGCGCAACGCCCGATGGCGCTCGTTCAACGCGTTCGACATCATGTCGATGCCCGACAAGTGGGAGTACCCGTGGTTCGCCGCGTGGGACCTGGCGTTCCACTGCGTGACACTGGCGCACGTCGATCCGGGGTTCGCGAAGTACCAGCTGACGCTGCTGTGTCGGGAGTGGTTCCAGCATCCCAACGGGGCGCTGCCCGCCTATGAGTGGGACTTCGGCGACATCAACCCGCCGGTGCAGGCGTGGGCGGTGCTGGAGGTCTTCGCCATCGACGGCGGTCGCGACATCGAGTTCCTGTCCCAGGTGTTCGACAAGCTGCTGCTGAACTTCACCTGGTGGGTGAACCTGGAGGACGCGGACGGCTCCAACCTGTTCGAGGGCGGCTTCCTCGGGCTGGACAACATCGGGCCCATCGACCGCTCGCATCTGCCGCCCGGCGTGATCCTGGAGCAATCCGACGCCACCGGGTGGATGGCCACCTACGCGCTGGTGATGGGGGCGATCGCGCTGATCCTGCGCCACTCGGGGCGGCCCGCCGATGATCTGGTGCGCAAGTTCCTCGAGCACTTCGCGGAGATCCGCGAGGCCATCGATAGCGAGGGCATGTGGGACGAGGCCGACGGGTTGTTCTACGACCGACTTGCCTTCCCGGACGGGCGGGAGGTGCCGGTCAAGGTGCGTTCCGTGGTCGGCATCATCCCGATGCTGGCCGCGGGCGTGGTCGACGAGCAGAACCTCGAGCGCACCCAGGTGGTGCCCAAGCAGTTCGGGGACTTCCTGGATCGGCACGGGCTGCGTGACCCCGAGCAGGCCGCCAAGCTCGGGCTGCTGCGCGGCGAGCCCGGCGCGCGGCAGATGCTGCTCGGGGTGGTCGGGCTCGACCGGCTGGAGCGACTGTTCGAGAAGTTGTTCGACCCGGCCGAGTTCCTGTCCCCGTACGGGTTGCGCGCGCTCTCCGCCTACCACCGCGAGCATCCTTACCTGTTGGAGACCGACGGGATGTCCGCCTCGATCGACTACGAACCCGCGGAGTCCACCACGAACATGTTCGGCGGCAACTCCAACTGGCGGGGGCCGATCTGGTTCCCGATCAACTACCTGGTGGTCGGTTCGCTGGATCGCTACCACCGGTTCTTCGGCGACGACTACACCGTCGAGTACCCCACCGGGTCGGGCAACCGGATGCCGCTGGACGCTGTCTCCCGCGATCTGTGGGACAGGCTGATCTCGATCTTCCTGGTCGGCCCGGATGGGCGACGGCCGTGTTTCGGTTGGGTCGAGCGCCTGCAGCACGACCCGCGGTGGAAGGACAACCTGGTGTTCTCCGAGTACTTCCACGGCGACAACGGCGCCGGGCTGGGCGCAGCGCACCAGACCGGGTGGACGGGGCTGGTCGCCGACATCATCCGGCGCCGCCACGGCGAGGTGACCTCGCTGGGTGATCTGCTGCGGGCCCTGCGCGACGAGGTGGTCACCCGATGACCCAAGCGGCGACCTCGGCGCTACCGGGGAGCATGTTCCCGCCCGGGGCCACGCTCGTGGACGGCGGCGCAAACTTCGCCGTCGCCTCCGGAGCGGACGCGGTGCACCTGTGCCTTTTCGACGAGGCAGGCACCGAGACGCGGGTGGCGCTCACCGAGTACGACGCCGGTGTGTGGCACGGCTTCGTCCCGGGTGTGGGCCCCGGCCAGGCGTACGGCTACCGGATGACCGGGCCATACGAGCCCGCCCGCGGGATGCGCTACAACCCCGCCAAGCTGCTGCTCGACCCCTACGCGCGGGCGATCGACGGGGAGGTCCGGTTCGGACCGGAGGTTCTCGGGTACGACGTTGCCGACCCCGACCGCCCGAGCCCGCTGGACTCAGCGGCCCACGTTCCGCGCAGCATCGTCGTGGACGCGGCATTCGGCTGGTCGAAGAACCGTCCGAACCACTCCTACGCGGACACGGTCCTCTACGAAATCCACGTCAAGGGCTTCACGGCCGCACACCCCCATGTGCCTAAGGCGATCAGGGGCACGTACGCCGGGCTGGCGCACGAGGCTGCGCTGGCCCACCTGACGGCGCTGGGCGTGACCACGGTCGAGTTGCTACCGGTGCACCACAGCGTGCCCGAGGCCTTCCTGCCCGCCAGGGGACTGACCAACTACTGGGGCTACAACACCATCGGCTTCTTCGCCCCCCACGCGGGCTACTCGGCGGCGGCACGCGCAGGCAGTCCCGCAGGGCAGGTCGGCGAGTTCCAGGCGATGGTGGACGCCCTGCACGGCGCAGGCCTCGAGGTCGTGCTCGATGTGGTGTTCAACCACACCGCCGAGAGCGATCACCTCGGGCCGACGCTGTGCCACCGCGGCATCGACAACGCCGCCTACTACCGGCTCGATCCCGCCGACCCCAGCTGCTATCTGGACACGACCGGCTGCGGCAACTCGCTGAATGCGGCCGACCCATTCGCCCTACAAATGATCATGGATTCATTGCGGTACTGGCTGACCGAGATGCAGGTCGACGGCTTCCGGTTCGACCTCGCCCCGACGCTGGCTCGCGAACAGGGCGGGTTCGACCGGCTTGCCGCCTTCTTCGACCTGGTATCCCAGGACCCGGTGGTCTCGCGGGCCAAACTCATCGCCGAACCGTGGGACGTCGGCCAGTCCGACAGCTACGACATCGGCCGCTTCCCTCCACTGTGGCGGGAATGGAACGGCCGCTACCGCGACACCATGCGCGACTTCTGGCGCAGCCGCGACGGGCTGCTCGGCGAGTTCGCCACCCGCTTCGCCGGGTCGTCGGACCTGTACGGGAGCCGGGGCAGGCGCCCCACCGCGTCGGTCAACCTGATCACCGTGCACGACGGGTTCACCCTGGCCGATCTGGTCTCTTACGACACCAAGCACAACGAGGCGAACGGGGAGGCCAACCGGGACGGCACCGACGACAACCGATCGTGGAACTGCGGCGCCGAGGGCCCGACCGACGACGAGGCAGTGCGCACCCTGCGGGCCCGCCAGCAGCGCGCCTTGCTCACCACGCTGATGCTCTCGTTCGGAGTTCCGATGCTGCTTGGCGGCGACGAGCTTGGCCGCACCCAGCGGGGCAACAACAACGCCTACTGCCAGGACGGCGAGCTGACCTGGTTCGACTGGGCCCACGTCGACGAGGAGCTGCTCGCGTTCACCCGCATGCTCATCGCGTTCCGGCTGGCGCATCCGGTGTTTCGGCGCAGACGGTTCCTGTCCGGCATGGACCGCAGCATGCTGCGGTGGTTCACCCCGGCGGGCACGGTCGTCACCGCCCAGCAATGGGCCGACCCGGGCGCCCGCAGCGTCGCCATCCACCTGGAAGGTCAGGACGCGCCCGACCACGCCGCCGACGGCAGCCCGCTGCTCGACGACGACTTCCTTGTGCTCGTCAACGCATGGTGGCAGCCGCTGGAGTTCGTGCTACCCGCGACCTGTGCGGGTCAGGAGTGGGTGGCGGAGATCGACACGTTCGACCCGTCGGCCACCACGGCGCACGGGAAGCGGCACGCGGGTGACCGGGTGACCGCGGGCCCACGCTCGATCGTCGTGCTGCGCGGAATGGACGGTGCCGAAGAAATCAGGTGACCGCGGGTCATCGGGCGCCCAGCGCCGCGTCCGGCGTGATCGCCGCGTCGGCATCCAAGGGCCAGCTGGCCGGGTGACGGCACCGGCTCCGGCGTCCCCGTGGCCGCCCGTCACGGGGGGCCGGGACGCCCGGATCGGCGCACCGGAACTTCGGGAGCGTCCTATGACAAGCGCGAATTGCTGTCGGGTGAATCGCCCGCGCCGGCGGCTTGCCCATCTTCGGCGTTGTCCGCCTGCATGAAATCGACGGGAGCCTGGGGCGCAGACCCGCTCGCGAGCAGTCCGGAGATCCAACGGGTGTCCGGATCCACGTCGAGCAACAGTGCCTTGGCGAGCAGGGTGAGCGGTACAGCCAGGACCGCGCCAAGCGGGCCGATCGCGAAGGACCAGAAGAGAAGGGACAGGAAGGTCAAGGTCACTGACAGGTTCACCGCGTCGCCGACGAACTTGGGTTGGATGACCGACTGGATCACGAAATTGATCACACTGTAGGCGACGATCACACTGATCATCAGCCGCGGGCCGCCCTCGAGCAGGGCCAGCAGCGCGGGCGGCACGAGCCCGATGAGGAACCCGACGTTGGGGATGTAGTTCGTGACGAACGCCAACAGGCCCCACAGCACCGCGAGCGGTACTCCGGCGATCCAGAGGAAGGCCGTGTCGATCGCCGCGACGATAAGCCCAAAGATCGTGGAGACCACCAGATATGTGCGGGTGCCGTGGACGAAGCCGCCCAGCGCGCTGACGATGGCCTTCGGCTTGCCGCCGACCCGGGCGAGCCTTTGGGAGAAATGCGTCGCATCGAGTCCCATGAACAGCACGATCAACAACAGGAGGAGGAGGTTCGAGAACGCGCCTGCGAGCCCGACGAGCAGGTCCGTGAAGAGGCCTGCGATGCTGCCGAACGAGACTTGGCCCAGCGCGGCCTTGAGCTGCTCGCGGCCGATGCCGAGCGTGGCGAGCCAGGCCTCCAGATCGTTCAGGAAGGCGGTGAAACGGTCCTGGTAGGTCGGCAGGACGGTGCCGAGCTGCGCGATGGACAGGGCGAACGCCACCGCCAGACCGACGATTATGGCGAAGAGCGCGACGAGAGTGCAGGTGATCGCGAGCCACTCGGGAGCGCCCCGCCTACACAGCAGCCCTGTCAGCGGGTGGACGCCGACGACCAGCACCAGTGCGAGCAGGACAGGCGAGATTATGGACGAGAACTGCTGCAGGGCCAGCGTCGTCACGAGCAAACCGGTGGACGCGAGTATGACGACGAGGCCCCTCGGCATCGACGTCCCGCCCGAAACGACCTCGGAGGAATCGACCTCGGCCATGACAGCAGGACCCTCTCGATCGGGCGAGCTGCTCAGACAGCCAACCGGTCGGCAGCATCCGGCGTGCCCTGCATGTCTGATTACTCCAGCCTGCCGAATCGAAGCTGCGCCACTCGGGCCGAGATCAACAACCTGCGAACGATAGCGGAGACGTCAGTCTTTCCCCCAGGGCTGGCTGGCGAGAGCCCAGATGATCAGAACGTCCAGCACGATAACCAAGATCGACCAGAACGGGTAGTGGGGAATGAAGGCAAAGTTGACGAGCAGGCTGGCCGAGGCCAACGCCACCCCAAGAATGCGCCCTCAAGTCGTCCCCTTTACGACGCCAATACCGGTGCCCGCCACGAGCACACCGAGGATCAAGTGCACCCAGCCCCACCCGGTGATGTCGAAGGAGTACACGTACTGCGGGGTGGTACTGCGCTCCACATGAACGCTAGCCAGCGAGGGGCTTCCGCATCCCATCCGTCCGGGGTGATTTCGGCGTTCATCCGAGTCTGTAGCAGCGACACCGCCGTCCCCGACGGTGGCTGCCACAGGCCAGCAGCGTCCCGCGGCGGGGTGCGTTGCGCGCCGCCTGCCTCACCGCAAACCCTCTCGCCTCCGAACTGACCACGGCGGAACGCAACCGCGTTTGCGTCCGCCACCCTCGTCATCGGCGGCCGCTACCCGGTGACCGGCGAGGTCGTCGTCGAGGCGCAGGTCGTCACCCACCTGCTGTGGCTGATGCTGACCTGCGGGCTGTGCGACTTCTCGGGGGAATGGGTGCTCCGCACCGGGCTGCCTGCCAGGTGGAGTCGGCGGTGGGGTCGCCGTATCCACACCCCCGACTCAATGACAACGTCAAGCTGCCGTTGGACGAGACGTGCCCAGCGAAGGATCTCCCTACTCGCCTGCCTGCCCTTCCGCCAGAGCCGTCTCGAGCTCGGCAGCCACCGCATCCAGGTCCCACGGCAGGGTGTCGAACTGCCCGGCGCTGATGAGGATGTTCAGCTGGCTGCTGGCAGTTCGCACGGCGTCTCGCAAGTTGCGCGCTCGAGTTCGGCCTGCGTCATCCCGAGCAGTGGCCTCGAGTCCGGTCAGCCGATCCTCGAGTGCCGAGACTCGGCTCGACTCGACGGTCCAGGCGCCCACGGCCTGGTCGGGCGACGCCACTCGCCGCAGCTCGGGAATGAGTAAACGAGCCAACCAGGCGATCTCGCGTTCGGCAGCCACCAAGTCGTCCTGCCAAGCCCTGCGGCGACGCGCCCGTAGCAGAAGAGGGACGGCCACCACGACCGCGACCACGATTGCCGCAAGGAGCCACCATAAGGTGGCATCAGCAGGGGCGGTTGGCCCCGCGGCAGACGGCGACGGCGTGGTCGACGGTGCGGGGGCGGCGAGGACTGGTCCTGTCGCCGTGTGATCCGGCAGTTCTGTCGTTGTCAGGATCTCCGTGGGAGGCACAGGCCGTGGGACGGACCGGTTAGGGCTGGGGGGCTCCGCGGTTTCGGTCGAAATCTCTGGGCGGGTCGGCGACCGGCTGAGGTCCGGGACGGTCGCCGTCACGGTCGGCCGTGCACCTGCCGAGGGGCCCGGCGTCTGCGTCAGCCTGGGCGCGCCGCCCTCTCCACATGCGACCAGAAGCGAGGCCGCCACCGCCAGAATGGCCGCGCGTTTCACGGGGAAGTCCGAGCCTGTGCCACCGAGTCCAGACCTTCTGTTCGCCACAATAAGCGCCTTTCGGAGTGAAAGGACAGCACGCGCCGGACTACAGACGTCATGACGGCGCGCATCGCGGGACGCCCGGATCAATGCTTGATCGTAATGGCTCTCTTGGGTGTCGGTGATGGTCATCGGGTACGGTTGACCGCCTCACCTCGTTCAGACTCCGCGCGGTCTTCGTCGAGGACGAGGATCAGGCGCCGGTGGGATACCCCTTCCCGGCACAGGGAACGAGACACCGGAGGGGTCAGGCGCGTGCCATCAATTCCCGCCGACGGACGATGCCTGCGCCGAGATGGGCGAGGTCGAGAACTCCGGCGATGATAACCCAGAACCACTCCCAGCCGGTCAGCCCGACACCAGGGGTATACAAAATCACGTATATCAATGTGGCGAACGGCAGGAAGATGATGCCGAGCAGCGGCACGAACCAGCCGTGGAAGGCCGCATCAACCATGACTGGTCGGGCAATCCAGAGAATGAACAGCGCGAGCCGCGGGAAGAGCCCGGCGAAAAGTGCGAACAGACAACCCATCTTGCGGTCCCTTCATCGCGGAAGACCTGACATAGCGTTACCGTGGCGGCCCTATCGCAGATGCCGCGCCGGTGGCCGAGCGAGTGGCCCGCCCATCGGCGGCAATGCTCTGAGCCGAGCCCGATGCCTGCATCACCCCTGACGGATGAGCTGAGACAACCAGTCGCAAGTGCCCCCTGTGCGCTGACCACCCGCGGCGGCGTTCACGGGCGAGTGCCCGGGTCGCTTTCTCCACGGCACTCGTCGTCAGCCGCTTCGTCACGGCAACGGTCGCGACCGACGTACTCGTAGGGCTGGTCAGCGGGATCAACTCGGCGTATCGCCCTTTGGTGGGTGAAGACGGCGTATCCGCACAGTGGAAATAATCTTGGGCCGTGCGGTTCGGGACGGTGGACGGTCGCGACGAGGTAACTTGGTGGCAGCTGACCGCTAGCTCACCGCTGCGATGGACGTCAACTCGGACACCGTAGCGATTCGACAGCTCAACGCCATGGCCTACCACTCCTTGCTCGGGTGCGAGCGCGGCGAGCTGAGCCCCGCGGAGGCGGCGGCGCGACGCGTCATCGCGACCGCCTCTGCCGCCGGGCGCGGGACAGCGGCGCAGGTTGTTGGCGCCTACTTGACGATGGTGCAGGTGAACGTCGACCGCGGGGCGGCGGACGAGGCCGACGTGTGGCGCGGGCGCATTGCCCCAGGGCGACCGCGGTCATACGTACCGGGCCATCCACCCGCGGCCAGCGGTGTCGGCTGCCACATCCTGCCAACCGCAAAGTCCAGAGGGCCTTCCGCAAGATCACGCGGAAGGCCCTCTGACCTGGTACTTCTTTGTAGCGGGGGTAGGATTCGAACCTACGACCTCTGGGTTATGAGCCCAGCGAGCTACCGAGCTGCTCCACCCCGCGTTGCTGTTGTGACTCCAACTGTACACGTCTGCGAAACGCGGTCTCCGGCGGGGGGTGGCCCGCCGGAGCGGCTCAGCCCCCGCCGCCCGTCGCCTGCTGAGCGGCCTGGAACTGCTTCACCGCGGCGTCCAGGGCGGCAAGCGCCTGGCCTTGCGCGGCGAAGTCCCCGGAGGTCTGGGCAGCCTTCAGCTGTGTGATAGCCGTCTGTATCGCCGTGGCGGCCGCCGCGACCTGTGGGCTGGCTGCTGCGCCGCCCGCGGCGGGCGGGGTGTTGGGCTGAGCGGCCGGGGCTTGGCCCGCGCCTGCGGTGCCGTTGCCTGCGCCCGCGCCGAACACCTGATCCAGCGCCTGCTTGAGCGTGGGGGCGTAGCCGATGCGGTTGCCGTAGTAGACGAGCACCTTCGCCAGCTGCGGATAGCTCGACGACTGGCCGGTGCGTTCGATGTAGATCGGCTCGACGTAGAGCAGGCCGCCCGCCACCGGAAGCGTCAGGAGGTTGCCGTAGTCGACCGCGGTCTGGCCCCGTGTGAGCAAGCTGATGTTGGAGCTGACCGTGGGCGAGCTGATGAACTGCGACTGCACCTGCTGCGGGCCGAGCGTCTGGGTGTCCGATGGCAGCTGCAGCACGGTGATCTTCCCGTAGGTCGCAGGGTCGGAGCTGGCCGACACATACGACGAGAGGATGTCGCGGTTCTTGAACACCAGCGCGCTGGTGAGCTGGAACGTCGGCTGGGCGGCGGCCGCGGCCCCTGGCGGCCCCGCGAGCACGTAGTAGGGCGGCTGCGCGGCCCCGGCGGCGCCGGACTGCACGGTCGGGTCGGTCGGGACGTCCCAGAACGAAACGCCGCCGTAGAACTCGCTGGGATTGCCCACGTGGTAGCGGGTGAGCAGCTCGCGCTGCACCTTGAACTGGTCCTCAGGGTAACGGAAGTGCGAGCGCAGGCTCGGGCTGATCGCCGAGCTGGGCTGCACCGATCCCGGGAACGCCTTCATCCACGTCTTGAGCACCGGGTCGGAGTCGTCGAACGCGTAGAGCGTGACGTTGCCGTTGTAGGCGTCGACCGTGGCCTTGACCGAGTTGCGCAGGTAGCTGATGGTCTGGTTCTGCCCCGGCTGGGCGGCGTTCTGCGCGTCGGTGGTGGCCGAGCCGAATGCGACTTCTTCGGCGTAGGGGTAGTTGGGCAACGTGGTGTAGCCGTCGACGATCCAGGTGAGCCGCCCGTCGACCACCGCAGGGTAGGGGTCGGAGTCGGTGGTGAGCCAGGGTGCCACCGCCTGCACCCGGTCCTCGGGCTTCCGCACGTACATGATCTTCGAGTCGGCGTTGATCGAGCTGTTGAACAGGATGTTCCGCTCCTGGTACTCCAGCGCGAACACCGTGCGGTTGAACAGGCTCCCGATCGGCACGCCGCCGGTGCCCGTGTAGGTGTAGTTCTGCGAGTCGGAGTCGTACTCGCGCGGGGTGGCGCCGCTCTGCCCGCCGACGATCGAGTAGTCGGTGTTCAGCTCGCCGTAGTAGGTCCGCGGTTCCTTGACCTTCAGGCTGTCCGGGATCGAGCCGTCGTTCGCGGTGGTGGTGTCGATGCTGGTGAACTTCGGCAGGCCGCCCTGGCCGCCGCCGGAGTCGTCCAACGGGGCGTTGATCTGGTTGGCCGGGGCCACGACGAGCCCGTTGCCGTGCGTGTAGACCAGGTGCCGGTTGATCCAGTCGGTCTGGTTGCCGGTGAGTCCGTTGGTGTTCAGCTCGCGTGCGGCGACGATGTAGTCCTGCACCGTGCCGTCGTTGGCCGCGTAACGGTCGATGTCCAGCTTCGACTCGAAGCCGTAGAACGTGCGCCGCTGCTGCAGCTGGGTGAACGTCTCGGCGATCTTGACCGGGTCCAGCAGCCGGATGTTGGGCACCGTGGCCTTGTCGTTCGACACCGTCTGCGGCGAGGCCGTGGACGTGCCCGAGTACTTGACGTAGTTGACGGAGTCCGGCCCGATGGCGAACGCCGCGCGCGTGGCGTCGATGTTGCGCTGGATCGGCACGGACTCGCGGTCGTTCGCGTTGGGCGCGACGACGAACTGCTGCAGCACCTGCGGCCACGCCGCGCCGATCAGCACGCTGGACAGGATGAGCAGCACCGTGGCGATCGCCGGAAGCTGCAGGTTGCGCCGGAACACGGCTGCGAAGAACGCCGCCGCGCAGATGATCGAGATGAACAGCAGGATCAGCTTGGCGGGCATCACCGCGTTGAGGTCGGTGTAGGTGGCGCCGTAGAAGATGTCCTGGCGACGGTCGGAGAACAGCAGCTCGTACCGGTCGAAGTAGTACGCCACGGCCTTGAGCAGCACGAACACACCCGCCAGCACGGCGAGCTGAGCCCTTGCGGCGCCGCTGACCTGGCCCGCCCTGCCGGTGAGCCGGATGCCGCCGAACACGTAGTGGGTGACGAGCGCGGCCACGAAGCTGATCGCCACCGCGACGAACAGCAGGTCCAGCACCGACCGGAAGAACGGCAGCTGGAACGTGTAGAAGCTGACGTCGATGTTGAAGACCGGGTCGGTGACGCCGAACGGCGTGGAGTTGAGGAACATCTGGACGGTCTGCCAGTTGCTCTGCACGGCCAGGCCGGTGATGAAGCCGATCACCACCGGGATGCCGATGCCGAAGAAGCGCAGCCGCTGAATGATCACCGTGCGGTATCGGGCGATGGGGTCCTCGGGGCCGCTGACCGGCACGAACACCGGACGCGAGCGGTAGGCGATCCACAGCGACAGCGCGACCAGCCCGCCCATCACGAGCCCGCCGATGACGAACAGCAGCACGTGGGTGAACAACACGGTCGAGAAGACGCTGCGGAAGCCGACCTCGCCGAACCACAGCCAGTCGACGTACAGGTTGAGCAGTCGGGAGCCACCGAGCAGGAGCAGGATGATGACCGCTGCGACGATCAGCAGGATCCGGGTACGGCGGGATAGCGTCGGGGCTCCCACCGGGGGCCGCATGGCCACAGGGCACGCTCCAAGTGTTCTTCTCATCGGGCGCCGGACGACGAACCGTCGGTCCGGGCAGGTGAAACGGCGGCCCGACGGCGCGCCCTGCTGTTCCAACTCTACGGACGGGGTGTGGGGTTCCCGTTCGGGCCCCGAATGCCGGAAATGACCGGTTTTCGAGCGCGTTCACGAGCAGCCGGGCGGCGTGCGTCCGGCGTTGAGGTCGTTCAGCGCCGTGACGGCGTCGTGCAGCGTGGCCACTTTCGCCAGTTGCAGCCCGGGCGGAACGGCAGGCAACGCCGTCGCGCACTCCCCTACCGGGAGCAGGAAGACGGTGGCGCCCGCGGCCCGCGCGGCAGCCATCTTGAACTGGATCCCGCCGATGTTCTGCACCGCGCCGTCGGCGGTGATCGCGCCAGTGCCCGCGATGAAACGGCCGCCGGTGAGGTCACCGGGCGTGAGGACGTCGATGATGCCGAGCGAGAACATCAGCCCGGCCGACGGTCCGCCGACGCCGCCGAGGTCGACGGTCACCGTGCCGTTCTTCGGCAGCCGGGCCAGCACGACGCCGAGCACACCGCGTGGCGCGTCCGGGGCAGAGCCCAGCGTGACCGTGACGCTCTGCGCGGCGCCGTCACGGGTGAAACCCACGGTCGCGGGGTCTCCCGGCTTGGTCGCCTCCAGCAGCCGGTTGACCGCGTCGGGGTCGGCGACGGGGGTGCCATCGACCGTGGCGATGCGGTCACCCGTCTTGAGCTTGCCGTCCGCGGCCGATCCGGCGACGACGTCGGCCACCGCGACCACGGAGGGCAGGCCGAGCTCCTGCACGGCTGCCGACTCGGCATTGATCTCGGACGTGGTGAAGTCCTCGGCGTTCTTCTGCTGCACCTCTTCGTCGGAAAGGCCAGGCGTGAAGATGGCCGAGCGCGGCACGACCTGCCGGTCAGGCGCCGCCCACTGGCCCAGCACGTTGACGAGGGTGAGGCGGTCGGTGACCGAGACCGTGGTCAGGTTGAGGTTGCCAGAGGGCGGATAGGTCGTCAGCCCCTGTACGGCGATGACCGGCTTGTCGTCGACATTGCCGAGCGTGTTGAACGTCGGGCCGGGCCCCAGCGCCACGAGCGGCACCGGCACGGCGACGGCCAGAACCACGAGGCCCACGGCCAGCATCCCGGCCGCGAGCAGGGTCGAGATCCGGCTGCGCACCGGTGGAGCGTAACGGGCGGGTGATCACTCGGCGACGTTCGTGGCCTGGGCGTAGGCCGCGTACCGTAGACCCCATGAGTGATGTGCCGTTCGGCTTCGGGCCCGCAGGCGGTGGTGACGACCGCGACCGACCGGAGCGGCGGGACGAGCCGCAGAACCCGCTCGGTTTCGGTGCGATGCCGGGCGGTGGGGCGTTCGACGTCAACCAACTGGGCCAGATGCTCACCCAGCTCGGCCAGATGCTCAGCCAGGCGCAGTCGAGCGGCGGCGGCCCGGTCAACTACGACCTCGCCGCGCAGATGGCGCACCAGCAGCTCGCCGCCACCACGTCGTCGTTGACGGCCAAGCAGCGTGCCGCGGTGAGCGACTCGGTGAAGCTCGCCGAGCTCTGGCTCGACGCGGCCACCGATTTCCCGGCGGGTGCCACGGAGGCGAAGGGCTGGTCGGCCACCGAGTGGGTGGACGCGAGCCTGCCCACGTGGCGACGGCTGTGCGATCCGGTGGCCCAGCGGGTGGCCACCGCCTGGGTCGAGGGTCTACCCGAGGAGGTCCGCGCGCAGGCCGGGCCCATGATGGCGATGCTCGGACAGATGGGCGGGCTGGCGTTCGGCAGCCAGCTCGGCAACGGGCTGGCCCAGCTCGCCGCGGAGGTCCTCACCTCGAGCGACATCGGCATCCCGGTAGGGCCCGACCGGGTGGCGGCGCTGCTGCCGGAGAACATCGAGAAGTTCACCAAGGACCTCGACCGGCCCGCGAGCGAAGTCATGATCTTCCTAGCCGCGCGCGAAGCGGCCCACCACCGGCTCTACACGCACGTGCCGTGGCTGAAGGAGCGGCTGCTCGGCGCGATCGAGCAGTACGCGCGCGGCATCCGGGTGGACAGCTCGCGTATCGAGGAGCTCGCCCGCGGCATCGACCCGAGCAACCCGGCCGCGATCCAGGAGGCCATGCAGTCGGGCATGTTCGAGCCGGAGACCACACCGGAGCAGAAGGCGGCGTTGGCCCGGTTGGAGACCTTGCTGGCGCTGGTCGAGGGATGGGTGGACGCGGTCGTGGCCGAGGCGGTGGGCGACCGGTTGCCCGGGGCGGACGCGCTGCGCGAGACCTTGCGTCGTCGGCGGGCCTCTGGCGGCCCCGCCGAGCAGACGTTCGCCACGGTGGTGGGGCTGGAGCTGCGGCCGCGGCGGCTGCGCGCGGCGTCGGAGCTCTGGCGGCTGCTCACCGAGCAGCGCGGCGCCGCGGGCCGCGACGCCTTGTGGGCGCACCCCGACCTGGTGCCCACCGCCGACGACCTCGACGACCCGGCGGCGTTCGTGTCCCGCGCCGAGGGCAGCGACCCGATCGCCGAGCTGGAGAAGCTGGCCAACCAGGAGAAGTCCGAGCCCGAGAAGAAGGACGACGCCGACGACGAGTAGCGGCGACCAGCGCTGAGATCGACGTGAGCGGGGTTTCGCAGCGGTGAAACCCCGCTCATGTTCAACTCAGGGCCGGGCGGTCAGACGTCCTCGCCGTCGACACCCGCGAGACCGAGCCCGGCGGCGGCCGACAAACCCTCCAGGTAGCCGATCGCCCGCTCGGACCGGGGGAAGCGGTGCACCCACGCCCAGAACCGCTCGTCGTGGCCGGGCTCCAGTAGGTGGGTGAGCTCGTGGACGAGCACGTAATCGAGCACCCACGCGGGCACGTCGCGCAGGCGCTCACTGATCCGGATTGTGCCGTCGACGGGCGTGCACGACGCCCAGCGCGTGCGCATCGGCGGCACCCAGCGCAAGGACGTCGGGACAGCCCGGCCTTCGAGGTAGCGGCGCGACAGCTCGGCGGCGCGGCAGCTCAGCGCATCGTCACCCGTGCGGGCGGGCGAGCGGCGCCGCGCCTCGCTGCGCTCCAGCCTCCGCACCATCTCGTCGACCCAGCGGCTCTCCTCCGAGTCGCTCATCCACCCGGGAATGAAGACGACCACCGTGTCGCCCTCGCGCCGGGCGCTGACCATACGTCTGCGGCGATCACTGCGTCGGACTTCGACGACCGCGGGGTGCGCCATCGCTCCACCCTAATCCACGCCCCCGATCGCGTGAGGAGTTGTCCACAGGCTCAACGGCGGCTGTGGACAACGGCCGACGAGTGTCGGTGCGCCGTCGCATCATCGGGCCATGACCACTGTCCCGCTCCCCGCAGGCGCCCCCGTGCCGCAGCCCGGGCCGTCATCGGCTGCGCCGCCTGCCCCCGCTTCCGCTGCCGCCGACCAGCCCGTCGCGCCACCCACCGCCGCTCCGCCCGCCCCTCCGCTCGCAGCCGCTCCACCCACCGTCCCGCCACCCACCGTCCCGCCACCCACCGCCGCTCCGCCCACCTCAACAGCATCGGCAGGCCCGTCGGCAACCGGGCCGCAGGCCGTCGCGGCGCACGTGCGCACGCTGCCTACCGCCGTGCGGCTCGCCCGCCACCGCAGCGTCCTCCCGCTCGGGGCCGCCGCCCGAGTTGTCGGGCTCGACCCGGAGACGGCGCTCGTCGTCGACGGCCTGCCGCCGCCACTCGCCGCCCTGCTTGATCGGTTGGATCGGCCCTCCGTCACCGACGCTCTGGTGGCCGACGCTGCTGCGCGCGGGGTTCCGGCCGAAATCGCGCGCGGCTTGCTCGCGCAGCTGGTCGACGCAGGAGCGCTGGTCGACGCGGCCGCACCGGCACGGGCAACCCGCGCGCGGACATCCGGCGTGGTCAGCGTGTGCGGCCGCGGCCCGCTCGCGGTCGGGATAGTGACCGGTCTGCTGCACAGCGGGATCGGCACGGTGCACACCGACACCGGCGGCGCGGTCCGCGGCAGCGACCTCGGCACCGGCTATGCCGACGCCGACCGCGGCGGTGAACGGCTGGCCGCCACCCAGGCCGCCGTGCGGCGCCTGCTTCCCGGCGCCGTGACGCGCGCGCCGCCGCTGCGGTCGCGCCCCGATCTGGTCGTGCTCGCCGACGAGACTCCCGAGCCTGCGATCGTGGAAGGGCTGCGCACCAGCGGCGTCGCCCATCTCGCCGTGCGCCTGCGCGACGGCGTCGGCATCGTCGGGCCGCTCGTGTACCCCGGACGCACCGCCTGCCTGGGCTGCCTCGACCTCACCCGCGGCGACCTCGAGCTCCGCTGGCCCGCCGTGGCCGCCCAACTGGCCGGGCGCGCGGGCGTCGCCGATCCGGCCACCGCCACCGCCACGGTCGGGCTCGCCGTGGCACAGGCCGTCGCGGCGATCGAGCACGGGAGCCCGGCCACAGTGGGCACCACTCTCGAGCTCGACGTCGGAAACGCCGCCCTGCGCCGCCGCGTCTGGAGCGCCCACCCCGACTGCCCGTGCGGCGCAGGACACCCCGTCGATCGCGCATCTTCGGCGAGAGGAGACACAATCATGAGGTGAGTGACATTCCACGGCGCACCGCGGCCCGCACCGCCAAGCTCGCCAGCCTGCCCATCGGGGTGGCCGGGCGCACGGTGGGCGGTTGGGGGCGCAGGCTGGTCGGCGGCGACGGCGATGAGATCTCCGCGCAGGTCATGGCCAAGAGCGCTGAGCAGCTGTTCGCCGTGCTCGGCGAGCTCAAGGGCGGCGCGATGAAGTTCGGCCAAGCGCTGTCGGTGTTCGAAGCCGCCATCCCCGACGAGTACGCCGCCCCGTTCCGCGAGTCGCTGGTCAAGCTCCAAACGGCGGCCCCTCCCATGCCCACCGCCGACGTCCACCGCATGCTCGCCGAACAGTTCGGCCGCGGCTGGCGGGCCCGGTTCACCTCCTTCGACGACACGCCCGCGGCCGCAGCCAGCATCGGCCAGGTGCATCGCGGCGTATGGCACGACGGACGGGTGGTCGCCGTCAAGGTGCAGTACCCCGGCGCCGGGGAGGCGCTGCGCTCCGACCTTCGCCAGCTGTCGCGCATGAGCCGCTTGCTGCAGCCGCTCATGCCCGGTCTCGAGATCAAGCCGCTGATCGCCGAGCTGCAGCGAGCGGATGGAGGAGGAGCTGGACTACCGCGACGAGGCGGTCAACCAGCGGGCGTTCGCCACCGCATTTGATGGCGACGACAAGGTCTGCGTGCCGAAGGTCGTGGCGTCCGCGCCGAAGGCCATGGTCACGGAGTGGGTCACCGGCCGGAAGCTGTCCGATGTCATCCGCGAGGGCACCCAAGCCGAGCGCAACGACGCCGCCGCGCTGCTGGCCGAGCTGCACTACTCGTCGCCTCCGCGGCTAGGGCTGCTGCACGCCGATCCGCATCCGGGCAACTTCCAGTTGCTCGACGACGGACGCCTGCTCGTGCTCGACTTCGGCGCGGTGGCCCGGCTCCCTGAGGGCCTCCCGCGGCCGCTGTCGATCATGGTGCGGCTGGCGCTGGAGAACCGCCCCGACGACCTCCTCGCGCTGCTCCGCCGGGAGGGCTTCGTGCTGCCGGGCTCGGCGATGACGGGCGGCGACGCGATCGCCTACCTCGCGCCGTTCACCGAGCCGTTGCGCTCAGACGTGTTCCGGTTCAACCGGCGCTGGCTGCAGCGGCAGGCCGGGCGGGTGGGCGACCTGCGGAGCCCCGACTTCCGCACCGGCCTGGAGCTCAACCTGCCGCCGCAGTACCTGCTCGTGCACCGTGTGACGATGGGCACCCTCGGGGTGCTCTGCCAGCTCGACGCCGACGTGCCACTGCGCGGGATCGTCCGCCACTGGCAGCCGTGGATCTTCACCGATGACGAGGCGGAGGACCCGGCGGACGAGACCGCGGGCAAGCCCATCTGACCGTCATGATCGCCATGAGTGGCACGGCACGACGGCAGCGAGGCGCCTGACGTGCCGCTCGCGGCGATCTTTCGAATGGGCACGGTGGCGAGCGCCGCGGCGGCAGCACCGGCCGACTCCCGCCGCCGCGGCACCGTATGACGACCGCCGCCGCCTGGCACCGGGCGGCGGTTGCCGCTCGGTGGTGCGGTCAGGCCCGTACGCGGTCAGCCATCGCGCCGGAGCGCGCGGCCGCTGCGGCGGACTTCACCGCGGCGCGCTGCTGCGCGAACCGGGCGAGCATCTGCCACCGCCGTCCGGCGGTGAGGGCGCGGACCAGGGCGTATTCGCGCGCGGCCTGTTCGGCCTCGCGCATTCGGGATCGGGCCAGGGCTTCGTGGAGCAACATCGCGGTTCCCTCGTTCTGTACGGGCCGGGTCGGCGGTAGCGGCGTCTCGATCATGAGGTTGGTCAACGGAATCTCCTTCTGGGCGGGTGGTCCGCGAGCGAGAAGACGGCGAGGGTCAGGCGGACCGTGCTTCGGCGTAGGCCCGGTCGCGAGCCAGGTCGGCCTTGCTGGGACGACCGCGAGGACGCTTGCGGTGGACGACCACACCGTGATCGAAGATCTGGCCCCCCCACACGCCCCACGGCTCGGCCCGGCGCAGCGCGCCTGCCAGGCACTCGGCCTGGATCGGGCAGTGGCCGCACAGCGACTTGGCCCGCTCCAGCTCGGCAGGGGCCTCGGCGAACCACAGGTCGGCGTCGCCCGAGCGGCACGGAAGGTCCAGGCCGGTGCGGCTCGCCGCACTCAGCACGTCCCCCAGCAGCTCGACCGCGCCGCCGAGTTGTTCGGGTTCTATCGCTCCGCCGTCCAACGGAACTGATCGGACTAGCACTTCTACCTCCGCGAGAGAGATGGTTCTTGCGGGACAAACAAAAAGGCCGCGGATCCCGGTGGGGTCCGCGGCCTTGCTCTTGGGCCAGAGGCGTCGCCTACGTATGGCGATACCTCCGTGCGGACACTTCTCTGTTGTTGTCGGTGGTCCAGTGCGCGAACGGCGGCACGCGCAGCTTCTGGGCACGCGGGTCCGTCCAAACGCCGAGAAGCGCTCCGGAGACACGGGTGCCCGTGATCGCGCGCATCGTCGTGTTGCTGGTCATCGGGGCACCTCCTCCAGGAGCATCGTGACGGGCATAACAATCCGTGCGGACCACGGTAGGGACCCCCACGGGGGCGAGCAACCCATTTACGGGAAAGTTTCGTGGCTCAGTCGACGTCGGTGATCAGCGCCAAGACGGCGGCGCCGTAGCGGTCGAGCTTGCGCGCCCCGATGCCGGGGATGCCGACGAGCGCGGCCCGGTCGGCTGGGCGCTGCTCGGCGATCGCGGTGAGGGTGGCGTCTGTGAACACGACGTAGGCGGGAACCTGCTGGTCACGGGCCTCGTCGTTGCGCCACGAACGGAGCCGGTCGAGCAGCTCGGCATCCACATCGGACGGACAGTCGCCGCAGCGCCGGAGCTTCAGCGCGTCGACCCCGATCAGCGGCGACCCACAGACCCGGCAGCGCGGCTTGGCTCCGCCCCGTTCGCCGAGGGCGATCCGCGACGCCGGGTGGTGCTCGGGCACGAGCCCGTAGAGGAAGCGGCTGCGCCGACGCCGCCGCGCGCCGCCGGGCTGGCGGGACAGCGCCCAGGACAGCAGCACCTGCCGCCGCGCGCGGGTGATGCCGACATAGAGCAGGCGACGCTCCTCCTCGATGGCGTGCTCGTCGCCGTCGGCGTGCTGGATGGGCAAGGTGCCGTCGACGAGCCCGACGAGGAACACGACGTCCCACTCCAGGCCCTTGGCCGCGTGCAGCGACGCGAGGGTGACGCCCTGCACGGTGGGCGGGTGCGCCGCGTCGGCGCGGGTGTCGAGCTCGGCGGCGAATCGGCGCAGGTCGGCCTCCGGCTCGATGCCCGCCAGCTCCTCCGCCAGCTCGACGAGCGCGAGCAGCGACTCCCACTGCGCCCGCTGCGCCGCACCACCGGGTGGATCGGGAGTGAGGCCGACCGGTGCGAGCACCGCGCGGACGTCGTCGACCAACGCACCTGAGCCCGCGCCCGCCATACGGATCACGCTCATGGCCCGCCGGATCTCGGGCCGGTGGAAGAACCGCTCGCCGCCCCGCACCTGGTACGGGACGCCCGCCTCGGTGAGCGCCTGCTCGTACGTCTCGGACTGGGCGTTGACCCGGAACAGCACCGCGATCTCGCTCGGCGGGACGCCCTCGGCGACCATCCGTCGGACCCGGGTGGCGACGGCGGCAGCTTCGGCGACCTCGTCGTCGTGCTCGCTGAAATCCGGGTCGGGGCCGGGCGGACGTTGGCCGACCAGCCGCAGCCGGGTGCCCGCGGGCCGGTCGCGGGCAGCGCCGATGAGCGTGTTGGCGCACGACACGACCTGGGGGGTGGAGCGGTAGTCGCGCTGCAGCCGCACGACCACGGCCTCAGGGAACCGCCGCGGGAACTCCAGCAGGTAGCGAGGGCTGGCCCCGGCGAACGTGTAGATCGTCTGGTTGGCGTCGCCGACGACGGTGAGGTCGTCGCGCTCCCCCAGCCACGCGTCGAGCACTCGCTGCTGCAGAGGGGTGACGTCCTGGTACTCGTCGACGACGAAGCAGCGGTAGCGATCGCGGAACTCCTGCGCGATGTCCCCGTGCTCCTCCAGCGCCCCCGCGACGTGCAGCAGCAGATCGTCGAAATCGAGCCGCTCGGCGGCGGTCTTGGCCTCCTCGTAGCCCGCGTAGACGGCGGCCACCTGCTCGGCGGGCCCCGGAACGTCGCGGCGCAGCCGGGCCACCGCGGCCGGGTAGTCCGCTGGGGTGACGAGGCTCGCCTTCGCCCACTCGATCTCGCCCGCCAGGTCGCGCAGGGTGGCGGCGTCGGTGCCCATCTTCGCGCGGCCCGCCGCGTGGCCGACGATGCGCAGCTTCCCTTCGACCAGCTGCCACGGCGGACCGCCGACGACCCGCGGCCAGAAGTAGCGCAGCTGGCGCAGCGCGGCGGCGTGGAACGTGCGCGCCTGCACGCCTGCGACGCCGAGCGCGCGCAGCCGGGTGCGCATCTCCCCCGCCGCCCGCGCGGTGAACGTGACCGCCAGCACCTGCCCTGGCGCGACATGCCCGGTGCGCACGAGGTGCGCGATGCGATGGGTGATCGTGCGCGTCTTGCCGGTGCCCGCCCCGGCCAGCACGCACACCGGGCCGCGGGGAGCGGTGGCCGCGGCGCGCTGGTCGTCGTCCAGTCCGTCGAGCATCACACCCGCCATCCTGACAGCCCGGGATGACAGTTCCGGCGGCCGCCGTTGAGCTGGTCATGCTGACGATGTACTCGACGACGTGGTGCGGCTACTGCCGCAGGCTGAAGCTCCAGTTCGATCAAGCGGGCCTTCGGTACCGCGAGGTCGACATCGAGCGCGACGCCGACGCCGCCCGGTTCGTCGAAGGCGTCAACCGCGGCAACCAGACGGTCCCGGTGATCGAGTTCCCGGACGGCGGGACGGCGACGAACCCGTCGTTGACCGAGGTGCAGGCCCGCCTGGCCGCCTAGCCGGTTGGGGTGATCAGCCCAGCGACGCGGTTGCCGTGCGCAGGTCCTCCAGTGCGGCCAGCGCATGGTGCGCGAGCCCTTTGCCCTCATCACCATCGCCTTCGGACCACTGGGCGTACCCCCGCTTGAACGCGAGAACCCCCAGCTCGCCCGCGAGCTGCGCAGTCGGATCGGAGACACCGCGGGCGACGAGCGCGGCCGTCATGGCGGCCGCGAGACCGACGCTCTTGAGGGCGTTCCGCTCCTGAAGTTCGGCGCTGGACGCCACGGCTGCTTTGAGGCGGGGGCCGAGCTCGCGGTTCATCGGCCCCATTGCGCTCGATGCGCGCTCGAGACCGGCGGCAACCGCCTCGAGCGGGCTCGCGCTCGCGGGCGCCTCGGAGATCCCGTCGGCGAGCAGCCTGCTCAGGGTCTCCTGGCCTGCGACCAGGAGCTCGCGCTTGCCGGGGAAGAAGGTACTGTCCCGTCACTGTCCAGGAGCGCCTCATGCACATCTTCGTCGCCGGCGGTACCGGCACCATCGGCTCCGCCGTCGTCGCCGAACTGCTCGGCAACGGCCACACCGTTCTCGCGTTGGCTCGCTCGGACGACTCAGCGCAGGCCGTCAAGCGGGCAGGCGCCGAGGCGCTGCGAGGTGGGCTAGCGGACCTCGACGTCCTGCGGGCAGGCGCTGCGCAGTCCGACGGGGTGATCAGTCTGGCGTTCGGGCGCGACTACAGCAGTCCGGACGCACTCGCGCAGGCCGTCACCAAGGAAAGCGCCGCTCTCGCCGCGCTCGGGGAGGAACTCATCGGAAGCGACCGCCCGATCGTCGCGGTGTCGGGCACGCCCTGGGTGCCGGGCCGCGCCTCGACCGAGGCCGATCCGCCGCCGACCGACGGACCTGTGGGCGGACGAGGCCGCTCGGTGACGGCGCTGTTGGATCTGGCCGAGCGCGGTGTGCGCGCCACGGCTGTCCGCATGCCGCGCACGGTCCACAACGAGGGCAAGGGCGGATTCGCAGGCCTGTTGACCGATCAAGCGCGCCGCTCCCGGGTATCCGGCTACCCGGGCGACGGCACTCAGCGCTGGCCTGCCGTGCACGCCCTCGACGCAGCCGTCCTGTTCCGGCTGGCCCTCGAATCGGCACCGGCCGGAACCGCCTGGCACGCCGTGGCCGACGAGGGCGACGCGGTGCGCGACATCGCGACCGTCATCGGCAGGCGACTGGGCCTGCCGATCGAGGCCGTTCCGCAGGAAGACTTCGGCCCGCTCGGCCCGATCTTCGCTACGGACCAGCCCGCGTCCAGTGCCCACACCCGCGACGCCCTCGGGTGGCAGCCGACGCACCCCGGCCTCCTCGACGACCTGGCGAACGTCCGGCCCTGACGGGTTCCGAGGCACGACGAACGGACCTGCCCGCCCAGCTCGGCGCCCTTACGGACACGCTGTGAAGGAAACGGTCCGTTTCGTCCCCTTCGAGGCGGCCCAACGGGCCATGGGATCTCTAATCGGCAGCGGCCCAGCTTTCCAGCATGCTGCGGGCGATGCTCACCTTGCCGGGCAGGAGGAGCGGAGCCTCGGTGGCGCCCCAGTCGCCCGCACGCAAGGCGACGCGCAGGTCGGCGCGGGTCAGCCACATCGCCTCGGCGATCTCGCCGTCGGCCGGGGAGAGCGGGGCGTCCGGGTCGCCGACGGCCTCGAACGCCACCATCAGCGAGCGCGGGAACGGCCAGGCCTGGCTGCCGAGGTAGCCGACGTCGCGGACGTCCACGCCGACCTCTTCGTTGATCTCCCGCCGTACACACCCTTCGAGGGACTCCCCCGCCTCGACGAACCCGGCGAGCACGGTGAACCGGCCGATCGGCCAGACGGGCTGACGGGCCAGCAGCACGCGGGCCGTATCGCCCGAGCCGCCGTCGTGCACGAGGCAGATGACGGCCGGGTCGGTGCGGGGGTACTCCTCGTGCCCCGCCGCCTCACACTTCCGGTGCCAGCCCGCCGCGCCCACCCGGGTGGGCGAGCCGTCGCGGGCGCAGTAGCGCGCGGTGTCGTGCCAGTTGAGGACGGCGACGGCGGTGACGAACAGGCCCGCACCCACCCCGTCGAGGATCGCGCCGGTCATGCGCAGGTCGGCCCAGTCCGCCGCGTCCTCGCCTGCGAACACGTCGGGCTTGCCGCGCACCGCCCAGTACGCCACGCCGTCCTGTTCGCCGAGCAGCACCGAACCCTCGGTCGGGGTGGTGCCCTCGGTGGAGCGGGTGCGCAGCCGGGCGCTGCCGCCGCGGTCCCAGCTGCCCGCGTCGCCGACCTCGAACCCGCTGGTCGGCGCGTTGGTCCAGTCGACCGGCGTGCGGCCTTCGTCGTCGACAACGACCAGCCGCGCGCCTGCCCAGCCCGCTTCCTGCCGGGCGACGTCGGTGCGCAGGGTCTCGTCGCGGAACACCTCGGAGCGCGAGAGCACGGCCGGGGTCGTCAGCCGGAACGTCATGCGACGCCGCCCAGTGCCCGCACGGCAGGGCCGATCACGTCCGCGTCGCCGACGATCACGCCGGTGACCGCCGTCGGCGCGAAGTAGCGCAGCGCCGCCGTCGCGACCTCCTCCACCGTGACGGCCGTGAGCCGCGCGGGGTGGCCGCCGAGCCAGTCGAGGGTGAGGCCGTCGGCGGCCAGTGTGGCGATGGACGAGGCCAGGCCGCCGTGGCTGTCCAGGGAGATCGCCAGCGATCCGATGGCGTACGCCCGCGCTGCGTCCACCTCCGCGGGCGTCGGCGGCACGACGGCGAGGCGGCCCAGCTCGTAGCGGGTCTCCAGCAGAGCGGCTGCGGTGACGTCGCTGGCCACGTCGGTCTCGAAACCCAGCACCCCGCCGCCGGGCACGAACTCGACGCCCGAGTGCGCGCCGTAGGTGTAGCCCTTGTCCTCGCGGATGTTCTCCATCCACCGGGAGGAGAAGTAGCCGCCGAACACGAGGTTGGCCAGTTGCAGGGCGGTGTAGTCGGGGTCGGCGCGGCCGACGCCCGGCGCGGTGAGCCGCAGCTGGGACTGCACGGAGCCGGAGCGGTGCACCAGCTCCAGGTCGTCCGCGATGATCGGCGGCGGCGGTGTGAGCTCGCGCGCGGCGTGGTCGGCGGTCCATGCTGAGAGCAGCTTCTCGACGTCGGCGAGTGCGGCAGACGGGTCGATGTCGCCGACGAGCGTGAGGATCGACCCCCGCGGCACCAGCGAGGCGCGTTGCAGCGCCCGCACATCATCGGCGGTGACGGCGGCGACCTCGGCCTCGGTCGGCATCTCCCGTGTGATCGGGTGGGTGCCGAACCGCTTGCGCTGCAACGCCTCCCGCGCGATCGTGCGCGGCTGGGCGCGGGCCATCACGATGCGTTCGGCGAGCCGGTCGCGCTCGCGAGCGACATCGGCGTCGGGATGGCTGGCGGCGGTGAGCACGTCGGCGAGCACACCCAGCACGTCGGTCAACCCGGCGGCGAGGCCGGAGCCGGACACCATCAGGCGCTCCGGGTCGACGGTGACGCCGAGATCGGCGCCAACGGCGGCCAGCTCGTCGTCGATCGTGACGCGGTCGCGGGTCGCGGTGCCGGTGAGCAGGGTCTCGGCGAGCAGCTCGGCGACGGCCGGGTGCTCGGGCGTGTCACCGGCGAACGGCACCCGCAGGCGCAGCTCGACCATGGGGATGCCCGGCCGATGCGCGGCCAGCACCCGCAGGCCGTTGGGGAAGGTGCTCTCGACGACGTCCGGCAGTGGGACGTCGCGGGTCGAGCCGAGCGGGGGCAGCGGGCGGGGCCCGACGGCCGTCCGACCGATCTCGTCGGCGGTCCTGGTCACGCGTCCCCTCCGGTGGTCGTGCGCGAAAAACGCGGCGGGAACAGTGTTATCCGCTCACGAGTCATGACGGCTCCAGCAGCAGTACGCCGCGGCCGCTCCCGCGTAGCGCGGCCGCGGCCGACCGCACCTGTTCGGGCGTGACGGCGGCCAAGCGCTCGGGCAGCTCGGCCGCGATCTCCGCACGGCCGTAGAGCAGCTCACGGGCGCCGAGGCCGAGCATGCGGTACATCACGCGGTCGTTCTCCTGGTACAGGGCCGCCGACCAGCGCGCGACCTGGCGCTGCAGCTCCTCGTCCGTCGGGCCCGCAGCGGCGAGCTTGTCCAGCTCCTCGTCGAGCGCGCTGAGCACGCGGTCGGGGTCGACGGCTGCGGGGTGCACGGCGGTGACCGTGAACGTGTCGGGGTCGCGGGCGTCGAGCGGACCCATCAGGCCCGCGCCCGCCGAGATGTCGGTGACCAGGCCGTCGGCGTGCACGAGACGGCGCTGCAGCCGGGCGGCCTCGCCGTCGCCGAGCACCGAGCCGAGCAGCGCATGGCCCAGATAGCCGTCGAGGTCCGTCCCCGGATCGGGCAGCCGGTAGCCGACGGCAAGAGCGGGCAGCGGGGCGTGCGCGTCGGGCACGGTCTCGCGGCGCTCGCCGCCCGGTGGCGGCTCTGCGAACGAAGGGCGGATCGGCGTGGGGCGGGCCGGGATGTCGCCGAAGTGCTTCTCCACCAGGCGGAGCGCCTCGTCCACTTCGAGGTAGCCCGCCACCGTGACCTGCGCGTTGCCCGGCGCGTAGTAGGTGTCGAAGAACGCCGCGGCGTCGTCGAGGGAGGCTTGCTCCAGCTCGGAGAAATCGCCGTAGCCGTTGTGCGCGTTGGGGAACGTGTCGTAGAGGACGGGCGGCAGCAGGATCCAGGGGAAGCCGCCGTAGGGCCGGTTCAGGACGTTGAGCCGGATCTCCTCCTTGACGACGTCGACCTGGTTGCGCAGGTTCTGATCGGTGAGGGTCGGGGCGCGCAGCCGGTCGGCTTCCAGGAACAGCGCCCGCTCGAGCGCCGCCGCGGGCAGCACCTCGAAGTAGTCGGTGTAGTCCTGGTGGGTGGAGCCGTTGAAGACGCCGCCGGAGCTCTGGACGTGCCGGAAGTGCGCGAGCTTCTCCAGGCTCTCGCTGCCCTGGAACATCAGGTGCTCGAAGAGGTGCGCGAACCCCGTGCGGCCCTCCGGCTCGGAACGGAAGCCGACGTCGACGTGTACCGCGACGCCGACGACCGGCGTGACGGAATCGGGGACGACCAACACGCGGAGACCATTCGCCAACGTCGCGCGATGCAATTCGGGGGGTGGCACCCCTCGAATCTAACCCGCGGACGCCGTTGCCCTCTCCTCGACGCGGGACGCGGCGCTCTCGTCAGACGGGCGGGAGCACGACGAACTGGCGGAGCGACAGGTCGACGTAGGTGACCGGGCCGCGAGGGCCGGGCGTGTGGTCGACGTTGATGCCGGTCTCGGGGAGGCCCAAGAGCTTGTACCCGTCCAGGAGACGGGTGGTGGCGTTCCAGAACACGCCGGTGCCCGTGTAGGCGTCGACGAACGCCGTGGCCGCGGCCTCATCGGTGGCGCAGACGCAGGCGGCGAGGCCGGAGGTCTCGCGGGCGGCGGTCTGGGCGGCGTCGACGGGTCCGTCGACGGTCGCGACCGTGACGTGCGCCTCGGCGCCCGCGTCGAGCGCCCACTCGTGGCCGAGGGGGTGGGCGTGCGGGGGCAGGCTGGGCGCGATGCCCCGCGCGCGGAGGGCCCGCTCGGCGACCGGCCAGAGCCGGTCGTAGGCGGGCGCGTCGATGAGGAGGAGGTTGAGCCTGTTGCAGACACCGAGGCGGTCGGTGGAGTCGGTGACCAGGCGCGTGACGTCCGCCTCGGCCGCGCTGGCGTCGAGGTAGAGCACGCCGCCACCGTCAGCGTGGGCGAGCACCCGGGTGCCCGCCGCGGCACCCAGCGCGGACAGCCGCCGCGTGACCTCGCCGCTGCCGCGCACGACGACGAGCGGCACGAGCTCGGGCAGGCCGACCAGGGCGTCGGCGCCCGCGTGGCCGGGGGTCGGGACGAGCTGCACCGCTTCGGCGGGCACACCGTTGGCGGCCAGCGCCGGGGCGATCACGTGCTCCACGAGCGCTTGCGCACTGCCCAGCGCGGCCGCGCCGGTGCGCAGGACGGCGGCGCTGCGTGCCTTGAGCACCTGCGACGCCACGTCCACCGTGACGTTGGGCCGCGCCTCGAACACCGCGCCGATGACGCCGACGGGCACGCGGCGCTCGTACACGCGCTCCCCGGTCGGGAGTTCGCGGACGAACACCTGGAGCGGCGGCTCCGGGGTGGCGGCGAGGACGTCGAGCTGGGTGGCCATGTCGGCGAGGCGCTCGGGGGTGAGGCGGAGCCGGTCGAGCAGGCCCTGCGCCATGCCGTCAGCCTCCGCGGCCTCGACGTCGGCGCGGTTGGCCGCCAGCAGGACCTCGCTCCGCTCCCGCAGCAGCTCGGCCGCGGCGCGCAGGGCGGCGTCGATCGCCGGTCCGCCTGCCGCCCGCACGCCGGGGGCGGCCGCGGCGGCGCGGCGGGCCGCCTCCCGGACGGCGGCCTGCTCCGGGGTGTGCGTGTCGACGACGGCGGTGCTCACCGGCTCAGCCTGCCACGCGGCGGCTGCAGGCCGGGCACGCCGGTCGCCGCGGTCCACCCCGGCCCGACGGCCTGGCGGTAGGTCCGCCCGCCCGTGATCGTCGGTTGGGTGCGTTCTGCTTCCGCACCGAGCAGGCGATCACGGCGGACAAATCGGGCTTGACCTGAAGTCGGGTCGAGGTCGGATCATCGACGCGTGGCCACAACACCGACGACGCCGACCGTCCGCGCCGAGCTCTTCGGGCCCGAGCGGCGGGCGACGACCATCGGACTGGTCCTCCTGATCAGCCTCGTCGCGTTCGAGGCGATGGGGGTCGGCACGGCGATGCCCGCGCTGGTCGCCGACCTCGGCGCGGTGACGCTGTACGCGTGGCCGTTCGTCACGTTCCTGGCGGCCTCGGTGCTCGCGACCGTGCTCGGCGGGCGCTGGTCGGACCGGTCGGGGCCGCGGGCGCCGATCCTCGTCGGACCGCTCCTGTTCGGGGTGGGCCTGCTCGTCGCGGGCACGGCCACCGCCATGCCGCAACTGCTCGTCGGGCGCGTGCTGCAGGGTCTCGGCGCAGGGGCCCTGGCCGTGGCCACGTTCGTGGTGATCGCCGCCGTCTACCCGGAGCGGGTGCGGCCCGCGGTGTTCGGGCTGATCTCCTCGGCGTGGGTGCTGCCGTCGCTGCTGGGGCCGCCGGTGTCCGGGCTGGTCACCGAGACCCTGTCGTGGCACTGGGTGTTCCTGGGGCTGGTGCCGCTGGTGGCGGTCGCGCTGGCGCTGGTCGCCCCGGCCGTCCGCACGCTCGGGCCCGCCGCGGAGCGCCAGGCCGCCCGGCGGGGCACGACGGCGGCCGCGGTAGGCGCCGCCGTCGGCGTGGCCGCGCTGAGCTGGGCCGGGCAGCACCCCGACGCCGTCGGCGGGATCGTCGCGGCGGCCGCGCTGGTCGTGTTGGTGCCGTCGCTGCGGGTGCTGCTGCCGCACGGGGTCTTCCGGGCGCGACGGGGCATCCCGACGGTCGTCGCATCGCGCGGGCTGCTCGCGGGCACGTTCTTCACCGTGAACGCTTACCTGCCGCTGATGTTGCACGACACGCATGGCTGGTCGCTGGCGGCGGCGGGGATCCCGCTCGTGGCGGGCTCGCTGTGCTGGTCGGCCGCGTCGGCGTGGCAGGGCCGCCACCCCGACCTCCCGCGGGCGCGGCTGCTGCGGGCCGGGTTCGTCGCCGTCGGCATCGGCGCGGCCGGGATGCTGCTGGTGGCGCCGACGTGGGGCATCGCGTGGCTCGCCGTGCCGTTCTGGATGGTCGCGGGCGTCGGGATGGGGCTGGGCTTTGCGGCGGTGTCGTACCTGGTGCTGGGCCAGTCGCCGCCGGGGACGGTCGGCTTCAACTCGGCGGCCGCGCAGATGGCCGACCAGCTGTCGGTCGCGACGATGGTCGGCGCGGGTGGGGCGCTCCTGGCGCTGCTCGGCTCGCCCGCGACGGCCCTGCCGGTGCTGGTGACGATCGTCGTGGCCCTGGCCGCGCTCGGCGTGGCGGCGGCGGGTCGGGCGTCGGCCTGACGCGCCCACCCCGGG
Organism: uncultured Actinomycetota bacterium; assembly: GCA_963736375.1. GTDB lineage: Bacteria > Actinomycetota > Actinomycetes > Mycobacteriales > Pseudonocardiaceae > Pseudonocardia. The sequence goes on from CAVTOL010000010.1 coordinate 103,370, forward strand.
TGGGCGGCGGCCTAACGCGCCAGCCCCGGGTCGCAGCAGGGGCCCATTGCTGCGGCTCAGTTGGAGGAAGGGTCCCCTGCTGCGATGTGGGCGGGGCGGGTGGGGCGGCACGGGCAGGACGGGTGTCGCGGCGCGGGCGGGACGGGTGTCGCGGCGCGGGCGGCGCGACCCGGGGCCACGCGGGTGACGCGGGTGGGGCGGCACCACCCGGGGCGACTCGGGTGGGGCGGCGCGGGTGGCGCGGCACTGTGGGGCGACGGCGGGCCGGGCGACGGCGCCGTGGGGCGCCGTGGGGCGGTGGGCTAGCGCACCGGGTTCGACGGCGGCGGCACGACCGGGCCGATGTCGCCGTCGGGCGCCTCGTCCAGGTCGACGATCACCGGCGCGTGGTCGCTCGGCCCCGACCCTTTCCGCGCCTGCCGGTCCACCCATGTTGCGGCGACGCGTCCGGCCGGGTCGGCGCCCGCGAGCACCAGATCGATCCGCATGCCCTTGTCCTGGTGGAACCGGCCCGCCCGGTAGTCCCAGTAGGTGAAGATGCGCTCGCCGGGCCAACGCTCGCGCAGCACGTCGTGCAGCCCGGCGCCTTGCAGTTCGGCCAGCGCCTTCCGCTCGGCGGGCGTCACGTGCGTGGAGTCGACGAACAACGACGGGTCCCACACGTCGGCGTCGGTGGGGGCGATGTTCATGTCGCCTGCGACCACGCTGGTGGCGGGCGCGCTCACCGACTCTCGCAACGCTGCCAGCCATTCCAGCTTGTACGCGTAGTGCGGGTCGTCGGGCGTGCGCCCGTTCGGCACGTAGACGGAGGTGACGCGCAGGCCGCCGCAGGTCGCCGTCACGGCGCGCGCCTCGACCGTCCCGGAGTAGGCGGGCGCGTCCGGCAGCTCGCGCAGCACGTCGTCGAGCCCGACCCGCGACAGCAGCGCTACCCCGTTCCAGCGCCCCTCGCCGACGTGCGCGTAGCCGTATCCGCGCTCGGCGAGCGGCCCGTCGAAGGTCTCGGCGAACGCCTCGTCGGACAGCTTCGTCTCCTGGAGGCAGACGACGTCGGGGGCCCGCTGATCGAGCCACGGCAGCAGCCGCGGGAGCCGGGAGAGGGCGGAGTTGACGTTCCAGGTCGCCAGGCGCACGGTCGTTGAGGCTACCGAGGCCGCGCGGCTAGCGTTGCGGCATGAGTCTCGTGGCCGGGGTCGACTCGTCGACGCAGTCGTGCACCGTCGTCATCCGCGACGCCGCCACGGGCGAGCAGCTCCGGTCGGGCCGGGCGCCGCATCCGCCCGGCACCGAGGTCGACCCGGCGGCTTGGTGGGAGGCGCTGCAGGCCGCGCTGGCCGCCGCAGGCGGTCTGGACGGCGTCGAGGCGATCGCGGTGGCGGGCCAACAGCACGGCATGGTGTGCCTCGACGCCGACGGCGAGGTCGTGCGGCCCGCGCTGCTCTGGAACGACACCCGCTCCGCGCAGGCCGCAGGCGACCTGGTGGCCGAGCTGGGCGCGCAGGAGTGGGCGGACGCGACGGGCACGCTGCCGGTCGCGGCGATCACGGCCACGAAGCTGCGCTGGCTCGCGACCCACGAGCCGGAGAACGCCGCGCGGACGGCCGCGGTGTGCCTCCCGCACGACTGGCTGACGTGGAAGCTGCGCGGCACCGGTGCGCTCGACGACCTTGTCACCGACCGCGGCGACGCGTCCGGCACCGGCTACTTCTCCCCCGCCACCAACACCTACCGACTCGACCTCCTGGAACGGGCCCTCGGCCGGTCCGACGTCGTGCTGCCGCGCGTGCTCGGGCCCGGCGAGCCTGCCGGTCACACCCCCGGCGGCGTGCTGCTCGGCCCCGGCACCGGCGACAATGCGGGCGCCGCGCTCGGGCTCGGCGCGGGGCCGGGTGACGTCGTCGTGTCGCTCGGGACGTCCGGGGTCGTCTCCGCGGTGAGCCCCACGGAGACCGCCGACCCCACCGGCATCATCGCCGGGTTCGCCTCGGCGAGCGGCGAGTACCTGCCGCTGGTGTGCACGCTCAACGCGGCGCGGGTGCTCGACGCGGGCACGAAGCTGTTGGGCGTCGACCACGCGGGCCTGGCCAAGCTCGCGCTCGATGCGCCGGCGGGCGCGGGCGGGCTGGTGCTCGTGCCGTACCTGGAGGGCGAGCGCACGCCGAACAAGCCCGACTCGACCGGCGCCATCCACGGCCTCACGCTCACCACCTCCACGCCCGCGCACCTGGCCCGCGCCGCCGTCGAGGGGCTGCTGTGCGGGCTGGCGGACGCGGTGGACGCGTTGCTCGCGGCGAACGTGCCGGTCGAGCGGGCCATCTTGATCGGCGGGGCGGCGCGGTCGGAGGCGGTCGCCCGGATCGCGCCCGCGGTGCTCGCGCTTCCCGTCGACCGGCCGACGCCCGGCGAGTACGTCGCGGACGGGGCGGCGCGGCAGGCGGCCTGGGTGCTGTCGGGGGCGTCGGCGCCGCCGGAGTGGGCGGCGGCGGGGCAGGAGCGGTTCACCGCCGACCCGACCCCGCACGTGCGGGAGCGTTACGCGCAGGCCCGCGACCTGACGGTGAACCAGCTCGCCTGACGGGCCCCGGGATCGCAGCAGGGTGACATTCCTGCGACTGGGTAACAGCAGGGTGACATTCCTGCAACGGGGGGCAGGCTCAGCTGTCGGGCGGCCCCGCCTTGCGGACGTAGAGCAGCCGGTCACCCGACTCCAGCGAGTCGACGACCGAAGAGTCCACGCGGTGCAGCGCGCCCCCGCGCACAACGCCGAGCACGATGTCGGCGAGGTGCCGCGGCGAGCCGCCGACCTCGGCGTCCTCCACGTCCCGCTCGCTGATCGCGAACCCGGCATCGGGCGTCAAGAGGTCCTCGATCACCTCGACGACGGTCGGCGTGGTGGTCGCCGCGCCGAGCAGCCTGCCCGCCGTCTCCGCCGAAACGATCACCGAGCTGGCCCCGGACTGCCGCAGCAGATGCACGTTCTCCGACTCCCGCACGGACGCGACGATGCGGATGTCGGGTGCCAGCTCCCGTGCGGTCAGGGTGACGAGAACGGCGGTGTCGTCACGGTTCGTCGCCACCACGATGGCCTTGGCCAGCGTCACACCGGCCATCCGCAGCACGCTCGACCGGGTGGCGTCGCCCGCCACCGTCACGAGGCCCGCGGCCGAAGCGGCTTCGAGCTGCGTGTGGTCAGTGTCGACGACGACGATGCCGGACGGTTCGGCGCCGTCGCCCAGCAGCGTCTCGACCGCGGCCCGACCCTTGGTGCCGTAGCCGACGACGACGGTGTGGTCGCGCACGCGAGACCTCCAGCGCTGGATCCGGAACGACTGCCGCGAGCGCTCGGTGAGCAGCTCGACCGTGGTGCCGACGAACGTGATGAGGAAGATCAGCCGAAGCGGCGTGACCACGACGGTGGTGATCAGCCGGGCGGTCTCGCTGACCGGGACGATGTCGCCGTAGCCGGTGGTGGAGACCGACACGGTGGCGTAGTAGAAGGCGTCGGCGAGGGTGATTGGGGGGGTGCCGTTGGCGTCCTTGTAGCCGTCGCGGCCGAAGTAGACGATCAGCGCCGTGATCACGAGGGCGCCCAGGGCGATGGCCAGCCGCCGCAGGAGCGACATCAGCGGCGAGATCCGGGGATCGGGTATCCGGATCGCGCCCACCGGCGAGGGATCCACGCGGGGACGTCGGCTCACGGCGCGGAGCGTAACCCGGGTGATGATCGCGGACCGACCGAGCGGCGCCCCCGTCAGGCCTCGACGACGATCCCCGCCTCCGCCGCGCCCTTCATGACCTCGTCCAGGCCGAAGGCCGACACCGCGTCGAGCGCGCCGACCCCCTCGACACCGTGCTCGGCCGCCCGCCCCGCTCCCCAGGCCAGGAGCTCCGCGGTGAGTCCGTAGGCCTCCGGCGCCCGCAGCCGGGTGCGGGCCAGCAAGGCGCCCGCGGCGTCGAACACCTCCGCCACCACGTGCACGCTCGCACCCGCCAACGCGTCCTCGGCGGGGGCGGCGGGCACGCGGCGGGTCGCGTAGTCGGCCGCGATCCAGGCCGCGGTGCGGGCGGTGCGGACCCGACCGACCAGCGCCGTAACACCGGACGCGGCGTGCACCAGCCTCGACGCGGACCCGAACCAGCCCAGGTAGACATCCACCGTGCCCAGCTGCGGCGCGAGCCGCGGCAGGGCGAACTGCTCGCTCCCGCCAACGCTGACACCCGGCCGTGGCCCGCCGTCCATGGCGAAGGTCCGCATGTGGGCCCCGGCTGGCTCGTCGCGCAGGCCACCGTTCCGAAACGCGTACCCGGGCTCGAGCGCGATCCCGAGCAGCGAGTACAGGGTGCCGCGGGAGAACAGCCGTCCCCGGCCGGCGATGAAGTAGCCGACGTCGACCCGCTCGGCGGCCGGGCCCGCGTCCCGCAGCGCCAACGCACCCGCCAGCACACCGGGCACGTAGTCGTGCCCGAACCCGGTGAGCAGGGCGGCCCCGGTGCCCTCCGCCTCCGGCCCGAACCACTCGTTGACGCTGCGGATGAACGGCGGCTCCCCCGTCGAGTCCAGGTAGATCGCGCCCGCGTCGACGGCCGCGCGGACGGCGACCCAGCCCATCTTGTGGAACGGCCCGACCGTGCTCACCAGCACGTCGTCGGATCGGACCACCTCGTAAAGCGAAGTGCGGTCCGCGACGTCGGCGTACTCCGTCTCCAGCCCGCCGAGGCGCTCGGCGAGGGCGGCCAGCTTGCCGGGGTTTCGCCCGAGCAGAACAGGCCGCAGGCCGCGCGCGACCATGGCCGCGGCGGCCCGGCCGCCGGTGTAGCCGGATGCCCCGAACAGCACGATCCTCCGCATGGCGCCACGGTAGGCTGGCCGGGTACCGCACCGGTGGCGGCATCTGCATCGACGACCCCGGGATGCCGCATGCCACCGATCGCGATCCGCCCGTTCCGCCGCAGCGACCGCGACCAGCTCACCCGCCTGGTCAACGCGCACATCGAGGCCGTGCTGCCGGGCGTTACCGTGTCGCCCAACGCCGTGTTGAGCCAGTTGGAGCGCGAGCCGGGCGAGTACGTCGTCGATCCCTGGGTCGCGCAGCGGCACACGCTGGTCGCCGTCCATCGCGAGCACATCGCGGGCGCGGCGCACCTGCTGCGCTACGCCGACGACGAGCAGGTCGGCCCCGACTACCGCGGCGCGGGCGAGATCCGCTGGCTCTTGGTCTGGCCCGGCCAGAACCCCGCGCAGGCCGTGGAGCTGGCGACCGTCGCCGACACCCTCGTTGGGGCGGCGCTCGCCCACCTCCGCGGCGCCGCCCGGATCGGCGCCGACTTCGGTCTGCCCGCCCCCGCTGTGTACGGCGTGCCCGACCGGTGGCCGCACGTGGCCGCGGCGCTGCACCGCGCGGGCTTCGCGCCGGGCGACCGGGTGGAGGCCGTGCTCGCCGCCGCCATCGAGGACCTCCCGCGCGGCGGCCCCGCCCCCGGCCCCGACCTGGAGCTGCGGGTGGCGCTCGGCGGCCACGCCACGCGCTTCTCCGCGGTGCGCGACGGCGTGGTCGTCGGCATCTACGAGGCCGAGACCGACCTCACCGAGGGCGGCACGCGGTCCCGCCTGGCCGGATGGGCCGACGGCTGGGACCTCTGGACCGCGCCGGAGCACCGACGCCGTGGCATCGCGACCTGGCTGGTCGGGCACGCCGCGGACCGGATGCGCTTCGCTGGCGTCCGCCGGGTGCTGGACTGCGCGGTCCTCGCGCCCGATCCGCCCGACGGCACGGCCGACTTCCTGTGCCACATCGGCTTCCGCGAGCTCACGCGGACCAGCCGCGGCTGGATCATGCAGTAACCTCCCGCCGTGCCCCGGTACGCCCTTTTGCTGCGCGGGATCAACCTCGGGTCCACCAACAAGATCGCCATGGCCGATCTGCGGGAGCTGCTCACCGACGCGGGATTCACCGCCGTCCGCACGCACCTGAACAGCGGAAACGTCGTCCTCAGCGGCCCGTCTGCGCCCGCTGCGGCCATCGAGAAGGCGATCGCCGAGCGCACGGGCCTGAAGGTGCCGTGCGTCGTGCTCACCCCGAAGAAGCTGCGCGCGATCGTCGAAGGGCACCCGTTCGTCGACGTCGCAACCAACGGCTCCCGGATGATGGCGCACGTCTTGGGCGGCACGCCGGACGCCGACAAGCTCGCCACTGCCCTCGCGCGCGACCCGGACAACGCGCGGTCCGGCCCCGGCGTGATCTACCAGTGGTGCCCGGACGGCCTGCTGAAAGCACCCGCGGTGACCGAGAAGCTCGGCGTGCTCGTGACCGCCCGCAACTGGAACACGATCGCGAAGCTGGACGCGCTGCTCAGCGCGTAGGCACCGATTCCAGGAGCGCGCGCAGCCCTTCGGCGTCGAGGAGGTCGGCGGGGCGCAGGGTGACGTCGGCGCGCACGAAGTGGAACGCCGCCCGCACGCGCTCGGGCGGCACGCCAGCCAGGTCGGCCCAGGCCAGGCGGTAGGCCGCGAGCTGCACGGCCAGCGCGGGCAGGCGCGGCTCGTCGGGCAGCGGGCCGGTCTTCCAGTCGACGACCGTGAACCCGCCGTCGGGATCGGCGAACACCGCGTCCATCCGCCCGCGAACGGCGACGCCCGCGATCACCGTCTCGAACGGCACCTCGGCCTCGATCGGCCGCCGGTCGGCCCACTCGCTGGCGAGGAACGCCTCCTGAAGGGACGCGAGGGCGTCGTCGGAGGCGGCGCCTTCGTCGGCGGCACCGGGCAGCTCGTCGAGGTCGAGCAGCTGCGCCGCGCCGAACCGCTGCTCCAGCCAGGCGTGGAACGCGGTGCCGCGGCGGGCGTGCGGGTTGGGTGGCAGCGGCAGCGGGCGGCGCAGGCGGGCGGCGAGCCCGGCCGGATCGGCGGCCAGCTCCACCAGCCTGCTCACGGTGAGCTGCGCGGGCAGCTCCGCAGCAGGCCGCGCCCTGGCGGCGGCCCGTTCGGCGAGGAGCACGTCGACGTCGGCGGCCCAGCCCTCCGGGTCTTCCTCCTCGGGCTCCGGCGGGGGCTCCAGGTCGAGCAGGGGGAGCTGGGCGCCGGGGTCGATGGCCGCGGCGCGGGCGTCGATGCGGGCGCCGCAGGGCCGCGCGGACGAGCTCGGCGCCCGCCTGGACGTCGGCGGAGCGGGCGCCGAGCGGATCGGCGGGCCAGAGCGCGGTGGGCTGTTCGAGGGTGGCCGGGTTGACGGCGTCGGCGGGCGGCTCCTCAGCCCAGAACTCGGCGCCGTGTGCGTCGGCGGCCTCGACGAGGAACTCCGACGGCAGGCGTGGCTTCTCGCCGGCCGCGGGCCAGCGGTGCCCGGACAGCAGCAGCACCCGCTCGGCCCGGGTGAGCGCCACGTAGAACAGCCGCCGCTCCTCGACCAGCCGCCGCGCGTCGAGGGCCTCGGAGTGCGCCTTGACGGCGTTTTCGCAGGCACGACGGTCGCCGCCGTCGGGGAGGACGAGGTCGGGCAGGTCGAGGACGTCGCCGCGCAGCGCGACGGGCAGCTCGGCGGGGCTGGTCAGCCAGGTGCCGCCGATCTTGCGGCCGGGGAACACCTGTGCCACGAGGTGGGGCACGGCCACGACCTCCCACTCCAGGCCCTTGGCGGCGTGCACCGTGAGCACCTGGACGCGGTCGGGCGTGACCTCGATCTCGCCGGGCGACAGCCCGTCCTCGGCCTGCTCAGCGGTCTGGAGGTAGTCCAGCAGCGCGGGCAGGGTCGCGACTTCGGCGCCCGTGGCGAACTCGGCGACGACGTCGGCGAACGCGTCGAGGTGGGCGCGCCCGACCGGGCCGGGACGGGCGGCGGTCTCGGCGTCGAGCAGCAGGACGCGCTCGGCGTCGGCGACGAGGTCGGTGAGCGGGGCGCCTGCCCGGGAGCGCAGCCACCCCAGCTCGCGGGCGAGGCGGGCGATGCGGGCGAAGCCGTCGGGCGAGTAGGCGGTGGCCGGGCCGGGGTCGTCGAGCGCGTCGACGAGGCCCGCCTGCTCGGCCTGCTCGCCGGGGAGCGCGCCCAGGGCGAGGTCGGTGGGGGTGCGCGCGCCGGTGTGCGACGGCGGCGGGACCAGCTCCCGGGCCCGGGCCCACAGCGCGGCGAGGTCGGCGACGCCCAGCCGCCACCGGGCCCCGGTGAGGAGGCGGACGGCGGAGGGTCCGGCGAGCGGGTCGGCGACGAGGCGGAGCGCGCTGACCAGGTCGCGCACCTCGGGGGTGTCGAGCAGCCCCCCGAGCCCGACCACTTCGACGGGCAGGCCGCGGCCCCGCAAGGCCGCGGCGATCGGATCCATGTCGACGCGGCGGCGGACCAGTACGGCCGACGTGGGCGGCGGGCCTTCACGGTGCCACTGCTCCGCGATGGCATCGGCCATCCAGTCGATTTCGCCGCCGACGTCGGGCAGCAGCGCCACCCGCACATCGCCCGCTGGGGCGTCGGGCGCGGGCCGCAGCTCGCCGACGTCGACGTGCGCCCCGCCGCCGGACGGCGCGCGGTCCGCCGCCGCGCGCCCGGCCGCCGCGCCGCTCCCGGCCGCAGGACCGTCTGCCGCACCGCCGTCCACCGCACCGCCGCCCACCACATCCCTGGCCAGGCCGCCGCCCGCCGCGCCAGCTGGCGCGGCCGTCACCGGCATCGCAGGAAGGTGCCCCTCCTGCGACCCAATCGGAGGAGGGGCACCCTGCTGCGGCGGGGCGGCCCGACGCAGAGCGGCCGAGGCGGTGTTGGCCAGTCGCAGCACGTCGGACGGGTTGCGGAAGCTCGTCAGCAGGCCGTACTGGTCGGCGGGCCCGTCGGGAGCCGGGAAGTCGGTGCGGAACCGGGCCAGGTTGCCCGCGCTTGCCCCGCGCCAGCCGTAGATCGACTGGCAGGGGTCGCCGACGGCGGTGACCGTCGGCCCGTCCGAACGCACCGGATCGCCGGGTCGGGTGCCGAACAACGCGCGCAGCAGGATGCGTTGCGCGTGCCCGGTGTCCTGGTACTCGTCGAGCAGCACGGCGCGATAGGTGGTGCGCTCGGCGGCACCGACCTCTGGATGGGCGTCGGCCACCCGGGCGGCGATGGCGAGCTGATCGGCGAAGTCGACCGCGCGCTCGGCTCGTTTCCGCGCGGTGAACGACTCCACCAGCGGCAACAGCGCCACCCGCTTGCGCTGCGTCGCGATCCAGCGTTGGTAGGTCTGCGACGGCTCGGCGCGCTGCCCCTTGCCACGCGGCGCCGCCTCCAACGCCGCGGCCAGCCGCTCGGCGTTCGCGCGTACGGTGCCCGGATCGACGAGGTGCTCCCCCAGCTCGCCTGACAGCGCCAGCAGCCAGGTCGTGACGGTGGCGGGCTGCACGTCGACGTCCAACTCATCGGCCCACGTGCTGACCACCCGGTGCGCAAGCTGCCAGGACGCCGTCTCGCTCAGCAGCCGTGCCGCGGGCTCGGCGGGCAGCCGCAGGGCGTGCTCGCCGACCAGCCGTCCGGCGTAGGCGTGGTAGGTCGCGACGGTGGGCTCGCCAGCGAGCAGCGCGGCCCGCCGCTCGCCGCTGGGGTCGAGCTCGTCGAGCAGCCGGGAGCCCGCCAGCCTGCGCAGCCGCGACCGGACGCGCGCCCCGAGCTGCTGGGCGGCCTTGCGGGTGAACGTCAGGCCGAGGATCTGCTCTGGCAGCACCGCACCCGTCGCGACCAGCCAGACGACGCGCGCGGCCATCGTCTCGGTCTTGCCCGCTCCGGCCCCCGCGACGACGAGCGCCGGACGCGCGGGCGCGGCGATCACGGCGGCTTGCTCGTCGGTGGGCGGGTCCAGGCCGAGCGCCGTGGCCAGTGCGAGCGGGGTGAGCTCCACGAGGCCGTTCTACCGGACGGGGACGACGGTTCCGCGCAGCCGGGTCAGCCGCGGCCGGGCTTGGTCGTGGGCGCGGTGGTCTTCGCGGGTGTGACGCTCGGGTTCGCCGTCCTCGTCGGCGCGGGCGCGCCCGCCCACGAGTACACGTGCACCCAGTCGACCTGGAGGCGCACCTGGGGCGGTGTGGTGGCGTCGGGGGCGGGCATCCAGTCCTTCACGGGGCCCTGGTCGAGCTGGATCGCCAGGTGCATGGGGGTATTCGGGATGTGGGCACGGTTGGTGACCGTGAAGCGCGCCCGTCCGTCGACGTACCACGTGATGTGGTCAGGGAGCCAGTCGACCGCGAACGTGTGCCACTGCGAGAAGTCGCCCACCATGTGCGAACCGTCGAGCGGGTCAGCGTCAGGACCCGAGTGCAGCACGAAGTGCGCCTGGTCGCGTTGCTCGGCGGGCACCTCGGCGATGTCGATCTCGCCGTCCTTCTGCTTCTCCGAATCGGGCCACAGGAGGATGGCTGAGCCGAAGCCGCGCCCGTGGTCGGTGCGAGCCCGGAACTCCCAGCGGCCGTAGGTCTGACCGAACGAGTCGTCGATGCCGCCGGACGTCTTGCCGGTGGCCGTGATCACCAGGTTGCCGCTGGACTGGCTGACGGCGCTGGGTCGGCGCAGGCCGTTGCCGAAGCCGCCGATGCTGTCGTAGACCCCCCACTTCGTCCGGTCCAGCGATGCCGAGATGAACTCGTCGCCGCCGATCGGCTTGAAGCCGGGGCCCGCGCCGACCAGCGGTGCGGCGCCCAGGATGCCCGGTCGGACGGACCGGCGGCCGGGTTGCGCGGCGGCGGGCCTCGGCTCGCCCGTCGGTGTGGATGGCGCCGTTGGGGATGCGGCCGAGGGGCTGGGCAGCGGAACGGTGGCGACCGGGGACGGGAGGGTCTGGATGTCAGGGGCCTTGTGCGTGTCCGGAACGTTGCCGCATCCGGCGAGCAGGCCTGCCGTGGCGGCGCAGGCAAGCAGGGTGCGGGCAGGCGATCGGACGCGGAACAAGGGACCTCCTGGCACGCTGGGTAGGAAGCGCAGGGGGAGCGCCAGCGTGCGGAGAACGGTACCGGGCTCGTTCGGAACGCACCCACACGGGCGAACATCCAGGCCCAGAATCGACGAAGCGTGCTGCTGCGATCACGCATCGGGGACACCCCGTCCGGCGCCGTGGGCCGGGCAGGCGGTGCGGACCGGGCAGCGATCGCAATCGGGTCCGACCCTGGCCACGAACACCGCCCCCGAGGTGTCGGCAGCGCAGGTCTGCAGCACCTGTTGCCAGTGGGCAACGCCCCCGGCGTCCAACGGTGGCTGGGTCGGTTCCTTCGCTTGGCCGTCGGCCCGCTGGTCGGCGACGTACACCAGCCGCGCCCCACCGGGCGGCATCCCGCGCTCGACGAGCGTGCCGAACGCGCCGAGCGCCGCCGCGAGCTGGTAGAGCGCGAGCTGGGGGTGCTCGGCCGCCACGCGCGCGCTGACCGCGGTGCGGCCGGTCTTGACGTCGACGACGACGGGGCGCCCCGCCGCGTCGACCTCCAGCCGATCGACCCGACCCCGCAGCCGCAGCGCCGGGACAGTACGGCGGGCGCTCACCTCGTCGATCAGGTCGAGCTGCACCGGCTGCTCGACCGCGACCAGCCGGAGTCCCTCGGCTCGGCTGGCCCGCAGCCAGCCGTCGAAGGCGCCGAGCATGCCGCGCACCCGGGTGAGCTCGCGGCGGGAGAACCAGGGGGCGCCCACATCGAGCCGCGCCCAGGCCGAGCGCAAGGCCGAGTCCAGTTCGCCTGCGGCCGCGCCCGCCGCCTCGGCCTGGACGAGCGCGTGCACCAAGGCTCCGGTGACCGCGGCCAACGCACCCGTGTCGCTTCCCCCGTGGCGTTCGAGCACCCACCGCAACGGGCAGCGCATGATCTTCTCGACGTCGGAAGGGGACACCGGGACGACGGCGTCGGCGGGCCGCAGCGGGGCGGCGGAGGACACGGGTGAGGCGCCGTACCAGTCGTCCGGATGAGCGCCGGGGACACCGGCCTCGGCCAGCCGGGCGAGCTGCGCCGCGGCCCGGGTGCGCCGAGCGGCAGTGGCGGCCAGGTCCGGGCCGTCGGGCGCGCTCACCGCCCTGCGCAGCTCGCCGACCAGCTCGGCGGTCACCAAGGCGCGTCCCGGTCGTTGCACCGGCCGCAGGGCCTGGTCGGCGGGCTGGGGGTCGAGCTCGTCGAGGAAGCGGGAGGGTTGCTCGTCCTCGCCTTGCACGGCGCTGACCAGGAGGGTGTGCCGCGCACGGCTGCAGGCGACGTAGAACAGCCTGCGCTCCTCGGCGAGCAGCGGCGCGACCCGCGACACCGTGGCACCGGTGGGCTCCGCGACCCCGGCGAGGAGATCGACGAGCCGCTCGTTGCCCAGCAGGCTGCCGCGCAGGCGCAGGTCGGGCCACGTGCCCTCTTGCACGCCGGGCACCGCGACGACGTCCCACTCTCGGCCGCGGGCGGCGTGCGCCGTGAGCAGCTCGACGGCGTCGCGGCGCGGGGTGCGGTCGGCCAGCGAATCGCCGGGGAGCTGCTGCTCGGCCAGGTACTCGGTGAAGGTGGCGATGTCGGCGCCGGGGAGCCGGTCGGCGAAGCGGGCGGCGGCGGCGAAGAGCGCGAGGACAGCGTCGAGGTCGCGGTCCGCCGCGGCGCCGACGGGGCCGCCACGGGCGCTGGCGTCGCTCCAGCGGCGTTCGAGCCCGCAACCCTGCCAGACCCGCCAGAGCACCTCCTCGGCGCTCTCGCCCGCGCGCGCCGCCTCGCCCGCGACCGCGAGCAGGGCACCGACCCTGCGCAGCGGGGCCTTCTCGTGAGCGGGCAGGGCGTCGAGCGGATCCTGGTGGCCCGCTGCGGCGGCGCGCAGGGCTTCGACCAGCAACGGATCGCTCCCGACGCGCTCAGGATCGGCGTCGCCCGCCGCCTGCAGGCGGAGCAGGCCGCGGCGCAAGCGGCGCATGCGGAGGGGATCGGCGGCGCCGAGCGGGGACGTGAGCAGCGCCGTCGCGGCGTCGGCGTCGAGCTCGCCGGGCCGGGCGGCGTAGCGCAGCACCATCAGCAGCGGGACGACCGCGGGTTGGCGGGCCAGCGGCAACTCGTCGGGCGGTGCGGCGATCGGGACGCCCGCGGCCAAGAGCGCCCGCCGCAGCACCGGGAGCGCCCGCCGCGCCGAGCGCGCGAGCACCGCCATCCGCGACCACGGCACGCCGTCGATGAGATGCGCCCGGCGCAGCTGGTCGGCGATCCAGCCTGCCTCCTGCGCCGCGGATGTGAAGACGCGCACGGACACCCGCCCGTCGTCGGCCGTCGAGCCGCCGCCGGCATCGGGCTCCTCTGTGCCCGCCCCATCGGTGGCGCTCGACCGTCCCGTCTGCGGCTCGACGGCATCCGCCGGACCGGGCGGGGCGACCCGGTGCCGCCCCTCCCCGGCGCCGGGCAGCCGGGCGGCGATCGCCGCGCAGGCCGCGCGGAGGGCGGGTGCCCCGCGGTGATCCACGGTGAGCACGACCGTCTCCGCGTCGATGGCCTGCATGCCCGCTGGGTCGGCGCCGCGGAACGTGAGGACGGCCTGGTCGGGGTCGCCCGCGAGCAGCACCGTGGCCGCGCTGCGCCCGAGCACGCCGACCAGCTCCATCTGCTGTGGATCGAGATCCTGCGCGTCGTCGACCACGAGGTGGCGCACCCGCTCCCGCTCCGCAGCGAGCAGCTCGGGATCCGCCGCGAGCGCATCGAGCGCCGCCGCCACCAGCTCGGCCGCATCCAGCGCGGGCGCCGTGGCCTGCGGCGCCCCTCGACCCGCCGCCCCCCGCAGCAATGTGACCTGCTCGTAGCAGCGGAAGAACCGCCCCGCCGCCGCCCACTCGGCGACATCGTGCCGTGCGCCCAGCTCAGCGAGCTCGTCCGGCCCCAGCCCCCGCTCGGCGGCGCGCAGCAGCAGCTCGCGCAGCTCGGCGGCGAACCCCGGCACCGCGAGCGCGGGCTCGATCCGCTCGGGCCATCCGGAGCCGGGGACGACGCCGTCGACCTCACCGCCCAACAGGTCGCGGACCAGCGCATCCTGCTCGGCGCTCGCGAGCAGCCGTGGCGGCGGATCGCCGTGGCGCGCAGCGTGCAGGCGGAGCACACCGAACGCGTAGGAGTGGACGGTGCGGACCAGCGCCTCGCGACTCGTCCCGCCGTCGGCCGCCCCGAGGCGCACCAGGCGTTCCCGCAGCTCCGACGCCGCGCGGCGGCTCCCCACCAGCACCAACGTGCGCGCGGGATCCTCCCCCGCAGCCAACCGTCGTGCGACGGTGGCGAGCAACAGGGTGGTCTTGCCCGTGCCGGGGCCGCCGACGATCCGCAACGGGCCCGCCGTGTGCGTGAGGACGCACCGCGCCGCCGCATCCCAGATCCGCTCGGGCTCTGGGGGCCGGGCGCGCCGCACGAGCGAGGGAGCGAGCGCTGCGGTCATGCGAGCGATGCAACCACGCGCCCCCGACAGTTCTGCGGCCGGACGGGCCGGTCCGGAGCGCGCACATCGCAGCAGGGGCACCTTGCTGCGACTCAGTCGAAGGAAGGGGCCCCCGCTGCGACCCCAGGGCAAGCGGGGCCCCGCTGCGACCCCAGGGCAAGCGGGGCCCCGCTGCGACCCCAGGGCGAGCGGGGGCCCCCGCTGCGACCCCAGGGCGAGCGCGGCGTCGCCTCCGGGCGAGCGAGCCAGCCGGCAGGATCGGACGGGTGAGCGCTCTCCACGTCCACCACTTCGGCCCGGAGGACGGTCGGCCGGTCGTCGCACTGCACGGCGTCACGGGGCACGGGAGGCGCTGGGCGGTGCTCGCCGAGCAGCTCCCCGAGCTGCGGCTGGTCGCCATGGACCTCCGCGGCCACGGGCACTCCCCGAAGGTTCCACCGTGGGGGTTCGAGCAGCACGTCGCGGACGTCCTCGCCGTACTGGACGATCATGGGCTTGATCGCGTCCCGTTGCTCGGCCACTCGTTCGGCGGCGCGATCGCCCTCCACCTGGCCCGCACCGCCAGGGAGCGGGTCGAGAAGCTGGTGCTCGTCGACCCGGCGCTCGGGCTCGACCCCGATCTCGTGCTGCAGACCGCGATCGAGGCCTGCGCTGGCGAGTCCTACCCCGACAAGGCCGCGGCATGGGCGGAGCGCGCGCAGCGATGGGCGGGCGTGCCGGACGCGCTGGTCGACGCTGAGCTGGAGCACAACCTCGTCGAGGACGCTGACGGCCGGTGGCGCTACCGCTGGTCGACGCCAGCGGTCGTGGCCGCGTGGAGCGAGATGGCCCGCCCCGCGATCACCCCGCCCGAGGACCTGCCGACGCTGCTCCTGCCCGCCGCCAAGGTCGACTACGTCAACCCGGCATGGGTCGAGAGTGTGCGGGCCGAGCTGGGCGACCGGCTCGTCGTCCAGGAGATGGACACCGCGCACATGGTCTACCTGGAGCAGCCGGTCGAGACGGCGGCCGCGATCCGGGCGTTCCTCGGCTGATGGACGAAGCGACGGTGGAGGCCGTGCGTGCGGCGGTGCGGGCGATCCCGCCCGGCGAGACATCGACCTACGGGGAGGTCGCGGCGGCGGCGGGCATCCCCGGCCGCGCTCGGCTCGTCGGCCGGATCCTTGCCGAGGACGGCCACGACCTGCCATGGCACCGCGTGCTGCGCGCCGACGGCACGTGCGCCCCGCACATCGCCACCGAGCAGCTGGCCCGACTGCGCGCCGAGGGCGTGATCCTGCGCCACGCCCGCCGCTGAGCCCGACTCACCCGTGGGCGGGGCGGGCTACGCCACCGACGTCCGGTCCGCCAGCGCGGCGGTGTAGCGGGCCACGACCAGCCCGGCCACGGCCTCGTGCGTGGCGAGCGGATCGGCGACGACGTCGGCGCCCGACTCCACCAGCGCACGCTGGAACAGCCCCGGCGCCAGGAGCCAGGACGCGACCGCCACCCGCCGCGACCCGCCTGCCCGCAGCCGCGCGACCACCTCCGGCACGCGCGGGCCGCCCATCGCGATCGTGGCGAGCGTGACCGGTGCCCCCAGCTCCCCCGCCAGCCGCCGCGCGGCGGTGGCCCCGTCGGCTTGCGCGTGCGGATCGCTCGACCCGACGACGGCCAGCACCGCGGCGTCCCCCGCCCGCATCCCGGAGGTCCGCAGCCGGGACGCCGCGGCGGCGACGAGCGCGGGGTCCGGCCCGAACGTCTCGGCCAGCCGCACGTCGGCCCGACCGGTGGCGGCGAGCTGCGCGGGCACGTCGACGCGCACGTGATAGCCCGCCGCCAGGAACATCGGCACCGCGACCACCGGCCCTGGCAGCGCCGCGAGCGCCTCGGCGGGCGTCGGATGACGGACGTCGGCGTAGCACGCCTCGACCCGCGCCCCGGTGAGCCCGCGCACCTGCGCGGCGACGGCCTCGGTGACCGCCGCACCTGCCGGATCCCGGGTGCCGTGCGCGACGAGTAGGAGCGCCGTCACCGGGCGTCCCCGTGCAGGCAGTGGCCGCCAACCGGGACGGGCCCGGCCGCCGGGTCGAGCGCGAGCCGGTATCCCCGCTTGACGACGGTCTGCACCAGCTTCGGCCTGCCGAGCGCCGCCCGCAGGCGGGTCATGGCCGTTTCGACGGCGTGTTCGTCGACGCCCGCGCCGGGCAGGGCCCGGAGCAGCTCGGCGCGGGTCACCACCCGCCCCGGCCGCCGCGCGAGCACCCGCAGCAGCGCCATGCAGGCAGGCGGCACGCCGCGCAGCTCACCGTCCACGAGCACGGCCTGCCCGCGCAGCTCCAGCCAGTGCCCCGCCACCGGCAGCCGACGGGCGCGGGCGGGCATCTCGGTCTCCAGCCGTCGCACCATGGCGCCGAGGCGGGAGCGCTGGGGCTGCACGGTCGGCACGTCCGCCTCCTCCAGCGGCGCCGCCGTGACCGGCCCGACGCACAGCGCCAGCACCGGCCCGCGCAGCGCCAGCAGCAGGTCGTCGAGCATCCGCCGCTCCCGGGCGCGGGCCAGCAGGCCTGCCGCCGCGGGCGCGCTCGTGAACGCGACGACGTCGATGCCGCCCGCGAGGACGGCGTCCAGTAGCCGGTCGACGGGCGTGATGTCGGCGGGCGGCATCCACCGATACACCGGCACCTCGACGACGTCGGCCCCCGCCACGCACAGCGCCTCGACGAGGTCGGGCAGCGGCTCGCCGTGCAGTTGCACCGCGATCCGCGCGCCCTCGACCCCACGGTCCAGCAGGTGCTCCAGCACCTCCGCCGACGACTCCGACGGCGGCGACCACGCATCCGTCAGACCGGACGCCCTGATCGCCCCCCGCGCCTTCGGGCCGCGCGCGATCAGCTCGCCCGCGCCCAACGCCCGTAGGAGGTCGTCGCCGAGGCCCCAGCCGTTCGCGGCGTCGAACCAGCCGCGGAACCCGATCCCGGTGGTGGCGACCGTGATATCCGGCGACCGCGCGACGAGCTCCCGCGTCGCCGCGAGCAGCTGCGTGTCGTCGGCGAGCGGGACGATCCGCAGCGCGGGCGCGTGCTGCACGGTGGCACCACGCCGTTCGAGCATGGCGCCCAGCTCGTCGGCCCTGCGCGCGGCGGTGACGCCCACGGTGAAGCCCGAGAGCGGTGGCACTTCTGGAGATGCGATGGCGGTGGTCACGGTGCCTCGTACGGTAGTCCGACCTGCACCGCGCCGCCCTGGATGCGCACCGGATACGTGGGCACGCTCACGCGGGCGACCGGGCACACGTCAGCCCACCGCATCGCAGCAGGGTGCCCCTCCTGCAGCCCAGTCGCAGCAGGGTGCCCCTGCTGCCGCGGTGATCCGCCACGCCCCGATCCACCGTCGCTCGTGCGCGGACAACGTTGTTCGCGCCACGTTTTCCGCGCACGACCCTTACAGCAGGCCGCTCGCCAGCCCCGCCGCGCGCTCCAGGCCCGCGAGCGTGCGCGGCGAGGCGTCCGGGTGTTGGGCGTGCAGCGCGATCCGGTGCAGTACCGCGCGCAGCACCATCTGCGGCCACTCGTCAAGGTGCGACCAGCGGTGCAGCAGCCCGACGTCGGCGCCACCCCACGCCAGTGCGTCGACGACGACGACGGCGGCCGCCCATTCCTTGGGCCGCCAGCAGGGCGCGAGGTCGACGATCACCGGCACGTCGTCGGCGCCGAACAGCACGGAGCCGAAGAGCTCGGGGTGCACGACCTGCGGGGTGAGGCGGACCGGGCCGCGGTAGGCGGCCAGCTGGGCGTAAAGCGCACCGCCCGCCTTCGGGTCGAGCTGCAGCTTCCGTTCGCCGAACGCGCCCGCCGCCGAGCGGATGAGCAGGTCGTCGCGGCTGTCGAGCAGGCGCGGCCGTTCGACCTTCGCGGTGGCCTCGTGCAGGGCGACGGCCGCGGACAGCACCGCGTCGTAGCGCGGCTCCAGCGTGCCCGCGACGTACCGGCACGCGGCCCAGCCCGCGACGACCCACCGCCCATCGGACGACCGCACCGGATGGGCCACCCGCACTCCGTCGAGGTGCAGCCCGTCGAGCACGCCCGCCGACCATGCCGCGACTACGTTGTCCGGCACCGGCCGGATCAGCACGTCGCCGCAGCGCCACGCGGGGCGCCCCGCCCACATCACCGGCCGCGGCGCGACGTCCTTCACGCCGAACGCGGTGCGGACATGCGGCGGGAGCTCGGCCGCCCGCGGGGCGGTCGCGGCAGGCTGGAGCACGGGCACGCTGGGCACGGCGGCACGGTACCGGCGCCGAGCGTCACATCGGCGCAGGCTCGCGGGCCGAGACCGCGTCCTGTCGGTCGCGGTCGATGGGCTTCGTGATCCGGGCGGCTCTTGGCAAGGCGGAGGCGTGCCCTCGTACCGGGCGTACCTGGGCAGGCCGACAACGCAGCCAGGGGCCGCCCGTGCGCGAAGGCCGCGGCCGGGGCCTGCAGGACTCGGCCTAGTAGGTGGGAAGGCTGGTGTCCACCTGCTTGGCCCACGCGAGCACCCCGCCGCCGACGTGCACGGCGTCGCGGAACCCAGCCTGGTGCAGCACCGCGAGCGCCTCCGCAGAGCGCACCCCCGACTTGCAGTGCAGCACCACCGGCTTGTCCTGCGGGATCTCCGACAGCGCTTCGCCCGACAGGATCCGGTCCTTCGGGATCAACACCGCACCCGGGATGCTCACGATCTCGTACTCGTTGGGCTCGCGGACGTCGATGAGGGCGAAGTCCTTGCCCGTGTCGATCATTTCCTTGAGCTCGAGAGCGGTGATCGTGTGGCCTGCTGCCGCGCGCTGGGCGTCGTCGGACACCACGCCGCAGAACGCGTCGTAGTCGATCAGCTCGGTGATCGGCTCGGACGCCGGGTCCTTGCGGATGCGGATCGTGCGGTACGACATCTCCAGTGCGTCGTAGACCATCAGCCGCCCCAGCAGCGGCTCGCCGATGCCGGTGATCAGCTTGATCGCCTCGGTCACCATGATCGAGCCGATGGACGCGCAGAGCACGCCCAGCACGCCGCCTTCGGCGCACGAGGGCACCATGCCGGGGGGCGGCGGCTCGGGGTAGAGGTCGCGGTAGTTGAGGCCTTGTCCGTTCGGCGCGTCGTCCCAGAACACCGACGCCTGGCCCTCGAACCGGAAGATCGAGCCCCACACGTAGGGCTTGCCGAGGAGGACGGCGGCGTCGTTGACCAGGTAGCGGGTCGCGAAGTTGTCGGTGCCGTCGAGGATGAGGTCGTAGTCGCGGAAGATGTCCAGCACGTTGGACGCCTCGAGGCGCACCTGGTGCAGCCGCACCTCGACGTACGGGTTGATCTCCCGGATCGAGTCGCGGGCCGACTCGGCCTTGGGGCGGCCGATGTCGGACTGGCCGTGGATGACCTGGCGCTGCAGGTTCGACTCGTCGACCTCGTCGAACTCCACGATGCCCAACGTGCCGACGCCCGCGGCGGCGAGGTAGAGCAGCGCCGGACTGCCCAGCCCGCCCGCACCGACCACCAGCACCTTCGCGTTCTTCAGCCGCTTCTGCCCGGCCATGCCCACGTCCGGGATGATCAGATGACGGCTGTAGCGGGCCACCTCGTCCTTGCTGAGCTCGGCCGCGGGCTCGACGAGCGGCGGTAACGCCATGTTCTTTGCTCCCTGCTGATCTGCACTGTCGTGTCGGAGTCCTGTCGGGGCCAACGCTCGGTTCAGCCGCCATCTTCCCAGCGGCCTGTGGCGTCCCATAAGCCCGCGACCCCGGCGGCGACGGCCTCGGGCGCCTCGATCTGCGCCACGTGGCCCACGCTGGGCAGCATCAGCAGCCGCCCGCCAAGCACCCGGGCCGTGCGGGCGGCCAGGCGGGGCGCGACGAGGCGGTCGCGGTCGCCCCAGACCACCAGGGTCGGCACCCGCACCCGCGCGGCCACCGCCCACAGCGACTCGCCCCGCCACCAGCTGCGCAGCATGGCCTTCGCGGTGCAGTCGAACGCCTCGTGCGCCCAGGGTTGACGGCTGCGGGCGTCGAGCTCGGCGGCCGCTTCGACGAGCCGGTGCTCGGTGGCGAGCGTGGGGTCGCCGAAGCACAGGCGCACAACGCTGTCGATGCGCTCACGGTTGGTCATCGCGGCGAGCCCTTCGCGGGCGCGCCGACCCGCTGGCCCCGGCAGCGACGCGAGGAGCATCCGCGGATCCGAGACCCGTCGCGGGTCGGGTCGGCGGTCGGGCATCGCAGGGGACACGAGTGTGAGCGAACGCACGAGCTCCGGCCGCCGGGCCGCCACCATGATCGCGATCGCGCCGCCGAGCGAGTTGCCCAGCAGGTGCACCGGACGCCCGCGCCCGTCGAGAAAGCTGAGCAGCGCGTCGGCATGCCCGGCGGGCGTGTAGTCGGGGGCGGCGGGCGGGCGGGTGAACCCGAAGCCGGGCAGGTCGACGGCCAGGCCGGTGGCGCGCGGCGCGAGCAGGCCTGCGAGGTCGGTCCAGTTGGTGCCCGAGCCGGACAGTCCGTGCACGTAGACGGCGTCGCGGTCGGTGGCGCCCCGCGTCTCGCGCACGTGCAGGGTGACGCCGCCCGCGGTGATCTCGCGGCCGGGCCAGGGGCGGGCGTGGGGGTCGCGGGGCGGCAAGGTGGCGGGGTCGGCGAGCAGCGCCGTGGCCGTCGTCGGGCGGGGACGTGACACGAGTGTGGCGAGCGGGCGAACAGCAAGCGACGGCAGCGTGATCACACGTCGAGCATGACCCAGCGGGGGCATTTTTCGCCACCGGCACCGCGCAAGCAGCCGGATATACCCCCCCGTGGTACTAAGGGGGAAGGGAGAACAACTCCGGGCCGGGCCCGCCGTTGGACATGTGGGGACGGAGGTGACGGCGATGGGCAGCGCGGCGCGACTGGCGGCGTACGCCTGCGCCCTTGCCCTCGTCTTCGGCCTGGCCTTCACGGCGGGCAGGCTCGTCGCGCCGCCCGCTGCCGCCGAGCCGCGCGCCGCCCGCCCCGGACCGGGCTCCGTGGGCGCGACCGACGGGCTCGCCGCCGCCGCCGCGGGATACCGGCTCGCCGTCGCCGACGCCACTTTCCTCCCCGGCACCCCGGGTGAGCTGCGGTTCGCCGTGCTCGGCCCGGACGGACGGCCCGTCACGGCGTTCGCCACCACACCGCGCGATCCGAGCCCGCTGCACGCCGTCGTCGTACGCCGGGACGCCGCGGGCTTCCAGCGTCTCGACCCGGGCATGGACGCCGACGGGACCTGGCACATCCCGCTCACCCTCCCCGCGCCGGGGGTGTGGCGCGCCTACGTCGACATGACCCCCACGGCGGGGCCCACGCTCGTGCTCGGCGCCGACCTCTTCGCCCCGGGCGCGTTCGCCCCGTTCACCTTCCCGCCGTCGCGCACCGCCGACGTCGACGGCTTCCGGCTCCGCCTGGACGGCGACCTCGTGCCCGGGGCGCCGTCGCAGGTCTTCGCCACGGTCAGCCGCGACGGCGCGGGCGTCACCGATCTGCAGCCCTACCTCGGCGGGTTCGGCAAGCTCGTCGCGCTCCGCGAGGGCGATCTCGCCTACACCGCCGCCGTCGCCGGAAACGGCGCCGCACCGGCCCCGACCGACCGCGCGGGGCCCGCGGTCGCGTTCACGGCCAACGTCCCGAGTTCCGGGACCTATCGCCTCTTCCTCCAGTTCCGTGTCGCCGATGTCATGCACACGGCCGAGTTCACCGTGCCGACGAGGAACCCATGACCAGCAAGATCGACTTGACCATCGGCGGCATGACCTGCGCGTCGTGCGCCAATCGCGTCGAGCGCAAGCTCAACAAGCTCGACGGCGTCGTCGCCACCGTCAACTACGCCACCGAGAAGGCGCACGTCAGCTACCCCGAGGGGCTCGAAACGGCCGCGATCGTCGCGGCGGTCGAGGCCGCGGGCTACACGGCCGCGCTCCCCGCGCTGCCTGCGGCCGCCGACCCTGTCGGGGCGCTGCGCGACCGCTTCGTCGTCGTCACGGCGCTGGCCGTGCCCGTGATCGCCCTGTCCATGGTCCCGGCTCTGCAGTTCCCGGGCTGGGAGTGGGTCGCGCTCGTGCTCGCCGCGCCCGCCGTCCTCTGGGGCGCGTGGCCGCTGCACCGCGCGGCCGCGACCAACCTGCGCCACGGCACGGCCACCATGGACACGCTCGTCTCGCTCGGCACCCTCGCGGCGCTGGGCTGGTCGGTCGTCGCGCTGCTGCGCGGCGAGGGCATGACCTACCTGGAGGTCGGCGCGGGCGTCACCGCGTTCATCCTGCTCGGCCGGTGGCTCGAGGCGCGCTCCAAACGCAGCGCGGGCGCCGCCCTCACCGCGCTGCTCGACCTCGGCGCCAAGGAGGCGTCGGTCCTCTCGGGCGGCGTGGAGGTGCGGGTGCCCGCGGCGAACCTGCAGGTCGACGACCGCTTCGTGGTCCGACCCGGCGAGACGGTCGCCACCGACGGCGTGGTCGAGGACGGCAGCTCGGCGCTGGACGTCGCGATGATGACGGGCGAGTCGGTGCCGGTCGAGGTGCGGCCGGGCGCCGCGGTGGTCGGCGGGTGCACGAACGTCGGCGGCCGCCTGATCGTGCGGGCCACCCGGGTCGGCGCCGACACCCAGCTCGCCCGGATGTCCCGCCTCGTCGAAGACGCGCAGAGCGGCAAGGCGGCGGTGCAGCGGCTCGCGGACCGGGTGTCGGGGGTGTTCGTCCCGGTCGTGATCGCCGTTGCCGTCGCCACGCTGGCGTTCTGGCTGGGCAGCGGGGCCGGGGCGAGCGCCGCGTTCACGGCCGCGGTCGCCGTGCTGATCATCGCCTGCCCGTGCGCGCTCGGCTTGGCGACGCCGACGGCGCTGCTCGTCGGCACGGGCCGCGGGGCACAGCTCGGCGTGCTGATCAAGGGCCCTGAGGTGCTGGAGTCCACGCGTCGGGTCGACACCGTGGTGCTCGACAAGACCGGCACCCTCACGACGGGGCAGATGGCCGTGCACCGCGTCGTCACCAGCGGGGACGAACTCGATGCGCTGCGGATGGCGGCGTCGGTCGAGCAGGGCTCCGAGCACCCGGTCGGGCGGGCGATCGTGGCGGCCGCGCGGGAGCGGCTCGGCGCGCTGCCCGACGTCGCCGAGTTCGACAACGCGCCGGGGCTCGGGGTGCGCGGCGTCGTGTCGGAGCTGGCGGGCGACGTGATCGTCGCCCACGCGGTGCTGGTCGGCACGCCCGCATTGCTCACCACGTACGGGATCGAGCTGCCCGCCGCGCTCACCGAAGCCGTCGACGCCACGCGGGCCGACGGGCTCACCGCCGTCGTCGTCGCGTGGGACGGGGTGGCCAGGGCCGTGCTCGCGGTCGGCGACACGGTGGCCACCGGCAGCGCAGCCGCCGTCGGCCGCCTGCGCGCGTTGGGCCTGCGCCCGATCCTGCTCACCGGGGACCATCGCGACGTGGGCCTCGCCGTCGCCGCCGAGGTCGGGATCGCCGACGAGGACGTCATCGCCGAGGTGCTGCCCGAGGACAAGGTCGCGGCCGTGCGGGCGCTGCAAGCCGACGGACGGGTCGTCGCCATGGTCGGCGACGGCGTCAACGACGCGGCGGCGCTCGCGGTCGCCGACCTCGGCATCGCGATGGGCACCGGCACCGACGCGGCGATCGATGCGAGCGACATCACACTCGTGCGCGGCGGCCTGCTCACGGCCGTCGACGCGGTCCGGCTCGCCCGGCGCACCCTCGCCGTGATCAAGGGCAATCTGTTCTGGGCGTTCGCCTACAACGTCGCCGCGCTGCCGCTTGCCGCGTCCGGGTTGCTCAACCCGATGATCGCGGGTGCCGCGATGGCGTTCAGCTCGGTGTTCGTGGTGACCAACAGCCTCCGCTTGCGGCGATTCACGGCCTCGGCCGGCCCGCAAGTGGCTACCGGCGGGTAAGGTTTGCGCCGCCGACGAGCGGAGGACGGCGAGATGAGCGAGACCACGGCGCAGCGCGGCAGACTGTCGCGCAGCGCGCGGCGCGCGCAGCTCCTGGACGCGGCGCGGGACGTCTTCGCCGCGCAGGGCTATCACGCCGCCGCCATGGACGACATCGCCGAGCGGGCGGGCGTCAGCAAACCCGTTCTCTACCAGCACTTCCCGGGCAAGCTGGAGCTTTACCAGGCGCTGCTCACCACCTACGCCGACGAGTTGGTCGGGCAGGTCGAAGCGGCGCTGTTGGCCACCGGCGACAACGAGGAGCGGGTGCAGGCGGCCGTCGCGGCGTACTTCGACTTCGTCGCGGGCGAGGGCAAGGCGTACCGGCTGATCTTCGGCTCCGACCTGCGTGGCGACGCCGCGGAGGTCGTCGAGGGCGCGATGAACCGGTGCATCGAGAAGGTGGCTGACGCCGTCACCACCGACGCGGGCCTGGATTCCGCACGGGCGCGGCTGCTGGCCGTCGGGCTGGTCGGGCTGTCGCAGGTGGCGGCGCAGTACTGGCTGGACTCCGAGCAGAGCGTCAACAGGGACGAGGCCATCGCGCTACTGGCCAGCCTGGCCTGGCGCGGCCTGGCGGGCTTCCCCCTCGTCCACCCGTGAGTGGTAACGAGGGCCAGAGCACTCGTTTCCGCTCACGAGGGCCGTCAGCCGGGCCGCCACGCCTACCGTTCGCTCCACCGGCAGCATGTGCCCGGCGCCGGGAAACACCGTGAGCTGCGCCGACGGCAGCACGTCGACGATCCTGCGCGCCATCGGCACCGGGGTGAGCCGATCGTGGGTGCCCGCGAGCACGACGGTCGGGATGCGCGCGAAGGCGGCAAGGGCGGCGGTGCGCTCGTGGGCGTCGAGGGTGGGCCGGAAGCCCGACACCGTGCTCGGGCGGCACCCGGCCACCGCTGCCACCGTGATCCGGCGGGCCTCGGCGTCGGCGTGCGGGCCGAGCAACAGCCAGCGCAGCCCGGGGGCGAGCACGCGGGGGTGGCCGAGGGTGGGTCGGACGGACCAGCGCGGCGAGGCGAACATCCGCCTTTCGCCACGGGCGATGGCGGCGGCGAACCGCGGCGGCAGGCCGAGCGTGTGCCCTGCGAGCCCGCCCACAGCCGTCGCCACCAGCGCGATCCCCCGCGCCCGCGCGAACACGTCGGGGTGCCGCTGCGCCAACGCCATGATCGTCATGCCGCCCATGGAGTGGCCGCCCAGGACGAGTGGGCCCTCCGGAGCGACCGCGGCGATCACGGCGGCGAGGTCGTCGGCGAGCTGGTCGATCGTCATCGTCCTCGGATCGACCGCCGCCGAGCGGCCGTGGCCGCGGTGGTCGTAGCGGACGACCGTGGTGTCGACGCAGCGGCCGACCGGCGCCCACGTCGTGGCGTCGAGGGTCCAGCCGTGGGCCAGCACGACGGTCACCGGCCCCTGCCCGGTGACCTCGACGTGCAGCGGCACGCCGTCGGCTGCTGCGACGTCCATCAGAGCAGGTGCGCCTTCCGCCACAGGTTCTCGGTGGGTCCGCCGATGATGCCCTGCGCGCGCAGGAACGGCACGAGCTTGCGCGCCGACCAGCGCAGCGACTCCTGCCAGTGCGGGTTGGCCAGCGCCGCCTCGTGACCGACCGCGGGGTCGATGCCGACGCAGGCGTAGACGTCGGGGTGCACGAGGTTGCGCGCGACGATGAACGCGATGCGCGCGGTGAACCAGCGCGCGACGGCGCGCTGCGCGCGGTTGGTCTTCGGCATGATCCGGACCAGCTCCTCGCGGGCGTACCGGACGTGCCGCGCCTCCTCCGTCACGTGGATCTTGTTGACCATCCGGGTGAGCGGCTGGACGGTCTCGTCGCGCATCGACTCGCGCTGGAACTGGTCGAGGATCTCCTCGACGAACAGGGTGCCCGCGAACATCGCCGGGCCGGCGCCGATCGTCTTGAACAGCCTGCCGAGCTGGTGGGTCAGCGGCCGCGGAGCGTAGTCGGGCACGCCGTAGCGCTCGGTCATCTTCGCGAACATGATCGAGTGGCGGCACTCGTCGGCGATCTCGGTGAGCGCGTACTGGATGTGCTGACGGCGGGGGTCGCGGTCGTAGGCGTAGCGCAGCAGCATCTGCATGAGGATCATCTCGAACCACAGGCCCATGCGGGCCACGGCGCACACCTCGTGGATCGTCAGCGTGCGGCGCTGCTCGTCGGTGAGGCCGTCCCAAAGGGCCGTGCCGTAGAGCGAGGAGCGGTGCTGGGGGATGCCCCAGAGGCCGTCGACGGGGGGCGCGTCCCAGTCGATGTCGATCGCGGGCTCGTAGGAGTGCTCTAGCGACGAACGCAAGAGCCGCTCGGCGGTGGCCTCCCGGTCGGCGACGGACCGGACGGGCCTGGCGGGCGCGGACATCGGGTGCTCCACTCTTGCTGTTACCACCGGTAACTGTTACCACTGGTACGGTGCACGCTCCGCCGCTCGCTGTCAACCCGGAGGACGATCAGGCGATGGAGGGCAGACAGCAGCGCCGGACCGCCCGGCGGAGCGCCATGGTGGCGGCGGCGATGGATGCGGTGCGCAGGCACGGGCCGGGGGTGTCGGTCGCGGAGATCGCCGCGGCGGCGGGCATCACGAAGCCGGTGCTCTACCGGCACTTCACCGATCGCGCCGACCTGCAGCGCGCCGTCGGCCGGGAGGCGGCCGCGATGCTCATGGCCCGGATCGCGCCCGCGCTGGCGGCCGACGGAGAGCCGCGGGCCGTCGTCAGGGCGATCGTCGACGCGTTCCTTTGCGGTATCGAGGACGAGCCGGAGCTGTGGCGGTTCGTGGTGCACCACCCCGTCGAACGGACGCCCGGCGCGGAGATCGTCGACGACGCCCGCGCGGAGATCGCCCGGATGCTCACAGCGGTGCTGAGCGAGCGGCTGAGCGCGGCGGGGCGCGACACCGACGGGGCGGCCGTCTGGGCGCAGGGGCTGGTCGGAATGGTGCAGAGTGCGGGCGACTGGTGGCTGGAGCGGCGCCCGATGAGCCGGGCCACGCTCACCGACCACCTGACGGCGATCATCTGGGGCGGCCTGGCCGCCGTGTTGGAGGAGGAACGTGTCTGACACCGACGGCTATGCCGGGCCTGCCACGCTCACGGTCGACGGACGGGCCATGCCCGTGCACGCCGTCCTCGACGCCCGCCACGAGCCGCAGGACGGGCGACTGCACTGGTTCGGCAGACTGCGCGCCACCGATCCCGCTGATGCCCGGTTCGACGAGGTAGGTGCAGGTGCCGCGGTCGCGCTGGATGCGGGCGCGGGGGCGGTCACGGCCCGGCTGGGCGACGTCGACCCCTGGGGCCGCATCCACGTGACCGGTGTGGGCTCGCCCCCCTACCCGGTGAGTCCGACGTTCTGACCCGGCGAGTCGGCGTGTCGACGGCCACAACTCACCGCGCACCCCGAACGTCCACCTCGGACCCATCGATGGGGTGCGCGGTGCGCCATTGGGGTGCGCAGCGCGCCCCAAGATGAACGGCGCGCTTGGACCCGACGCCATTTCGGCCCACCGGCCCACGCCGGGCCTGGGCGCCTCAGCCGATGGCGAAGCCCACTTTGCGCCCATCCTCGGGGGCGATCTCGACGTAGGCGATCTGGCTGGCGCGGACCACGTACCGGCGGCCCTTCTCGTCGACCAGCCGGAGCAGGCTGTCACCGCCCGCCAGTGCGGCGTCGACGAGTTTCGATACCTCGTCCGCGGACTGGTCGCTCGACACCACGAGCTCCCGCGCGCTCTCCGCGATGCCGATCTTGACCTCCACGGGGGACCTCCTGGTCGTGATGACGGAACAAGCGCGACCCAGGCTAGTCGAGCGCGACGAACCGGGCCGCCACCGGGCGTCCGCCCTCGGCGAAAGTGCAGAGCCGATCACTCCGAACGATCGTCGCCGCCGCGGTGGCCCGGCGCCGGTCTCGGCGTGCTCGGAACGCAGACTCTCCGTGGGTGGGTCAGTTCAGGCCGAGCTTCGCCATGCGCTTGCCGTGGTTGGACTGCACGCGCTTGAGCAGCGACGCGATGCCCGACAGGTCGCCGCTGCCGGTGATGATGAACGCGGCGAGCTCGTCGCGCTCGGCGACGATCTGCTGCGCCTGGGTCACCGCCTCGCCGAGCAGCCGCCTGCCCCAGAGGGCGAGCCGGTCGCGTGTCCTCCGGTCGGACTGGCACGCGGCATGCACCTCGCGCTCGGCGAACGCGCTGTGCCCGGTATCGGCGAGCACGCGCTGCACGAGCTCGCCCGTGGCCCCGGGCAGCCAGCCGGAGATCTCGCGGTAGAAGTCGGCGGCCAGCCCGTCGCCGAGGTAGACCTTGACGATCGACTCCAGCCAGCTCCGTGGCGCGGTCGACGCGTGGTACGAGTCCCACGCGGCCACGAACGGGATCATCGCGTCCTCGACGGCCACGTCCATCCCGGCCAGATGCTGCTCCAGCAGAACGAAATGGCCCATCTCGGCTGCGGCGATCTTGGACAGGGTCGCGCGGCCCGCCAACGTGGGGGCGGCGCGGGCGTCCTCCGATATTCGGTCGAACGCCGAGAGCTCGCCGTAGGCCAGCACGCCGAGCAGGTCGACGGTGGCGCGCGCCGCGCCGGGCTCGTCGATCCCGTCCGGCGGCGCGGCAGTCGTCATGAGCCGGAGCCTAGATGACCTGCGACAGGACGGCGCCGCACGGAGGCTGGGTGCGCGGCGTGGTCCCGGCACACGCGGCGGTCGCCCCCGGCCACTTCGCACCCCACACACCAACTTCGCACCCCGTCGACGGGGTGCGAAGTGCCCCGAAAGGGTGCGAAGTGCGCACCCGCGGCGGCGGGGCGGCCGGCGCGGGCGGCGGGCGCGACCGCGGCGACAGCGGGCCGGGCCCGGTGGCGCGATCATTGTGACCGGACTCGCCGGGCTGCACGCTGACGCCCGCTGACCCGTCCGGGTATGATGGACGCAGCGCGCCGCGAGCGCGCCTATGCCGCGGCCCACCGGAATTACCCGGGAAGCCGCAAACGACCTGGTGCGTACAGCGCCTCGTCGGCTCTCCTGCCTGGTCCCGGCGTCACCGCCACGGGTGGTCGACGAGCTGACACCGGCCCCTGTGCGCGGAGAGAGGCGATCACCCTGTCCGTCCCAACTGATAACTCCATCGAAGCCCCCGAAGACGCCCCCGACGACGTGCACGCGCACCCCCTCCAGGCGGGTGCCTCCGTCAGCGAAGACTCCCCGACCTTCGCCGAGCTCGGGGTCCGCGCCGAGATCGTGCAGGCGCTGGAGGACGCGGGCATCGTCCGCACGTTCGCCATCCAGGAGCTCACGCTCCCCCTCGCGCTGGCAGGCGAGGACATCATCGGCCAGGCCCGCACCGGCATGGGCAAGACGCTCGGGTTCGGCGTCCCGCTGCTGCAGCGGCTCGTGCCGCCCGCCGAGCGCCCCGCAGCCACGGCCGACGGCGAGGCCGCCGACCGCACCCGCGACGTGCCGCAGGCCCTTGTCGTGGTGCCCACGCGCGAGCTCTGCGTCCAGGTCGCCAAGGACCTGTCAGACGCGGGCCGAAACCTCGGAGTACGGGTCGTCGCGATCTACGGCGGCCGCGCCTACGAGCCGCAGCTCGCCGCTCTGCGCAAGGGCGTGGACATCGTGGTCGGCACCCCCGGCCGTCTGCTCGACCTCGCCGAGCAGCGCCACATCGCCCTCGGCAGGGTCAGCGCGCTCGTGCTCGACGAGGCCGACGAGATGCTGGACCTCGGCTTCCTCCCCGACGTCGAGCGCATCATGCGGATGCTGCCCGAGCAGCGCCAGACCATGCTGTTCTCCGCCACGATGCCCGGCCCGATCATCGCGCTGTCCCGCGCGTTCCTGAACCGGCCGACACACATCCGCGCCGAGGAGTCCACGCAGGGCTCCGTGCACGAGCGCACCCGCCAGCTCGTCTACCGCGCGCACGCGATGGACAAGGTCGAGCTGCTCACCCGGGTGCTACAGGCCGAGGGCCGCGGCCTCACCATGATCTTTGCCCGCACGAAGCGCACCGTGCAGCGCGTCGCCGACGATCTCGCCGAGCGCGGGTTCGCCGCCGCCGCCGTCCACGGCGACCTCGGCCAGGGCGCCCGCGAGCAGGCGCTGCGCGCGTTCCGCTCCGGCAAGGTCGACGTGCTCGTGGCCACCGACGTCGCCGCTCGCGGCATCGACGTCATCGACGTCACCCATGTGATCAACTACCAATGCCCGGAGGACGAGAAGACCTACGTCCACCGCATCGGCCGCACCGGCCGGGCGGGCAAGGAGGGCGTGGCGGTCACGCTTGTCGACTGGGACGACATGCCGCGCTGGAAGATGGTGAGCGACGAGCTCGGCCTCGGCATCGACGAGCCCGCCGAGACCTACTCCACCTCCGAGCACCTCTACACCGACCTCGCGATCTCCACGAGCGCCACCGGGCGGCTCCCGCTCGCCAAGCGCACCCGCGCGGGCCTCTCCGCCGAGTATGTCGACAGCGAGGGCGACGTCGGCGGCCGCAACAAGCGCAGCCGCGCCCGCGGCGACAACAGCGAGCCCAGCACACCGGTCCGCACCCGCAAGACCCGCACCCGCACCCGCGGGGGCCGCACGCAGCCCGACACCGCGACCGCGGAGGCAGGCCCCGAAGCGGTCACCGACACCGAAGCAAAGCCTGCGCGGCGCCGTCGTCGCGGAGGTGCTCGGCGCCGTGGTCCGGCCCAGCCGGTTGCGGACACCGCGACGCCGGACGCCGCCGCGAGCTGAGCGGTGACGAGCGCCCCGCCCGACACACCCACGCCGCCCCAACGCCGGATCGCGCCTGAGCGACGACGTCGCGGTGACGTCATCGCGGCGGCGGCGCTCGTCGTTCTGCTCGTGGTCGCCGCGCTCGTGGTGTGGCGCACGAGCGCGGAGGTCGGCACCGTCGACACGCCGGACACCGCGCCGCTCGCGGCCCCCAGCCCGGCCGGTGATGTGCCCGCGAACGTCGTCGAGGCGTGGCGGGCGCCGAGCAACGCGACCACAACACCCGTCGTCGCGGGACCGGCCGTGGTCACCGGCGACGGCGACACCGTTTCCGGCCACGACGCCGAGACCGGGGCCGTGGCCTGGAGCTACCGGCGCGACCTCACACTGTGCGCGGTGGGGGCGGGCTTCCCCGGCAGCGACGACGGCGACGGGCACGCCCTCGCCCTCTACGAAAGCCGCACCGGCTGGTGCAGCGAGCTCACCGCGCTTCACCCGAGCAGCGGCAAGCGTGCCAACGCGAGCAACCCCGACATGCGACCCGGCGTCCAACTGCTGGCCGACGGGTCGTACGTCACTGCGACCGGGACCGACTACCTGGAGGTGTGGCGCTCCGACCTCGTGCGCACGCTCGAGTACGGCGACGTACCGACCCCCGTCCAGCCTGCCAAGCAGCCGCGCCCGAACTGCTCCTACGGATCGACGGCGGTGAGCGGCGACCGCATTGGCGTCATCGAACGCTGTCCCGACGCCGCCGCCGACCGGCTCACCGTGATCGCGCCGGACGGCACGAAGGGCGCCGACACCCCTGACGTGCAGTTCTCCGTCGAGCTGCCCGCCACCGGCGCGGTGCTGGTGGCGATCGGCGGCGACCGGGAGGCGGTCGCCGTGCCGGGGCCGCCCCGCCTGGTCGTGCTCGATCGGGCCGGGCTGCAGGTCACTCAGCTGCCGCTCGACGTCCCCGACGCGGCGCTGACCACGGCACCGGCGGGCGCGCCCGCCACCGTGACCTCCGACGGCTCGCGGTTCTACTGGTGGGTCGGCGGCACCACGGTCGCACTCGACGCGAGCACGCTCACGCCCGCCTGGACATTGCGCGACACGCTCGGTCCTCCGGTCGCGTACGGGACCGGCCTCGTCGCGCCGGTCCGCGGCGGCCTCGCCGACCTCGACCCGGCACGCGGCACCGTTCTGCGCACGCTGCCCGTGCCCCGCACGGACCCGAGCGCCGCCGTGCGGCTCGCCACCGCGGGCGACGTCGTGTTGGAGCAGCGCGGCACCGAGGTCGTCGCCCTCCGCCCGGCAGGTTAGGCCGTGTCCCGCGGATCACGGGCGATGGGCTTCGTGATCCAGATGGTTCCCGGCAAGAAGGAGGGCGGCTCTCGTACCGGGCGTACTCGAGTCGCCCGACGACGCAGCCGGGGGCCATCTGGGCGCGGAGACCGCGGTCGCTGATCCGCGGGACACGGCCTAAACCAGCCACTCCACGGTCAGCACGGCCACGACCGCGACGATCATGGCCAGCGCGGCCACCGCCCCCCGCGGGCCGGGAGTGCGGTCGGCGTACACCTGGACGACCATCGCGCCTGCTGCCGCAGCGGCGTGCACGAGCAGCGTGCCCGCGCCGGGGCCGGGCGAGCCTTCCTGCAGCGCGACCACCCACGCCACGACCAGCCCCGCGACGAGCGCGACCATCCCCGCCGCCAGCACGCCGGACAGGCCGCGCAACACCCCCAGGCGAGGCACTCGATGCCGGGTCCGACTACCGCTCGCAGGCTCGCTCACGAGACCAACTGCGCCCACGGCAGGCTCTCCGGTGCTGCGGCCTGCCCCTCGGCGCAATGCCGCCGCACATCGCAGGAGCCGCAGCGAGGCGCGGGCCGCGCCGGGAAGCGGGCCTCCGGGTCCGCGCCCGCCTCCAGGTCATCGGCCGCCGCGGCGAGCGCGGCTGCCGAGCGCTCCGCCGCGGCGACGTGCCCGGCCAGCGAGGCGCGGTCGTGCCGCCACCCCATGACCTGGCCGCTCGGGAGGTGGTGTAGCTCCACCTCGACACAGCGCCGCCGCAAGGTGCGCTCAACGCCCAGCGCGTAGATGGCGAGCGCGCGGGAACCACGCGCGTCTTCGGGGGTGGGTGCGCGCCCGGTCTTGTAGTCGACGACGACCAGCTCATCGCCCCGTCGATCGATGCGGTCGACGCGGCCTTCCGCGACGATCCCGCCGACCGCCACCGACACCCACTGCTCCAGCCCGACGGCGTCGACCTCGGCCGCACCCTCCGCGTAGTCGGAGAGCCAGCCCCGTGCCTGGTCCCGGTAGTGGTGCGCCTGTTCGGCGTCCCGAAAGCCCTCGCTGGACCAGTGCCGATCCACCAGCCGGGCCGCCGTCTCCGGGGTGCGCCGCTGCGGCGGCAGCGCGAAGAGCGACCGCAACGCGAGGTGGACGACCGCGCCCAGGGTGCTCGCCCCCCGCGCACCCGACCGGGCGGGCGCGGGCCGGTCGAGATACGTGAGGCGGTAGCGGCGGGGACAGTCGTCCCAGGTGCCGAGCCGCGCGGGGGTGACGCGCACCAGGCGGGGGGCATCGAAATCGAGCCCGAGCTGCGCGCCGGTCATGGAACCCACGGTAGCGGGATCATCCGACGACCACGTCGACGCCCGACGCCCGCTCCAGCAGCGCGTCGAGCGCGTCGGGGGTGGTGCGCTCCGCGGCCATCGGGGTGGTCTTGTTGGTGCCGTGGTAGTCGCTCGATCCGGTCGTGACGAGGCCGCGCGCGGCTGCGAGGTCACGCAGGAGCTCGCGGTCGGCCGCCGCGTGGTCGGGGTGGTCCACCTCCACGCCGTCGAGGCCGATGGCCGCGAGGTCCACGATGACCGACGGCTCCACCACCCGGCCGCGACGCCGGGCGAGCGGATGCGCGAACACCGTGACGCCGCCCGCGGCCTGCACCATCGCGATCGCCCGCTCGACGGGCGTGTCGGCCTTGGGCACGTAGTAGGGGCTGCCGTTGTGCAGCAGCTTCGCGAACGCCTCGTCCACCGAGTCGACCACCCCGGCCGCGACGAGCGCCCGCGCCAGATGCGGCCGCCCGGCGCTGGTGCCGTCGGGCACGAGGGTGAACACCGACTCGACGTCAACGGGGTACCCGTCGGCGGCCATCTTCTCCGTGATCCGCCCCAGGCGCGTGACGCGCTCGTCCCGCAGCCGGGCCTGCTCGGCGACGATCGCGTCATGCATGGGGTCGAACAGATACCCGAGCAGGTGCACCGACACCGGACGCTCCGCGCGACCGGTCGGGCTCACGCACGAGAACTCGGCGCCGCGGACCAGCCGCATCCCCTGCGGCAGCGCGGCCGCCGCCTCGGCCCACCCGCCGGTCGTGTCGTGGTCGGTGATCGCGAGCACGTCGACGTCCGCCCGGTGGGCCGCAGCGACCAGCTCGGCCGGCGTGTCGGTGCCGTCGGACGCGGTGGAGTGGGTGTGCAGGTCGATCAGGGGTGGCGACACCAAGGGAGGCTACGGGATCAGCCCCGCCGTTATCAGCGCCACCGTTATCAGCGCCACCGTTATCAGCGCCGCCACCGCGGCCGAGCGAGCAGCCCGGTGGCACGGGTCTTGCCCTTCTCCCCGAACACGAGCTCCGACAGGGCCTCGTAAACCTCCTCGGGGCGAGGCATGTAGTCGATCCGGTTGAGCGCCTGGATCTGCCCGGCCGACTCGACGATCAGGGTGCCGTAGCCCAGGATCCGGCCGCCGATGCTGCGCTCGAACGTGAGGTCGGTGACCTTGGACAACGGCATCATGCCGACCTTGTGCACGATGAAGCCCTCCGCGAGCATCACCCGCTTGTCGGTGATCACGATGCGCTCGATCCACCACAGGATCGTGAGCACGGTGAACCGACAGACCGCGACGAACGCGAGGTAGAACGTGACGTTGTCCACGAACACGCCCGCCGGGAGGTAGCGCTGCGCCACCACCATGAGCAGCAGGAAGAGCGCCGTCTGGAAGACGTTGGCCCACATGTAGGCCCAGTGCTGGCGCACGCGGATGACCCTGCGCTCGGTCGGCAGCAGGTACTCGTCGATCTCCCGGGGCGCCAGCATGGTCTACCCCAACAGCTGTGTGAAGAAGCTGGTGACGTTCGTGGCTGCGGTCTTCAGAATGGCGGCGATGTTGCGCAAGATGGCGGCAGCCGTGTCCGGCTGTGTGAGCACAAGCCACACGAGCAGCGCGAGGAAGAGGAACCCCACGATTCTCCTGAAATTCACCGACAACCACCGTTCCGCGCCGGTAGGAGGGACCCTTGGCCCCTATTTGTACCGCACCGACCGGATCGACACTATCCGGCGCGCGGGCCTGGACCTGGTTGAGTGATGACCGAGGGTAACCCGCTGGTCCCCTGCGTGGGGGCGCTCGCCTACGACGCCGAGGGCAGACTGCTGCTGATCCGCCGCCGCAACGAGCCAGGACGCGGACTTTGGTCGGTGCCAGGAGGACGAGTGGAGGCGGGCGAGTCGGACGCCGAGGCCGTCGTGCGGGAGATGGCCGAGGAGACCGGGCTGGTCGTGGAGCCCGGCGCGCTGGTCGGCCGGGTGCGCCGCGGCCCGTTCGCGATCGCCGATTACCGGTGCGCGGTCGTCGGCGGCACGTTGCGCGCGGGCGACGACGCCACCGACGCCCGGTGGTGCGACGCAGGTGCGCTCACGGACCTGCCGCTCGTGCCGCTGCTCTACGACACGCTGCAGCAGTGGGAGGCGCTTCCGAGCTGATCCGCAAGATCGCCGGTTCGGTGCCGATCCGTGCCATATCTGGCCGCTTCTGCACCAAACGGGTGATCATGCGGGCGACGGCCTGCCGGGCTGCTCGCCGCCGCGGGCGTCGCCGTAGGACCGCTTGGGCACCATCACCTTCCGGCGGAACGTGCACACCACGGTGCCGTCTTGCTTGTACCCCCGCGTCTCGACGTAGACGACGCCGCGATCGTCCTTCGAGCGCGACTCGGTCTTGTCGAGCACCTCGGTCTCGCCGTAGATCGTGTCGCCGTGGAACGTCGGGCGAGTGTGCTTCAGCGACTCCACCTCGAGGTTCGCGATCGCCTTGCCCGACACGTCGGGCACCGACATGCCCAGGAGCAACGAGTAGATGTAGTTGCCCACCACCACGTTGCGGCCGAACTCGGTGGTCTCCTGCGCATAGTGGGCATCCATGTGCAGCGGATGGTGATTCATCGTGAGGAGGCAGAAGAGGTGGTCGTCATACTCGGTGACCGTCTTGCCAGGCCAATGCTTGTAGACGGCGCCGACCTCGAACTCCTCGTAGTACCGCCCGAACTGCAACGCTGTCGCCTCCATCGCCGATAAACCCACAGAGAGGTAATCTATCCCGTGGCCCGCCGATCATGGCGTGGTCGCCACCACAGGTCAGGAGGTGAGCGCGGTGCCGACGGCACCCGGATGCAGTAGTCGCCGCGCCCCGAGCCACCAGGACGGCCTGTCGGATCTCTGAGGCCTCAGGGGCGCGCGCTTCGTCACCGCACGTGAGTGCGCCCGTACGTCATGGAGTCTCGCGATGGCCACGCTGTCCAAGAACGCCTTGTCCTCGATCCGCCCTTCGCTGCGCAGCACCCGCCGCGAGAGCCTGCTGCCCAAGCTGCGCGTTCCCCTTTCGGCCTACGTCGTCGACTGCGGCGTCTACGTCGACGGCAAGCGCCTCGAAGGCCGCTTCACCCACGACAAGGCCATCGCCGAGGTACGCAGGCGCGGCGAGGGGTTCGTCTGGATCGGGCTGCACGAGCCCACCGACGACCAGATCACGGCCATCGCCGAGACCTACGGCCTGCATGAGCTGGCCGTCGAGGATGCCGTCACCGCCAAGCAGCGCCCCAAGCTGGAGCGTTACGCAGACTCGCTGTTCATGGTGCTCAAGACCGTCACCTACGTCGACCAGAACGAGCCGACCACCGCCAACGAGCTGATCAAGACCGGCGAGGTCATGGCGTTCGTTGGGCCGGACTTCATCGTGACGGTCCGCCACGGCGACCACAGCGGCCTGCATCGTGTGCGCGAGCGGCTGGAGACCGACCCCGAGCAGCTCGCGCTCGGTCCCGCCGCCGTGCTGCATGCGATCGCCGACCACATCGTCGACCAGTACGTCGCCGTCACCGACGCCATCGAGAAGGACATGGACGAGATCGAAGCCGAGGTGTTCGAGCCGAAGTCGGCGATGGACTCCGAGCAGATCTACGTCATGAAGCGCGAGGTGCTGGAGCTGCGCCGATCGGTGGTGCCGCTGGGCGGCCCGCTGCGCAAGCTCACCGAGGGCTACTCCGCGCTCGTGCCGCACGACGTGCGCTCGTACTTCCGCGACGTCGAGGACCACCTCTCGACCGTCACCGAGCGCGTCACCGGCTTCGACGAACTGCTCACCACGCTCGTCGACGCCGTGCTCGCCAAGATCACGCTGCGGCAGAACAACGACATGCGCAAGATCACCGCGTACGCGGGCCTGATTTCGGTGCCCACGATGGTGGCAGGCATCTACGGCATGAACTTCGACTTCATGCCCGAGCTGCACTGGCACTTCGGGTACCCGCTGATCCTGTTGGGCACGGCCATGCTGGTTCTCGTCCTGTATCGCAACTTCCGCCGCAACCGCTGGCTCTAGCTACCCTGGATCATGTGAACGACCGCCGGATCAACCCGCTCCGCCGCCTGCGCCGCCCTGCCTGGGCCGACCAGACGCCCACCTGGGCCGACGCCAAGCCCGGGCTGATCGGGGCCGCGCTGAACCGTGCGCTCGCACGACCGTCGGGCGGCTGGTTCGTGATGGCGGCGAGCCGCGAGGTGCGGGCCGGGCGTGCGTTCGGGCGCACCGTCGCGGGCCGCGAGCTGGTGGCGTGGCGCACTGCCGACGGCACGCTCGCCGTCGGCCCCGGCGCCTGCCCCCATCTGGGCGCCGCGCTCTGTGACGCTCCCGTGCGAAGGGGCAACCTGGTCTGCCGCTGGCACGGCCTCGCCCTCGGGGCAGCCGGACGCCCCGGCTGGCGCCCACTGCCCGCTTTCGACGACGGCGTGCTCGCCTGGGTGCGCCTCGACGACCTCGCCGACGGCCCGGTCACCGACGCGCCCTTCCTCGGGCCGCGCCCGCCCGCCGGGGGAAGCCTTGACGCCGTCGCCACCGTGATCGGCCACTGCGAGCCGCAGGACGTGGTGGCCAACCGGCTCGACCCCTGGCACGGCGCCTGGCTGCACCCCTACTCGTTCACCGCGCTCAAGGTGCTCTCCGCCCCACCGCTGTCCTGCCCACCCGCCGAGGACCGCTTCCTCGTCGAGGTGACGTTCACCGTCGGCGAGCGCTTCGGCGTGCCCGTGCACGCCGCGTTCAGCTGTCCGGACCCGCGCACGGTCACGATGGAGATCGTCGACGGGGAAGGCACCGGCTCGGTCGTCGAGACCCACGCCACCCCGCTACGCCCCGACGCCGGGGGGCGCCCACGGACGGCCGTGATCGAGGCCGTGGTGGCGTACTCCGACCGGCCAGGGTTCGCGATGACCCGTCGGGTCGCGGGCGCGCTGCGTCCGCTGGTCGCCCGCACCGCCGCCCGGCTCTGGCGCGACGACATCGCCTACGCCGAGCGGCGCCACGCCCTTCGAGCCACGCCGCCTACACCTCCGGCGGGTTGATCTTCGCGAGGTTCAGGCCCAGTGCTGGCGTGGTCGGCTCCTCCGCCCGTCTGCCGAGGAACGTGTGCACGATGTGCTGCTGCCAGCCAGGAAACGTCTGCACGCGCACGTCGACGAAGCCGGTGGCGTGCATGCGGGTGGTGAGCGCCTCGACGCCGTCGAAGTCCAGCACGCTGCGCCACAGGTAGCGGTACAGGTCGGCGGAGCCGGAGCGGAGCTTGCCCATCGGGATGATCACGCTCCAGCAGACGGCGGTCCAAATCGCCTTGCTGCGTGCGGAGTCGGCCACCGAGTACTCGTGCAGCGCCAGCGGTGCGCCGGGCTTGAGCAGGGCGTGGAACGCGCGCAGGGCGGCGTTGGGCTCGGCGAGGTTGCGCACCAGGTAGGCGGCGAGGATGCCGTCGTAGAGGCCGGTGATGCCGACGCTCGCCAGCTCGTCGATGCTCGCGTGCACGAACCGCACACCCGGCGGCCAGGTCTTCTCGCGGGCGATGGCGAGCATCTCGCTCGACGCGTCCACACCGATGATCTCCGCGTCCGGCGCGACGTCCAGCAGCGCCTGGGTCGATGCCCCGGTGCCGCAGCCGAGGTCCAGCAGCCGCAGGCCGGTGCCGCGATCGCGCAGGCCCATCCGGCGGGCGGTCATCCGCAGGTGCTCGTGGTAGCCGCGGTTCGCGCCGACGAGGCGGTCGTAGCTGCGGGCGTGTTCGTCGAACGCGCGGGCCACGTTCGAGGGGCCGATCCGGCCGGGCTCGGGCTTCGCGGGGCTCACGCGAGGCATCCTTGCGCATTCCTCGCCCCGCCGCCCGTAGACTGGGCCTGGTGGTCACCGCCCTGGTCGTGAGCGACGAGGAGGACCGCGGCCTGCGCGCGGGCGCGCGGCCGGACGGGATCGAGCTCATCATCTCGGCGGGCGATCTGCCGTTCGACTATCTGGCCGATCTCACTGATCGGCTCGGCTGTCCCGGCGTGCTGGTGCCCGGCAACCACGACCCGGACCTCACCGGCTTTCGGGAGCGGCGCGGCGTCTTTTTTCGCGACGGGTTGCCCGCGGCGTGGCCGGGGCCCGTTGGCTTCGACGATGCCGACGGGCGGGTCGTGGACATCGCGGGCGTCCGTTTCGTGGGCCTCGGCGGCTGTGTGCGCTACCGCGGCGGGCCCAACCAGTGGACGCAGCGCGAACAGACCCGGCGCGCGCGGGCGGTGGTGCGGGCCGCCCAACGGCGGACCCGTCGCGATGGCCGCCCCGTCGACGTCGTCCTCACCCACGCGCCACCGCGTAGGCTGGGAGACCGCGACGACGCGCCCCACCACGGATTCGAATGCCTTCACGGGGTCGTGGCCGCGCTGCGGCCGCGGCTCCTGC
Organism: uncultured Actinomycetota bacterium; assembly: GCA_963736375.1. Lineage (GTDB taxonomy): Bacteria > Actinomycetota > Actinomycetes > Mycobacteriales > Pseudonocardiaceae > Pseudonocardia. Next base: position 143,471 of record CAVTOL010000010.1, read on the forward strand.
TGCATGGCCACATCCACCCCTACGGTCAGCCCGTGCCGGACCGCGTCCTCGGGGATACGCGGATCGTCAACGTCGTCGGGCGGCGCACGATGGAGCTGTAACCGACGATGATCGACACCGGATACCCCCACGCCGACGCGCAGAGCGACTTCCAGCGCCAACGCCGTCGCCAGGTGCTCTCCCAGCTCGCCGCCCGCCTGCGCCGCGAGCCCGACGACGTCTCCAACGTACTACCCTTCGACGAGGTGGTGACCGCGCTCGGCTACCTGGGCGAACGCCCCCTCGGGCTGCAGGCGATCCCCCTCTCCGCCATCGTCGGCAGCGTCAACAGGGCCGCCGACTTCGACCGTTTGTTCCGCCCCAAGTCACGGGTGTCACGCGAGCGCTGGGAGCGGCTGGACCGCGTGCTGCGCGAGGGCGAGGGCCTGCCGCCGATCGAGGTCTTCCGGGTCGGCGAGCTCTACTTCGTGCAGGACGGCCACCACCGCGTCTCCGTCGCCATCGCGCTGCGGTTGCGGACGATCGACGCCTACGTCACCGAGGTGCTGACGAAGGTGGACGCCACCGGCATCGCGCACCGCGGTGACCTCATCGCCAAAGATCTGCGTCGGGTGTTCCTCGACCGCGTACCGCTGCCGGGCCCGGCGCTGTGCACGATCCTCGTGCATTCCCCGTGGTCGTACGCGGTGCTGAGCGAGACGGTGGAGGCGTGGGGCTTCCGGCTGATGCAGCAGGAGGACCGCTACCTCGACCGCCCCACGGTGGCCAGGCGCTGGTACGCCGAGGAGTTCCAGCCCGTGGTGCGGATGCTGCACGCGGCCGACCTCGTTGGCGAGCAGACCGACGCCGAGGCGTACCTCGACCTCGCCTACCAGCGCTACCGGCTGATGCGCACGCACCGCTGGGACGACGAGGTGGTGCGGCGCCTGCGGCAAGCGCGCGGCGGGGACCACTGAGCCGGTGCGCGGTAACGAGTGCTCCGGCACTCGTTACCGCGCACGACTCATTCGGTCGTGGTGGCCGCTCCGCCGGTGCCCATCGCGAGCTTCGCCAGCAGCTCCCGCGCCTTCTCCGCGTTGCGCGGCTGGCACAGCACGTCGTAGCGGCCCGCCACCATCTGGCTCTGGGACGTGAAGTCCCGCCGCCCGTGGGTGGCGCCGTAGCCGACGGCGGCGAACACCGCGAAGAACACGATGCCGGACACGAGGCTCGTGAGGATCGCGCCCAGCCCGCCCCCCGGGGAGAAGAAGCTCAGCAGAAGGCCGATGAACAGCCCGAACCACGCGCCGGACGCCGCCCCCGAGGCGATCACGCGGCCCCACGTGAGCCGCCCGATCACGCGCTCGACCAGCATGAGGTCGACGCCGACGATCGTCACGTCGCGGACGGGGAAGTCGGAATCGGCCAAGTAGTCGACGGCGCGCTGCGCCTCCTCGTACTTGGCGTACGACCCGACGGGCCATCCGGTGGGCGGCGTCGGCAGGTTGGGCAGGCCGGGCACGGAACGTGCGGGCCCACCGAACGGCGTGGTCACGGGGTCTCCTTACGCGAGATTGCTCAACCCGTCAACGGTCGAACCCGCCGCGAAGTGCCCAAAGTTCACCGGGTCCGGTACTCACGCAGCAGACCCCTGCTGATGATCGTCTTTTGGATCTCGCTGGTGCCCTCGCCGATGAGCAGGAACGGCGCCTCCCGCATGAGGCGCTCGATCTCGTATTCCTTGGAGTAGCCGTAGCCGCCGTGGATGCGGAACGCCTCCTGCGTGACCTCCACGCAGTACTCGCTGGCCAGGTACTTGGCCATGCCCGCCTCGACGTCGTTGCGCGAGCCTGCGTCCTTCAGGCGTGCCGCGTTGACCATCATCAGGTGCGCGGCCTCGACCTTCGTGGCCATCTCCGCCAGCTTGAACGCGATGGCCTGGTGCTGCGCGATGGGCTTGCCGAACGTGGAGCGCTGCTGCGCGTACTCCACGGCCAGCTCGAACGCCCTGATCGAGATCCCGCACGCCCGTGCGGCGACGTTCACCCGCCCGACCTCGACGCCGTCCATCATCTGCGCGAAGCCTGCCCCGCGCAGGCCGCCGAGTATCGCGTCGGCAGGCGCCCGGAAGCCCTTGAACACCATCTCCGTGGTGTCCACGCCCTTGTACCCCATCTTGTCGATCTTCCCGGGGACGATCAGCCCCGGCGCGACCTCGCCGTAGCCGACGGGCTTCTCCACCAGGAAGCAGGTGAGGTTCTGGTAGGGCTTCTCCGCGCCCTCGTCGGTCTTCACCAGCACGGCGGTCAGGTTGGACGTGCCACCGTTGGTGAGCCACATCTTCGCGCCGTCGATGACGAACTCGTCCCCGTCCGCCACGGCCCTGGTCTTGATCGCCGCGACGTCCGAGCCGAGGTCCGGCTCGGACATCGAGAACGACCCGCGCGTCTCCCCCGCCGCCATCAGCGGCAGGTAGCGCTGCTTCTGCGCCTCCGTGCCGTGCTGGGTGATCATGTACGCGACGATGAAGTGCGTGTTGATCACGCCGGAGACGCTCATCCAGCCGCGCGCGATCTGCTCGACGACCAGCACGTAGGTCAGCAGCGACTCCCCCAGGCCGCCGTACTCCTCCGGGATCGTGAGCCCGAAGAGGCCCATCTCCTTCATCCCGTCGACGATGTCCTGCGGGTAGGCGTCGGCGTGCTCGAGCGCCGTCGCGTGGGGCAGGATCTCCTTGTCCACGAACGTCTTGACGGTCGCGAGGATCTCCTGCTGGATCTCGGTGAGACCGGCGGTCTGGGCGAGGCGGGCCATGTCTATCTCCTTCAGGATTCCGGGGGCGACCAGCGGTCGGTGCGCTGCATCCCGGCCGCGCGCCCCTTGCCCGCGATCACCAGCGCCATCTTGCGGCTCGCCTCGTCGATCATCTCGTCGCCGAGCATGGCCGCACCTTTCTTGCCGCCCGCCTCCGAGGTGCACCACTCGTACGCGTCGAGGATGTTCTCGGCGTGGTCGTAGTCGGACTGTGACGGGCTGAACGTCTCGTTGGCCGCGTCGAGCTGGCCGGGGTGCAGCACCCACTTGCCGTCGAAGCCGAGCGCCGCCGAGCGCCCCGCCACCCGCTTGAAGCCGTCGAGGTCCTTGATCTGCAGGTAGGGCCCGTCGATGGCCAGCTTGTCGTGCGCGCGGGCGGCCATGAGGATCGACATCAGGATGTGGTGGTAGGCGTCGCCCACGTCATAGCCGGGCGGCTGCTCCCCCACGACCAGCGACTTCATGTTGATCGACGCCATGAAATCGGCCGGGCCGAAGATGATCGTCTCGACGCGGGCGGACGCCGTCGCGATCGCGTTGACGTTGATAAGCCCCAGCGCGTTCTCGATCTGGGCCTCAATGCCGATCTTGCCGACCTCGTAGCCCATCGTCTTCTCGATCTGCGTCATCAACAGGTCCAGCGCCACCACCTGCTCGGCGGTCTGCACCTTCGGCAGCATGATCGCGTCGAGGTTGGCGCCCGCACCCTCGACGACCTCGGTGACGTCCCGGTAGGTCCACTCGGTGGTCCAGTCGTTGACGCGCACCACCCGGATCTTGTCGCCCCAGCCGCCCTCGTTGAGCGCCGCGACGATCGTCTTGCGGGCCCCCGGCTTGGCCAGCGGGGCACAGGCGTCCTCGAGGTCGAGGAACACCTGGTCGGCCGCGAGCGTGCGGGCCTTGTCGATGAACTTCTGGCTGGACCCAGGCACGGCAAGGCAGGAGCGGCGGGCGCGCGTGCGGGTCGTCATCGTCGCATCATTGTCGGCGACTCCTCGAGGTCGGTTGGAACGATGCTGACACGGATGTGCCTCCTGAACGAGTGAGGTGAGCCGCTTTTCCGGGCTTGCCCGGTTCTTGCACGATCATCCCCCCGCACCGGCCGCGACCGCCCCACTAGGCTCTTGACGTGGGAACGGAGCGCGTTTTCGTCGCGCGGCTGGTCGGCCTCCCGGTCTACGGGCCAGACGGCGAGCGGATCGGGCGGGTGCGCGACCTGGTGGCGGGCCTTCGGGTCGACGCGAACCCGCCGCGCGTGCTCGGCATGGTCGTCGAGGTGATGACGCGGCGGCGGATCTTCGTGCCGATGCTGCGGGTCACGACGATCGACCCCGGCGCCGTCACCCTCGCCACGGGCTTGATCAGCCTGCGCCGGTTCGTGCAACGTCCCAACGAGGCGCTCATCGTCGGCCAGCTGATCGACGCTCCGGTGCGGCTGACCGACCCCGGCGGCGGCGACGGCAAGGACGCCGTCGTCGTCGACGCCGCGGTGGAGCACACCCGGTCCCGCGACTGGGTGGTGGGCAGGCTCGCGGTGCGGGAGCGGCGGGGCAGGCTGGGACGGCGCGGGCAAGCGCAGATCGTGGCGTGGGGGGCGGTCACCGGGCTCACGCTCACCGACCGGCAGGGCACGGCGGGGCTGCTCGCCGTGCTGGAGACGATGCGGCCCGCCGACGTCGCCTCGACGCTGTCCGAGCTGCCGGAGAAGCGGCGGCACGAGGTGGTCGACGCGCTCGACGACGAGCGGCTCGCCGACGTCTTCGAGGAGATGTCCGAGTCCGACCAGCGCGCGCTGGTGGCACACGTCGGCGCCGACCGCGCCGCGGACGTGCTGGAGGCGATGGCCCCCGACGACGCCGCGGACCTGCTGAAAGAGCTGCCCGCCGCGGACGCCGACCGGCTGCTCGCCCTGATGGAGCCCGACGAGTCAGCGCCGGTGCGGCGGCTCCTGCGCTACGCCTCGGACACCGCGGGCGGCCTCATGACGCCCGAGCCCATCGTGCTGCGCCCCGACGCCACGGTCGCCGAGGCGCTGGCCCACATCCGCAACCCCGACATCCCGCCCGCGCTGGCCAGCATGGTCTTCGTCTGCCGCGCACCCTCGAGCACACCGACCGGGCGCTACCTCGGCTGTGTGCACGCCCAGCGACTGCTCAGGGAGGCGCCGTTCGAACTGGTGGCGGGCATCGTCGACACCGGACTGGCGACGTTGCCGCCCGAGGCGAAGATGGGGGAGCTCACCCGCTACTTCGCCGCCTACAACCTGGTGGCGGGCCCCGTCGTGGACGCAGGCGAACACCTGCTCGGCGCCGTCACCGTCGACGACCTGCTCGACCACATGCTCCCCGTCGACTGGCGCGACCACCTGAGCGACAACGGACAGGAGACCGCGGATGCCTGAGATCACGACGCGGCGGCGGCTGGACCAGCCGCTCGTCTCCCGCCGCCGTCTCGACGTCGATCCCGAGGCGTTCGCCCGGCTCTCGGAACGGGTTGCGCGCTTCCTGGGCACCGGCCGCTTCCTCGCCATCCAGTCCATCGTCGTGGTCATTTGGATCGCCCTCAACAGCGTCGCGGCCGCGTGGCGGTGGGACCCCTACCCGTTCATCCTGCTCAACCTGGCGTTCTCGACCCAGGCCGCCTACGCGGCGCCGCTGATCCTGCTGGCGCAGAACCGGCAGGACGACCGCGACCGCGTCTCGCTGGAAGAAGACCGGGCGCGGGCCGAGCGCACCAAGGCCGACACCGAGTACCTGGCGCGGGAGCTGGCGGCGCTGCGCCTCGCCGTGGGCGAGACCGTGACGCGCGACTACCTGCGCGGGGAGCTGGAGAAGCTCTACGAAAGGCTCGCCGAAAAGGAGTCGGTCATTCGACCAGCCGCCGACTGATCCGCTGGAGCGTGGCGAGGTCGTCGGCGTCGAGGCGGTCGGCGAAATGCCGTGCGACGCCCGCGAGGTGGGTGCGCGCCGCCGACCGCAGCCGTTCGATCCCCGCATCCGTGATCTGGGCCGCCACGCCGCGTCCGTCGTGTTCGACCGGACAGCGCGAGACGAGCCCGGCCCGCTCCAGCCGGTCGACCAACCGCGTGACGCCTGAGCGCGACAGCAGCACGGCGTCGGCCAGCTCCGTCATCCGCAGCCGATGCGCAGGCGCCTCCACGAGCTGCACCAGCACGTCGTAGGCGGCGAGCGAGAGCGCCTGCTCGGCGACCAGCTCGACCTCCAGCGCACGGGTGATCACCGCATGCGCACGCAAGAACGCCCGCCAGGACGACAGCTCCTCGCGGCTGAGACGCCGCTTGGTGCCCGCGGTCTTGCTCGGCCCCCCGGCCGCGAGATCGGTCACCGGCGACATCCTAGGCGCGCCTGCGCTGAGCGGCACGGACGTAAGGTTTGGGGCATGACCACCACCACCGTCGAAGACGCCGTGCGGACCGCGCTCGCGGACGTCGACGATCCCGAGATCCACAAGCCGATCACCGAGCTCGGCATGGTCAAGGGCGTCACCGTGGGGCCCGACGGGATCGCGCACGTCGGCATCTACCTCACCGTCTCGGGCTGCCCGATGCGCGAGACGATCACGACGCGCGTCACGGCGGCCGCCCAGAAGGTGCCGGGGGTCAACGGCGTGCGCGTCGAGCTCGACGTGATGAGCGACGAGCAGCGCACCGCCTTGCGCCGCAGCCTGCGCGGCGACGCGGCCGAGCCGGTGATCCCGTTCGCGCTGCCCGGCTCGCTCACCCGCGTCTACTGCGTGGCGTCGGGCAAGGGCGGGGTCGGCAAGTCGTCGATCACGGTCAACCTGGCCGCGTCGATGGCCGCGCGCGGTCTGTCGGTGGGCGTGGTCGACGCCGACATCTACGGCCACTCGGTGCCGCGCATGCTCGGCACCTCCGACCGGCCCACCCAGGTCGAGAACATGATCATGCCGCCGCAGGCGCACGGCGTGAAGGTGATCTCGATCGGGATGTTCACCGCAGGCAACGACGCGGTGGTCTGGCGCGGCCCGATGCTGCACCGCGCGCTGCAGCAGTTCCTCGCCGACGTGTACTGGGGCGACCTGGACGTCCTGCTGCTCGACCTCCCGCCGGGCACCGGCGACATCGCGATCTCCAGCGCGCAGCTCGTCCCGAACGCCGAGCTGCTCGTGGTGACCACGCCGCAGACCGCGGCGGCCGAGGTGGCCGAGCGCGCAGGCTCGATCGCGCTGCAGACCCGCCAGCGGCTGGCGGGTGTGGTGGAGAACATGTCGTGGATGGAGCTGCCCGACGGCACCCGGATGGAGGTGTTCGGGTCCGGCGGCGGGCAGGCGGTGGCCGACTCGCTGTCGACGGTGCTCGGCGCGCCCGTCCCGCTGCTGGGCCAGGTGCCGTTGGAAACGCGGCTGCGCGAATGCGGCGACGAGGGCACCCCGATCGTGCTGACCGCGCCGGACACCCCCGCCGCCATCGCGCTGCGCCGCATCGCCGATCGACTCACCGTGCGGGCCCGTGGCCTGTCCGGGCGCAGCCTGAACATCACCCCGGCCTGACCCTGTGCGCGGTAACGAGTGCCAGAGCACTCGTTACCGCGCACAACCCCTGGAGGCTCCGTGGACCCTGCCGACCTCGACGCCGTCGAGCTCCTCGCCGCCTATCGGGCCCGCACGCTGTCGCCGGTGGAGGCGACCTCCGCTGTGCTCGCGCGGATCGCTCGGTTGGACCCGCAGGTCAACGCGTTCTGCCTGGTCGACGAGGCCGCAGCGCTGACGACGGCCCGCGCGTCCGAGGCCCGCTGGGTGCGCGGCGAGCCGTGCGGAGCGCTGGACGGGGTGCCGGTGTCGATCAAGGACCTGCTGCTCACCCGCGGCTGGCCCACCTTGCGCGGCTCGCACTCGATCGACCCTGCCGGGCCATGGGACGTCGACGCGCCCGCCGTCGCGCGGGTCCGCGAGCACGGCGGCGTGCTCGTCGGCAAGACCACCACACCCGAGCTGGGTTGGAAGGGCGTCACCGACTCGCCGCGCACCGGGATCACCGGCAACCCGTGGGACCCCACGCGCACGTCGGGCGGCTCGTCGGGCGGCAGCGCGGCGGCCGTCACGCTGGGCATGGCGCCGCTCACGCTGGGCACCGACGGCGGCGGCTCGGTCCGCATCCCTGCGGGCTTCTGCGGCATCACCACGCTCAAGCCGACGTGGGGCCGCGTGCCGATCTACCCGGCGAGCCCCTTCGGCCTGCTGTCGCACGTCGGACCGATGGCCCGGTCCGCGGCCGACGCGGCGCTGCTGCTCGACGTCGTGTCCGAGGCCGATCCACGCGACGCCTGGGCGCTCGAACCGGCTGCGGCGATCGTTCCCGGGCTCGAGGCTCCGGTCGCGGGCCTGCGGGTGGCGGTGAGCCCGACCCTTGGCTACGTCGACGTCGATCCCGGGGTGGCGACGGCGTTCGAGGCCGCGGTCGACGTGCTCGCGGCGCTGGGCGTGCGCGTCGAGGAGGTCGACCCGGGGTTCGCCGACCCCATCGCCGCGTTCGAGACGCTGTGGTTCGCGGGCGCCGCTGCCTCGTTGGCCTCGGTGCCCGCCCACGTGCAGGCACGGATGGACGGGGGGCTGGTGGACGTGGCCGCCGAGGGCTCCCGGATCGGTGCCGTGGCCTACCTGCGGGCGATGGCGGTGCGGGGGGAGCTCGGCGTGCGGATGGGCGCGTTCCACGAGCGCTTCGACCTGCTCGTCACGCCCACCCTGCCGATCACGGCGTTCGCGGCGGGCGTCGAGGTGCCGCCGGGCTGGCCGTCCGAGCGCTGGACGACGTGGACGCCGTTCACGTACCCGTTCAACATGACCCAGCAGCCTGCCGCGAGCGTGCCGTGCGGGCTGGCGAACGGGCTGCCGGTGGGGCTGCAGATCGTCGGCCCGCGGCACGCCGACGGGCGGGTGCTGGCGCTGGCCCACGCCTTCCAGCAGGCCACCGACTGGCACCGGCGCCGCCCGGGGCGGCCCTGACGGGGATCGTGCGCGGAAAGAGTGGCCATAGGCACCATTTCCACTCACGAGCTGGTGTCCTCCGCCGGAAATTCGTTGCGTATCTCGGCGGATCCAGCTGTGCGTCGGCAAGGCGCTGGTCCGAGCCTCGTACCGGGCGTACTCGGCCGGACCAGCAACGCCGCTGACGTGCAGCTGGGCCGTCGAGATATGTGGCGAATTTCCGGCGGGGGAGACTAGGTGGCGTCGTCGTCGATCGGGGGGCGCTCGTTCTTGGCCAGCGACGGCTTTTCGGCAGGCCGCTTCGTCAGATCGGGGCCTGTGCCGTTCTGAGCGCCGTTCGGGCCGGGCGCGAAGCCGTTGGGCTTGACGTCGGGCTCGTCGCCGAACAACGCCTGGGTCGCCGCTACGCGCGGGTTGAAGTTGCGCAGGCCGCGCAGCTCTTCGAGGGGCTTGCGGAGCTCGTCGAACTCCGGGCCGAGCTCGTTGCGCAGCTGCTCACGGGCTCCGGTGGCGTACTGCCTGACCTGCCGGATCGAGCGGCCCACCCACGCGGCAGCGCTCGGGAGACGCTCCGGGCCGAGGATGAACAGCCCGGCCACGATGAGGACGAGGATCTCCCCCCACCCCACGCTGTCGAACACGGCTCGACTCTACCCGTGTCAATCCGCGGTGAGGGTGACCGAGACCGTCAGGGTGCGGCTGTCGCGCACGAGCATCACCGGCACGACGTCGCCGGGATGGTGCGCGCGGACCGCGACGACCAGCTCGTCCGCGCCGCCGATCGGGCGATCGCCGACCTTCACGACGACATCGCCCTCGACGATCCCCGCCGCCGCAGCCGCCCCGCCCGCCTGCACGTTCTGCACCTGGGCGCCGTCGGTGGCGGAGTCGCTGACCGAGCGGGCGTTGATGCCGATCTCGGCGTGCGACACCGCGCCGGTGCGGATCAGCTCGTCGGCGATCGCCCTGGCGTCCTCGATCGGGATGGCGAAGCCGAGGCCGATCGAGCCGCCTTCGCCCTGGGTCTGCCCGAGGCTGCGGATGGCGGTGTTGATGCCGACGACGGCGCCGGTGGCGTCCACGAGCGCGCCGCCGGAGTTGCCGGGGTTGATCGCGGCGTCGGTTTGGATGGCGTCGATGACGGCGACGGTGTCGCCGGTGCCGTCGAGCCGAACCGGCCGGTGCAGCGCGCTGACGATGCCGGTGGTAACCGTGCCCGCGAGCCCAAGGGGGGAGCCGATAGCGATCACGCTGTCGCCGACGGCGAGGCTTGACGAAGAGCCGATGCTGGCGACGACCGGGTTGGCGACGTCCACCTTCAGCACGGCGAGGTCGGTCTTGGGATCGCGGCCGACGATGCGGGCGGGCACCCGGGTGCCGTCGTGGAAGACCGCGGCGATCACCGCGCCCGCAGTGTCGGCGGCGGGCGCGACGACGTGGTTGTTGGTGAGCACATAGCCTGCGGGGTCGACGACGACGCCGGACCCCGTGCCGCCCTGGTCGCCGACCTTGACCTCCACCGAGACGACGGCGGGCACCGTGCGGCGGGCGATGTCGGCCACCGAGCCCGCCGGGCGCTCCTTCGCCGCGACCGCCTGCGTGATCGTGGGATCGGGTGAGGTCAGCCGGGACGCGTCCTCGGCGGTCAACCTGCCGACGACCCCGCCGACGGCCCCGATGAGCAGCACGACGGCCGCGAGCGCGGCGAGGGCCCGGGGGTGGACCCGCCCGCCGAAGAGCACCTCCCGCAGGCTGAGACGGGCGCCGGGCACCCGTGCGGCCGGGACGTCCGGCGGCACGGTGTCGGCGGGCGGCCCGAGGCCGACAGGGCTGTCGGGGTTGCGCCAGGGGTCGCCCGCGGCACCGGTGGCCCAGAACGGGGAACCGGCCTCATCGGTGGGACGCGCGGGCCGTGGCGGGCGCTGAAGAGGTGCCGCGTCGGTGTCGGGACGGCCGTAGGCAACGGCGAGCGCAGCCTGTGGTCTCGCCGCCTGCCGAACCGCGGCGCCGTTGGCGGCGACACCGTTCGCGGGCGCGGCGAACGCCCCGTCGACGCCGTGCGGGCGGCCGAACGCGGCCGCGGCCTCGGCGTCGACCTCCGGGCGCTCCAGCGGACGCGGCGTCAACCGCGGCGGCTCGGGCCGGGTGCCCGATCCGTCCTGCGTGACGGGGTCCGCCGTGTGCTCGGTCATGTGCGGCAGACGCTCCTGGACGCGTGCGGACAGATGCCTCAGCGTGCCCCAGGGTTGGTGAAGTCGGCGTACCAGATCAGGGGGTGCCGGGAAGCTGCAGGTGAGCGTCGATGGAGGGCGGGTCGCTGAAGCCGGACGGCGCCGGGGTGTCGCCCGCGATGATCGCGGCGCCGATGGCGAGCGCGCCAAGGGCCAACCCCGAGATCGCCGCACCCGCGCCGATGCGGGACCGGCGGGCCTTGGGGGGTGCGTCGGGGGGTGCGTCGGCGAGCCCTGCGGGAGGCGCCGGATTGGCCGCGGGAGGCGGCTCGGGCCGCAGCCGGGCCACCAGCTCACCATCCGGGCCGATCGCGAGGCCGTTGGGCGGGCCGGGAAGCTCGGCATCCTGCGGGATCGACCGCAGCGTCGACATCAGCGACGAAGAGAGGCGGGGACACCGCGCCGACCGCAGCGCAGCGCGCGCCTGCCCCTGGGCGACGACCTGCGCGGCGCATTCCCGGCATGTCGCGAGATGGCGCGTGGCGCGATCGTACGGGCGCTCGGCGAGCTCGCCGTCGACGTACGCGGCGATGGCCTCGGCCGAGAGGTGGTCCTGCCCCCAGTCCGGTACCTGGACCGAGAAGAGGCGCCCGCCTGCACTCACCCCGCGACCTCCTGCAGCTGTCGTTGCTCCCCGAGCGCGGTACGGCGACGCTCCAACGAGCTGCGCAGCGCCGCGCGTCCGCGGTGGATCCTGCTTCTCACAGTACCCAGCTTTACCCCGAGCGTGGCGCCGATCTCCTCGTAGGACAAGCCCTCGATGTCACACAGGACGACCGCCGCGCGGAACTCGGGGGGCAGCTCGTCGAGCGCTTCCTGCAGCAACGGGTCGAGGTGGGTGTCGGAGAAGACCTGCTCAGGCTCGGGGCCCTGGCCCGCGATCCGGTCGGAATCCTCCGGCAGCGCCTCCATCCGGATGCGTGCACGGCGGCGGACCATGTCGAGGAACAGGTTGGTGGTGATGCGGTGCAGCCACCCTTCGAAGGTGCCTGGTTTGTAGGACGACAGGGAGCGGAACACCCGGACGAACGTCTCCTGGGTGAGGTCCTCAGCATCGTGCTGGTTGCCGGTGAGCCGGTACGCCAACCGATACACGCGGTCGGCGTGCTCCCGGACGACCTCGTCCCAGCTCGGCGGGGTCCACTCCGCGCCGTCTCCGGGCAGCACCGGCTCGGCCGACGAGGTCGTCGACGGGGCGGGGCCTGCGGTCATCGTGGGGTGGCACCTCCTGCGGCGGGTCGTACCGCTTCCGACAACGCCGATCGGGCTTCCATCGTTCCCGCGCCGGCACCGGCCGACGACCCCGACCGATGGAGACAACGGTGCCGGATACCCGTGAACGCGGGGTGAGAACCATCTGAGAAGTGCCTGTGAAAGCGCGGGCGGTGACGACGACCAGCGCCGATTTTCGCTCCGCAAGCGTCGCTCAGTAGCCTTTGCGACCATGTACGGCCCCGATACCGCCGATCTCGTCGATTCCTACCTCGCGGAGGACGACGTGATGGCCGATGCGCGCTCAGCGGCGGGCGTACTCGGGTGCGTGCCGGTCTCCGCAGGCGTGGGCTCGGCACTGCGCTTCCTCGCGTCCGCGGTCATGGCCCGCGCGGTGGTGGAGGTGGGCACCGGCACCGGCCTCTCCGGCCTGTGGTTGCTGCGCGGCATGCGCCCGGACGGCGTGCTGACCTCGATCGACGTCGATCCCGAGCACCAGCGCATCGCCCGCGCCGCCTTCACGGCATCCGGGCACGGCCCCTCCCGGCTCCGCCTGATCAACGGGATGGGCCTCGAGGTGCTGTCCCGGCTCACCGACGGCGGCTACGACCTAGTGCTGGTCGACGCGAGCCCGGCCGATCATCCCCGCTACCTCGACGAGGCGCTGCGGCTGTTGCGTCCCGGCGGAGTCGTGGCGCTGCACGGCGTGCTGGGAGGCGGGGTGCTCGACCCGGATGCCGCCGATGCAGGCACGCTCGCCCGGCGCGAGGTGACCCGCCTGGCGCGCGACGACGAACGCCTTGCCCCTACCCTGCTGCCACTCGGCGAGGGCCTGCTGGCCGCGATCCGGAGCTGACGCGCCACCCCACCGACCCGTGATCGCCGGGTTCGGTGCGAGAGGTGCGCTGGCGCACCTCAGGCACCGAACCCGGTGATCATGGAGGCTACTGGGCCGTGATGCCCTTCCCGAGCACGACCACGCCACCCTGGCTGACGGTGTAGCGCGACCGGTCCGTCGCCAGGTCGACGCCCACGAGCGCGCCGTCGGGGATCACCACGTTCTTGTCCAGGATCGCGCCGCGCACCACGGCTCCACGGCCCACGTGCACGCCCGGCATGACCACCGAATCGGAGACCTCGGCCCCGGCCGCGATCCGCACGTTCGGGCTGATCACCGACCGGCGCACGATCGCCCCGGACACGATGGTGCCCGCGCCGACGATGGAGTCCTGCGCGATCCCGCCCTCCACGAACTTGGCGGGCGGCAGTGGCGCTGTGGCCGTGCGGATGGGCCAGCGCTGGTTGTAGAGGTTGAAGATCGGGTGCACGGACACGAGGTCGGTGTGCGCCTCGTAGTAGGCGTCGATCGTGCCGACGTCGCGCCAGTAGCCCGCGTCGCGCGCGGTAGCGCCGGGCACCTCGTTCTCCGCGAAGTCGTAGACGTTCGCGTCGCCCTGCCGGACCAGGCGCGGGATGATGTCGCCGCCCATGTCGTGGTCGGAGTCGCCGTCGTCGGCGTCGGCCTTGAGCGCGTCGATCAGCACGTCGGTGGTGAAGATGTAGTTGCCCATCGAGGCGAACGTGACCTCGGGGTCGTCGGGCACCGACGGCGGGTCGCTTGGCTTCTCCAGGAACTCGGTGATCCGCCCGGTGTCGTCGGAGGCGATGCAGCCGAACGCCTTCGCCTCCGCCCGCGGCACCCTGATCCCGGCCACGGTGACGCCCGCGCCGCTTTCGATGTGCGCGGCGAGCATCTGGCTCGGGTCCATGCGGTACACGTGGTCGGCCCCGAACACCACGATGTAGTCAGGCGTCTCGTCGTAGACGAGGTTGAGGCTCTGGAAGATCGCGTCGGCGCTGCCGGTGTACCAGCGGCGGCCGAGCCGCTGCTGCGCGGGCACCGTGGTGATGTACTGCCCGAGCAGGCTCGACAGCCGCCACGTGGTGGTGATGTGCCGGTCGAGGCTGTGCGACTTGTACTGGGTGAGCACGCAGATGCGGTCCATCCCCGCGTTGATGAGGTTGGAGAGCACGAAGTCGATCAGCCGGTAGTTGCCGCCGAACGGCACGGCGGGCTTCGCGCGGTCGGCGGTGAGTGGCCAAAGTCGCTTGCCCTCACCGCCCGCGAGCACGATGCCCAGCACGTTGGCGGTGAGCCCGTGCGACGATGCGGGTGAAATGCGGACGCCGGTCACCGGGCCGACCCTAGTGTCCGCCTAGGCAACTGACCACCGGCTACCCGATGAACTTCGGGCTGGCGCCGCGCGACGGAACGACTACGGTGCTGATCGTGCGCATCGGCCTGCTCACCCGTGAGTACCCACCGGACGTCTACGGCGGCGCGGGGGTGCACGTCGAGCATCTCGTGCCCGCGCTCCGCACCCTCGTCGACGTCGACGTTCACTGCTTCGGCGAACCGCGGGACACCGCCTACGCGCATCCGGTGCCGCTGGGCCTCACGGGAGCCAACTTCGCGCTGCAGACGCTCGGCGTGAACCTCGCGATGGTCAACGCCCTCGACGAGGCCGATGTCGCCCACTCCCACACCTGGTACGCGAACATGGCAGGGCACCTGTCCAAGATGCTCTACGGCGTGCCGCACGTGGTCACCGCGCATTCGCTGGAGCCGCGGCGGCCGTGGAAGGCCGAGCAGCTCGGCGGGGGCTACCGGCTCTCGTCGTGGGTCGAGCGCACCGCCTACGAGGCGGCCGACGCGGTGATCGCCGTGAGCGACGGCATGCGCACCGACGTGCTCGACTGCTACCCCGCGCTCGACCCGGCGCGCGTGCACGTCGTGCACAACGGCATCGACACCGACTTCTACCACCCCGATCCGGTCCGCGACGCCGTGGTGGGCAACGGGATCGACCCCGACCGGCCCAGCGTCGTGTTCGTCGGGCGGATCACCCGGCAGAAGGGCGTCGGGCACCTCATCGCAGCCGCCCACCATATCGATCCGGAGGCGCAGATCGTGCTGTGCGCGGGCGCGCCGGACACGCCCGAGATCGCGGAGGAGACGGAGAAGGCGGTCGCCGCACTGTCCGCGGCACGGTCGGGCGTGGTGTGGGTGCGCGGGATGCTGCCGACGACATCGGTGCGGCAGGTGCTGTCGGCGGCGACGGTGTTCGTGTGCCCTTCGGTCTACGAGCCGCTGGGCATTGTGAACCTGGAGGCGATGGCGTGCGGCACGGCCGTCGTCGCGTCGGACGTGGGGGGCATCCCCGAGGTCGTCGACAACGGGCGCACGGGCCTGCTGGTGCACTTCGACGAGTACGCGATCGAGGAGTTCCGCTCCGGCCTGGCCGCAACGGTGAACGAGCTGCTCGCCGACCCTGCTCGCGCCGAGGCGATGGGTGCAGCGGGCCGGGAGCGCGCGGAGCGCGAGTTCGCGTGGGAGACGGCCGCGGCCCGCACCGTCGACATCTACCGCAGCCTGGTCTGACCCGTACAGCGGACGGCACCGGCCCCGAAGGGTCGGTGCCGGTCGTCGGTAGCGGTCAGCCGGAGGCGGCCTTCAGCGCGTCGCCGAGGTCGCTGGCCTCCTCGGCCGACATCTCCACGACCAGGCGACCACCACCCTCGAGCGGTACGCGCATCACGATGCCCCGACCCTCCTTGGTCACCTCAAGGGGACCGTCACCGGTCCGGGGCTTCATCGCGGCCATCTCCTGCTCCCTCCGTCGTTCTCTTACCGGTACCAGCCGTGGCAAGCGCGCATTGGGGGGCGCACGGCGGGACGCCTGTGTCCATCTTTCCCCATCCGCTGGATCGGCAGGTAATCGGAGCGATCAACCGACCGGCGTGTCACGCTCGGCTAGGTGGTGGTTGCGGCGCGCCAGCAGCTCTGCACGTGGTCGTCGACGATCCCCGCGGCCTGCATGAGGGCATAGCAGGTGGTCGGGCCGACGAACCGCAGCCCGCGCCGTTTCAGCTCCTTGGCCATCGCCGCGGATTCCGCGCTGACGGCGGGCACGTCGGCCAGCGTGGCGGGCCGTGGGTGCGTGGCGGGCGCGAACGACCAGAGCAGCTCGTCCAACGGTGTGTCGAGCGCGAGCACCGCACGGGCGTTCGCCACGGTCGCCTGGATCTTCAAGCGGTTGCGAACGATGCCCGCGTCGGCGAGCAGCCGAGCGGTGTCGGCCTCGTCGAACCGGGCTACCGCGGCCGGATCGAACCCGGCGAACGCGGCGCGGAACGCGGGCCGCTTGCGCAGGATGATCAGCCAGGACAGGCCCGACTGGAAGCCCTCGAGCGACAGCCGCTCGAACATCGGGACGACCCCGTGCAGCGGGCGGCCCCACTCGTCGTCGTGGTAGGCGACGTATTCGGGGGCCGAGGTGGCCCAGCCGCAGCGCGTCTGCTCACCCATGGTGCGCCGCCTCGCACCGGCGGGCCATCGTGGCGAGCGAGCGCGCGATCCCGAGCCGGAACGCGGGTGCGACGACCCGCCAGCCCAGCGCCCCGACGGCGCCCAGCGGCAGATCCAGCCGCTCCGACCACAGGAACCGGGCCCGGCGCGGGCCGAGCGGGACCACCTCGAACACGCCGTCCCCACGCACGACCTTGCCGGTGTGCAGCACGACGCAGCGCCGCGGAGGCTCCCACTCGACGATCTCCATCGTGTCGGTGAAGCCGAGCGGGCCGACGCCGGTGACGGCCCGCAGCCGCGCACCGAGGTGGCGACCCTCGCCGCCGCCGTCGACCGCCACCCGTGTGCCGAGCATCCACTCCGCCTGCCCCGGCCAGTCGGTGACGCACTCCCACACGGCTTCCGCAGGCGCTTCGACGTCGACGGGTACGGTCAGCTCCACCCGACGCGGCGCCGATGATCCGCTCGCGCGCTCGCTCATTGCGCCCCCTCGTGCTGCTCGACGCGGGCGGCGAGCTCGTCGCGCTCCCGGACGAGGCGCTCGACTTCCTCGGCGAGACGATCGAGCACCCAATCCACCTCGGTCATCCGGTAGCCGCGCACCGCCTGGGGGAACCGGAGCTCACGGATGTCCGCGCCGCGGATGTCGCGCGAGGGCAGCCGTGTGGGGGTGGCGTCGGGCGCGAGCGGTGCGAGCTCCTCGCCGCGCCCGAACACCAGTGCGGCTACGCCGAAGAACGCCGCCGCGACGATCGCGACGACGAGGAGGTAGAGCAGCGCGGTACCCACCACCCCATCCCACCATGAGCCACCGACAGTTCCGATAACCGCTGGCCTCGCTACCGGACCCGCACGTCCCGCATCGGCGGCCGCTCGCCGACAGCCACCGGCGTGGCCGATGGCAGCCACTCGCCCCCGACCTGCACGAACTGGGTGAGGGCCGCGCCTGCGTCGGGAACACCGCAGTGGTGGAGCGTCGCCGCGAGAATCTGCCGCGCCATCACCCCGAGTTGCAGCAGCGAACGGTTGCGGTGCTTGCGCACCCCCAGGTTGACCTGCGCGATCGCGTCCAGGCCCCGGGTGGCGTGTGCGTCGAGCAGCAGCCCGATCTCCACCCCGTAGCCCGCCGCGAACGGCAGCGACTCCAGCAGCTCCCGGGTGCCCGCGTACTCCCCACCGAGCGGCTGCACTACACCCGCGAGCTCGGGCCGCAGCGCCGCGAGCAGCGGACGCACCAGCAGCTCCGTGACGCGGCCTCCGCCGGTGTCCACCTCGGCCGTCTCCAACCGCAGCGGCCGACGGTAGAACCCCTTCACCAGATGCACGCCGTCTTCGACGAGCAGTGGGCCGAGGAGCGCGGGGACGAACGCGGGATCGAAGTCGACGAGGTCGGAATCGAGGTAGCACAGCACGTCGCCGGTGGTGGCGGCCAACGCCCGCCACAACACCTCGCCCTTGCCCGGCAGGGGTTCCAGCTCGGGCACGACGTCGGTGCGGCGCACCACGCGGGCGCCTGCGGCCGCGGCGACCTCGATCGTGCGGTCGGTCGACCCGGAGTCGACGACCACCAGCTCGTCCACCAGGGGCGCCGAACCGCGGGTCAGCGGCACGATCGCGGCGACGATCGCGGCGACCGTCGCCTCCTCGTCCAGCGCGGGCAGCACGACCGACACGCGCCTGCCGCGCTTCGCCGCGACCAGCTCCGCCACGGTCCACGGCGGCTCTTGCCAGGTGCGGCGGGCGAACCAACGCTCGGTGACATCGTCCACGGGCCTCTCCTCACGTCCGGTGGGAGCGGCCTCGTTGCCGCGCGGTTCACGCCAACGCGCGGACCGTGCGGGCAGGTGCCCTGGTGCCGACGATCGACGCGACCATCTCCACGGTACGTCGGGTGGCCGCCACTTCGTGGGCGCGAAACACCCGAGCTCCCGCTGCCGCGGCGAGCGCGGTGGCCGCGAGCGTGCCCTCCAGCCGGTCGCCGACGTCGGTGACGCCGAGCGTCTCGCCGACGAAATCCTTGTTGGACAACGCCATCAGCACCGGCCAGCCCGTCGCCACCAGCTGATCGCAGTGCCGCAGCAGGGCGAGCCCGTGAAAGGTGTTCTTGCCGAAATCATGCGTCGGGTCGACGAGAATACCTTCCCGCGGCACACCGCGCTCCACGAGGCGCTCGGCCTGTCCGGTCACGTCGGCGATCACGTCGGCGACCACGTCGACGTAGCGCACCCGGTGCGGACGCCTGCGCGGCACCGCGCCACCCGTGTGTGAGCAGACGATGCCGACGCCGAACTCGGCGGCGACCGTGCCCAGCGCGGGATCGGCTCCCGCCCACGTGTCGTTGAGCAGGTCGGCGCCTTCGGCGACGGCGGCTCGGCCGACCGGACCGCGCCACGTGTCCACGCTGATCACCACGTCGGGATGGCGAGCACGCACAGCGGCGACGAACGGCACGACGCGGCGGATCTCCTCGGCGAGGTCGACCTCGGCGCCTGGCCCCGCCTTCACCCCGCCGATGTCGATGATGTCGGCGCCTTCGGCCACCGCAGCGTCGACCCGGTCCATCGCGGCGGCGTCGGTGAACGTGGCGCCGCGGTCGTAGAACGAGTCGGGTGTGCGGTTGACGATCGCCATCACCAGTGCGCGGTCCTGCGCAGGCGCTCGCGTGCCGAACCGGATCACGCTGTATCTACCCACCCCGCAGGCTCCGCAAGCCACCATCCCCCGGAACCGGGGCGACACAGGCGTCGAGCGCGGCATCCACGTCGCTGGTGATGACGAGCCGCCGCAACGCCACCGGGTCCACAAAACCTTTGGCCGCGATGTCACGCACCCACGCGAGCAGGCCCGCCCAGTGCCCGTCCGGGTCCAGCAGCACCACCGGCTTGGTGTGCAGCCGCAGGTACCCCGATGTCCAGATCTCGAAGAGCTCCTCGCACGTGCCAAGGCCGCCGGGCAGCGCGACGAACGCGTCGGCGCGGGCCTCCATCTGCGCCTTCCGCTCCCGCATGCTGTCGACGACGAGCAGCTCGTCCGACGCGTGGTCGGCCCACTCGCGCTCCACCATCGACCGCGGGATGACGCCCACCGTGCGTGCACCACCGGCCCGGGCCGCGGCGGACACCGCGCCCATCATCGAGCGGCTACCGCCGCCGGACACCAGAGTCCAGCCCCTGGCCGCGACACCGCTGCCGACGTCCGCGGCGAGAGCGAGATGCCGATCTGCGATGCTGCTCGCGGATGCGCAGTAAACGCACACGGCCGTCGTCACTAGTGCGCTTCCTCCCACGCCCGGTAGGCCTCGTGGACCACGCGCACCGCGTCCTCCACGTCGTCGGTGACGTACAGCAGCCGCATGTCCTTCTCGCCGATCTTGCCCGAATCGAGGACGGTCTTCTCGATCCAGTCATAGAGACCGCCCCAGTAGTCGCTGCCCAGCAGCACCACAGGGAACTTGGTGACCTTCTTCGTCTGCACCAGCGTGAGCGCCTCGAAAAGCTCATCCAACGTGCCGAAGCCGCCGGGGAGGCACACGAACGCCTGCGAGTACTTCACGAACATCGTCTTGCGGGCGAAGAAGTAGCGGAAGTTGATGCCGAGATCGACCCAGTCGTTGAGGCCCTGCTCGAACGGCAGCTCGATGCCGAGGCCGATCGAGAAGCCCCCCGCCTCGGAGCAGCCCCGGTTCGCCGCCTCCATCACGCCGGGGCCCCCGCCGGTGATCACGGCGTAGCCCGCCTCCGCCAGCGCCGCGCCGAGCGCCCGCCCGGTGGCGTACTCGGGGTTGTCGCGGGGCGTGCGGGCCGACCCGAAGACCGTGACCGCGCGCGGCACCTCGGCCAGCGAGCCGAACCCCTCGACGAACTCCGCCTGGATGCGCAGCACCCGCCAGGGATCGGTGTGCACCCAATCGCTGGGGCCGCGGGAATCGAGCAGCCGTTGGTCGGTCGTGGTGGCCTCGTTGCGGCGCTCGCGGCGCAGCACCACCGGACCACGCTGCTTCTCCTCGGGGTGCGGATCCGCCCCGTTCGCACTCATGCAACCAGCGTAATGACGGCCCGGCTCACGACAGGAAGCGGCGCAACACGTTCACCGCTTCGCCGATCCGCCGCACGTCGACGTGCTCCTCACGGGTGTGCGCCAGGTTCGGGTCGCCCGGGCCGTAGTTCAGCGCGGGGATGCCCAGCGCGGCGAAGCGGGCGACGTCCGTCCAGCCGTACTTCGCCGTCGCCTGCGCCCGGGTTGCAGCGAGGAACTCCTGTGCCGCAGCGGATTGCAAACCGGGAAGCGCGCCCGAAGCCACGTCTGTGACGACCACGTCGAGCCCTTCGAACACGTGACGGACGTGTCGCTCGGCGGCCGTCGTATCCAAGTCTGGGGCGAACCGGTAGTTGACCGTCACCACGCACTCGTCGGGCACCACGTTGCCCGCCACACCGCCCGCGATCCGTACCGCCTGCAAGCCTTCCCGGTACACGCAGCCGTCGATCGCCACCTCACGGGCCGGGTGGTCCCGCAGCCGCTGCAGCACGTCGCTCGCCGCGTGGATCGCGTTCACGCCCAGCCACGACCGCGCCGAGTGGGCCCGCCGCCCGTGCGTCCTGATCTGCGCCCGCAGCGTGCCCTGACAGCCCGCCTCCACGGCGCCGCTCGTCGGCTCGCCCAGTAGCGCGAGGTCCGCGTCCAACCATTCCCGGTGCTCGCGCTCGATCCGGCCGAGCCCGTTGCGCGCCGCTTCCACCTCTTCGCAGTCGTAGAAGACGACGGTGAGATCGTGGCGCGGCGCGGTCACCGTCGCCACGACGTGCGCGAAAACCGCGTCGCCTGCCTTCATGTCCGAGGTGCCGCAACCGTAAAGCAGATCACCGTCGCGGCGGCTCGGCAGGTTGTCCGCCACCGGCACGGTGTCGAGGTGCCCCGCCAGCAGCACCCGACGCTCCCGCCCGAGCTGCGTGCGCGCCAGCACGGCATCTCCGCACCGGACCACCTCCAGATGCGGTGCCTGACGCCGAAACGCCGCCTCGACGAGGTCGGCCAACCCGGCTTCGTCGCCGGACACGCTCGGCACGTCGACCAACGCCGCGCATAGCGCGACCGGATCACCCGCCAGCTCGATCACAAGCCTCACCCAACCACAAAAACAAATGAGGGGCCCACCATGGGTGGGCCCCTCATTAATCGGTTTGATGTCGGCGGTGTCCTACTCTCCCACACCCTGTCGAGTGCAGTACCATCGGCGCTGGAGGGCTTAGCTTCCGGGTTCGGGATGGGACCGGGCGTACCCCTACTCCGCTCAAACCACCGACAACACTATTCATGTATCCCTTCAACCGTCACACCGGCCACCCCGGGCGCTCGCGTGTGAGCGAAGAGGTGGGTGGTGTGTTCAGGGTCACACAGTGGATGCGAGCTTCACGCCGCGCCAAAACAGCTTGCGGTGAAAAGGTTTTGTGGTAAGTCCTCGGCCTATTAGTACCAGTCAACTCCACACCTTACGATGCTTCCATATCTGGCCTATCAACCCCGTCGTCTCCAGGGGGCCTTACCCCCACAAAAGGGGGTGGGAGACCTCATCTTGGAACGAGCTTCCCGCTTAGATGCCTTCAGCGGTTATCCCTTCCGAACATAGCCAACCAGCCGTGCCCCTGGCGGGACAACTGGCACACCAGAGGTCCGTCCGTCCCGGTCCTCTCGTACTAGGGACAGCCTTCCTCAAGTCTCCAACGCGCACGGCGGATAGGGACCGAACTGTCTCACGACGTTCTAAACCCAGCTCGCGTACCGCTTTAATGGGCGAACAGCCCAACCCTTGGGACCTACTCCAGCCCCAGGATGCGACGAGCCGACATCGAGGTGCCAAACCATGCCGTCGATATGGACTCTTGGGCAAGATCAGCCTGTTATCCCCGGGGTACCTTTTATCCGTTGAGCGACACCCCTTCCACCAGGAGATGCCGGATCACTAGTCCCGACTTTCGTCCCTGCTCGACCCGTCGGTCTCACAGTCAAGCCCCCTTGTGCACTTACACTCGAAACCTGATTGCCAACCAGGCTGAGGGAACCTTTGGGCGCCTCCGTTACCTTTTAGGAGGCAACCGCCCCAGTTAAACTACCCACCAGGCACTGTCCCTGAACCCGATCAGGGCCCGAGGTTCAGACACCCCATCCGACCAGAGTGGTATTTCAACAACGACTCCACAACCACTGGCGTGGCCGCTTCCCAGTCTCCCACCTATCCTACACAAACCGAACCGAGCACCAATACCAAGCTGTAGTAAAGGTCCCGGGGTCTTTCCGTCCTGCCGCGCGTAACGAGCATCTTTACTCGTAATGCAATTTCGCCGAGTCTGTGGTCGAGACAGCGCCCAAGTCGTTACGCCATTCGTGCAGGTCGGAACTTACCCGACAAGGAATTTCGCTACCTTAGGATGGTTATAGTTACCACCGCCGTTTACTGGCGCTTCAATTCTCCGCTTCACCCCCCAAAAAGGGGCTGACAGGTCCTCTTAACGTTCCAGCACCGGGCAGGCGTCAGTCCGTATACCTCGTCTTACGACTTCGCACGGACCTGTGTTTTTAGTAAACAGTCGCTTGGGCCTGGTCTCTGCGACCACCCACCCCTAGCCCGCGAAAGGCTTCAGAGCAGACGGTCCTCCTTCTCCCGAAGTTACGGAGGTATTTTGCCGAGTTCCTTGACCACAGTTCACTCGATCGCCTCGGTATTCTCTACCCGACCACCTGTGTCGGTTTAGGGTACGGGCCATGACAGCACTCGCTAGAGGCTTTTCTCGACAGCATGGGATCACCCTACTTCGCCACAACGGCTACGCATCACCCCTCACCCCCGTCATCCAAGACAGCCACCCGGATTTACCTGGGCAACGGGCCACGGGCTTACACCGGGACAACCAACGCCCGGCGGGACTACCCTCCTGCGTCACCCCATCGCTTGCCTACTACCGGATCGGGTCCCACGCTCCCCCCACCCCCGCTCCCGAAGGAGCCGAGACAAGGTTCGGATGGTCAGCATCACCGGCCTCGACACGGACGCACCACCACGGGCACGGGAATATCAACCCGTCCTCCATCGACTACGCCTGACGGCCTCGCCTTAGGTCCCGGCTCACCCTGGGCGGAACAACCTGGCCCAGGAACCCTTGGTCATTCGGCGGCAGAGATTCTCACTCTGCATTCGCTACTCATGCCTGCATTCTCACTCCCACACCCTCCACGACTCCCTCACAGGGCCGCTTCACCGGATGCAGGACGCTCCCCTACCCAACACCACCCCATCACAGGACACGTGTTGCCGCGGCTTCGGCGGTGTGCTTGAGCCCCGCTACATTGTCGGCGCAGGACCACTTGACCAGTGAGCTATTACGCACTCTTTCAAGGATGGCTGCTTCTAAGCCAACCTCCTGGTTGTCTCGGCGATCCCACATCCTTTCCCACTGAGCACACACT